>NYMS01000038.1 GCA_002529455.1 Glycomyces fuscus
CAGGCCCGCGCGCTGCGCCAGGGCGTGGAGCTGGTCGTGGCCACCCCGGGCCGCCTGCGCGACCTGATGGAGCGCGGCGACTGCGTCCTGGACCAGGTGGACGTCACCGTCCTGGACGAGGCCGACCAGATGACCGACATGGGCTTCATGCCGCAGGTCACCGCGATTCTCCAGCAGATTCCGGCCGACGGCCGACGCATGCTGTTCTCGGCCACCCTGGACCGCAACGTCGACACGCTGGTGCGCCGGTTCCTGAACGACCCGGTGGTCCACTCGGTCGACCTGTCCGAGGGCGCGGTCTCCACCATGGAGCACCACGTCATGCACGTGTCGCACGCCGACAAGCAGGACGTCGTGACCCGGATCGCGGCACGCGACGGCCAGGTCATCATGTTCCTGGACACCAAGCACGCCGTGGACCGGATGGCCGAGCACCTGCTGGCCAACGGGGTCCTCGCCGCGCCCCTGCACGGCGGGCGGTCCCAGCCCCAGCGCACCCGCACCCTCAAGCAGTTCAAGGAGGGCACGGTGACCGCGCTGGTGGCCACCAACGTGGCCGCGCGCGGTATCCACGTGGACGGGCTGGACCTGGTGGTCAACATCGACCCGCCCACGGACCACAAGGACTACCTGCACCGGGGCGGGCGCACCGCACGGGCGGGTGAGACGGGCAGCGTGGTCACGCTCGTGCTGCCCAACGAGCGCCGGGACATGGTCAGGCTGATGCAGCGGGCCCGCATCGACGCGCAGATCGCCCAGGTGAGCGCCGACGACCCCGAGCTGGCCCGCGTGACCGGGGCCCGGACACCCACGGGTGTCCCGGTGGTCCTGCCCAGCGGCCCGCGCCAGGAGGAGCGTCGTCAGGGCGGCCGCGGCTACGCACCGCGCGGTGGCTCGGCCTCGCGCGGCGGTTCCTCGCGCCGCCGCGGTCCCCGCCGCCCGGCCTAGGGACCGCTCCCCTGCGCCGGTCTCCGGTGCCCGGCCCGGGCTCGCCCCGTGCGTCGGCGCCCGGGAGACCGGCCCGGGTCGTGTTCCGTGGGCCCGCTCCTCGGGCCCCGTCCGGACCCCGCCGTCCGGTTCCCGTGAGTCCGCGGGGCCGTGACCGGCCCACCGTGTGCCCGGCCGTGGACATCCCGGCCGGGCACACGGTTTTCGGCTCACACCGACCGGGCGAGCCGGAACCCCAGGTCGTCGACGCGCAGGGTCGGGTGGCTCTTGCGGCGGCACGACGCCCGGCAACCCCGGGGGTGGTCGTTCCACCCTCCGCCGCGGAACACGCGGTAGGGGCCGTAGACCGCGGGGTCGTAGAGGTCCCAGCACCACTCCCACGCGTTGCCGATCATGTCGTACAGCCCCCAGGCGTTGGGCGTCCGCGTCGCGACGTCACGCGCCCCGCCGCCCGAGTTCGCCCGGTACCAGCCGATATCGTCCAGCTCGCCGTAGCGGACGCCGGTGTCCCCCGCCCGGCACGCGTACTCCCACTCCGCCTCGGACGGCAGGCGGTAGCCCCCGGCCCTCCAGTCGCAGGCCACGTCCAGCCCGTCGGGGTCGTCGCCGCCCGAGTAGCAGGGCCGGAGCCCCTCCGCCCGCGAGAGCAGGTTGCAGAACCGGACGGCGTCCAGCCAGGAGACCTCGGTCACCGGCGTCCTCGGCCCCGCCCCGCCGGCGGAACCCGTGGTGGCCACGGAGCCCGCCGCGCCCGCAGGCGCTCGGCGGCCCCCACCCGTCCCGCTGGCCCCCGCCCCCTCGGAGGGCCCGCCCAGGACGGCGGCGTACAGCTCGCGGGTCACCGGACACGCCGCCAGCCGGAAGGCGCCGACCTCGGCCCTCCAGTCCGTCATCGTCCCCTCGTCCCGCAGGACGATCCCTCCGGCGGGGATCTCGATCATGTGCTCCGCGAACGCGCGGTACGGGGCGGATCCAGGACTCGTCACGCGCTCCTTCCTACACGACCGCCGTGCGCCGGCGGCCACCGGGCACGTGCGTGGGTGGGCCTCTCCGGCCCGGCCCCCGGTCCGGGCCCCCGGCCCGGCCCTCCGGACCGGGGCCGAGGGCGTGCGGGCCCCGCCGGGCGGGGCGGGGCCGTCACGGACCGCCCGCGCCCAGCCGGCGGGGGTAGTCGGGAAAGGCGATCGGCGCTCCGATCCGGTCGAAGGGCAGGTCGAGCGCGTCCACGAGCGCCTCCGCGTCGACCTCGTCGAGCAGGGAGCGTCGCAGGTCGAGCATGACGAGGTGCTCCTCCCGGGTGAGGCTGCCGTGGGCCAGGTGCTCGGCCGCCCGGTCGCCGACGGCCTCCAGCGCCCACAGCCCGAACAGGGGTGAGACGAGGTCCCCGGCGGGTGTCCCGGCGAGCGGGGCCACGGCCTCCTCGAAGGACTCGAAGGCCACCCGCCGCGAGTGCGCGGAGGCGAGCGCGAGCAGCAGCCACAGGTTCCCGTCCCACCGCCGCGGGGACGCGGCCGCCCCGGCTCCTCCGCCGAGGACGGAGCGGGCGTGCGCGCGCAGGCGCCGTTCGTCCTCGCCGAACAGGTACGACCACATCCGGGGGTCCCCCGGCGAGCGGCCCGGGGGAGGCTCCGGGCGGGGGCGGTCCCCGTCCTCCTCCAGGACCAGGGCGCGCCCCACGTCCAGGAGGATGAGCCGGTTCTCCCCGCCCGCGCTGTTGTAGACGTGGGCGAGGGCCTCGTAGGAGGGGATCCTGTTGGCGGCCAGGGTGCCCTGCGCGCCGCAGCGCCGCCGGGACTCGGCGCAGGCCCTCTCCGCCGCCTCGGTGGCCGCGGTCTTGGCCAGGGACAGCTCCCGGCTCACCGAGGCCCAGGGGGTCCAGGCCGACGCGGCGCCCCCTGGTCCGCCGCTCCCGCCCTCGCCGCCCTCCCCTCCGCCCCGGTGCGAACGCCTCCGGGCGCCGCGGACCAGGAAGGTGGTGGCGTAGGCGGCGGCGAGCGCGCCGTACACGGACTCCTGCTGGATCCCGTAGCCGATGACGGGCACCTCCCCGGCGTGCGCGCTCACCGTGACCCGGTTGCGCGAGTACCGGTAGGCGATGCCGGCGGTCGCCCGGGTCACGGCCGCCAGGGCCGTGGCTCCGGCGGCCGAGGCCGCGGAGGAGACCGCCAGCGAACGCGTGAGCCGTCCGCTCGCGTGCGAGGGCGGCTCCTCGAAGAGCCCCTGCGGGGAGATCCCGGCGCTGTCCCGCAGCCAGCGGCCGAAGGGTACGGGCGCGTCCCGGAAGGAGACCAGGCAGTGGTCCAGGGGGGAGACGCCGCTGTGGGGCAGGCGCGTCACCTCCACACCGGGGCGGGGCCCGTGCTCGTCGCTGAGGTCCACCAGGAACGGGAAGACCCCGTGCCGGCCCCCGGCGGTGCACAGCTGTGCGTACACCAGGCCCGTCTGCGCGATCCCGCCGGTCCCGACCGTGCCCATGAACTTGGCGTCCTCCGGCGCGGGGGTCGTGAGCCTGAAGCCGGGCAGGTCCGGGTCGTACTCGGCCCGGGTGCGCACGGAGACGTGGCTGCCGCCGCGCCCGACCTCGGTGATCAGGACGCTGCCGACCGCGGAGAGGCCGTCGAGCCGGTCGACGGCCTCACGCAGGCCGGGGTTGTCGTCGCCGAGGGTCAGGGCGGCGTTGAGGCACACCTCGTAGTGCACCATCGCCCGGAGGAAGAGGGAGGGGTCGACCACCGCGGCGTGCCCGAGCACGTCGAGGAGCCGTTCGGGCGAGCGCAGGGCCCGCCTGCCCCCTCCGAGGCGGCCGTTGAGGACGCGCAGGCGTTCGTAGGTGAGGCGGTGGAACTCCTCGGGGGAGGAGAAGTCGGCCGGTGCGAAGACCGGGTGGTCGAACAGGGCGGTGGTCTCCGCCCCGCCGCGGGGCGTGCCGTGCAGGAGCGCGCGGAGCCGGTCACGCGCCCCGGTGGTCGTCGGTGGCATGTGCCCTCCTCCTCAGGCGGACGCCGTCCGGCTCTCGCCGTGGGCGCTTGCGATCACTGTCCGTGCCTGCTTCTGCTCTATGCGGTGGATGCCGGGAGGGTCGAAGGCGTGGAAGGAGAAGCGCCCCGTGGCGGCGACGTGCTCCCGTTGCAGGTAGGAGACCTCCGCGCGCAGCAGCCGCCGGTCCTCGGAGACCGAGCCTCCTGGGACGAGGGTGACGCGGACCGTGACCGGCAGCCAGAACAGGAACCGCTCGAAGTCGAACGCGCAGCCGTGCATGACCGGGTACGGGGGGAGCCGCCCCTCCCCGGCCGGGTACAGCGCCCGGGTGGCCCAGGTCGTGGCCTGGATGCCCGCCTCGATGAGCAGCATGCCCGGCAGGTGCTGCCGCTCGGCGGTGTGGTCGTGCATGATCTCGTTGCCGTCGGAGACCACCAGGTCGCACTCGACCGTGTGGCCGCTCACCCGGGGCCGGGCGATGACCACGTTCTCCTGGATGGTCTTGAGCACCTCGGCGCGCGGGAGCGGCGGGGGAGGAGGGGCGTCGAGGAACACGGTCCGCGACCGCCCCGCCTGCGCGACGACCTGTTCCAGGTACTCCCAGTCCCGGGGGCCGACGCCGAGGGAGGGGAGCAGGTAGCCCTCGCTCAGCTCGCCGGTGCGGAGCGCGTGGAGGACCTCCCGGTAGGTCCGGATCTCGGGGTGGAGCCGGGGTGTGGGGAAGCCGTCGCCGACGACCCAGAGCCGTTCATTCATGCGGGGCCTCCTGAGGGGGTGCGGGCTGGGGCATGGCGGGGAAGGCCGACAGGCCCCCGTCCACCGCCAGGTACTGGCCGGTGACGAAGGCCGCGGCCGGGGAGCACAGGAACACGGCGGGGCCGGTGACGTCCCCGACCCCTCCCCACCGGCGCATCGGCACGTTGGCGAGGGCGGCCCCGGCCATGGCCTCGGTCCCGTGGACGGGCCTGGTGAGCTGGGTGCGCACCCAGCCCGGGCACAGCGCGTTGACGCGTATCCCGTCCCCGGCCCACGCCACGGCCAGGGAGCGCGTGTAGGAGAGCAGGGCGCTCTTGACCGCCCCGTAGGACTCCATGCCGGGAACGGCGACGAGCGCCGCCACGGAGGACATGAGCAGGACTCCGGCGCGCCCGGAGCGCCGCAGGTGGGGGTGGGCCGCGCGGCACAGCCGCACCGCCGCCAGCAGGTTGAGGTCCACGACCCCCCGCCACTCCTCGTCGGAGGTCTCGGTGAGGGGGCGCAGGACCATGCCCCCGTCGGCGCCGGTGTGGGGGCCGCCCGCGTTGTGCACGAGCAGGTCCAGTCCGCCCAGGGCCGCGGCGGTCGTGTCCACCGCGTCGGCGGCCGTCGAGGGTTCCCTCAGGTCGCCGGGTACGACCACGGCCTCGCGGCCGAGCCCGGTGATCTCGCGGGCCACCTCCTCCAGGGCCGGCCCGTTGCGCGCGCACAGTCCGACGTGCGCCCCCGCCTCGGCCAGGGCGAGGGCGGTGGCCCGGCCGATGCCCTGGGAGGCACCGGTGACCAGCGCCCTGGCGCCGTCGAGGCGGAACTCCTCCGTGACGCTCATGAGAGCTCTCCCCCGTCTTCGTCGCGGGTGCGGCCGCGTCCGGTTCCGGTCCAGGTCAGCAGGCCGCAGCCCCAGGTCATGCCGGCGCCGAAGGCCATGAGCAGGACGCGGTCCCCCTCCCGCAGGCGCCCGGTGGCCTCGGCGTGGGCGAGGCCGAACGGCACCGATCCGGCGCCGATGTTGCCCACGCGGTCCCCGGTGATGAGGAGCCGCTCCGGGGGCACCCCCGCCTGGGCGCAGGCCCTGGCGAGCAGCAGCGGGTTCGGCTGGTGCGACACCACCAGGTCGATGTCCCCCAGGGAGAGCGCGTGCTCCTCCAGGCACTCCCGGACCATGCGCGGCAGCACGTGGAGGGTGAACTCGCTGATGGCCCTGCCATCCATGCGGATGGCGTGGCCCCCCGACGCGACCGTCTCCGGGGAGGCCGGGCGCCGGGTGCCCCCGGAGAAGACGCCGACCAGGTCGGCCCCCCAGCCGTCCGCTCCCAGCCGGAGGGGGGACAGCCCCTCCCCGCCGGGTCCCGCGGTCAGCACCGCGGCTCCGGCCCCGTCCGCGAAGAGGGAGGCCGTGGCCCGGTCGGCGGGGTCGACGAAACGCGAGTACACCTCGGCTCCGACCACCAGGGCGGGCGGGGCTCCCGGCCGGGAGAGCAGCCAGCACCGCGCGACCTCGAGCGCGTAGAGGAAGCCGCTGCACGCGGCTCCCACGTCCATGGCGGCCGCGTCGCGGGCACCGATGCGGCTCTGGACCCGGCAGGCCACGGAGGGTCCGAGTTCGTCGGGCAGGGACGTGGCGCTGACGATCAGCCCGATCTGGTCCGGCCGCAGTCCGGCGGAGGCCAGCGCGCGCTCGGACGCCCGCGCGGCCAGGTCCGAGGTCGCCTCGTCCGGGGCCGCGCGCCTGCGCGCCAGCACCCCCGTGCGTTGTCCTATCCATTCCGCGGAGACCCCCGCGTGTTCTGCGACCTGCTCGTTGGATACCTCTTCCGCGGGCAGGTATCCGCCTACTCCTGATATTCGAACGGGCAACAGGGCTCCAGGGTGCTGGGCGGGGAAAGCGGGGAGCGAAAAGAAGTGTTCCCGGGGGTGTCGGGGTAAAACTCTTTGTTTTCGCAGTTCATGAAGAAAGGGACGTTTCCTCTGGGGGGTGTTGTGAATCCACGGGTCGGGAGGTCAGTGGGGGTGGGGGTGTGCCCGAATTTCGGTCGCGCAGGGGAAAGCGCTTGTGGCTGTCCGTGATAACTTCGGGCGGGGGGAGGAGGAAATCCCTTCCAGGGACCTGGGGGATTCGCGTTCTGGTGGGTTTTTTACCGGCTTTGTGTGGGGTGGGGGATGCCCCGCTTTTTGGCTGTGGGGAAAACAGTTTTCGGCGGGCTCGTTTCGGGCTCCGGTGAAGGCGCCCGGATGCGGCGGAACCGTCATCGGACAACGCGCGTGCGGGGCGGCCGGAAACGGCCGGAAGCGGGCGCGCCCCGTAAGGCGCCGGGCACCGCGGGACGGGGATCCGCCGCCCGGACCGCCCGCCCGTGTGCCGTTGCTCCGGAGGCCGGGCCGCCGCGCCGTGCCCGGACGGGTCCCGATCCGGAGCCGGACCGCCCTACGCCGCCACCCAGCGCGGACCCCACGGCGGCGCGAGGTCGAACTCGGCCCAGATCACGCTGCCCCGCTCCCCACCCGGCCCTCCGGCCCGACGGGTCCCCCAGCGCGCGGAGAAGTGGTCGATGAGCACCAGCCTCTGCCCCAGCGCGACCTCGGGCCAGGCCTCGACCGCCTCCGGAGCCGACACGCACGCCAGGGCGTCCGGAATCCACCGGTCCGCCACCGACAGCCGCAGGACGCGCCGCCCTCCGGGGTCGTGGCGCAGGACGAGCGTGCGCATCACCTCCGCCCCGTCCCCGTCGGGCAGGATGCGTCCCATGGTGTTGGCCAGCATCTCGCTGGCGCACAGCACCACGGCCGCGACCAGGTCCTCGTCGGCGCCCGAGATCCGCGACAGGTCGGCGCGCAGGTCGGCCCTGGCCCTGCGGATGGCGGCCATGCTCGCGGGGTAGCCGCGGCGCTTCCAGCGCCTGTCCAGGTCGATGGGTCGTCGGGGGCGTGGCAGGACGGTCATCTGTCTTCTCCTCGGTCGTGGTGAGGGCCGCGCGGGGCGGTTCTCCTCGGGAGCGGTCCCGGCGGCCCGTCGGGTCCTCGTGTTCCTGGTGTCGCTCGTGTCCTGGGATCCCCGGCCCGCGGCGTCACCGCGTGGTGGCGAAGATCGTGGCCTCGTCGTCCAGCCACACCAGCTGGTGGTCTGCCGAGACCGTCAGCCCGAACCGCGTGTGCGCGGGGCGCCCCGCCTCCAGCCACAGCAGGTGGGCCGCCTCCAGCTCGTCGAACAGCCTGCGGGGGCCGTGCTGGCGCACCTCGTAGCCCCTGTCCCGGAGGCCGGGGTCGATGTGCCAGGAGGCCCACGACCAGGTCGAGGAGTCCAACAGGTACACCGTGAACCGCGGGTCCTCGGGTCCGCCCCCCAGCCGCACGACCCGGTGCACGTCCGGCATCTGCAACCCCACCGCGAAGGCCCCGTCGGAGTCGCCGACCACCTCGCCCGGGTGCAGCCGGGAGTACGTCGTGGTGTGCTCGTCGTCCTCCGGCCGGACGTAGGTCTCCAGCAGGTGGCGCGGGGTCCGGTCCGCGCGCGCCCACATGCGGTCCGTGTGCCCGGTGAACCTCCCGCGCGCGGTCCCGTGCGGACCGACCTCCAGGTCGACCGTGACGCCCTGGTGGAAGGAGGTGCCCCACGGTGTCAGGACGCGTCCGCCGGGCTGGCACTGCGCCACCCAGGCGTAGGGGACCCTGCGCACCGTCACCGCGCTGACCACCCGGTCGTAGGGCGCGCGCCCGGCCCAGCCCCGCATGCCGTCGCCGCTGACCACCAGCGGCGTGAGCCCCGCGCTCATCAGCCGCACCCGCGCCTGCTCGGCCAGTTCGAAGTCGATCTCCACGGAGGTGACGGCGTCGTCGCCCAGGAACCGCGCGAGCAGGGCGGCGGTGTACCCGCTGCCGGTGCCCACCTCCAGCACCCGCATCCCCGGTACGACCCGCAGGCGCCGCAGCGTCGCGGCCACCGAGGACGGCGCCGGGGACGAGGACGTCGGCTCGCCGGGGCCGTAGCGGGCGCCGTCGTCGACCTGGGTGACCACGGGGACGTCGGCGTAGGCCGCCTCCAGCCACCGCAGCTCGCCGCGGTAGCGGTCCACGGGCACGCCCGTGTCGGGGTCGGCGATCTCGTCGGGCAGGAACAGGTGCCGCGGAACCGCCGTGAAGGCCTCGCGCCAGTCCGGGTCCAGGTCGCCCTCCTCGACGAGGCGCTCGACCATCCTCGCGTGCGGGGGGATCATCTGCCGTACCTCCCGGATCTCGCGCACCTTCGGGTGCGCCGCACACCGGCGCGCGGGGGGCGCCCGACGCGTCCGGCGCGCCCGGTCCGGACACGCTCTCCGCACCGCCGAACGCGCGGGTCGCTCGTGTGAACAGCACCGACACCGGCTCCGGGCCCGTGGCCCGCGCCGCCGCTGTGCCCTGCCTGTGGGGTGGAGGTCACCGCTCTTCTCCTCGGGGGCGTCCCGGCACGGACGAACCAGGGTCTTGCGTCCATTACGGGGGCGTGAGTTTCCGGGTAAGGATTACTACGGAAGATGTAACGCCGTTCGTCCACGAGGACGGAATTCCGTGCCGATATACACCGGCGGTATGCATGAAGAAATCCCTGGTCGGTCCACGTTTTTCCCCGCCACGGGCTTTCTGGGCCCGTGCCGACGTCCTGCGGTCGCTGGCCGAGCACGACGCCGGGGCCCTGTTCGGGCTCCTGCGCCAGCACACCGGTGCGAGCCAGCAGACGATCGGCTCCGCCGTCGACATGGCACAGCCGCACGTGAGTGCGATCATGTCCGGAAGAAGGCTGGTCACCGCGCTGAGCACCTGGCAGCGCATCGCCGACGGCCTGGCCATGCCGTCGGAGGCCCGCCGGGCCCTGGGCCTGGCGGATGCGGGTGACGAGTATTCGAAGGGCGTTTCCTGGACAGAATCCTCGGTGCAAGAAGACGATTTATGGTCCGCGTCCAGAACGGCGCAGGACATCGTCGACATCACGCTGAAGGACCTGATGAAACGCAGAGACGCATTCACGTTCGGGGGCGCGCTCCTGGTGGGCGCCACGCTGACGGAGACGCTGGAACACTGGCTGCTGCCCGGCCCGGCCGCCCCCGGCCTGGTCCGCGGCACCATCGGAGAGGCCGAGCTGGGGCGGATCGAGGCCGCCACCGTGGCGCTGCGGCACTGGAACGACCGCTGGCGCCTGGGCGTGCGCCGCAAGGCCGTCGTCGGACAGCTCTCGGAGGTGTCCGAACTCGTGGAGACACCCCAGCCCGCCTCCGTGCAGGGGCGGCTGTTCGCGGTGATGGCCGAGCTGTCCAAGACCGTGGCCTCGATGTCCTTCGACGCCGGGGACCACCCCACCGCGCAGCGGTACTACACCCTCTCCCTGCGCGCGCTCCACCAGGCCGGGCCCGAGCACCGCCCCTACGGTGTCGGGGTCCTGGCCGACATGGCCCGGCAGATGCTCGACCTGGACCGGCCCGAGGACGCCCTGGACATCTCCCGCCTCGCGCTCGACAGCGCGGACTCCACCGGCGCCCCCGCGCTGGTCCGGGCGATGCTGCGCACGCGCGAGGGCTGGTCCTACGCGCGGATGGGCAGGTCGGAGGCCTACCGCCGCACCGTCATCCAGGCCGAGGACCTCCTCGCGGGCGCGAGCGGGGAGGAGGTGCCCGACTGGGTGGGCGGCTTCGACCACGCCGAGCTGGCGGGCGTGGTCGGCGCCCGCTACCGCGACCTCGCCGTGCTCCAGGAGGACCCGGGCGCCCGGCGCAGGCACGCCGAGTCCTCCGCCGCCTACATCACCAAGGCGCTCCGGCTGCGCGCCCCCTCCGGCAAGCGCGGCCGCGCCTTCGACCTCATCGGCCTGGGCCGCACCTACCTGCTGCTCGACGAGCCCGCCGAGGCCGCGCGGGTGGTGCGCCAGGCCGCGGCCCTCGAACCCTCCCTGGGCTCGGGCAGGGTCCGCAGGCGCCTGCGCGACTGGTACACCGAGTCCGCCACGCACCACCGCAACCCGCAGGTGGCCGAGGTCCGCGAGGAGTTATCACATACGCTGCTGCACCATCAGCGAAATGCGAAAGGGATGACGTGACTCGAATCGGTATCACCGGTCATTCGAATCTTTCCCTCGACAGCGTGACATTGGTGCGCAAAGCTCTGGTGGCGGCACTCGAACCCCACGCCGACGGCAAGCTCGTCGGGGTCTCCTGCCTGGCGCGCGGCGCGGACCAGCTCTTCGCCGAGGCCGTGCTGGAGCTCGGGGGCGAGGTCGAGGTCGTGCTGCCCTCGGCCGACTACCGCGAGGCCAAGGTCAAGCCCGCCAACCTGGACCGCTTCGACGGCCTGCTCGTGCGCTCCTCGCTGGTGCGCTACATGCCGCACCGCCGGGCGGGCCGCGCCGCCTACGAGGACGCCAACGAGGCACTCCTGGACTGGGTGGACCTGCTGTTCGCGGTCTGGGACGGCCAGCCCTCCGGAGGCAGGGGCGGCACCGCGGACGCGGTCGAGGCGGCACGGGGGAGGGGAGTGCCGGTGGAGGTCGTCTGGCCGGAGGGGGCCCGCCGGGAATGAGCCGGGCGGCCGGCGCCGGCCGCCCGCGCGGCACCGGGGCCGTGTCGGCCGCCCTGCCGGGCGCGGGGCCGGTCACGGTGTCCGGGCGGCGTGGCCGGATCCGGCCACGCCGCGGTCCGGGTTCCGCGCCGCTGGAGCCGCGGCCCCGCCGCAGGGCACGTGGTCGGGACCGGCCACCGGTCCCGACCACGCCCGCCACCGGTCAGCGCCCGCCCAGCGCGCCGTGCAGCGCCTCCGCGAAGGCGCGGGGGTGGGTCCCGAAGCCCACGTGGTCGCCCGGGAAGGCGACCGGCTCCGTGCCCAGGCGCCGGGTCAGCGCGAGCCCGATGTCGTGGATGGGCTGCCCGGCGGAGGCGTCGCCCAGGCCCACCGCCACCGGGACCCGGCCCTCCCGCAGCGCCTCCACGTCGGGCCGGTACAGCGACAGCGGCATCAGCCCGTGGGCCAGGAAGTACTCGAAGTTGCCGCTGACCCGCTCGAAGGTCTCGGGGTCCTCGTGCATCGGCCCCTGCGGTGCGTCGCCCTCCTGCCGACCCCCGTCGTCCGCCTCCCCGGCCTCCTCGTCCAGGCCGTTCAGCGCCAGGAACTTGCCGATCGCCGCCTCCACGCCCTCGCGCCGGTAGGTGTCGTAGACGTCCTGGTCGCGGGCGAGCACCTCGGAGGGGTCGTCGAGCAGCATGAGGCAGGGCGGCTCGTGCGCGAGCAGCGCGCGCACCGCCCCGGGGTGGCGCACGGCCATGTCGAGCCCGATCTGGGCGCCCGCGCTGTTGCCGAACACGTAGGCCGGCTCCCCGCCCAGTTCGGCGACCAGGCGCGCGGCGTCGTCGCTGTGCAGCTCCACCCGCTGGTCCTCGGGCTCGCCGTCCAGCGTGCTGCGCGAGTTGCCGCGGGGGTCGTAGGCCACGGTCGTGTAGCGGTCGGCCAGGTGCCCGGCCAGTGCGGTGTAGACGCCCGCGTCCTGCGGGCCGCCGGGGATCATCAGCAGCACGGGGCCCGAACCGCGGACCTCGTAGTGGATCCGGGCGCCCGGCACCTTCAGCGTGTGCGCTCCCGGTGTGTGGTGCGGCATGTCTGCGTCTCCTGCCTTTCCGTGCCCGGTGCTCAGCCGTCGCTGAGCACCATGCGGTTGCCCTCGCTGTCGCGGAACTCGGCGGCCGTGACCCCCGGCTGCCACATCGCCTCGTGCGGCTCGGTGACGATCTCCACGCCCTTGGCGCGCAGGGCCTCGACCGTGCCCTCGACGTCCTCCGCCACCAGGACCATGACCGGCTCGGCGGACGGCTCCTCGTCCGGGCGGCGCTGGAAGTGCAGGTGGCTCTGCGCGCCGGGGAGGGCGAGCTCGATCCACCGCCACCCGTCGTCGGACATGGGGGCGTCGGCGGCCACGGTGCAGCCCAGGCGGTCGGTGTAGAAGGCCTTGGCCCGCTCCTGGTCGAAGACGGGGAGTTCGGCGAACTTGACGTACATGCGGTCTCTCGTTCCCTCTGGCGCGCTACGGCTGTCGGCCCAGCATCACACTGGACCGTCTAGTACTGCATTTGCCTCGAAACTAGACCGTACAGTACTGATAGGACAAAAGCACTGAAACGAAGCCTGGGACGACGAAGACGAGGTGTCGAGAGCGTGAACCCGCCAGCGGAGGAGGGGCTGAGCCGGTCGGCCCGCAAGCGCCGGGCCATCCTGGACGCGGCGGAGGAGGTCTTCCTCAAGGGCGGTTACCTCGGGACGAACATGGACGAGATCGCCGCGCTGTCGGAGGTGTCGAAGCAGACGGTCTACAAGCACTTCGGCAGCAAGGAGGGGCTGTTCGTCGAGATCGTCACCAGCATGACCTCGGGCGCGGGGGACGTGGTGCACAGCGAGGCATCCGAGCCCGGCCGGGTCGAGGACGTGGAGGCTTACCTCCGCGACTACGCGTACCGCCAGCTCACGGTGGTGCTCACGCCGCGGTTGATGCGGTTGAGGCGGATGGTGATCGGAGAGGTCGCGCGGTTCCCGGAGCTGGCGCGGGTGCTGTACGAGTGCGGGCCGCAGAGGGCGATCACGGCGCTCGCCGAGAGCTTCGCCCGGCTGGGGGAGAGAGGGCTGCTGTCGGTGGGGGACGATCCCCAGCGGGCGGCGTCCCACTTCAACTGGCTGGTGATGGCCGAGCCGGTGAACCGGGTGATGCTGCTGGGGGACGGGGCCATTCCGACGGAGGCGGAGCTGTGCCAGCATGCGCAGGAGGGCGTGCGGGTGTTCCTCGCGGCGTACGGGGCCGAGGGTCGTTAGGGGAGTTGTGGGGCATTGGGGGCTTTATGCCGCCGGTGTCTGTCTTTCGAGAAGTTGGGAAAACGGCTGCTTGCCACTGGTAAGTTCGCAGGTGGTTGACGTGTTCCCCGCACACGCGGGGGTGATCCTCACTTCATGCGTTGCTCGCCGTGGGTTCCGAGGCCTTTTGTAGAGCCGCGTCGATGAGCACCTCGGCGGCCTCGCGCGCCCGGTCGGCCGCCTCCGCCTGGCCGGTGATGGCCGCGGTGGTCTGTGCTCCCTCCGCCAACAGCGCGAGCTGCGCGGCTAACGAGGAGTCCACGCCGACCCGTTCCACCAGCTCACCCAGGTAGCGCTGGAAGGACACCTTGTGCTCGCGCGCGATGTCGGCGACGTCGGAGTTGACCGCGCCCAGTTCGGCGAAGGCGTTGATGAACCCGCACCCCCGGAAGTCCTCCTCGCAGAACCAGTCGGACAGGAACGCGTAGACCGCCAGCAGCTTCTCCCGAGGCGCCTCGACCGCGTTCACGTGCTCGTCCAGCCCTTCGGCCCACATGCGCCTGCGCCTGCGCAGCACCGCCATGACGATGTCGTTCTTCGAGGGAAAGAGCTGGTAGAGGCGGCGCAGCGAGACCCCGGCGGCGTCCCGCAGCTGGTCCATGCCCACGGACGAGAAGCCCCGCGTGTAGTAGAGCCGGTCGGCCGCGGCGATGATCTGCTGTCGGTACTCCTCGTTGTCCATCCCACCAGTGTACTTGCGCTGAGAACGATCGTTCTCTAGAGTGTGGAGCAAGCGAGAACGGTCGTTCTCGCCCACGGCTTCGAATGAGAACGAACGTTCTCATCGAGAGAGGGAGTCCATCATGGGCCGCATCACCGTCGGGACCGAGAACAGCACCCCCATCGAGCTGCACTACGAGGACCAGGGCAGCGGTCAGCCCGTCGTCCTCATCCACGGCTACCCGCTCGACGGCCACTCCTGGGAGAAGCAGACCGCCGCCCTGCTGGACGCCGGTTACCGGGTCATCACCTACGACCGTCGGGGCTTCGGCCAGTCCTCCCAGCCCTCCACCGGCTACGACTACGACACCTTCGCCGCCGACCTCAACACGGTCCTGGAGACCCTCGACCTCACCGATGTCGTCCTGGTCGGCTTCTCCATGGGCACCGGCGAGGTCGGTCGCTACCTGGGCACCTACGGGTCGGGCCGCGTCGCCAAGGCCGCCTTCCTGGCCTCCCTGGAGCCGTTCCTGCTCCAGACGGAGGACAACCCCGGCGGCGCCGCGCCCCGGGAGTTCTTCGAGGGCGTCGTCGAAGCGGTCAAGGCTGACCGCTACGCCTACTTCACCGACTTCTACAAGAACTTCTACAACCTGGACGAGAACCTGGGCACCCGCATCAGCGAGGAGGCCGTCCGCAACAGCTGGAACGTCGCGGCGGGCTCGGGCGCGGTCGCCTCGGCGGCGGCCCCGCTGACCTGGTTCACCGACTTCCGCGCGGACATCCCCAAGATCGACGTTCCCGCGCTGATCGTGCACGGCACCGCGGACAACATCCTGCCGATCGACGCCACCGGCCGCGCGTTCTCGGCCCTGCTGCCCTCGGCGGACTACGTCGAGATCGAGGGTGCGCCGCACGGCCTGCTGTGGACCCACGCGCAGGAGGTCACCGAGGCCCTGCTGGCCTTCCTGGCCAAGTAGGTCCGAGGGTTGGTGGGCGGGCACGTGGTGCCCGTCCGCCCCGGGGTGCGTTCGACGGGGGCGCCCCCCGGGGGGGCCTGCTATCTGTGAGACTTCGGACCTGCGGCGTTCCATTCTGGCCGGATGGTGATGTCGGAACCGGTAGGCCGCGTTATGTTGCTGTGGGATGAGGCGGTTCCGGAGCTCTGACGTGGCGCAGGCATACGGGCGTCATCTATGGTGCGAAGCTTGATGCCGTCTAAGGGGTTTTTCGACTTATGGGCTTTTGGTTGCCGGTGTCTGTTTTTCAGGAAGTTGGAAAAACGGCTGCTTGCCACTGGTAAGTTCGCAGGTCGCTGACTGTGCTCCCCGCGCACGCGGGGATGGTCCCGAGACGGTGGCGCGGGTCGCGGCCGTGCTGGCGTGCTCCCCGCGCACGCGGGGATGGTCCTGCGCGGCCCGCAGGCTCACCCCGCGCAGGACACGCCTCGTCCCGAAGGCCTTGTGCACGTCCGTCACTTGCAGCGTCAGGCGCTCTCCTCGCTCAGGGTGCCGCCGAAGCTCCTGCGCCGTTCCGCGTAGGCGTTGACGGCGCGCACCAGGTGGGAGCGGTCGAAGTCGGGCCAGAGAGCGTCCTCGAAGAGGATCTCGGCGTAGGCGGTGTGCCAGGGCAGGAAGTTGCTGGTGCGCTGCTCGCCGGCGGTTCTGATCAGGAGGTCCACGTCGGGCAGAGCGGGATCGTAGAGGTACCCGGCGAGGTCGGACTCCGTCATGCGCGTCGGGTCCAGCCGCCCCGAGAGCGCCTCGGCCACCGTGCGTTTGAGCGCGTCCACCATCTCCTGGCGGCCTCCGTAGTCCAGGCAGAACGTGAACGTCGTCCCGCTGTTGCCCGAGGTCAGATCCTCGGCCCACTCCAGCCGTTCGCGGAGTTCCGGCTCGACCCTGGTGCGGCGGCCGTACCAGCGCATCCGAACGCCCCGGGCGTGCAGACGCCCGGCTATCCCCGGAACGCGCCGGGTGAACATCCTGAACAGAGAGGACACTTCTTCGGAAGAGCGCGACCAGTTCTCCGTGGAGAAGGCGAAGGTGGTCACGTACTTGATGCCCAGATCCCCGGCGGCGTCCACCAGGCGGTACATCGCCTCCTCTCCGGCCATGTGCCCTTCCACGGCGGCCAGCCCGAGTGCCCGGGCCCACCGCCGGTTGCCGTCCATGATCACGGCCACGTGCCCGGGGACCGCGGTGGGAGGGCCCCCGGGGTCCGGGGACGGGACGGGGGGCTGCCGTTGCCGCGGCCCGGGGACGGCCGGCAAGACTCCGACAGGTGTCTTCCGGGTCTGTGACAACCGGGCGGGAACGGCTGTCCGCGGTGGAGCACCCGGCCGGTTCGCTGGAAGGTACTCGCACTCGTCCAGGCCCGTGCGCAGCCCGGCCACCATGGACGCGAGGAAGGGACGGCTGGAAGGGTGCGCGGCATCGACCACCTCCTGCCCCCGGTCCAGCAGTCCGCGCGCCCGTCGCACCTGCAGGGCGATCAGTTCCCGGTAGGCGTTCGTGCCGCGCGCACCGATCAGGTCGTCCGCGTCCAGGCCGAGCCGCTCCAGGTCCTGGCGGGGCAGGTAGCAGCGGCCCTGTTCGAGGTCTTCGGGCAGGTCGTGGAGGATGTCGATGTACTGGAAGACTTCGCCCAGCAGTGACATGAGCTCCGGGGTGTCCTCCCGGACCGGCTCCACCACGGTGCCGAACAGCTCCGCGACGGTGCCGCTCATACCGCGCATGTAGCCGCGCAGGTCGGCGAAGCCGGGAAAGTCGGGCGGTCGGCGGCTGTCCTGTTCGAGCGTGGTGAGAAGCTCCTCCAGCACCGGTACGGGCAGGTTCCACGCCCGCACCGTGTGGACCATGGCGCGCTGGACCGGCGGTAGGCGGACGGGCGCGCCGGGTCCGTCGGCCAGCGCGGTCAGGGTCTCGGCGCGGAACCGGGCCAGGGCCGGTCCGCGCTCGGAGACCTCCCCTTCGTCGGCCAGCCGGTCGGCCCATATCCCGAAGGCGGCCAGTGCGTGCGCGTAGGGGCGCTTGTGGGCGGGCAGCAGATCGACGATCTGCGGAGAGAAGTGGTCCGCACCCGTGTGGATCCTGCGGCAGACCTCGAAGGCGCGCTCCAGGCCGGTGTCGGCGCCCCGCTCCGCGATCAGCGGGGAACCCGTCCCCGTGTACCCGCTCATCGCTGTTCCTCCGCGGTGACCGCGGGAGTGCGCCCTCGCACCCGTGAACCGTTTCCAGCGAGGGGGCCCGCCTGTGCCCACACCCTGGCGAACGCCAAGGGTATCTGAATAATCACGATGAGTAGCATAGTGGTTTTCGTGCCCGCCTCGGACTGTGGGCCGCGACCCCCGGGGCCGCTCGGTGCCGGTGGTATCACCGGAGGTGTTCCGCGCCGGGCGCGACGGAGGCGACGGCCGCTCTGACCGGGGCCGGGCGCCACCCCGACGGCGACCTCGACATCGTGGTGCTGGTCGATGCGGGTCATGACATGAGGATCCGGAGAACACGGCTCCATCAGAGCCGGTACACGCCGGAGTCCCCAGAGGACCCGGCACGAAATATCACCGGGTGTGGCGTCACCAGCAGCGCCCGACGATGAGTTCACCGAGTGCACGGAGCCTGTCCGCGGCCATCCGCGCATGCGCGTCGGGGTGTTCGAGCGCGACACGGAGGTCGGAAACGAGGCGGGCGGCTTCGCGAACCTCGCATTCTGCCCGGAGGGTTTCCAGCGAGCTCTTCGGACTCCGGCCGGCCGTGAGGACCCGAGCAACTTCTTCAACCGGGTCGGCGGGTTCGGCGCCGACCGCCCGATCACCGTCGGCGAACCGGCCCGGGCGTGCGACTTCTACCGGGAACAGGGGGAGTGGTGGGGCGCGCTCATGGTCGCACCACCGTTGCCGCCTTCGACCGTCACAGCCTGGGTGCGCGGCGCAAGCATCCCGCGTACCACCGAACCCCATGTTTGCCGTCGAACAACTGTTGTCACCGGGGCCGGTTTCGGCCACTGCGCCCTTCGAGGCCCGGGTCCATCAGCCATGCCATGAAGCGCGGTGTTCTTCGAGCCGTTCCCCCTCACGTGCGGAGAACCAGCACCCACCCTTTTGCCCGCCGTCAAACCTTCCGAAGGTCCCTTCACCCGGGGTCACACTCTTCACCCTGGGTTCATGGTGCTCGCGGGTTGGCGTTTCGTAACGTGCCGGGTGCCTGAGCCGCCCGGAGACGGACCCTCAGACCGGGGCCGTCATGCCCGGGTGTCACCCGTGCACATCCCGACCCCTGGGAGCGATCCCCCTCGTGAGAAGGCACATCCCCTTGCCCCTGGCGGCCGCGACGGCCGCCTCCACCCTCCTTGTGGGGCTGCTGTCCGCGCCTCCGGCCCTGGCCGACACCGACCCCCACTCACCCGCCGACCGCACCGTTCCGGCCCCCGAGACCTGGGAGCCGGGCGAGGCCGACACCGAACCCGTGGGCGGAGAACCACCCCACCAGCCCTGGGCCCCTCCCGGGGCCGAGGACGAAGCCGCTCCCGAGGCTCGCACAGAGGGGCCTGAAGCCCGGGTTCTGACCTGTGTGAGCGACCCTGGGCGGGGGCTGCGCGAACACTACCCCCTGGAGCGCCACCAGATCAGCGACCGTATGGAGCTGACGGTCAACCTCAGCGCGGGCAACGCCGTCCTGCGCCACCGCAACCTCACCATGGCCGGCACCGGACTGGACCTGTCGGTCTCCAGCTTCTACGACTCCAACGCCTGGCAGGACTGGCACGGCAACCCCTGGCTGCTCTCGCACGGACACAACGTCGGCCTGGACGTGGACAACGCCACCGGCGTCATCTTCCACGGCCCCTCCGGGTACTGCGTCAACTTCGGCGACGGCGAGGGGGGTGAGTACGACCAGCCCTCCGGGCTCAACGCCGAACTGCAGGAGAACTCCGACGGTTCCTTCGACCTGCGCTGGCACCGGGGCGAGTACGAGGACCAGGTCTGGCACTTCACCTCCGAGGGGTGGCTGTACTCCCAGGCCGACCGCAACGGCCACACCCACCGGCTGCGCTACGACACCGAGGGGAACCTGGCCTCGGTCGTGGACACCCAGGACCGGGTCACCACCTTCGACTGGGACGGCGACGAACTCGCGGCCATCACCGACCCGGTCGGGCAGGCCGCGGCCGAGTTCACCTGGAACGGCGACGGCGACATGGTCGCGCTGACCGACCGTGCGGGCCAGGAGCTGGAGTTCGGCTACGACGACGACGGTCTGCTGACCTCGATCACCGACGCCACCGGCGCGGTGTGGAAGATCGCCTACAACGACGACGGCGAGGTCTCCAGCCTGACGGTGCCCGACGGCACCGAGGACGGGGCCACCACCACCTACGACTACGGTGAGCCCGGCAGCGACCAGACCGTGGTCACCGACCCGGGCGGTGGCGAGTCCACCCTGGAGTTCGACATCCAGGGGCGTCAGACCTCGGCGACCGACCAGGTGGGCAACACCCGCTCCCAGACCTGGACGGCCAACTCGGACGTGGCCACCACCACCGACGCCCTGCAAGCCTCGGTGACCTACGACTACGACGAGTTCAACAACCTCATCGGTACCGAACTGCCCACAGGGGCGGCCACCTCGGTCGGATACACCGACACCGCCAACCCCGCCAAGCCCACCAGCGTCACCACCCCCGACGGGGACACGCTTCAGATGTCCTACGACGACGCGGGCAACCTCACCTCGGCGGTCCAGGAGGAGATGGACATCGAGGTGGCCGACATCCGGTACCACTCCAACGGGTTGGTGGAGCAGGTCATCGACGCCAACGGCAACACGACCGACTACTCCTACGACCGTGCCGGGAACATGACGGCGATGGACGAGCCGGGGCCGATGGGCACCACCTCCTTCGGCTACGACGCGCTGTCACGGGTCACCTCGGTCACCGACGGCAACGGTGTGACCTTGGAGTACGGCTACGACCGCCTCGACCGGATCGTGTCCATCAGCCACGACGGCCAGGTGTTGCAGGCCATCGAATACGACGGCAACGGCCGCCAGGTGGCCACCCACACCGACCAGGCCAGCGTGGAGCACGCCTACAACGGCCGCGGTGACCTGCTCGAAACCGTGCGCACCGACTCGGCCGGGAGCGAGAGCACCACCTACGCCTACGACGCCGCGGGCAACCTCACCGAGATGGTCGAACACGGTAAGACCACGACTTATGGCTACGACGCCGCGTTCCGTCTCACCTCGCTGGTCGACCACACCGGCGCCGAGACCACCTTCACCAACGACGCCAACAACCGCCGCACCTCCATCACCCACCCGGACGGGGCCGTTGAGGAACGCGCCTACGACGACTCCGGGCGCCTGACCGGCATCACCACCACCGGAGCCGCCGACCAGGCCCTGGTGGAGGCCTCCTACTCCTACGACAACGACGGCGCCGACAGCGACCAGTTGCAGTCGCGCACCATCCAAGGGGAGACGGAGACCTTCAGCTACGACGGTCTGGACCGCCTCACCAGCGACGGCACCACCGACTACACCTACGACGACGTCGGCAACCTGCTCACCGCGGGGGACGAGGAGTTCGCCTACAACGACGCCGACCAGGTCACCAGTGCCCGAGGCGAGGAGGTGGGCCACGACGCGGCCGGGAACATGACCTCCCGGGGCGAGCGCAGCCTGGAGTACAGCGCCACCAACCAGTTCCTCCAGGCGGACGAGGCCTCGTCGCTGGCCACCAGCGTCAGCTACGACACCACCGACCAGACCCAGATGCGCGGCGTCACCGACGTGCACGAGGGCGACCGGATCGACCGGCAGCTGTCCAACACCGCGCTGGGCGTCACCAACATCGCCGCCGAAGGCGAGCGCACCAGCTTCGTGCGCGACCCCGACGGGGGCCTGGTCTCCATGGTGGCCTGGGACGGTGATGAGCGCTTCCACTACACCCTCGACCACCACAACACCGTCCTCGCCCTGACCGCGGAGGGCTCCGAGGCCGAGTCCCCGGACGTGGTCTACGACTACAGCCCCTACGGCGAGCGGACCTCTGAGAGCCTGGAAGGGACCGAGGCGGCGGCGTTGAGCCCGTTCGGGTTCACCGGCGCCTACCAGTTCCAGGACGGCACGGTGCACCTGGCCCACCGTTTCTACGACACCACCACCCTCAACTTCACCCAGCCGGACCCCTCCCGGCAGGAGATGAACAACTACGCCTACGCCCAGTGCGACCCGATCAACAACACCGACCCCAGCGGATTGTTCTCCGTCAAAGAAGTCGGTGCCTACGGGGCTGGTGGCGCGATCATCGGCGCGGCCGCTGGTTGTGTTCTGGTAGGCGGTTTCGGTGCGCTCGCCGGAGGCCTCATGAGCGGGGGCATAGGTGCCCTCCCCGGAGCTTGGGTCGGTTGCCAATCCGGTTACAAAGCCGGTGGAGTGGTTGGGACCCTGATCGGAGGAGCCTACGGCGCAACCCAGTAACCCAACCCAGTCGCCCAAAGGGCACAGTACGGAAGCGAGTCAAGTGACGCTGGCGGTTTTTGCATCGGTCGCCCTGGTTGTAGGGATCTGCGCCATTGCCTCCCTGGGGTACAAGAGTGGGACGGGCTCCCGGGGCGGAAAAACAGAGAAGGCGATCATCATCATCTCGGGCGCTGTCATTGCCATCTGCGTTTACCTCTACTTCTCCTGATCGGCACCTCCTGATTGACACCACGCTTTCAATGCGGCCTCGCGTCGCGAAGGAGAGGCGAGCACAGGGTCGATATGGCTTCAGCGTTTAAGTGAAACTTGGTGACCGCCAGGATCCCTGCTCTCGCTCGGCACGGGGTGGCGCACAGATTCCGTGCGCCACCCTCAACTTCACTCAACCCCCGACAGGGGTTCGATAACTGAGCTTGCGTCCAGTGCGACCCCGTCAACTCGATGGATCCGACCGGTCTCTTTTCTTGT
The DNA here is from genome assembly GCA_002529455.1 of Glycomyces fuscus. Taxonomy (GTDB): domain Bacteria; phylum Actinomycetota; class Actinomycetes; order Streptosporangiales; family Streptosporangiaceae; genus Nocardiopsis; species Nocardiopsis fusca. The sequence continues at coordinate 22,152 of NYMS01000038.1, forward strand.
GCTGACCAGGCCATGGCCAGGCTTGTTACTGGTGCCCCTCGTCTGTCGCAGATAAAAACATGGGAAGCCGGATGAAGAGGAGTAAAGTTCATGACTTGGATCAACCCATCGGGGATGTGCCTCCTGGGTCTGTTGTGAGTTATCAATTCCATAGCTTTCCTCGGTGCGCTACTGTCGGTCCTCCTCTCCTCGACTGGCTTCGACGCTTTTGCTGATTTTGTGGACCGCTTGTAGGTGGCCACTTGTGGACACAGGAAGGCCTGGCGCTGTCGTGAGCCCTGTTCTCGAACCGGGTGCTGTGTTCGCGCTGGTGAGAAAGGACAACCAAGCTCAAGGAGGGGTGGTCGGTACGACATCCCTGAAGAACAGGAGATACGCGGCAGGCGACCGTGGTTGTTTATCCGCCGCCACTAAGGCAATGGGGTGGATATGACGGAGAAAACGCATACCCCCCGCATGGGCCGGTTCAATCCCATCCGACAGCTCATGCTGCTCCAGCGCTACGGCCAGAACCACCCTTGGAAGTACATGCTGAGGGTCACACTGCTCGTGACTGTGTACAGTGCGGTCCTGCTCGCCCTCTGCTTCGTGCCGATCGCCATGTTCGGTGACGCGCCGTTGTCACAGGTCTGGCCGTGGATGCTCGGTGCTCTGGCGGGCGTGGCCGCCTGCGCGGCCTTGGGCGCAGGCTTCGGCGTGCTGATGCTGAAGTGGACCACCAAGGAGGCGAAGGTTCCCCACGACGTCGATCCGGATACCCTGCGTAGCGCACAGCGCCACCTGCGCCGGGGTGAACTCAGCGGTGACCCCCAGCTGGACCGGCTCGCCCGGTATCTGGCGCCCCAGTCCGAACGCGCCAACTCCAACAGGTTCTTCGCGTTGTTCGGTCTGATGGCTGGGGTGCCCTACCTGGTGTTCACGGGGATCCAGTTCGCAAACGGTACGGGGGACACCTTCCAGCTGTTCATGGCGCTGTTCATCATCGTGGTGTTCGCTCTCGCCTGGCCGTGGGCGCGCAAGCACAAGCGCAACGCGCAGAGACTGAGGAAGGCCTACGACGCCGAGTACGGGCCCTTCGATGGAGAGACGAGTTCACACCGTGACGGTTCGGGTCGCGGGGGCACCGGGGCTTCGTAGCGCGTCAGAGCCCCCGGGCACGAGGCGGAACGTTCCTGCTACGCCGCTCCCGGTTTCCTTGTGCCGACAACACCACCAGTGGTTCCTTGCTGGAGGAGCAGGCCTGGGGTGCCTTCCACCACCAGTCCGAGACAGCCAACCGAGCAGCGCTGTAGTCGTTGCGGTCAACCCCGTGCTGGCAGCCTCGGGACCGCGTGTCCCACCGCGCCGCCAGTCCCCAGAGCTGTGACGCGGACGCCCTCGGTCCCGGCCCCCGCCCACCAGCGTCAGTGGAGTGTCTGAGCGCCGATGACCGACAGCACCTGGAGCTTCTCGTAGCTTTCGGTGCCGGGGACGGCGGTGTAGACCCTCAGCATGTGGGCCTGGCCCGGGTCGACCAGCCGCTGGCAGTTCAGCTCCAGCGCGCCGACCTCGGGGTGGACGAAGTGCTTGACCTCGTGGGGGCGTATCCCGATCTCGTGGTCGCTCCACACCCGCCGGAACTCCTCGCTGCGTGCCAGCAGCAGTTCGGCCAGGTGGGCGGCGCGGGACTCCGGGCCGCGGAGGGTGACGAGCTCGCGCAGCCCCGCGGCGTACATCCGGGTCAGGAACGGGTGCTCCTCCGGCGCGTAGATCTTCCGGGAGGCGGGGTCGGTGAACCACCGGTATCCCGCGCTGCGGGCGGGCCCGGTGTACTGCGTCGTGTCCCCGGTCAGCGCGACGCCCATCGGGGACTGGCGCAGGGTCTCGCCGAGCTCGGTGGAGATCTCGGCGGGTGTGTCGTCCAGGCGGTCGAGCACGCGCAGGAGCCCGGGGCTGATGTGTTCGTGGGACGTGCCCCTGGGGGGCGGGTTGTGGCCGGCCAGGCGGAACAGGTGGTCGCGCTCGTCGAGCGACATGTGCAGCCCCTGGGCGATCGAGGCGAGCATCCGGTGCGAGGGCTGGGGGCCGCGTTCCCGCTCCAGACGGGAGTAGTAGTCGGCCGACATGTGGCACAGCGCCGCGACCTCCTCGCGCCGTAGCCCGTTGGTCCTGCGGCGCTGCCCGCGCGGCAGGCCGACGTCCTCCGGTTGCAGCGCCTCCCGACGGTTGCGGAGGAACTCCGCCAGCCCGGTGCGATCGATCACGACGTTCCTCTTCTCGGGTGCTGTCTCTTCTCCACCGCCTTGTCTACCGCTTGCGGACGCCGGTAGCCACGGCCCGCCGATCCCCCCATACGGAGCGCAGGGGCGGCCTGGCGAGCCTGTGATCGGCAGGTCCTGGATAGGTCCGCGCCGTCCCCCGAGGATCGGTGCCAAGGCCCGAGCGGGGCCCGGGGAGTCGGGCGGCCGTGTCGTCGCGACCGCCCCGGACCGGTCGTGGACGACCGTGATCGACGCCCTCGAGGGTCCCGACACCGTGGTCGCCCGCGCAGGGACCACCCGGGCGGACCGGGAGCTCCGGGCTGCCCCGGCGGCCGGAGTCCGACGACAGACCCACAGCCACGACATGAAGGAGCAGGACCATGCCACGTCGACCCATCGACATCACCGTTCCCGACCTGACCGGAAAGCGCGCCGTCGTCACCGGCGCGAGCGACGGGATGGGCCTGGGGATGGCCGTGCGGCTGGCCGCCGCGGGTGCCGAGGTGATCATGCCCGTCCGCAACCGGCGCAAGGGCGAGGCCGCGATCGCCAAGGTCCGGCACGCGGCGCCCGGCGCCGACGTCTCGCTGCGCAGCCTCGACCTGTCCTCACTCGACTCGGTCGCGGCCCTCGGCGACGCCCTGCGTGAGGAGGGCAGGCCGATCAACATCCTGATCAACAACGCCGGCGTGATGAGGCCGCCGTACCAGCAGACCACGGTCGACGGGTTCGAGTTGCAGTTCGGCACCAACCACCTCGGCCACTTCGCCCTGGTGGGCCGCATCCTCCCGCTGCTGCGCGCCGGCCGGGCACGGGTGACCTCGCAGATCAGCATCGCCGCGCGCCGTGGCGCCGTCAACTGGGAGGACCTGAACTGGGAGCGCTCCTACAACGGGATGCGTGCGTACAGCCAGTCCAAGATCGCGTTCGGACTGTTCGGGCTCGAACTGGACCGCCGCAGCACGGCTCACGGGTGGGGCGTCACCAGCAACCTGTCCCACCCCGGGGTGGCCCCGACCAGCCTCCTGGCCGCCCGCCCCGAGATCGGCCGCAGCGAGGACACCCCGCACATCCGCCGGGTCCGGGCCCTGTCGGCGCGCGGGATCCTGGCGGGCACCGTCGAGACGGCGAAGCTGCCCGCGCTGATGGCGGCGACCGGCCCCGACGCCAAGCGCGGCGCGCTCTACAGCCCCAGCGGTCTCGGGAGGCTGGGCGGCCCGCCGGCCGAGCAGCGGCTGTACCCGCCGCTGCGCAGCGCGCAGGAGGCCGCGCGCGTCTGGCGGGCCTCGGAGGAGCTGACCAAGGTCTCCTTCCCCACCGCCTGACCGCCGTTCGCGCGACCACCCCACAACCTACGGAGACCGCATGAGTACCGCCGCCCCCCGCACGCCGAGACCCAGGAGCCCATGGTGGGTGCTCGTCGGCAGCGGCACCGCCAACGCCGTCGGCCCCCAGATGTACCTGGCCACCATCGGCCTGTTCGTGCTGCCGATCGTCGAGGACACCGGCTTCAGCCGCACGACCGTCACCGGGGCGTTCTCGGTCGCGGCGGTCGGGATGGCGATCGGCCTGGTCGTCGTCGCGCAGCTCGTGGACCGCTTCGCCGCGCGCTACATCCTCGTGCCGGGGTTCGTGCTGTTCGCGGCCTCGATGGCGCTGATCGGGCTGGTGCCGCCGATCGAGTGGGTCTACCTCATCCCGTGCTTCTTCGTGGGGTTCTTCGGGGCCGGGACGGCCGTGCCCGCCACCAGGGCGGTGGTGAGCTGGTTCGACAACAACCGCGCCCTCGCCGTCGGAGTGGTGACGGGCATCATCGGGCTGGGCACGGCCCTGGCCCCGCTGATGGCCGGAGCGCTCATCGAAAGCGTCGGATGGCGGCTGACCTACGGCCTCATGGCGCTGGTCTCGGTCCTCGTGTCGGTCACGATGGTCACCCTGTTCGTGCGCGCCCGCGCCGAACGGCACGTCCGCGGACGACTCGTCCGGGAGACCCGGGTGGAGGGCCGTGACGTCAGCCTCGAACTCCCCGGCCTGACGGTCGGCGAGGCGTTCCGTACCCGGCAGTTCTGGGGCATCGCGCTCGGGCTGGGTCTGGTCGGGGTCGTCGTCTACGGTCTCCAGGTCCACCTCGTGCCGATGATGACCGACCGGGGGCTGACCAACGAACAGGCGGGCACCCTGCTGGTCGTCTTCGGCCTCGCCTCGCTCGTGGGCCGGGTGACCGGCGGCCTCATCCTCGACCGCGTGCACGCGTGCGTCATCGGTCCGATCGTGATGATCGCCCCCATCGCGGGCATGTTCTTCCTGGAACCGCCGTTCGGCGGCGCCGCCGTCGCGGTCGCCTTCATCGGCATCGCCTTCGGCATCGAGGGCGACCTGCTCGCCCTGCTCATCACCCGCTACCTGGGCACGCGCTACTTCGGCCGGATCCTCGGCCTGGTCCAGGCCGCGTTCCTCCTGGGCAGCGCGCTGGGGCCGCTGCTCCTCGGGCTGGGGTACGACCTGCTGGGCTCCTACGACCCCGTCATCCCCGTCCTGATGGGGGTCCTCGTCCTCGGCGCGATCCTCATCGCGACCCTGGGCCGCTACGTCCACCCGGCCGTCAACGGCTTCGACCGCCTCGCCGCGCGCGACGAGCTCGCCGCCGCCGAGGTGCTGAGCGACATCGCCGAGACCGGCGGCCCCCAAAGCTCCCCGGGCAGGCCGCGGGCCGAGGCCCACGGCTGACCGGCCCGGGCCGGTACACCACCGGGCCGCCACAGGCCCAGAGACCACGCTCCCGCCTCGTCCGCCCGGGCCAGAACCCGTGGACACATCCCTGGCCCGGGCGGACGGCCGACACCAGTCCTCCAAGGAGAGATATGACCGAGCAGAGCCCGTGGCCGACGCAGCGGGCGGGGCGGTCGACCGTCCTGGCCCAGTTCGGCCAGGCCCGAGCCGACCTGATGCAGTGGGCGCTGACCACCGGCGACGTGCTCGCCGACGCGGTCGTCGCCGAGATGCACCAGATCGGGATGCGGCAGGCCAGGCCCGTGGTGAACCGGGGCATCCGGGAGGGTCTGGCCTCCCTCGCCGATCCGCCTCCGGCACTGGAGGCGCTGCTGCGCCAGACCGAGAGCGTGCCCGGCTACGCGGACGACTCCCTGCTCGACCAGGGCCCCCTGCCGTTCTACACCTCGCCGCCGCCGGTGCACATCGTCGCGCTCAACGCGGGCTCCCTGATCCGGGTCTACGAGTCACCGTCGATCTCCAAGGTGCTGACGACGACGGGTCGGCTGGTCGAATCCGCGCAGCGGCGCATCCAGGAGACCGGGGCGTGGCTCACCCAGGTCATGCTGCCCGGCAGCCTCCGCGTCGGGCAGCCGGGCTACGTGGCGACCCTGGAGGTGCGGATGCTGCACGCGCACATGCGCAGGCTCGCGCTGAACCGCGGCTACGACAGCTCGGCGGACGGCTGTCCGATCAACCAGGTCGACCTGGGGCGGACCTGGATGGACTTCACCCTGACCGCCTACACGGCCGAGGGGCTTCTCGGGTTCGGCCTGAGCACCCGCGAGCTGGCCGACCTGTACCGCTACTGGTGGTACGTCGCCCACCTGCTGGGGATCGACGCGCGCCTGGTCGAGGGGATCGTGAGCAATGAGGCCGCCGCACGCCTCGACGCCGTGTTCCAGACCGTGACCGGACCGGTCACGGAGGACTCCGCCGTGCTGGCGGACGCGACGCTGGCGTCGGCGACCTCCGCGCTGCACGGGCTGCTCAAAGTCCCGCGCGAGCTGGCCCGACCGGCGCTGAACGCGATCGCCCGCCGGATCCACGGCGACGGCATGTGCCAGGACCTGCGCATCCCTCCGGCTCCGATCGCCGACGCGTGGCTGGGCCCGGTGCTGTCCGGGCTCGCGCTGGCGCGCGGTCGTCGCCGCCAGGACCCCGAGCGATGGCAGGCCGCGATCGAGCAGAACCTGGCGGCCGCCCGCGATCTGCTGGCCCGGCCCGGCCGGCCGACGGCCTACCAGCGCGGCGCCACCGGCTCCGAGGACTGAGGGACCGGCGACTGAGGGACCGGGGCCAGGCCCGCACACCGGCGCGGCCGGAACAGGCACAACCGGAACAGGCACGGCCGGAACCGGGACGCGGACCCTCCCGGGCAGCAGAACCACCAGACCAGCCAAGCGACAGAAGGAACTCGATGCGGACGAACGGCTACACGAACATGTTCTACGTGAACGGGCGCTGGATCCGCTCGCACAGTACGCGGCAGGTCGTGGTGACCAACCCGGCCACCGAGGAGAGCCTGGGCCAGGTGACGCTGGGGGACATCACCGACGTCGAGGCGGTGGTCGACGCCGCCCGCCAGGCCGCGCCGGGCTGGGCCCGCACACCCGTGTCCGAGCGTGCGGCGCTGCTGCGCGCCATCGCGGCCGAGCTGACCCTGCGCCATGAGGAGATCGCACAGCTGGAGACGGCGGAGGTCGGTTCCCCGATCACCCTGTCCCGCAGGGCGCACGCCGAAAGCCCGGTCCACCTCTTCGCCTCGGCCGCAGACCTGATCGAGCAGTCCGAGCCGGACGAGACGATCCCCGGCGCGACGGTGCTGCGCGAACCGTACGGGGTGGTCGGCGCGATCACCCCGTGGAACTACCCGCTGCACCAGAGCGCGGCCAAGGCGGCCCCGGCCCTGGCGGCCGGGAACACCGTCGTGTACAAGCCCAGCGAGATCACTCCGCTGGGGGCCTACGTCCTGGCCGAGGCGATCGATTCGGTGGGACTGCCGCCCGGTGTGTTCAACATGGTCATGGGTGACGGGACGACCGTCGGAGCGCGCATCGCCGGCCATCCGGACGTCGACCTCGTGTCGTTCACCGGTTCCACCCGGGCCGGTGTCGGGGTCGCGACCGCGGCGGCGGCCACCGTCAAGAAGGTGTCCCTGGAACTGGGCGGCAAGAGCCCCGCCGTCATTCTGCCGGGCGCGCCGCTGCGCCCGGCCGTGCGGCGGGCACTGCGCGCGGGTTTCCTGAACTCCGGTCAGACGTGCATGGCCCTGACCCGGATCCTCGTCGACCGGGCACGCCTGGCCGAGACCGAGGAGATCGTCCGCGACACGGTCGCCGACTACGTCGTGGGCGACCCGACCGACCCGGACACCGAGTACGGTCCGCTCGTCTCCGAGGCGCAGCGGGACCGCGTGCGCGACTACGTCCGCCGGGGACAGCGGGAGGGCCTGCGACTGGTCACCGGCGGCCCCGACCGCCCGGCCGCGCTGAACCGCGGCTACTACCTGCCGCTGACGGTCTTCTCCGACGTCCCGCCCACCTCGGCCCTGGTGACCGACGAGATCTTCGGGCCCGTGCTGGTGATCCAGGCCTACGACTCGGTACACGAGGCCGTCGAGCTGGCGAACCGCACGCCCTACGGTCTGTGCGCCGGAGTGTGGGGCGCCGACCGCGCCGAGGCCGTCGAGGTGGCGGGGCGGCTCCAGGTCGGTCAGGTCTTCGTCAACGGCGCCGGGTTCAACCCAGCCGTCCCGTTCGGCGGTTACAAGCGGTCGGGGGTCGGCCGCGAGTACGGACGCTACGGGCTGGAGGAGTTCCAGCAGACCAAGGGGCTGGTGTTCGGCGCCGACGCCCCGGTGGACCAGCCGGCTGGACGAGACGGTTCACGGTAGAGGGCGCTCGTGGGAGGGTCTTTACGTTCGACTACTCCTCCGGCATGTCCTTCGGCTGGCGCGAGGTGTTGATCCACACCCCCGCCAACAGGGCCGCGCCGACCACGATCAGCGCGAACGCCCACGACCCCACCGGGGCCATGGCCGTCTCACACACGCCAAGCCCCAGGTCGGGCGGCGCCTCCCCGTAGGCGAACCACGCGTAGGCGGCGTCGTCGCCGGGCGGGGTCCACCAGCCCGCCCCGCACGACCCGCCGGGAACCAACCCGAGGGACACGCCGCCGGCGATCAGAGCGGCGGCCACCGTGCGGATGATCTGGACAGGGGACACGGATCTCTCCTCAACGCAGGGGGTTTCCCCGTGGGACGCCCCCGTGCACATCCCGGTTGCCACGACGTACGTGGAGCTCGGGCCCGGCGGGTCCGGCAGCCGCTGTCCCGTGCAGGAATGCGCTGGATCCCTGCCGCCCCTGCCCCACCGCGTGCCGTTCGGCTCGGGGATCCATGTCAGGGTTCGTGTACGAGACCTCGACCCCCCGGGCCTCCCGGACCGGCCCTTGCCGTGTTGGGCGCCCTGTGGGGCCGCTCCCTGGTCCAGCTCGCCGAAGCCGCCCACGACGCGCGCACCTTCGACCGGGAGACCATCAAAGCCGTCTGCGACGTGTGGGACGACAACACCCTCCCCCTCTTCCGCGCCGCGACGGGCTGGACCGGTCGACCGTGAGGTCGACAATCTCTGCTCACTCGACAATAGTTTCGTGCCCGGTACACGGGTGGTGATGGCCGACGGGTCGACCAAACCTCTTGAAGAGGTCGATGTCGGTGAGAAGGTGTTGGCCACCGACCCGGAGACCGGTGAGCAGACCGCGCGGACGGTGCTGGCCACGATCATCGGGCCGGGCGGCAAGCACCTGGTGGAGATCACGGTGGACCCGTCCATCGAGCGCGAAGCGCTCGATGAGGGCGCCGGTTCCGAAAACGCAGGTGAGCAGGTCGAGCAGTCGGGTGTTCCTGGTCCGGTAACGGCGGGGGACGTGGTCATCACGACCGATAGCTGAGGACATCCCTGGAAGCTGGCACTGGAGGACCGCGTGCTGTTGGTGGCCGTGTATTGGCGCACCAACCTCACGCTGCGGCAGTTGGCGCCTCTGTTCGGGATCTCGAAGTCTGCCGTTGGCTGGGCGATCGCCTTTCTCGGGCCGTCGAGGACTCCGTCGGCGCGGGTCACCAGGTCGTGGTGGCCCGCGCCAGCGGGCTCGACGGCCAGCCCTGGGAGGTGGTTGATGCGCTCGGCCGGCGGCTCAGGTCCCCTGCGGCGGTGCACCAACGGGATATGGATGGCGATCGGCGGGATCATCGCCTCAGCTCCGGCGCTGCCGGTCGATGACCAGGCGGCCGCGGTACTCGCCGCCCCGGGGCGGGCGGACCGGGCCGTCGGGCACACTGGCGTGGTGACCACCCCAGGGGAGGACGGATGAACGAGGCGGCGATCCGCGTCTACGGGGCCGACTGGTGCCGGGACTGCCGGCGCACGAAGAAGCAGCTGACCGAGCTCGCGGTGCCCTTCGAGTACATCGACGTCGAGCACGACCCGGCGGCGACGGAGCGGGCCCGGGAGATCTCGGGGCGGACGAACATCCCGGTGGTCGTCTACCCGGACGGGACCCACCACGTCGAACCGGACAACGCGCAGGTCGAGGCCAAGCTCCGCGAGCTGTCGGTGATCTGACGACGGTGCCGCCCGCGCACGTGCGCGGGCGGCACCGTCCCCGTCCGCGCACGTGCGCGTCACGGGTGCCCGGGGCGCCGTCCCCGGTCGGGCCCGGTGTCAGGCGGCCTCCTCCAGACCGCACCACTGCGCGATGAACAGGGCGATGGACTTGGTGATCCGCCGCACGGACTCCACGTCGACGCGCTCGTCGTACCCGTGGATGGCCTCCGAGACCGGCCCGTAGACCAGCGCGGGGATCCCCTGGTACAGGGCGTAGACGCGGCCGTCGAGGTAGCCGGGGGTGGTGAAGGTCCGCAGCTCGTCCTTGAAGACGGTTCGGTGGGCCTCGCGCAGCACGTTCTCGGCGTCCGTGCCCTCGGGCAGGACGTAGCCCTCGGCGTAGAAGCCGGTCCGCTCGCCCACGGCCTCAATGGGGTTGCCCGCGTCATCGGTGGTGGTGTTCCGCAGCACCTCCTGGATCTGCTCCCAGGCGTCGTCGGCGCTCACCCCCGGATAGATCGCCGCCCGGACCTGGAGCTCGCACCAGGCGGGGACGCTCGACGGCCAGTCGCCGCCGCTGATCCCGCCGAGGTTGAAGTTGATGGGGTGGTCCAGGTCCTCGAAGTGGGGGTGGTTGCCCCTCTCGTCGTTCCAGCGCTGTTCGAGGACGCGCAGCCGCCCCATCACGTGGTGCGCCGCGTCGATCGCGTTGAACCCCGACGCCATCTCCCTCGGGTGCGTGGGGTGTCCCGCGACCCGCACGGTGAACCAGATGACGCCGACGTTGGCGCGGACCAGCATGTCCTCCTCGGGCTCGGGGATCAGCACGGCGTCGGCGGTGTACCCGCGCTGGATCGTCGCCAGCGCGCCGTTGCCGGTGCACTCCTCCTCCGCCACGGACTGGAAGTGGATGCGCCCGGCGGGGGCGAACCCGGCCGCGCGCACGGCGTCGTAGGCGAACAGGTTGGCCGCCAGCCCCGCCTTCATGTCACCGCTGCCCCGGCCGTGGAGCCAGCCGTCGATGACGGGGGCGTCCCACGGGGAGCGGGACCACTCCCCGACGGGGCCCTCGGGGACCACGTCGATGTGGCCGTTGAGGATCAGCGAGCGGCCTCCGCCCCGGGCGGGGGTGTAGGTGCCCACCACGTTCTCGACGCCCTCGTAGGAGACGGTGATCCTTCCGGCGCCGGGGTGGGCCGAGATCTCCTCCGGGTCGAGTTCCCACCGGTCCATGGCCAGCCCCCGCCGCTCCATGGCCTCGTGCATCAGGTCCTGCGCCGAGGACTCCCGGGTGCGCAGGGAGGGGTGGCGCACGAGTTCCCGGGTGAAGGCCAGCTGGGCGTCGAAGGCGTCGTCGACCGCCGCTTCGATGCGCGCGACGACGTCGGGTGCGAGGTTCATGCGGTCCTCCTGTGGTGGGGCTGTGGTCGGTGCGTGCGGGCGGTTCACGCCGTGGCCCGGGTGTCCGCGGCGGCGCGGGTGTCCGCGGCCCTGATCCGCTCGCCGGCCAGGCCGCCGAGAGCGGTGACGGCGCAGATGCCGATGAGGACCAGCACCGCGGGCCAGGACGCGCCCTCGTCCACGGCCAGGAGCGCGGTGGCGATGAGCGGGAGGAACCCGCTGAGGGTTCCGGCGAGGTTGTAGCCCAGGGACACGCCGCTGTAGCGCAGCCGGGGCGGGAAGAGGTCGGCCAGCAGGGTGCCGGTGACGGCGTAGGCCAGGGTGATGAGGCAGATGCCGATGGTCACCGCGGCGGTGATCGCCCACGGGTCGGCGGTGTCGATGAGCCAGAACAGCGGGAACGCGGCCGCGGCGGTGGCCAGGGCGCCGAGCACCGTCATCCGGCCGGGGCCGAAGCGCTCGGCCGCGCGCCCGGCGACCAGGGTCGTGGCGATCTGGAAGACGGCGGCGACGAGTGTGGCGTTCACGACCGCCTGGCGGTCGACCTCCAGGACGGTGGAGGCGTAGGAGACCACGAAGGTCGTCATCATGTAGAAGCCGCCGACCCCCAGCAGCGCCGCGGCCACCGCGACGAGCAGGCGGCCCCCGGCCTCGCGGAACAGGGCCACGGCGGGCACCTTGGCGCGGTCCTCCATCTGCACCAGCTCCTGGAAGACGGGGGACTCCTCCACCTTGAAGCGGATGTAGAGGGCGATGCCCAGCAGCGGGAACGCGGCGAGGAAGGGCAGACGCCACCCCCAGGCGTCGAAGTCGGCCGCGGGCAGCGTCAGCACCGCGGCGAAGGCGGCCGAGGAGATGAGCGTGCCGACCGGGGAGCCGATCTGGACCAGGGCGGCGTACCGGGCGCGCTGGCGCTCGGGGGCGTGCTCGATGGCGATGGTGATGGCGCCGCCCCATTCGCCGCCCACGGCCAGCCCCTGCAGGAGCCGCAGGACCGCGAGCAGGATCGGCGCGGCGATCCCGATCGCCAGGTAGTCGGGGATCACGCCGATGAGCCCGGTCGCGCAGCCGATCATGACGATGGTCACCAGCAGCGCGGGGCGCCGGCCGTAGCGGTCCCCGACGGAGCCGAAGATCAGGGACCCGATGGGCCTGGCGGCGAAGCCCACGCCGAAGGTCGCCAGCGCCGCCATGAGGCCCGCGCCCGGGTCGAGGTCGGTGAAGAACAGGCGGTTGAAGACCAGCGCGGCGGCCGTGCCGAACAGGAAGTAGTCGTACCACTCCAGGGCTGTTCCGACGAAGGCCGCGAAGGCGATGCGCCTCGCGTCGGCCGCGTTGACCTTCGGTGCTCGCGCTCCGGCCGGGGCCGGGTCGGGCTGTGGCATGTGATCCTCCGGGAGATGTGCACCGGTCGGACGGGACGTGGACGACCAGGTGTGATGCCGATCATCGTCTTGGAAAAAACGCACTCCCACAAGCGCACAACCCAACGAGAACGCCGCCTAGAATGTGCACATGCACAAAACAGCGCCGTCGGACGTCATCCCCCGCGCCGCGCAGGCGTGCCTGGAGGAGCTGGAGTCCGTCGCCTGGACCTACGTCCGCAGGGTCCGGGAGCTGACCGGGTACGCCGAGACCGTCATCGACGACGCCGAGCTGTACGGCACGGCCCACGCCACGCTCGAACTCCTCCTGGAACTCCTGCGGGGACGGGACCGCCACGGCGAGCTGCGCGCCCACTCGATCGAGGTCGGGCGCTCCCGCGCCCGCCGCGGGATCCCCCTGGAGTCGCTGCTGCGGGCCGTGCGCATGGACTTCCGCTTCCTCTGGGAGGCGATGCGCGCCCACGTCGCCGAGGCCGACTTCCGCGACTTCTCCGAGGAGGTCATCTCGATCTGGGAGGCGGTGGAGGTGCACACCACGCACGTGCAGACCGGCTACACCGACGAGATCGCGCGGATGCGCGCGGAACTGGAGCTGGAGCACGCGTTCCTCCTCCGGCACCTGCTGAGCGGCTCCGGCGAGGACACGCGCCTGAACGAGCAGGCGGCGCAGGCACTGGGCCTGCGCCCCGACGGCGTCCACCTCGTCCTGGTGGCCAACGGCAACCACGCGCGCGACTTCCGGGGCTGGGTCGGCGAGGCGCTCCCCGGTGCGGTCCTGCTCCGCCTGGACGGGGTGGAGTTCGCCATCGTCCCCGCCGGGTACGCCGCGGGCGCCGCCCGGGAGGCGCTGCTGAAGGAACCCGTCGGGATCTCCCCGAGCGCCCACGGCATCGGGGAGATCGCCCCGATGTGGCGGCTCGCCCGCGAGCTGGCGGAGTGGGCGCGGCCCGGCGCGGCGGCCACGGTCGAAAGCCACTGGACCCGGCTGGCGGGCGCGCGCCTGGGCCCGGCCGCCGAGGCCTTCGCCCGGGACGTCCGGGAGGCGCTCGGGGGGTTCACCGAACGCGAGGTCGGCCTGCAGGTCGAGACGGTCGAGAGCTACTACCGGACCGGTTCGGTGACCGAGGTCGCGCAGGCGATGTTCTGCCACCGCAACACGGTGATCAACCGCCTGCGCCGCTTCGCCGAGGCTACCGGGCTCGACGTCACCACACCGGCCGACGCGTCCGCGGCCCACCTCGCCCTGACCATCCTTCGCTAGGCCTTCGGCCGCTCACCCCCACCCGGCGCCCCAGGACCACCCCGGTCCGTCCGGCGGACCTCGCGTCCCAGGTCCCACAGGCCCTACCCGGAACCCGACGCACACACCACGGTTCCACTGCGCTTCGGGCCCCGGGCGCCTCCGCCCACAACACCTTTCTGTCACCTTATCTTCACGATCCGTGGTGCAGATCTTGACAGGTCTAGACCAGCCTTGTTTGGGTGACGGCACCCCCGGCGGCGCGCGGTCGGACGTCGCGCCGCATCCTAGGAGTGTGATCACGTGATCCGACGTCTTCTGAGTCAGCTGGCCGCGCTCGGCGCGATCGCGGCTGCGCTCATCGTTCTCCCCGCGACCGTCGCGCAGGCCGCCACCTGCGCGGCGGCCTGGAGCGCCTCCGCTGTCTACACCAACGGCGGCCAGGTCTCCTACGAGGGCCGCAACTACACCGCCAGGTGGTGGACGCAGAACGAGCGTCCCGGCACCTCCGACGTCTGGGCCGACCAGGGCGCCTGTGGCACCGACGGAGGCGGTGAGGAGCCGAACCCCAGCGGGTTCGTCGTCACCGAGGCCCAGTTCAACCAGATGTTCCCGAACCGGAACCCCTTCTACAGCTACAGCGGTCTCACCGCCGCCCTCAGCTCCTACCCGGCCTTCGCCAACACCGGCAGCACCGAGGTGAGAAAGCGGGAGGCGGCGGCCTTCCTCGCCAACGTCAGCCACGAGACCGGCGGGCTGGTGCACATCAAGGAGGTCAACGAGGCCAACTACCCGCACTACTGCGACTGGAACCAGCCCTTCGGCTGCCCCGCCGGCCAGGCCGCCTACTACGGACGCGGTCCGATCCAGCTCAGCTGGAACTACAACTACAAGGCCGCCGGTGACGCCCTGGGCATCGACCTGCTGAACAACCCCTACCTGGTCGAGCAGGACGCCTCGGTCGCCTGGCGGACCGGCCTCTGGTACTGGAACACCCAGACCGGACCCGGCACGATCACGCCTCACAACGCCATCGTCAACGGCCACGGTTTCGGCGAGACGATCCGTTCGATCAACGGCGCGATCGAGTGCAACGGGGGCAACCCGGCGCAGGTCCAGAGCCGCATCAACAAGTTCACGCAGTTCACCCAGATCCTCGGCACCACCACCGGATCGAACCTGAGCTGCTGATCCCCGGGCGCGGCCAAGCGCCCGTGGAGCACATCCGAGCGGGGGTGCGTCCGGCGACCGCGACCGGGAGCGCCTCCGCTGCGGTGTTGCGGGAGGGGAGGGCCGGGACGCGACCAGGAGGCTGCGACCGGGAGCGCCCAGGCGGTGCTCTGCTCGCGGCGGGTTCCCCGCCGGTAACGGCGCCGATGCGCGGTCCCCGGCCGCCGCGCTGCTCGTGTTCCATGCCTGCACGTGTTCGGGACACCCCGAGCTGCACGCGGAGACGGACCGACCCTGTCTCGCGGAAGTCCCGCCGAGCGTGGCCTGGTCTCGGTACGCTCGCCGGGATGGTGACGCTGAGACGCAAGGGGCCTGTGATGCGGGAGATCGAGACGAAGTACCGGGTGGCCGATCTCGAAGCGCTGCTGATCGCGCTCAAGGAGGCCGGGGTGCAGATGGGTGATCCCGTCTACCAGGACGACCAGGCCTACGCCCCCGCCCGCTGGCGCCCGGAGCTGGGCAGGGTCGGCCACACCTTCGCCCGCCTGCGCACCCAGGGCAGCGTGCACCTGCTCACCACCAAGACGCCGCTGGCCAACGCCATGGAGTGCGTGGAGTACGAGACCATCGTCGCCGACCGCGAGCAGATGCACGGCGCCCTGTTGGTGCTGGGCTACGAACCCACGGTGCGCATCGTCAAGCACCGCCGTACCGGCACCGCGGGGCCGATCGGGGTGTGCGTGGACCTGGTCGAGGGCGCGGGCGCCTTCGTCGAGTTGGAGCTGGTGGTCGACGACGACCGCGACGGCCCGGACGCCCAGGCCGAACTCGACGCGTGGGCGCGGGGGCTCGACGTGGCCCTGGAGCGCACCGCCGACACCTACGACACCCTCGTACGCTCCGCGCAGGCCTGAGGGCTCCACCAGCCGTGCGGCGCGAACCGGGTCCCGTCGGGCCAGGCGCGGATGCCCGCGGCGGGGTAGGGGACGGTGTTGGACGGCAGCAGGTTCGGGTGGGCCCACACGAGCTTGCCCGCCTCGGCCGGTTCGGCGTTCGGTTCGGCGCTGCGGGGCTCGCCCCGCCACCGGGTGGCCACGAAGAACGCCCCGATCCGGGCCTGGCCGGGCTCCCGCAGGTGGTGGACCACCGCGGCCGGTTCCAGGAGGTCGGGGTCGTGATCGACGCCGACCTCCTCGCGGGTTTCCCGCGCTGCGGCCTCGACCCGCCAGCAGAGTGCTCGCCGGGTCGGCTTCTCGCCGTTGTCCGGCCCGTACGGGCTGACGGGTTCACTCACGGGGCGTCTCCGTGTAGGAGTCGGCCACCAGGGCGCCCAAGCCGCGCAGGTTGTCCTCCACGAACCGTGCCAGCGGTGTCGGGAGCAGGTTGACGCTCTTGAGGGCTTCGTCGGTACGGGGGAGGGCGACGGTCTCGTAGGTTCCCCGTGTGGGATCGGAGAACTCCGGTCCGGTACGGCGGGAGGGGTCCGCCGCCGTCAGCCGCGCGACGAACACGTGCTGGATGAGGAGGCCCTCGGGGAGTTCGTCGGTGATGACCAGGACCTGGCGGACGCGGTCGATGCGTCCGCCGAGCTCCTCGAGGACCTCGCGGTGCAGGGCCGCTTCCACGCCGGCGTCCTCGGGTTCGACGCTTCCCCCGGCCGTGGTCCAGTAGGGAACGACGCCAGGACGGGTCCGCTTGATGAGCACCAGCCGCTGCTGCCGGTCGAACAGGATCGCGCGGGCCTTCTGCTTGATGATCTCGGGCATGTTCGTAGTCCTGCCATGGCGTGGCGGCCGAGGAACCCTTGGGGAACGCCGATGCGGGGCACGGCCCGGGGTGAGAAGCGGGCCGACTCGTCGAGCCGCAGTCGGACCCTCCAGGTTCTGACTGGCTGCCGGTGACGGTGGTGCTGGTGGTGGGGGAGCGGTTGCTTACCCGGGCATGGTCACACGCCCGCACCCACACCCCCGCGGGGTGGGACCCGCAGCCCACAGCACACACCGGTGACCACTGGTCCGTGCCCGGTCCCTAGACTTCCCGAGCCAGCAGCGGAACGGGCGGGGACAGGAGAGTGGGAGCGGTGCGACGACGAGTTCGGGACGTGCTCGGCTGGAGCGGGGTCGCGGTGCTTGTGGGCGCCCTGATCCTGACCACACCCCACGTCTCGGACTTTGGTGAGCGGGCCGCGCCGGGCAGCCAGGGCCTGGCGCTCCTGGTCGGCCCGACGCTGCTGCTGGCCGCCGCGGTACTGAGTTGGGCGTCCCTGACCGCCACCCGCGACCCCGACAAGCTCGCCGCGCGCCCGACCCCGGGCGGCGCGCTGGGACGCGCGGCCCTGGTACTGGCAGTGCTGGCGATGGTGTGGGTCACCTTCCCCACCCGTCACCTGGTCCCGGCCGTGGACGACGAGGGCCACCGGATGTTCCCCGACTACATCCTGGCCCTGTGGACCGGGGTGTGCCTGGTGGCCCTGGGCACGGCACTGGTCCTGGGAGCGGCCACCGTCCTGCCCTGGCACCGGTGGCGGCGGGTGCTGACCGGGGCGGTGGCGGGCGCCCTGGCCGTGGTGTTGGTCTGGACGCTGGTGCCCGCGGCCCTGACGCGGGCCTTCATGGTCGAGCACACCGTGGCCGACGCGGGCGGGCAGGCGGCGCCGGTCCCGGCCACGATCAGCCGGGTGGGGTGGACCTGGCAGCCCGAGCACAGGGTGCTGGGCGTGGAGCGTGGCCCGCGCGGGCCCCTGGTGCGCCACGCCGACGGGTTCGTGGCCCTGGACGGGGCCACCGGCGAGGAGCTGTGGACCTACCGGCTGCCCTTCTCCCGCCAGGCGCAGGCCGGGGTGTTCGCGGGCCAGGACCGCTACGCCTACCTGCTGCACGTCCCCGAGGCCCCGTCCGAGTCTGAGCCGCACAGGCGCACGATGGTGGTGCTGGACTCCGCCACCGGCGAGGTGGTGCGCGAGGCGCCCATGCCCGAACCGGCCTGGGAGGGACAGCAGGAGCCCCCCGAGCTGCGTCACCTCACCCCCGGCGTGCGCGTCTTCCGCGTCTACGAGGACGAGCGGTCCCTGGTCGTGGCCTACCCCACTGACTCCGCCGAGCGCCTGTGGGAGGTCGAACTCCAGGACGGGCCGGGCGAGCGCTGGTGCCTGTGGGCTGACGACGACGGGATCCGTGGCCACGGCGACCGGGTGCTGGTGGCGAGCCTGTGCCTGGACCAGGAGCACCTCCCCGAACAGGACGTGGACTCGACTCTGCGGCGGATGGAGGTGCCCGCGGACGCGGTGGAGAGCGTGACCGCGCTGGACGCGGCCACCGGCGAGCAGGTGTGGCGCCAGGAGTGGACGCCCGAGGACCTGTCCTACGTGGCCGTGCCCACCATCGGCGCCGTGCGCGAGGGGCACGGGGGCGAGGCGGTGGCCCGCACGAGGGGCGGGGTGTTCGCCCTGGGCGACGGTGCGCCCGCGCCGGTGCTTCCTCCGGCGCCGGAGCCGAGGTATGAGTACGTCCTGGGTGTGGATACCGCGGGGGCGGTGGTGCTGCGCGATCGGGGCGGCGATGAGCCTGCTCTGCTGCTGGTCACCGACGCCAGTGGGGAGGTGGTCCAGCGCAGCGAGGTCGAGGTGGACGCGGACCTGTGGGTGGCGATGGATCAGGCCCACGTCTTGGGGTCGGTGCTGGTCGTGCCCCGTCTGGCCCGTGATGAGGCCGACCGTCGGGTGCGCGCTGTCTCCGTCCTGCCCTGGGAGGGTGAGCAGGCGCAGCAGGGCTGGACGCCGATCCTGCTTGAGGGCGGCGAGGACCCCGTGGACGCGGAGGGCCTGCTGAGCACTGGCAGCTACGGCGTTCTCCCGGTCCCCGGCGCGGTGGTCGCCCACGTGGAGGACCGCCTGTACGGGCTGGTGCCCTAAGGCTTGTCCCGTAAATGATCTTTGGCGTGTTCGGGATGCAGTCGACTGTCGTCGGGATCTGCCGTCTATCCCGCGAGGTTGAGGTTGTACAGGCGGGCGATGCCGAGCATGGCGTGGTGGACGCCGTCACCCTTGAGGCGGCAGTCGCGGGAGGATCTTCCAGGTCTTCATGCGGGCGAAGACGTGCTCTACGCGGGCGCGGACCTGGTTGTGCGAGCGGTGAGAAGGTGGTGGGGGAGAAGCGGCGTCCGCCGAAGAGCGGGTGGAGCAAGGCACCGAAGAGGCGGCGTTTTGGTGTGGTGTGAGGCGTTTAGGGATTTTGAGGCCTGTGGTGTGCGTGTCTGTTTCTGAAGAAGTTGGAAAAACGGCTGCTTGCCACTGGTAAGTTCGCAGCTCGGTGAGTGTGCTCCCCGCGCACGCGGGGATGGTCCCGAGTAGGAGCTCGCCCCGGTGATCGTGACCGTGTGCTCCCCGCGCACGCGGGGATGGTCCCGAGGGCCTCAAGGCGCGGGACCCGCGCCGGGTGTGCTCCCCGCGCACGCGGGGATGGTCCCGTCTGCGCCCAGACCGGCGCCGACCGCTCGCGGTGCTCCCCGCGCACGCGGGGATGGTCCCCACGACTGGCAGAGCACTGGAAGCGGCAACCAGTGCTCCCCGCGCACGCGGGGATGGTCCCTCGGACACCGCGAAGGATCGAAGCTTCATTTCGTGCTCCCCGCGCACGCGGGGATGGTCCCTGGAGCTCAGGCTCAAGAAGATCATCGACGACGTGCTCCCCGCGCACGCGGGGACGGCCCCCGCCAGGTAGTGCGCATTGCGCTCCTCCGGAAGACCTCACCGGCTCCTCTCACACGCAGGCCCCCGCTCCCAACACGAACAGCTACCTCCTTTGCCACTCCAGGCCCGGCGCATCCGGTCAGACGAAGTACCGGGCCTGGAGGCGGAACAGTTCGGCGTAGAGCCCGTCGGCCTGGCTCAGCGTGTCGTGGGTGCCGGTTTCGACGGCCCGGCCGCCGTCCAGGACCACGATGAGATCAGCCGCCCGGGCGCTGGTGAAGCGGTGCGTGACGAGGACGGTCACTCCGCCCTCCTGGCGGCTCAGGCCGGCGTACTGCTGGAACAGCCACTCCTCGGCCCGTGCGTCGAGGCTGGAGGTGGGCTCGTCCAGGATCCGCAGCAGCGGCGCCTGCCGCATCGCCGCCCGGGCGTTGGCGACCGTCTGCCACTGGCCGCCGGACAGCCCCTTGCCGTCCCACGACTTGCGCCCGAGCCGGGTGTGCAGGCCCTCGGGCAGCGAAGCGAGGAGCTTGTCGCCGCCGGCCGTCCGCAGCGCCTCGAGGATCCGCTCCGGGTCGTCGCGGTGCTCGAGCCGGCCCAACCCGATCGTGTCCTGTAGGGACATCTCGATGTGCACCGGGTCCTGGAAGGCCGCCGTGATCCGGGCGCGCCACTGGTCGGGGGCGAACCGCGCGAGATCGGTTCCGTCCACCAGGATGCGCCCTTCGCTGGGCCGGTAGAGACCGCTGAGCATCTTGACGAACGTCGACTTGCCCGCGCCGTTCTCGCCGACCAGGGCCACCACGGTGCCGGCCGGGAGTTCGAGGTCGATGTCGCTCAGCGCGGGCCGGTCGCGGTTCCAGTACCGGAAGCCGAGACCCTCCAGCCTGATGCCGCCCTCCAGCCGGGCGGGCACCGTCACCGGCGTGGCCGGCACGACGGCCGCCCGCTCCGCGGCGCCCTCCTCCACCACGTCGAGGAAGGCCCGGGTCGCCCGGAGCGACTCCAGCGTCCAGAAGGACAGGTTCAGCAGGCTCTGTACCTGGCCGGTGATCTGGCTGCTGACGGCGACGGCGGCGACGATGAGGCCGAGCGAGGCCTCTCCGGTCAGGCCGGCCCGCACCATCAGGACGACGGCGGTCGCGTACGCCAGCACGAAGAGCAGCCAGGCCAGCGCGACCGGTACCCGGGCCAGTCGGTCGGTGCGGGCGATGTCCCGGCCCCCGGAGTCCCACTCCTCGCGGTGTCTGCGCCGCAGCTCGCCCGCCAGTCCGAAGAGGCGGGTCTCGCGCCCGGGCGCGGCCGTCGTGGCGAGCGTGAACAGGTGACCGGCCAGCCGGGTCCGGGGCGTGGCGCGCTCCACGGCCTGACCGCGTTTCTTGTCCGCCGCCCGGGTGGCCAGCACCGCGGGGACGGCGAAAAGCGGCAGCACGGCCAGGACCGGAACGACCGAGGCCATCAGGACGGCCGAGGTGATCAGGGCCAGCGCGGCTCCGGCCAGCCACATCAGCCGGTCGAAGCCCGGCCCGATCTCGCCCCGCGCGCCGCGGACCACCGCCGCCTTGTCGGAGCGGCTCGAACGCTCGTGCACCTCCAGCGTCGGCGTCGTGCCGACCACGTCGATGAACCGGCGCTCGACCTCGTTCTGGATCTCCTCCTGCAGGCGGAGGCGGGTGAAGTAGCCGGCGATGAAGGTGCCCTGGGTGAGCATGACGAAGACCGCCACGCACAGCGCGAGTACCACCAGGCCGCTGGTCGAGCGGTCGCTCGCCAGCTCGCTGAACAGTCCGATCGCCACGGCCAGGCCGATTCCGGTGGCCTGTTCGAGAAGCGCCACCGCCACCACGATCAGGGAACGGAACCGGTCGATGCGCGGTCCGGTCGTGAGGGCGAAGCGCAGGGCGCTGATCACGGCGTTGCCTCCTCGAAACGCTTGGCCTGCAGGTGGAACAGCTCGGCGTACCGGCCGCCGGCGCTGATCAGGTCCTCGTGTGTGCCGTCCTCGATGATCCGGCCCTGGTCGAGCACGACCACCCGCTCCGCCTTGCGCACGGTCGCGAACCGGTGGGAGATCGCGACGGTCGTGGCCCCTGCGGTGAGCTCGTGGAAGGTGTCGTAGAGCTGGGCCTCGGCGCGGGGGTCGAGGCTCGCGGCCGGCTCGTCCATGATCAGGAGCCGCGCGCCGTGCCGCAGGCCGAACAGCGCCCGGGCGATGGCGATGCGCTGCCACTCGCCGCCCGAGGCGTCGACCCCGCCCGTGTACCCGCTGGACATCACCGTGTCCCAGCCTCTGGGGAGCCCCTCGATGAACTTCAGCAGTCCGGCCTGCCGGGCCACGGCCCGCAGACCCTCCTCGTCGTCCGCATGGGCCAGGGAACCGAAGGCGATGTTGTCCCGCACGGTCAGCTCATAGCGGCCGAAGTCCTGGAAGACGGCGACCACCTGACGCTGCCAGCTCCGGCGGTTGGCGTCCTCGACCGGGGTCCCACCGACGCGCACCGAACCCCCGCTCGGAGCGTCCAGGCCGGCGAGGAGCCGGGCCAGCGTCGTCTTGCCGGCCCCGTTGAGGCCGACGATGGCGAGCGACTGACCCGCGGGGATGTCGAGGTCGATGCCGTGCAGCACCTCGTCCGCGGCGCCGCCGTAGCGGAAGCGCAGGTCCTCACAGGAGACGGTCGCGACCGGCGCCGTCCAGGGGGCGGTGTCCGGTCCGTCCGGCGGCGCCACGACCGGAAAGGCGAACGCCTCGGCGGCCGCCTTCGAGCCGAAGCTGGTGCGGAGGTCGTCCTCGTCCGCCCGGAGTATCTGGAGAAGGGCCCGCAGGGCGAGGCCGCCGAGTGCCAGGTCCCCCACGGTCGTGCCTCCGGTGGCGGCCCGGTACGCCAGGTAGTAGAAAACCGAGGCGACCGTGACGCCGGTGACCACGACGACCACGATGACGAACAAGCGGTGCTCATGTCGCCGCCGCCAGACCTGCGTCATGTTCACGCGCCACTCCGAGTGGTAGGCGTCGCGGAAGAAGGCCGTGAGGCCGAAGAGGCGCACCTCCCGGGCCGCGCCCGGCGTGGTCGGCACATCCCGCAGGTAGGACGTACGGCGCAGCTTCTCCGTCTGGTTCACGGTCTCGATGACGGCGGTCCGGTAATTGCGGACCAGCCGGAAGTGGAGTGCGACGAAGACGGCGAAGACGATGAGTCCCAGCCCCCAGGTGACCTGGGTGAGCAGAGCCGCGGAGCCGACGCCGGTCACCCACAGCGAGGCCTTGGTCGAGAAGCCGAAGACCGCTTCCCCGGGTGGCATGTCGATGGTCCCGTTGCCCCGCGCCCGCCCGAGCCGGCCCACGTAGGTCGGGTCCTCGAGGTGGCCGATGGTGGCCGGTTCCGAGGCGGCCACCATCACGCGCTCGCTCAGCCGGCCGGTGACCCGGCGGCCGAGGGCCCGTCCCAGAGCCGTCCGCGCCGACTCGGTGATATGGGCGAGGAAGAACAGCACGACGATGAGGGCGACCCAGCGGTAGCACTCCCGCGCGGCCGGGGTGTCGAGTCCCTGGCCGATGGCCGAGGTGAGCCCGTCCACCAGTCCGCCGATCCCGATGGTGATGCCGACCGGGGCCGCACCGGCCAGGACGGCCAGTACCGCGGTCAGGGCGGCCACGCCCGGTGCCACGGAGAAGGAGTAGCGGACCAGGGCGGGAAGCACCCACCGCGTCGCCGGGGACGGCATCCGGCTCGTGTCCGCGGTCACGCCTGCTCCCCGTGGTCGAGGTTGCGGGCGATCGTGCCCCGGACGTGGGTGCTCGGCATTTTTCCTCCTGGTCGACCGCGGGTGTTTTCTTCATGGCCGTTCTCGGGAAACTCCCGGACCGCGCGCGGCAGGAATCCTGTCGTCGGCCCCGCGGGTTCTTCGTGTTTCCCGTCCGGTTCCGGGAGGGCTGTGACAGTTCCCGGGATCGCGATCCGGCCCGGTGAGGCGACGGATATCCGAATGGCGGTACCGGCGTTCGTCTCACCGTGATGCGGTGTGACGGGTCAATCCGCGGGAATGGGCCACCCGTGTTCATCCTGCTGAGCGGTCGGGCGCACGGGGGTGATGCGCATCGGGGGTCCTTTCGGGAGCCGGTCACGCCCTACGGGCGGACAGGGTTCGGGGCAGCGAGGAGCACGTTACGGGGAAACCGCTTGGGGGGCGATGGGTTTTTCGGCGGCTGTCCGGAGCGTGGTGTGTCGGTGGGTTCCGTCTCACTCGGAGAGGTGGGAACACACCGTGAACGCCCGCAGGCCGGGGCCGCTGGAGTGACTCCGGCGGCCCCGGCCTGCGGGCGTTTCGCCATTGACGCAGGTCGAGAGGTAGGCCGACCCAACCGTTCCGGGAGGGCTACTCGGCGTGCGTGGTTTATGCCCGTTTCAACCGTTTATGGCCTCCGGTGAACCTCACATGGCGACAGCGAGGGCGGAGCGCGTGCTCCGGCCGACCGTCACCAGGAGCAACCGGAGTTGGTGACGGTACTGATGTCTTCGTTGCGTTTGCCCACTGCCCATTCGACTGTGCTTTCGCTGACATCTCCGGGTTCTGGCGATGATCTTGCGACGTGGTGATAGCCAGTCGCCCATGTGGGCCATGGCGTCACTTCTCCCAGACCGGTTCAGGCGGCAGGCCGCGTTCCCTACGCGCGCGATCGGTCATTTCTTGGATGAACGCGGTCTTCGCTTTGGTGTAGTCGCCCGGGGTGGCGGTGGCGTCCGCGAGCTTGCGCTTCAGTTCCGCGTAGCGTGCCGCTTCCTCCGGGTGGGAGCGCAGATAGTCGCGAAGAATCCTTTGATTGCGGGTGGGCCAACTCGCCTGGGCGACGACGTGCAGGATGTGCGTGCGCACCCCCTCGGGCGCGCGCACGTAGAGCAGCCGGTCGTTCATTCCGTTTGTGTGCGGGGCGAAGCCGAGACGGGCCAGGGCGGACTCATGGTCGCGAACCTCCCGCAGGGACGCAGTGGCCGCCATCAGGTCGATGACGGGTTTTGCCGCGAGCCCCGGGACGGATGTGGACCCGATGTGCTCGATCTCCGTGAACAGGCCGGGGCTCGCATCCTGAAGTTCTGAGATGGCAGCGCAGGCCATGTCGGGCCAGTGCGGGTCGTAGTCGGTGATCGCTGTCGCGGCGGGTCTCATGAGGGACAGGCTGCCAGCGGCACCACCTCTCGTGTGTGGCGCCGACCTCTTGCCGTCCAACAGCGCAGAGCGGGTGGAGGACCCGGGTGCGCGGCAGGTGTGTTCCGTCCCGCTCCTGCCATCGGCCCGGACTCCGCCGAGCAGGAGCCGTCTGCCGTGGACCGTCAGCCGGGCATGTGGATGTGGAGTGAGGTCCTCTGTTGGGGCGCGGCGTCTGGCGGGCTGTCTGGATGCGGTGTGTTGCTGTGGGTTCTCGCTTCCGGGGCCTTCGGTCGCGGCGGAGAGGTGGAGAGCGCAGCCACCGCCCGGGGTAGCCGACACCGGATCGGCGGTCCCGGGCAGTGGGTGGTCCCCTTCGAGGTCATGGCGCCGCAGCGCTTCCTCGCACTCGCCTGAACGGCAGCGCCCCCCAGCGCCGCGCACTGTGCGGCGTGGCGTTGAGGGGGCGTGTGCCGGCTGTCGCCGTCAGCTGTCCCGGCCGCCGGCGGGAACGAAGTTGGCGTACTCCTCGATGCGCCTGATCTGTCCGGCGTCGTCGAAGCCGAAGTAGACCGCGGCGTGGACCTCGCCGCGCATGCCGCTGGTGGTGGCGACGCGGACCACGTGCTGCTGGAGGACTTCGCCCGGCTGGGAGAGCTGACGCAGGATGTCGTAGCGCATCGATGCGATGGATTCGATCCGTCCCTCCATCCCGGCGATGTTCTCCTCGATCGACTGCTCGCCCTCACCGTCGTTGTGCCAGACGGTGGCCGTCCCGGCGCACAGGGCCCGGGCGGTCTTCCAGTCGCGGTTCTCCAGCGCGCGGAGGTAGGCGACGGCCTTGTCCTTCAGGTCCTGGCTCATGCGGGCCTTCCTTCGGTGTGAGTGCGTTGACGGGTTCCGGCAGGGATGGGGGGCGTGTCAGCCCTGGCCGGCAGCGGTGTGGAGCAGGGCGCGCTCGCCGGCTTCGACGCGCATCGGCAGGTGGTTGCCGGACGGTGAGAGCGGGCAGACGAACACGTCCGGATTCAGGTGGTGGTGCGAGAGCGTGGCTTTGTTGAAGTCGACCGTCAGGGTGCTGCCGGGCTCCAGCAGCGGCAGCACCAGCCAGCGGCCGATCGTCGGCGTCGAGTCGCCGCTGGTCTCGTCGGTGAAGATCACCAGCCGCTGGCCGGGGAAGTCCTGGAGGACGGCCAGGACGTGTTCGGTGCCGTCGATGGTCACGGCCAGGTCGACGGGGGCCGGGATGGCTTCGGTGCTGCGCGGGCTGGTCAGCCGCGGCACCTCGATCCGGCGTCCTTCGGGAGCTGCCCGGTACCGGCCCGTGAAGACCCAGGCGGGGTCGTGGGGGAAGGTGTCGATACCGGTGAGTCCGGTGCGCTCGACACGGCCTTGGTCCATGACGACCAGGCCGTAGGAGCCGTCCGCGCCGCTGGCGAAGCCGACCCGGTCGTCAGGGAAGCGCAGGGAGCCGCCGGAGGGGACGGGGCTCGTTCCGTCGACCAGGCTGCCGGCCACCCGCACGCCGTCGACGGCCTCGGCCGTCACGGTCAGGCTTCCCGCTTCGGTGGTGCGCCATTCGCCGGGGACGCCGGGGAGCGTGTGGGGGCCCGGACCGGTGATCTTGGCGTTGGCGACGACCTTGGCCTTGCCGTTCGCTCCGGCGACCTCTTCCCACCGGCTCTGGCGCCAGGCTTCGTGGTCGGCGGGGATCTGCGGTGCGGTCATGAACGCTCCCTTTCCTCTTCGCCGCGCTGTGGGGCCGCGGTGATGACACCGCGCGGGCGCGCGTGGGCGTGGTCGTCCAGCCTGACGAAGCGCATGGTGACGCGCTGGTGGGTGTGCTGATGCCTTCGGGTCATGGCATCACCGTAAACCCGTCATGCGCCTGCCGCACGGCTGCTTGCGTGATACGCAAGAAGGCGGCTCGGGGTGCTGCCCGACACGCAACATCACCCGCCGCGACGTGGGTCTCCGGCGCGGCTGTGGCCCGTTAGAGGCCCTGGGCGCCCCCTCGGTCGGCTTCGGTTCCGTCGGCGCCGGCGTCCTCCTGGTGGCCGCGGCGGGCGTCGCGGTCGAAGATGCCCAGGATCTCGCACGGCCCTCCCTCGGCGCCGATCGCGTGCGGCATCATCGTGGGGAACTCGGCGGCCTGGTTGGTCTCGATGCGAAAGCGCCGGTGGCCGAGCATGAGGACGGCGGTGCCGGACAGCACCACCAGCCATTCGTGGCCGGGGTGGGCGCGCATGCGGGCCGGGTTGTCGGGCGGCGGGTCGGTCATGCGCTGGCGCACCACGCTCACGCCGGGGTCGCCTTTTATGGGCCAGCGCATCAGGCCGTGGGCGCCGTCGATCATCGGGCTGATGACGACGTCGTCGTCGGCGTTCTCCACGAGCTGGTCCAAGGTGGTGTCCAGCGCGCGGGCGAGGGTGACCAGCTGGTCCAGGGCGAGGCGGCGCTGACCGTTCTCGATGCGGCTCAGCGAGGACTGGCTCAGGTGGGCGCGCGCGGCCAGCTCGGCCAGCGACCAGCCCTGTGCGACGCGCAGCGCGCGGATCCGTTTGCGTACGAGGCTGTCCAACTGCCCATCTTCTTGCGTCATGAGCAACATGCTATGCCCTTGATGCAACACGGGCTTACCGTCGAAGGCAGAGGGCCCGGCAGGAGGCCAGGTACGACGAAAGGACACGACATGTCTGCGCAGACTTCCCACCACGACGGCGACATCCTGCCCACCGAGACCGTGGACGTGGCGGTGGTCGGCGGCGGCGCCGCGGGCCTGAACGGCGCGCTGATGCTGGCCCGCTCGCGCCGCTCGGTCGTCGTGATCGACAGCGGCACCCCGCGCAACGCCCCGGCCGCCGCCATGCACGGCTTCATCGTCCTCGACGGCACCCCGCCCTCCGAAATCCTCGGGCGCGGACGCCGTCAGGTACGCCGGTACGGCGGCCGGGTCGTCTTGGGGGAAGTGGCCGCGGCCGCGCCCGCCGCCCCCTCCGCGGACGGCGACCTGCGGTTCACCCTCACCCTGGCCGACGGCCGCACACTGGCGGCGCGCCGGGTGCTGGTGGCCACCGGCCTGCGCGATGTGCTGCCCGAGGTGCCCGGCCTGGCCGAGCACTGGGGCCACAGCGTGGTGCACTGCCCCTACTGCCACGGCTGGGAGGTCCGCGACGAGCCGATCGGCATCCTCGCCACCGGCCCCGCCTCGATCCACCACGCCTGGCTGTTCCGCCAGTTGACGGATGACCTCGTCTACTTCACCCGCGGCACCGGACTGGACGCGGACACCCGCGCCCGCTTCGCCGCCCGAGGCGTCCGCGTCGTCGAGACCGGCGTCGAGGAAGTCGTCAACGACGGCGACGGCGCCCTCGCAGGCGTCCGCCTGACCGACGGCGCCCTCGCAGGCGTCCGCCTGACCGACGGCGCCTTCGTGGGACGGCGGGTCCTGGCTGTGGCCACACGGATGCAGGCCCGTACCGAGGGCTTGGAGGACCTGAAACTGCCGATGGAAGACCTGCCCGACGACATGGGCCGCCGCTTCGCCTCCGCCATGGCCGGCACCACCGAGGTCCCGGGCGTGTGGGTGGCCGGCAACGCCACCGACCTCACCGCCCAGGTCGGCGCCGCCGCCGCGGCCGGCGCCCTGTCCGGCTCCCACATCAACGCCCTGCTGGCCGCCGCGGACACCGACGCCGCGCTCGCCGCCGCACAGAAGACCACCGGCTGACGCACAAGCCCCCACTCAGGCTTTGGAGGAAGCGTTGGACGGTGTCCACAGCATGAGGGCTATGCCGGTTGCGAGCGGAACGGACCACCACAGCTGGTACCAGAACACCTCGCCCAACTGCTGCCACGGTGTGGTGCCCAGGGCCGCCCCGACCAGGGCGCCCAGGGCCAGAGCCTGGACCACTCGTCCAGGCAGAGGCGTGGCCAGACGCAGAGCCAGTGGCAGGGCCACCGCCATGCACGTGGCGAGGAAGATCCTGTGCGCGACGAGCTCGGGAACCGCCGCATCCCAGGAGGCCCACCCCAGGTAGGCTGCCACGGCCACAAGCACGACCGCGCCAGCCGCGGGAAGGAAATTCGTGCGCTCTGCTGTTGTTCGTTGCTCTTCAGGGTCGTGGGTCGTAGTCACAGGGCCCCCTTTAAGTGCTGTGCCCATTCCTCGACGGTTCTAGGCGCGGGCTTCGCGCCATTGACACGACCGGCTGGTGCAGCAGCTGTTCGATGCAAGGTGGGCGGGGCCCCATATTCCCGGGCAGCCAATGCAGGACCACACGGATCCGCAGGCGAAACACGATGCACAGCAGTTAGCGCCACAGGTCACGTCCATTCCGGTGTACCGGCACACGTAGCGCGAGCCTGAGCAGTCGCTGTCGGAGTTGCAGCTGGCGAGAGTTCCGGGCTCGCTGGCAGCGACGGCGAGTTCGCCTCCGTCCACGATCGCCAAAAAATACGCTTTGCTGTTCGCCTCATGGGCCTGGAGGGCGATCGACCGTCATTGGTTCTGGCCTGCCCAGTTGGCTTCGTAGCAGAGGACGACAGCCTCTGCCTTTTGTTGCACCAAGGCTGTGAGGTCGCCTCCTTCGGTGCCTGCGTTTTTGTGCGTAACCGCTTGTGTTTCCCCGGCTCCGGAGTCCTCGGGTGTGGAGGGCCGGGAATCGTTTATTTTCCGGGAGGTCCCACCAGTGGCCATGCCCCGCACGGGGCATCGCCGGTCACGGTCCCCCGGCCCTCGCAGGAGAAGGCGGTCCGCCCTGAGCCGCGCAGCGTTCACTGACCGCCACGCCCCGCATGGGAGCCGGGTGGTGACCGCGGCCTCTTGCGGCTTCGTCGGAGACCGCGGAGGACCACGGTTTCACATCCGTGCAGATCAGCCCATCCACCGGCACGCCACTACACCGGTGTGCCGGTGGATGGGCCCCGGCAGGTGGCTCCGGTGCCTGTCGTGCTGCTTGGGTAAGAGCCATGAACGCCACCCCCTACGATCCCGCCCTGGCTGCTCGCGCCGACCGCGTCCTGGACCTCCTCGGCGGCCCGACAGCGTTGCCGGCCGCCACCTCCCAGAAGCCGACTCATGCTCCGCCCCCTGGCCCCGCCCCTGTTCCGGTACCGGGCCGAGGCCTTCAACGGCCTCTGCCCCGCTCCAGCGGGCGGGGTCCGTTCGCCAGGCTCGCATCCGTCCTCGCGCGCCCCTCCGCGCCGCCGGAACCGAGAAGGGCCAAGGGGAGTTTCGAGGACCGCAAGGACCTCACCCGGAGCTTGACGGACTACCGCGCGGATCCCACCGAGGATCACCACCTGGCCCTGTTGGAGAGCATCTCCCGGAGCCTGGAGCTCTACGTGGAACTGCAGGAGCGTCGCGGCCGCGAGGAGCGCGCGCAGGCCGAACGGACCCACCAATCGGCCGTGACCGCGCATCGGGTCGCTGTGGCCAGCATGGTCTTCGGTGCGGCGGGGTGGGTCGTGGCCCTGGTGCAGTTGCTCCTCACACTGTTCGGCCTCGGGTCAGGCTGACCGGCATGTGGGCCCGGTTCTCCCGAAGCTGCGGCGAGGGGCAAAGTAACCGGTGAGTAGCTTCGGGAGGACCGGTCCGGGGTGCAGCGAGGGGACCACGCAACGCGCGATCGCACAGCGCCCGTCATGGTCTTCCCCTACCAGGGGCTGGCTCACTCGGCGTAAAAAGCCTCGGCTCGGGACTGAAGGCAGAGCGTGGAAAGAGCAGTTGTCGGAGGCCGAAAACGGCGATGCCCTGACGAAACGCGTCAGAACGCTGAGCCAATCGAAAAGCTCGGATTGGTCTACCTGCTGACCTACGCAAACATTGGTTCATCGCCCCTTTCCAACTTGCCTGGTTCGCCCCCTGCGAGCTGTCAGGGAAGGCTTGGCGCGGACTCCTGCTCCGATGTTCCTCAATTCCCGTTCCCGCCCGTGCCGCAGGGCGGGGCCGTCAACCGCGACCGCCCCACCGCGAGATAGAAGGGGGAGGGCACGACCGGGCGCCTGCCCCGCAGCAGGCGGCGCACGTTGAACGCGGCCCACTTCGGGGCGTCCCTGACCGCGGTGTACATCAGCACGGCGTCCCCGGATCCCTCCAGCGCGTGCAGAGCGGGCCCGTACACACCGCGCGCCATCCACTCCGGCGTATCCGGGCGATCGGTGTCCAGCACACGTACCGGGGCCGTCCACCCCGAGCGGGCCGGGACGAGTTCGGCGGCCGTGGTGATCCACAGGCCCTGGTCGGGGAAGTGCGGTGTGTTGTGCAGGTTCGATCCCCGGGCCAGCACCATGACCCACCGGTCGCCCACACGGTGGACGGCGTTGTCGAAGAACCCCTCCTCGGGTCCCGCGAAGACCCGCGGCGGCGACCACGAGACCCCGTCGGCGCTCTCGGTGACCCGGAGTTCGTAGTCGGGCAGCTCGCCCGGTCCGATCTCGTTCGGGTTCGCTTGGAACCACATCACGTAGCGGCCCCGGTCATGGACCACGAGAGGTTCCAGGACGCTCATGCGGGGCGCGCTGCCGCGCAGAACGGGCTCCGCGCGGCGCTCCCACCGTCCCTCGCGGTACTCCAGGACCCCGATCGCGTAGCTGCTGCGGGTTCCGTAGTGCTGGAGCGAGGCGCGCCCGGTGTAGTAGAGGCGCGGCGGGTGGCCGTCGACGCCGGGCACGAACGAGGGTGTGTGCATCCCCGCGCGGTCCCACCCGCCACGGGGAGGATCCACGACCAGCGGCCTCACACGGCCGCGCGGGTCGGTGTCGAACACCCACCGGCCGTCGTGCAGGGCCTGGCCGGGGGCCAGACGCGCACGGTAGAGGCGGTTGCGCAACGTCGTGGAGAAGCCGCCCAGGAACATCGTCGGGACGCCGTCGATCACGTGGACATCGGGGTCGCCCGCGCCCAGCAGCCCGCGCGGCATCGGGCCGTCGACCATGTCCCACAGCACCGTGGACTGACCTGGAGCATCGATCGAGAACATGCCTACCTCCGGGAACCGGGCACGCCGAACGGCGCGGACTCCCCTGGGGATCAGGTAGGTCGTTGTCCCGACGGTAACAGCGCCCGCGCGAGGGGGCCAGGGGTGCGCCCGATCCGGAACGCCGTGGGCCCCGGCCGCCGGCGCGTGCGGAGCGGACGGCTTCAGGAACTCCCCGGCCCGCCCCAGGGGAGGCGGGCCGGGCGGGGTCCTCGCTCGTCACCGCCGACGGTTCCAAGAGACCGGACCCAACCCCCGGTTCGCTCCCCGGGGCGACCGGTCCGACCCACGTCGGCTTTCCTGACCGAAGGCGAACCACGACTGTCGGGTCGCACCCCCGGAGCGCTCCCTAACGTTGCCGGTGAACAAGGAGGGAACCGACTCATGCTGTCCGATCACGACATCAAGGCGTTCACCGAGGACGGGTTCGTCGCCCTGCGCGGCGCGTTCCCCCGCGAACTCGCCGACCGGGGCCGCGAGCTGCTGTGGGCCGACCTCGGCTGCGACCCCGACGACCCCGCCACCTGGACCCGGCCGGTCATCCGCCTCGGTGGCTACCACGCCCCGCCGTTCCGGGAAGCCGCCACCACCCCCGCACTGCACGCGGCGTTCGACCAGTTGGTGGGGGAGGGCCGCTGGCAGCGCCTGGGCGGGCTCGGCACCTTCCCGGTGCGCTTCCCCAGCGACGAGGACCCCGGCGACGCCGGATGGCACCTGGACGCGTCGTTCCCCGGCGCGCAGGGGGAGTACCGCGTCAACCTCCGCTCGCGCGGCCGAGCACTGCTCATGCTCTTCCTGTTCTCCGACGTCGGCCCCGACGACGCCCCCACCCGCATCCGGGTGGGCTCGCACCGAGACGTCCCACCTCTGCTGGCCGACGCCGGCGACCAGGGCCGTGAGTTCATGGACCTGTGCGGCGCCGCCGTCCCGGCCAGCGAGGGCCGCCCCGAGGCGCTGGCCACCGGCGCGGCCGGCGACGTCTTCCTGTGCCACCCCTTCCTCGTGCACTCCGCCCAGCCGCACCGGGGCACCACTCCGCGCTTCATGGCCCAGCCGCCGCTGCTGCCAGTGGGTGAACTCGACCTCGACGCGGAGCGGCCCACGCCGGTCGAACGTCCGGTCATCGAGGCGCTACGCGCGGACTGACCCGCGTTCCCGCGAACCGAGGGCCGGTGCCACCACTGCGGCCAGGCCGCGCGCCCCGGCGCTGCCGGAGAGCCTTTGTTGCCCCTTTCCGGTGTACCTTGCCTGACCCCTTCTCGGACTTACTTGGTTCGCCTCCCTTTGGGGTAAGGAGTGTCCCGCGTCTCGACCCGTGCGGTTGAGGTAACGCCGGATCCGGATCCGGATCCGGTGCCGATGCCTTCCACATGTCCCTGTTGGGGGAGGGAACCGAGCACACCCGCAAAGGGCGACAGAGCCTCTGGGGCGGTTAGCGCCCCCAGAACCGCCACCACCGTCGTGGCCACTGACGCAGCTGGGTCAGATTGCCTTGGGCCACAGCCAGGCTGTGTTCGTCCCCAAGAGCACGGAACCCCTGCGCGGCCAACTCGAACGCCTCGCGGGCTTCCTGCTCCCGCCACACCTGGCGCAGGGCGTTGCCGAGGTTGTTCCACGCCATCGCCTCGCCGTGGGCATCACCCATCTGCTGGTGGAGGTCGCGGGCGCGGGTGTGGGCGTCGATCGTCTCACCGAACCTGCGCACCTGCTGCAGGGCGTTGCCGAGGTTGTTCCACGCCATTGCTTCGCGGTGGGCGTCGCCCACCCGTTGGAAGGCCTCTTGGGCGCGGGTGTGGGCGTCGATCGCCTCCTCGAACCTGCGCACCCGGCGCAGGGCGAGACCGAGGTTGTTCCACGCGGACGCTTCGCTGCGGGCGTCGCCCACCCGTTGGAAGGCCTCTTGGGCGCGGGTGTGGGCGTCGATCGCCTCCTCGAACCTGCGCACCCGGCGCAGGGCGTTGCCGAGGTTGTTCCACGCAGACGCTTCGCGGTGGGCGTCACCCACGTGCTGGGACAGGTCGCGTGCGCGGGTGTGGGCGTCGATCGCCTCCTCGAACCTGCGCACCTGCTGCAGGGCGTTGCCGAGGTTGTTCCACGCTGACGCCTCGCCGTGGGCGTCGTCGTGGTGGTGGGCGGTGTCGCGGGCCAGGGTGTGCACGGCGATGGCGTCGTCGGACTGGCGCCGCAGGAGCAGGTACTCGGCCAGGCACGAGGGCAGACGGGTGGCGGTGTGGGCGTGGCCGATCCGGTGGGCGGTGCGCACGGCGGCGATGAGGTTGTCGTGCTCGGCCTCCAGCCACGCCAGCGCCTGGGCGCGGCCGGTGAACACCGCGGGCGGGGTATCGCCGTTAAGGGCCCGCAGGTGGTCGTTGGCCGCGTCAGCCGTGGTGGTGTAGAAGTCCAGCAGTCGGACCACAGCCCGCTGCCGGGACTCCTCCTGCCCGGTCTGCTCGGTGTCCTTCGCGGGCAGGTGGTGGTGGCGGGCGTGGTCGGCGAGCAGGTCGTGCATGCTCCACCGATCACCGGGGTGGGCGGTGAGCAGGTGGGCGGCGGCCAGCTCCTCCAACACCTCCTCCACCTGCTCGGGTTGCAGGTCGGTGAGGGCCGCGGCCGCCGCGGTGGAGATGTCGGGGCCGGGGTGGGAGCCCAACAGCGCGAACACCCGCACCCGCTTTGGGGGCAGGTGGTCCAGGGAAGCAGTGAAGACCGCGGTCAGGTCATCGCGCCCGTCGGTGAACCGCGCGGTCTGAGCCAGGCGTTGGGCGAGCCGGCCGGGGGATAGGTGCTCTTTGCTGGCCAGCAGGGCGGCGGCGATCTTGAGCGCCAACGGCAGGTGACCGCACCGGTGGGCCAAATCGGCCAGCCCCTCGGTGTCGCCGCTGCGAGGATCGTCCGGTCCCAGTCGGGCGGTGATCAGCTCGACGGCTTCCTCGGCGGGCAGGGTGTCCAGGGACAGGGGCTGGTGGCCGCCCACGGCCAACCGTGCGCGGGAGGTGACCAGGAGCCGGTGCCCGCCGGGGCCGGGCAACAGGGGTTCGACCTGGTCGAGGTGGTGGGCGTTGTCGGCCACCACCAGCACCGGACGGCCGCGCTCGTCGGCTCGTGTCAGGGCTTGGAGTGCGGCCCGGTAGAACCCGGCGCGCTCGCCCACCTTCGCGGGGATGTCGTCGGGGTCCACGCCGGCCTGGCGCAGCAGGGCGTCCAGAGCGGCCGGCGCGGTCACGGGCGGGGCGTGGGGGGTATAGCCGTGCAGGTCCACGAACAGGTGGGCGCAGAACCACTGCGACTCCCAGGCCACCTGGGCGGCCTTGAGTGCCAGCGCGGTCTTGCCCACCCCGCCCATCCCCGACAGGGCCGAGACCACCGGTGCCCCCGGGCCCTGCGAGGCCGCGGGGTCCAGGCGGACAGTGATCTGGTCCAGGTCCTGGGCCCGGCCGGTGAACCCGTCGGGTGGGCCGGGGACGGCGTCCAACGCCTTGGGCGCCGCCGGGCCCTGGCGGACCACGGTGGTGTTGCCGACCCCGCCGTAGACGGTGCCGGCCTGCACGGTGGGCCCCGAGGGGTTGCCGGTCAGGGTGTTGTGCGCGTTCCCGGGAGAAATCTGGGGGGTGGGGTCGCTCATGGGTGCTCGTCGCCGCGCGTGGTGCCGGGGCGGTGGTGGTGTTCCTCGTGCTCGCCGGTGACCGGGCCGTGGAAGGTGCCGCCGGAGAAGTCGATGCGGTCTGCCGTGTGGTGGGTGGTGTTGCCGATGCCGCCGTGCATGGTGTGGGCCTGCACGGTGGGCCCCGAGGGGCTGCCGGTGATCGTGTTCGTCGCACCCCCCGAGGCGGGCGTGGAGGAGTTCTGGCCGACGGAGGAGCGTAGGGCCCACAGGCCGACCAGCAGGGAGGCCATCCCCACGGGTAGGGAGGCGATGCCGGCGATCTGGTTGAGCTCGTTCAGCCCCCACCCCAGGTCGGGGAAGATCCGGGGAGTCAGCCAGAACCCGAACAGCACCAGCGTGATCACGCCCAGGGCCAACGCCCAGGCCTTCTTGTGTCCCATACGGGTGATTGTTCCCTGCCCGGACCGTTGCGGACAGAGGTTCACTGGAAAAGGCCAGGCCTCGTTTCCACATCAGGGGTGTGGTTGAGGTAGCACTGGCTTCCGACCCGAGGCTCCGCGCCTCCGGAACCCGCAGTCGGGCACTTCGATTTTCCTAAACCTGACCTCCGATAAGAGCAGTTACCACAGGACGAAAATTGGCGATGCCGGTATGGAATACGCCAGGACGCTGGGCCCATCGAAAAGCCCGGATTCCCCTACCTGCTGCCCTGCGAAAACGTTGACCCGTTGCCCCTTGTCGGCGCACCTTGTCCACCCCTTTCCGTCTCCGGACACGACGGAGGGCCGCTTCCCATCGAGGAAAGCGGCCCCGGGCCAGAAGCCGCTCACGGGTTACTCGGCGCCTGGCGGCACGTTCCTTACCGACACCCCGCCTCGGTCGCCTTCTCCCGCCGCACTGTCCGGGGCCGGATCGAGCGAGGCCGGGCACGGTTCGGCGTCGGGGTGCGTGGCGAGTCCGATCAGAACGCCGAGCCTTCGGCTCGCGGCCTGGAGCTCGGCGGCCTTCGCCTCGATGCGGGTGCGTTCGTACAGCAGGCGGTCCAGGAGTTCGGGGTTCACCGAACGGCCGTCGATGGCGGGCAGGAGCGCGGCGATCAGGCGGCTGCCGAGGCCGGCGGAATAGAGCTGCCGGATGAGCTTCACCCGGTCGACGGCCGATTCGGGGTAGACGCGCTGGCCGCTGGACGTGCGCTGGGGGCTGAGCAGCAGCAGCTCCTCGTAGTAGCGCAGAGCCCGCGTGCTCACTCCGACCCGGTCGGCCAGTTCGCCGATACGCATCGCGACTCCTCCTGCTCGTGCTGCCACCGCCCGCCGATTTGCCCTTCACGCCGACGTCAGGTCCTAGCGTAGGCAACACGGAGCGGGACTGGACCGAAAGCCCGCCCGAGAAGGGGACGATCATGGACATCGCCGGTTCCACCGCACTCGTGACCGGGGCCAACCGAGGGATCGGTCGGCGCTTCGTCGAGCAGATGCTGGAACGCGGAGCCGAGAAGGTCTACGCGACCGCTCGCCGCCCGGAATCAATCGGCGTCCTGGATCCGCGGGTCGCGCCGCTGTACCTGGACCTGCTGGACGGGGAATCGGTCTCGGAGGCGGCCGCGGCGGCGCGGGACGTCATGCTGCTGGTCAACAACGCCGGAATCAGCACGGGCGCGAACCTCCTGACCGACGGCCTTGACACGATCCGGCAGGACCTGGAGACACACCTCTTCGGCACCCTGAGGGTCATCCGCGCCTTCGCCCCGGTCCTGGCCGCCAACGGCGGGGGAGCGATCGTCAACATCCTCTCCGTGCTGTCGTGGGTGGCCACCGCCGAAGGGTCGGGGTCCTACTCGGTGGCCAAGGCCGCGGAGTGGAACATGACCAACGGCGTACGCGTCGAACTCGCCGACCAGAAGACCCTCGTCCAAGGCGTACACCTGGCGGCTGCGGACACCGACATGATGGCGGGACGCGACGCGCCCAAGATCGACCCGGTGGATGTCGCACGCGCCGCCCTCGACGGCGTACAGGCAGGAGCCATCGAGGTGTTGGTCGACGACCCCAGCCGCTTCGTCAAGTCCGCCCTCGCCGGTGACCCGGCGCAGCTCTACGGCCGGCCGTCGGGCGGCTGACCGTGCTCCGCCGTGCCTGTCGGCAACGGTCGGATGACGCCAGGCGCGGCGGGTGCCCGATGAGACCGGACGTTGTGAACCCCGGGGCGGCGCCGATCCGGACAGAGCGGTCCCTGGTCGGTGTCGTGGGAGTCGGGCTCCCGGGAGGCGGGCCGTGCGCGCGGGACCTGGCGGTGCCGCGACAGGACGCGGCTCGGTGGCGGAGCTCCTCACCGGAGGTGAGACGAGCCGTCTCGCCGTAGGGGCACGGACAAGCCCCCGCGCAACGTGTGGTCGCGCGGGGGCCGTCTGTTCCTTCCCGTGGCCGAAGGGGCTCTCTCGGTTCGGGGCGGCCGCGCACTCTTGCGGCGGCAACCGGTCGTCGGCGCCGGTGACGACCAGTTTCCCTTCCTCCTGTTAGGGCTGGGTGTCCTCGCACCAGGAGACTTCCCCGCCCGGGTACTCCCCGCCCGGGGCCGGGGTGAACGGCCACGACTCGTCGCACATGTCGGCGTGGGCGGGTGCGGCGAGGACCGCGCCAGCGGCCACGGTGGCCGCGGCCAGGGCGGTGGCGGTGAACAGACGACGCAGCATGGTTACCCCTTGTCATATGCTGATGCTCTGCGTAATGAGAGATGACCGGAGCGAGCGGTCTCAAACCCTGCTTGACCTGCGAGTTAAGCCAGCATCGTGACGTCCGGCCACCACCCCGGCGGGGGAGTCGCGCACGGTGTCGCACCACGGGGGAGTGTCCGCCCCCGTGCGATCGGGTGCGCACCGGCCCCAAGGTCCGGGCCTGACACCCCTCCCTGCGGGGAGAAGCGCTCCCGGCCGCTGCTTCGCGGATCGCCGTGGCTTCGGGAACACCGGGCCGGGCAGCGAGTACGCTCCGTCGCCACCGGGGCCCCTCCGTTCCTGAACACCGCCCGGACGCGTCCGGGCCCGGCGCCCCTACGGGGCGGCGACCCGCTCGCAGCCGGTGCCGGAGACGACCAGCCCGCCGTCCGGGTCCGAGGCGGTGCTCACGTCATCGCACGCGTACTCCTCCTCCTGCGCCTGGTCGAAGAGGACGAATCCGACCGTGCCCGGAGCATCGTCGTCGCCGCGGACACACTGGTGGCCGGTCGCCTCGGCGGTTCCTGGGCTGTGGTCAACGCTGGCGCAGTCGTAGACGACCGCGGCCGCCGCGCCCAGGGCGGGACCGGCCGCCGCGCTCCAGGCGATGACGCCTGTGATGGCGGAGGCAAGACATACCAGTGGACGAGTACGCACGATTCCTCCAGTACTGATGGTTGTCTTGACGTTCCTTGGAGCGGTCCCAGCGCGGTGCGCCGGCCATCGACGCCCCCGGTGGGGCCCGGCCGGTGCGCGGCTGCTGGAAGGCCCCTACCTCCGGTGACGGGGGCGCGGGCCTTTCCGGTGTTTCGGGGCGCCTCACCCCACGAGGGTGAGCAGGCCGAGGCCGTCGGCGCCGGAGAGCGTCTGGGTGACGATCTCGACGACGGCGGCGGCAGGGCTGGCGGCGGCCAGCGATCCGACCAGGGCCAAGGCGAGGACAACCAGGGTCCGGCTGGTGCTCTTCATGGCGGAACCATCACTTTCTGGACCGTGTGTGACATTTCGTTGCTGAGAGTATCCAGGGAGGGTGTCCGCGAAACCGCCCCGCCGACAGTCGGGAGACTGCAACCGCCGCAGGTCAGGCGGGTGGTGCACACGTGAGCTCTTCGCGGGCGTGCTCCCCGCGCACGCGGGGCGGCGCCGGTGTGACTCCTGAAGCACGAGGAAGGCGTGTGCCTCCTGTGACGTCGGGTAGGGGCTGGCCAGTATCCGACAGACACAGGGAGGAGGCCGCACATGAGCGTTCCTGAGGAGTCCAGGCCCAAGACCACGGACACCGACCAGGTCGTCGACGCCGACCACAGCGACGACGCCCGGGAGCCGGACACCCGCGGGGAACTGGAGGCCGAGCTCCAGGACAAGATGAAGGAGCAGGACCTCAGCCGCGAGGACTTCGGCAAGGAGTGAACCGGCGAGAGTCCCGGGGCCGCGCCGACCGAGGACGGCCCCGGGATTCGCCTGTCCGCACGGCGACCGGGTAGGACGTCCGTATGAGCGACTCCTCCGCGCACGCCCCTCCCGGACCCCGCGACCCCCTCACCCGTCTCCGCCTGCGCGCCAACCGGAGCGAACGCGGCAGGAAGGTCGCCTTCGGCGTCCAGCGTGGCCTCGTCCTCGGCTGCGTGATGGGCTTCTCCCACTTCCTGTGGCACGACTCCGGCCTGTGGGCGGCCCTGCTGTCCGGAGCCGTCACCGGCGTGTTCTTCGGCGCCGCCATGGGCCTGTTCGCCACCCCGCCGAGGACGCTCCGCGACCCGGCGACGGACACCGACGTCCCGCCCGAGGTCGCGCGGGCCGCCACCGACCGGCTGATCATCGGCCGCCCCGGCAACGACGCCGAGGCCAATCGGGTGGCGGCCCTCCAGGCCGAGCGGGTGCTCAGCGCCCGTTCTCCGAGAACCCTGGTGGCGGTGTTGTCCTCCATCGCGGCCGTCTGCGCCCTGGGCGTCCTCGCGCTGCCCTCCGACGGGGCATCGGACTTCCCGCGCGCCCTGCTGGGGACGATCGCCCTCGCCTGCGTCCTGACTCCGGCCCTCCTGCTCCCGGTACGGATGTTCCACCGGCGCCGCGGCAGGCGGTTCCTGGAGGCCCACGACCCGACCCGCCGCGACTGACCCGGGGCCCGGCCCGGGCCCCGCCCGGGACCGCGCGTCGGCCCCGGCGGCCGCCGACCGCGGGCGGATACGCTGTCCCGGTCCGTGCGAGGCGCGCGCGGACCCGCGAGCAGCGAAAGCGAGACGATGAGCCCTTCGATCGCCACCAACACCCGCGTCGACCTCGACGGTCTGCTGGAGTTCGTGCGCCCCCGCCACCACGCGCTCCTCATCACCCGCCGCGCGGACGGCGAGCCCCAGGCCTCCCCGGTGACCTGCGGGGTCGACGCCCGGGGACGGATCGTGGTCTCCACCTACCCCGAGCGCGCCAAGACCCGCAACGCCCGGCGCGACCCCCGGGTGAGCGTCGTGGTCCTGTCCGACGACTTCGACGGCGCCTGGGTCCAGGTCGACGGCGAGGCCGAGGTCGTCGACGGCGAGGAGGCGGTCGAGCCCCTGGTCGAGTACTTCCGCGTGATCTCCGGCGAGCACCCCGACTGGGACGAGTACCGCCAGGCCATGCGCCGCCAGGGCAAGTCCCTCATCCGCGTCACCCCGAGGAGGTGGGGGCCGGTCGCCACCGGCGGCTTCCCCGCCGACCGCGTCTGATTCCCGCCACCCGGGCCTGGGGGACCGGCCGCCCCGCCCTGGGCCCCGACAGCCGGGGCCGGTCTCCGCGAACGGGGGCTGAGCCCGCACCGTCCGCATCCCGCCCGCACCGCCGACCCGCACCCGGCCGCACCGCCGGTGGTCCGGTCCGTTCCACGCCGAGGGGCGGGGCACACGGCCCCGCCCCTCGGCGTGCACCGGCCACCGGACCGCGGTGCCGGGTCACCGCCCCGCGGGCGGCGGTCTCCAGTCGTCGTCCGGCGGCGTCCCCCCGCGGTCGGGCGGGTCACCGCCCTCGGGCGGCGGTCTCCAGTCCTCACCGGACGGGGCCTCCGCGGTTCCCTCCCCGGGCCGGGCGGTCCCCAGGCCGGGCATGCTGCCCCTGTCCCAGCCGGTCGGGTACCGCCTGCCGTCCGGCCGCTCCTTCCAGTAGTCCGGCGAGCGCACGGCCTCCTGCTTGCGGATCGTGTCCCTGCGGATGATCCACAGCACGAGGAGGATCACTCCGAGCGGGATGACCAGGGCCATCAGGAGCCCGAACAACCCGCCGAGTGTCGGCCACTCCATCGTCTCTCCTCCTTCAACCGGGGGCGCGGCCCCTCACAGGGCCGCGAGAAGCTCACGGCACGCGCACTCGCAGCGGCGGCACGCCTCGGCGCACACCCAGCAGTGCTCGTGCCGCGCGGCGTGCCGGTCGCACTCCTCACCGCACAGGTGGCAGGCCTCCGCGCACGCCTTCACCAGCGCCCGGACGAGGACGTCGTCCTCCCCGGTCCGGCGGGAGAGCACCCGCTGGGTCGACTCGCACACGTCGGCGCAGTCCATGTCCAGGCGCACGCACGCGACCAGTTCTCCCACCGCACGCTCGCCCAGACAGGCGTCCGCGCACAGGACGCACGCCTGGGCGCACGCGCCGCAGACCTCGATACAGCTCCGCAGCTTCTCCTCGATCCCGTCGCCCCGGCGGTCGGGGTGGGTGTCCAGCATCTGTTCGACGACGCTCATGTCTCCTCCTCGAACGGTTCCGGTCCGGACCCGGGACGGATCCGGACCGGCACTTCAGAGCGAGAACCGCAGTGCGAAGTGGTTCAGCGACGCGGGAAGGCCCGACGCGGGCAGCGGGCCGCCCGCGTCCACGCGGGCCAGGTTCCGGCCCCGGAGCAGGGCGCGCAGGAACAGCGACACCGTCAACGGCACCAGGTCGAGGGCCGGGCACCCGGCGGGGCCGTAGCTGAAGGGCAGGATCCCCGGCTCGGCCTCGGCGCGCCCGTCGAGCCAGATCTCGGGCTCGAACGCGTCCGCGTAGGAAAGCCGTGAGGAGTCCCGGTGGAAGTAGGAGCTCAGGACGAGGAAGGCCGTTCCCGCCTCGAACACCTCCTCCCGCCAGGCGGTCTCCCGCGTGCTCTCCCGGATCACCATGAGCGTGGTCGGCCACAGCCGCACCGACTCGCGCACGGTCGCCCGCAGCAGCGGCAGGTCGAGCCCCTCACGGCCGTCGGCCTCCTCACGGGCCGCGTGGGCCCCGGGACTGAGCGAGGTCAGCAGCGCCAGGGAGCGGAACGCGGCGATGGCGGCCGCGTCGAACGCGAACAGCCAGTGCGCCACCTGGTCCTCCGGGCGCACGCCGGTGCCGTGGCCGCTCCCACCGGAGGCCGCCGCGCCGCGACGGTCCCCGCCGTCCCCGTTCCCGCTGTGGGGGCACCCGGCGGACGGCTCCGAGGCGGCCGCCTCCGCGACCAGGCGGGCGGCGAGGCTGCCCGGCTCGGCGCGTTCGGTGTTGGCGCGCACCCGCCCCAGGAACTCCTCCCTCGCCGCGCGGTCGGCCGGGGCGACGTAGGCCCAGTTCGCGCGCGACCGCAGGACGCGCAGGAGTGCGGTCGTGCGCCGGTCCTCCGCGGCGAAGGAGCCGAAGACCACGCGCCGGGCCATGGCGTGGAAGGAGTCGGCGAACCTCCGCCAGTCCAGGACCCCGTCGTCGCGCAGGGCCAGCCTGAGCGCGAGCGCCTCGTCGTCCGCCTGCCCCGCCAGGACGTCCCCGTCGGGGTGGATCCTCTGGCCCGGCACCAGGGCGGCGACGTTGGCCGCCCGCCGCCGGGGCCGCGCGTCGTGGTCGGAGACCAGTACCCCGTGCGGCTGGAAGTGGGAGAGCGCGCCGCGCTTCTCCGCGCCGCCGGGGGAGAAGGGCTCGGGTGTCTCCCGCAGGAGCCGGCCCACGTCCTCGGCGGACAGCACCAGGGCGGCCCGCCGCCCCGCCAGGCGCAGCGGCAGCGGGTCGTCGCCGTGGCGCTCGCGCAGGCCGCGCAGGAGGGAGACCGCCCTGCGGTCGGCGTCCAGACCGGTGACCAGGCCCGTCATCAGCGGGCGGCGCAGGATCACGCCCCGCGCCAGGTTGGGCAGCAGAACCGAGGACAGCACGCGCGCCGTCTCCGCGGAGGTGGGACGGCGCCCCTCCCGACGGAGTCCTGCCTCCGGCCGGGACCCCGCATCCGATGAATGCGCTCCCTGTTGCCGGTGTGCCTCCTGGTGTTCTGTGGGCATCAAGACCGTCCCCCCTCGATCGTTTCGCTGCGGTGGATGTCCGCTGCCGCCCCTGGTCCCGGTTCCGGCCTCTCCTGTGCCTCATGAGTCCCGGTTCGAGGCCCTACTCCGTCCCTGCCCCGGTCCGGGCGTGTCCG
Source organism: Glycomyces fuscus (assembly GCA_002529455.1). Lineage (GTDB taxonomy): Bacteria > Actinomycetota > Actinomycetes > Streptosporangiales > Streptosporangiaceae > Nocardiopsis > Nocardiopsis fusca. The sequence continues at coordinate 65,470 of NYMS01000038.1, forward strand.
AACCGGGGCGTGTGGGGCTTATGTTGCTTTTGGGGTCACCTTGTGTCGGCCAGGCCCTTCGCGCGCCCCCGCGCCGACCGGGCCCTCCTCACCGGCTCGGCCGCTTGCGGACCGGGCCCGTGCCCGCCCGACCGCGGCCGTGGTGTCCGCCGGGACCGCCCGGGCCGCCCGGGGCCCCGGCCCTCGGGGCCGGGCACTCGCACTCCCCGGTCCACCGGCCCCCGTGACCGGGCGCCCGGGCACTTCGGTTCCCCGCACCCGCGGTCGCGGGCATCCGTTCCCAGGCCCCGCGGCGGGTGCCCCACCCCGCACAAGGGCGGGCGCCCCGGCCCGATCAGGACCGGGGCGCCCGCCCCTCACCGTCCGAGGACGGCCGCGGACCACGGATCACAGGTGGTCGCGGGGCATCGTCTCGGTCCACTGCCGGGAGAAGACCCGCTCGTCGTTCTCGTAGGCGTCCAGCGTCGCGTACACCCGGAACTCGGTCTCGGTGCACTCCAGCGACGTGTGGGTCTCGGTCCGGGTGCGCCACCCGTCCCGCGCGAAGCGCATCGTCCACGTCGACTCACCGCGCGCGGACGTGAAGTCGCCCGCCACGGACTCGTAGTACTCGTAGGCACGCCGGCCGACGTCCAGGTCGATGTCGTCGAAGTGCAGGATGCCGCCGTCCTTGACGATCTCCAGGGCCGACCTGATGTCCACCAGGTCCCGGTAGACGGTCCAGCTGTGCTCGGGCTTCTCCCGGCGCGTGGTGGAGATCTCCGGCGCCGCCTCCGGCTTGCCGAAGGGCCGGGGGTCCCGGTCCTCGTCGGCCGAGCACGGACGCACCGGCAGCAGCAGCCTGCTGTTCTCCGGGTGCACGGTCAGCAGGGCGGGCTTGGGCGGCGGCCAGGCCAGCGGCCAGTAGGAGGTGGACAGCGACAGCCGGATGCGGTGTCCCGCGGGGAACACCTGCGCGACGCCGTTCATCGTCACCTTCACCTGGTAGATCTCACCCGGTTCGAGCTTCTCGGGACGCTCGTGGCTGTGGCGGTGGGTGAGGTTGAGCAGCCCGTAGGTCACCCGCGTGGCGCTGCCGTCGGGCGCGACGTCCACCAGCCTGGCCGCGACCATGGCCACCGGCTCGGTGACCGAGACGTCCAGCTCCACCTCGGCGGCGCCCAGGATCTCCACGTCCTCGGACAGGACGTCGCTGTCGAAGACCAGGGACCCGCCGTCCTCCTCGCGCTGGTCGTAGGGCAGGTCCGGCGGGGCGTTGTAGGAGGCCCACTTGCCCGCGAACTGGCCCACGGTCAGCGGTGACCGCACGGTCAGCGACTCGGAGTGCACCTCCTCGCCGGGGCGGCCGATCCGGTACCTGGCCAGCGGGTAGCCCCGGTACTCCACGCTCGGCGAGGGCCACTCGTCCTCGCGCACCCACCGGCCCGGGCGCTCCTCGTAGGAGGTGGAGGGAAGGACGCTGTCCTGCATCCACGCCCACAGGGACGGGCCCTCGTCGACGCCGTTGTCCTTGTCCTTGAGCCAGCGGTCCAACCAGCGCACGACCTCCTGGAGGTAGCCGATCGCCGGACCGGGGTAGCCCATGTGCGGGTAGCGGTGCGACCAGGGGCCGATCAGCCCGCGGCTGGGCGCCTCCAGGTTCTCCAGCAGGCGGAAGACGGCGTTGGAGTAGCCGTCCGCCCACCCGCTGGAGGCCAGGACCGGGCAGCGCACGTTCGAGTAGTTCTCGCTCACCGAGGCGTGACGCCAGTAGTCGTCGCGCCGCTGGTGGCGCAGCCACTCCAGGACCCAGGGCCTGGCGGCGTCCAACCGCTCGTGCCACATCCGCCGCCAGTCGTCCCCGACGGTCACCGGGTCCGGCGGGCAGGTGCTCGCAGAGAACATCGTCCCCGCCTCGGCGAGGTTGTCCGACAGCAGGCAGCCGCCCATGTAGTGGAAGTCGTCGCCGTACCGGTCGTCGGTGAAGGAGCTGATGACGATCGCGCCGAGGCTGGGGGGCTGGCGGGCCGCCACCTGGAGCGCGGCGAACCCTCCCCAGGACAGCCCCATCATGCTGGTCCTGCCGTTGCACCAGGGCTGCTCGGCCAGCCAGGCCAGGACCTCCTCGGCGTCCTGCTGCTCGCGCTCCAGGTACTCGTCGGTGAGCACGCCCTCGGAGTCGCCGGTGCCCCGCAGGTCCACGCGGACGCAGGCGTAGCCGTGGCCCGCGATGTAGGGGTGGTGCATGGAGTCGCGCACGGCTGTCAGGTCGCGCCTGCGGTAGGGGATGTACTCCAGGACTCCGGGGACGGGGGACACGTCGGAGGAGGTCGCCCGCCACACCCGGGCGGCCAGGTGCACACCGTCCGACATCGGTATCCACACGTGCTCGTCCTCGTGGACGGCGTTGGGCAGGTTGTTGACCACGTGCATGGAGCGGGGACCCTCCTAGTTCTCGGCCAGCTTGTCCTTCGAGCCGTCCTCCGCCTCGAACTCGAACACGAGCTCGTCCACGCACCGCTCGTACTTGGCGCGCATCTCGGTCTCGTCCTGGGCACCGATGGTGATCTTGGCGAGCTCGTAGCTGTAGCTGTCCTGGGCGATCATGTCCGAGAGCCGCTGGCCCTTCTTGGGCACGATCTCGATCGTCACGCCGGGCAGGGCCTCCTCCAGCTCGGCCACCTCCTCGGGGGTGGGCACGCGCGTGGGGACACCGTCCTCGAAGCGGCGGTAGTACCACTCCGCGGCCACCTGGTAGTCGCCCTGGGCGTCCACGGCCAGTGCCGGGTCCTGCCCGAAGCCCAGCCGCAGCATGCGCTCGTGGTTGGAGACCCCGTCCACCAGCTCGAAGAGCTCGGCGTGGGACTGGGAGTGGCGCGTGTTCACCTCCAGCAGGCCGAGGTTCTCCTCCACGGGGTCGTAGAAGAACTCGACGCTGAACGTGGAGTTGTCCATCCCGACCCGCTCGATGACCTTGGTGGCCACCTCGGACATCCAACGGCACACGTTCTCGGGGAGGCCGGAGGGGTACTGGTGCCGGAGGAACACCGAGCTGCCGGGGTAGTCCACCGAGTCCAGGGCGCCGTAGACCACGACCTCGCCCTTGTACACGTAGCCCTCGACGGCCGCCTGCACGCCCTGCATCGCGCCCTCGGCCAGGCACGTGCGCCCGCCCACGGAGGAGATCTCGGGGGGCAGGTCCACCATCTCCAGGATCTGCTCGAAGGGGCGGCCGATGCGGTCGATCCCGTCGCGGAGCAGGGACACCGCCTGCTGGAAACCCTCGTCGTCGGTGACCTTGTAGGCCAGCTCGGAGGAGGCCGACTTCACCGGCTTGAGCCACATGGGGTAGGACGGGCTCTCGGGGGGCCGGGGGTCGTCCTCGGAGAGATCGACGAGACCGAAGGCCGGGTACTCGTCGATGACCTCCTTCTGCTCCAGCCTGCTCCAGTACTTGTGCTCACACTTGACGAAGGACTCGAGGGAGGCGGAGGGGAGGCCGCGGCGGGAGCACAGGATGGGCACGAACAGGGTCACCGGGAAGTCCCAGTAGCCCACGATCGCGTCGACGCTCCCGTCGAACTCGTCCAGGATCCTCTCAGCCTTGGCCAGTAATTCCTGGATGTCGACCTCGCCCACCTGGAGCTCCTCCAGGTTCAGCAGCTGATGGAACTCGCAGTGCTGACCGGTGGGAGTTCTGCGCAGAATCTCCAGGTTGTGCTCGTCCAGGCCGACCACGAACACGTTCTTCACGGTTACCTGCACCGCCTTCCTCGTCTGGGCTCCTCGGAGCCTGGATGCGTACAGGTGCGCCTAACCCGTGACGTGTCCTCCAAACCCGGGCGTGTCGTGTCTCACGCGGCGGAAGCGCTGGTCGTCGCGCCGACCGGCGGCTCGCAGGGGGCGGTCCGGGCAGGCCCCGCCGCGGACCTCCGGCCGTCCGCGGCGGGGCTGATGGGGCGCAGGTGAAACCGGTGACGCGGACGGCTCCGGTGCTGGTCCGTGCCGGTGCCGCCGCCGACCGTCATCGGCGGTCCGGACCGGGGGAGTCCGGGAGCCGATCCGTGCCCCGGCCCTTCCTCGGGCCCGTGCCCCGGACCGCGGCGGGGGCGGCGGGGCGGCGCCGTCAGCGCGCGCCCCGGACGTCCAGACCCGCCCCCGCCGTCAGCGCCCGCGGGGGGCGTGGCGGTCGATCTCGGCCAGCTCCTCGGCGTCGAAGTCCAGGTTGGCGACCGCGGCCACGTTGTCCTCCAGCTGCGCGACGCTGCTCGCGCCGATCACCGCCGAGGTCACCCGGCCGCCGCGCAGCACCCAGGCCAGCGCCATCTGGGCCAGCGACTGCCCGCGCCGCCGGGCGATCGCGTCGAGCCCGCGCACCCGCCCCAGCACCTCCTCGGTGATGCCCTCGGCGTTCAGGAACGGGCTGCTCCCGGCCGCCCGCGAACCCTCCGGCACGCCGTGGAGGTAGCGGTCGGTCAGCAGCCCCTGGGCCAGCGGGGAGTAGGCGATGGAGCCCGCGCCGACCTCGTCGAGCACGTCGAGCAGCCCGTCCTCCACCCACCGGTTGAACATCGAGTAGGAGGGCTGGTGGATGAGCATCGGCGTGCCCAGGTCGCGCAGGATCGCCGCGGCCTCGCGCGTCTGCTCCGGGGAGTAGTTGGACACGCCGGCGTACAGGGCCTTGCCCTGGCGCACCGCCGTGTCCAGCGCGCCCATGGACTCCTCCAGCGGGGTGTCGGGGTCGGGCCGGTGGTGGTAGAACACGTCCACGTACTCCAGGCCCATGCGCTCCAGGCTCTGGTCCAGGCTGGACAGCAGGTACTTGCGCGAGCCCCACTCGCCGTAGGGGCCGGGCCACATCAGGTACCCGGCCTTGGTCGAGACCACGATCTCGTCGCGGTAACGGCGCAGGTCCCGGGCCATGACCCGCCCGAAGTTCTCCTCCGCCGAGCCGGGCGGGGGACCGTAGTTGTTGGCCAGGTCGAAGTGGGTCACGCCCAGGTCGAACGCGCGCAGCAGGATGGCGCTCTGGTCCTCGGTACCGCGCTCGTGGCCGAAGTTGTGCCACAGCCCCAGGGACAGGGCGGGCAGGCGCAGGCCGCTGCGCCCGCACCGGCGGTAGGGCATCGTCTCGTACCGCTCGGGGGCGGCGACATAGGTCATGGGGTTCTTCCTCTTCTGTGGCTGTGCGCCGGTCGACCGGCGTGCGGAGAGTACAGCGCACGGGGGAGGCGCACCAACGGCGGCCCCGGGCGCGGCCCGCTCCGGAGGGGGCCCGGGGAGGGCCCCGGCACGGGGTCCGGGCGGTCCCGGGCGCGCCGGACCGCGCCGGTCAGGCGCGCGCGTCGTTCGGGGAGTCGGGGAGCCGTTCCCCGGCCCGCCCGTCCGGCCCCTCGTGCAGGGCCGCGAGCAGGTGGCGGACCGCGGGCGTCGGCGGCCCCGGCGGCAGGGCGAGCTGGACGGTGGAGCGCAGGCCGGGCAGCGGCCGGTAGGCGATGCCCGGCAGGGGCGGCGGCTCCCCCACGGGATAGAAGAGCGTCCACGAGGGCGGGGCGTGCGCGATGTCGGCCAGGGTCTCCTGGAGACGGGTGAAGGGCGGCCCCGGGTCGGGGTCGATCCCGGCCTCCCGGAAGGCCCGGGTGACCAGGCGGTGGAAGGGCGGGTTGCTCCTGGGGTCCGCCAACCGCACGGGCAGGCCGCCCAGTTCCTCCAGCGCGAGCGCCTCGCGTTCGGCGAGCGGGTGCCCGGCCGGGAGCGCGGCGAGGAGCGGGTCGGACCAGAGGGGGACCAGTTCGAGCCCGGGGTCCGGTTCGAGGTCGCGCACGAGGGCGGCGTCCAGCCTGCCCGAGCGGACCCCCTCGGCCCGCTCGGCGGGCCGGGCCTTCGTGAAGCCGACCCGCAGGCCGGGCGCGCGGTCGGCGAGCCTGGCGAGCAGCGGGTAGAGGCGCCGGTCCGGGGCCGGTCCGGTGCCCAGGCGCAGGTCGCCGCCCCCGGAGGAGGCGAGGGAGGCGGCCACCCCCCGGGTGCGCTCGACCGCGGCGAGGACGGAGCGGGCCTCGGGCAGCAGGCGCTCCCCCTCCCGGGTCAGGCGGACGTGCCGGGTCGACCGGTCGAAGAGGCGGATCCCGAGTTCGCGCTCCAGGCGGGCGACCTGCTGGCTCACCGCGGGCTGGCCGATGTGCAGGCTCTCGGCGGCGCGCGCGAACCCGCCCTCGTCGGCGACCGCGGTGAAGTAGAGCAGCTGCCTCAGCTCCAACCGGCCCTCCCCTCCTATCACGATCGGTGATAACTGTACGTGCCAGGCGCGTCTGGTTCGGCGGCCGTCGCGGCGATGGGATCGGACCCATGGAGACCACGACACCCGCCGCCGCGGCGGCGGACCTCACACGACGGGTACGCGGCCCGGTGCTGCTGCCCGGACAGCGCGGCTACGACCAGGAACGGGCCGGGTTCAACCTGGCCGTCGAGCAGCGCCCCGCGCTGGTCGTCGGCGCGACCGGGGCGGCCGACGTCCGGGCGGCGGTCGGCTTCGCCGCCGACCACGCCCTCCCCGTCGCCGTGCAGGCCACCGGCCACGGCGCGGGCCGCCCGATCGACGGGGGACTGCTCGTCACCACCCGCAGGATGGCCGACGTGCACGTCGACGCGACCGCCCGCACCGCCCGCGTCGGCGCGGGCGTCCGCTGGAGCCAGGTCGTCGAACGGGCCGCCCCGTTCGGACTGGCCCCCCTGAACGGCTCCTCGCCGCTCGTGGGCGCGGTCGGCTACACGCTCGGCGGAGGCCTGCCCGTCCTCTCCCGCACCTTCGGCTGGGCCGCCGACCACGTCCGCGGCATCGACCTCGTCACCGCCGACGGCCGTTCACGTTCGGTCGGGCCCGACCGGGACGCCGACCTCTTCTGGGCGCTGCGCGGCGGCAGGAACGGCTTCGGGGTGGTCACCTCCATGGAGATCGGCCTGGTCCCGGTCGCCGAACTGTACGGAGGGGGCCTCCACTTCCCCGGCGAGCAGGCCTCGCGCGTCCTGCACGCCTGGCGGGAGTGGACGGGGGAAGTCCCCGAGACGATGAACTCCTCGGTGGCGCTGCTGCGCCTGCCGGACACCGACGGGGTGCCCGCCCCGCTGCGCGGCCGGCGCACCGTCCACGTACGCGTCGCCCACACGGGACCCGCGGACGAGGGCGCCGCGCTGCTGCGCCCGCTGCGCGACCTGGGCCCCCGCCTCCTCGACACCGTCGGGACGATCCCCTACACCGCGATCGGCGCCGTGCACCAGGACCCGACCCTGCCCCAGTCCTACGACGAGCGCTCGCTCATGCTCCGCGCCTTCGACGGCCCCGCCGTGGACACCCTCGTCGAGGCCGCCGGGCCGGGGCCGGGCACCGGGATCGTCATGGCGGAGGTGCGCCACCTCGGCGGCGCGCTCGGCCGGGAGCCGCGCCACCCCGGCGCCCTCGACCACCGGGACGCCGCCTTCAGCCTCTCCCTGCTCACGCCGCCCGCGGGCACCGCCGAGGCGGGCCCGTCGCCGGCGGAGGAGCTGCTGGCGCGCATGGAGCCCTGGGGCACGGGGCGCCGGTTCCTCAACTTCCTCGGAGGGCCCGGCGGCTCCGGCCTCGCCCACGAGGCCTTCACCCCCGAGGCGCTGGCGCGGCTGGCCGCCGTCAAGGCCGCCCACGACCCCGGCGGGCTCTTCCCCGCCGCCCACCTCCTCCCCGCCGGCTCCGGGAGCGGCTCGTGAGCACCGTCCCGCGCACACGCGTCGAACCCGGAGCGCGCTCGACGGGGTTGCGGATCGGCGCGCTGTTCGGACCGGCCGTCTTCGGGGTGACCGCCGCCGGGGTCGCGCTGCCCGCCGTCAGCGCCGACCTGGGCACGAGCCCTTCGCTGACGGTGTGGGTCCTCACCGTGCACGCCCTCGCCCTCGGCGTCGGCACGGCGGTGTTCGGGCGCGCGTCCGACACGTGGGGGGTGCGTGCCGTGCTGGCGGCCGGGACCGTGCTCCTCACGGCGGGGGCCGCCGTGTGCCTCACGGCGCCGGGGCTCGGCACGCTCGTGGCGGGCCGGTTCGTGCTGGCGGCCGGATCGGGGGCCACGTCCGCCGCGGCGCTCGGGCTCGCGGCGTCGGTGCGGGCCGGGCGGCGCGGGGCGGTCCTGGCCGCGTTCGGCGGGGCGATGGCGCTCTTCTCGGCCTGCGCCACCCTCACCGCGGGGGTGCTCACCGAACTGTTCTCCTGGCGGGTCGTCCTCGTGCTGCCCGCGCTGTCGGTGCTCGCCGCTCCGCTGTGCCTGCGCCTGGCGGCCCGGCCCGGCCCGGGCGGCCCGGTGGACCTCCCCGGCGCCGGGTGGCTCGCCGCGGCGGCGGCCTCGCTCCTCGTCCTGCTCCAGTCCCCGGCGCTCGCTCTGGCGGCTCCGGCCGCCGCCGCGGTCGCCCTCGTGTGCGTCCTCTCCACCGCCGGGACCGTCCTGCGGGTCCGGCGCGTCCCCGGGGGCTTCGTGCCCCTGCGGCTGGTCACCGACCGCGGCTTCCTCGTCGCGGTGGCCGTCGGCGGCGGAGTCTACGCCGGACTGTTCGCCGCGGTGTACGCGGTCCCGCAGGTGCTCGTGGGAGAGCACGGGTGGGACGTGCTCGCCGTCGGTGCCTGGCTGCTGCCGGGCGCCGCGGCGGGGGCGGTGCTGTCACGGCTGGCGGGAGGGCTCGTCCAGGGGGCCGGGGGCAGGCTCCTGGTCGCCGGGACGGCGGTCGCCTTCGGCGCGGCGCTGGCCCTGGCCGGGTGGGCCGGGGCCGGACCCCTGTTCCCGGTGGTCGGAGCCTCCCTCGGGTTCGCCGGGTTCGCGGTCGTGCAGGTGGTGGTCACCGGGACCATGTCGAACCGGCTCCCGGCCGAGGAGCGGGGCGGCGGACTGGGACTGCTCAACCTGTCGTTCTTCGTGGTCGGCGGGGCGGGCTCCGCGGTGGCCGGGACCCTGTCCGCCTCCGTGGGGCCCTCGGCCGCGCTCGCGGCCGTGGCGGTGCTCCCCCTGGCGGGAGGGGGCCTGGCCCTGCTCCTGCCGTCCGCGGGGCGGCCCTGAACCCGGCGGCGCGGCGCGCCCGGCAGGCGGGCGCCGGGGCCTCTGGAGAGGGCGTCCGGCGCCCGCACGGCCGTGTCCACCTGCGGTTTCGCGTTCGGGCTCACGGGTAGCCGTACCCCTGTCGCCCCAGTTCCGTACAGGCAGAAAAGGGAGTGAACACCGATGCAGCACGAGAACACACCCCCGATCGAGGGCTATGAGGGCCTTCCGCTCGGGACGCTCCAGCACCGTGTCCGCTCACTCGACGCCGACCAGATGCGCCAGCTCATCGGCTACGAGTCCGACCACGCCAACCGGATCAACGTCCTGGAGATCCTGGAGCACCGCCTGACCGAACTGGAACAGGGCGCCGAGCCCTCCGGAGGCTCACAGGACTTCCAGCCCGAGCGCCCCGGCCCGCCCGCCGGCGGCTCCCCGGTGAGCGAGAACACCGCCGCCCCCGCGTCGAGCCCGCCGCCGCATGGCGTGCCCAACCAGCCCGCCAAGCCCAAGGGCGACTACCAGCCCGGCGGCCAGTGAGGCGGTCGGCCCCGCCGGGGCCCGGAGGCAGGACGCGGACCGGTGTCCGCGGCGGCGCCCGGGACACCCGGCGCCGCTGACGGGCCCGGCCCGCGGGCGCGGACCGCGGCGCCGCCACCCGCCGTTTTCGCTCCGTCCCCTCGGGTAGCCGTACACCCACATCCCCCTGGAACGCTCTTCTTCGACGCACAGGGAGTGACATGGCGCTGGCATCCACCGCGGGCCCGGCTCGCGGCAACGGCGGACGGGGCGACCGGTGATCCGCGGCAGAGCGCCCCTGGTCCTGGCCGGTGTGGGCTGGGCGGCGTCCCGCCTGCGGGGTGGGCGCGACCGGTGGGAGGAACCCCCGCCGCGCCGCCGCCGCGGCGGGGCGGTCCCCTGGGCGGTGGCCGGAGCGGCCCTGGGCCTGGGAGCGGCGGCGCTGCTCGGTGAGCGGCGGCCCGCCCTCCTGACCGGCAGGGTCGCGCTCATCACCGGCGGCTCCCGCGGACTCGGGCTCCAGCTGGCCCGCGAGTTCGGCCGGCGCGGCGCCTCCGTCGTGATCTGCGCCCGTGAACAGGACGAGATCGACCGGGCGCTGGCCGACCTGGAGGAGCGGGGCGTGCGGGCGCACGGCGTCCGGTGCGACATCCGCGACCCCGAGTGCGCAGAGGGCCTGGTCGAGGAGGCCACCGCGGCCTTCGGCCACCTGGACTTCGTGGTCAACAACGCGGGCGTCATCCAGGTCGGACCGCACGAGACGCTCTCCGAGAGCCACTTCCGCGAGGCCATGGAGACGATGTTCTGGGCGCCGCTGCGCATCTCCCGGGCCGCGATCGGCCCGCTGGAGCGCACCCGCGGCTCCCTGGTCACCATCACCTCCATCGGGGGCCACCTGAGCGTGCCGCACCTGCTGCCCTACTCCTGCGCCAAGTTCGCCGAGGTCGGACTCTCCGAGGGGCTGGGGGCCGAGGTCGCGCGCCGGGGGGTGCGGGTCACCACCGTCGTCCCGGGCCTGATGCGCACCGGCTCCCACAAGGCCGCCGTCTTCTCCGGCGACCCCGAAAACGAGTACACCTGGTTCTCCCTGGCCGCCGGGCTGCCCCTGGTCTCGGTGAGCGGGGAGCGCGCGGCCCGCCGCATCGTGGAGGCGGCCGCGCGGGGGCGCAGCTACCTGGTGCTCACACCACTGGCCCGGGCGGCCATCGCCGCCCGGGGGCTGTGCCCCCCCTTCATCCAGGGCTCCATGCGCGTCATGGACCGGGTCCTGCCGGACCCGGGCGGGCGCGTGGAGCGCAGGCCCGGCCGCGAGGCGGACGACACCGTGGTCAACCGGGTGCTGAAGCTGCCCACGGCGCTCAACGAGCGCGCGGGCAGGCGCCTCAACCAGAGGGACGACGACCGGGACGGCGGCGCGTCCGGCTCCCGGCCGCCGGACGAGGGGGGACCGGACGGCCCCGGGCCGGGCGGGCGGCGCCCGCACGGTCGGTGAGCCAGGCACCGCCGACGCGAACGGTAACCAGCAGCGGCGAACGGGGGATCACCACGTGACGCGTTTCGGATACTTTCTCGCCAGCGAGGAGCACGGGCCCCGGGAACTGGTCCGCCAGGCGCGGGCCGCCGAGGAGGCCGGGTTCGACTCCCTGTGGATCTCCGACCACTACCACCCCTGGCTGGACGCGCAGGGGCAGAGCCCGTTCGTGTGGTCGGTGGTCGGCGCCATCGGGCAGGTGACGTCCCTGCCGGTCACCACGGCGGTGACCTGCCCGACCACGCGCGTGCACCCGGCGGTGGTCGCGCAGGCCGCGGCGACCGCGGCGGCGATGGTCCGGGGCGGGTTCACCCTGGGCGTGGGCACCGGCGAGGCGCTCAACGAGCACATCCTCGGCCAGCCCTGGCCGCCCGCGGCCCGGCGCCTGGAGATGCTGGAGGAGGCCATGGAGGTGATGCGCAAGCTGTGGACCGGCAAGCTCGTCACCCACCGGGGCCGCCACTACGAGGTGGACACCGCGCGCCTGTACACGCTGCCGGAGGAGCCGCCGCGGATCTACATGTCGGCGTTCGGCCCCAAGGCCACCGGACTGGCGGCCAGGGAGGCCGACGGTCTGATCCAGGTGGCGCCCAGCGAGGAGACCGTCGAGAACTTCCGCGCCGAGGGCGGCGCGGGCAAGCCCGTCCAGGGCGGGCTCAAGGTCTGCTGGGCCCCGACCGAGGCCGAGGCCCGGCGGGTGGCGCACGAGCGCTGGCCCAACGAGGCGCTGACGGGCGAGGCGCCCCAGCTGCTCCCGCTGCCGCGCCACTTCGAACAGCTCACCCAGGGCCTGGTCACGGAGGACATGGTGGCGGAGGAGGTCGCCTGCGGACCCGACCCGGAGGTGCACGTGGCGGCGATCCGCCCGTACCTGGAGGCCGGTGTGGACGAGGTCTACGTCTGCCAGGTGGGCGACGACCAGGACGGCTTCTTCGCGTTCTACGCGGAGGAGGTCCTGCCCCGGCTCAGGGCCGGGGCCTGACCGGCGGTGCGGTGCGCGGGTTCGCGCGGACCGCACCCGTGAGGAGGACAGATGCACACCCGTACCCGTGACGGAACCCTGCGCCGGCCCGATCCGATGCCGCCGGACCCGTTCCCTCCGACCCCGATGCCGCCTCCCTCCCCGCCCGAGCCCGTGCCCGAGCCGGAACCGCCCGGCCCGGGACCGCTGCCCGAGCCGCCGGGACCGGAGCCCCAGCCCGAACCCGCCTGAGACACCCGCCGGACCTTCCGAGCGGGTAGGCCCGTGGGGCGCACCGCCGGTGACCCGTGCGCCCCACGGGTTCGGCGTGCGCCGGGGCGGGCTCCGTGCGCCAGAACACGAATCCGTCACGTCAGGGGGATTGTCCCCTGCGTGACGCGCGGCCTAGGTTGCACGGGAAAGAACCCTTCCGGTCCGGACCGCCCCCCGGCGGCGCCGGGCCGCCACCCGCTGGAGGAACAACAGTGGCGCAACCCCCGCCCCCCGCCCGTCGGCGCCCCGCCCCGCTCCGCACCGCCCTCGCGGGCGCGCTCCTGCTCGCGCCCCTCGCGCTCACGGCCGCGCAGGGCCCGGCCGCGGCGGCCCCCGCCGCTCCCGCCTCCCCGGCCGCCGAGGCCTCCGCCCAGGGGGCCGCCACCCCCGTCGAGGCCCACGGCCAACTGCGCGTGTGCGGCCTCAAGCTCTGCGACGAGAGCGGCGACACCGTCCAGCTCACCGGGATGAGCTCCCACGGCCTCCAGTGGTACGGCGACTGCCTCACCGACGGGTCCCTGGACGCGCTCGCCCACGACTGGAACGCCGACGTCATGCGCGTGTCCATGTACATCCAGGAGGGCGGCTACGAGACCGACCCGCGCGGCTTCACCGACCGGGTCCACGAGCTCATCGAGGAGGGCACCGAGCGCGGCATGTACGTCATCGTCGACTGGCACATGCTCACGCCCGGCGACCCCAACCACAACACCGACCTGGCGCGCACCTTCTTCTCCGAGATCGCCTCCGTCCACGCGGACAAGGACAACGTCCTCTACGAGATCGCCAACGAGCCCAACCACGTCTCCTGGGACGCGGTCCGCGGCTACGCGGAGGAGATCATCCCGGTCGTGCGCGCCGAGGACCCCGAGGCCGTCGTGCTCGTGGGCACCCGCGGCTGGTCCTCCCTCGGGCTGTCCGACGGCTCCGACCACACCGAGATCACCGCGGACCCGGTCGACGCCGACAACATCATGTACGTCTTCCACTTCTACGCCGCCACCCACGACGAGTTCCACCGGGAGGGCCTGCGTGCCGCGGCGCAGGACCTGCCGCTGTTCGTCACCGAGTTCGGCACCCAGGAGGCCACCGGCGACGGCCCCGACGACTTCGCCTCGGCCCAGGCCTACCTCGACCTCCTGGCCGAGGAGCAGATCAGCTGGGTGAACTGGAACTTCTCCGACGACTTCCGCTCCGGCGCGGTGTTCGAGCCCGGCACCTGCGCCGCCGGCGGCCCCTGGACCGGGACCGAATCGCTCAAGCCCGCGGGGGAGTGGATCCGCGACCGCATCCGCGAGAGCGGGGTCACCCCGACCGACCCCACCGACCCGACCGACCCCACGGACCCGGAGGGGTGCGAGACCGCGGCCTGGTCCCCGGGCCGGGTGTACACCGCCGGCGACGAGGTCGGCCACGGCGGACGCCTGTACCGGGCCCAGTGGTGGACGCAGGGGGAGGAGCCCGGGACCACGGGTGAGTGGGGCGTCTGGAGGGACCTCGGCGCCTGCTGACCGACGCGCGGGGGCGGGCAGGGAGGCCCGCCCCCGCGCTCCCTGACCTGTCGCGAGCGGCCACCGCCGACCGCGACAGGCCCTGCCGCGACACGCGTCGGCCGCACACGGTCGGCGCGTTTTCGCATGTCAGCGAAGCGATCCCGTGCCAACAGCCTTCTCCGGGCCACCACCATGTTTGACAGTGCCCCCTGCTTGGTATCTACTTTCCATATAGAAAGTAGATGCGAAAGAGGAGATGGCCATGACGCACCATCCCGAGCTCGATCAGGTCGCCGACGCCCGCCGCAAGCTCGCCGCCCACGCCGACCTGCCCGCCGCCTACTGGGTGTTCCTCGCACTCGCGAGCGTGCTCATCGCCGGTCTGCCGATCTGGTCCTGGCTCCTGCCCGGCAGCGGCCCCTACTTCCAGTGGGCCGTCTTCGTGGTGGTCGTGGCCGCGACGGCTTACGCGGTCATCCAGCGCCGACGCAGCGGCGTGTACCTGCCGCGCCGCATCACCTCCTACCCCGGCGCCCGACTGGCGTGGATCACCGCCCTGGCCGTCACCGGCGCCGGATTCCTCGGCATCAACGTCCTGGTCGACCGCGACCTCATCGGCTTCGCGCTCGCCGCGCTGGTGCCCGTCGCCGTCATCGTGCTCGTGGGACAGATGCTGGTCCGCTCGGCCATGCGCCGCAGCATCGAGGACGGCAGGGTCACCCCGTGACCGCGTTGCGCCGTCCCGGCGGCGACGCCTCGCAGGGAGGCGTCGCCGCCGGGCGCCAGCCGATCCTGGAGACCGGCCCGCGACTGGCGATGTGCGCGCTCCTCCAGGGCGCCGACTGGGTCGACTTCGCCACCGTGCGTACGCTGCTCGACATCAGCGACCCGATGGTCTCCAAGCACAGCCGCACCCTGGAGGACGCGGGACTGCTCGAAGTCCGCAAGGGAGCGATCGGACGCCGACCCAAGACCTGGTTCCGCCTGACCCCGGTCGGACGCGCGGCCCTGACGGGCCACCTGGCCTGGCTGACCGACCTGGGCTCGGCGATCGACCGGGAACCCTGAGGCCGGTGCCCGGAGGCCGATGTCCTCCGGACTCCGGGCCGCCGGACCCGCGACGATCCGGCCCTGAGTGACCCCGAAGGCCATCGCGTCAGGAACCCACCCAGTGGACTGGCCGGAAACGTTCCTGGTGGGGCGTGAGGTTCCTGACCTGCGATGATCTTGTACTTATAGCGTGTCTCGGCCGCCCAACCTCGCTATAAGTACAAGATCACGGCGGAGGAGGCGGGTTCCGGTCCGCCCCTGTGGTCACGGCGTCAGTAGGAGGGCACGGTGGAGATGCGCAGCTCCCCCTGCCCGTCCACGTCCACCAGGACGTGGTCTCCCGCCACGACCTGCTGGTCCAGCACCATGCGGGACAGCTTGTTGCCGACGTTGCGCTGGATGGTGCGCGCCAGCGGCCGGGCGCCGTAGGCGGGCTGGTAGCCGCGCTCGGACAGCCACCCCACCGCCTCGTCGGTGAACCGCACGGTGATGTCCTGCGCCTTGAGCCGCTCCTCGGTGCGCTCCAGCAGCAGCCGGGTGATCCGGCCCAGCTGCTCCTCGCCGAGCTGCTTGAAGACGATGACCTCGTCGATGCGGTTGATGAACTCGGGGCGGAACTCCTCGCGCAGCCGCCGCATCACCCGCTGCTCGGTGTCGGGGTCCATCTGGCCGTCGGCGGTGAAGCCCATCGGCGCGCCGCCGGTGATCGCCTCCGACCCCAGGTTGCTGGTCATGATGACCACCGTGTTGCGAAAGTCCACGGTCCGGCCCTGCCCGTCGGTCAGGCGGCCGTCGTCCAGCAGCTGCAGCAGCAGGTTGAACACGTCCGGGTGGGCCTTCTCCACCTCGTCCAGCAGCAGCACCGAGTACGGGTGGCGGCGCACGGCCTCGGTGAGCTGGCCCGCCTCCTCGTAGCCCACGAACCCCGGAGGCGCGCCCGTCAGGCGGCTGGCGGTGTGCCGTTCCTGGAACTCGCTCATGTCGACGCGGACCATGGAGTCCTCGGAGCCGAACAGGGCCTCGGCCAGCGCCCGTGCCAGCTCCGTCTTGCCCACGCCGGTCGGGCCCAGGAACAGGAAGCTGCCCACCGGACGGTCCGGGTCGCCCAGGCCGGCCCGCGAGCGGCGGATGGCCTCCGCGACGGCCGTGACCGCCTCGTCCTGGCCGATCACCCGCTCGTGCAGCACCTCCTCCAGGTTGACCAGCCGGTCCCGCTCCTCCTGGGTCAGCTGGGCGACCGGGATGCCGGTGCTGCGCGAGACCACCTCGGCGATGTCGGCGCTGGTCACCTCCGGGACCGACGAACCGGTTCCGCGCGCCTGGTGGATCGAGCCCCGGGCGGCGGCGATCTCGTCGCGCAGCGCCGAGGCGCGCTCGTAGTCCTCCTGCTGGACCGCCTTGTCCTTCTCCTCCTCCAGCCTCCGGAGCCGGCCCTCCATCTCGCGCAGCGCGGAGCTGGAGGACTTCAGGCGCAGGCGCACCCGCGCGCCAGCCTGGTCGATGAGGTCGATGGCCTTGTCGGGGAGGAAGCGGTCGGTGACGTAGCGGTCCGACAGCTCGGCCGCCGCGACCAGGCTCTCGTCGGCGAACCGCACCTGGTGGTGGGCCTCGTAGCGGTCGCGCAGCCCGCGCAGGATCTCGATGGTGTCCTCCACCGACGGCTCGGGCACCTGGATCGGCTGGAAGCGGCGCTCCAGGGCCGCGTCCTTCTCGATGTTCTTGCGGTACTCGTCCACGGTGGTCGCGCCGATGATGTGCAGCTCGCCGCGGGACAGCGCGGGCTTGAGCATGTTCCCGGCGTTCACGGACCCCTCGGCGGCACCGGCGCCGACGATGGTGTGGATCTCGTCGATGAAGACGAGCAGCTGGTCGGACTGGGCGCGGATCTCGTCCACGATCGCGTTCAGGCGCTCCTCGAAGTCGCCCCGGTAGCGCGTGCCCGCCACCACCCCGGCCAGGTCGAGCTGGACCAGGCGGCGTCCGAGCAGGGTCTCGGGGACGTCCTCGTCGAAGATGCGCTGGGCGATGCCCTCCACGATCGCGGTCTTGCCCACGCCCGGGTCGCCGATGAGCACCGGGTTGTTCTTGCGCCGCCGGGCGAGCACCTCGATGCACTGCTCGACCTCGTCGTCGCGGCCGACCACCGGGTCCAGGCGGCCCTCCCGGGCCAGCGCGGTCATGTCGGTGCCGTACTCGTCCAGGGTGGGGGTGTCGGAGGGCTCGTCCTCGCCGTGGTCGGCGGCGGGCGGCGCTCCGGCGGCCTTCTGCAGGGTCTTCGGGGTGACGCCCGAGCTGCGCAGGAGCTGGCCGACGGCACTGTCGGTGTTGGCCGCCAGCGCGAAGAGCAGGTGCTCGGGCGTGATGCTGGAGCTGCCCGTGGCGCGCGCGATCTGGAGGGCGTCGAGGAGGGCGCGCTTGGCGGCGGGGGTGAGCCGTGCCGAACCGCGCACCGACCTCGGGGTCTGCGACACCGCCTGGTCGGTCACGTCGATGATCTGCTGGGCGTCGGAGCCGCTGCGCTGCACCAGGTCCCTCGTGGGCGGGTAGCGCAGCAGGGCCCACAGCAGGTGGACCGTGTCGACGTCGGCGCCGCCGGTCTCCAGGGCGCGGCGCACCGCGGCGTCGGCCACCTGCTGGGCCTCGGGGCTCATCAGCTTGGACAGGTCCACGCGGCGGACCGGCCCCCGGGCCCCCAGGAAGCGCGCCAGGAACTCGTCGAAGGATCCCGGGTCGCTGCCGCGGTCGTCGGGAAGGTCGTGTGCCATGTCGTCTCATCCCCCGTGCGTGCGGTAGTGGCTTGTTCACTCTAGGTGAGTGGCCGTGGTTTGTTCGGTAGCGGATCCCGGTGGGGGCGGGCGCGGGGGCGGCCGTCGCGCCCCCCCGCGCCGGACGGCCCCCACCAGGGGACCCGTGCCGCGCCGGGTGCCCTCCGCCCCGGCCCGCTACCCGGCCCCGCGGGCGGGTAACACCGGGCGGCCGGGAGCGGGACGCCCGTCACATCCGGCGGGCGCCCCGCCCCGGCCGCGCGCGGGACCCGTGCTCCCGGGGGAGGCGACGGGTGCGGGCGGGCCCCGTGTCCGTCGAGGTCAAGGTGTGCTCTGTGGCACTCGAAAAATAATTAATTAATATTTATTCTTGACGTTGCCTGAGTCACTCTGACATGCTCTCCAGCAGTTGAGGAAGGCGTCCGCGCAGGTGAGCGCGTACGCCCTACGCCAAGGAGGACCTCATGGGCAGACGACCGCCGCGCCCCCCGGGCCGCGCGCTCGCCGCTCTCACCGCCGCCCTGTGCGTGCTGCTGCTCGCCGGATGCGGCGCCAGGCTCGGCGAGGACGGCCGCATCGGCGTCGTCTACATGGACGCGCAGGGCTTCTACGCGGGAGTCCGCGAGGGCATGCAGAACCACGCCGAGGACTCCGGACGCGAGCTGCAGCTCCTGGAGCTCAACGCCCGCGGCGACGCCTCGGAGGAGAGCACCTTCGTGGACGTCGTCTCGTCGGCCGACGTCGACGCGCTGGTGCTGTCCCCGGTCTCGGCCACCGCCTCGGTGCCCGCCGTGCGCCTGGCGCACGAGAGCGGGGTCCCGGTGATCTGCTACAACACCTGCATCGAGGACGGGGCCGCCAGGGAGTACGTGACCTCCTACATCCTGGGCGACCCCCACGAGTTCGGGCGCCTGCTGGGCGACGCGGCCGCGGGCCACTTCGAGGACGAGGGTGTGGAGGACCCCCGGATCGCCGTCCTCAACTGCGAGTTCGTCGAGGTCTGCGTGCAGCGCCGCGAGGGCTTCGAGGAGGCCCTCTTCGACCGCCTGCCCGACGCCGAGATCGTCGCCAACCAGGAGGGCGCCACCATCGACGAGGCCGTCGACGTGGGCGAGCGCCTGCTCACCGCCCACCCCGACCTCGACGCCTTCTACGGGGAGGCGGGCGGCGCCACCATGGGCGCGGTCCGCGCCGTGGCCAACCGGGGCCTGGCCGGGGAGGTCGTGGTCTTCGGCAGCGACATGTCCACGGACGCGGCCCGCGCGCTGTCGGACCACCGCATCCTCAAGGCCAACGTCGACATCTCCGGGATCTCGGTCGGGCTGCTGGCGGGGGAGACGGTCGAGCGCGTCATCGCGGGCGAGGAGCCCGAGGAGTTCGTCACCGAGGCGCCCATCGACCTCTACACCACGCCCGAGGACGGCGAGGAGTGGCTGGAGGAGCACCCGGACGGCATCCCCTGACCCGGGCGACGGAGCACGCCCACCCCTTCGTCCCACCTGTGGAGTACCCATGAGCGACACCTCCGCCGCGCACCCGGCCGACGCCGAGGTCGTGGCCCGCGTCCGCGGCGCGACCAAGAGCTACCCCGGCGTCCGGGCGCTGGACCGCGCCGACTTCGAGATCCGCGCCGGAGAGGTCCGCGCGCTGCTCGGGCGCAACGGCGCCGGCAAGTCCACCCTGATCCGCCTGCTGTCCGGAGTGGAGGCGCCCGACGAGGGCGAGATCGAGATCGGCGGCCGACCGCTCGGCCGGGGCGGGATCCGCCGGGCGGCCAGGCTCGGGGTGGGCACCGTCTACCAGGAGCTCAGCCTGGTCCCGGAGTTGTCGGCGGCCGAGAACCTCCACCTCGGCGCGTGGCCCAAGGCGTCGGGGCGCATCGACTACGGCCGGATCAGGGCCGGAGCCGAGGAGGTCTTCGCCGAACTCGGCGTCGGCATCTCCCCCGACACCCGGGTCGGGGAACTGCCCCTGGCCCAGCAGCAGCTCGTGGAGATCGCGCGGGCCTTCCGCGCCCGGCCGCGGCTGCTCATCCTCGACGAGCCCACCAGCGCGCTCGCCGCCGGCGAGGCCGAGACCGTCCTCCGGGCCGTCGGGCGCGTCGCCTCCCGGGGCGTCGGCGTCATCTACGTCAGCCACCGCCTGGACGAGATCCGCCGGGTCGCCGACACGGTCACGGTCATGCGCGACGGCGCCGTCGTGGAGACCACGCCGGTCCGGGGCGCCACCACCCGGCACATCGTCTCCCTCATGCTCGGACACGGCGGGACGAACGAGGACGGGCCCGTGCGTCGCACGGCCGCCCCCGGAACGCCGCTGCTGTCGGTCCGCGACCTGGCGGTGCCGCCCAAGGTCGACGGCGTCTCCTTCGACCTGCACCCCGGCGAGGTCCTGGGCCTGGGCGGCCTCATGGGCTCGGGGCGGACCGAGATCCTGCGCGCGCTGGCGGGCTTCACCCCCTCCCGGGGGACCGTCGAGGTGGACGGCTCCCCGGTGGCCCGCCCCACCCCCCGCGCGATGAAGCGCCTGGGCGTGGGCATCACCCCCGAGGACCGCAAGGGAGAGGGCGTCGTCCCCCTCCTGGGCGTCTCCGAGAACATGGTCATGACCTGGTTCGGCGGCGCCTCCAAGGCGGGGACCGTGCTCCCCTCGCGCGTCTCGGGCATCGGCCGGGGCCTCATCGACCGCCTCTCGATCAAGGCCGCCGCGACCGACACCCCCATCGTCAACCTCAGCGGTGGCAACCAGCAGAAGGCCGTCATCGGCCGCTGGCTGCACGCCGGAAGCCGCATCCTCCTGCTGGACGAGCCCACCCGGGGCGTGGACGTCGAGGCCAAGGCCCAGATCTACGCCATCGTGCGCGGCCTGGCCGAGCAGGGGGCCGCGGTCCTCTTCGTCTCCAGCGAACTGGAGGAGCTGCCGCTCGTGTGCGACCGAGTGCTCGCCCTGCGCGGAGGCCGGCTGCAAGGCGAGTTCACCGGCGACGACATCACCCTGGACAACATCATGGCCGCCGCGATGGCGGCGTGAACGGCGAGGTAGAGCAATGACCACCACCACCAAGGTCACCGGCGAGGCGGTCCCCGCCCGCGGCGACCTCATCGGCCGCTACGGCCACCGCCTCAACGAGATCGGCCTCCTGGCCGCCATCCTGATCCTCTACGTCGTCCTCGGGCTCTCCGCCTCCGGGTTCCTGAGCCTGGACAACCAGCTCGGCCTCCTGCGCAACGCCGCCACGATCGGCATCGCGGCCTGGGGCGTCACCCTGGTGATCATCGCCGGGGAGATCGACATCAGCATCGGCCCGGCCGTCGCCTTCGCCTCGGTCATCGTGGCCAAGGGCGCCACCGAGTGGAACCTGGGCGTGATCGGCGCCATCATGCTCACCCTGGCCATGGGGGTGCTGTGGGGCGCCCTCGCGGGGTGGCTCCGGGCCCGGTTCAACGTGCCCTCCTTCATCACCACGCTGGGGCTGTGGAGCGTCCTGGGCGGCCTGGCGCTGTACATGACCGACGCGCTCCCCGTGCCGCTTCCCGAGAGCGGCCTGCTCGACGTGCTCGGCGGCTCCGTCCTGGGCGTCCCGACCGCCGCGGTGGTCATGCTCGTGCTCTTCGCGGTCTTCGCCTACGTCGCCAAGTACACCGCCTACGGACGCTCCGTCTACGCCACCGGCGGCAACGCCGCCGCCGCGCGGCTGGCCGGGCTCAACGTGGCCCGGGTGCGCGTCCTGCTGTTCGCCACCACCGGCCTGCTCTCCGCCGTCACCGGCGTGCTGCTCGCCGCCCGCCTGGGATCGGGCAACGGCGGCGCCGCGGCGGGGCTGGAGTTCGACGTGATCGCCGCCGTGGTGATCGGCGGCACCGCCCTCGCGGGCGGACGCGGCTCGCTCGGCGGCACCTTCCTCGGGGTCGTCTTCATCACGGTCATCGCCAACGGCCTGGTGCTGCTCGGCGTCAACTCCTTCTTCCAGGACGTGGTGCGCGGCCTCATCATCGTGGGCGCCGTCCTGATCAACGTCGTCATCAGCAGGCGCAGCGCGGCCAACCGCCTCGCCTAGCCGTCCCGAACGGGGGAACACAGCCATGAACGCAACGGACGCCGCCACCGCGCTCCCCGGGACCATGCGCGGGGTGCGCCTGCCCGGGGACTCGACCGCGGTCCTGGACACCCTGCCCGTGCCCGAACCGGGCCCCGGACAGGTGCTGGTCAGGGTCGGCGCCTCGGGCATCTGCGGCAGCGACATCGGCTTCATCTACCACGAGCACAGGACGCACCGGGGGATCGTCGGCCCCGCCTACCGGGGCGTCGTCGCGGGCCACGAGCCCTCGGGAACGGTCGTGCAGGCAGGACCGGGGTGCCGCAGGTTCGGCCCGGGCGACCGGGTCACCGTCTACCACATCGCCGGGTGCGGGCTGTGCGACAACTGCCGCCGCGGCTTCATGATCAGCTGCACGGCCCCGTCCAGGGCCGCCTACGGCTGGCAGCGCGACGGAGGCCACGCCGAGTACCTGCTGGCGGAGGAGGCGACCTGCGTCCCCCTGCCCGACGAGCTGTCCTTCGTGGACGGCGCGCTCATCGCCTGCGGGTTCGGCACCGCCTACGAGGGGCTGCGGCGCATCGCGGTCAACGGTGACGGGGACCTGCTCGTCGTGGGCCTGGGCCCCGTGGGGCTGGCGGCCGGCATGATCGGCCGGGGCATGGGAGCGGCCCGCGTGATCGGGGTGGAGCCCAACGAGCGGCGCCGCGCCTGGGCCGCCACCCTGGACACCTTCGACGCCCTCGCCTCGCCCGAGGAGGCGGCGGAGGAGATCGGCCGGGTCACCTCCGGCAGGGGCGCGGCGACGGCCATCGACTGCTCCGGGTCGCGCGCGGGCCGCTCCCTGGCGCTGGAGGGCGCGGCCGAGTGGGGCCGGGTCTCCCTGGTCGGCGAGGGCGGCACCCTGGAGACGGAGGTGTCGGACACCCTCCTGCACAAGCAGCTCACCCTGTACGCCTCCTGGGTGACCTCGCTGCCCGCCATGGCGGAGCTGTCGGCGAACCTGGTGCGGTGGGGGATCTCCCCGGAGAGGGCGGTCTCCGACCGCTTCGACCTCGCCGAGGCCGACGCCGCCTACCGCCTGGCCGCGGGCGAGAGCCGGGGCAAGGTGTGCCTGGTCAACGGAGCCGCGCGGTGAGCGCCCCCGTCGAGGTGCGGCGCGACGCCTCCGGGGCACACGAACTGGTCTCCCTGGACAACGGCGTGCTGCGGCTGACCGCCGCCCCCGCCCTGGGCGGGCGCGTCCTCTCCGTGCGCCACCGCGGCCGTGAGCACCTGTACCGCAACCCGCGCCTGCTGGGCGGGGACCTCCAGCCGGTGGAGGGCGTGGTGCTCGGGCCGGTGGACGGGCCGATGAGCGCGTGGGACAACGTCGGCGGCGACAAGACCTGGCCCGCGCCCCAGGGGTGGGACGGACCCGGCGAGTGGGCCGGACCGCCCGACCCGGTCCTGGACTCGGGCCCCTACACCGCCGACGTCGCGACCGGCCCCGACGGCTCCGCGGTGCTCACCCTCACCAGCGGGGACGACCCCCGGTCGGGGCTGCGGCTCACCCGCCGCCTGACACTGGCGCCGGACAGCGCCTCCTACCTGCTGGACCTGGAGGCGGTGAACGTCTCCGGCACCGCGCGCCGGTGGGCTCTGTGGAACGTGACCCAGCTCGACGGCGGGTCCGGCGGGCAGGACGGGACCCGAGGGGTCTACGTGGGGGTGGCGGGCCCGGGCCCGCACACCGTGCCGCTCGTCGCGGGCGACGGCCGCCCCCGGGTCGTGGGGCACACGCCCTCCGCCGTGCGGGTCCCCCCGCAGGACGTGGTCGGCAAGGTGGGCTTCCCCACGGCCTCCGGGTGGCTGGCCGACGTGGGCGCCGAGGGCACCCTCACCCAGCGCTTCGGCGTGAGCGAGGGGGCCGAGTACCCGGACGGCGGGTCCAGGGCCGAGGTGTGGCTCGAATGCCCCGTGGAGCGGCCCCTGGAACACCTGGGCGGGCTGTGCCCGGTCGACCGCGTCACCGAGGTCGAGGCGCTGGGGCCGCTCACCGAGCTCGAACCGGGAGGGGCCACGGCCCTCGCCGTCGAGTTCGGCTTCGGCTCGGGGACGGGACCGGTGGCCGAGGTGACCCCCGACGGCTTCTGGAGCGAACCGCCCCGCTGGGGCGCGCGGGAGCCCGGAGGACGGCGCCTGGCCGGGGTCTTCACGTCCTGGCGCCCGGGCACGCTGGCCCACGCCGCGTCCGGACACGCGGTGGCGCGGACCCGCCCCGGCGAGCCGGCGCGCTTCGACGCCCTGGTCCCCGAACCCGGCACGGACACCGCGCCCGCCGTCGTGTTCGCACCGGCGGGGCCGTGACCGGCCGGGGGCGGACCGGTACCTACCAGCTCAGGGAGTGACATGACAGACACCAGGCACGGCGGAGTGACGGCCGTGGTCACCGGCGCGGCGCGGGGCATCGGGGAGGCCACCGCCCGCCGACTGGCGGCCGAGGGGGCCTCGGTGGTGCTGACCGACCTGTCCCCGCACCTGGAGGGAGCCGCCGAACGCATCCGCGCGGAGGGCGGGCGAGCCCTGGCGGTGCGGGCCGACGTGAGCGACGAGGCCTCCTGGGACGGGGTCGTGGCGGCGGCCCGGGACGCCTTCGGGCCGGTGGGCGTCCTGGTCTCCAACGCCTACACCTTCGAGCAGGCGCCCGCCCACGAGACCACGCTCGGCTCCTGGGAGCGCCAGCTCGCCGTCAACCTCACGGGCGCGTTCCTGGGGGTGCGCGCCTGCCTGGACGACCTCTCCGCCGGCGGCGGCAGCGTCGTCATCACCTCCTCGGTCCACGCCTGGTTCGGGCTCCCCGGCCGTCCGGCCTACGCCACCACCAAGGGCGGGCTCACCGCCCTGACCCGCCAGCTCGCCGTCGAGTACGGGCCGCGCGTACGCGTCAACTGCGTGCTGCCCGGCCCGATCCTCACCGCCGCCTGGGAGGGCGTGGGCGAGGAGGACCGCCGCGACAGCGTCGCGCAGACCGCGGCGGGCCGCTTCGGCGACCCGGACGAGGTCGCCTCCGTCATCTCCTTCCTCGCCTCCGCGGAGGCCTCCTACGTCACCGGCACGAGCCTGCCGGTGGACGGAGGGTGGAGTATCTACAAGGCGTCGTCGTGACGGGACGCCCGGAACGGAGGAAGTGATGGCGGCCTACTCGGGACGCGGTGTGCACGGCCAGACGGTGCGGTTGCTGGGAGAACGCGTGCTCTCCGGCGCGATCGGCGAGGGGGAGACGATCGACCTGGCCGCGCTCAGCGGCGAGCTCGACCTGAGCCTCACCGCGATCCGCGAGGCGATCAAGGTCCTGGCGGCCAAGGGGCTGGTCGGCTCACGGCAGAGGAAGGGGACCTTCGTGCGCCCCCGCGGCGACTGGAACCTGCTCGACCCGGACGTGGTCCGGTGGCGGATCGCCGCGGGCGCGGGCGACGTCTTCTTCGGTGAGCTGGCCGAGCTGCGCGACGCCCTGGAGCCCGCCGCCGCCCGCCTCGCGGCCCGGCGCCGCACCGACGCCGACGTCGCCGAGCTGCGCGCGGCGCTCGCGGACATCGCCGACTCCGGCCACGGCCCGGCGGAGGAGGCCGCGCGGGCCGACCTGCGCTGGCACCGCGCGCTGCTGGCGGCCACGCACAACGAGCTGTTCACCCGCACGGACGTCTTCTTCGCCGCGGGGCTCTCCGAACGCGACCGCCTGGTCCACGGAGGCGCCCACGGCGACCCGGTGCCCAGCCACGGCGCGGTCACCGAGGCCGTCGCCGCGGGCGACCCCCTCGCCGCCGAGGCCGCCATGCGCTCCCTGCTGGACCAGGCCAGGGAGGACCTCCTCCGCGTCACCGAGGACGACGCGGCCGAAGACGATCTGGAGAGACCGCAGTGAGAATCACCCGTATCGAGACCTTCCTGGTCCCGCCCCGGTGGCTGATGTGCCGGGTGGAGACCGACGAGGGGGTCGTCGGCTGGGGCGAGCCCGTGGTGGAGGGGCGGGCGGAGACCGTGCGGGCCGCGGTCGAGGAACTGTCCGAACTCCTCCTGGGCCAGGACCCCGCCCCCATCGAGTACCACTGGCAGCGCCTCACCAAGGCCGCGTTCTACCGGGGCGGGCCGGTGCTGTCCAGCGCGGTCGCGGGACTCGACCAGGCCCTGTGGGACATCGCGGGCAAGCGTCTGGGCGTGCCCGTGCACCAGCTCCTCGGCGGCCCCGTCCGCGACAGGGTGCGCGTGTACGGCTGGGTCGGCGGCGACGACCCGGCCGAGCTGGCGGAGGCGGTCTCGGCCCGTGTGGAGTCCGGGCTGACCGCCGTGAAGATGAACGCGTCCGGGGTGATGGGGCGTTCGGCCACCGTGCGCGAGATCGACGGCGTCGTGGACCGGCTGGCCGGGGTGCGCGAGGCGCTGGGACCCGACGGGGACGTGGCCGTGGACTTCCACGGCCGCTTCAACGCGGCCACCGCCCGCAGGGTCCTGCCCCTGCTGGAGCCCCTGCGCCCCATGTTCGTGGAGGAGCCCGTCCTGCCCGAGTACGGGCACCTGCTCGGGGACGTCGTACGGTGCAGCCCGGTGCCCATCGCCACCGGGGAGCGCCTGTTCGGCCGGACCGACTTCCTCCCCGCTCTCCAGGCGGGGGTCGCGGTCGTCCAGCCCGACCTCTCCCACGCGGGGGGGATCTCCGAGGTGCGCAGGATCGCCTCCCTCGCCGAGACCTACGACGCCCTCCTGGCCCCGCACTGCCCGCTCGGCCCCGTGGCCCTGGCCGCGAGCCTCCAGGTCGCCTTCGCCACGCCCAACTTCCTCATCCAGGAACAGAGCATCGGCATCCACTACAACCGGGACGCCGAACTGCTCGACTACGTCCTGGACACCGCCGTCTTCGCCTTCCCCGACGGGCACATCCGCCGCCCCGGGGGCCCGGGGCTGGGCGTGAGCGTGGACGAGGACGCCGTGCGCAGGGCGGACCGGACGGGCCACCGCTGGAGGCCGCCGGTGTGGAGCCACGAGGACGGCTCCTTCGCGGAGTGGTGAGAAGGGGAGTGACACGCATGCTGTGCCGACCGTGGAGCACGGACCGCTTCGAACTGGGGGAGGGGCTGCGCCGACAGGGCCGGGACCTGCTCATGGTGGACATCCTCACCGGCAGGCTCCTCAGACTCGACCCCCTCGTCCCGGGCCCGGCCGAGGTGCTCGCCACGCTCGACGTGCCCCTGGGTGCGGTCGCCCCCGTCCTGGACCGGCCGGGGGCGCACGTCGCGGCGGCGGGCACGGGGGTGGCGCTGCTCACCGAGGACGGCGGGCCGCGGTGGCTGGCCAGGCCCGAGGACGGCGCGGCCACGCCGATGAGGATGAACGACGGCTGCTGTGACCCGCGGGGGAGGTTCTGGGCGGGGTCGATGGCCTACGACGGCACCCCCGGGGCCGGCTCCCTCTACCGCGCCGACCCCGACGGCCGGGTCACACGGGTCCTGGAGGGCTACACCGTCCCCAACGGCCCCGCCTTCACCGCGAACGGTGCCCGTATGTACCTCGCCGACAGCGCCGAGGGCAGGATCGACTCCTACGAGGTCCTCCCCGACGGCAGCCCCGGGGCGCGGACCGTCTTCGCCCGGCTCGGGGAGGGGAGCCCCGACGGGATGCAGGTCGACGCGCGGGGACACCTGTGGGTCGCGGTCTGGGGAGCGGGAAGGGTGCACCGCTACGACCCCGACGGGGCCCTGGAGCGCGTGGTGGACCTGCCCGCCGTCCAGCCCACGAGCGTGTGCGTCGTCGACGCCCCCGACCCCCGGCTGTTCGTCGCCTCCGCCTCGCTCGGCCTCGACCGCGCCGGTCCCGGCGACGGCGCCCTCTTCTCGGTCCCCGTGGACGTCTCCGCCCCGGCGGCCCACCCCTTCGGAGGAAACCCGTGACACCCCAGGTCACCTGTGTCGGTGAGACCATGCTGCTGCTCACCGCGACCGCGCCGGTCCCCCTGGACCGGGCCCCGCTCCTGTCCATGGGCGCCGCGGGCGCGGAGTCCAACGTCGCGTGCGCCCTGGCGGCCCTCGGGCACCGTGCCGCCTGGCTCGGCAGCGTGGGCGACGACCCCTTCGGGCGGGTGGTCGTGCGGAGCCTGCGCGAACGCGGCGTGGACGTGTCCGGCGTGCGGACCGACCCCGACCGGCCCACGGGCCTGCTCGCCAAGGACCCCTCGCCCTCGGGCAGCGCGGTCCACTACTACCGCACGGGGTCGGCGGCCTCGGCCCTGGGCCCCGAACTGGCCGGACACCCCCACCTCCGGGCGGCCGGGACGGTGCACCTGTCGGGCGTCACCCCGGCGCTCTCCCCGGCGTGCGACGCCCTCGCCGAGAGCCTGCTGGCCGACCCCGGGCTGACGGTGAGCTTCGACGTCAACCACCGGCCCCGCCTCTGGGAGCCGGGGGAGGCGGCCCCCCGCCTCCTGGAGCTGGCCCGGCTCGCCGACATCGTCCTCGTCGGCAGGGACGAGGCCGAGGAGCTGTGGGGCGCCCCCACCGCCCGCGACGTCCGGTCGCTGCTGCCCGACGTGGGCCGCCTCGTGGTCAAGGACGCCGAACACGGCGCCACCGAGTTCCGCGGCGACGGCGAGCAGTACGTGCCCGCGCCAGAGGTGGAGGTCGTCGAGCCGGTGGGGGCCGGGGACGCCTTCGCCGCCGGATACCTGGCGGGACACCTGCGCGGCCTCGACGCACGGGGCCGCCTGCGGCTGGGGCACCTGTGCGCCGGACGCGTCCTGCGCGTGGTGGGGGACCTCGCCGACCCGCCCCCGGCACGGCAGGTGGAAGAGCTCCTGGGGATCCCCGACGACCTGTGGACCGACCACGCTTCGGCGGCCGTGGCCGCCGTGAGAGGAGACGAACATGAGTGACGAGGGACTGGACGGGCTGTTCGCGGGACACAGCGTGCTGGCGATCCTGCGGGGCATGCCCGTGGACACCACGGTCGAACTGGCCGAGCGCGCGTGGGACCTGGGCATCACCGCGGTCGAGGTGCCCGCCCGGGACCCCCGCGGGCTGGAGGCGCTGCGTGCGACCGTCAGGGCCGGAGCCGAGCGCGGCCGCCCCGTCGGCGCGGGCACGGTGATCTCCCCCCGGCAGGTCCGCGCCGTGGCCGGGGCCGGTGCCGCCTTCACCGTCGCGCCGGGTTTCGACGCGGAGGTCATGGCCGCATCGGAGGCGGAGGGGATGCCCCACCTGCCCGGTGTGGCGACCCCGAGCGACGTCCAGGGCGTGCTGAGGGCGGGCGGCCGCTGGATGAAGGCCTTCCCCGCGACGTCGCTCGGCACGGAGTGGTTCCGCGCCCTGCGCGGGCCCTTCCCCGAGGTGCGGATCGTGGCCACCGGCGGCATGGACGCCCGCAACGCGCGGGAGTACCTGGACGCGGGAGCGCGGATGGTGGCGGTCGGCTCGGCCCTGGCGGACCCCGACCAGATCCCCCTCCTCGCCGAACTCGTCTGAACGCGTCCGGGGCCTTTCAGGAGTCCCCGGGCGGCTCCGGGTCGGTGGCCCCGGTCAGCAGGGCCGCGGACTCCTCGTCCAGCCGCAGGTGGTTGGCCGGGAGGAGCTCGGCCAGCTGGCCGGTGTCGCGGGCGCTGGCGAGCACCGAGGCCACGGACGGCCGGCTCGCCAGCCACGCCAGGGCCACCGCCGCGGGGGAGGCCCCGTGGCGTTCGGCCACCGTGTCCAGGGCGTCGAGCACCCGTCGGCCGCGCGGTTCGTCCAGGTAGGCGCGGGCCTTCCCGGCGCGCGGGCTGTCGACGCCGGCGGAGCCCGGACGGTACTTGCCGGTGAGGAAGCCGCGGGCCAGGCCGAAGTAGGGCAGCAGCGCCAGGCCGCGCTCGCGCGCCAGCGGCACCAGGTCGGCCTCGATTCCGCGTTCCACCAGGTTGTACAGGGGCTGCACGCACACCGGGGCGTGCAGCCCCCGCTCCTCGCAGATGTCCAGCCACGCCCGGATGCGGCCGGGTTTGTGGTTGGACAGCCCCACGTGGCGCACCACGCCCTCGTCCACCAGGTCGGAGAAGGCCTCGGCGCTCTCGGCCAGCGGGGTGTCGAGGTCGTCGAAGTGCGCGTAGTACAGGTCCACGGCCTCCACGCCCAGCCGTTCCAGCGAGGCCTTCGCGGCGGCCCTGACGTTGGCCGCGGACAGGCCGCGGAAGTCGGGGTGCTCGCTGACCTTCGTGGCGATCACCATGTCCGAGGGGCGCCCGCGCGAGGCGAGCCAGCGGCCGATGACCGTCTCGGACTCGCCGCCCCGGTGGCCCTCGACCCACGCGGAGTAGGAGTCGGCGGTGTCGAGGAAGTTCCCGCCCGCCGCGGTGTAGGCGTCCAGGATCCGGAAGGAGGCGTGCTCGTCCGCGGTCCAGCCGAAGACGTTCCCGCCCAGGCACAGGGGGGACACGCGCAGGGAGGATTCCCCCAGTTGGCGAAGCCGTACGTGGTTCATGCTGACCCTGCCTCCGTCGAGTGGTGGCTGCGCCGCCAGGCTAGGTCAGCGGGTACCGGGGAACCGCGGTTTGATCCCCTCTCGGGGTGTCACGCCGGGAGGGCGGGCCCTAGACGCCGTGGGCGGAGCGGCGCGCCCCGGCGTAGCGTTCGCGCACGTGCGGCGCGTCCACGGGCTCGGCGAAGGCCTCCGGCTCACCGAGGTCCCAGACCGGGGCCTCGGCGGTTCCCGCCAGCGTCCACGCCGCCTGCCGGGCGGCGCCCACGGCCACGTACTCGGCGGGCCGCGGCACGACCACCTGCGCGCCCAGCACGGTCGGCGCGACCGCGCGCACGGCGGCCGACCGGGCCGCCCCGCCCACGAGCAGCACCCGGCTGACCGGGATCCCGGTGTCGGTCATCGCGGACAGCCCGTCGGCCAGTCCGCACAGCATGCCCTCCACCGCCGCGCGGGCGATGTTCTCCGGGCGCATGTTCGACCGGCGCAGCCCGTGCAGCGACCCCGCGGCGTCGGGCAGCACCGGCGTGCGCTCGCCGTCCAGGTAGGGCAGCAGCACGACGCCCCCGGCGCCCGGCTCGGCGGCCAGCGCCAGCTCGTCCAGCCCCGCCAGGTCCACGCCCAGCATCGCGGCGGTGGCGCCCAGCACCCGCGCCGCGTTCAGGGTGCACACCAGCGGCAGGTACCGGCCCGTCGCGTCGGCGTAGCCGCAGATGATGCCGCTGGGGTCCTGCGTGGGGCCCTCGCTCACGGCGAACACGGTGCCGCTGGTGCCCAGGGAGACCACCGCGTCCCCCGGGCGCAGCCCCAGTCCCAGGGCGCTGCCCATGTTGTCCCCGGTGCCCGGGGCCACCAGCGCGCCCGAGGGCGTGCGCCCCACGGCCTCGGCCGGTTCCACCACGCGCGGCACCCGGACCTCGCGCCCGAACGCACGTGCCAGCAGGTCGGGACGGTAGGCGTTCTCGGTCGCCGACCAGTAGCCGGTGCCCGAGGCGTCGCCCCGGTCCGTGGTGGGCTCGGTCCCGGCTCCGGCCAGCCGCCAGGTGAGCCAGTCGTGGGGGAGCATCACCGCGGTCGTGCGGTCGGCGTGCTCGGGCTCGTGCCGCGCCAGCCAGCGCAGCTTGCTGACGGTCAGGCTGGCGTTGGGCACGTTGTCCACGGCCTTGGCCCACTCGGCGGGGCCGCCCAGCTCCTCGATCAGGTCCAGGGCCGTCCCGGCCGAACGGGTGTCGTTCCACAGCAGCGCCGGGCGGACCACCGCGCCGACCTCGTCCACGGCGACCATGCCGTGCTGCTGTCCGGCGACGGAGACGGCGGCCACGTCGTCGAGCAGGCCGGAGGAGGCCTCCTCCAGGGCCGACCACCAGGCGTCGGGGTGGACCTCGGTCCCGTCGGGGTGCGGGGCGCGGGCCTCGCGCACCACCGAGCCGCTGTCGGCGTCACAGACCACGACCTTGCAGGACTGGGTCGAGCTGTCGATTCCGGCGACCAGGGGCATGGTTCTCGCTCCGTGAGGGCAGGGTGGGTGGCAACCCTCACAACCTAGAGGATGGGAGACGGCACTGGAAAGCGCTGTCACTCTCCGTCGTCACGGTGTGACCGCTTCTCCGGTGCGCCGCCCGCCTCCCTCCCGCTCCGGCGCGGGGCGGGGCGCCGGGCGCGGGGAGGGGGTGCGCGCCGGGCGTCTCCGGCCTTCTCCGGTCACCGCCGGTGCGGCGGCAGACGTGGGATGTGTGGCCGATCCCACGTATCGAAAGTCTCAGAAGTGCCAATTCCTACCAATCCGGTGGATTAAGCTCTGACCAGCCCGGCGATCCCGGCAGGGGTCGCGGAGCCGCACGGCCGCCGCGGGCCCGTCCCCGCCATCTCCCATCACGATCACGAAGGAGCGCACCATGCGCACGACTCCAGCCGTACTCGGAGCAGCCGCCCTCACCCTGGCGCTCGCCGCCTGCGGTGCGCCCAGCGAGCAGGCCGCCGAGTCCGGCGGCGAGGGAGACGTGCTGCGGGTGGGCGTCAGCCCGGTGCCGCACGGCGACATCCTCGCCTTCATCGACGAGAACCTCGCCGAGGAGGCCGGACTGAACCTGGAGATCGAGGAGATCTCCGACTACAACGTCCCCAACACCGCTCTCGTCGAGGGTGAGCTGGACGCCAACTACTTCCAGCACCGCGCCTTCCTCGACGAGTGGGTGGCCAACGGGCCCGACGCCGAGCTCACCTACCTGACCGACGTCCACATCGAGCGGCTCGGCCTGTACTCCGAGAGCGTCGAGAGCATCGACGACCTGCCCGACGGCGCCGAGATCGCGGTCCCCAACGACCCGGCCAACCTCGCCCGCGCCCTGGGCATCCTGGAGGCCGAGGGCCTGGTGACCGTCGACCCCGACGCCGGGGCTTCCGCCACCGAGAACGACATCGTCGACAACCCGCGCGACATCACGGTGACCCCGCTGGAGGCCGCGCAGCTTCCCCGCTCGATCGCCGACGTGGACGCCGCGGTCGTCAACGGCAACTACGCCATCGAGGCGGACCTGCCCGAGCAGTCCAACGTCCTGGCCTGGGAGCCCGAGGGCGAGGACTACGTCGAGTCCTACGCCAACGGCCTGGTGACCCTGGCCGAGAACGCCGAGGACGAGCGCGTCCAGCTGCTCGCCGAGCTGCTGCACGACGAGCGGGTCCTGGAGTTCGTCCAGGAGTCCTGGCAGGGCGTCGTCCTGGCCGTCGACGCCGAGGGCAACATCGTGGAGACCGCGGCCGGCGCCGACGACGCCGCCGAGGAGAGCGCCGGCGACAGCGCCGACCAGGAGTAGCGGCCCGGGCCGGCGCCCGCCACGGGCCC
The DNA here is from genome assembly GCA_002529455.1 of Glycomyces fuscus. GTDB lineage: Bacteria > Actinomycetota > Actinomycetes > Streptosporangiales > Streptosporangiaceae > Nocardiopsis > Nocardiopsis fusca. Next base: position 98,444 of record NYMS01000038.1, read on the forward strand.
GGCCCGCCGCGCGTCCCGTCCGTTCGCGAGGGCGGTGGAGCTCACCTGCTCCACCGCCCTTCGCCGTGTCCGGGGGCCGGTGCGGGCGCGACGCGGGCCGACGCGCCCGGGTCGGCGCCGTGACCCATGTCACAGGGAGTATGCGGTGCGGGCCGCCGGGGCGCCGCGCCCGGGAGCGCCCGTCGCCCCGCGCCCGGGCGGTTTCCGTTCCGGCATGCCCTGAACTGCGCTTTCCCGAGGGGGTGCTCCCGTGGTGCGCGCGGGGACCCTTTCGGGGGCGCTCTCTCCGCGCCACGGGAAAGAGGGGGGTGTCCTGCTTCCACAAAACCTACTCATTAAGTAGAGTTTGATCCGTCGGTTCCGCACCCCAGCCCCGAAGCCCGCAAAGGATTCCCGATGTCCCCGCGTACGTCCCCGCTCCGCACCGCCGCGGCGGCCCTGGCCCTCGCCGTGGCCGCCACCGCGTGCGGGGCCCCGGGCGGCGGGGACGACCGGGGGCTCACCCTGGGGTACTTCCCCAACCTCACCCACGCCCCCGCGCTGGTGGGAGTGGAGAACGGCATCCTCCAGGAGGCCCTGGGCGAGGACGTCCCGCTCACCACCCAGACCTTCAACGCGGGCCCCGACGCGATCAACGCCGTCTTCTCCGGAGAGGTCGACGCGGCCTTCGTCGGACCCAGCCCGACCGTCAACGGCTGGGCGCAGTCCGAGGGCGCCGCGCTGCGCGTCATCGCCGGATCGACCTCCGGCGGCGCGGGCCTGGTCGTGCGCCCGGGCGTCGACGACGTCGACGACCTGACCGGCACCACCATCGCCACGCCCCAGCTGGGCAACACCCAGGACGTGGCGCTGCGCTGGTTCGCCCGGGAACAGGGGTGGCGGGTCGACACCGAGGGCGGCGGCGACCTGTCGATCCTCCCCCAGACCAACGCCGAGACCGTGAACGCCTTCGCGCTCGGCGAGGTCGACGGCGCCTGGCTCCCCGAACCGCACCTGAGCCGGCTGGTCGTCGAGGCCGGGGGCGAACTGCTGCTCGACGAGGCCGAGCGGTGGCCCGGGACCGGCGGCGACTTCGTCACCACCAACGTCATCGTCAACGCCGACTTCCTCGCCGCCCGCCCGGAGGCGGTCGAGCGCCTCCTGCGGGGCCACATCGACACCGTCGACTGGATCAACGCCCACCCCGAGGACGCGCGGGAGGCGGCCTCCGCCCACCTGTCCGACCTCACCGGCAGCCGGTCCGACCCCGAGGTCCTCGCCGCGGCCTTCGACAACATGACCTTCACCGTCGACCCGATCGCACCGTCCCTGGCCGCCGGGGCCGAGCACGCCGAGGCCGTCGGCCTGCTCGACCCGGTCGACCTGAACGGCATCTACGCCCTCGACCCGCTCAACGGCCTCCTGCGCGAGGACGGACGGGACGAGGTCGCCGGACTCCAGGAGGAACAGTGACAGCCACGACCGAGAGCATCGGCACCGCACGTGCCTCCGCCATCGAGATCGACCACATCTCCAAGACCTTCGGGGAGGGTCCGGGCGCCCTCACCGCCATCGACGGCATGTCCGTCTCCGTGCGGGCGCGGGAGTTCGTCGCGATCGTGGGCGCCTCCGGCTGCGGCAAGAGCACCCTGCTCTCCCTCGTGGCGGGGCTGACCCGGCCCACCACCGGAACCGTGGACGTGGGCGGGCACCGGGTGGCCATGATGTTCCAGGAGGCCTCCCTTTTCCCCTGGCTCACCATCGGCGGCAACATCGAGATCCCCATGCGGGTCAACGGCGTCCCCAGGGCCCGGCGCCGGGAGCGCGTCGCCGAACTGCTCGACCTGGTCCGCCTGAGCGGCTTCGCCCGCAAGCGCCCCCACCAGCTCTCCGGGGGTATGCGCCAGCGCGTCGCCCTGGCCCGCGCCCTGGCCCAGGACGCCGACGTGCTGCTCATGGACGAGCCCTTCGGCGCCCTGGACGCCATGACCCGCGACATCCTCCACGACGAGCTCGAACGCATCTGGAGGGAGAGGTCGCTGACCGTCGTGTTCGTCACGCACAACGTGCGCGAGGCCGTGCGCCTGGGCGACCGGGTCATCCTGCTCTCCAGCCGCCCCGGCCGGGTCATCGAGGAGTTCGCGGTGGAGGGCGACCGGCCCCGCCGGATCGACTCCGCCCAGATCGCCTCCCAGGCGGCCCGGATCACCGACCGGCTGCGGGCGGAGGTGTCGCGCCATGCCGGCTGACCCGAGTACGCAGGACCGCCACGTCCAGGGGCTGGACGCCCTGGAGATGGGGCCCCAGAAGCAGTCCGACCGGCCCACCGCCGCGCGGGTGGCGGCCAGGGCGTGGGCGGTCACCTGGCCCAAGCTGGCGGCCGTGGCCATCGTGCTCGTGGCCTGGCAGGCCGTGGTGTGGAGCGGGTGGCGCCCGGTCTACGTGCTGCCCGGCCCCGACCAGGTGCTGCCGCGCCTGTTCGCCGAGCTCTCCTCCGGCGAGTTCTGGGGGGCCCTCGGGGTCACCATGCGGCGCGCCCTCGTCGGCTTCGCGCTGGCCCTGGCCGTGGGCGTGGCCCTGGGCCTGGCCGTGTCGCGCTTCGCGCCGCTGCGCGTGGCGATCGGCTCCCTCATCACGGGCCTGCAGACCATGCCGTCCATCGTCTGGTTCCCCTTCGCGATGCTGCTCTACGGCATCAGCGAGTCGGCCATCATGTTCGTGATCATCCTGGGCGCGGCGCCCTCCATCGCGGGCGGCCTGACCTCGGGGATCGACTACGTGTCCCCGCAGCTGCTGCGCGCGGGCCAGGCCATGGGCCTGCGCGGCGTGCAGCGCTACACGCTGCTGATCGTCCCGGCCGCCCTGCCGATGTTCGTCACCGGCCTCAAACAGGGGTGGGCCTTCGCCTGGCGCTCGCTCATGGCGGGCGAGCTGCTGGTCATCATCAACCAGCAGAACTCCATCGGCTGGGCGCTGAGCCAGGCCCGCCAGTTCAACGACTCCGAGGGCCTGCTGGCCTACGTCCTCATCGTGCTGTGCGTGGGCATCGTCATCGACGTGTTCTTCAACTGGGCAGACCGCTCCATCCGCCGCCGCTGGGGCGTCACCGCATCCTGAGCGCCGGTCGCCGCCGCGCCCGCACCCGCGTCCGCGGGCCCGGGCGCGGCGGCCGCGCTCAGCGTCCCCGGGCGGTGCACACCGGCCGCCCCGGGCGCTCCCGCACCGGGTCCCAGCCGTCGTCCCCGGCCAGGTAGGCCTCGGCGGTGTGCCCGGCGGCCTCGTCCCGCCCCATCTGCGGACGGTCCTCCGTGACCAGCGCGCCGGGGCCGAAGTTGCGGTACTCGCGCATCTGGAACCGCCGCCAGTCGTGCCCGGAGGACATCGCGACCCAGCCCTCCTCGCGCAGGTGGCGGCCCATCCAGGAGTCGCGGACCAGCACCCGCGGCTCGGCGTCCGGACTCGAACTGGGCACCCACGGGCGGCCGAGGTAGACGGTCCCGGCGGGGGCGTCGCTGGTGAAGCAGCTGCGGGTGATCAGGAAGCCGAACTCCTGGCCGGGCGGGGTGCTCGGCGCGGTCACGTATCCGTTGTCGGTGTCGCTGCCCCGGTCCAGGGAGCGGAACTCGCACCCGTCGAACACGGCCGTGCCCCGGCCGAAGACGAAGTCCACGTCGCCCTCGACGTAGCAGTCGCGGTAGTACTGGCGCGAGGGGGTGTCCTCGTCCGGCGAGTTGGCGTACAGCGTGTCCTGGTGGCCCAGGAAGCGCACGTTGTCGAAGACCAGCCGGTCCCCGGTGGTGCGCACCGCGACCGCCTGGGTCGCGGTGATGTCGGGGTGCTCCTCGCGCAGCCAGGAGTTCTCGAAGGTCAGGTCGCGTGCGTGCGTGCCGTCCCCGGAGATGACGACGCTGGCGCTGCCGGACGTGCCGTAGGTGCCTCCGCCGGGCCTGGGGGTGCCCGACGCCCGGTCGTAGGTGATGACCACGTCGCGCGGATCACCGGTCGCGCCGAGCAGGGTGATGTTGGGCTTGTCCGCGGGGATCACCACCGGCTCGCGGTAGACGCCCGCCCCGATCCGGATGGTGACGCGTTCGGCGCTGCGCGCGGGGACGGCGTCGACCGCGGCCTGGACGCCGGTGTGGTCTCCGGAGCCGTCGGCGGCCACGGTGATCACCCGGCCCTCCGCTCCGGGGGAGGGGTGGCCGGGGCGGTGCCGGGGGCCCTCGCCCGCGTGCGCGGTGCCGGAGGCGGTGGTGAGCGCGGCGGCCAGCAGTCCCACAAGCACGGTCGACAGGACGGCGCGCGCCCGGCGCGGTGTCGGGGAGATCCTCACGGGGGTTCCTTTCCTGGGGGTGGCGGGTCGGTGGGGGCGGCGGTGTCAGACCGGGCGCTCGTCGGGCCAGTACAGGGCCCCCTCGGGGTCGGGGAAGGCGTCTGCGAGGCGGCGGACGTGGCGGGGAGGCAGCACGCGCAGCCGCTTGAGGTCGCGGGCCACGAGCCGGGCCACCTCGATCGCGCCGCGCGCGTGGAAGTGCGTGTTGTCCTCGACGCCGTCGGGGTGGTGGGGGTGCTCGCCCGGCGCCAGCCACAGGAAGTGCTCCTTGGTGCCCTCCGGGCCCAGCGCGCCCCACAGCTCCAGGCTCAGCGCGGTCAGGTCCACGACCGGCACGCCCTCGCGCCGGCCCAGGTCGCGCACGGCCGCCGGGTAGTCGCCGTGGGACTCGCGGGGCGTGCCCTCGGGGGTGAAGCGGCGCCGTTCCACCGAGGTGACCAGGGTCGGGTGGGCGCCGCGCTCGCGGGCGCCGTCGAGGTAGGCGGTCAGCTGCCGCTGGTAGGTGCTCCAGGGCTCGGTGTAGCGGTCGGGGTCCGCCTCCTTGGCGTCGTTGTGCCCGAAGGAGACGAGCAGGTGGTCTCCGGGGCGCAGGTCGGCGAGGAGGCCCTCCAACAGGCCCAGGTCGGCGAAGCTCTTGGAACTGGCTCCCGACAGAGCCCGGTTGTCCACGGTCGCGCCGTGGCCGAGGAAGAGCCCGAGGGCCTGCCCCCAGCCGGCGCGCGGGGACTCGCGGGCCGCGTAGGTGGAGGCGGTGGAGTCGCCCGCCACGAAGACGCGCGGGCCCCGGCCGGAGGGCTGCGCCAGGGCGGGCCCGGCGAGCAGGGGGAGCCCGAGGGCGACCGCGGAGGCGGTGAGGAAGCTACGGCGGATCATGGGGGTGGCCCCTTTCGTGTGGGAAGCGTTTTCCCGAAAGGTGGGGATGTTCCTGCAACCGATTGCAAAACTGTCCCCGATGCCAGGGTGCGCCGTCAACCCCGTCCATGCGCTCTTCTCCAGGTTCTTCGCCTGGAAGTGCGGAGCCCCAAGGTCGGGGGCCGTCCGTTGCGCCGCCTGGTTTTTTAGAATGCGGCAAGCGTTTGTAGCCGTGGTCGCGGCGTCACGACCGGTGTGCGGGGCCCGGGCCGAGCACCGGAGAGGTCGGGGCGGGGCGACCGCGGCCGCCGCGTGCCGAGGCCGGGACGGGGCGGATCAGAGCGGCTTCGGAGCCTGGGCGGCGCGCTCGTCGTAGGCCGCGCGTGCGGCGGTGATCGCGTCGATGTGCTCCTCGGACCAGGTGCGGACCGAGCCCAGCAGCGTCTCCAGGTTCTCGCCGAGCGGGGTCAGGCCGTACTCCACCTGCGGAGGGGTGGTGGGGAACACCCGCCGGTCCACCAGCCCGGCCCGCTCCAGTTCGCGCAGGGTCTGCGTGAGCATCTTCTGCGTGATGCCGTCCAGGTGGCGCCGCAGCGCGCCGAAGCGCCTGGGGCCCGAGGAGAGGGAGCCCAGCACGAGGCAGACCCACTTGTTGGACAGCAGGCCGAGCACGTCACGGGAGGCGCAGTTGCGCAGGTAGACGTTGGCGCCACCGAGTTCGCGCAGGTCGGGGGTGGTATACATCGAGTACCTACAGTTCCTGAAAGTGCCTTCTCTACAAAAGAGACCATAGCTGTCAGGCTGTGGCGCATGACGGAGAACATGCGTATCGTCCGACAGCACGCGCTCGGCGGCCCCGAGGTCCTGGAGGTCGAGAAGGTCCCCAGGCCCGAACCCGCCCCCACCCACGTCCAGGTGCGGGTGCACGCCGCGGGCGTCAACCCGACGGACTGGAAGATGCGGGCCACCGGCTACTGGCACACGCCCCCCTTCGGCCAGGGCTGGGACGTCTCGGGGGTCGTCACCGCGGTCGCGCCCGGCGTCACCCGCTTCGCCGTCGGCGACGAGGTGTACGGGATGCCGAACTTCCCGCACACACCCGGCGCCTACGCCGACTACGTGACCGCCCCCTCCCGGCACTTCGCCCCCAAGCCCGCCGGACTCGACCACGTCCAGGCCGCTGCCCTGCCGCTGGCCGCGCTGACCGCGTGGCAGGCGCTGGTGGACACCGCCGGGGTGGAGAAGGGGCAGAGGGTTCTGATCCACGCCGCGGCGGGCGGTGTGGGGCACCTGGCCGTGCAGATCGCCAGGGCGCGCGGCGCGCACGTGATCGGCACCGCCAGCGCCGCCAAGCACGGACTGCTGTCCGACCTGGGAGCGGACGAGCTGCTGGACTACACCGAGGTGGACTTCGCCGAGGCCGTCGGCGACGTGGACGTGGTGCTCGACGGGATCGGCGGCGACTACCTGGAGCGGTCGCTGCGCACGCTGCGGCCGGGCGGGACCTACATCGGGCTGCCCGCGCCCTTCGACGTGGACAGCGTGGTCGCCGCGGCCGACGCGGCGGGGGTGCGCGGCACCACCGTCATGGTCGAGCCCGACCACGCGGGTCTGGAGCGGATCGCCGCGCTGGTGGACGAGGGGAGGCTGCGGCCGGTGGTCGCCGCCACCTTCCCGCTGGAGGAGGCGGCCCGGGCGCACGAGCTGGGGGAGACCGGCCGCACGACCGGCAAGATCGTCCTCACCCTCGTCTGAGGCCGGCGGGGCGGTGCCCCGCCCGGGCCCCGGGAACGCGCCGCGGGACCCGGCGGCGGGCGGGCGCCCCCGGGCACGCCGAGGGGCCCGGCGCGGTCGCCGGGCCCCTCGTCACGGACGTCCCGGGCCAGGCCGTGTTCCTCGGAACGTTTCGGGCCCGCGGCCACCGGGCCGCCTCCCGCTGCGCCGGTTCCGCCCGAAGAGCCCACCGGGCCGGTCCGCGCGAACCGTCGTGCGAGAGACTGCCCGAACGGCCGCCCGCTGGTCCGAAGGCCTCCGCGGAACACTCCCTAGGAGCGCACCAGCGGGGTGTCCACCAGGTGCTCGGCCACGAACCAGGCCTGGAGCTCGTTGGTGCGGATCACCTCCGACACCAGGATGTCGTTCGTGCCGTCGTCGCCCAGCTCCTGCGTGCGCGCGGCGGCGTCGTGGCAGTCCTCCAGGATCGCCTCGTGTGCCTCCAGCAGGCGGGAGAGCATCGCGGGCACCTCCTCGGCCCCGTCGGGCGGACGCGGGATGTTGGTGATCTCCGCGACGTGCCGGGGGTCGCCGACCGCCACGCCGCCCAGGGTCTGCACGCGCTCGGCCAGGTTGTCGATCAGCTCGGTCTGCTCGTTCGCGTGCTTGTCCATCAGCAGGTGCAGCTGGTAGAAGGTGTGCCCGCGCATGAGCCAGTGGTGCTTCTTGTACAGGTCGTGCAGGATGCGTGTGTCGCACAGCACCTGGTTGAGCCGCTGGCACGAGTACATCCGTGTGTCGTAGGACAGTCCGACCGGGAACTGGCGGACCGTCCCGAACTCCTGGATCTCCTCGCCGCTCTGGTGCAGCCAGGGCTGGCTGCTCCTGGGCTTGGGCGCTCCGGCCTTGCGGTCTGCGGTCGTCACTCTGGTCCCCCTCCAGTCGGTGTGACTCGTGTCGCGGGGAGCGCACGCGGTGGCACGCTCCGCCTGCCAGTCTCGGCTACCCACCGCTCCCGGGGGCCTAACCCCGCCCCAACCACGGGTAAGTTTCCCGTGCTTTCACCGGCCGGAGCACCCCGCCGGACCCGGGCGGTCGAACCGTACGGGCAGCGCGAACAGGCCGTGCATGATCATGCTCGGCCACCACCGCAGCTCGGACTCGTCCACGGCCAGGCGCAGCCCCGGCAGCCGGTCCAGCACCGCGCCGACCGCCACCCGCGCCTCCATCCGGGCGAGCTGGGCACCGACGCAGAAGTGCGCGCCGTGCCCGAAGGACAGGTGCGAGGCGCCCCGGTCGGGCACGAACGCGTCGGGGTCCTCGTAGCGTTCGGGGTCGCGCCCGGCGGCCAGCAGGGACACCAGGACCGGCTCGCCCGCCGTCAGCTCCACCCCGCCCACGGTGGTCGCCTCGCGGGGAAAGCGCCAGGTGGCGTTCTGCAGGGGGCTCTCCAGGCGCAGAGCCTCCTCCACGGCCGGTCCGAGCAGTTCCCGGTCGGCCCGCAGCCGCTCCAGCCGCCCGGGGCGCCGCAGCAGTGTGAAGAGCATGTTGCCCAGCAGCGCGACCGTGGTCTCGTGTCCCGCCACCAGCAGCAGGAACGCCGCGGAGGTCACCTCGTCCCGGCTCAGCTCCCCGGCGCGGTGCGACTCGACCAGGTCGCCGAGCAGGTCGTCGCAGGGCGCGGCCAGGCGGGAGTCCACCAGGGCGGAGAGGTAGGAGTCGAACCAGTCGGTGGTCTCCGCGACGGCCGCCAGCTCCTCGGGGGAGGAGGAGTCGATCACCGCCGCCCGCCGGTGGAACTCGGGACGGTCCGCCTCGGGCACGCCGAGGATGTCGCAGATGACCGCGATGGGCAGCGGATAGGCCAGGTCGCGCACCAGGTCGGCCTCCCCGGAGTCCGCGATCCGGTCCAGCAGCCCGGCGGTGACGCGCTCCGCGCCCTCCACCAGGCTCCTGACCCGGCGGGGGGTGAACGCCCCTCCCGCGACCCGGCGCAGCCGTGCGTGGTCGGGCCCGTCGGTGTTGACCATGCTGTGCACCAGACTGGGCCGGTGGTCGTGGGGCAGGCCCAGCCCCGCCCGGCGCCAGACCTCGTGACCCGCCATGGGGTCCTTGAGCATGCCGGGGTCGGCGAGCACCCGCCTGGCGTCCTCGTACCGGGTGACCAGCCACGCCCACGCGCCGCCGGGCAGGTCTACCCGGTGCACGGGTGCGTGCTCACGCAGCCACCGGTAGGCCGGGTGCGGATCGGCCTCGAAGGCGGGGCCGTGCAGTTGCGGAGGGGAGGCGGGCATGGCGGGCCTTTCGTGCCGGGGGTGCTCGGTGCGTTCCTACCCGGAGGACTCCCCGCGCCGCCCGCCCCGGTGACCGGAAGCGGCCACCGGCGAGGTGCGGGTCCGCCGTCGGCGGCACCGTCCGCCCTGAGCGTCCGCCCTGCGCCGTCCGGACGCGCACCGCTCGCTCCGGTCCGAGGCACCCGTGTCCGGCGGATCAGGGGGCCACGGCGCAGGCGGTCTCCAGCACGAACCGCGGCCAGGGCCGGTGCGGGTCGTGCCCGGTCAGCTCCCGCACCCGGCGCAGCCGGTAGCGCAGCGTCTGCGCGTGCACGTGCAGCGCCTCCGCGGCCGTGGTCGCCGCCCCCTCGCGCAGGTAGGCCCGCAGCGTCTCCAGCAGGTGGGCGTTGCCCTCCGCCAGCAGCGGCCCCAGCACCGTCCTGCGGACCGCCGCCGGGGTGACCGGGCCGCCGTTGAGCAGCGCCAGCACGCACGCGTCGGAGGGACCGAGCAGCCCCCGGGGGTCGAAGGCGTGCGGGGGCGCGGTCTCCAGGGCGTCGTCGGCCAGCCGGTAGGCGGCCGACATGTCGGTCAGCGCCCGCGGCTCCAGCACGCACCCGCGCCAGGGGCGCCCGCCGAGCACGGCGGCCACCCGGCCGGCGTCGTCGGGTGAGACCAGCAGCACCACCCGCCCCGAGCGCGTGGTCACCAGCGGGTCGGCGCCCACCGGTTCCACCAGGCCCAGCAGCTCCATCCCGGCGGCGAGCGCGGCCGCCCGCGGCGTCCCGTCGGAGGGACCGCCGTCGGCCTCGGCCACCACCAGCACCGCCGGGTCGGGCAGGGCGACGCCCAGGGTCCGCGCCCGGTCGCGGATGGCTCCGCGCGAGGCCTGCCGCCCGATCAGCAGGTCGTCCAGGAAGGCCCGGCGGGCCCGTTCCAGGTCGGCGTCCAGGCGGTGCGCGGCCTCGGCGTGGCCCGCGGACAGGCTCTCGGAGATCTGGTCGATCGAGGTCAGCCACAGTTCGCCCAGGGCGAACACGTCGGCGGCCTCGAGCCGGTCGGCAGCGAGTTCGGCGACCAGGCGCACCGCCGCCACCGAACCCACCCGGTGCGCGCGCACCACCGCGCCGATCGAGCGCCCGTCGGCCGCCCGCGACCGGCCGATGCCCCGCAGCCGCTCCACGTCCTCCGGCGGCAGCCGCGTCGCCCCGGACGACCACAGCTCCAGCGAGCGGCCCACCAGCCAGCCGGTGATCGCCCGTACCTCCGCGAGCTGGGAACCGTGCAGCGCACGGTAGGCCGGGACCTCGGCGTGCACCTCGGCGACGATGCGCTCCACCAGCCCGGCCCGGTCCCGCGCCAGCTCGGCACCGACCCGGGCACGCTGTTCGTGTCCCATCGCCCCACCTCCAGCCCGGCCAGGGAAGCCTACCGGCGGCCTGCCCGCCGATGTGGCGGGAAAGACGTGCGGGAACGTGTGGGAGGGCCGCTCCCGCCGGGGTAGGGGGATGGGGCAGAGAACGCAGCGACGCATGGGAGGTTCCGTCCGGGTCGGGGGAGGAAGCCGGGGGAGCGCGGCGAAGGACGCCGCGCCCTCCCCGTCGGAGCCCTTCCCCGTCCGCGCGGCGCCCCCCGTGCCCGGGATGTCCCTCCGCGTCGTCGGCCGCCGGGTGTGAACGGTAAAAAGCCCGCCCAGCCACGGCGCACCTGGGACCGCGACCCGCCCGGACGTGGCAGTATGCGACTGCGGTACGGGGAAGGCCGCACGCTGTGAGAGCAAGGCACGCCGTTCGGCGCTGACGGGGGATGAAACAGATGCAGCAGATGACAGTTCCAGAACTCACTCTGAGTAATGGTCTGCGCATTCCACAGCTGGGTTTCGGTGTGTGGCAGGTGCCCCAGGAGGAGGTGGTGGCGACCGTGTCCACCGCGCTGGAGGCGGGCTACCGCAGCATCGACACCGCGGCCGCCTACGGAAACGAGGAGGGGGTCGGCGAGGCGCTGCGCCGTTCGGGGCTGGAGCGCGGCGAACTCTTCGTCACCACCAAGCTGGCCAACCCCGACCAGGGCTACGACGCCACCCTGCGCGCCTTCGACGCCAGCCTGAGGCGCCTGAACCTGGACACGGTCGACCTGTACCTCGTGCACTGGCCGCTGCCCCGCAAGGACCTGTACGTGCCGACCTGGAAGGCGCTGGAGCGCCTCTACGCCGAGGGCCGCGTCCGCGCCATCGGAGTGTCCAACTTCCAGCGCCCGCACCTGGAGCGGGTCATGGAGGAGGGCGGGATCACGCCCATGGTCAACCAGATCGAGCTGCACCCGCTGCTCACGCAGGCGGACATGCGCTCCTTCGACGCCAAGCACGGCATCGTCACCGAGGCGTGGAGCCCCCTGGGCCACGGCAAGCTGCTCAACCACCCGACCGTCGTCGCGGTCGCCGAGGAGCACGAGCGCACGCCCGCGCAGGTGCTGCTGCGCTGGCACATCCAGCTCGGCAACGTGGTGATCCCCAAGTCGGTGACCCCCGAGCGCATCCGGTCCAACTTCCAGGTCTTCGACTTCGAGCTCTCCCGGGCGGAGATGGACCGGATCAGCGGGCTCAACACCGACAGCAGGTTCGGCCCCGACCCCGACGACTTCGACGGTTCCTGAACCCCGCCGCCGTCCGCCGGGGCGCGCGGACGGGCCCCTCCTAGTCGCGCAGCTCCCGGCGCCTGCGGGCCCCGGCCAGGACGGACTCGGTGCCGTCGCGGCGCACGCGGCCGACGTAGACGGCCCCGCCGACGAAGATGGCGGCGATCAGCCCCAGCACGGCGACGAGGGCGAGGACGGAGAGCAGCACAGTGATCGACATGCGCTCATCGTAGCCGCACGTCCGGCGGTTCCCGAAAGGACCGTCCCGGACGGGCGGCGGGCGCGACGGGGCAGGAGGGGCCGCCGATGGGCCGGACACCGCACCAGATCGTCAACCCGCTCACCCTCGCCGAGCCGGGGGGCTCCTCCCACGCCCTCGTGGTCAGCCCCGGCCGCGTGGTCCACGTCGGCGGCCAGCGCGCGCACCGCTCCGACGGCAGGGTGGTGGGTGAGGACGTGGCGGAGCAGCTCGACCGCGCGCTCGCCAACACGGTGGAGGCGCTGCGCGCCGCGGGCGCCGAACCCGCCCACGTGGTGGACATGCGCGTCTTCACCACGTCCATGGCGGCCTACCGGGCCCACAGCCGGAGCATCGGCGCGGTCTACCGGCGCCACATGGGCCGCTCCTCCCCGCCGATGACGGTGCTGGGCGTGGCCGACCTGCTCGACCCCGACGCCCTGGTGGAGGTGGTGTGCACCGCCGTGGTCCCCGAGGAGGCCGGGAGCGGGCCCGTGCGCGCGGACCGGGTCCGGGAACCGGCCGAGGAGGCCGGACCGTCCGCGGTCACCGGCTCCGCGGACGGGGTCGGTCCGCTTCCCGGCCGGGAGCGCCCGTAGCCGCCGCGTCCCCGCGGTCGGCGACGCGTGCGGCCCCTCCGGCGCCCACCAGCACCACGGCCACCGCGCACACCGTCATCCCCGCCAGCGCCCCCGGGCCCACCGGCTCGCCGAACATCAGCCAGGACCACACCAGCGTGGTGGGCGGGGTCAGGTACAGCAGGGCCGACACCCGGGCCACGCCCGTCCGGGCCAGGACGACCCAGTACAGGCCGTAGCCGCCCAGGGTGGACAGCACCACCACCCAGGCCACCGCCGCCCAGAACCCGGGTTCGGCGGGCGGGGCCAGCGTGCCGGTGGCCGCGGCCAGCCCCGTGAACAGCACGGCGCTCACCGCGCACTGCACCGCCAGGGCCTGCACCACCGAGCCCCCGGGCCGCGCGCGGCGCTCCAGCAGGGTCGCGGCCACCAGGGAGAGCATCGCCCCGAACGGCAGCAGGTAGCCCCACCACGGCGCGGCGCCCGGCCGGAACAGGTCCGCGCCCACCACCAGGCCGACCCCGGCCAGCCCCAGCGCGAGGCCCACCAGCTGGCGTGGCCGCACCCGCTCACCCAGCAGCGGGACGGCCAGGGCGGTCGCCACCAGGGGCTGGAGGGCGGCCACCAGCGCGCTCGTCCCGGCGGCCACACCCGCCTGCGCGGCGGCGAACACCCCGTAGAGGTACCCGGCCTGGGACAGCAGGCCCAGCACGGCGTGCGCCGCCAGGTCCCGCCGCGACATCCGCGGGCGGCGCCACAGCCACCACGCCGCGAGCAGCGCCGCCACGACCAGGAAACGCCAGGCCAGCAGGGTCGTCGCGGGTGCGTGGCGGGTGCCCAGCTCCGCACCGACGAAGCCCGAGCTCCACATCACCACCAGCCCGGCGGCGAGCAGGAGGGGCGGTGCGAGGCGGGGCGGGCGCGTCTTGGTGTGTTCCATGCGAGCGAGGTAAACACACCGGTCGGTATACTCACAATGTAGTACGCACGGCAGCGTCCCCGGAGGCGGGGAGCACAGCAGAGGGAGTGGACACCATGCCCGGTACCGCGACGGCACCGCTGACCCCGGCCGCGCGCCGCGTCCTGGACGTGGCGACCGAGCTGTTCTACACCCGCGGCATCAACACCGTGGGCATGGAGCTGGTCGCCGAACGGGCGGGGGTCACCAAGAAGACCATCTACGACCGCTTCGGCTCCAAGCAGCAGCTCGTCGTCCACTACCTGCGCGCCCGTGACGCCCGCTGGCGCGCGTACCTGGACGGCTACCTGGAGCGGGTCCGGACCCCGCGGGAGCGGGTGGCCGCCACGTTCGACGCCCTGGACGACTGGACGGGCGCGGAGAACCCGCGCGGCTGCGCCATGGTCAACGCCTACGCCGAGCTCTCCGACCCCGGGCACCCCGGCCGCGCCGTCGCCGAGGAGCAGAAGCGGTGGCTGCGCGCTCTCTACACCGATCTCGCCGAGCGGTCGGGGGCCGAGGAACCGGGCGCGCTCGGCGACGCGCTGGCCATGCTGCACGAGGGTGCGGTGGTGGCCCGCAACGTCACCGGGGTCGCGGACGCCGTGCGCACCGCCCGCGCCGCGGCGGACGCCCTGATGACCGTGCACGGCGCGGACTGAGGCCGCCGAGGAGCGGGCGGGCGCTCCGGACGGAGCGCCCGCCGGGCTCAGACGTAGCCGAGCCGCGACAGCTCCGTGCCCGCCACCTCGCGCATGTCCTCGTACTGGTCGCGCGTCAGGCGCTCGCGCCACGACCCCACGCCCCAGGACTCCGAGGTCAGCAGCTCCGAGGCCGACACCCGCGCCCCGGTGAACTCCCGCAGCCGCTCGGCCGTCTCCACCTCGCCGCCGTGCACGTCCTCGTAGCGCAGCGTCATCAGCTGCTCGGCGCCGATGGAGCGCCGCAGCAGCGCCGACATGCGGATCGCCCCGCGCCAGCGCATCGCGCACTTGGCTGAGGTGGAGCCCTCCGTGAACGCGGACAGGTCCGACTCCTCCTCCAGCCCGAAGAAGTGGTTGGGGAACTCGTGGTCGAGCTTCATGAAGCTCGGCTTGAGCCAGGCCAGCGAGCGCTCGTCCTCCAGCATGTCCGCGATGACGTCGCGTCCGTCCCGGATGACCTGGACGAACAGGGCGTCGGGGAAGGCCGCGTGCAGGGCGGTGGCGCAGAACAGCAGGTCGGGGCTGGCGTCGCCGTAGCGGCGCACCTGCGCGCTGTGCTCGCACGGCTCGGAGGCGGCGTTGGCGGGCACGCGCGCCCACGGTCCCGGGCAGCGCGGGCAGGTCAGGGGCGTGAGCTGCCAGGCCTCGGCGTAGGCCTCGCGCAGCAGGCTCGCCGTTCCGGCGACCCTCTCCAGCGCCAGGGAGGGGCGTCTGGCCACGGCGTAGACGGCGTTGAGCACGCCCGACGAGCCCGCGCCGAGGTGGAACCCGGGCACGCGCGACAGGGCACGGGCGATCTCGGCGACTCCCGAGTGGGGAGCGCCCAGGACGAACACCGGGCGCTCGACCTTGGTCCCGTTGACCACGAGGATGTAGGACGGCTGCTTCATGACTGTGTCGATTTTCGCACCCTTTGCCCACCTCGTGTGCATCGGCAGGGGATGTGGCCTCCATGCCCCACCCGTCCCCGAGAATACGGCCTCGCTCGGACCGGGGTCCGCGCACCGTCCCGGCGCCGGAACGAGGGGCGGAGAGCCCGCCGGAGGCGGTGGCGGACGCGGTGGGGCGAGCGGTCCCCCGGCCGCGTAAGAATGGGGGTATGGCCTCGACCACCACCGACCCAGCGCACTTCTCCGACCCCGCGGAGTTCGAAAGGGCCGCCGACCTCCTGGAGTCCGCGGAGCGCGTCACGGTGCTCACCGGGGCGGGCGTGTCCACCGACTCCGGCATCCCCGACTTCCGCGGCCCGCACGGGGTGTGGACCACCGATCCGGACGCGCAGGCCCTGTCGGACATCGACATCTACATGGGCGACGTGGACGTGCGCCGCCGGGTGTGGGCCCAGCGCCGCACCCACCCGGTGTGGCAGGCCCGGCCCAACGCCGCGCACCGCGCCCTGGCCGACCTGGAGGCCACCGGACGGCTGCGGGCGCTGGTCACCCAGAACATCGACGGCCTGCACCAGCTGGGCGGGGTGTCCGAGGACGCGGTCATCGAGGTGCACGGCACCATGCTGCGGGTGGTGTGCATGGCGTGCGGACTGCGCACGCCGAGCGAGGCGGTGCTGGCGCGCCTGGACGAGGAGTCCGACCCCCGCTGCCGCGAGTGCGGCGGCATCCAGAAGTCGGACACCATCTCCTTCGGTCAGCGGCTCGACGCGCGGGTCGTCGACGCGGCGGCCCGGGCCGCCCGCGAGTGCGACGTGTTCCTGGCCGTGGGCACGTCGCTGACGGTCCACCCGGTGGCGGGGCTGTGCGACGTGGCCATGATGGCGCGGGCCGGCCTGGTCGTCGTCAACGCCGAGCCCACGCCCTACGACGACTTCGCCGGCGCCGTGGTCCGCGACCCCATCGGCGAGGCGATCCCCGCCCTGGTGGAGCGGGTGCGCGCGGCCGTGCGGTAGTCCGGCGGAGGGCCGCTCCGCACGCGCGGGGCTTTGACACGCCGCGCCCGGCCCCGGGCCGGAGCGCGGGCCGCGGCGGCTCGGGTGCCCGCGCCGCCGCGCCGACCGGACGCGCCCGGCCGGCGCAGCGCCGGCGCGGTCCCCGGGCGGGCGTGCTCAGCCGCCGCTGGTGTACTGACCCGTCGGGGAAGGCGTTCGGCGGAACTCGGAGTCGGTGCCGGCGGCCCGCGCCCGGGGTTCCGGGAGGGCGTTCCCGTGCGCCAGGCCCCGGACACGGGAGAGGGTCTCCCGGCCGAGGAGGTCCTCCAGGCGGCGAAGCGTCGGCGCGACCACCGGAAGGCTGAGCTGGGGGCCGGTCACCACCTCGGTCACCCCGGCGAGGTAGTGCCGCAACAGGCTCCGCACGCTCTCGGCGAGTACGTCCCCGGGTGAGGACATACCGAGGTCTTCCGCCGCCTGCCTGAGCACCAGGTGTTCCAGACGTCCCAGGGTCCGGCTCGGGACGAGCAACCGCTTGTAGGCCTCCAGCCGCTCCTCGGGGCTCTCGGTGGCGGGGACCAGGCGCAGCCGCAGTATCTCGTGGAGTTCGAACCAGGTCGTTTCCGTCTCCGTCGCGGCTTCCGTCTCCGTGTCCACGTCGGTCGTGGTCTGCGAGTACCAGGTCGCCAGATCGTCCGAGACGTGGCGCAGGTAGGGGAGCAGCCCGAGCAGGAAGCGCGCGGACGTGCCGTTGACCCGCATCGCCGTCGACCGCAGCAGGCGGGATGTGGTCGTGTTGTGCGGCACGGTGATCTCGTAGGGGTCGAGCACGGACGGACGGGCGTCCGCGTTCGTCCGCAGCTCGAAGCCCATGCTCTCCCCGACGTTGACCGGTGAGGAGTCGTCCAGGTCCACGACGGTGACCGGTCCCCCTCCGCTCCAGCCGTCCAGGTGGCGCACGCGCAGGGCGGCCACGATGCTGAACCACTCGGTTCCGGGCAGGGTCCGCCACAGCGCGGCCGTGTGCTGCCAGTCCTGGAGGGTGTTGGGCGAGTCGGGGAACAGCTCGCGGATGTCCACCGGCTCCTCCCGCACCAGGCACAGCAGGATCATGAGGTTGCTGGTGTAGTTGGCCTCGCGGCGGGTCAGCGGCAGCCGCGTGGGCTCGTAGGCGGTGTAGGAGCGGTTGGAGGCGGGGAAGGGCGCCTCCTGGAACAGCTCCACGAGCAGCCGCGCGTAGTCCTCGCGGGCCTCGGGTTCCTCGGCGAACCGTCGCTCCAGGAGTTCGGCGAGGAAGTCCACGACCTTCTCCCGGCCCGCGTAGGTGGCGAAGGAGGACAGGGCGTACAGCTCGCCGTCGTCGACGGGCGCCGCGCGCCCCCGGCGCCGTGAGGAGCGCGAGCGGGACTCGTCCAGCTCCTCCACCGCGGCGACCACGGCCCGCGCCACCAGGTACTCGCCGAAGGTGGCGTGCAGGAACTCGAACACGCTCGCGGTGCCGTCGCCCGTCTGCGCACGGGCCTCGTGGACGAAGAAGAACCGGCCCAGCACCTGGTGGGCGGGGTCGATCCGTCCGTGCAGGTCGGTGTCCTCCGCGCGCACCGCAGCGTCGGGCATGAGGACCGCCAGGTCCCGGTCCAGCTCGTCGGCGTCCACGCTCTGCTTGCGCCGGGTGAACATCGCCAGCGCGGCGATCTCCAGACGGCGCAGCTCGTCCTCGATCGCGTCGTCCAGGTCCCGGTCGTTGAGATGGGGCCGGTGCTTCTCCACCTCCCTGCGGGCGAACTTCCTCAGCAGGCTCTCGTACAGCTCACCGTGGGAGAGGGGCCTCGCGGTGCGGAGCAGGGGCTCCTCCGCCGCGTCGTAGATCAGCAGCATCATCAGCAGCAGCGGTTGCTCCGCCATCTCCCGGTAGGGGAGGAGCTCCTTCATCGTGGGAGGCCACCGCCCCTCGTAGGTCAGGGAGCGGGCGTTCACCCGGTTCCACACCCCCAGCGCCCTGCCCATCTGCTCCTCGTCGAAGGGCTCCAGCCGCATCACCATGGAGCCGTCGGGGAAACGGGCCCGGTCCGCCACGACGGTGCGGCTGGTGACGATCACCGCCGTCGGCTGGCCCAGCGCCTCCTGCTGGTGCTGGAACTCCTGGACCCGCTCCAGGTAGTCGGAGCGGTCCACCCCGGTCGCCTGGAGGAGCTCGTCGAAGCCGTCCAGGATGATGACGGGCAGGGCGCCGTCCGCGGACTCGGCGAGTTCGCGCCAGGACACACGGGTGTGGAGGGTCGCGGCGAGCCCCTCCTCGATCTGCGCGTGGATGGGCGAGTTCGGCTGGACCGAGCGCAACTCCACCCGGATGGGGAGGAAGTCGGCGGCGGGCAGGCTGGCCGCGAGCATCTCGGTGAACTTGGACTTGCCTGCCCCGGGGTGGCCCAGGATGACCGTGGGGACCTCCGTGGCGACCGGGTGGACCAGGTGCGCGGCGATGACCCGCTGGAGGTCCGCGAGCACGGGCAGGCGCTCCCACCACTCCTCGGAGGAGGGGGTGCCGCTGTGCACCGCGTAGGCGGCACGGCCCCTCGGAGGGACGTAGGCCTCCTCCAGCGTGGGCAGGGAGAGCCCCGGCGGGACGTCGTCCGAACGCAGCACCGGCTGGCGCAGGACCGCCCGGTACCCGGCGGACAGCTCCCTGCGCCGGACGTCCACCGCACGGCGGGAGCTGATCTCCTCCAGACACCGACGCAGCTCCCCGAGCCCCGTCCCGACGGTCTCGCGCGTGTGCTCGTGCTCGGCCAGGTGGACCCACATGCCGAACTCGGGGACGTCGGCGGAGAACTGGCGGTAGGACTCCTGGTACCGGCGGGAGGCGTACCGGGGGACGAGGCGCCGCATGTTCCGCAGGAGGCTGTGGTCCTCGGAGGTGATCCCGTGCCTTTCGGACACCGCGAGCCCCGTCAGCACCGCCGCGAAGTCCCTGAACAGGAAGTCCGAGAAGAAGCGGGGGGCCCAACCCGACCCCAGGGACACGGCCGGGCTGGTCCCGGAGTGCGCCAGGACGCGGTCCATCAGCGCGACCTGCTCCTCCCGGGTGAACTCCAGATCGGCCAGGGAGAAGGGGGCGTCCAGTTCGGTCAGGGCCTCCTCGACCGCCTCGAAGAACGCGACGATGACCAGGATCTGGTGCGCCGCCTCGATCTTCTCCGTCCGCGACGTGCGGCTCTCACCGCTGATCTTGTCCCGGATCCCCTCGATGGCCTGACGCCCTCCGCTGACCAGCGCTCCCCGCAGGCCGAAGAGGTCGGGCACCCCCACCAGCCCCAGTCCGCCGTCCGTGAGCCTCTCGGCGAGGTTCATCACCTCCGAGTCGTTCTGGCCGAGGATCTTGAGCGCGTCGGCGTAGGTGAGCCGTTTCGCCATCGGGGGTGCCTCTTCCGGCTTCGAGGGGTGGGAACACGGTCGGACCCGGCACCGGGGCGGTGCCGAGTCCGCAGGTCAGCATGGGGGACGGGGGTCGGGGAGGAGTGAGCGTGCTCCCGTGGTGGGATCCGCTAGGGCAGCTCCCAGTTCACCAGGTCGGAGTTCTGCTCCTTGAGCATCTCGTTGGCGCGGCTGAACGGCTTCGAGCCGAAGAACCCGTTGCGCGCCGACAGGGGGCTGGGGTGCGCGGACTCCACACACGGCACGCCCGGCATCAGCGGGCGCAGGTTGCGGGCGTCGCGTCCCCACAGGATCGCCACCAGCGGCTTGTCGCGCTCGGCGAGCGCCCGGATGGCCTGCTCGGTGACGGCCTCCCATCCCTTGCCCCGGTGCGAACCGGCCTTGCCCGGCTCCACCGACAGCACCCTGTTGAGCAGCAGCACGCCCTGCTCGGTCCACGGGGTCAGGTCGCCGTTGGAGGGCATGGGCACGCCCAGGTCGTCGACCAGCTCCTTGTAGATGTTGCGCAGGCTCGCGGGCAGGCGCACGTCCGGGGCGACCGAGAAGCTCAGACCCACCGCGTTGCCCGGGGTCGGGTAGGGGTCCTGGCCCACGATGAGCACGCGCACGTCCTCGAAGGGCTGCTTGAAGGCGCGCAGGACGTTCTCGCCGGCGGGGAGGTAGGTGCGGCCCTCCGCGACCTCCTGGCGCAGGAAGTCGCCCATCGCGGCGATCTGCGGCGCGACCGGCTCCAGGGCCTCGGCCCAACCGCTTTCCATGATTTCTTTCAGGTCCTTCGGCATGGCCAGAACACTAGCGCCAGTGAGCGACATCCACGGCCCCTTCGGGTCTTCCGGGCGCTTGCACGGGCACGGCCCACCCGCGGCGCCCCCGCGACCGCACCGGTCGCGGGGGCGTGCGTCCGTACAGGCGGGGGACGGAAGCGTGCTGGGGAGGCGTCGGGGGAAGCGGGGCCGTGCGGGGTCGGCCGGGAGGGGTGCGGCGGTCTACTCGGCGCGCCATCCCCCCTGGCGGGTGGACAGGTTCAGCGCGGTGGTCACCAGCGGCACGTGGCTGAACGCCTGCGGGAAGTTGCCGACCTGGCGGTTCTCGCGCGGGTCCCACTCCTCGGCCAGCAGACCCACGTCGTTGCGCAGGGACAGCAGCCGCTCGAACAGCTCGCGGGCCTCGTCCTGGCGGCCGATCGACAGCAGCGCGTTGGCCATCCAGAAGCTGCACGCCAGGAAGGCGCCCTCGTCACCGGGCAGCTGGTCGGCGGAGTTCTCCAGGTCGGTGCGGTAGCGCAGCACGAACCCGTCCACCATCAGGTCCTTGCGGACCGCCTCGATGGTGCCGACCACGCGCGGGTCGTCGTAGGGCAGGAAGCCCACCTCGGGGATCAGCAGCAGCGCGGCGTCCAGCTCCTTGCTGCCGTAGTACTGGGTGAACGTGTTGCGCTGGGGGTCGTAGCCGTACTCGCACACCTCGGCGTGGATGGTGTCGCGCAGGGCCCGCCAGCGTTCGATGGGCCCCTCCTTGCCGAACTCCTCGATGCTGCGCACCGCGCGGTCGGCCGCCACCCAGGCCATCACCTTGGAGTGCACGAAGTGCTGGCGCGGCCCGCGCACCTCCCACAGGCCCTCGTCCGGCTCGTCCCAGCACCACTCCAGGTAGTTGACCAGGGAGCGCTGCAGGCCCCACAGGTAGTCGCCGCCGCGGATGTTGTGGCGGCGGGCCAGGTGCAGCACGTCCATGACCTCGCCGTAGACGTCGAGCTGGTACTGGCCCACGGCGGCGTTGCCGATGCGGACCGGACGGGAGGCCTCGTAGCCCGGCAGCCACTCGGCCTCCCACTCGGTGAGCCTGCGCTCACCCCGGATGCCGTACATGATCTGCATGAGCTGGGGTTCGCCCGCGACCGCCCGCACCAGCCACTCGCGCCAGGCCAGCGCCTCGTCCTTGTACCCGGAGCGGATCATCGCCTCCAGGGTGATGGTGGCGTCGCGCAGCCAGCAGTAGCGGTAGTCCCAGTTGCGCACCCCGCCGATCTCCTCGGGCAGGGAGGTGGTGGGCGCGGCGACGATCCCGCCGGTGGGACGGTAGGTCAGGGCCTTGAGCACGATGAGGGAGCGGATGACCGCCTCGCGGTAGGGGCCCTCGTAGGTGCACTGGTTGACCCACTTCTCCCAGAAGCGCTCGGTGCGGGAGAGCGCCTTCTCCGCGTCGAGGTGGTCGGACTCCTCCACCTGGGAGGGGTGCCAGGTCATCACGAAGGGCACCCGCTGGCCCGCGGTGACGGTGAAGGTGGCGTCGTGGGTGAAGTTGTGGCCCTGGAGGGGGATGGGGGTGCTGAGCCAGATGGCGTCGGGCCCCGCGATGGCCACCAGTTCGGTGCCGGCCCGGTGCACCCACGGCACGACGTGGCCGTAGTCGAAGCGGATGCGCATGGTGGTCTCCATGCACACCGAGCCGCTCAGGCCCTCGACGATGCGGACGATGTGCGGGGCACCGCCGCGCGGCGGCATGAAGTCGATGACCCGGACGGACCCCGAGGGGGTGTCCCACTCCGACTCCAGGATGAGCGTGTCGTCCCGGTAGCGGCGGCGGGTGGCGCGCGAGTCGCCCTCGGCGGGGCGCAGGGTCCAGCAACCGTTCTGCTCGTCACCGAGCAGCGCGGCGAAACAGGCGGAGGAGTCGAAGTCGGGAAGGCAGGCCCAGTCGATGGAACCGTCGCGCCCGACCAGCGCGGCGGTCTGCATGTCACCGATCATTGCGTAGTCTTCGATCCAGCCGGGCACGCGGCTCACCCCCATCACGTCGTCATGGTTTCTGCGGTCGGGGCCTCGTGGGGTGCGCCGTGTCCCGCGACGGCCGTCGGCACGCACACCCGTGTGCGCGTCCCGCCGGGGTCCCGTCTCCTGCCCGCCATGGGGGGCGGCACCGCCGCCAGGCGCCGTTCGGGCCACGTTCCGCCTCCGCACCAGCCGCCGCTTGCCTTCCACCCGGTAATGTGCCCAGGTGAGGGCAGCCGAAAAGGCCGGTGCCCAGGAACCGTCCCGAACACGGTCCTTTCCGCTCACCGCGGTCCCCATCTTCCCCCCTCCTCCGCGAGCGCGCCACCCGTGGCTGCACGTGCATCGGAAGGTGCAGCGATATATGCGGGCAAATGGGGCGTTTTGTCAGGTCAGAAGCTGGGACGCGGTGATCAAGATCTGGTGACGGGGAGGACAAGGCCCGCCGGAATGGGTGTACTGGAGGCGTCCGCAAACCCGCCGAGCCGCCCCCGCGGCGGTACGGCACCCGGCGCGGGGCCGCGGCGCCACCCCGCCGCCTGCGCACCGGCGGGAAGCGCCGAGCGGCGTACGGGGCACCCCCGCCGGAGCCGTGCGCGCGTGGCGGCGCCGCGGAACGCGGGCGGCCCCTCCGGCGGCGGGGTCACTCCGGGCGGGCGGCCCCCGGCGCGCCCTCGGGATCGGCCTCCTGGGACCGGCGGGCGCCGGCCTCCCCGGCGACCGGGCCGGGCACGCGCATCAGGGGCAGGAAGACCTGCGCCAGCGGACCGATCGCCACCGCGAACACCAGCGTGCCCACCCCCACGGTCCCGCCGAGGAGGAAGCCGGTGACCACGACGGTCACCTCGATCACGGTCCTGGCCAGGCGCACCGACAGCCCTCGGGCAGCCAGACCGGTCATCAGCCCGTCCCGGGGGCCCGGGCCCAGCTGGGCGCCGATGTAGCAGCCGGTCGCGACCGCGCACACCACCACCCCGAGCCCCAGCAGCAGCACACGCACCACCAGAGAATCCGCCTCGGGCAGCAGCCACAGGAACAGGTCCACCGTCGTGCCCACGACGACCACGTTGCTCAGCGTGCCCAGGCCGGGCTTCTGGCGCAGCGGAATCCACAGCAGCATCAGCAGCGCGCCCACCAGCACGCTCCACGTGCCGATGGACAACCCCGTCTGGCGGGACAGCCCCTGGTGCAGCACGTCCCAGGGCATCGCGCCCAGCCCCGCGTGGACCAGCAGCGCGCCGCTCAGGCCGTAGAGGACCAGGCCCGCGTACAGCTGTGTCAGACGGCGCAGCCGGGGCCGGGGCAGGGCCGGGGTGAGCAGCACCCGGCCCAGCAGGTCGGCGGCCGCGTCACGGACGGGGCGGGGCTGTGCGGTCACGGGATACCTACCATTCCTGGGATCATCGGATGAGAGCCCGTGCGGGGGCACGGGCACGAGGCGGGGCCGGGGTGCGGGGACGGGCCGCGGGGGCGCGCGGAGCGAGGCGACCGGCCGGGCCGTCCGCCGTCCTCCCACCGCCGTGCCCCCCACCGGACCCGGGTCCAGTAAGGGAGCCACCTGGGTATCGTGGCGGAAGTGGCGCCTGGAATGAAGAGCCAATCCAGGTAACTGGCCCTTTCAGCACGGCGACGGGGGATGGCATGGCGAGGCAGAGCGGCCACCGGGCCGCGGAACGCTCCGGGGGCGGCACCCGGCGGATCAACGGGCGCCTACTGGCGCGCCTCATCGGCGAGGCGCCCGTGGAACGCCCCTTCTACCTGGCCATCGCCCGCGCCGTCAGCGGCCTGGTCCTGGACGGCCGCGTGCCCACCAACACCCGGCTCCCGGCCGAACGCGACCTCGCCACCGCCCTCGGAGTGAGCCGCAACACCATCACCGCCGCCTACGCCTGGCTGCGCGACAACCGCTTCCTGGAGAGCAGGCAGGGCGCGGGCAGCTGGACCGTCCTGCCCGACTCCGCGACCAGCGAGCCCTCGCCCTTCGTCCCCACCGCCGAGCACATCGACCTGGGCGTGGCCGCGCCCCCGGCGGTGGAGGGGCTGCGCGCCGCCGCGTTCCAGGCCGCCGAGCAGCTCGCCGCGCACGTGGGAGGCCTCGGCTACTACCCCTACGGACTGCCCGAGCTGCGGCACGCCATCGCCCGGCGCTACGTGGAGCGCGGTCTGCCCACCACCCCCGAGCAGATCTTCGTCACCAACGGCGCCCAACAGGGCATCGCGCTGGCCGTGGACATGCTCGTGCAGCCCGGCGACGAGGTGCTGGTGGAGTCGCCCACCTACCCGCACGCGCTGGACGCCATCCGCCGCGCCGGGGCGCGGGTGCGCACCGTCGGGGTGACCCCGCAGGGCTGGGACATGGAGTACCTCGTCGACGCGTTCCGCCAGTGGAAACCCCGCCTGGCCTACCTCGTCCCCGACTTCCAGAACCCCACCGGCGCCCTGATGGACGACGAGGAGCGCCGGGTCCTGGTGCGCGAGGCGCGCCGGGCGGGGACCCACCTGGTCGTCGACGAGTCGGTCGCGGAACTGGCCATCGACTCCGGCGACCTGCCCGCGCCGGTGGCCGCCCACGACATCGACGGCCGCGTGCTCACGGTGGGTTCGGTGGCCAAGCTGCTGTGGGGCGGCCTGCGGGTGGGATGGGTGCGCACCACGCCGCCGATGGTGGCCCGGCTGATGGCCACCCGCCAGCGCTTCGACCTGGCCGGGGCGGTACTGGACCAGCTCACCACCACCCACCTGCTCTCCGACGTGCTGCGCATCCGGGCCGAGCGCAGCCGCCAGCTGCGCCGCAACCGCGACGCGCTGCTGCACGCGCTGCGCGAACGGCTCCCCGACTGGCGGCCCAGCGTGCCCGGGGGCGGGCTGGTGCTGTGGACGACCCTGCCCCACCCCGTGGCCAGCGCGCTGGCCACGGCCGCGGTCCGGCACGGGGTGCACCCCGCCGCCGGGCCGGTGTTCGGCGCGGACGGCACCCTGGAGCGCTACCTGCGCCTGGCCTACACCCAGCCGCCGGACGTGCTCGCGGACGCGGTGGAGCGCCTGGTCGCCGCCTACACCGAGACCCTGGTCCACCCGACGCAGCCCCGGGGGCAGCTGTACGTGTGAGGGCACGCCGAGGGGAGGGGAGGGTGCGAGGTCCCCTTGCCAACAGCTCACCACGCCCGGCTGCCCCGGCACCACCCCGCATCCGCGTCTGTGGACAGGCCGACCCGGACCGGTCCGCTCCGACCCCGGTCCGCTCCGACCCCGGCCCGCGCCGGGAGGGCCGGAGGGGGGCCGGGCGGGCCCGCAGTCTCCGGTGCCCCTCAGGCGCCCCCGGCGGGCAGGGCGAAGCGCTGGGCGAAGCGGACCACCTCGCCCAGCACCTCGTCCCGGTTGGTCTCGTTGAACACCTCGTGCCGGGCGCCGGGGAAGATCCGCGCGGTGAAGTCCTCGCCCATGACCGAGGTGATGCCCACCCTCGTGCCCTCCAGCGGCACCAGCCGGTCGTCGGAGCCGTGCACCCACAGCAGCGGCAGCGGCCCCACGCTTCCGGCGGCCAGGCCGCGCTCGATCTCGGTGAGCATGGCGTTCACCGTGGCGCGCTTGAAGGGGCCGTGCCAGACCAGCTCGTCGGCCACGTACGCCTCGCCCACGGCCGGGTCCCGCGAGAGCGTGGACGGGTCGATGGGGGCGTCGGGGATCTCCTCGGCGGCGGCGAGCCGCTCCAGGGCCTCCCACCGGCCCAGCACCGGCCCGGACAGCACCAGCGCGCTCGGCTGCTCGGGGTGGGTCTGGGCGTAGCGGGAGGCGATGAGCCCGCCCATGGAGTGGCCGATGAGCACCAGCGGCAGCGTCCGGTAGGCGGTGCGCGCCTGGGTGACGATCCGGTGCACGTCCTCGACCACGCCCGCGTAGTCGTCGATCAGCACCCGCTCGCCCGAGGAGCCGCCGTGCCCGCGGTGGTCGGCTCCGTAGACCACCGCGCCCGCCCGGACCAGGTCCTCGGCCACCTCGTGGTACCGGCCCAGGTGCTCGCCGTAGCCGTGCACCAGCACCGCGAGCCAGGTCGGCTCGCCCTCGGACGGGGCCCACGCCCGCGCCGCCAGCTTCCCAGAACCGTCGGGTCCGCCCGCCAGGGCCCACTCGCGTGTGGTGATCACCGTGTTCCGCCTCCTTGCCCGAGTCCTCGTCTGCGACGATCGAGACCGCGCGCGACCGTCGGAGGGTCACCCTACGGCGCGGCGGGGCCGGTGCGCAGCAGGGCGGAACGGGCCCGCGCGGGGCCGCGGCTCCGGGAGTTGGGGGATCAGCCGACACGCCGCCCGGTGTCTCGTGTCCGCCCACGAAAAACGGCATATCACGCGATGGGGTCTGCCAGTCGCTTAAAGGGATCTTCTACGCTTATCTATGGGTACCCCTCGGGCCGGGTACTTCTATACACGGACCGCCCGACAACCCGGACCGGAGAGGGTGACGCCCGTGCTGGCCGACTCCTACGGACGAGTGGCGACCGACCTGCGGGTCTCGCTCACCGACCGCTGCAACCTCAGATGCACCTACTGCATGCCGCCGGAGGGGCTGGAGTGGCTGCCCAAGCCGGAACTGCTCACCGACGACGAACTCCTGCGCCTCATCCGCATCGGTGTCACCCGCCTCGGCATCACCGAGGTGCGCTTCACCGGGGGTGAACCCCTGCTCCGCCGCGGCCTGCCCGGCCTCGTGGCGGGGACGACCGCGCTCCCGCCCCGCCCCCACACCGCCCTGACCACCAACGGCATCGGGTTGGCCCGCATGGCCCCCGCCCTCGCCGAGGCCGGGCTCGACCGCGTCAACGTCTCCCTCGACACCCTGCGCCCCGACGTGTTCGAGACCCTCGCCCGCCGCCGCAGGCTCCCCGACGTCCTCGACGGCCTGGCGGGCGCCGCCGAGGCCGGGCTCACCCCCGTCAAGGTCAACACGGTGCTCATGCGCGGCGTCAACGACGACGAGGCCCCCGACCTCCTGCGCTTTTGCATCGAACACGGCTACGAGCTGCGGTTCATCGAGCAGATGCCGCTGGACGCCCAGCACGGCTGGCGGCGCGACACCATGATCACCGCCGAGGAGATCCTCGCGGACCTCGAAGCCGAGTTCACGCTCGACGCGGCCGACGCCGACACACGCGGCAGCGCGCCCGCCGAGCTCTTCCACGTGCGCGGAGCCCGCTTCCCCAACGGGGAGCAGGCCACCGTCGGCGTCATCGGATCGGTCACCCGGCCCTTCTGCGGCGCCTGCGACCGCGTCCGCCTCACCGCCGACGGGCAGGTGCGCAACTGCCTGTTCGCCCGGGAGGAGTCCGACCTGCGCTCCCTGCTGCGGGACGGGGCCACCGACGACGAGATCGCCGACCGCTGGACCGCCGCCGTGTCCGCCAAGCTGCCCGGCCACGGCATCAACGACCCCAGCTTCCTCCAGCCGTCCCGGCCGATGTCGGCCATCGGCGGCTGAACCCCGGCCGCGGCACTCCACCGGTGCGCCGAGACCCCGCGTCCGTCCCGCCGTGGGGAGTGTTCCGCGGAGGCCCTCGGGTCAGCGAGCGGACGTCCGGGCGATCTCCCGCACGACGGTTCGCGCGGGTCGGCCCGGTCGGCTTTCCATGCGGAGTCGGCGCGGCGAGAGGCGGACCGGTGGTCGCGAGCCCGAAATGATCCAAGGAACACGATCTAAAATCCGTTGCCTCCTCCGGCCGGCTCTGGCTTGATGTCCCAGGGGTGCGACGACCGCGTGCGTACCCGTACGAACGACCCGCAGGCCTTGCCGGGAAAGGGAGGTGGCCTGTACATGCCCTACACCGAGGTTTCCGGGGAACGCGTCCCCATCCGCATGTGGGCCGCGCCCGACGAGGTCGAGGCCGCGGCCATGGAACAGCTGCGCAACGTCACCCGCATGCCGTGGGTGCACGGTCTGGCCGTCATGCCCGACGTGCACTACGGCAAGGGGGCCACCGTCGGATCGGTCATCGCCATGCGCGACGCGGTCAGCCCCGCCGCCGTCGGCGTGGACATCGGCTGCGGCATGACCGCCGTGCGCACCGACCTGACCGCCGAGCGCCTGCCCGACGACCTCGGACGGCTGCGCTCCGCCCTGGAGGCCGTGATCCCGGTCGGCTACCACGCCCACGACGAACCGGTCGACCCCTCCACCGTCCCCGCCCTGCGCGAGGCCGACTGGTCCGGCTTCTGGAAGGGGTTCGACGCCCTGGCCGACGCCGTCCGCCCCCGACGCGACCGCGCCCACCGCCAGATGGGCACCCTCGGCGGCGGCAACCACTTCCTGGAGGTGTGCCTGGACGACGGCGGCGCCGTGTGGCTGGTGCTGCACTCCGGGTCGCGCAACATCGGCAAGGAGCTGGCCTCCCACCACATCGAGCGGGCCCAGGCGCTGCCGCACAACCAGGACCTGCCCGACCGCGACCTGGCGGTGTTCGTCACCGGCACGCCCGAGATGGACGCCTACCGCCGGGACCTGTTCTGGGCCCAGGAGTACGCGCGGCGCAACCGCGACGTCATGATGGGCCTGTCCTGCCGGACCCTGGCCGAGCAGATCCCGGGCACCCGCTTCGAGCAGTGGATCTCCTGCCACCACAACTACGTGGCCGAGGAGACCTACGACGGGGTGGACGTGCTCGTCACCCGCAAGGGCGCCATCCGCGCCGGCGCGGGCGACCTCGGGATCATCCCCGGTTCCATGGCCACGGGGACCTACATCGTGCGCGGGCTGGGCAACCCGGCCTCGTTCAACTCCGCCTCGCACGGGGCTGGGCGGCGGATGAGCCGGAACAAGGCCCGCAAGACCTTCACCGAGGCCGACCTGGTCGAGCAGACCAGGGGAGTGGAGTGCCGCAAGGACCGGGGCGTCGTGGACGAGATCCCCGCCGCCTACAAGGACCTGGAGGCGGTGATCGAGGCCCAGACCGACCTGGTCGAGGTGGTCGCGCACCTGCGCCAGGTGGTGTGCGTCAAGGGCTGAGGCGGCGCGGGCGCCGGGCCCCGGGCGGCCGCGGGCCGACCGGCCCGGGGGCGGTTCCGGCCGTACGGACACCGCCCCGGGACCGGCGTACCCTTCCCTGCATGGGACACCGACACCCGAGCAAACTCAAGAACTCCGAGGTGAGCCATGCCCGCGCCCGCTGGCTGCTGCGGGCGGAACTGGACGGCTGCGACGAGTGCCGCAGAGAGGGGGACCGCGAGGCCCTGTCCGACCTCGCCTCCGGCGGCGTGTTCGATTCGCTGCTCACGGGGTTCGTGCTCTCCCGCACCCAGCACTGGTACTCCCCGAGCAGGCCGGTCCGCTATCCGGCCACGGTGTACCGCATCGCCCCCGTCGACGAGCGCGACTTCTGGCGCCAGCCCACCCAGCACTGCATGCGGGTGTGCACGGTGGAGGGTTCGGGGGGCACCAGCGTGGACACCGTGCCCGCGCTCAAGGAGCTGCGGCTGATGTCGATGGACCACCGCAGGACCGTCCTGGACGACGTGATGGACGGGCTCGCCGAGACGGAGGGGTGAGCGCGGGGCCGCGGCCGTGGTCCATGCTGGGAGCATGAACGAGACCCTGGACGCCGTCGTCCTCGCCGGAGGCGCGGCCCGCCGCATGGGCGGCGTCGACAAGCCCGGGCTGTCCGTGGCCGGACGCACCCTGCTGGAGCGGGTCACCGACGCCGTCCGCGCCCACAACGCCGGGGCGGGGGACGGGGGCCGGTTGATCGTGGTCGGTCCGCCCCGCGAGAGCCCCCGCGCGCTCTACGTCCGCGAGGACCCGCCCGGCTCCGGCCCCGTGCCCGCGCTGCGCGCCGGGCTGCCGCACGTGCGCACCCCCCGGTTCGCGCTGCTGGCCGCCGACCTGCCCCACCTGGACACCGGCCACCTGGCCGCCCTCGCCGACGCCGCCGAGGCGGACGCCGAAGGCGCGGGCGCGGTGTTCGTGGACTCCACCGGACGCGAGCAGTGGCTCACCGGCGTGTGGCGCACCGAGGCCGTGCGCGCGGCCCTCGCCGACCACCGGGGGCGCTCCCTGTACGGGCTGCTCGGCCCCCTCGCCCCCCGCGCGGTGGCCCTGGCGGACGACCTGGCCGTGGCCGACTGCGACACCCCCGGCGACCTCGACCGCGCCCGCCGGCTCCTGGAGCCGCCGACCGGCTGAGGAGCGCCGAGGGGTTGCGTGCGCGCGGCCCGCGGCCGTCCCCGCCCGGGAGGCGCTTCCGACGCCTTCGGAACCGCCCCCCCGTACACGGAACGGGAATGAGGGGGCCTCCCGGCGGGAGAGGGGCCTCCCGCGAGGGTCAGCCCTCGAACTCGTCCATGGGGACGGTCTCGCGCAGGAACCCGCGCACGTCCAGGGACGAGGACAGGTACCCGCGGTGCTCGTCGCAGGCCGTCCACACCTTGCGCCGGTCGGGGGTGTGCAGCTTGGGGTTGTTCCACACCAGCGCCCACGTCGCCTCGGCGCGGCACCCGCGCCGCGAGCACTGCGGCTCCACCGCTTTACCCAATGCTGACCCCCAAGCCGGGGAACGGCCTCCGCGGTCAAGCCACGGGCACGTTCGGGTCTTCGCCTCCGGCCGCCCTCGCGGGCGGTCCGGGGCCGGACACAAGGCGACGCCGGGTGGTTACGGGGGCAAACCACCCGGCGTCGCAGGCGATGTTCCAACGGGGGCTCGGAACATCGCGTCCGCGCTTCGACGGGGGACCGAAGCGCTAGAACCCAATGTACACCGATGCCCCCTGGTGTACGTCAAGAGTCAGTTACGACGTTGTCTCGGGAGAGTCCCGTCGATACATGGCCTTAAGTCCTATATAGACATTGACCTGGCATTTCATCCATAATCCCCGCTCTGCGGGCCTTGCCCGTCGGGTCAAGGGGACTCCAACCGCCTTTCCGGTCCGTCCCCGCGAACGGCAAAGTACGCGGACCCTCCGTACAGGTCTGAGGCGTGTGCGCAGGGAGGGCTTCGTGTGGCTTCGGGGGATTGAGGGGAGGCAGGAAGCGGGGGGTCGCGCTCCGCGCGGCCGAGAAGCGACTACGCAGGGGGTCCACATGTCCCACAACACCTACCGCGTCACGGAGATCGTCGGCACCTCTCCGCAGGGGATCGACCAGGCCATCCGCAACGGCATCGACCGCGCCTCGGCCACGCTGCGCGGGCTCGACTGGTTCGAGGTCACCGAGATACGCGGCCACATCGAGGAGGGCGACGTCGCCCACTTCCAGGTGGGTCTCAAGGTGGGCTTCCGCCTGGAGGAATGAGGACGGGCGGCCGCGGTCACGGCCCGTGTCCGCCGCGACCCCGGCCGCCTTCCCCCGCTCCCGCAGCGGCACCCCGGCCGCCTTCCCCGCTCCCGCCGCGGTTCTCCGGCCCCAGCCCGCGCGAACCGCGCCTCCCCCGCCCACCACTGCGCCGCGGCTCCGCGTGCGCCTCCCCGGCGGCCCTTCGCACGGGTTCCCGGCCGCGTCCCGCGGGTCCGCGCTCCCCGGGCGGCCCGGACACGGGGGAGGGCCGTGCGGAGCGCCCCCGGGGGGCGGTGGCGGACGGCGGGTGGGACGAAGAGGAGCGGAAAGGTCCCGGGAACGCTCCCTAGCCGCCCTCGGGGGCCTCCTGCCCGCGCTGCACGTCCACGTGCACGTGGTCCAGGTGGCGCAGGATCTCGTTGTCCGGGTCGGCCTCGTAGTCGCGCCACCCCAGGGACGGGAAGCTCGTGCTCCAGATTCGGTCGTCGAAGATGATCACGTCGATCTCGTAGTCCGGGGCGTGCGCGATCAGCCAGTGCGCCATCACCCAGCCCGCGCGGCGGTTGTCCTCGTTGACCGGTCGGTAGAAGACGTCGATCGCGCGGCCGTCGTAGTGCGCCGAGTCCTCGCCGTGGCCGGTGTCGAAACCACCCGGCAGGTAGCCGCCCGTGCTCAGGCCGGAGAAGTGCTCCTCCATGCCCTCCAGCAGGTGCTGGGCGCGCGGCTTCAGGCCCGAGGGCTCCAGCTCCTCCTGCACCCGCAGCTCGGGGTTCTTGGTGGAGCGGCAGGTCAGCGAGGGTCCGGCGTCCTCCTCGGGGCCCTCCTCCAGCAGCGTCATCACCGGCTCGGGGATGTCGCTGGTGTCGGGTGCGTCGACCGGGGCGCTGTCGCCCTGCACGGCGACGGCGGCCGCGGTGGTCGCCCGCCGGGCCTGGTCCCGGTCCAGCCGGACGTGTGCCTCGCCCGTCCACACCGAGCACTCCGGGCCCCAGGGCGTCGAGGTGGGGAACAGGTCGGTGTTGCGCGCCACCCAGCGCACGCTCACGACGGCGGCGACGGCCAACACCACCAGAACGGCCACGGCCACGACCACGCCGGTCCACCGGCGCCCGGGCCGGGAACTGCTGTGCGTCATGCCCCGCTCCTCCGTGTTCGTGCCGGGCGGCGCTGTCGCCGCCGGCGCGGTCCTCAGAGAGTCAACTCCCGGAACGGTTCCCGGGTTTCCGGCACTGCGGACATTTTTCCCGTATCGGGATGGCTCTACCGTCCCCGAGACGCCTCGCCGCAGGTCACCGGATCGACCACAGGACGAACAGACCGCCCAGGACCAGGGTCAGCGCCCAGATCCGGTCCATGGTCACGCCGCGCCAGCGCAGCGCGTGCACCCCCAGGAAGTCGTACGCCACCAGCGCCGCGACCCCCGCCGCGGCCAGCATCGCCAGGGTGTGCACGCCGGTCGCGGCCAGACCGACCAGCGTCGCGTCCCACAGGGTCCACGCCCCGTCGGCCGCCGCTCCGCCCGCCTCCGCCGTGCGGCCGCCCGCGTCGGCGCCCTCCGCCTCCGCGGCCCCCGCCGCGGCGGTGCCGTGCCCGCCGTGCCCGCCGCCGGAGTGCGTGTGCGCGATCCGGCCCGCCAGCACCGGCATCAGCATCAGCCCCGCGCCGTGCGCCGACGACATCAGGAACGACCACGCCGACAGCTGCCACAGCGGCAGCCGCACCTCGCGCCAGTGGAAGTGCCGACGCGTCAGCAGCATCACCAGCCCCACCAGAACGATCAGCGTGCCGCCCGCCACCGGAAAGAGCACCGAGGCGGTGACCGAGCCGGTGGCGGTGACGGCCACGGCCGCCACCGCCACGCTCGCGGCGTGCCCGGCGGCGATGGCGGGCAGCGACCGCAGCACCTCGGCGCGACCGCCCTCCTGGAGGCCGCGGGTCACGGCCAGCAGCCAGCCCATACCCGGGTGCAGGCCGTGGAAGGCGCCCAACGCGACGAGGGTCCAGATCTGCGCGGGGGTCACCGCGTCAGGGTCACACGAGCGTGAGGGACCCGCAACGGTCCGCGTCCGTCTGACCGACACCGGTCACGGGGGATTGCGCACGGCCCCCGCGGGGGAGCGGGGGCCGGGCACCGGGTTCAGAGCCCGGTCAGGGGCACAGGGCCTCGAGGTTGCTGGGCTCCTCGCCCACCTGGCGACCCGGCTCCGCGGGCTCCTCCTCGTCCAGGCCGGTGTACTCCTGCCACTCGGTCAGCCCGTCCTCCTCGGCGGACTCGGACGGCTCGGAGGGCTCGGCGGACCCGTCCTCGACCGGGGCGCCGGAGGCCTCCTCCTCGGCCACGTCGCCGCCCCCGGGGCTCCCCCCGGCGATGGCCTCGGCGACCAGGGCCCTGATCTGCTCCCAGTCCGGGTTGGCCGTGTTGACCTGGGGCGGCGACAGCTGGAACGTGCTCATGCTCCCGGTGTCGGTGACCCTGTCGGCCAGTTCGACGAACGCGGGCACCTTGGCCTGGGGGATGTCCGTGCTCAGGGTGCGCTCGGTGGCGCCCGCGAGCCTGCGGTAGCTCGTCAGGACGGTCATCGGGTCGACCTGCTCGGCCACGTACTTGATCAGGCAGCCCTGGCGGCCCATCCGGCCGTAGTCGTCGCTGTTGGTCCGCGAGCGGCCGTACCAGAGCGCGTCGTGGCCGTTGAGGCGGCGCAGGCCCGGCTCCAGCACCCCGCCGTGCACGCCGTAGGGGATCGGCTCCTCGATGAGCACCTCCACGCCGCCGATGGCGTCGATCAGGTCGCGGAAGCCCATCATGTCGACCATCGTGTAGTAGCCGATCTCCAGGCCGAGGTTGTGGCCGATGACCTTCTTGAGGGTGTCGGCGGAGGGGTCGGCCGCGTTCGGGTTGAGCGCCAGCTCCTCGGGCTCCTCGGCCACCGTCTGGTACACGTCGTTGAGCAGCAGGTCGAAGCCGTACGGCTCGGGGTAGCGCTCGGCCAGGGCGCTGTCCTCGGGGAAGTGCACGTTCTCCAGGTTGCGCGGCAGGCCCACCAGCACGGTGTCGCCGGTGGCGGTGTCCATGCTGGCCACCATCATGCTGTCGGTGCGCACCCCGTAGCGGTTGTCCGCCGAGTCCGAGCCGATCAGCAGCACGTTGACCCGCTCCTGGCCGTTCCACGGGTCGGCCTCGTCGTGCGGGGGCATGAGGGGGTCCTCGTCGGCGTGGAAGACGTTGTTCAGCGTCTGGTAGGCGGTGTAGCCGCCGTGCAGGGCCAGCGCCGAGGGCGCCGCGACGGTCAGGCACAGCAGCAGGACCACGGCCGCGCCGAGCACCCGCGAGCCCCGGGGCGCCTCCGCGGGCCGGACGATCACCCAGGAGTGCACGATCACCGCCAGCCACAGCACCGCCACGACGAACACCACACCCATGGCGCTGAGCAGCCAGCGGCCCTGCAGTGCCATGGTGGCCAGCAGCGTCATGGTGCTCGTCTCGTCCGAGCCCAGCCGCCACCCCCAGACGACCAGTCCCAGGATCGCGGCCAGGTACGCCCCCAGGATCACCGTGCCCGCGATCTTGCGGCGCATCCGCAGGTGGGCCACCCCGGGGAGGGGAACCGACGCCGCGGTCCACAGCAGCGCCCGGCCCGTACCCGGGCGCGCGGGCGCCCCGTCCCGCTGATCGTCCTCCGCTGTCACCGGTGGTTCCTCTCCAGCCGCGGGGCGGACCGCCCCGTTGTCTTCGTCGTCCCCGCCGCGGTCGCCGGGCGGCGCCACGCCGCAGGGCCGCACTCGTGTCCGAAACCCCTGTTATGTACACGCCTGAGGAGGGTCATCCGGTTCCCCGCCGGGCGAGGCCCGTGCTCCCGGACGTACCGCGCGGGCCGTCCTCCTCCGGGCGTGGGGAGCCCGCGGGGTGCGTGTGCGGGCCCGACAGTTCAGTGTGGCGCTTTGCGCGAGTTTGTGTGCACGGCTACTCAGTCATGAGGGATGTTCTATACAAGTCTGTTATGTGGTTCCCACGTGGCGGATGGGGTGTTGGGTGGCCCCTCCGGCACGGCCAAAGGGGGAGATCGACCGATTTCTTTGGCGATCAGTAGTGCGCGCACGCCGCAGCTGCGATGATCTGGCCGCAGGAGGGGGCGTCGTCCGGGGGAAGGACGGCGTCATGGGAACGAAAGGCAAGCCATCGTGCTCGATGCGGTTGACGCCGCGCTCATGCGCGCGCTGCAAGGGGACGGCAGAGCGACGTTCCAGGCACTGGCCGACGGGGTCGGCCTGTCGAGGACCGCGGTGCGCGCCAGAGTGCGCCAGCTCGTGCAGTCCGGGGCGATCAGGATCGTCGGGGTGCTGCACGCCGGGGTCGTGGGAATGGAGGTCCTCGGCCACGTGTCGTTCCGCGTCAGCGGTCCCGTGGGTCCGATGCTGGACGCACTGGGGGAGAGGGAGGCGGTGACCTTCGCCGCGCACTCGGCCGGGCGCTTCCCGGCCGTGGCGCAGGTGCGGGTGGCCGACGACGCCGCACTGACCAAGGAGCTCTCCGAGCTGCGCGCGCTGCCGGGGGTGGACGGCGCGGAGGTCTTCCGCGCCAACTCCGTGTTCAAGGACGCCCACAGCAGCGTCCGCGAACTGCGCGACGTCGAGCTGGACGCACTGGACTGGCGCCTGGTCCGGCAGCTGCTCAGGGACGGCAGGTCCTCCTACGCGGACCTCGCGCGCCAGGTGGGCCTGTCGCAGGCCGCCGCCCGCTCGCGGGTGGTGCGGCTGCTCGACTCCGGAGTGGTGCACGTGACCGCCCTGGTGGAGCCCACGGCGGTGGGCGCCAACGAGCGGCTGGGCTTCGGTCTGCGCTGCCGGGGCGACGCCGAGCTGCTGGGGGCCGCGCTGGCGAACATGCCCAGGATCTCCTTCCTGGCCAGCGGCTTCGGGCGCTACGACGTCATCGGCACCCTCACCGCGCCCGACCGCTGCCAGCTGGTGGAGGCGCTGGAGGGCGTGCGCGCCACCCCGGGCGTGGGCTACGTGGAGTCCTGGGACCACCTGTCGGTGCGCAAGGAGCGCAAGGGGGGCGAACGCCCCCTGGAGTGGGTCGCCCCCTAGGAGTCCGACCCCGGGGGTCCGGGCCGCGGTGCGGCGGCGGAGAGGCGCGCTCCGGGCGGCGGGCACGCTGGGTAGGCGCGGGCGCCCTCACCGTCCGTATCTGTAACCAGCGGTAGCATTTTTACGTGTTTCCGCCGTGTATGGCTTGCGTCACGCTTAAGTTACCCGTG
This sequence comes from Glycomyces fuscus, assembly GCA_002529455.1. Lineage (GTDB taxonomy): Bacteria > Actinomycetota > Actinomycetes > Streptosporangiales > Streptosporangiaceae > Nocardiopsis > Nocardiopsis fusca. Next base: position 135,301 of record NYMS01000038.1, read on the forward strand.
AGTATAGGAAGGGGTCGGTCAGGACCGATCACACCGGGCGCGGGTGTAGTGGGAGGCTGACGTGGCACTGGCGGATACGTTGACGGCTGTGGGCACGGTGGCGCTCGCGCGGTGCGGCGGCAGGCCGTTCGGGACGCACCTGTTCTCCGTCTGGCCGGGGGCCGCCTTCGCGGCGACCGCCTTCCCGGTCCGCTGCACGCCGGGGGACAACCTCGCCATCCACGTCGCGGTGGCCCAGGCTCCCCCCGGATCCGCCCTCGTGGTGGACGTCGCGGGGGAGGCCGAGTACGGCTACGTCGACGAGATCCTCGCCGTGGCCGCCAGCACCCGCGGGGTCACGGGCATCGTCCTGGACGGCTGCGTCCGCGACATCGCGGCCATCGCCCGGTGCGCGCTGCCGGTGTTCGGGGCCGGGGTCGCGGTCCGCGAGGCCGCGCACGAGGCGGGCGGCTCGGTGGGCCGCCAGATCAGCATGACGGCGGCCGGCCCCGCGCCCCTGCCCGTGCGCCGGGGCGACTGGATCGTCGCCGACGACGACGGCGTGGTGTGCCTGCCCCGGGGGCAGGTGGGCTCCATCATCGCCGCGACCGTGGACAGCGTCTCGCGCGAACGCGAGATCATCGACGCCGTCTACGCGGGGGAGAGCACGCTGGACCTGCTCGGCCTGGACCCCTCGCGGGTCGCGGGCTGGGAGGGCCGCTCCGAGCACCGCTCCCGGCGCCCGGGGCGCTCACGGGCCCTCGGCACGCTCCGCGACGCCGCCGCGCGCGGCGGCGAGGGGCACTCTTCGACCCGTTCGCGGGTCTCGCCGCGCTCGGCCGTGGGCGATGCCTGGGAGTGAGCCCGCGGCGCCGCGGACGAGCGGCCCGGCCAGCGCCCGGAGGCGTTCACCGGCCCGGGGACCGCGCGGTCGCGCCACGGACCCCCGCGTGAGGCCCGGAGCCCTCACCGGGAGCCGCCCGGCGGCCGGGAACCGGTGCGCGCACCGGCCCGGAAACGCGTGGGAACGCTCCCGGGAGTCCGGTGAGCCGCCCGCGGCCGGACGGGGCCCGCTCGGGCCGCTCAGTCCTCGGTGAGCGAGAGCAGTTCGTCGATGTAGCAGGTGGCCTCCCGCGCCGCCCCGGCCGCGTCGGCGTCGCGGATCGCCTCGGTCAGCTTGGAGTGGTCCACGCCGTCGGTGGCCGACGAGGGGCGGGCGGTCGCCTCGTCACCCTGTTCGTAGGCCGTGTGCGCGATGCTCGCGTACACCACCTGCGCGATGTCGTCGTACAGGTCGATGAGCAGGGTGTTGTGGGTGGCGTTGACGACCGCGCGGTGGAACGTGAAGTCCGCCTCCACGAACGCCCCCATGTCGCGGTCGCGCCAGGCGGACTCCCGCAGCGCCATGGCGCGGTCGATGTCGGCCATGTCCTCGTCGCTGTGGCGCAGCGCGGCCAGCCGGGCGGCCTCCACCTCCAGCGCGCGGCGCACCTCCAGGTTCTCCCGCAGGCGCGAGCGCTCCAGGCGGCGCCGCAGGGCGCCGCCGAGCTCGCTGGAGGCGCGCACGAAGGTGCCCGCCCCCTGGCGGATCTCCAGAAGCCCCGCGTGGGCCAGCGCGCGGACCGCCTCGCGGACGGTGTTGCGGCCCACCTCGAGCTGGTCGGAGAGCTCCGACTCGGTGGGGATGCGGTCGCCCACACCCCACTCGCCCGAGTCGATCTGTGCTCGTAACTGACTGATGACCTGGTCGACGAGACCGGTCCGGCGTGTCGAGGCGAGGGGCACGCGTATACCTCCTAGGGGCGGGTCGCCGGATGACTGGGCCAGCGCACAGGTACGGAACGGTTAAGGCCGGAGCTTAGACCAGTTACGGTCGGGAATTGGCTTTGAACGGCAATGCGTTATCCTCATGAAGTACATCGGGTCATCCTATGAATTTCTGCGAGTCGCCTCCATGAGCGCCGGACCAGCCTCCCGCACCTCCGTGACGAGCGGCCCCGCCGCAGCCGGGACCGCCCCGCGCCGGCCCCCGCGCGCGGTACTGCTGCTGCTCGCCGCCGGAATCGCCCTGGCGGCGCTGAACCTGCGCACCGCCATCACCAGTGTCGGACCCGTGCTCGACGAGGTCACCGCCGGGCTGGGCATGACCGCGGTCGGCGCGGGGATCCTCACCACCCTGCCCGTGCTGTGCTTCGCGCTCTTCGGCGGTCTGACCCCCGCCCTGGCCCGCCGCCTGGGCGAGCACCACCTGCTGGTCTACGCGCTCACCGCCGTCACCGTCGGCCTCGCGGCCCGGGCGGCGGCCCCCGAGCCGTGGATGTTCCTGGCCCTGAGCGCGGTGGCCCTGTCCGGCGGCGCGGTCGGCAACGTCATCCTGCCCGCCCTGGTCAAGGAGCACTTCCCCGAGCGCGTGGGCCTCATGACCACCGTGTACACCACCGCCCTGGCGCTCGGCACCACCATCGCCGCGGCGGCCACCGTGCCCCTGGAGCAGTCCACCGGCGAGTGGCGCGCGGCCCTGGGCGCCTACGCCCTCTTCGGCGTCGTGGCCGCCGTCCCCTGGCTGCTGGTGCTGCGCCACGAGCCCGCGCGCGGCGACGCCTCCCAGGCCCTGGGCTTCGGCCAGGTGCTGCGCACCGGCCTGGGCTGGCAGTCCGTGCTCTACTTCGGCACCCAGTCCTCGGTCGCCTACATCCTGTTCGGCTGGTACGCGCAGATGCTGCGCGACCAGGGCATGGACGCCCAGACCGCGGGCCTGGCGCTGTCCTACCTCACCGTCCTGGGCATCCCCATGTCCCTGGTGCTGCCCACGCTGCTGACCCGGACCGGCGACCAGCGCCCCTTCGTGCTGGCCTTCTCCGCCGCCTACCTCACCGGCCTGGCCGGGCTGTGGTTCGCCCCGATGTCGGGGGTGTGGGCCTGGACCACGCTCGTGGGGATCGGCATGGGCAGCTTCGTCTTCGCCCTGACCGCCTTCGCGCTGCGCACCCGCACCGGGGCGGGGACGGCCGCGCTCTCGGCCGTCAGCCAGAGCCTGGGCTACCTCATGGGCGGCGCGGGCCCCTTCCTGTTCGGGCTGCTGCACGAGGTCAGCGGCGGCTGGCACGCGCCCCTGCTCCTGATCATGGTGCTGGTCGTGGTCAACCTGGCGGTGGGCCTGCTGCTGGGCCGCCCCCGCTACCTGGAGGACGCCATCGCCGCCCGCGGGCTCACGAGGGAAGCCAGTCCAGACGGCCGATGAGGTAGACCGAGCCGACGAAGGCCACGACGTCGATGACCGTGTGCGCCACCACCAGGGGCATCACGCGCCCGTGGCGCAGGTAGAACCAGCCGAAGACCAGCCCCATCACCAGGTTGCCGAAGAACATCCCGACGCCCTGGTAGAGGTGGTAGAAGGCGCGCAGCACCGAGCTGGCCAGCACCGCCTTCCACGGCGTCCACCCCAGCTGCCCCAGCCGGTGCAGCAGGTAGCCGACCACGATCACCTCCTCCAGGATCCCGTTCTTGGCCGCCTGGAGCACCAGGACGGGCACGTCCCACCAGTTCCCGGCCAGGGTGCTGGGCTTGACCGTGACCGTCAGCCCCAGCTGCCAGGAGACCACGTACAGGGCCAGGCCGCTCAGGCCGATCAGCGCGGCCAGCAGGGCGCCGGTGCCCAGGTCGAAGCCGGGACGGCGCACGTCGAAGCCGATCGTGGCCGAGGAGTCGCCCGAGCGGCGCAGGAGGTAGGCCACCAGCAGCACCGGGACCAGGGCGCTGGCCACCGCGAACAGCTGCCAGGACAGGTCCAGCCAGGGGCGCTCCTGCGCCGCGCGGGGGCGCACCAGGCTGGCGGTCTGCTCGGCCAGGGACTGGGGCTCGGTCAGCACGCCGAGGAAGGAGATGGTCGCCGAGACCGCCGCGGCGCCCAGGGACAGGGCGAGCACGCACAGGATCTCCCAGCGCAGCAGGCCGGGCTCGACGGGGGCGGAGGGGGCGGACGGCGTCCCCGCGGGCAGCTCGGCGCCCGGGGTGTGGGTCTTGTCGGTCACGGGTTGCAATGTACGCGCTGTCGGCGGGGGCCGGTGACCTGGGGCGCAGGGGCGGGCCGGGCGCGCGACGGGGCGCGCCCGGCCCGTTCCGCCCGGCCGTGCCGCCGGGAGCGGTCAGTTGTCGTTGTTCTCCATGTCGCCCTCGCCGCCGTTGTCCTCGTCCCCGCCGTCGTTGTCCTCGCCGCCCTCCTCGTTGTTCTCCAGGCCGCCGTCGTCCTCGTCGCCCTGGTCCGTGCCCGGGGTGTCCACGGTCGGGGCGTCGGCCCCCTCGGGGTCCTCGCAGGCGGCGACGCCGAACACGGCGACGGCGGCGATCGCCGAGCCCGCCAGCGCACGGCGTACGGCGGTCAGGGTCTCCCTGCTGATGTCCTCGAACCTCATCGCTGACTCCCTCGGTTCTGGGGTCGTGCCGCGGGCCCGTCCGGGCCTGGACGGCGGGCACGAGCCGGGTGTTATCCGTTCGTGATCCACCCTAGGAGCATTCCGCCTGCGTGGCCAGGCAGGTGCGGGGAGTGACGGCTTTCGGTGTGGCGGAGCGCCGTCCGGAATCCGGGGGAGGGGCCGGAACCCGCGGGGAGGGGGAGGACCCGCGCCGCCGCCGGGGGATGCCCGGCGGCGGCGCGGTTCAGCGGGAACCGGCCTCAGTCGTCGCCGTCGTCCCCGTCCTCCTCGCCGTCGCCGCCGTCGTCCTCACCGTCGTCTCCGTCCTCGCCCTGTTCGACGTCCACGCTCGGCAGGACCTCTTCACAGGCAGCGGTGCCCAGGACCACGACGGTGGCCAGGGCTCCCACGGCGAGTACCCGGCGCAGCGCGGCCAGGGCGGCGAGGAGGGGTTCGAACATCTTCAAGCCAAGCCTCCGGTTCTCCGGGCGGGCCGCGGGGGCGCGGCCCCGTGCAGCCGCCAGCCTAGGTCCCGGCCGCACGGGGGGCCAGAACGGTCCCTTTCCCGCGGAGGCCGAACCCGTGCCGGGGATGACCGAAAACGGGCGCGACGGGCGCTTCGTGCCCCCTGTCCCGGTTCCGGGGGCGGGGCCGCCGGGGAGGGGCCGGCGGACGGGGCTTCGCGGGCGGACCCGGCACAGGACAAGCCGCCGGCCATGCGCGTGTGACACGGAGCGCGCATGGCCGACGGCTAGGGGGCGGAGGCCGCCCGCCCCGCCCCAGCCACGAAAGCGGGGAGGGACGGCCTCCTGGGAACGAAGACCAGTGTCAGTGAGCCGCTGAGAACTGGTCTTCCTCGGTGGAGCCGGTGAGAGCCGTGGTGCTGGCCTCGGGGGAGATGGTCGTGCTGATGGAGTCGAAGTAGCCGGTGCCGACCTCGCGCTGGTGGCGGGTGGCGGTGTAGCCCTGCGACTCGGCCGCGAACTCGGCCTCCTGGAGCTCGACGTACGAGGTCATCCCGTTCTGGGCGTAGCCCTTGGCCAGGTTGAACATCGAGTAGTTGAGCGAGTGGAAGCCCGCCAGGGTGATGAACTGGAACTTGTAGCCCATGTGGCCCAGCTCGCGCTGGAACTTGGCGATGGTCGCGTCGTCCAGGTGGCGCTTCCAGTTGAAGGACGGCGAGCAGTTGTAGGCCAGCATCTGGTCCGGGTACTCGGCCTTGATCCGCTCGGCGAAGTCGCGGGCGACCTCCAGGTCCGGGGTCGCGGTCTCCATCCACAGCAGGTCGGAGTGCGGGGCGTAGGCCAGGCCGCGGGCCACGCAGGCCTCGACGCCGTTGCGGAAGCGGTAGAAGCCCTCCGCGGTGCGCTCGCCCGTGATGAAGGGCTGGTCGCGCTCGTCGACGTCACTGGTGATCAGGGTCGCGGCCTGGGCGTCGGTCCGCGCGATGACCAGGGACGGGACGCCGGCGACGTCCGCGGCCAGGCGGGCGGCGTTGAGCGTCTTGACGTGCTGCCCGGTGGGGATGAGGACCTTGCCGCCCAGGTGGCCGCACTTCTTCTCGGAGGCCAGCTGGTCCTCCCAGTGCACGCCCGCGGCGCCGGAGGCGATCATGCCCCGCATCAGCTCGTAGGCGTTGAGGACGCCGCCGAACCCGGCCTCGGCGTCGGCCACGATCGGGGCGAGCCACTCGGGCGCGCTGTCGTCGCCCTCGGCCCAGGTGATCTGGTCCGCCCGCAGGAGCGCGTTGTTGATGCGGCGGACCACGGCCGGGACCGAGTTGGCCGGGTACAGGCTCTGGTCCGGGTAGGTGTTGCCCGAGAGGTTGGCGTCGGCCGCGACCTGCCAGCCGGAGAGGTAGATGGCCTTCAGGCCGGCGCGGACCTGCTGGACCGCCTGGTTGCCGGTGAGGGCGCCGAGGCTGTTGACGTAGTCCTCGGTGTGGAGCAGGTCCCACAGGCGCTCCGCGCCGCGACGGGCCAGGGTGTGCTCCTCGGTGACCGAACCGCGGAGCTTGACCACGTCGTCGGCGGAGTAGGTGCGCTCGATACCGGCCCACCGGGGGTTGGTCTCCCAGTCGCGCTGGAGTTCGGCGCTGGCTTCCTGTCGTCGAGCGCTGGTGCCCATGTTCGATCCCGCCTTACGTGTAGTCCCCAAGTGTTCACACCGGTCGAGAAGGCCAGGTCAGAGCCAGGGGGTGAGCTCTGAGCGGTAAGTTCCCCGCCGGTAACTAGAATTCTTGGCCAAGTTCCGAGGCTTTTCCACTCGAAATCGTGCGAAGATCGTCGATTCTTTCCGTACCATGAAGCCATGGCGTACTTTGGTGCTGAAGAAATACCGTCTTTGACAGGTGACCTGGATCTCGTCACCTTTGGTCAGCGGCTCCGCCACCTGCGGCGGGCGCGCGGCCTCACCCTCTCCGACCTGGGCGAACGCGTGGGCCGGGCCCCCTCCCAGCTCTCCCTGCTGGAGAACGGCAAGCGCGAGCCCAAGCTCTCCCTCCTCACCGCCCTGGCCTCCGCCCTGGGCGTCTCGGTCGAGGAGCTGCTGTCCAAGCAGCCCCCGAGCCGCCGCGCGCAGCTGGAGATCGCCGTCGAGGAGGCCCAGCGCGACACGGTCTACCAGGACCTGAACCTGCCGCACCTGAGGATCGGCAAGCGGGTCCCCAACGACGTGCTCGAACACATCGTGGGCCTGTACGAGGAGCTCCGGCGGCGCAGCGCCAAGGCGACCGCCACCCCCGAGGAGGCGCGCCGGGCCAACGCCGACCTGCGCCGCCAGATGCGCGAGCGCGGCAACTACTTCGAACACATCGAGAAGGCGGCGGCCCAGACCCTCGACGCCGTCAACTACACCGCGGGGGCCCTGTCCCAGGGGCAGATCCTCGCCATCGCCACCCACCACGGCTTCTCCCTCAAGTACGTGCAGGACCTGCCCCGCTCGGTGCGCTCCCTCACCGACCACGTCAACCGGCGCATCTACCTCAAGCGCGAGACCACGCTGGGCATGCACAGCCCCCGCACGATCCTGCTCCAGACCCTGGGCCACGTCGTGCTGGGCCACGGCAGGCCGCGCGACTTCGGCGACTTCCTGCGCCAGCGGGTGGAGGCCAACTACTTCGCCGCCGCCGTCCTCATCCCCGAGTCCACCGCGGTGCGCTACCTCCAGGAGGCCAAGCAGGCCCGCGACCTGTCGGTGGAGGACCTGCGCGACGTGTACTCGGTCTCCTACGAGATGGCCGCGCACCGGTTCACCAACCTGGCCCACCGCCACCTGGACCTGGTCTGCCACTTCATCCGCAACGACGAGACCGGCATCATCTACAAGGCCTACGAGAACGACGGCCTCGTCTTCCCCACCGACGACACCGGGGCCATCGAGGGCCAGCGCATGTGCCGCCAGTGGTCGGGGCGCCAGGTCTTCGCCTCGCCGGACCGCTACTCGATCTACTACCAGTACACGGACAAGCCCAACGGCACCCACTGGTGCGTGGCGCACGTGGACCCCAGCCGCGAGCGCAACTTCGCCATCACCCTGGGCGTGCCCTACAAGGAGTCGCGCTGGTTCCGGGGGCGCGAGACCACCAACCGCACCAAGTCCAACTGCCCCAACGGCGAGTGCTGCGTGCGTCCGCCCGCGGAGCTGGCCGCGCGCTGGGAGGGCAACGTGTGGCCGTCGGCCCGCGCGCACTCCCACGTGCTCTCGGCGCTGCCCTCGGGGACCTTCCCGGGCGTGGACGAGCACGACGTCTACACCTTCCTGGAGAAGCACAGCCTGGACTGAGCGGCCGACCGGGAGGGCGGGGAGAGGGGGTCCGGGTGCGCGCACCCGGACCCCCTCACGCGTGGGGGCGGTGCCGTCGGCGGGAGGGGGTGCGGCGTTGTGGTGCGGAGGGCTGACTGTTACCGTTGGTAACACGCATTGGCCCCCCTCCCTCCCCGGAGGGCCCGACGAAGGATGTAAGCGCATGAGTGAGGCCACCGCGCCCGGCTTCAGCCTGGAACTGAGCGAGGACGTCCGCGAGGTCCGGGACTGGACCCACGGGTTCGCCGCCGACGTCATCCGCCCCGCCGCCGCCGAGTGGGACGAGCGGGAGGAGACCCCCTGGCCGATCATCCAGGAGGCCGCCAAGATCGGCCTGTACTCCCTCGACTTCTTCGCCAACCAGTGGCTGGAGCCCAGCGGCATCGGCATCCCCGTGGCCTTCGAGGAGCTGTACTGGGGCGACCCGGGCATCGCCCTGGCCATCACCGGCACCGGTCTGGCCGCGGTGTCCGTCGCCGCCAACGGCACCCAGGAGCAGCTCTTCGAGTGGACGCCCCAGATGTTCGGCACCCCCGACGACGTCAAACTCGCCGCGTTCTGCTCCTCCGAACCCGACGCGGGCAGCGACGTCTCGGCCATCCGCACCCGCGCCGTCTACGACCAGGCCAAGGACGAGTGGGTGCTCAACGGCACCAAGACCTGGGCCACCAACGGCGGTATCGCCGACATCCACGTCGTGGTCGCCTCGGTGGAGCCCGAGTTCGGGTCGCGGGGGCAGGCCACGTTCATCGTGCCGCCGAACACGCCCGGCCTCAGCCAGGGGCAGAAGTTCGCCAAGCACGGCATCCGCGCCTCGCACACCGCCGAGGTGGTCCTGGACGACGTGCGCGTCCCCGGCTCGTGCCTGCTGGGCGGCAAGGACAAGCTCGACGAGCGCCTGGCCCGTGCCCGCGAGGGGCGCAAGTCCAAGGGCCAGGCCGCCATGAAGACCTTCGAGGCCTCCCGCCCCACCGTCGGCGCGATGGCCGTGGGGTGCGCCCGCGCCGCCTACGAGTACGCCCGCGACTACTCCACCCAGCGCGAGCAGTTCGGCCGCCCGATCGGCGACAACCAGGGCGTGGCCTTCACCCTGGCCGAGATGGCCACCCGCATCGACGCGGCCCGCCTGCTGGTGTGGCGCGCGGCGTGGATGGCGCGCAACGACAAGGACTTCGACAGCGCGCAGGGCTCGATGAGCAAGCTCTACGCCAGCGAGACCGCCACGTTCGTCACCCAGAACGCGGTGCGCATCCTCGGCGGCAACGGCTACACGCGGGAGTACCCCGTGGAGCGCTGGCACCGCGACGCGACGATCTTCACGATCTTCGAGGGCGCCAGCGAGATCCAGAAGCTCATCATCGGCCGCGCCGTCACGGGCCTGCCGATCCGCTGACCTCCGCCCCCGGGTGCGCCGGGGACGGGGCCCGGCGCACGGGGCGGGCGGGGCGGCGGGTTCCCGGGACCACCTCCCGCAGACCCGCCGTCCCCTCGTGTCCCCGGGGCTCCGGCGCTCCGCGCTCCGCGGGGCCCGGCGACGGAGCCCGCCCCGCCCCGGGCGGCACCGATCACCGCCGGTCCGGGCTCCCCGCCGGGGTCAGCAGGCGGCGGGCGGAGTCGGCGGCCAGGTCCTCGGCGCCCTCCGTGAGGGCCACCCCGCCGAGCAGGTGCCGTCTGACCAGCGCGAGCGGCAGGTCGACCACGGCCAGGCGCACCCGCTCCAGCGTCGCGTCCTCCTCCTCAGCCGGTTCGCGCAGGTCGCGCGCGACCTCGGCGATCCGGTCCCCGATCCCGGCGTTGGCCGCCGCCATCCGGGCGCGGGCGGCCTCGGGCCAGTGCGGGGCGTCGAAGTCGGCCGGCCGGTGCAGCAGGACCTGTGCGCTCTGGGGACGCGCACGGCTCCACGCCACCACGTGGCGGGCGGTGCCCACGGCCGCCTCCAGCGGGGGAGCGGCGGCCAGCGCCCGTCGGCACCCCGCCTGGAAGTCCTCCAGCGCGTGCAGCCACACGGCGGCCAGCAGCGCGGGCCGCCCGGGGAAGCGGTGGTAGAGCGAACCGCTGGGCGCCCCGGCCCCGCGGGCCACGGCGGCCATGGTCACCGCCGCCGGGCCGCCCTCGGCCGCCAGCGCGGTGGCGGTGGCGATCAGTGCTTCGGTGCTGAAGCGCGCGGGTCTTCCCATGTTCTGGAGACTATGCTCTACTTCTTTTTAGAGACATCTCTCTAAAAGGAGCCGGTATGCAGGTGTACAACCTCCACGAACGGCGGCTGCCGGTCGAACCCCGACACGCCGGTGCGCTGGTGGACGGACTCTCCACCGGCGAAGACCGGCTCTGGCCCACCGGGGACTGGCCCGCCGTGCGCCTGGACGAACCCCTCGCCGTCGGCGCCTCCGGCGGACACGGGCCCGTCCGCTACACGGTGGAGGAGTTCGTCCCCGGCCGCCTGGTGCGCTTCCGCTTCCGTGCCCCGCGCGGTTTCGACGGCTTCCACGAGTTCACCGTCCGCCCCCGCCCGGGAGGCGGGAGCGTCCTGGCCCACCTGCTCGCCATGCGCGCCCGGGGCCCGGCGCTGCTGTCCTGGCCGCTGGTCTTTCGCCCCCTCCACGACGCCCTCCTGGAGGACGCCCTGGACCGGGCCGAGCGCGAGCTGACCGGGACGGTGCGCGCGCCCGCGCGGTGGAGCGCACACACGCGCCTGCTCCGGCGCCTGGCGGGGGCGCCGCGCGGGCGCCGCGTCCCCGGGGACGCCCCGGACCCCGGCCGCGGAAATCCCGTTGCCCCGGGAGGGCGGACACGGCGACCCTGACCGGGTGTCCCGACGGAAGGGGGAGGGGAGCTGTGCATTTCGCCGTACTCGTGGCGGTCGACCGCCGCCACAGCCCGGGCGAGGACCTCGAAGACGCCCTGTACGAGGCCCTCGATCCGCTGATGGCTCCGTACGACGAGAGGGTCCGGGTCCCACCGCACCGCGACCACGAGTACGAGGACGACTGGGACGGGGCCCACGACGACGCGCTGGACTTCTACACGCGCCATCCCGAGCACGCGCGCGGCCTGGACCTCGGCGACCGGGCGGCGGTCCTCAGCTCGTGGGTGGGCGAACCCGTCCTGTGGGACGACGAGGTCGGCAGCCACTACGTGGTGACCACGGACAACCCCCGGGCCAAGTGGGACTACTGGGCGATCGGCGGCCGGTACAGGGGGATGCTCCTGTCCTCCGACCACGCTGACCCCCGCGTCCTGCCCGGAGGGGAGCAGGACCCGCGCAGGGTCACCGGCGCGCCCAAGCACCTGCTCGCCTTCGCCGAGCACCGGGCCCGCGCGGAGGACGAGGCCGCGCGCCAGTGGGACGCGGCCCACGCCGTCCTGCGCCGCAACCCTCCCGCGGAGACGGCCGAGGCCCTGGTCGAGCGGGCGCGCACAGGGGAGTTCGGCGGGGACCGGGCCGCCGCGATCCGGCACCACCGGAGCCAGCCCGCGGTGCGCGAGCTCCTCGGGGCCGGACTGGAACCCGGCATGTCCTGCCCCGTCGAGTGGTACTCCGTGCCCAGGGACGAGTTCACGGCCACCGCCCGGGACCAGGCCGTGCCCGGTTACGCCTTCCTCGACCTGGACGGCACCTGGTACGACCGCGACACCCTGCCCGGCTACGAAGGCCCGGACCACTGGCTGCCCCGCCGCCGCGAGTACCTGCGGCGCGCCAACCCGGCGATCGACGCCCTGCCCGACGACACCTATCTGGTCACCGTGGACTGCCACGTGTGACCGGTGGCGCCGGGCCGCCGGAACGGGCCCGCCGGACCGCCCTGGCCCGTCCGGACATCCGACCCCTACCCTGGCCACATGAACGCCACCACGGGCAACGGCGCCCCCACCATCACCATCCCCGCCGGATACAACGGCCCCGACGGGTCGGGCAACGGCGGCTACACCGCGGGGCTGCTCGCCGCGCGGCTCACCGCCGCCGGCGGACCGGCCGTCCGGGTCACCCTGCGCACCCCTCCGCCCCTGGACCGCCCGCTGACGGTGGAGGGCGGTCCGGAGGGCGCCCTGCTGCTGACCGACCCCGGCGCCGAGGAGGGCGCCCGCCTGGTGGCCGAGGCGGCGACCGCCGACCTCCCCGACACCCCCGTCGTCCCCGGCGGCCCGGTCCCGGTGTCCGAGGCCCGCGAGGCCGAGCACCGCTACGCGGGGCTGACCGCGCACCCCTTCCCGCGCTGCTACAGCTGCGGCCCCGAACGCGCCGAGGGCGAGGGCCTGCGCCTGTTCGCCGGCTCCGTGCGCCCGGGCACCGGCCCCGACGGGGTCGGCAACACCGTCGCCTGCACCTGGACCCCGCACCCGGGCCTGGACGAGGGCTCCGGCGCGGTCGGCCTCGCCCAGGTGTGGGCCGCCCTGGACTGCCCCGGCGGCTGGTCCAGCGACGTCTCCGGCCGCCCGGCCGTCCTGGGCCGGATCACCGTCCGCGTCGACGGGGCTCCCCGGACCGGGGAGGCCCACGTGGTGATGGGGCACCTGGAGGCGGTCGACGGCCGCAAGATCACCACCGGCAGCGCCCTCTACGACGGCACGGGCCGCCTCCTGGCCCTGGCGAGGGCCACATGGATCGCGCTCCGGTCCTGATCCGGGGCCCCGCGAACCGCTACGGTGAACCCTTGTGGCCCTCCAACGCGCGCGGCAGACCGCGCTGACCGACAGCAGTGACGCCTCCGGCGCGCCCGTGCCGCAGGCCCCCGCCGCGCGCGGGGGCCGGGGCGGGCGCGGACGCGACCCCGAGCGGCGCCGCGCCCTCCTGGACGCGGCCGACCGGGTGATCCAGCGCGACGGACCGGACGCGTCGATGCTGGCCATCGCGGCCGAGGCGGGAATCAGCAAGCCGATCCTGTACCGGCACTTCGGGGACAAGGGCGGCCTGTACCGGGCGCTCGCCCGGCGCCACGTGGACCCGCTCATCGAGCGCATCCGCGAGGAGCTGCACCAGCACACCGAGTTCGAGGTCCGTGCCCGTGCCACGGTCGGCGCCTACCTGTCGATGATCTCCCAGAACCTCAACCTCTACCGGTTCCTGATGGACCGGGCCACCTCCGAGGACTCCCGGACCCGCGGCGACCTGGGCATGATGGTCCGCCGCCTGGGCGAGGAACTCGCCGACCAGCTCGTCGCCGAACAGCGCGTCGGCGACCGCCCGCGCTCCCAGATCGTCGCGCACGCCGTCGTGGGCATGGTGCAGGCGGCGGGGGAGTGGTGGCTGGAGCACCCCGAGGTCGGCGAGGAGGAGATCATCGACGACCTCACGAGCGCGGTGGTCGGCGCCATCCGCGCCGGCGAGGCCTGAGGTCCGGTCCACGAGACGGGCTCCGGTCCCGCCGGGCGGCGGGTGACGGGCGGCGTCCAGCGAACGCGCCCGAGGGGGTTTTTCCGCCTTCCGCTTGACCTGGAGCGCGCTCCAGGTCCCATGCTTCTACTCATGAGGGACTACTACACGCCGGGTGAGGTCGCCGACCGCTTCGACCTCACCCTGGACACCCTGCGCTACTACGAGAAGGCGGGGCTGCTCCGCCGTGTGGAACGCGCCCCCAGCGGGCACCGCCGCTACCGGGCCGACGACGTCGAGCTGCTCAACATGATCCGGTGCCTGCGCGAGACCGACATGCCCATCGTCCGGCTGCGCGAGTTCGCCGAACTCATCCGTGAGGGCGAGCACACCGTTCCCGACCGGCTGGACCTGCTCCAGGGCCACCAGGAGCGGCTCAACGAGCGCATCGACGAGATGCGCCGGTGCCAGACGGTGATCCAGCACAAGATCGACTACTACCTCGGCGTGCTCGCCGCGCGCACCCCCGAACCCCTCAAGGAGACCTCCTGATGCGCTACACCACCATCGGCGACCGCCGCGTCAGCGCCCTGTGCCTGGGCGCGATGAAGTTCGGCAGCCAGACCGACGACGCCACCTCCGCCGCGCTGCTCGACCGCTTCGTGGAGGCCGGCGGCACCTTCGTGGACACCGCCGACTGCTACCAGTTCTGGGTGGAGGGCTTCGAGGGGCACGAGAGCGAGACCTTCCTGGGCCGGTGGCGGCGCGAGCGCGGCGTCACCGACGAGGTGGTCATCGCCACCAAGCTCGGCGCGCAGCCCACCGTGCCCGGCACCGGCCTGGAGACCAAGGAGGGCCTGTCGGCGCGGGCCGTGGCGACGGCCGCCGAGCGCAGCCGTGAGCGCCTGGGCATGGACCGCCTCGACGTGCTCTACGCCCACCAGGAGGACCCCAAGACCCCGCTTCCCGAGACCCTGGAGGCCTTCGCCAAGCTCGTCGCCGAGGGAGCCGTCTCCCACCTGGGACTGAGCAACCACCGCGCCTGGAAGCTGGAGAGGGCCCGCGCCGTCACCGAGGCCCGGGGCTGGCCGCGCCCCCGGGTGCTCCAGTACCGGTACAGCTACCTCCAGCCCCGGTTCGACCTGCCGCTGCGGTCCATGGGGCACATGCACGTGACCCCCGAGCTCCTGGACTTCGTCCGGGCCGAGGCGGCCGAGGGCCGCGACTACACGCTGGTCGCCTACACCTCCCTGCTGTGGGGCGCCTACACCCGTCCGGAGAAGGCCGCCGAGCTGGACCCGGCCTACGACCACCCGGGCACGCCCGCCCGCCTGGCCGTGCTGGACGAGGTCGCCCGGGAGACCGGGGCCACCCGCAACCAGGTCGTGCTCGCCTGGCTGATGGACAGCGACCCCAGGGTGGTGCCGCTGGTGGGGGTCAGCTCCCTGGAGCAGCTGGACGAGGCGATCGAGGCCACCGACCTGGTGCTCAGCGACGAGCAGTGGAGGCGCCTGGCCGAGGCGGGGTAGCCGGCGCGCGGGCCGGTCCGCCCCACCAGGCGCCCCCGCCGCGGCGGGGGCGGACCGGAACGGAGCCGGATGGCGGCGCGGGGCCGACCGTGACCGTGCGCTCCGGTCCCGGTCCGCGGTCCCGGTCCGTCCCGTCAACCGGCGGGCGTGGCCGGGGCCGGACACCAGTCCCGGACAAACCACGTGTAACACCTCATATAGATGCATGCACGGTTTTCACCATCCTTTGACCGGATACCTTCCCTAGTGGCGGCGGAGCGGCCGCGCCGCCTCGGTCCGCGAACCCGTGGGAGGGGCGACTTGCCCGACAGCACGTACCACCAGATCCACTTCGCCTGGGCCGAGCCCACCCTCCTCGGCCGGTTCGGCCCCGGTCCGGCCGCCTCCTCCCTCCCCGAGTCCGAGCAGCCCGTCCTGCGCTCCTGGCGCGACCGCCTCGTCCCCGCGCTCACCGCCGACTACCGCTCCGCGCTGCCCGACACCGACCCCGGGGAGTACCCCGAGACCCTCTGGGCGCGCGCCTACCCCGACGGGCAGGCCGCGCTGGTCTACCGGTGGCCCGGCGACGTCCGGTCCGCGCACGCCTGGGCGATCGTGGGGCCCGCGCACGGCCTGACCCCGCCGAGGCTGCTCTCCCTGCACGAGAACCCCCACACCCGTCCGGCCCCGCGCCGCCCCCCGGAGGCGGGCTGGGCGACCATGGACACCCTGCCCGCGCCCGAACCCTGGGAGCGCACCGCCGCGCCCGGGGCCGTGCGCACCCGCGACCGGCGCGCCGCCGAGGCCACCGTCGAGGACGAACCCCTCCTGGTCGGCGCGGTGGCCGCCGCCCTGTACCGGCCCGACGCGCCGGTCCACATCGCCCTGGCCCCCGAGCGGGCCGACCTGTGGCAGGCGGTGCAGCTGCGCTTCCTGTGGGGCATGCACCGGGTGCTGCACGACGTGCTCACCCCGCCCCGCGCCATCCCCGCGGCCGGGTGGAGCTGGTCGTTCTCCACCTACGAACCGGTGCTGGGCACCGCCGACGGACAGCACCTGGCCTTCGGCCCGCCGGTCGCCGACGGAGCCGGGCCCTTCCTGGAGCCCCCGGCCCCCGACTACCGCAGGGTCGCCGAGGGGCTCGTGTCCGTCCTGCGGGAGGAGGGCGGGGACGCGCTCGCCCGCCACCTGGCCGAGCGCGGCGTCCCCGAGGCCCCGACCTTCGCCGACCGGCGCGCGCTGCTCCGCGACTGGCTCGACCCGCGGCCCCGGGCGTTCGACGGCGTCCCCGTCCCCGAGCGCCTGCCGGACGAGGACCTCCCGGCCGAGGGGGAACCCCTGCCCGACCTGCCCGAGGCCGAGGCGCCGGGAGAGGAGGAGACCGGACCGCAGCCGCCGTCCGGGTCCGGCGTCCCCGCGGGCCGCCCCGGCCTGGAGGCGGACGGGGCCCCGGGCGGGGCCGTCCCCGGCGTGCCCGGCGGTCAGCGTTCCCTGAAGGGGATCACCGAGGAGGACGCGGAGTCCTCCGCCGCCGGGGCGGGGGACCGAGGCGGACCGTGGCGAAGCTCCGGCGACCCGGACCCCGCCGCGGGTGAGGGCGCCCGGACACCCGGAGCCGACGGGACACGCCGCGAGGGCGGGACGCACGGCGACGGGGCGGACGGGGACAACGAGGCGCTCTGGCCCGAGCCCCTGCCCGAGCTCCCACCCGAGGAGCCGGGGAACGGCGGCTCCGGTGAGGCCCCACGGCGTCCGGAGCCGCGTATCGCGCCCGCGCGGGGGCAGGCGCCCCCGGCCCCGGAGAGCCCCTCCGCGGGGTCCGGGATCTTCGGGGCCCCCGAGCCCCACCGCAGGCCGCGCCTGGTCCCGGACACCGGCGGCGAACGGGGGTTCGCCCGCGTCCCCGGGCGCCGTGAACGCCCCTCGGGGGCCGAGGCCCCGGCGGGGGGCGGGCTCCGGTCCGCCGGCGCCCCGACGCCGCACGAACCGGAGCCGGAGCCGTCCGGGGAGGGTCTGCCCGAGACCTCCCGAAGCGGGCGGGAGAGCTTCCGTTTCCTCGGCCTCGGCAGACGTGCCGTCCCCGAACCGGACGAGTCCGCGCTCGCGGGCGGGGCCTCGCGGGACGAGGACGCGCACGCGTCCGCGACCCCGGGCGAAGCGACGGGGAGCCGGAGCGAACCCGCGCCCGTGTCCCCGGACGGAGCGCCCTCGGACGGGACCGCCCCCTGGGAGGCGGCCCCGCGCGAGGGCGCCGCGGAGGCGTCGCCGGCCCCGGCCCAGGACACCTTCGGAACGGGCGGGGCGGCGAGCCTTGCCGGGGAGCCCGCCCCGCCCCCCGAATCCCTCGAACACCAGCAGCCGCACGGCCCCGCGGACGGGTGGACCATCGCCGCCTCCCCCGTGGCGCAGGGGCCCTCGCCGGACCGAAGGAGCGCGGACCCCGAGCCGGCCCCGGGCCCCGGCCTCACGGACGGCCCCGAGGACCGGGTCCCCGCCGACGCGCCGCCCCTGCCGGTGGTCCCCGACACGGAGGCCGACCCCCCGCGGCGGGCACCGCTCGACTACGCGGCCGAGACCGAGCCCGACCCGGAACAGTTCTCCGACGACGGGGCCCCCGAGGACAACTGGCCCACCCAGTACGCCGACCTCCCCCTGGCCCGGCTGGAGCGCTGGCACTCCCGGCACGGACCCGAGGGCGCCCGGACCGACGTGGTCGACGCCCGCGCCGCCGTCCGGGCCGAGCGCTCCGAACTCCAGCGGGTCCGCGAGGAGCGCGACCACTACCACGCGGAGGTCCAGGAGCTGCGCCGCGAGGTCGCCCGCCTGGACCGGCCCTGGCTGGACCGGGAGGACGAGGGGGAGGACGCCCCCGAGGCTCCCCGCCCCCGCCGCTGGCCCTCCCGCGTCCTGGTCCTGATCCTCCTGGCGGCCTTCCTGGCCACCGGGCTGGAGGCGGGCGCCCGCTTCGACTGGGGTGTGACGGACCTCCTCGACGCCCTGCCGGGGCGCAACCCGTGATCGGGCCGTCGGCGACCGCCGAGGCGGGGCCGTCGGCCCGCGGGCTCCCCGCGCCACCTCCGTGTAGGCGGCCTCACCCCTCGGCGGCCCCGCCCCCGGCCAGGCGCCCCAGCACCCGCGGCAGCTCCCCGGTGTGCGCCACCGCCAGCCGCCGCGCGGCCCGGGTGACCGCCACGTACAGGTCGTTGCCGCCGCGCGGCTGCGCCAGCACCGCCTCCGGTTCCACGACCACCACCGCGTCGAACTCCAGCCCCTTGGACTCGGTCGCGGTCAGCACCACCACCGGCTCCTCCAGGGAGTCCCGGACCCGTCCGGAGGCCGCCGCCGGACGCGCGGCCCCCGGCAGCGCCGCCGCCACCGCGTCCGCGTGCCGGTCCGCGGTGATCACCGCGACCCGGCCCTCGCCGATCGCGGCCGCCTCCCGCGCCACCAGCGCGGGCAGGTCCGCGTCCAGTGACGCCAGCCGCACCGCGCGCGGCGGGTCGCCCTCCCCGCGCACCGACTCGGGGACCTCCTCGCCCGGAGCGGCCACCCGCAGCACGTCGGCGGCCACCGCCATGATCGGCTCCGGCGTCCGGTAGTTCACCCGCAGCCGCTCCACGTGCACCTTGCCGGGCGCGTAGGGCTCCAGCGCCTCCGCCCACGAACGCGTCCCGGACGCGCTTCCGGTCTGCGCCACGTCGCCCACCACGGTCAACGAGCGGGTCGGCACGCGCCGCATCACCGTGCGCCAGGCCATCGGAGACAGCTCCTGGGCCTCGTCCACGATCACGTGCCCGTACGTCCACTCACGGTCCGCGACCGCCCGGTCCGCGGTGGTGCGCCCGGCCCCGGCGTCCCGGTGGCGCGCCGCCAGCGCGGCGGCGTCCATCATCCGGTCCTCGAAGAGCCCGGTGAACTCCAGCACCCCCTGCGCGTACCGCTCCTCCTCGGCCCGCTCGGCGTCCTCGCGGCGCTCCCGCGCCCGCCCGGCGCCGTCGTCGTCCCCGAGCAGTTCCGCGGCCTCGTCCAGCAGCGGAACGTCCTCCACGGTCCACGGCCCGTCCGGGGAGCGCGCCAGGACCGCGCACGCGCCCTCACCGAACCCGGCCCGCGAGCCGACCCGCTCCAGGGCCGCGGGGTCGGCGAACAGCTCCCGCAGCAGCCGCTGCGGGGTCAGGTGCGGCCACAGGGCGTCCAGCGCCTCCCGCACCGGGTCCTCGGACCAGAGCCGTGTGCCCGCGAACTCCAGGTCCTCCTCGTCCGCGGGGCGCCCGAGCAGCCGCGACTCGGCCCGGGCCAGCTCCGTGAGCAGGGACCTGAGCACGTACCTGCGCGCGGTGTTGTGCGGCAGGCGCAGACCCCGCGCGATCCGCAGCACGCGCTCGCACAGCGACCCCGGCACGGTGAGCGCGCCCGCGTCGGTCTCCACGGCCAGGTCCGCGCCGCCGAAGGCCTCCAGCGGCGTGCGCTGGCGGTCGGCCACGGCCGCGTGCACCAGGTCGGCCATCGCCAGGCAGCCCTTCACCGCCGCAGTGCCGTACGCGTCGCGGCGGGAGGCCGCCACCCCCGGGAACAGCTCCCCGACCGTGCGCATCACCACGTCCGTCTCCCCCAGGGAGGGCAGCACGTCGCCCACGTAGCGCAGGAACGCCGGGTTGGGCCCCACCACCAGCACCCCGCGCCGCTCCAGCACGGTGCGGTGGGTGTAGAGCAGGTAGGCGGCGCGGTGCAGCGCCGCGACGGTCTTGCCGGTGCCGGGGCCGCCCTGGACCACGAGCACCCCGGCCAGCCGGGCGCGGATGACGCGGTCCTGCTCGGCCTGGATGGTGGCGACGATGTCGCCCATCCGCCCGGTCCGGCCCCGGCGCAGCGACGCCAGGAGGGCGGCCTCCCCGACCAGCTGGCGGCGGTCGGTGTCGGTCAGGCCGTCGGGGTCGAACACCTCGTCGTCGAGCCCGAGCACCCGGCGGCGGCGCACCCGCAGGTGACGGCGGCGGGTGACCCCGTGCGGGTCCCCGGGTGTGGCGGCGTAGAAGGGGCGGGCGGCCGGCGCCCGCCAGTCCACCAGGATGGTCTCGTACCCGGCGTCGCGCAGCCCGATCCGGCCCACGTACCGCGTCTCGGGCCCGTCCCCGTCCTCCTCCGGGGAGAGGTCGACGCGGCCGAAGCACAGGCCCTCCTCGACCGCCCCCAGCTGGGCGCGGCGGCGCGCCTGCTCGCAGGAGCGGGTCTCGCGCTCCACGAGGGCCGCGTACCCTCCGCGTTCCTGCAGGTGGGCGGAGGCGAGCTGCTCGGAGGTGTGGGCGCGCAGGGCGTCCAGGCGCTCGTACATCGCACTGATCCGGACCTGTTCCACGGCCAGGGCCGCCGATGACGCCTCCTCGGCGCCGACTTGACAGAACTCCATCAGCTTGCTATGCTCCATATATTGGGTTTTTTGTGAGAGTTCCCCAAAATTGACAGTGAGCTCCGCAGCCTAGCACGGCGCCGCGCGCTCGCGCGAGAGCGCCCCCGTACCCTTTTCCCGGCCGCCGCGCGGCTCCCCGGAGGACCCGGGCCGGACCCGCCGCCGCCCGCGCTCCGGGCGGGAGCCCCCGGCCGGGCCGCGAACCGGCCCGGGAAACCTCCGCGTCGGCCTCCCCGGCGCACGCCGCACCCGCTACACTCGTGTCCATGCGACAGAGGACCACCCAGGCCCAGTGGTGGCGCCGCCCCTAGGCGGTGCTCCGAGTTCGCATACCCATGCAGCGACCGCCCCGGACCGGCGGTCGTTTCGTGTTCCACGGCCCCGGACGGTGTGGCCCATCCGCCCGCGCAGCCCAAAGGACCGGCCGTGAACCCCAGCGACGCACAGACCAGCACCTACCTCACCGAGGGCGGCGTCACCGTCCACCGCAGCGCCGCCCCCTGCGACCCCGAGGTCCTCACCGACCTCGTCCGGTCGGTCGAGCGGCGCCGCGGCGGCGTGCTCTCCTCCGGCATGGAGTATCCGGGCCGGTACGACCGCTGGCACCTGGGCTACGTCGACCCGTGCCTGGAGATCACCACGCGCGGGCGCCGCGTCGCCGCCACCGCCCTCAACGCCCGGGGCCGCGTCCTGCTGCCCGTCCTCGCCGAGGCCCTGTACTCCGCCGGCCTCCCCGACCCCGACAGCACCCTGTCCGACCTCGAACACGGCAGCGTCGCCGTCACCGTCCCCGAGCCCGACCCGGGGGAGTTCTTCTCCGAGGAGGAGCGCAGCCGCCGCCCCAGCGTCTTCACGGCGCTGCGTGCCGTCATGGCCGCCCTGCGCAGCCCCGAGGACGCCAACCTGGGCCTGTACGGCGCCTTCGGCTACGACCTGGCCTTCCAGTTCGAGCCCATCGAGCGCCACATCGACCGCGACCCCGACGACCGCGACCTGGTCCTGCACCTGCCCGACGCCGTCGTCGTCCGCGACCGCAAGCGCGAGACCTGTGTGCGCTACACCTACGACTTCACGGTCCCCGCCGACGGCGACCGGGCCGAGGCCACCACGCGCGGCCTGCCGCGCGAGACCGGGACCACCCCGCCCGTGGTCGCCGCCGAGGTGCCCGAGGGTCCCCGGCCCGGCTCCTACGCGCGCGTCGTGGCCAGGGCCAAGGAGAAGTTCCGCCGCGGCGACCTGTTCGAGGTCGTCCCGGGGCACCGCACCTACGCCCGCTGCTCCTCGCCCGCCCGCTTCTACGAGTTGCTGCGCGAGCGCAACCCCGCCCCCTACGAGTTCTTCTTCAACCTCGGCGGGGGCGAGTACCTGGTCGGCGCCTCCCCGGAGATGTTCGTCCGCGTCACCGGTGAGCCCGGCACCGGTCAGCGCGTGGAGACCTGCCCGATCTCGGGTACCATCCGCCGCGGCGAGGACGCCCTGGGCGACGCCGAGAACATCCAGGAGCTGCTCTCCTCGGTCAAGGAGAAGTCCGAGCTCACCATGTGCACGGACGTGGACCGCAACGACAAGTCGCGCGTGTGCGAGCCGGGCAGCGTCCGCGTGATCGGCCGCCGCCAGATCGAGATGTACTCGCGCCTGATCCACACCGTCGACCACATCGAGGGCACCCTGCGCCGCGACTTCGACGCCCTGGACGCCTTCCTCACCCACATGTGGGCGGTCACCGTCACCGGCGCGCCCAAGACCTGGGCGATGCGGTTCATCGAGCAGAACGAGACCAGCCCCCGCCGCTGGTACGGCGGCGCCGTGGGCGTGCTCAACTTCGACGGCTCCATGAACACCGGCCTGACCCTGCGCACCGCGCACATCCGCGACGGCGTGGCCGCCGTGCGCGTGGGCGCCACCCTGCTCTACGACTCCGACCCCGAGGCCGAGGAGCGCGAGACCTTCCTCAAGGCGCGCGCCCTGCTGGAGACCCTCGCCCTGGGCGAGCGGGACGAGGCCCCGGCCGAGGCGGGCACCGCGACCGCCCCCGAGCCAGCCGAGCTCCCGGGACAGGGCATGCGGGTGCTGCTGGTCGACCACGAGGACTCCTTCGTCAACACCCTGGCCGACTACGTGCGCCGCCACGGGGCCGACGTGACCACGGTCCGCTACGGGTTCGACCCCTCCCTGCTCGACCGGCTCGCCCCCGACCTGGTCGTGCTCTCTCCCGGGCCCGGCCTGCCCGCAGACTTCGGGATGTCCGCCCTGTTGGACGAGCTCGCCGCCCGCCGCCTGCCGGTGTTCGGGGTGTGCCTGGGGCTCCAGGGGATGGTGGAGCACGCCGGGGGAGAACTGCGCACCCTGGACGCGCCGGTGCACGGCAAGCCCGGACGCGTGCGGGTCTGCGGCGGGAGGCTCCTGACCGGACTGGACGGCGAGGACGCCTTCCCGGCCGCCCGCTACCACTCCACCTACACCCTCCCCGACCTGGTCAAGCACTTCGAGGTCACCGCCGTCCTGGACGGCGGTGCGGACGAGGAGCCCGTCGTCATGGCCGTCGAGGACCCGGCCGCGCGGTGGTACGCGGTCCAGTTCCACCCCGAGTCGATCCTCACCGCGACGGTCGGCGAGGGCATCGTGGCGCGGGCCCTGCGCCTGGCGCGCGGCTGAGGCCCGCCGCGGCCCCGGGGACCCGCCTCCGGGGCCGCGGCCCGCTCGGAGGGCGTGCGGGAGGGGGCGCGGGCCGGCTCCGGGGAATACGGGGGAGCCCGGTGATCAGGCTCTCACCTGCACCAAAGCTCCTTTCCCAAATCACATCCAACCGAAAAGTTTGATCAACCCGTTACGGGACAGTGGTTGTGTATGGGTATTCTACTGACAATCCTCGGAATCATTCTCATCGTCGCCGGCGTTCTCGGGGTGCTGCGCGGGCAGCTCCTGTGGGGCATCATCGCCATTGTCGTCGGGCTCTTCGTCGCCCCCGGCTATTTCTACGGCTTCTAGCGTTTGTCCCTCCTCTCCGTAGCGGGACAGCACGACCAGGGAAGCACGTACGGAACCGAACACGGGCCGGGCGCCGGACCGGGGAGACCCGGCGGGCGCCCGGCCCGCCCGCCGTTCCCGGCCGGTCCGCGGCGCCCGCGGTTCCTCTTCCCGGCCGTCCCGCTGCGGGGCGCCCTCGCCATGCTGGGGGTGTACGCCCCGGGCGGCGCGGCACAGGCGGTCGGCATGCTCCCCGGACCGAGGGGTGCCGCCGACCAGGCCGACGCGTCGGGTGTCGGCTGCGTGCCGATCTTCCTCCTGGCCGCGACCGGTTGCGGTGTGCCGGCGGTCTCCCGCCCGCGACGGCGCGCGGTACACCGGGGCCGTGCCGCACTCGGGGCCCCGCCCGCGCCGTGACCTCGGCGAACCCGCGGGCCGCCGCGTGGCCGGCCGGCTCCGGGAGCACCGTGG
Organism: Glycomyces fuscus; assembly: GCA_002529455.1. Lineage (GTDB taxonomy): Bacteria > Actinomycetota > Actinomycetes > Streptosporangiales > Streptosporangiaceae > Nocardiopsis > Nocardiopsis fusca. The sequence goes on from NYMS01000038.1 coordinate 159,160, forward strand.
TCTCCGGGCGGGATGACCCGTGTACCCTCGGGGAGGGCTGGTCAGCCCCCGCCCCCGTCACGCCCCGTGCCCCGCGCCGTCCGCCGGTCGCGGCGCTCAGGCGTGCGCTCGGGGAGCCGGGATCACGAACGGGAGGCATGCTGTGAAGAGGGTCGAGCCGCAGGTCCGTCTGGTGGCGCGTCCGCAGGTGGACTACGACGCCGTCGCCGACTACCTCAAGGAGGTCGGCGGGGAGGCGTGGCTGGAGCGGTTCGACCGCGGTGAGCTCGACGCCCACCTCAACGACCCCCAGAACCTCGCCGAGTTCGCCGGGCGCCTGTGCTACCGCTCCTGGGAGCCGGGCCTGAACCCCAACGTGACCCGGGTGCGCACCGACCAGGACGCCTACCTCGGCAACATCCTGGCCAGCATGCACGGCTCCGTCCTGGAGCACATCAGCTTCAGCTTCGTGCTGCACAACGTCTCGCGCGTGCTCACCCACGAGCTCATCCGCCACCGTCCGGGCGTGGCCGTCTCGCAGGAGTCCCTGCGCTTCGTGCGCCTGAGCGACCTGCCGTTCTGGTTCCCCGACTGGGCGGAGGAGGACCCCGAGCTGATGGAGCGCGCCACCGCGATGCTCCGCCAGATGGAGGAGTTCCAGCTCTGGATGGCCGACCACTTCGGCCTGGACGACGAGGGCGTCAAGTTCGCCGAGAAGAAGCACAAGACCTCCTTCATGCGCCGCTTCGCACCCGAGGGCGTGGCCACCGGCCTGGTGTGGACCGCGAACGTGCGCACCCTGCGCCACACCCTGGAGGCGCGCACCGCGCCCGGCGCGGAGGAGGAGATCCGCCTGCTGTTCGACCTCATCGGCCGGACCCTGCAGGAGGAGGCCCCCGCGCTCTTCGGCGACTACGAGGTCCAGGACGGCGCCTGGGTGCCGAGGTACCGCAAGGTCTGAGCTTTCCCGGACAGGGCCCGCCCCCACGGGGCGGGCCTTTTCGCGCGTGCAGGAAACCGGGATTCCCTTTCCCCTCAGGCGCGCCGACCGCCGCGCCGCGGCGCGGCCGTTCCCGTTCGGCACCGCGCGCGGAGGCGGTCGTGCCGCCGGTCCCGCGCGGAATTCGCGGCGGCGGAAGACGCCCCGCTCTCGTGGTGTCCCTGCCCTCCGGGGAGATCCGCCCGTTCTGGAACCCCGCCCCGCCGGGGTACGTATCTTTCCGGAGATAACACCACCTAACCGGGCGATCGGTGTGTCCCTTCCGAAGAGTCGGAAAGCATACTTTTGTGCATTTTCCTTCCCCGGCGCTTTCCCCCTGTTCCGTTCCGGGTAGCGGTTGGCCGAAACCACCCGTGGAATCGGTCTGGGTCTGGTCTTTGCGGTGACAGGGGGTCAGTATGTTCGGGGCGGCTTCGCCGTATCGGTGATATGGGCGGGCCGATCCTCCGGAAAAAGTGTGGAACGGAAATGGAGGCAATCGGAATGAGGGCTCTCGTGTCCGCCGCGGCGGCACTCGCGTTCGCGGTGGGCGGGACCGTGACGGGCGCCGCTCCGGCGTACGCCGCGACCGGCGAGGTCGTGGTGTTCACGACCGAGCTCGAGGAGCTGCGGCACTACCCCGACCCCCCGTCGGGCAGTTGCCACAGGCTTCCCGAGACCGCACACGTCCTGGTCAACCTGACAGATGCGAACGTGCGTATGCACGCCGGTCCGGGCTGCTTCGGGCCGGGCGTCGTGGTCGCTCCGGACCGGGGCTGGCACGCTCCGCCCAGCGGGATGTTCAGCTTCTCGGTGGCCTGACCCCCACCGGCCCCGCGTCCGCCGCGCGGTGGACGCGGGGCCGGCCGCCGACCGCGCGGCGCTCGGGCGGCAGTGCGGCCGCAGGGGAGAAATCGCCATGAAGGCGCGCATTTCCTTCTCTCGCCGCGGGTGGCAACAGGTCCGTTTCCGAGTTTTCGGACTCAGGAACCGGTTCTCTTCTTTGACGATTTCGGCGCGGTGTCCGAGTGTGGTGGACAAGCGCGTGATCGGTGCGTTCCGTGATTTCACGGGGCACCGCCGTGAAGAGGAAGGGAAAGGTGCCCGTACGTTATGCTGCACACCCTCATCGTCGGTCTGGGCAGATCGGGAGAAGGGCTGCACCTGCCGTCGCTGGCCAAGGCGCGGGCCCAGGACCCCGCCCTGTTCGCCCCGGGGCCGGTGATGGGGCTCGACCCGTTCCGCGCTCCGGCTGAGGGAGTCCTCACGGTCGACTCCCCGGAGGAGGCGGCCCGCTGCGCGCCGCCCTCGCACACCGTGGTCCACCTGTGCACGCCGCCGCACCTGCGCTCCGGCCCGCTGGAGCACCTGGCCCGCCTCGGCTACCGCATGGTCGTCGTGGAGAAGCCGCTGGCCCTGGACCTGGTGGACCTGGCCGCCGTCGCCCGGCTGAGGCGGCGCTGGGAGCTGGACCTGACCGTCACCACCCAGTGGCTGGACAGCGCGCTCACGCGGCGGCTGCACACCGCGGTGCAGGGACGCGCCTTCGGCGACCTGCGCACCATCACGGTCCTGCAGAACAAACCCCGCTTCACCCGCACCGCCGAGGTGCCGGGCCATCCCACCGCCTTCGACGTGGAGGTCCCGCACGCGCTGGCCGTGGTGATCAGCCTGGCCGGGGGAGCCTACGTCACCGCGGCCTCCCTGGAGGACATGGTCACCGACCAGTCCCGGCTGCCCGGACTGGGTCGGGCCCGGATCGACCTGGCGCACCACTGCGGGGTGCGCAGCCGGATCGACTCGGACCTGACCTCCCCCGTCCGCGAGCGCCGCATCGTGCTGGAGTTCGACCGCGCCGTGCTCACCGGCCACTACCCGTGCAGCGCGGCCGACCACACCGCCCAGCTGTCGGTGGACGCCACCGGGCACCGGACCTTCCACTCGGTCTTCGCCGACGACGCCCTCCCCGCCTTCCTCCGCGCCGCCTACGCCCGCTACGGCCGCTCCTTCCGCGGCCCCGGCACGCTCCCGGTCCAGGTCGAGGCGGTCCGGCTGCTCAACGAGGCCAAGAGGCTGTGCGCGGCCGACGTCCGCGGGCAGGAGGTGGGCAGTGCCGTCGGTGTCTGAACACACCCCTCCGGCGCTCGCCGGTATCGGCGACGAGGCCGCGCCCGGCCTCGACGGGCAGCTCGCCGCCCTCGACGAGCTGGGCTGGAACCGCCTGGAGCTGCGCACCGTCGACGGGACCGCGGTGGCCGCCATGGACGGACGGGCCTTCGACCGCGCCGCCGGGCGCATCCGCGAGGCCGGTGCCGAGGTGGTCGCCGTCGCCTCCCGCATCGCCGACTGGTCCCGGCCCGCCAGCGGGGACTTCGCCCTCGACCTGGCCGAACTGGACGTCCTGGCCCGGCGCTGCGCGGCGCTGGACACCCGGCTGGTCCGGATCATGTCCTACCCCCGCGGAGGGCTCCCCGAGGCCGAGTGGGGGCGGCGCGTCCGCGACCGGCTGCGCGAACTGGCCCGCCGCGCCGAGGACGCGGGCCTGGTGCTGGTGCACGAGAACTGCGCGGGCTGGGCCGGGGACCGCGCCGACCGCGCCCTGGAACTGCTGGCCGAGGTGGACAGCCCGGCGCTGCGGCTGCTGTTCGACACCGGCAACGGCGTCGCCCACGGCTACTCCGCTCCAGCGATGCTGCGCGACCTCGTCGGCCACGTGGCGCACGTCCACGTCAAGGACGCGGTCACCGCACCCGGCGGCCGGGTCGGCTACGTCCTCCCCGGGCGGGGGGAGGCCGGAACCGCCGAGTGCCTGCGGCTGCTGGCCGCGCACGGCTACCGCGGAACACTGTCCATCGAACCCCACCTGCACCTGCGCCCGCACCTGCGGGTCTCGGGCGCGGACCCCGGCCGCGGCGACCGGACCGCCTTCGTCGCCTACGGACGCGCCCTGGAGGAACTCGTGGCCGGCACCTGGCCCGCAGGGGACGGCGCCCCACGCGCGGAGGGGGTCCGGTGACCGCCGCGCTCACCCCCGCCGACCGCGACCTGCTGCTGCGGCTGCTGGAACTGCCCACCGCAGGACCGCTGGAGACCGGTTTCGACGCTCCCCCGCCGTGCCTGCGCGAGGCGCAGCTCCTCTACGCCCGCGCCGCCGCCGGAGCGGGGTTCGACGTCGTGCGCCACGCCCCGGCCGACCCCGCCGACATGGACCGCCCGGACGTCCCGGCCCCGGTCCGCGAGGCCCTGGCCCGCCCCGGCTTCCTCGACTGCCAGCCCAGCCTGGTGCTGCGGCTGGGCCCCGAACTGCCCGCCGAGCGCACCGTGATGTTCAACGTGCACCTGGACACGGTCGCCGGGCGGCAACCGGTCGGCTTCGACGGCGAGCGCTTCCACGGGCGCGGCGCCATCGACGCCAAGGGCCCGGCGGTGGCACTGCTGGCCGGGGTGCGCGCCGCCCGCGAGCGCGACCCCGCCGTCGGCCGCGACGTCGCGGTGCTCGTCCAGGCCGTGGCCGGGGAGGAGGGCGGCGCCATGGGGACGTTCGGCACCCGGCCGCTGGTCGAACGCGGCCACACCGGCCGCCTCAACGTCTTCTGCGAGCCCACCCGGATGCGGTTCCTGCCGCGCAGCACGGCGGCGATGACCGCGCGGGTCTCGGTCCGCGGGGACGACGCGATCGACGACCGCCCGCACACCGGGCACAACGCCTCCGTCCTGCTGGGCTACCTGGCCCAGCACCTGGGCCGCGCCCTGGACGCGCACGCCCGCGGCGGCGCGGTGTGCCTGGCCGGACTGCACACCGGCACCCTGCACAACAGGGTCTACGGCAGCGGGTCGCTGCTGCTCAACCTGGCCTACACCGACGCCGCCGCGGGGCGCGCCCTGGAGCGGGCGCTGACCGACGCGCTCGACGAGGGGCTGGACGCCTTCACCAAGGACTTCGCCGCCACCGCGCTGTTCGCCCGTACCGCCGCCGACGCGCGCGCCCTCACCCGCCTGGAGTGGCCCAAACGCGGCCTGCCCGCGCTGGACGACCGCGACCCCTGGGGACACGCCCTGCTGCGCCGCGCCGGAATCGCCCCGTGGCCCGCGGACGAACCGGCCTTCACCTGCGACGCGATCTGGATGGCCGGGGTGGCCGGAGCCGGCACCGTCGTGCTGGGCCCCGGCGACCTGGCCGCCAACAACGCGCACGCCGACGGCGAGTTCGCGCGCGCCGACGAACTCGACGGGTTCGCCGACGCGGTGGCCCGCGTCGTGACCGCCTTCACCGACCACACGAACGGACGGACGTGAACACCACCTCCTACGCCCCGCTCCAGGCCCCACCGCAAGAGGGCACCGTGCGGGTACGCCACGACGACCTGGTCGCCCTCGCCGCCGGGGTGTTCGCCGCCCGCGGCCTGCCCCCCGCCCGGGCGGCCGAGGCGGCGCGCGCGCTGTGCCACGGCGACCTCGCCGGACCGCGCTCGCACGGCCTGGCCAACCTGACCCGCCTCTACCTGCCGCTGCTCGACGAGGGCAGGGCCGACCCCGCCGCCGAGCCGCGCGTCCTCGCCGACCTCGGCGCCGCCGTGCTCTGGGACGCCCGACGGGCCCTGGGCCTGTGGGCGGCGAGCGAGGCCATGGACCTGGCCGCCGACCGCGCCGCACGCCACGGCATCGGGCTGGTGTCCGTGCGCGGCGGCACACACCTGGGCTGCGCCGGGTACCACGCGCTGCGCGCGGCCGAACGCGGCATGGTGGGCATGGTGGCCAGCAACTGCGGCCGCCAGCGCATCGCCCGGCCGCCCGGCGGCGCGGTCGCGATGCTGGGCACCAACCCGCTCAGCGTCGCGGCCCCGGCGGGGGAGCACCCCCCGTTCCTGCTCGACATGAGCACCACGGCCGCGCCCACCGGTCGGATCCGCCAGGCGGCCAGGGAGGGCCGCGCCCTGCCCGAGGGCCTGCTCTGCGACGACACCGGGGCGCCCGTCACCGACCCCTCCGCCTTCGACGCCGGGCGGGCGCACCTGATGTGGCTGGGCGGCGACGCGGGCCGCTACAAGGGCTTCGGCCTCGGACTCATGGTGGAGGTGCTCTCCGCTCTGGTCCCGGGGGCCGGCCCGGGCCCCCACCCCGACGCCCTCGACGGGGACGGCGGCCCGAGCGGACGCGACGACGACATCGGCTTCTTCGTCGCCGCGATCGCGCCCGACGCCCTGCGGGAGGGTGCCGCCGACGACGCACGGGGGCTGTTCGGCGCGCTGCTGGCCTGCCCGCCCACCGACCCCGCCGCCCCGGTGCGCTACCCCGGCTGGCACGAGTACCACCGGGCGCGGGAGCTGCGCCTGGGGGGCGTGCCGCTGGAGGCGTCGCTGTACGCCGAGCTGACGGAGCTGGCCGACCGGACCGGGCTGCCCTTCGAGGCGATGCGGGAGGACGCGCGATGAGCACCCCGCTGCGCACCGGGCTGGTCGGCCTCGGCGTGATCTCCCGCTTCTACCTCGGCGCCCTGCGCGCCGCACCCGGCCTGGACCTGGTCGCGGTGTGCGACCGCGACCCCGCGGTGCTCGCCGCCCACCCGGTCGGGGCACGGGGCTACACCGACCACGCCCGGATGCTGGACGAGGCGGGCCTGGACGCGCTGGTGGTCACCGCGCCCAACGACGCCCACGCCCCGATCTGCGCCGACGCGCTGCGGCGCGGGGTGGCCGTGTGCGTGGAGAAGCCGCTCGCGCTGGACGCCGCCCAGGGGGAGGCGCTCGCCGGGCTCGCCCGGGACCGGGGCACGGTGCTGTTCACCGCCTTCCACCGCCGGTACAACTCCGCGCTCGCGCGGCTGCGCCGGGAGCTGGCCGGACGGCGGGTGGAGGAGCTGACCGTGCGCTACCTGGAACGGATCGAGGAGCACGCCGGAACGGACACCTGGTACCTGGACCCGGCCCGCTGCGGCGGCGGGTGCGTCGCCGACAACGGGCCCAACGCCTTCGACCTGGTGGAGTGGCTGCTCGGCCCCGCCGAGGCGGTGTCGGCGCACGTCACGCGCGACGCCGCGGGCACCGACCGCGGGGCCGAGGTCGCGCTGCGCGCCGCGGGGGCGCGCGTTCGCGTCCTGCTCGACTGGTCCCACCCCGGCGAGCGCAAGGACGTCGAGGCGCGTACCGCCGACGGGGCGGTGCTCACGGCGGACATGCTGGAGGGCCACCCGGGGTTCAAGGACTCCCTGTGGCACGAGTACGTGGGCGTGCTCGCCGACTTCGAGCGGCGGGTGCGCGGCGGCGTGGTCGCGGACCCGGGCGGCCCGTCCGCTCTGCGGCTGGTCGGGGAGGCCTACCGCCTGGCGGAGTCCGCGGAGCGGGCGGGGGAGGGAGTGCGGTGAACCCCCGTGAGGACGGTCCCAAAAGGGACGTCACCGCGACGCTGGTCAAGGTCCTGGTCCACCGCAGGAGCGAACGGGGCATGCGGCTCGAACCCCACGCCAGCCGGTGCGTGCGGGCGGGGGAGGTGCACGAGCTGGTCGCGACCGACCACACCGAGACCGCCCCGGGAGCCAGGATCGACCGGGTGGGCTTCCTCGGGTTCGCCGAGATCACCAGCGCCGGGGTGGTGGACCGGGGCGACGAGGTGTGGATCGGCTCCCGCCGGGTGGGGACGGTACTCGGCTTCGACGGCTGCCACATGCCCAACCACTACAACGTGCTCATCCGGGCCGACCCGCTGCCGACCGGGCGGGACCTGGGGCTGGACGCGGGGGAGCCGCTGGTGTTCCGCCAGGGGGCACCGGTCGCCGCGGCCCCGGCCGCCGAATCGTTTTCCGAAGAATCCGGTATTTGCTGAAAATGTCCGATATAAAAAATCAATAGCATCTCCTTATTCTTCTGAACCCCTTTTGGGGCAGGTGTTTCCGCGCTAATATTCTGGGTGTGGGGAAGGCGCGACCGGGCCCGCCTGGAGGTCCTTTCCTCTGCTCGAATAGAGCATCGTACGTCTGTTTTTCCATATTGAGCGAGAGGGAAAATCAATGACGACCGCAACCAAGGCCAGCAGCCGCCTCGAAGAGCGCTTCCGCCTCTGGGACGCCAACGGCAACGGCGCCATCGAGCGCTCGGACTTCGAGGCCGAGGCGAACGAGATCGTCTCGCGCCTGGGAGCCGAGGGCACCGCCCAGGGCAACGAGCTCAAGACCGCCTACCTGGCCATGTTCGACCACCTGGCCTCCGCCGCCGGCACCCAGCGCATGAGCCAGGAGCAGTTCGTGCAGGCCGCCGAGCAGGAGATCATCAGCAAGGGCGACGCCGGCTTCGCCTCGGTCGTCCAGCCGACCATCCAGGCCATCGTCAACGTGCTCGACGTCGACGGCGACGGCGAGATCAGCCCGACCGAGATGCAGAAGTGGTTCGCGGCCATCGGCATCGACGGCGCCGAGGCCGACCGGGCCTTCTCCGAGCTCGACACCGACGGCAGCGGCAAGCTGTCCACCACCGAGCTGGTCGACGCGGTCCGCGACTACCACCTCGGCCGCAACGACATCCCCCTCCTCGGGAGCTGAGTCCCTCCGCCCCGGCCGCGGCAGACCGCCGCGGCCGGGGACCGTTTCCCCCCGCCCCCTCCGCAGCGTAGAAACGTGGAAAAGTGAAGAGAACGCTCGCGCCCCCCGAGGCGGCGCCCCCGGGGAGAACACGATTTCCCGTCCCCTTCTTCGACCAGTCCGAAAGCTTTGGAGAACTGTGGCCGCACATCCGTGAAAACTGCCTCCGGGTCATGGACCGGGGGAAGTTCTCGCACGGGGCCATGGTCGCCGAATTCGAGGGGGCGCTGGCCCGCTGGACCGGCGCCCGGCACGTGGTCGGCGTCAATTCCGGAACCGACGCCCTGGTGCTGCTGCTGCGCGCCGCCGGACTGCGCCCCGGCGACGGGGTGATCGTTCCCGCCTACTCCTTCGTCGCCACCGCCAGCTCCGTGGCGCTCGCCGGGGGAGTCCCGGTCTTCGCCGACATCGAGGAGCACGGGTACGGCGTCGACCCGGCCTCGGTGGACGCGGTGGCCACCCACCGCACCCGGATGGTCATGCCGGTGCACCTGTTCGACCGCCTGGCCGACATGGAGGGCGTCGGCGAGGTCGCCCGCCGCCGCGGTCTGACCGTGCTGGAGGACAGCGCCGAGGCCATCGGCATGCGGCTGCACGGCGTGCACGCGGGACTGCTCGGCGCCGGCGGCGTGCTGTCCTTCTTCCCCTCCAAGACCCTCGGCGCGATCGGTGACGCGGGCGCGCTGCTCACCGACGACGAGGCCATCGCGGAGACCGCGCGGGCGCTGCGCCACCACGGCCGCTCCGGGCGGACCCTGGACGACTTCCCCGGCATCGCCAACCCGACGGTGGTCGCGGGCTGCAACAGCAAGATGGACGACCTCCAGGCCGCCGTGCTGCTGGCCAAGCTCTCCCGGCTCGACGCCGACATCGCCCGCCGGGCCGAGCTGTCGGCGCGCTACGACGCCCGCCTGCGCGACCTGCCGGGGATACGTGCCGTGCCCGGCGCCGTAGCGCCCCACCCCGGCAGCACACGGGTGGTCTACGTCCACCTCGTCGAGGCCCGGGACCGCGACGCCCTGGCCGCCCGTCTGGCCGCGGCCGGGATCGGCACCGAGACCTACTACCCGATCCCGCTGCACCTGCAGCCCTGCTTCGCCCACCTGGGGTACGCGCCGGGCGACTTCCCGCGCGCGGAGGCGGCCTGCGAGGCGGCGCTCGCCCTCCCGCTCCACCCCGACCTGACCGACGCCCAGGTGGACCGGGTCTGCGAGGAGATCGAGGACTTCTGCACCGGGAGGCACGGATGAGCACGACGACCGCACGGGGCATCCCGTTCTTCGCCCCCGACCTGTTCGACGCCGACCGCGACGCCCTGCTGGAGGCCGTCCGCGCGACCGGCACCGGCAGCGCGCAGAAGTTCATCCTCGGCGAGCGCACCGCCCGACTCGAACGCGAGCTGCGCGACCGCCTCGCCGCCGCCGACGTCGTCGCCTGCTCCAGCGGCACCTCCGCGCTCACCCTGGTCCTGACCGCCATGGGGGTCGGCCCCGGCGACGAGGTGGTGGTACCGGCCTTCGGCTGCGCGCCGCTGGCCAGCACCGTCCTCGAACGCGGCGCGCGCCCGGTCTTCGCCGACGTCGACCCGGTCTCCCTGACCCTGGACCCGGCCGCGGCCGAGGCCGCCCTCACCGCCCGTACCCGCTCCCTCATGCCCGCGCACGTGTTCTCGACGATGGCCGCCATGCCCCGCTTCCGGGAGCTGGCCGACCAGTACGGGCTGCACCTGGTCGAGGACTCCGCCCTGGCCCAGGGCGCGACCCTCGGCGGCCGCCCCGCCGGACTGTGGGGCGACGCCGGGGTCTACTCCTTCGTCCAGGTCAAGACCTTCGGCATGCCCGGAGAGGGCGGCGTGGTGGTCACCGGCGACGCCGAACTCGCCGTGCGCGTGCGGATGCTGCGCAACCACGGCCAGGACGGCACGCACCGCTTCCTGCACCACCGGATCGGCTTCAACAGCCGCTTCGACGAGGTGATGGCCGAGTTCCAGCTGCACCGGCTGGACGGGCTGGAGGCCCGGCTCGCGCGCCGGGCCGAGATCTGCGCCTACTACTCCACCCGGTTCGCGCCGCTGGCCGGGGCCGGGATCGCGGCGCCGCCCGTGGGCGGGGACGGGCGCTGCCCCTACGTCTACACGCTCCTGGCCGAGCGGCGCGACGAGCTGCGCGCCCACCTGGCCGCGCACGGGGTCGACACCCACGTGTACTACCCGCGGACGTTGCCCGCGCAGCCCGCGTTCGCGCCGCACGCCCCGGCCGGGGCCCGCTGGCCCCACGCGGAGTCGGCGGCCCGGCGCAACATCTCCCTGCCGCTGTACCCGCACCTGGACGACGCCCGGGTGGAGCACATCGCCGACACCGTGTGCGCGTTCGCCGACCGTTCCGGGAGGACGACGAGATGACCGACCACACCGCGGCGCCCCCCGCCGCCCCGGCACCCCAGGCCGCGCCGGCCCGGGGCACCCTGGCCGCCTACGCGCGGCTGGCCAAGCTCGACATCTACGACTACTACATCGGCCTTCCCCTGGTACTGGCCATGCTCGCGCCCGCACTGCGCTGGGAGCCGGGCACGCTGGGGCTGCTCCTGCTCATCCTGCTCGCCGAGGTGGCCGTGGTGGCCGCGATGGTCGCCTTCGACGACGTCACCGGCTACCGGGACGGCAGCGACGCGGCCAACTACGGCTCGGACGCGGCCCGGCGCCGCCTGGCCCGCAAACCCCTCGTCGCCGGGACGCTCACGGAACCGCAGGCGCTGCGCTTCGCCTGGGCGGCGACCGCGGTGAGCGCCCTGCTCTGGGGCCTGGTCGTCCTGGTCGCCCCGCACCAGCCCGCCTGGGCGGTCGCCCTGGCCGCACTGTGCGTGGTCGCCTCGGTCCAGTACTCCTGGGGCCTCAAGATCAGCTACCGGGGCTTCCAGGAGGCCTTCCTCATCGGCCTGGGCGTGGGCTGGGTCCTGGTGCCCTACGGGCTGCTCACCGGGGAGCTGAACGGCTTCGTCGTGGTCCAGGCCCTGCTGTTCGGCTTCGGGCCCATGCTCTTCGGCCTGTACTCCAACACCAACGACGCCGCGGGCGACCGCGCAGCCGGGCGGATCACCGTGGCCGCGATGGTGCCCCGGCGCCTCAACACCGCCTTCATCATCGCGGCGACCGCGGCCGAGAGCCTGCTCATCAGCGGCTCCACCCTGGCCGGGATCTCCCCGTGGTGGTTCCCGCTCGCCCTGGCCCCCGTCTTCCTGATGCGGGTGGCCCAGCTGGTGATCGGGTTCGTCCAGGGCGACATCCTGCGCGCCCGCCGCCTGGCCATCCACACCCACCGGGTCACCGTGCTCCTGCTCATCGCCGCCCACCTGCTGGCGCCCGTGCTCGTGGGAGCCGCCGTATGAGCGAGGGGCTGGACGTCGCCGTGGTCGGGGCGGGCCCCGCCGGGCTGGCCACGGCCCACGCGCTGGCCCGGGCGGGGCGCTCGGTACGCGTCCTGGAGGCCGACGGGGCCGTGGGCGGACGGATGCGCACCCTGCGCGAGCACGGCTGCCTCATCGACACCGGTGCGGAGATGCTGCCCCCGGCCAGCGCCTACCCGGCCACCTGGCGGCTGATCCGCGAGGTCGGCCTGGACGCCGACCGGGGCGCGGTGCCCCGCATCCGCGGCGCCCTGGCGTCGTGGCGCGGGGGCCGGGCCCGACCGCACGTGGGCCGCCCCCTGGGCCTGCTCACGGGCGCGGGGCTGTCCCCGCGAGCGAGGGCCGACCTGCTGCGGCTGCAGCTCCGGCTGGCCCGCCTCGACCTGGACCCCGAACACCCCGAGCGCTCCCCGCTGGGCGCGCGCACCCTCGCCGAACTGCTCGGCCCCTACCACCCCGAGCTGCGCCACCGGCTGCTCGGCGCCCTGGCCGCGGGGTTCTTCGGCTGGGATCCCGAGCACACGGCCGCCGCGCCCTTCGCCGCGCACCTGGTCTCCGCGGGCAGCAGTGCCCGCTGGCGCACCTACCGCGACGGCATGGACACCCTCGCGCGGGCCCTGGCCGACCGGCTGGACGTGGCCACCGGCCATCCCGTGACCGGCGTGTCCGCGGGCCCCGACGGGGTCAGGCTGGACTCCCCGGCGGGCACGGTCACCGCCCGCGCGGCCGTGCTGGCCGTGCCCGCCCCGATCGCGGCCGGGCTCCACCCCGGCGCGTCCGGCGTCGAGCGCGCCTACCTGGAGGCCTGCGAGTACGCGCCCATGCTCCGCCTCTCCCTGGTCCTGGACCGCCCGATGGAACCGGCCGGCGCTCGCGGGGGCTTCGCCACCCTGGTGCCCGCCCCGGAGGACCCGCTGCTCAACGTGGTCACCGCCGACCACAACAAGCACCCGGGCCGGGTACCGCCCGGGCGGGGCCTGGTCTCGCTGGTCGCCTCGCCGCGCGGCGCCGCCGAGCTCCTCGACGCCCCCGACGAGCTGGTGGCCGACCGGCTCACCGCCCGCGCCGAACACCTGCTGCCCGGCCTGTCCCGGCGGGTCGAGGCGGTCCGGGTGCACCGCTTCCGCCACGGACTGCCCGCCCCGGGGCCGCGCGCGCTGCGGGAGCGCGCCGCCTTCGCCGTCCGCCCGCCCGCCGCCGTGGACTACGCCGGGGACTGGATCGCGCTGCGCCCGTGCAGCGAGGGCGCGGTCTCCTCCGCGGCCACGGCCGCCGCGCGGGTCCTGGCCTTCCTCGCCCCGACGGCCGCGGCCCCCGTTCCCACCTCCAGTGAGGACCGACACCGATGACGCCGTTCACCAAGCCCATCCACCTGGGCACCCTCTTCGACGACCTGGCCGCGCGCGGCTCCGCGACCGCCGTGCACCTGAGCAGACCACTGGACCTCGCCCCCGGCCTGGGCACCGAGCTGGACGTGCCCCGGGTGGCCGAACTGGTGCGCGAGGCGGCCGGATGGCTCGCCGCGGCCGGTGTTCGGCCCGGCGACCGCGTCGCGATCGCCAAGCGCAACCACTGGGACTACGTACTGCTCAACTGCGCCGCGGCCCGGCTGGGCGCGGTGCCCGCCTCCCTGTCGGCGCACCTGGAGCCGGACGCGCTGGAGGTCCTGCTCAAGCGGCTGGACCCGGCGCTGCTGGTCACCGACGCCGCCCTGCTCGCCGCGTCCCGTGAGGCGGGGGCCGATCCCGCCGTGCACGCGGCCCGCACCCTGGTCATCGACGGTCCGGTGCGGGACGCGGGTCCGGCCGGGAACGGGGCTCCGGTCGGTGACAGGGCTCCCGTCGGGGGAGGGGGTCCGGCCGGGAGCGTCCTGCGTCTGGACGACGTGCGGGGCACCGACGCCCCGCCGCCCCGCAGGCCGCACCTGGACGCGCCCCTGGCGATCATGCACACCTCCGGCACCACGGGCGTGCCCAAGCTGGTCCCGCACTCCACCCGCACGATCATGCGCCGCCTGGCCGGGTTCGAGGCGCACCGCTGGCCCGTGCTGGGCAGCCGCCCCGGTGACACGGTGACCGGCGCGTACTCCTTCGCGCACGGGCGCGCGCTCGCCTGGACCGCCAGCGTGCTGTGGCTGTCCCCGGGCGCGCTGTCCGTGGTCACCGGCGCCGACTGGGCCGAGGCCGGGCCGCTGCTGGAGCGGCACCGCCCCACCACCCTGGAGGCCGCCCCCGCGGTCTTCGCGCGCTGGCGGGGCCGGGCGGAGCGGGAGGGCACGCCGTTCGACCGGGTGCGGCTCTACGTCAGCACCTTCGACGCCGTGCACCCGCCGACCGTGCGCGCCTTCCTGGGCGCCACCGGCCACCGGCGCCCGGTGTGGATGCAGGGCTGGGGCCAGAGCGAGACCGGGCCGCTGACCTTCCGGTTCCTCACCCGGCGGGCGCTGGCCGCGGAGAACGAGCGCCACCCGACCACCCGACACCTGGGCCGCCCGATACCCACCCGCACCAAACTGCGCGCGGTCGACCCGCGCACCATGCGCCCCGTCCCGACCGGTACGCCCGGACTGATCTTCTGCCGCACCGAGGCCCTGTGCCTGGGCTACGTCGGCGAGGAGGGCCGGTGGCGGTCCAAGCTGGTGGGGGAGTGGTGGAACACCGGCGACATCGGTGTCCTCACCCGCACCGGCGGCCTGCGGCTGGTGGACCGCGAGGTGGACGCCCTGCGCGAGGGCGGTTGCCTGGAGGTGGAGGACGTCGTGGACGACCGCCTGCCCGAGGTGCTGGAGTGCGTCGTCCTGAGCGTTCCCGACGGCCCCCCGGTACCGGTGGTGGCCACCGAGAGCGGGGGGCTGGACATCGTGGCCTGGCGCGGTGCCGTCGCCGACCTGCCCGAGCTCGCCGACCCGGTGACGGTGACCTGGGACGAGCTGCCGCGCACCGGTACCGGCAAGGTCCGCCGCTCCGTGCTGCGCGACCGCTTGGGCCTGCGCCCCGACACCTGCGGGACGGGGCGGTGGACGTGACCGCGGCGCCGGCGGACGCGGCCGTGCTCCCGCTGGCCGGGGCCGCCGCGCGGGCGGTGGGCGACTCGGTCGCGCTGCGGATCGCGGCGGCGCGGCTGGAGGCGCTGGGCTGCGCGGTCTCCCGGTCGGACGGCCCCCCGCCCCCGGAGGCTCCGGCCGGGTGGATCGGACTGGTGGCCGTTCCCGGCGGGTGGGGCCGGAGCGGCGACGGCCCCGGCGCGGGGGACCCGGCCGGGCGGGGTCCGGGCGCGTTGCCGGTGCCGGTCGGCTGCGCCATCGGCTGGTCCGGACCGGTCGCGGCGCCCCTGGCGGGGGAACGCGACGTCCAGGCCGCCTGCGGTCTGGCGTACCTGCACGGACGGGCCCGCGGGCTGCCACGGTTCCTCGGTGTGGACTACGCGTCGGTGTGCGCGGGGGTGCTGGCCGCGCAGGCGGTGGCGGCCGGCGCGCTGGCCCTGGCGCGCGGCGGACCGGCGCTGTCGGCGTCGGTCTCCGCGGCCCAGGCCGCGCTGCTCGCGGCGGGACCCTACGTCGCCGCGGCCACCGCACCGGGCCGGGAGGCCCCGGCGGGCGGTGCGGAGCCCTCCGGGTCCGGTGCGGGCGCCGGTGGTGGCGGCGCGTCCGCCGCGCAGGCCGCCCCGCCGTTCCGTTCCGCCGACGGGGCCCGCTTCGAGATCGAGACCCTGGACGCCGAGGTGTGGCTGCGCTTCTGGACCGACCTGGGCGCCGCCCCGGCCGCGGTCGCCGCCGGGTGGCCGCCCTTCCAGCGGCGCTTCGCCACCGCGGTGTGCCCCCTGCCGTCCGAGCTGCCCGCCGCGACCGCCGCCGTGGACCTGGCCCGGGTGCGCCTGGCGGCTGCGCGCGCGGGCATGAGCCTCGCCCTGGTCCGCGGCCTCCGGGACGCCGCGGAGCCCGCTCCGGCCTCGGAGTGGCGGCTGCGCGCGCAGGGCGGCGCCGGCGTTCCGATCCCCGGGCCGGTCCCGCTCGGTCCCGGCTCCACCGCGCCCCTGGCCGGGGTGCGGGTGGTGGAGGCCACCAACCGCGTGCAGGGACCGCTCGCCGGACTGCTGCTCGCCATGCTCGGCGCCGAGGTGGTGCGGGTCGAACCCCCGGGCGGCGACCCCATGCGCGGGGTGGCGCCGATGGCGGGGGAGTGCTCCGCCCGGTTCCTCGCCCTCAACCGGGGCAAGGGCGCGGTCGAGGCCGACCTCAAGACCGCCGCCGGGCGCGAGACCGCCCGTGACCTGGCCGCCACGGCCGACGTCCTGCTCTACAACTGGCCGCCCGGCCGCGCCGAGGGGTTCGGCCTGGGCCCCGACGACCTCGCCGACCACGCCCCCGCCCTGGTCCACGTGCACGCCGACGGGTGGGGCGGCCAACCCCCCGAACCCGGCGCGCTGGCCACCGACTACCTGGTCCAGGCGCACGGCGGGGTGGCCGGGCTCCTGGCCGGGCCCGGCCAGGAGCCCGCGCCGTCCCTGCTCACCCTCACCGACGTGCTCGGCGGGCTCCTGGCCGCCGAGGGGGCGCTGGCCGCGCTGCTGCTGCGCGCCCGCACCGGCACCGGAGTCCGTGCCCGGACCGCCCTGTCGGACGCGGCCCGGCTGCTGCGCAGCGCCGGACGCGGCACCGCCCCCGGGGGGCGGGGCGGCCCCGCCCCGGTGCGGGACCTGGCGGCGATGGCCGCCGCACCGGCGTTCGCGGCGGCCTTCGACACGGTCGGCGGCGCGTCCTGCGTCCGGGCCCCGTGGGGTTTCGCGCCCGCCGTCGGCGCACCGCGCGCCGCGGAGCTCCTGGGGCGGCCCCGGTGAGGACGCCCGTCCGGAACGCCCGCGCCTCCCGCCCCACCCGGGCCGCCCACACACTCGCGGAGAACCGATGACCTGGACCTCGTCCAACGGACTGGTGCTGTCCGACCTCGTCCCGGCCGACCTGCGCGCGCGGTGGACCGCGCGCGGCTGGTGCCCGGGGCGGGACCTGTACGCCCTCTTCCGTGAGCACGCGCTCGCGCACCCCGGACGCGACGCCGTCGTCGACGACCGCGGCACGCTCGACTACGCCGGGCTGGACGCCGCGGTGCGCCGCGCGGCCGCCGCGCTGGCCGCCGGGGGAACGGGGGAGCGCGACGTCGTCGCCGTCCTGCTGCCCAACGGACGCGACGCCGCCGCGGCCGAACTCGCCGTCGCCGCCGTCGGCGCGGTCGCGCTGCCCGTCCCCGACGGCCGCTCCCCGTCCGACGTGCGCGGCCTGCTGGTCCGCTCCCGGGCCTCCGACCTGGTCACCACCCCGGAGCGGGCCGAGCGGATCCGCCGGACGGACCTGCCCCACCTGCGCCGGGTGTGGACGTTCGGCCCGGCCCGGCCCGGGACGCGCAGCCTGGACCGGCCCGACGCCGGGGCGGTCCGGGACTGGCGTCCCGCGCGGCCCGACCCCGAGTCCCCGGCCCGCGTCCTGGTCTCCTCCGGCTCGGAGGGGGAACCCGGCATGGTCGCCTACAGCCACAACGCCATGGCGGGCGGCCGGGGCAACTACGTGGCGGCGCTGCACACCGGACCCGGTCCCATGCGCAACCTGGTCCTGGTCTCGCTGGCCTCCTCCTTCGGCTCCTGCGGGGTGCCGGTGACCCTGGCCCGGCTCGGCGCGACACTGGTGGTCCTGCCCCGCTTCGACCCGGCCGCCGCGCTGCGCGCGATCGAGCGGCACCGCCCCACCCACCTGATCGGGGTGCCCACCATGCTGCGGCGGATCGCCGCGCTGCCCGAGAGGGCCGACACCTCGTCCCTGCGCGCGGTGGTGGCCAGCGGGGCCCCGCTGCACCGCGAGGTCCGCGACGCCTGCGCCGCCCGCTTCGGCCGGCCCGTGGTCAACGTCTACGGCTCCACCGACGGGGTCAACTGCCACACCGGCCGCAGCCCCGGGGCCTGGGAGCCGGGCCTGGCCGGGCACCCCGCCCCCGACGTCGCCGAGGTGAGCATCCGCGACCCGCGGGGGCTCCCGGTCCGGCGGGGGGAGACCGGTGAGATCTGGGCCCTGGGGCCGATGACGCCGCTGTGCCGCGTCGCCGCGCCCGAGCTGGACGCCGAGCGGCGGGCCCCGGGCGGGTGGGTGCGCACCGGCGACCTGGGCCGGCTGGACCCCGACGGCGCGCTGCGGGTGGTGGACCGCCTGCGCCGGACGGTGATCCGGGGCGGCGTCAACATCTTCCCGGCCGAGGTGGAGCGCGAACTCGGCGCCCACCCCGCCCTCGCGGAGGCCCACTGCGTCCCCGTCCCCGACCCCGACCTGGGCGAGCGCCTGTGCGCCTGTGTGGTCCCCGCCCCGGGAGCCGCCGTGCCCTCCCCCCGGGAGCTGATCGCCTTCCTGCGCGAGGAGCGCGGCCTGGACACCCGCGCACTGCCCGAACACGTCCTCGTCCTGCCCGAACTCCCGCTCGGCCCGACGGGGAAGGTGTGCACGGCCACCCTGACCCGCGTCGCGGCCGAGGCCGTCGGCGCGCACCGTCCGCAGGCCGCGCCGGCCCGACCGGCCCCGACGATCCGACCGACCGACCCGACACCGAAGGAGGAGCCGGTGACCGACACCGCCGCCGGGGAACAGCGCTACGTCTTCGACAACCACAGCGAGCACGCCTTCGACCAGCACCGCTTCCTGGCCGCCGCCTACGACCCGATGACCACCGAGCGCCTGGAGCGGACCGGGGTCGGGCCGGGGTGGAACTGCCTGGAGGTGGGAGCCGGGGGCGGCAGCGTCGCGCTCTGGCTGGCCGACCGGGTCGCCCCGGGCGGGAGCGTGCTGGCCACCGACATCAAGCCCGAGCGCATCCCCGACACCGAGGGCCTGGAGGTCGTCCGCCACGACGTGGTCCGCGACCCGCTGCCCGAGGCCGCCTTCGACCTCATCCACTCCCGGCTGGTGCTGCTGCACCTGCCGGAGCGGATCGCGGTCCTGGACCGCCTGGTGCGCGCCCTCAAACCCGGCGGGGTGCTCCAGCTCGACGAGTTCGACATCACCTACGGCCCGGCGCTGCTCATGCCCGACGCCGCCTCCCAGAAGCTCTACGAGGAGTTCCAGGAGGCCAAGACCAGGCTGATGATCCGCGCCGGGGCCGACCCGGCCTGGGGGCGCAACGCCGCCGAGGCGATGCGCCGGGCGGGCCTGGTCGACGTCGACCCCCGGCCCCGCCTGGAGCTGTGGGAGGCCGGTTCACCGGGCGTGCAGCTGATCGCGCACCACACCCGCCACCTGCGCGACGCGTTCGTGCGCGAGGGGATGACCGACGAGCGGCTCGCCGAGGTGCGCGCGCTCCTGGCCGACCCGTCCTTCCGGGCCTGCTCCTGCGCGATCTACTCGGTCCAGGGCCGCCGACCCCTCTGAGGGCGCGCTCCGTGTCAGCTGACAGCTGTTCCCCGGTCGAAAAAGTTGCTGATGTGACGTGAGTGTTCTGACCTGCGGTGATCTTGTACTTATAGCGAGTCTGGGGCACCGAACCTCGCTATAAGTACAAGATCACGCGGGTGACACCTGTCCGGTCGGGGCGCACGCCGTCTGTCAGCGGTGGCGGCTAGATTGCCCGTGCACGAAGGCGCGGATTCGAAGAGGAGCGGCCATGGCCGGGACACCCCGACGAGTCGACCGCGCGATCAGGACCGTCCGGGCGTCCGCGGCGGCGGTCTACACGGCGATGACCGACCCGGACGCCCTCGCGGCCTGGCTGCCTCCGGAGGGTATGACCGGCCGGATCGACCGCTTCGACGCGCGGCCCGGAGGCGGGTACCGGATGGTGCTCACCTACCTCGATCCGGGGGCGGGGCGGGGCAAGACCTCGCGGACGGAGGACGTCACCGAGGTCGTCTTCGCCGAGCTGCTGTCCGGGAAGCGGGTCGTGCAGCGGATCGGCTTCGCATCCCCGGACCCCGGCTTCGCCGGAACGATGACGATGACCTGGACCCTCACCGAGGGGCCGGAGGGCACCCTGGTCGCCGTCGAGGCCACCGACGTGCCCCGGGGCATCGACCAGGCCGTCCACGAGCAGGCCCTCGCCTCGTCCCTGGCCAACCTCGCGGCCCACGTCGAGGGGTGAGCCCCGCCCGCGGGGGCGGGCGCCTCGGCCGTCAGACGGCCCGGGCACTGCCTCCGCCCGCCGGGCACGGGGGCCGTCGTGGCCGCCCGGTTCCGCGCGGGCCTCACTCCGGTCGGACGGCGCCGCCGCCCGGCGCGGCGAGGGCCCTCTCCAGGCCGTCGAGGATCAGGTCCAGGCCGAGCTCGAACTCGTTGGCGTAGGAGTAGCCCGGGCGCAGGGCGTGGTCGGTCATCATCTCGGTCAGATGGGGGTACTGGTCGGCGGGCATCCCCTGGCGGATCGTGTTGGCCACGTCGTCCAGCTCCTCGGTCGTTTCGAAGGGCAGGCTCGACTCCTGGAGCACGAACCCGTAGACGTAGCTGTCCAGGGTCGAGAACGCCTGGGCCGCCATCGCGATCGGGAACCCCGCCCGGCGCAGGCACCCGATCACCCGGTCGTGGTGGCGCAGCGTCGCCGGACCCGGGTTGCGCCGCGAGTCCATCAGCCCCAGCGCCCAGGTGTGCCGCGAGAGCGCCGCCCGGGCGGACAGCGCCCGCACGCGCATGGCGCCGCGCCAGTCCTGCGCGCCGTCCGGCAGTTCGATCTCGCCGAAGACCAGGTCGACGACCCCGTCCAGGACCTCGTCCTTGTTGGCCACGTGGTGGTACAGCGACATCGCCTCGACGCCCAGGTGCTCGGCCACCTTGCGCATACTCACCGAGGCCACGCCGCGCTCGTCGGCCACGCTCGCGGCCGCCTGGAAGATGCGTTCCCGGCTCAGGGGCGGGCGCTGCCGTTCGGGGGTCGGTGCCACGTGGAATCTCCGTGAACTACGTCGGTGCTCCGCCGTCTCTCCTTGACGGCCTTACATGTGTAAGGCTAGCCTCCAAACACAGCCTTACAGGTGTAAGGGAAGAGGTTCGCGGCCGTGCCGGTCCTCGGGGCGTTCGACGGACGATCGGAAGGGGACGGGCATGGACACCGAGCGGGGAGAGAGCGGACGCAGGCTGAGGGTCTGCGTCGTCGGGGCCTCGGGCAAGCTGGGGCGGTACATGGTCCAGCACGCCCTGGACCGCGACTACGAGGTCGTGGGCGTGTGCCGGGCCAAGAGCGTCGGCAAGCTGGCCGGTTTCGGGGACCGCATCACCGTCGTCCCGGGGCCCACGGACGACCGGGAGGTCATCGCCCGCGCGGTCGCCGGATGCGACGCGGTGCTCACGGTCCTGGTCCCGTGGGGGGTCCGCGGGTACTCGTCCGGAACGGCCCAGGCGGTGCTCGACCTGGCGCCCAAGGGCGCGCGGCTGGTGTTCTCCTGCGGCTGGCACGTCGCCCGCGACGGCCGGGACGTGTACTCGCGCCGGTTCCTCGCCACCGTCCGGATCATGACCGTGCTGGCGCGGCTGGTCCGCGCCGTCGACGTCGACGACCAGGTGGAGGCGTGCCGCAGGATCTTCCACAGCGAGACCCGGTGGACGGTCGTGCGCGGCAGCGACCTGGAGGAGGGGGAGAGCCAGGGACTTCCGGTGTGGAGCAGGTACGTCGGGGACCCGGTGCTGGCCAGCAACCTCACCCGGCGGACCGACTTCGCGCTGTTCATGGTCGAGGCGGTCACCGACGACGGACTGGTCCACGAGGCCCCGGCGATCGTCGGCCGGGGCACGCCCTCGGCCCTCGCGCACGCCCGGCGGCGGGGAGGCGCGCGATGACGGCGCCTGCCCCCGGCGCCTCGGGCCGCGTCCGGCCCGGGACCGCTGGCCCTACCGGCGGGTAACCCCCCAACGCGGGGAACAGCGCCGCATGCTAACTTGCCAGACCTCGAGGGCCCTTGTGAGCGTTCACAAGGGCCCCTGTCCGTGCCCCACCTGTCGGTGACGGGCACCCCCTACTTCGGGGTGTACGTGCGCACCTCGCAGAACGTGCACCTGGGCCAGATCGACCTGCGCCTGTCCCGCGGCCTGGGCATGCGCATCGACAGCCGCGACGACGACTCCGTGCGCGGGGCGCGCGACATCAGCATCGACGACGTGTACGTGTCCGGTACCAGCGGCCACGGCGTGGAGACCTACGGCGTGGACGGGCTGACCATCGGCACCGTCACCGCCCGCGACACCGGTAACTCCGGTCTGCTGCTCAACGACACCGTCAACGCCACGGTGGACCTGGTGGACGCCGAGGGGGCCGGAACCGGAACCGGCTACGCGGCCTTCCGCATGGCCAACCGCAACGGGCGGGTGGGCGAGGACTACCCGGTCAACATCCGGGTGGGCGAGGTGCGGGCCCGCGGCGGCGGCCGGGGGTCTTCTGCGTCTCGGAGAGCGGCGGCGCGGTGATCGAGCGGGTGGACATCGCCCAGACCGGCAACAACGCGGTGCTGGTCGAGAACTGCCACAACGTCACCATCTCCGGGGGCACGATCGCGGGCCCCGGCGACGTCCGCATCGCCGCCCGCACCGAGTTCGCCAACACATCGGGTGTCACGTTCGAGGGCCTCACCCTGACCGCCACGGCGCTCAACGAGAGCCCGTGCGCCGTGGACACCGTCGTTCGCGAGATCACCTGGGACAACAGCCAGGACAACTCCTGCTGACGCCTTCCGGGACCCTTTGCCGCAGACGATCAGACCTGTCTCTGGCGGTGGCGCTCGACGGCGGCGAGAACGACCTCGGGGGAGATACGGACCGCGGTCTCCCCGGGCAGGGGGTTCTCGACCTTCGCCCAGTCCTCCGGCGCCAGGGCGGGGCCCTGGACGACGAACTCTCCGGTGTCGCTGAGGTAGACCGAGGGGCAGCCCTTGCCTCCGGACGCGGGGTCCTTGGCGAGCAGTTCCAGTTCCATGGATCTCCGTTCAGGCTTGGAGAGGGGCCTTCAGGGGACGCCGAAACTAGCACGCGAGCCTTGCGCCACAGGGATTCTGGCCGTTTCCGGTCCGCGCGGTCCCGATCCCTTCTCCGCACCCGTTCCACTCCCGTCCCCGGGTTCTCGTCGGCCACGAGCGCATACGGCCCTGCGGGGCCCATGGCCGCTCCTCCTTTCCTGCTCAGCGGTATGGCGGGCGGGGCGCCGCGACCGGTCACCGGTCGCGGCGCCCCTGAGGGTCAGGGGTCCCGGTGGAACCCACGGAAGGGTGAGGTGCCCGGTGCTCCTGCGACGGGGGTGACCGCGCGGAGCAGTTCCTCGGGGGTGTCGGCGCAGACCAGTCGCATGCGGCCGGTGTGCAACGTCGAGCCCCGAAAGCACCACTGCTTCCGGGGCTTCGTAGTACCCGGCCTCCTCGCCGACCTCAGGACGTCCGCCAATGCGTTCGATCCGCGTGCACCCTCTCCCAGCGGCCGCGCCCCTCTTCACCGCGATCTTGTACTTATAGCGAGGTTGGACGCTCCAACCTCGCTATAAGTACAAGATCACCGCAGGTCAAGGCCCTTGCGCCACACCAGCGACGTTTCCGGCCAGTCCGCACCCAGCACCCACTGGCGGGCGCTCTCCGTACAGGACGTCGAGTTCGTGGAGGAGAGCGCGCAGCTCGCGGGCCCGGTGGAGGGCCTCCGGTACGCCACCGCGTCCAACAGGCCCCGCGTTTCCCGGAGGTCGTTACAACGACCCGGCGCACCCCGCGGACCTCCTGTTCGTGGTCCCGCAGCCGCCGGTACGGATCTTGTACGAACCGGGCCCAGGAACCGAAGACCTCACGGACGCGCCCCGGATACAGTTCCGGACGCTGGAACTCGATCCGGGCGATCCCGGCGTTCGCCGCTCCGGACCCTCCCGGCAGTGCGAACGGTTTTCCCAGCCGGCGCCTTACTCCTCGGAGGAGCGCCGGCACGCACGCTTCCCGGCCGTTCACGCGGCACGGCCTCGTCCGCTGGCCGACACTCCGCGACGATGCCACGGCCGGTCCCGCCCTCCACCTCCGGAACCCCGTTCCTTCCAGACCGTAGTCGCACGGCTACCGTAAAAACGTTTTTCGTGTTAGCTTCCGTGAGCATGGGAGCGCTCCCTAACCCCCCACTCCTTCCGGACACCGCCGTCCGGAGTTCGCACAGAGGAGCAGCAGTGCCCATCAACCCCCCGGTTTCCCCCGGCGCGGCCCGAACCGCGCCGCCGTCCTCCCCGCCGTCCCGCGGACCCCTCCCGCGCCTGCGGCGGTTCCTGTACTCCGCCCTGGCCGTCGTGCTCTGCACGAGCGGCCTCTCCGCCGCCGCCGTCGCCCCCGCCCTGGCCGCCGACATCGACACCGGTGCCTACTACGTCCTGCGCAACCAGCACAGCGGCCTGGTCGCCGACGTCGAGAGCGCCGGAACCCAGGACGGCGCACGGATCATCCAGTGGGAGCGCACCGACCGCCCCTGGCAGCAGTTCCGCTTCGTCTCCGCCGGTGACGGCTACTACCGCATCGTCAACCGCAACAGCGGCAAGGCCGTCGACGTCTGGGAGCACTCCACCGCCAACGGCGCCGAGATCCGCCAGTTCACCGACCTCGGCGGCGCCAACCAGCAGTGGCGCCCGGTCGACACCGGCGGCGGCGTCCAGCTGATCAACCGCCTCAGCGGCAAGGCCCTGGAGGTCTGGGAGTGGAGCACCACCCCGGGCGACCGCCTGTCGCAGTACGACTCCCTCGGCGGCGCCAACCAGGTCTGGGACCTGGTCCGCGTGGACGGCGCCGGCGGCGGGGGCGACGGCGAGTGCGGCAGCGGTTCCCACGACGCCGAGGCCGTCCAGAACGGCTCCACCTGGACCGCCCGCAACGGCGGCAGCACCGTCTACACCGGCGGCGACATGCTCGCGGCCATGCGCGCGGCCGTGGGCAGCCTCAGCTCCGGCCGCACCTCGCAGGAGAGCGTCGTGGTGCGCGGATCCGGTTCCATGCCGGGCAACACCTCGCTCGACCTGCCCAGCCACACCTCGCTGGAGGTCTGCGGCACAATCAACGTCACCGGATCGGCGACCGGCAGCAACGCCGCCGTGCGCGTCAGGCACGCCGAGAACGTCTCCGTGCCGCACCTGACGGTCACCGGCTCCCCGTACTTCGGCGTCTACGTCCGCACCTCGCAGAACGTGCACTTCGGTCAGATCGACCTGCGCCTGTCCGGCGGGCTGGGCATGCGCATCGACAGCCGTGACAACAACGCGGTCCGCGAGGCCCGCGACATCAGCATCGACGACGTGTACGTGTCCGGTACCGGCAACCACGGCGTGGAGACCTACGGCGTGGACGGGCTGACCATCGGCACCGTCACCGCCCGCGACACCGCCTACTCCGGCCTGCTGCTCAACGACACCGTCAACGCCACGGTCGGCCTGGTGGACGCCGAGGGGGCCGGAACCGGAACCGGTTACGCGGCCTTCCGCATGGCCAACCGCAACGGGCGCGTCGGCAGCGCCTACCCCACCAACATCCGGGTCGGGGAGGTCCGCGCCCGCGGCGGCGGCCGGGGGATCTTCTGCGTCTCCGAGAGCGGCGGCGCGGTCATCGACCGCGTGGACATCGCCCAGACCGGCAACAACGCGGTGCTGGTCGAGAACTGCCACAACGTCACCATCTCCGGGGGCACGATCGCGGGCCCCGGCAGCGTCCGGATCGCGGCCCGGTCGGAGTTCGCCAACACCTCGAACATCACGTTCCAGAACCTGACCCTGGCCAACACCTCGCTCGTGGAGAACCCGTGCTCGGTCAACCTGACCGTCCGCAACGTCACCTTCCAGAACAGCAGCGACCAGACCTGCTGACCGCGGTCTGAGCAACTGATCACGGCCTGACCACGCGCGACGCCGGGGCCCGACCCCCTGGGGCCCCGGCGTCGCCCATCCCCGGAGCGGACCGGACCCGTCCGGTGCTCAGCCGCGCGCGGCGGCCAGGCGCTCCGCCAGCCACGCGGGGACGTGCTCCCGCGCACGCGGGTAGTACGCCTGGTCCAGGGCGTAGTCGAAGTCCAGCGGGGCCATGTCGAAGGCGGGCTCGGAGTCGTGGTCGGCCTCCAGCCGGCCTCCGTCCCGGTCCACGGTGTACCGGAGGCCGAACCAGGTGCCCCGGTCCGGTCGGTACATGCCCTCCCGCAGGGTCCGCACCAGGTCGGGGAGCCGGTAGTGCCCGCGCCCCTCGCGCACCGTTCCGTCCGCCAGGACCACCCTCACCCGCAACCGCTCGTAGCCCACCAGGAACCGGGCGTCCAGCACGGCCTCCCGCCAGCCCTCCGGCCGCGGCAGGAACCCCGCGATCCTCCCGAGCAGGGCGCGCCGCCCCTCCTCGTCCAGGAGGGCGACCGGACGGCTCGGCCGTGGGGAGGGCGCCGGGGCGGGCGGACGTACGAGGGCCTCCTCCTCCAGCAGCTCCGCCCACGCGGGACGCCACTCCGGCGACCGCAGGGCGCCCTCCCCGTTGAGCCGGTACGGGGCCTCCGGCAGGTACCCGTCGAGGGACCCGGGAGCCTCCTCCGGCCAGCGGTCGTAGCGGCGCCGGGCGCCGTACCCCTCCTCCGACACGGCCAGCCGCAGGTACAGCCATCGGCCGCGCCCCTGGACGTCCTCGGCCGCGCGCAGGGCGTCGAGGCCGTCCATCAGGTCCGTGTCGTAGTCCACGAACTCCCCGCCGGACGCGTCGAGGATCCTCCGCTCCCCCGCGAAGGTGTACTCCACGACGGCCTCGCCGCCCTCGGCCAGGCCCAGCGCGCGTACCCGTTCCAGGACCCGGCGCAGCTCGCCGGTCTCGGGGACCGGGGGCCGGTCCCGCTCCGGCTCCCGGCGGAGCGCGTCCCACAGCAGCAGCGACCGCGTCCTCTCACTGATGACCGGGTGCGCGGGGCGCCCGGGCCGGGCCCCGCCGAGGGGGAGGAAGGGGCGGGGCGCCCCCGGGACCAGGCCGAGCCGCTCGGCCGCCGCCAGCGCGGCCCCGGCGTCCCACGCGGGGGCCTCGTACTCGTCGTCCTTGTCCGTGTACTGGGTGTCGAGGAGGCTCAGCACCGCCGCGAGCGAGTCCGCGTCCACCGTGCCCTCCCGCGCGCGCCGCATGAGGGCGGTGCCCGGCTCCGGTAGCAGCGCCTCCCCGTGCTCGTTCTCGGGAGCGAACCCCTCGAAGACCAGCCCGACGACCGCGTCCACGGCCGCCTCCGCCGACGCGTACCGGTCCAGGCGCAGTCCGTCGCCCTCCCAGTCGTCGGGGTAGGGGCCGCGCGCCCACGCCCGCCCGTCCCACCAGTAGGCGAACCCGACGTTCGTGCGCGCCTCGTGGGAGGCGACCCACTCCCAGGGCAGCCAGTCGGGCGCCTCGGCGAACAGGTCCACCGGGCGCTTGTCGCTGTGGGTGGAGTCGCTGGTGTCGCGGTCGTAGCCGACGATCACGGCCCGGCCGTCACCACCGCACCAGGCCAGGTACCAGTCGCTGCTGCCGCCGTCGTGGTAGCGCAGCATCCCGTTCTCCGGGGAGAGGGTCCCGGGGTCGTCCTCCAGCCCCGCCGTCAGCGCGGCGACCGCTCCCGCGTGGGCCCACAGGACCTCGGGGTGGGGCAGGTCCTCGGGGCGTCCGGGGCTGTGGCTCATGGGGCGGCCTTTCCGGCGGGGACACGGGTTCTTCGGGGCTACGGGTTCCCGTTCTACCGGACGCTCCCGACAGGCCCTCCGCCCGGCGGCGGGGCGCGGTGTCCGGCCGGCCGGGCGGCGCTCCTCCGCGGCCCGGCTCCCACGCCATCGGTCCTTCGGGGGCGCCTCCCGCGCGCTCCTCCCGCGGGCGGAAGGCCCCCTCCGCGGGCCCTCCCCCCGAGACGGCCCAGCCGGGCCCACCGGCGGCACCAAGGACGCTTGACCCCGCCGGGCCAAACCCCCCGTGTTCGTCAATTCCCCGCCGCCAGGGGCAAGGGAGGGCCAACACTGTCCCCGGACTCGTTAGCGGCTTGGGCGGGCCGTTAGTCGCCGCAGGTCATGGCGGGTAGGGCAGTGGGCGGACAGCGTTGGGGCACCCGCCCCTCGACCGCGCGAACCATAGGGGGACATCGTGGCACGCGATCGCACACCCGCAGACCTGATCGGGCACCACGTCCTCGATCAGGAGGGCCACACCGTCGGCAAGATCAACCAGGTCTACCTGGACGACAACACGGACCAGCCGAGCTGGGTGTCCGTGAACACCGGCCTGTTCGGCAGGCACGAGACCCTCGTACCGCTCCAGGGCTCCCAGCCGGCGGAGGAGGACATCCGGGTTCCCTACGACAAGTCCGTCGTCAAGGACGCCCCGCACATCGACGCCGACCGGCACATCTCCCCCGAGGAGGAGCAGACCGTCCGCCAGTACTACGCGCAGCACGGCGGCCCTCCGATGCGGGGCGAGGAGACCGCCATGGGCCGGGGGCCGGGGCCGCAGACCACCGGCCGGTCCGACATGGACGCGGGGGCCGCGGGCGGTATGGCCGGGGACACCGCCAGGTCGGACGAGCGCGACGACGTGTCCGTGACGCGCTCGGAGGAGCGCGTGGACATCGGTGTGGAGCGGCGCGAGGCCGGACACGCCCGCATCCACAAGTACGTGGAGACCGAGCAGTTCGACGAGTCGGTTCCGCTGCACCACGACGAGCTCCAGGTCGAGCGGCGCCCGATCGACGACCCCTCCGCGGTGCGTGAGCCCCGGGAGATGGGCGAGAGCGAGGAGACCTTCACGCTCTACGAGGAGCGCCCGGTCGTCTCCAAGGAGCAGGTCCCCGTCGAGGAGGTCCACGTCCGCAAGCGCGACGTGAGCCGTGAGGAGCACGTCCAGGGCCAGCGCCGCCGCGAGCGGGTCGAGCTGGAGGACGACGAGGGGGAGCCGCCCGCCAACGCCTGACCCGGCCGCCCGGCCGGGCCTGGACGGGGCGGGAGTCGTCCCCGGACACACGGTCCGGGGACGACCTGTGCGCACCGCCGGCGTGCGCCGACACGGAAGGGGAGGTACATGACTGAACCGGGGGACGTCAGCGAGGAGACCATCGGCGAGGGGGGCGAGGAGGAGCCGTCCACGACGGCCCCGCCGCGCGGGCGCGAGCCCGGACCCGGGCGCGGGCACACCATCGTGGTGGGCGCGGGCATCGCCGGGCTGGCCGCCGCCGACCGGCTCGCCGAGGAGGGCGAACGCGTCACCGTCGTGGAGGCCCGCGACCGCACGGGCGGGCGTATCCACTCCCTGCGCGAGTGGGGCGGGACGACGGCCACGCTGGACGTGGGCGCCTCCTGGATGCGCGGAGAGGAGAACAACCCCCTCGCGCGGCTGGTCCGCGAGATCGGCGTCCGGACGACCGTGTTCAACCGCTCCACCGAGACCGCCTACGACCCCAAGGGCCGCAGGCTGCTCTTCGACCGCCACCGCCGCAACATGGAGGACGTCAACCTCCTGCACGAGCACATGTACTGGGACAACGTCGGGGCCACGCCGCAGGAGTCGATGGAGGAGGGCATCAAACAGGCCCTCTACGACGCCAACCTGGTGCGGGCCAGGGCCCGCGACGCCAACGAGATCGTGCACCGCCTCGTGGAGGGCGACCACGGCGCCGACGCCGAGGAGGTCGCCTTCACCGCCGTGGGGGCCCTGCACGAGTTCAGCGGCGACGACGTCGTCTTCCCGGACGGCATGGCCCAGATCACCGACCACCTGGCACGGGGGCTGGACGTGCGCCTGGAGCACACGGTGCTGTCGGTCTTCCACGACGACGACGGCGCGGGCGTGCGTGTGGACACGCCGCGGGGGGAGGAGACCCTGACCGCCGACCGGGTCCTGGTCACCCTGCCCCTGGGCGTGCTCAAGGCCGGTCGGGTCGACTTCGACCCGGCGCTGCCCCAGGACAAGAGGGACGCCGTCGAACGCCTGGGCAACGGCCGCCTGGAGAAGCTGTTCCTGCGCTTCGAGGAGGTCTTCTGGGGAGACGCCGAGGTCCTCGTGCACCTGGGTACCGAGGAGGGGACGTGGTTCCACTGGTACGCGGGGCAGCGGGTCATGGACGCGCCGATCCTGGTCTCCCGCAACGGCGGCAACGCGGCCCGGTTCCTGGAGGGCAAGGACGAGGCCGAGGTGGTCGAGCACGCGGTGGACTCGCTGCGCGGCCTGTTCCGCAAGGTGCCCCAGCCGGTCGGCCACCACCTCACCCACTGGATGGACGACCCGTTCTCCCTGGGCAGCTTCTCCTACACGGCCGTGGGGTCGGGGGACGGGGACCGGACGGCGCTGGGCGAACCGATCGGCGAACGGGTCTTCTTCGGGGGAGAGGCGACCGAGACCGAGCACACGGCCACCGTGCACGGCGCCCTGCTCTCGGGCTGGAGGGAGGCCGAGCGCATCCTGGAACCGTGAGCCGGGAGCGGCGGGGCCGCGCGGCGCGGCGGCTCCGCGCCGGAACGCCTCCGTGCCCCCGGCCGCCGTGCGGGCGGCGCTCAGAGCCCCAGCCGGGTCTCCGCGGTCCGGATCCCCGCGCGGCAGGCGCGTTCCACCTCGCGGTGGTTGCGCAGCCGCTCCAGCAGGCGGAAGGGCCGCGGGTCCGCGTCGGGGCCGCCGTCGGCGCCGGTGACCGCCAGGACCTGGCCCGACAGCGTTCCGGTGCGCGTCCACCGCTCCCAGCGCTCGAAGTCGGGGCTGGCCTGGTGCCCCATGACCAGGGCCCGGCCGCCCCGGCCGGACAGGTCGCCGCCGTCGCGCGACCACAGCTCCACGCTCCCGCCCGGACCGGCCGACCAGTCCCGGGCGGTGACCACGTCCACGCGCACGTCCGTGCCCGGAACCCGGGCCGCGCCCGCCTCCGTGTTCCCGCCCGCGTCCGCACCCGCACCAGCGTCCGGATCCGCACTCCACTCCCGCACCAGCAGGGCGTCCAGCGCGCGGTCGCGCCTGCGCACCGCCTCCACCCGGTCCACCCCGGTCAGGGTCACCAGGGCGCGCGCCATCCACCACCAGTTCTCCTTGCGCGCCATCAGGCTCCCCGCGCGCAACCGGGTCGGCGGGTGCTTGGCCGCCTCCTGCTCCACCAGGTCGCGGCCGAACAGGCGGCCCCGCGGGTCCAGCCGCACCTCCACCGGCCCGACCCCCACCAGTCCGGCGTCCGTCCCCGGCGCGGGCGCGGTCAGGCTGAACGCGGCGCGCGGGCCGAGCGTGTCCACCAGGTCCAGGTGGGCCAGCGGAAGGGCCGCGCACGGTGTCCCGCCGTCCAGCAGCGGCACCACGGGGACGCTCACGGGCAGTCCCCGGGGAGTCAGCCAGGACAGCTCGCCGACGGCCGAACGCCGCCAGACCGGGGCGAAATCTTCCACATACTTCCTTTTCTGTGATGTGTGACTCATGTTAATTTCTCGGGACTGTACCCGAACCGCCTGGACAGAGCACATGCAGGCCCCGCCCACCCAGCCAGGACACCGGAGAGAAGGAAGTCCCCCATGCCCGCTGTAGCAGTACTGCTCGGCACCCTGGCGATATTCGCGCTGGCGTACCGCTTCTACTCGGTCTACCTGGCCAGGCGGGTCTACGCCCTGGACCCGTCCTTCGCCACGCCCGCGCACACGCTCCGGGACGGAGTGGACTACGTCCCCACCAACAAGCACATCGTCCTGGCGCACCACTTCATCTCCGTGGCGGGCGCCGCACCCATCGTCGGCCCCGCGATCGGCGTGTTCTGGGGCTGGGGCCCGGCGCTGCTGTGGGTGGTCCTGGGCACCGTCTTCGGGTCGGGTGCCCACGACTTCGGGTCGATCGTGGTCTCGCTGCGCAGCAAGGGCCGCAGCATCGGCACCCTGGCGGGCGACGTCATCGGGGCCCGGGCGCGCATCCTGTTCCTGCTGATCATCTTCTTCCTGGTGACCCTGGTGAACGCGGTGTTCGCCATCGTCATCTCCGGGCTGTTCGTGAGCACGCCCGAGTCGGTGCTGCCCACCCTGGTCACCATCCCGCTGGCCATCGCCGTGGGCCAGGTGGTCTACCGCCGCCGCACCGCCGCGCTGCTCCCGTCGGTCGTCGCGCTGCTCCTGGTCTACGCCTGCATCCCGCTGGGCCAGCTCCTGCCGATCAGCCTCGCGCCGGTCGCCGAGGCCACGGGGATCGCGGAGAACCTGCTGTGGATCGTGGTCGTGTTCGTCTACGCGTTCGTGGCCTCCCGCCTGCCGGTGTGGCTGCTGCTCCAGCCGCGCGACTACATCAACCAGCAGCAGATGATCGTGGCGCTGCTGGTCATCATGGTCGGCGTGACCGTGGGCATGGACACGATCGCCGCGCCGCTCTTCCGCGACACCCCGGCGGGCTCCCCGCCGATCTTCCCGCTGCTGTTCATCACCATCGCCTGCGGCGCGGTCTCGGGCTTCCACAGCCTCGTCGCCTCCGGGACCACCTCCAAGCAGATCGACAAGGAGACCGACGCGCGCTACGTCGGCTACCTGAGCTCCCTGGGCGAGGGCACGCTGGCGCTGTGCTCGATCCTGGCCTGCACCGCGGGCGTCATGGTCTACTCCGCCAACTCCGGCACCGACTGGAGCACCCTCTACGTCGACTGGGAGGCCGCCTCCGCCAACCCGCAGGGCATGTTCGTCCAGGGTGTGGCGGGCTTCGCCTCCAACATCGGCGTCCCCGAGAGCACCGCCCTGGTCTTCGGCGCCCTGGTGATCGTCAGCTTCGCCGTCACCACCCTGGACACCGCGGTCCGGCTCAAGCGCTACATCATCCAGGAGATCGCCACGATCGCCGCCGAGCGCTTCTCCTCCGGCAGCGCGCCGCACCGGGCGATGTCCTTCCTGGCACGCAACATCACCGTCGCCACGCTCATCGCGGTGCTCATCCCCTTCGCGCTGACCATGGTCCCGGGCAACTTCGCGGTGGGCACCCTGTGGCTGCTGTTCGGCACCACCAACCAGCTCACCGCGGGCCTGGCCCTGTCGGTCATCGCGGTGTGGGTCACCAAGCGCCACCGCAACCCGGTCATGATCCTCATCCCGCTGGTGTTCCTGGTCGTCATGACCGTCTGGGCGCTGCTCATCCAGCTCCGCGACTTCGCGGTCTCGGGCGACGCGATGCAGACCTTCCTGCTCGCGCCGCTGGACGGTGTCATCCTGCTCCTGGCCCTGTGGATGATGGCCGAGGCCGCCATCGCCCTGTACAAGGCGTGGCGGAACCCGCGGCCGGCCGCCGGGGCCGCGGCCGAGGAGGCCGCCGCCGCCGACGGCACCGCCTCCGGGAGGGACGAGGGTGAGGGCAGGTAACCGCCGCTCCCGGGGCTGGGCCCCGTGAGCGGACCGGGCGGTGCCGGGCCCCCGCCGCGGGCCTGGCGCCGCGCCGTCGCCGCCTGGCGCCGCTTCGAGGACTTCCACCAGCAGGTCTTCGAGGCGCGCTGGGGGCACGCGCGCCGACGCGAGGCCCGCACCCAGCAGGACACCCTGCGGGCCCTGCTCATGCTGGAGAGCCTGGGCGTGGACAACCCCGTCGCCTACGAGACCCTCGACCTCGTCCCGTACATGGTCGCCGACCTGCACGAGTGGCACCAGAGGATGGGCCGCAGGGACTTCGGAGCACCCGGAGGCTGCTGTTGACCGAGTCCGCGAACGACGGTCCCGCCGCGCCGATCACCTTCGTCGGCGGCAAGGGAGGGGTCGGCAAGACCACACTGGCCGCCGCGCACGCGCTGGCCCTGGCCGACGCCGGGCACCGGGTGCTGGTGGTGTCCACCGACCCCGCCCACTCGCTGGGCGACGCCCTGGAGGTCCCGCTCGGGGACGAACCCGTCCAGGTCGCCCCGAACCTGTGGGCCGCCGAACCCGACGCCGACACCGCCGTGCGCCGCCGGATCGCCCAGGTGGCCCGGGATGCCGAGAGGGCCGTCCCGCCCGAGGTGATGCCCGCCGTGCGCCGCCACCTGGAGCAGGCGGGAGCCAGTCCCGGCATGGCCGAGTCCGCCCTGGCCGACCTGCTGGTGGACCGCATGGAGGAGGTGGGGCGGCGCTGGGACGCCCTGGTCGTGGACAGCGCCCCCACCGGGCACCTGCTGCGCCTGCTCAACCTGCCCGCGCTCCTGACCCCGTGGGTGGTGGGCCTGGCCCGCCAGCGCGAGCGGGCCCGCCGTGCCGAGGCCTTCGCCGACGTCGTCGGCGGCTCGGAGGAGGAGGCCGATCCCCTCACCGAGCGCCTGCACGCCCGCCGCCACCGTCTGGAGCGCGCCGCCGAACGCCTGCGCCGGGACGCCCAGGTGCGCCTGGTGACCCTGCCCCGCCGCATGGTGCTGGCCGAGACCGCCCGCGCCGTCGAACAGCTCACCGGGGCCGGGTTCCGGCTCGCCCCCGTGGTCGTCAACCAGATCCCGCCCGGGGAGGCCGCAGGACCCGACACCGCCGAGGCCCTGGCCGCCACCCGCGAGCGCTTCGCCCGCCTGGGGACGGTGGAGGTCCCCCTCCAGGACGCCGAGCCCACCGGACCGGAGCGCCTGCGTCGCCTGGCCGCCCTCCTCGCCCCCCGCTGAGGCCCGTCCGGGGCCGGGGCGGGGAACCCCGCAGCACCGCCTCACGTTGGACGGAGATGGAGCTTCCGACCGGGAAACCGGAAAGCGTACAGGGTACGATCGGGGTGCGGCCGTCCTCCGACCAGGGGCCGGTGGACCCACGATGGCGGGAAACGACCCTCCCGCCCGTTATCGTTGGCGCCATGGGGCGATCCGCGCAAGAAGGCAGACACACGGCGGGGGGCGATGTGGTCAGCCCGGCGGTCAGTGACCGCGTCTGGACGGTTCCCAACCTACTGAGCATGCTCCGGCTTCTGGGCGTGCCCCTGTTCCTGTGGCTCGTGCTGGTGCCCCAGGCCGACTGGTGGGCCCTGCTCGTGCTGGCACTGGCGGGCCTCAGCGACTGGCTCGACGGCAAGATCGCCCGCGCCTGGAACCAGACCTCCCGCCTGGGCACCGTGCTCGACCCCCTCGCGGACCGGCTCTACATCTTCGCCGCCCTGCTCGGCCTGGTCATCCGCGGCATCGTGCCCTGGTGGCTCATGGGCATCCTCGTGCTGCGCGACGTCCTCATCCTGGGAGCCCTGCCGCTCCTGCGCCACTTCGGCTACGGGCCCCTCCCGGTCAACTTCGCCGGGAAGGCCGCCACGCTGTGCCTGCTGTACTCGTTCCCCCTGCTGTTTCTCGCTGGTTACGCCTCGATTGCCGCAGATGTGGCGAGAATTATAGGTTGGGCCTTCGCGCTCTGGGGAACTGCTCTGTACTGGTGGGCCGGACTGCTCTACGCCGTACAGGGACTGCGCCTGATCGCCCAGACCCGCCGCGACGAAAGCGCTGATCGCACCGGCGGCCCCAGGGCCGTCGGGGACAGCGACCCCGTGCGCGGTCACGCCGAGGACCGACTCGATCCAGCCGCACCGGCGACCGCTGACGGCGACCCCGGCGCGGCCTCCGAGGGTCCGGACCGGCCGAGCCGCTCGGACCAGGGGCGGACCGGTCCCTGATCCGCGCGCGGACCGGCTCACCACGAGTCCTGTCGGATCGAAAGGGAGTGTCGTCTCCGCATGAGAACATGTCCCGCCGCCCACAACGGCGCGCGCTCCGAGCACCACCCCTCCGCGGTGCGCGCCGACGGCCCAGCGGTACGGAGGTACCGGCGATGAGCCAGGCCGAAGACACCACCCCGGAGGGCACCACACCTCCGATGAAGGCCGTCGTGATGGCGGGCGGCGAGGGAACCCGCCTGCGCCCCATGACGGCCAACCAGCCCAAACCACTCCTCCCGGTGGTCAACAAGCCCATCATGGAGCACGTGCTGCGCCTGCTGCGCAAGCACGGCTTCACCGAGACCGTGGTCACCGTGCAGTTCCTGGCCACCCTCATCCGCAACTACTTCGGTGACGGCGAGGAGCTGGGCATGAAGCTCCACTACGTCGCCGAGGAGGTCCCGCTCGGCACCGCGGGCAGCGTCAAGAACGCAGAGGAGCACCTGCGCGGCGAGCCCTTCATCGTCATCTCCGGTGACGCGCTCACCGACATCGACCTGACCGACATGGTCCGCTTCCACCGCGAGAGCGGCGCCAAGGTCACCATCGGACTCAAGCGGGTGGAGAACCCGCTGGAGTTCGGCATCATCATCGTCGACGAGCAGGGACGCGTCCAGCGCTTCCTGGAGAAGCCCACCTGGGGCCAGGTCTTCTCCGACACCGTCAACACCGGCATCTACATCATGGAGCCGGAGGTCCTCGAACGCGTCGCCGAGGGCGAGGTCGTCGACTGGTCCGGTGACGTCTTCCCCCAGCTGCTGGAGGAGGGCGAGCCGCTCTACGGCTACATCGCCGACGGCTACTGGGAGGACGTGGGCACCCACGAGAGCTACCTCAGCGCCCAGGCCGACGTGCTCTCGGGCAAGGTCGACGTGGACATCGACGGCTTCGAGGTCTCCCCGGGCGTGTGGGTCGGCGAGGGCGCCGAGGTCCACCCCGAGGCCGTCCTCAAGGGCCCGCTCTACATCGGCGACTACGCCAAGGTCGAGGCGGGTGCCGAGCTGCGCGAGTTCACCGTGGTCGGCAGCAACACCGTCGTGCGCTCGGAGGCCTTCGCCCACCGCACCGTCCTGCACGACAACGTGTTCATCGGCCGCGGCGCCAACCTGCGCGGCGCCGTCATCGGCAAGAACACCGACGTCATGGCCGCCGCCCGGATCGAGGAGGGCGCGGTCGTGGGCGAGGACTGCGTCATCGAGTCCGAGGCCTACCTCCACAACGACGTCAAGGTCTACCCGTTCAAGACCATCGAGGCCGGGGCGGTGGTCAGCACCAACGTCATCTGGGAGTCGCGCGGGCAGCGCTCGCTGTTCGGCCCCCGGGGCGTGTCCGGCCTGATCAACGTCGAGATCACCCCGGAACTGGCGGTGCGCCTGGCCAACGCCTACGCCACCACCCTGAAGAAGGGCGCGATCGTCACCACCTCGCGTGACGTCTCCCGCGCCGCCCGCACACTCAAGCGCGCGATCATCAGCGCGCTCACCGCGGCCGCCATCGAGGTGCGCGACCTGGAGGTGGTGCCGCTGCCCGTGGCCCGCTTCCACACCTCCCAGAGCGGCGTCAGCGGCGGCATCACGGTGCGCACCACCCCGGGGGACCCGGAGTCGGTCGACATCCTGTTCCTGGACGGCGACGGCGCCGACCTGTCGCCCGCCGCCCAGCGCAAGCTCGACCGGGTCTTCTCCCGCGCCGAGTACCGCCGGGCCTTCCCCGGCGAGATCGGCGAGCTGACCTTCCCGTCCCGCAACGTGGAGAGCTACTCGCACGAGCTGCTGCGCAAGGTGGACACCTCCGGCGTCGCCGAGGCCGAGCTCAAGGTCGTGGTGGACTGCGCCGGCGGCAGCGGCTCGCTGATCCTGCCCTCCCTGCTGGGCCGGATCGGGGTGGACGTGCTCACCGTCAACAACCGGCTGGACGAGTCCTCGCCCACCGACACCGTCGCCAAGCAGAACCGCGACCTGGGGCGGCTGGGCGAGCTCGTCTCGGGCTCGGGCGCCGACTTCGGCGTGCGGTTCGACCCGGTGGCCGAGCGGCTGTCCATCGTGGACGAGAACGGCGAGCTGGTCCACAGCGACCGGGCCCTGCTGGTCGTCCTGGAGCTGGTCTGCGCCGAGTACGGGACCGGCACGGTGGCCCTGCCCGTCACCACCACCCGCGTCGCCGAGACCGTGGCCGCCTCGCACGGGGTCAAGGTCCACTGGACGGCCACGGCCACCGACGAGCTGACCAAGGCCGTCCAGGCCCAGGACGACGTCATCTTCGCGGGCGACGGCCGGGGCGGTTTCATCGTGCCCCGGTTCAGTCCCACCAGCGACGCCATCGCCGCCTTCGTGCGGCTGCTGGCCCTGGTGGCCCGGACCCGCCGCTCGCTGAGCCAGATCGACCGCACGATCCCCCAGGCGCACCTGCTGCGCCGTTCGGTGCCCACCCCGTGGGCGGTCAAGGGGAGCGTGATGCGCGCCGTCGTGGAGGCGGCTGGCGGCCGCGAACTCGACACCACCGACGGCGTCCGGGTGATCGAGCCGGACGGGAGCTGGGCCCTGGTCCTCCCCGACACCGCGGAGGCCGTGACCCATCTTTGGGCCGAAGGTCCCAACTCCGACACCGCGCACCGCCTGCTGGACGAGTGGGCGGCCGTCGTGGAACGGGCCGAGGGCTGAGGTGCGCCGCGCGGGCGCGGGCGGGCGACCGCCCGCGCCCGCGCGGCGCGCACCCGCGGCGTCACACCGCGTGTGCGGGCGCGAGGCCTACCGAGGGTGACCTCGCGGGATAAAATGGACATACAGGCAGGTCGTGGCGGTTCGGTGAAGTCGGCGCGAATCCAGGGGGATCCACTGAGAACCAAACCCGCCGACACGGCATCAGCACCATGACAGGCGTGTTGCCCCGACTCGGCCGGCCACCGTCGCCGGACGCCGCCGGCCGACCCGTTCGCGGCGGGTCGTCCACGGCGGGCCGAGGAGGAGCAAAACCCTTCCTGGACAGGGATATGGTTTAAAGTCGAGTGTTCCCCGGGGCGCCGCGCCGCCCACCGGACCGGGTATCCCGGCAACGGCGGACACCCTCACCGGGGGTGGCGAGGAGTACAACACGGGGGATGAGACCTAGCGACCGACCGCGCGAGAGGCACCGCTGCCGCGACAGGGGGCCGTCTCGCCGCGTACCGGGCGGTGTGCGGGCCGCGTGCCCGCCCGACGTCCGGTGCGTGCCACCGACCAGCCGAATCAAGCACCGCCCCGTGCGGTAGGAGGCCGAGCCGACCTATGTCGAGCGTTTACTGCACGCAGTGCGGTCACGCCGTTGCGGATGATGCCCGTTTCTGCTCCCACTGCGGAACTCCGATCCGCAGAGCCGAACAGCAGGGCCCCCGACCCGGCGCTGGCAGGGACTCCGGCGGAGACGTCACGTCCACCATCTCCCTCTCGGGCATACAGGCCCTGGAAGAGGAGGAGTCCGGCGAGGAGCTGGGCGGCGACGACCCCGCCAACCCCGACGCTCTGCCGCCGGGCACGGCGCTGCTGGTGGTCAGGCGCGGCCCCAACGCCGGGAGCCGTTTCCTGCTGGACAGTGACGTGACCACCGCCGGCCGCCACCCCAACAGCGACATCTTCCTGGACGACGTCACCGTCTCCCGGCGCCACGTGGAGTTCTTCCGCCGCGGCGACGGGTTCGGCGTCCGCGACGTGGGCAGCCTCAACGGCACCTACGTCAACCGCGAGCCGGTCGACGAGGCCCAGCTCGGGGGAGGCGACGAGATCCAGATCGGCAAGTTCCGGATGGTCCTGCTGACCAAACCGCGCCGCTGACCGGCGCGGGGACGACCGCGGGAGCGGCGGGTGGGCCGATGAGGTTTGCGGCCCCCCGCCGCCGGAGAGCTTTGTAACGAAGGGTGCCGATTTCGCCCTCGGGTCCTGATCCGCAGCGGGAGCAGGGACGAGCGCCCATCCGGCATCACGACTCGTGGGACGGAGACGCTGTGAAGCACATGGAGGTCGTCGGCGTCCGTGTTGAGATGCCCTCGAACCAGCCGATTGTCCTGCTCAAGGAATCCGACGGGGACCGCTACCTGCCGATCTGGATCGGCGGTGTCGAGGCCACCGCGATCGCGCTGGCCCAACAGGGCGTCGCACCGGCCAGACCGCTCACCCACGACCTGTTCCGGGACGTGCTCGACGCCTTGGACACCGGGCTCAAGACGGTGAACATCACCGGCCTCAGCGACGGCATCTTCTACGCCCAGCTGGTCTTCAGCAACGGTGTGGAGGTGAGCGCGCGTCCCTCCGACTCGATCGCCCTGGCATTACGGACGGGCACGCCCATCTACGCGCACGAGGACGTGATCGACGAGGCGGGGATGCCGATTCCGGACGAGCAGGAGGACCAGGTCGAGGCGTTCCGGGAGTTCCTGGACAACATCTCGCCCGAGGACTTCGGCAGGCGTACGGAGTAGTCCGTTGGCGGACGCGCACGCTCCCCGGGACCCGCGCCGACGCGCGGGTCCCGCGCCGCGGTGGTGGCGCGTCCCGGAGGACACACCGCGACCTGCGGCTTCGCCCGCGGGGCCGGTGATAGATTGGGCAACGGAAGTGGTCGTAGTGATCAGGGCCGAAACCCCCGGGTGCGTGTCGGGTGCCACCGGGGAGGTCCCCGCACACCGGCGCCGCGCGCACTTGGCGACGCGCCGCGCGGTGTCGTTGACGCTGCCGGTCGGCCGTCCTACCTTCAGTGCAGTGGAACCCACGGCGCACCCGTTCCCTGAGTGGACATCCCCTGTCGAGACCGCCGTGGGACGAGAAGCCGGAGGTCGGCGTGGCGGTAGCGAGCGGCAAGCGGGATCCCCATGACAGGCGGTCCGCGCTGCGGCTAGCGGGGCAGCAGGGCCTACTGTGCGAAGAGGACGTGGTGGCGCTGCCTATGGACGTCGGGTATCGGGGCCCCGCGGCGTGTACCGCCGCCGGGATCAGCTACCGCCAGCTCGACTACTGGGCCAGGACCGGCCTGGTGGAGCCGAGCGTGCGCACCGGAGCCCACAACGCCCCCCTGTACAGCCTCCCCGACATCCTCCTGCTCAAGGTCGCCAAACGGCTCCTGGACACCGGGATCTCCCTCCAGCAGATCCGCACCGCGGTCGACCACCTGCGCGGCCGCCCCGCCCCCGACCTCGCCCGCATCACCCTCATGAGCGACGGCGTCAGCGTCTACGAGTGCACCTCCCCGGAGGAGGTCGTGGACCTCATGCAGCGCGGACAGGGCATGTTCGGCCTGGCGCTGGGCAACGTCTGGCGCGAGCTGGAGGAGGCCCTGGGCGTGGTTCCCGCCGAGGAGCGGGCCGACCTGCCCGCCGCGGCCCCCCAGCCCGTGGACGAGCTGGCCCGGCGCCGCAGGGAGCGCCGTACCGGCTGAAGGCGCACGGTCGCTTGGAGGAACCTCCAGGCTCGCGGTGTGATCTGTGCGCAACGCCCGCCCGGGAGCGGTACCGGGGGCGGCCATCGAGTACGGTCGTAGTCACAACAGGGATGAAAACCGACATTCGCCCTGCTTGTACACACGTACAGATCGTCAGCTGGCTGTCGACACCGCGCGAGAGAGACCCCGCAACGGGGCGCCGACGGGGCAATACTCCCCAGTAACCTCTCAGGCACCATGGACCGCGTGGAGGAGGCCGCTCTGAAGCCTGGGCACCGCCGTGCCCGGTGACAGAGGGGGAGACCGTGAGGAACACCGCCGACCCGACTCGGCCCTGTCACCAGGAGGTCTCCGTGCCAGACCAGCCCGTGCACACCCCGGGCGCGCCCGCCCGGGTGTTCGCCGACCGCCACATCGGCCCCACGCCCGCCGAGGTCCAGGAGATGCTCAAGGCGGTCGGCTACGGCTCCACCGCCGAACTCATGGCCGACGCCGTGCCCGAGTCCATCCTCACCGGACCGGGACGCAGCGCGCCGCTGGACCTGCCCCCGGCGCTCGGCGAGGCCGAGGCCCTGGCCGAGCTGCGCGACCTGGCCGCCCGCAACCAGGTGCGCACCTCGCTGATCGGCCAGGGGTACTACAACACCCTCACGCCGCCGGTCATCCTCCGCAACATCATGGAGAACCCCGCCTGGTACACGGCCTACACGCCCTACCAGCCCGAGATCTCCCAGGGCCGCCTGGAGGCCCTGCTCAACTTCCAGACCATGGTCTCGGACCTGACCGGCCTGCCCGTCTCGGGCGCCTCCCTGCTCGACGAGGCCACCGCCGCCGCCGAGGCCATGACCCTGGCCCGCCGCGCCTCCAAGAGCAAGGCCGACGTCTTCGTCGTCGATGCCGACGTCTTCCCCCAGACCCTGCACGTGCTGCGCACCCGCGCCGAACCCCTCGGCATCGAGGTCGTGGTCGCCGACCTGTCCCAGGGCCTGCCCGAGGGCGACGCCTTCGGCGTCCTGGTGCAGTACCCCGCCTCCAGCGGCGCCGTGCGCGACCCGGGCGGGGTCATCGCCCAGGCCCACGAGCGCGGCGCCCTCGCGGTGGTGGCCGCCGACATCCTCGCCCTGACCCTGCTGCGCAGCCCCGGCGACCTGGGCGCCGACGTCGCCGTCGGCTCCACCCAGCGCTTCGGCGTCCCGCTCGGCTTCGGCGGCCCGCACGCCGGGTACATGGCCGTGGGCGAGAAGCTGCGCCGCCAGCTGCCCGGCCGCCTGGTCGGCGTCTCGGTGGACAACGCGGGCAAGCCCGCCTACCGCCTGGCGCTCCAGACCCGTGAGCAGCACATCCGCCGCGAGAAGGCCACCAGCAACATCTGCACCGCGCAGGTCCTGCTCGCCGTGATGGCCGGGATGTACGCCGTCTACCACGGCCCCGACGGCCTGCGCGCGATCGCCCGCCAGGTGCACACCCGCACCGCGGCCCTGGCCGACGCCCTCGCCGAGCGCGGCTTCGAGATCGTGCACTCCGCCTACTTCGACACCCTGCGCGTGCGCGTGCCCAGCGCCGCCCGCGTCGTGGAGTCGGCCCTGGAGGCGGGGTACAACCTGTTCACCGCCGACGAGTACACGGTCGGCGTGAGCGTGGACGAGACCACCACCGAGGCCGACCTGGAGAAGGTCCTGGCCGCCTTCGGCGAGGCCGAGCGCGGCTCCTCGCGCGTGCGCCTGAGCGTGGACGAGGACGCCGACCGCCTGCCCGTCGAGCTGGCCCGCCAGGTGGACTACCTCACCCACCCGGTGTTCGGCACCCACCGCAGCGAGACCTCGCTGCTGCGCTACATGCGCCGCCTCTCCGACCGCGACCTGGCTCTGGACCGCACGATGATCCCGCTGGGCTCGTGCACCATGAAGCTCAACGCCACCGCGGAGATGGAGCCCGTCACCTGGCCGGAGTTCTCCGGGCTGCACCCGCTCGCGCCGCTGGACCAGGCCGCCGGGAGCGTGGCCCTGATCCGCCAGCTGGAGGCCTGGCTGGCCGAGGTCACCGGCTACGACGCGGTGTCCCTCCAGCCCAACGCCGGGTCCCAGGGAGAGCTCGCCGGGCTGCTGGCCATCCGCGGCCACCACCGCTCGCGCGGCGAGGCCCACCGCGACGTGTGCCTGATCCCCAGCTCCGCGCACGGCACCAACGCCGCCAGCGCCGTGATGGCCGGTATGCGCGTGGCCGTGGTGGCCTGCGACGACAACGGCAACGTCGACCTGGACGACCTGCGCGCCAAGACCGAGCGGCACGCCGAGGACCTGGCCGCCATCATGGTCACCTACCCGTCCACGCACGGCGTGTACGAGGACACCATCACCGAGGTGTGCCGCCTGGTCCACGAGGCGGGCGGCCAGGTGTACGTGGACGGCGCCAACCTCAACGCGCTGCTGGGCTGGGCCAAGCCGGGCGAGTTCGGGGCCGACGTCAGCCACCTCAACCTGCACAAGACCTTCTGCATCCCGCACGGCGGCGGCGGCCCGGGCGTGGGCCCGGTCGCGGTCCGCTCGCACCTGGCCGCCTTCCTGCCCAACCACCCGGGCCAGCCCGAGGCGGGACCGTACACGGGCGTGGGCCCGGTCTCGGCGGCCCCGTTCGGCTCGGCGGGCATCCTGCCCATCTCCTGGGCCTACGTGCGCATGATGGGCGAGGAGGGGCTGCGCTCGGCCACCGAGGTCGCGGTGCTGTCGGCGAACTACCTGGCCAGGCGACTGGAGCCGTACTTCCCCGTGCTCTACACCGGCGCGGGCGGCCTGGTGGCGCACGAGTGCGTCATCGACGTCCGGCCGCTCCAGAAGGCCAGCGGCATCAGCAACGAGGACATCGCCAAGCGGCTCATGGACTACGGCTTCCACGCGCCGACGATGTCGTTCCCGGTCAACGGCACCCTGATGGTGGAGCCGACCGAGAGCGAGAACCTCGCCGAGCTGGACCGCTTCGTGGAGGCCATGATCGCGATCCGCGGCGAGATCGACAAGGTGGCCTCGGGGGAGTGGGACGCCGCGGACAACCCGCTGCGCAACGCCCCGCACACCGCGGAGGCGGTGACCGCCGACGAGTGGTCGCACGGCTACACGCGCGCCGAGGCGGCCTACCCGCTGGCTTCGCTGCGCACGGACAAGTACTGGCCGCCGGTCGGCCGGATCGACCAGGCCTACGGGGACCGCAACCTGGTCTGCTCCTGCCCGCCGCCGGAGGCCTTCGAGCTGTAGGGCGGCCCGGGCCGCGGTGGGGGGCGTCGGACTTCGGGCCGGCGCCCCTCGCGCTGTCCCCGTCGTCGGGCGCGGGGCCCGCCGGGGACGGGCCCCACCCGGCGGGTGTGGACTCCCGGCGCCGTCGCCGGCTCCCGCCGGACCGGCCCCGGGGGACCTGGGCGGGCTGGTCTCGGCCCGCCGTCCCGCCCGCTCGGTGGAGGGCCGCCTCGCGGTCGGCCTCGGAGCGGTGCTGCCGAGGAAGGTGTAAATCTACGTCGTAAAAGTCCGGTCTGTTGCAACAATCCCTGTGAAGAGGGGGCCGGGCGGTGCCCCCGGCTCCGGCGCGGACCTCCGGCCCCCGGTCACCACAGGCGCTAGAGTTGCGGCGACACGGTCCGCGTTCCCACCACGCGGGCCGCCACCCCGCCACCCCCATGGAAGCGGAGAGCATGACCACGACGTCCGGACCTTCCGCGCGCTCTGGCCCCGCCGACCCGCCCCCGGCCACCGATCCCCAGGACACGGGTGAGGCCGAGGCGCCGATCGGGGAGGGGGCCGCCGAACTGTGCGACCAGGCCCGGGACCTCGCCGAGAGCGGCCACCTCAAACGCGCCGCCAAGCTCTACCAGCGGGCGGTGGCCGCCAACCCCCACCCGCGCGTGCAGGCCCGCGCCCTGCTCGGCCTGGCCGTGGTCGAGGACCAGCGGGGCGACCTGGCCGCCGCCCGCGAGGCCGCCCGCCGCGCGCTGGCCACCGGCGACTCCCGGTACGCGCCGCGCGCCGCCTACCACCTCGCGCTCTCCC
Source organism: Glycomyces fuscus (assembly GCA_002529455.1). GTDB lineage: Bacteria > Actinomycetota > Actinomycetes > Streptosporangiales > Streptosporangiaceae > Nocardiopsis > Nocardiopsis fusca. The sequence goes on from NYMS01000038.1 coordinate 204,071, forward strand.
TCGAACAGGACGGCGACCACGCCGAGGCCGAACGCGCCTGGCGCCGCCTGCTCGACCTGGGCGGGGCCGACTACACGGCCGTGGCGCACTACGGGCTGGCCCGCGCGGCCGAGGGGCGCGGCGACACCGATGGGGCCGAGGAGCACTGGGAGGCGGCGCTGACCCCGCCGTCCGACCCCGGCTCGCTCAGCCGCCTGCACGCCGCCACCCTCGTGGACGCCTCCCGCGACCTGGCCGAGCGCCTCTTGGGGCGCGGGCTGCCGGGCGCCGCCGCGGCCGCCGTCGAACGCGGCCTGTCGGTCGCGGACGATCCCGGCCTGCGCCTGCTGCGCGCCGCGGCCCACCTGGAGCACGCCATCGCCGACGTCGGCGCGGTCGTGGAGCCGGACGCCGTCGCCGAGGAGACGGGTGCGGGAGCCGGGCCGGGGACCTTCGCCGCCGCCGTGGAGCTCCTCGCGGGGCTGCTCGCCCTGCGCGGGGACCCCGCCGCGGCCGAGCGCGTCTGGCGCCTGGGCCTGGGCGACCGGGACCCGGACACCGCGGGGGAGGTGCGCCGGCGGCTGCGCAGGTCCTTCGCCCGGCCCGAGGGGGACGGGGACGGCGGGACCGGGGAGCCGTGGTGGGAGCCCTACCTGGAGGAGGCCGCGGCGACCGCGAGCGCTCCCGCGTTGGCGGGGGAGCTGTTCGCCGTGGTCACCCGGATGCACGCCCTGCTGGCGCTGCCGGTGGCGGAGGGGGAGGCGCGTCCGGCCGAGCTGCGGGCGGCCATGGAGCAGGCGCTGCGCACGCCGAGCGAACTGGTGTGGGGGCCCGGCGTGCACGCCGACTTCAGGCGTCGGCTGAGCGAGGCGATGGGCGGCCGGGACGTGCTGCCCGAGGGGTGGCCCGACACGGCCCGGGAGTGAGGGCCGGGACCCGGACTCGCGCGGTCGGGGGCCGAGGAGGGCCGCCACAGGATGTGGCGGTAGCGGCACCCCGAAGCCGGCGGTGCGGGCTCACTGAACGTGGGGGAGGGCGGGGCCGCCCGGTGCCTACCTGTCGGCTCCGGCTGGGGCGTGGCGGCCTTCGGGGTGGGAGCCGTGCCAGTCCAGGCACACCACGGTGGCGTCGTCGGGCAGGTGGTTGTCGCAGGCTTCGGTGACCGCGGCGGTCAGGGTCCGTACGACCTCCCGGGGGTGTTCGCCGGCGGTGTCCCGGATCAGCCGGGGCAGGTCGACGGTTTCCGCCTGGCGTTCCTGCATGCCGTCGGTGTGGAAGACGAGGCGGTCGCCGGGGCGCAGGTCGAGTTTCTGTACGCGATAGGCGACGGGTGCGGGGATACCGAAGGGCAGGTCGATGTCCAGGCGCGGTTCCTCCACCGTGCTGTCGCGCAGGAGCAGGGGCGGGGGGTGTCCGGCGTTGACGAGCTGGGCGCCGGTTCCGTCCAGGGCGATGCGCACCAGCTGGCCGGTGGCGAAGGTGTGGCCGCCGTGGTCGAGAAGGGCCTGGTGGGTCTGCTTGGCCTGCTCGGCCAGGTCGGCGCCGACGCGGCGGGCGCTGCGGGAGGCGTTGACCAGGAGAGTGGCCATGAGGGCGGCGTTGACGTCGTGGCCCATGGCGTCGGTGATGGACAGGTGCAGGGTGTTGTGGTCGAGGGCGTAGTCGTAGGTGTCCCCGGCGATGGAGTCGGCGGGCACCAGGGCCGTGGCGAGGGTGAACTGCGCGGCTTCGCAGGAGGGTGCGCTGGGTAGGAGGTGGCGTTGGATCTCGCTGGCCAGGCTGACCGGGGTGGTGCGCCGACCCCAGTGGTAGAGATCGGTGAAGCGGCGGTCGGTGACGATGATGTACGCCAGCGCGTGTGCGGCCTCGCGGATCTCGTCCAGGATCTTCTCGGTGACGTGCGGCAGGGTCAGCTCCAGGATGCCGATGACGTCGCCGCGGTTGGTCACCGGGGCGAGTATCCGCTGTCCGTTCCTGCCCTCGGGGGTCCGTACCAGTTCCTGGGTGCGCAGTACCCGGTCGTATACGCTGGCGGCCAGCGGAATCTGCTCGGGGTGGCGGTTCGTCCGCGCGGCGGTCTCCTCGTCGACCCGTACCATCTGCTGACCGACCATGTCGGCGAACAGGAACGACACCGTGTGCGCGTCGAACCGGTCGCGTAGGTTGCGCGCCACCACGTTGAGAGAGGCCATCGGCGCCGCGTCCTCCGCCGCGGCGAGTACCTCCGCCAGCCCGATCCGGTTACCTTCCACCGTCGCTCCCAGCACTTTCACGCACACGCTCCAACCTGACCGTGGGCACCGATTTCCTCTCCGCCCGCACCGGCTACACCTTGAGCGGCAGACGGTCACGCTCGTCCGCTCGCTTCGACGACCGGTGGTGAGAGTTCCGTGAGAGGGGCCGAGCGTGCTCCGTTCGCGCGGGTCGCCGCTCGCATGGGTCCTCTCGAGACCCGCATGTCGTGCAAGGGGGTTCTGAGAGACCGCCGTCATGGGCTCGAGGTGTGCCTGGTGTGCCTGCCCGGGTTCGGTGCCAGCGTATCGGGAACGGGGCGGAAGCACTGTTCCGGGTCGCCCGTCGACAGCTCGGCGGGGAAGCGCGGGCGTAGCGGTCGGTCTGCTCTCGGGAGAGGTGTTCGCGCGGCATGGCCGCGAACCGGGCACGACGGTGCCGTCACCGAACCGTCGCCCAGGTCACGGCACCGCCGCTGAATCCTGCGGTGACACTCCCCGATCCCCGGCCTTCGGGGGTCTTCGGGAGCCGTCGGGGGGGGGGGGCACGTCACCGCCCGGGGCCGCGTGCCTGCCGGGCGGGGTACGTCGGCCTCGCGGCCGCGGTGTGCGGGGCGGCCGGGCGTCAGGCGGCGACGCGGGGCCGGTGCGGGGCGACAACCGCCCCGTCGGGGAGCAGCTCACCGGTGTCGTCGAAAAGGACGACACCGTTGCAGAGCAGGCTCCAGCCCTGCTCCGGGTGGCTGGAGACGACTCGGGCCGCCTCGCGGTCGGTGTCCGCGAAGGACGGGCAGGGAGGTTCGTGGCTGCACATGGGACAGGCCTTTCGGTCCAGAGGTGCTCATCTTCGAGCTGACGCCAAGAGTAGTGGCTCACATCACATGCTTGTTGCGGTTTAGCTCGGATGCGGTGGCCCTGTTGTTGTCGTCCGCTCTCAGCGGGTGAGATACCCCCAGGCCAGCAATGGTTCTGTCCTGTCCGGCTCCGGACAGAAGGAACTCAGTACCCGCCGCGTGTCCGGCGTGCCGCCGGGCGGCTGCGCATGCCCGCGCCCGCCAGTCCGCCGTGCTGGAAGGCCCTGACCAGTTCGCCGCCGAGGTTGACCCCCGCGCCCAGCGCCAGGCCCACCGTGACCGCCTCAGCGAGGCTGAGCAGGCCGGCGGAGGGGTCGCCCTGCGTGATCTCGATCAGGCCCCGGTACAGGATGCTGCCCGGTAGCAGCGGGGCGATCGACGGAACCAGGTACGGCAGCACCGGTCTGCGCGTGCGCCGCGCCAGCCAGTGGCCCACCACGCCCACCGCGACCGCGCCCGCGACCGTGCCCACCACCGCGGGCACGTACAGCAGGTCGCGCAGGCTCGCGTAGATCAGCCAGATCATCACGCCGAGCACGCCGATCATCGGCAGCATCCGGGGCGGTACGGCGAGCGAGATCGCGAAGGCCACCGCGATCCCCGCCGCGCCGACCAGCACGGGGAGCTCGATCGAGGTGCCCGCGGAGGGGAGTTTCTCCAGGTCGATGTTCACGCCCAGGCGCTGCGCGGTGTAGGCGACCGCGCCCACGCCCGACACGATCGCGCCCAGGATGAAGAAGGTCTCCAGCAGGCGTGCCGCCGCCGACACGTAGGTGCCGCTGATGCCGTCCTGGAGGCTGGAGACCAGCGGGCGGCCGGGCAGCAGGGCCATGATGTTGCCGGTGATGATCGCCCCGGCCTGGAGGCCGAGGTCCATCGTGGTGCTCACCCACAGCAGGGCCACGCCGATGGTGGCGGCCACCACCGCGGCCCCCACCATCTGGTAGAACTCCGCGACCCCCCGCTTGGCCAGGAACACCGACGTGCGGTCGCCCATGACGGTGGCCAGGAAGGCGGCGGTCGCCACGATGAAGCCGCCGCCCACCATGAGGCTCGCGCTGGAGGCGATGAGGCCGAACCCGACCGCGATGAGCCAGTTGGGGTAGGGCATCCGGGCGCGCCGGATCTGCGTCAGGCGGGCGGTGGCGTCCTCCAGCTCCAGCAGGCCGAGGGCGCACTGCTGCACCAGGGTGTGCAGTTCGTTGACGCGGAAGTAGTCCAGGGTGCGGCGGCGCACCACCCGTTCGCCGGTGATCGGGGGGTGCTCGCCCCCCGGGTGGGTGGACAGGGTGATGGTGGTGAAGGTGACCGAGACCTCCGAGCGGGGCAGGTCGAAGGCGACCGAGAGGCTGAGCATCGCCTCGCTGACGGCCTCCGTGCCCTCTCCGCTGGCGAGCATCAGCTCGCCCACCCGCAGCACCAGGTCGATGGCGCGGGCGTCGGGGAGGTTGGCGGCCTCGTCCTCGTCGAAACCGTCCGGGGTCAGCTCCCGCTCGTGCGCCGCACGCCAGTCCCGCATCCTGCTGAGCAGGCGGTCCTCGCTCGGGGGAACGGGCCGCTCCCGCTTGCTTGGCATCCCTGTCTCCGTCTCCTCCCCGCCTGTACCCGTGGTGGCCGGCGCGCTGTTGACAACCCATGAGGGGACGCGCGCCCGGAGGGTCGGGTTCGCCCGGAACGGGGGTCGTCGCCGGTGAGTTCGATCACCGGATCATCCTGTCAAGGCCCGGGGCCCGCCGACAGCGACGCGCCGGGGTCCTCGGTGCCGTGCGCGGTGCCTGCGCGCGGTGTCCGTGTACCCGGGGCCTCCGTGTGCTGTGCGGGGCCCGGGGGTGTCAGCCGGAGCCGGGCCCGGCGCCCCCGTCCCCCTCTCCGGGCCGGACCAGCCCGTGCTCGTAGGCGTAGACCACCGCCTGGACCCGGTCGCGCAGTCCCAGTTTGGTGAGGATGTTGCCGACGTGGGACTTGACGGTGGTCTCGCCCAGCACCAGGTGGGCGGCGATCTCGGCGTTGGACCACCCGCGCGCGAGCAGCCGTAGGACCTCGTGCTCGCGGGCGGTCAGGGTGTCACCGGCGGGTTCGGTGCCGTGGGAGGCGGAGGGCAGGAGCGGCGCGAACCGGTCGAGCAGGCGGTTGAGCACGGTGGGGGAGACGGCCGCCGCCCCGTCCGCGACCACCTCGACGGCCGACACCAGTTCGGCGGGCGGCGCGTCCTTGAGCAGGAACCCGGAGGCGCCCGCGCGCAGCACCTCGACCGCGTACTCGTCCAGGTCGAAGGTGGTCAGCGCGAGAACCCGCACCCGGTGGCCCAGGGGCCGCGCCCACGACACGATCTGCCGGGTGGCCTCGATCCCGTCCATGCCGGGCATGCGCACGTCCATGAGGACCACGTCGGGCAGCAGGCTGCGGGCCGAGCGGACCGCCTCGCGGCCGTCGGAGGCCTCGCCCACCACGGACAGGTGCGGGGCGGACTCCAGGATCATGCGGAAACCGGCGCGGACGAGGGGTTGGTCGTCGACCAGCAGTACTGAGACGGGCACAGGGGAATTGTCGCGTATCCCGGGTGGTGGCCGGTTCGGAGTCCGGGGTGGTCGGCGCGGGTGGGACGGGAGTCACCCCCGGTGTCCGGCCGGGGTCACCCGTGCCGGGGGTCCGCCGGTGCGGGCAGGGGAGGCGGGGTGCCGCCGAACTCCGGGCACAGCGCCTGGTGCTCGCACCAGCCGCAGAGCTTGCTCTTCCTGGGCTCCCACACCCCGGTGCGTCCGGCCTCCTCGATCCGCGCCCAGATGTCGGCGATCTCGGACTCCGCGGCCCGCAGTTCGTCCTCGGTGGGGTCGTACCAGCGCACCGCGCCGTCGCCGCCCAGGTAGACGAGCTGGAGGCGGGTGGGGACGACGCCGAGGTCGCGCCAGATCATCACCGCGTAGAAGAAGATCTGGAACCGGGCCTTGTCCTCGAAGCGGGGGGCGGGCGACTTGCCGGTCTTGTAGTCCACGATCCGGATCTGGCCGGAGGGGGCGACGTCGATGCGGTCCACGTAGCCGCGCAGCCGCAGGCCGGTGGGCAGGGACACGTCCAGGCGCATCTCCCGGTCGCGGGGCTCCAGGGTGGTGGGGTTCTCCAGGTCGAAGTAGCGGCGGACCAGGTCGCGGGCGGACTCCAGCCAGGTGTCGCGCTCGGCGTCGTCGGCGAACAGCTCGTCCAGCTCGGGCTTCTTCTCGCGCAGCTTCTTCCACTGGGGGTCGACGAGGCCGACGGCGTTGCGCGGGTTGCGCGACTCGGCGGGCAGCTCGTACAGGCGCTCCAGGCAGGCGTGGACGAGGGTGCCGCGCAGGGCCGCCGCGCTGGGCGCCTCGGGGAGGCGGTCGACGGCGCGGAAGCGGAACAGCAGCGGGCACTGGAGGAAGTCGGAGGCCCGGGAGGGGGAGAGGGCGGACGGAAGGAGCGCGGTGGTCATGGAACGAGCCTATGAGAAGGTCGCGACAGGGCGGGAGGGAGGAGGAGGGGGCTGTGGAGAACCGGATGGCGGGGGATGCGGGGAGTCGGCCCGCGGGTGCCGTACGGCCACGGTGCACGAGCCGTAGGCTGGGGGTGTGACGACCGGTAGTGACCCCTCCGCGCCCGAGCCCCGCGACCGTTCCGCCAGGCCCGGGTTACTGATCGGCCGCCCCTTCGGCATCCCCGTCTACGTGACCTCCTCGTGGCTGGTCGTCGCGGCGCTGATCACCCTGGTCTACGGCGGCGTCGTCCAGGGCCGTCTGGCGCTGGGCCCCGGCGCCTACCTGCTGGCCTTCGTCTTCGCCGTGCTGCTCTACGCCTCCGTGCTGGTGCACGAGCTCGCCCACGCGGTGGTCGCGCGCATGTACGGCCTGCCGGTCCGGCGCATCGTGCTGTACGTGCTGGGCGGGGTCTCCGAGATCGAGCGCGAGGCGCCCACGCCGGGCCGCGAGTTCTGGATCGCGTTCGCCGGGCCGCTGTTCTCCCTGTTGCTGGCGGCGGGCGGGTTCGGCCTGTACCTGTTCACCGAGCCGCGCACCGTGGCGGGCGAGCTGCTGTTCCAGCTGTGGGTCGCCAACCTGCTGGTGGGCGCGTTCAACCTGCTGCCGGGTCTTCCCCTGGACGGCGGGCGGCTGCTGCGCGCCGGGGTGTGGAAGGCGACGGGCAGGCCCTTCGCGGGGAGCGTGGCCGGGGCCTGGGGCGGCCGGGTGCTGGCCCTGTTGGTCGTGGCGCTGCCGTTCCTGATCACGTGGTGGGCGGGCGGACGGCTCAGCCCGTGGAGCGTGGTGTGGGGGTTCGTCCTGGGCGGCTTCATGTGGATGGGCGCCTCCGACGCGCTGCGCGCCGCCCGGGTGCGTGAGCGCGTTCCGCGTCTGCGGGCCCGCGACCTGGCCCGGTCCTCGGTGACGGTGACGGCCGACACCTCGCTCGCCGAGGCCGAGCGCCGGGCCGGGGAGGCGGACGCGGTGGAGGTCGTGGTGACCGACGCGGGGGGCCTTCCCACGGCGGTGGTGCACCCGGCGGCGGCCGGGGCGATCGAACGGGAGCGCCGGGCGTGGGTGCCGGTGTCGAGTGTGGCCCGGGCGGTGACGGAGCATTCGCTGGTGCCGGTGGGCCTGGAGGGTGAGGAGTTGCTGCGGGCGCTGACCGGTCATCCGCTGCCGGAGTACGTGGTGGTGGACGAGGACGGTGAGGTGCGCGGGGTGCTCAGGGCCGCGGACGTCAACGCGGTGGTCTCGGGCGGGCGCTGAACCGGCGGCACCGGACCGGGTCCGCGGTTCGGGGCCCCGCCGCGGGGTCCGCGGTTCGGGCGGCGGACGCCGAACCGGGTCAGCGGCGGGCTCCCTCGGGCCACAGCACCGAGACCGGGCGAAAGAGCGAGCGTGCGTAGGCCACCACGTCGGCGGTGCCGCCGGGGCCGCGCGCGGGCCGGCCGTCCCAGACGGCCACCAACTGGTCGCAGCGCCGTACGAGCAGTCTCCCGGCCTCCATGTGCGCCGCGGACGTGGACTCGGTGTGGGGCAGCTCGTGCACGAGGACGGCCTGTGCCAGGAGGCGGTCGTAGAGGGGGCGGTGCTCCTCGGGCAGCGCCTCGCGGTAGCCGGAGGCGGGGATGACGGCCTCCAGCGGCGCCCCGGCCGCGACGACGGCCTCGGCGAAGACCGCGTCGGCGCCGTCGGCCAGGCAGGACAGGCCCACCATCTCGCAGCCGTACGGTTTCAGGTGGGCGCAGACCAGCGCGGCGACGGCACGTCTCACGTCGGGGGCCAGGCCGCGGTGGCCGGTGACTCCGATGTGGATCACGAAACCTCCCTGAGGATCGCTTCACGGCTTTTCTACCCGTAAGCGGTGATGCCGCTCACCAGGGACAGAAGTCGGTCGTCCAGGTCGGCCACGCAGCGGGCCCGCGTCCCCGCGTACTGGCGCCGAAAGGCCCGCACCCGTCCGACGATCCGCTCGGATCCGAACCGCACACCCGTGTTCAGCGCCTCGTGGACCAGGCGGAACGCCTCGTCCACGTCCCCCGCCTCGGCGTGCGCCGAGGCCAGTTCCACCTGCAGGACCGCGGACTGCTTGGGGTTGGCCCCCTTCGGCGCGAACGCCTCGGCGAAGGCCCTGCGGGCGTCGTGCGGCCGACGCAGCCGCACGCCCACCCGGGCGCGGTAGCCGGCGACCTTGGCCTCGTCGAAGGCGAACACCCACGGCCAGGGCGGGTCGGTGTTGGCGGAGCGGGCCGCCTCCCGCTCCGCCCGGTCCAGGGCGCGCGCGGCGGCGGCGCCGTCCCCGTTCCCGGCGTGCGCGAGTGCTCCCACACAGGCGAGCCAGGCGCGCGCGGTGGGGTGGGCGCGGGGGCCCAGGACGTGTTCGGCCTCCTGGACCAGCCCCAGCCCCAGGTGGTGGTCCTCGGCGGTGTCGGTCTCGAAGGCCGCCAGGGAGCCCAGCATGTACACGTCGAGCAGGCGCATGTCCGCCTGGCGGGCGCGCATGACCGCGGCGCGGTAGTGCGAGCGGGCCGACCCCATGTCGCCCCGGTCCGCGTGCAGCCAGGCGGCGAAGCCGGCGGCCTCGCTGGCCGCGGCGCTCAGTTCGCCGTGGAACGGTGTCCCGTGCGAGTGCCCAAGCATCTGCTCGGCCAGATGCACGTGCGCCACAGCGCTGGGCAGCAGGTGTCGGGCGGGAGCGGTGGCGTCCATGCGGCGCTGGCCCCCGGTGATGGCGCGCAGGGAGGGCGCGGTCGTCTCGTCGACGGCGTCGGGCAGCGGGTCCGGTGCCGCCGGAGCCGCTGCGGCGGTGGCCGTGGTGACGGCGGTCGCGGTGAGCAGGGCTCCCGCGGCCACCGCGCGTCCGAAGTCGCGGCGTCTCGTGGTGTCCACCCCCTTCTCGGCGGGACGGGCCTGGGACGGGGCACCACCGAAACGCAGCAGGTGCAGCGGGATGTCCAGGCGTCGGGCGAGGTCGTGTACCTGACTGATGGTCAACGACTGCTGGCCGTTGACCACGCGCGAGACCCAGCTCTGGGAGTAGTCGATCGCGCGGGCGAGGTCTCCTTGGGACCAGCCGCGCGCCGCGCGTACGCCCTCGAGGACCGTCGCCATGTCACAGGTGGCCAGTGCACCCGCCATGCGGGGACGTGTCCACAGGTCCGGTGGAAGAACGCCGTCTGGTTGGGGCATGAGCTTAGATTAGGGATTCCGTGCGCCCCCGGTGGCTATGTGTAAGAAAGAAGACCGTATGCGTGGTCCGCATAGGGCCGTCCGTTCTTCCTCCTGATGCGGCAGAGTGCAAGGGACGTTGGTCCCAGAGGTGTCTGGGAAGGGGAGGGGAGTCCCGTTGACCGTTGAGACCCCGCCGACGGGGAGTCCGAGCCTGAGGTGTGATCCGGGCGTGGCCGAGCTGGTCAACCGTGTGGAGCTGGCGGACCTCGCCCTGCGGGGGCTGGCCGCCGAGCTGCGTTCGCGCGGGGTGGAGGTCCGCGAGGACGGGCCGTGCGGGGCGGTGGAAGCCGGTCCCAGCACCCGGCCCCAGCGCGCCCTGCTGCGCCCCCACCGCGGGGACCTGTGGTGGTGGATGCGCTGGCCGCTCCAGGAGGGCCTGCCCGCGGCCCTGGCGGGCGTGCCCATCTCTCCGGTCGCCCACACCTCCGCCGCGGCGCGGCGGATCGTGGTCGCCCTGTCCATGTCCGTCGGCGAGGGCTGAGCACGCGCGGGCCACTCGGCCCGCGCACACGGGGGCGGGCGGTGCCCGCGCCCGGAGGACGGGCCGGGCCCGGGCTCCCCGGGATCCGGTCTCCCCCCGTGCGGGGCGCGCCCCGGCCCGCCCGTCCTCCACCCGGGCCGCCGCGGTCGCCGCTCCGGCAGGACCGGTCCCCGCCGGCCACGAGCGGCGGCTCCCGTCCCCGGGCGCCCGTCCCCGGACAGGGCCCGGCCGGCCGCCGCGGCCGCCCTAGGCGGGCTCCGCCTCGCCCAGCAGCACCGTACGGCCCTCCGCCGCGCGGAACGCCCCCGGCGTGATCCCGTAGGAGCGGCCGAACCACCGCGTCAGGTGGCTCTGGTCGGCGAACCCCGACCGCGCGGAGGCCTCCGACAGCGGCACCCCCGCCGCGATCAGCTCCCGGGCCCGCCGCAGCCGCAGCTGCCGCTGGTACTCGCTGGGCGCCATCCCCCGCACCGCGCGAAAGGCCCGGTAGACCGCGAACCGGCTCCGGCCCGCCGCCGAGGCCAGCTCCTCGGCGCCCACGTCCTCGGTGAAGCGCTCGCGCAGCACCGCCTCCACCCGGGCGGCCAGCCGCGCCGCGTCCGGGTCCGACACCCGCGCGACCACCGGCCGTCCGACCGCCCCGCGGTCCGCCATCGCCACCACCGCGCCGCGCAGGGCCTCGTCCACGGCCAGCGGCGGGCTGCCCCTCCACAGCGCCGAGTGCAGCCCCAGAAGCCTCCGGGCCAGCAGGGGGTCCCCCACCACCGGGTCGGCGAACAGCGGCAGCCCCGACCGGCCCTCGGCGGCGTCGGCGAGCACCTCCCGCACCAGTTCCGGCCCGATGTGCACGATCCGGTAGGTGAACCCCGGTTCGGCCCCGGCGTGCCCGTCGTGCGGGTCGTCGGGGTTGAACGCCAGCACCATCCCGGACACGCTCGCGTGCGCGCCGCCCCGGCAGTTGAACGCCTGCACGCCCGACTCGGTCACCCCGAACGAGTACGCGTCGTGGGTGTGCCGGTGGTAGGCGTGCCGCTCGAAGTGCGCGTGCATCGCCTCCAGCGGCTGTTCGGGCGATCGCCAGTACCTGGACCAGTCCCCTGTCATAGCTCCATTGTGGAGCGCCCGCGGCGTCCGGCGGATCCCCGCACCAGTGTCCAAGACCGCACCGGGGCTCCCGCGCCATCCTCACACCATGCGTTTCGACACCAAGATCGCCGTGGCCGTGCGCGAGGACCTGGCCGCCTGGCAGAAGCTCAACGTCACGGCCTTCCTCAGCAGCGGCGTCGCGCACGCGCGACCCGAGTCCATGGGCAAGCCCTACGAGGACGCCTCGGGCAACGCCTACCTGCCGATGTTCCGCGAACCCGTGCTGGTCTACGGCGCGGACGCGCGCACCCTGGCCCGCACGCTGGAGCGCGCCCGCTCCCGGGGCCTGGCCGCCGCCCTGTACACTGAGCAGCTGTTCGCCACCGACAACGACGACGACAACCGCGCCGCCGTGCGCGACGTGGCCGCCGCGGACCTGGACCTGGTGGGCGTGGCCGTCCACGGGCCCAGGGCGGACGTGGACAAGGCGGTCAGGGGGCTGCGCCTGCATCCCTGAACCGGTGTCCGGGAGGGGCGCGGCCCCGGGGCCGCGCCCCTCCCGGACCTCTCGGAACCCGGGCGGCCTCAGACCGTCTCGGACTCGGCGGCGGCCAGGGCGGCGCCGACGATCCCCGCCGTGTTGAGCAGCGAGGCGGCCACGATGGGCGTGCGGATGTCCAGCAGCGGCAGGAACTTGTCCGACTTGCGGCTGACCCCGCCGCCGACCACGATCAGGTCCGGCCACAGCAGGTCCTCGACGACCCGGTAGTAGCGGTTCAGCCGTTCCGTCGCCCACTGGTGGTAGGACAGCTCCTCGCGCTCCTTGGCCCCCGAGGAGGCCCGGCTCTCGGCGTCGTGGCCGTCGATCTCCAGGTGCCCGAACTCGGTGTTGGGCACCAGGCGCCCGTCCACCACCAGGGCGGTGCCGATCCCCGTGCCCAGGGTGGTCAGCAGGACGACCCCCGGCACCCCCTTGGCGGCGCCGTAGCGGGTCTCCGCCACGGCGGCGGCGTCGGCGTCGTTGAGGACGCGGACCGGTCGGCCGGTGGCCTCGGCGAACAGCGACCGCGCGTCGGTGTCGATCCAGCTCTTGTCCAGGTTGGCGGAGGTGCGCACCACACCTCCCTGCACCACGCCCGGGAAGGTCACGCCCAGGGGCATCCCCGCGGCCTCGGGGAAGTGCTCGGCGATCTCGTGCACGATCTCGGCCACCGCCGCGGGATCCGAGCGGTCGGGGGTGAGGACCTTGATCCGCTCCTTGAGGAACTCGCCGGTGGTCAGGTCGACCGGCGCCCCCTTGATCCCGCTGCCGCCGATGTCGATTCCCAGCCCCGTGGTCAGCTGTGACATGGGTTGTCGTCTCCCGTGGTCCTCGTGTGGTGGTCGGGCGTCGTCAGGGCCCCGCAGGCTGAATACTGCCCTGGGGGCGCGGTCTTCGCACGTTCGGGCGCACGGCGCCCGTTCGCCGCGGTACCGGGGGGCCGATACCCTGGGCGATCGCCCTGCCAACCAATAGCGACGTGGGAAGACGAGAGCGACGTTGACCGGTATCCATGGCCGCCGCGGCCCCTTCACCGACGGCGACACCGTGCAGTTGACCGACCCCAAGGGTCGCATGCACACGATCACCCTGCGAGAGGGTGCCGCCTTCCACTCCCACAAGGGCAAGGTCGACCACGACGACCTCATCGGACAGCCCGAGGGCAGTGTGGTGCGCTCCAACACCGGCACGGCCTACGTGGCGCTGCGCCCGCTGCTGATCGACTACACCCTGTCGATGAAGCGGGGCGCCACCATCGTCTACCCCAAGGACGCCGCCCAGGTGCTCGTGGAGGCCGACATCTTCCCCGGCGCGCGCGTGGTGGAGGCCGGGGCGGGCTCGGGGGCCATGTCCAACTGGCTGCTGCGCGCGGTCGGTGAGGGCGGCATGGTGCACTCCTACGAGCGCCGCGCCGACTTCGCCGAGATCGCCCGCAAGAACGTGGAGAGGTTCCACGGCGGCCCGCACCCGGCCTGGAAGCTCACCGTCGGCGACCTGGTGGAGGAGCTGGACGAGACCGACGTCGACCGCGTCTTCCTGGACATGCTCGCCCCCTGGGAGTGCCTGGACGCGGTCGCCGGCGCCCTCATCCCGGGCGGCCTGGTGTGCTGCTACGTCGCCACCACCACCCAGCTGTCGCGCGTGGTGGAGGAGCTGCGGGAGGACCCCCGCTTCTACGAGCCGCGCTCGTGGGAGACCATGCTGCGCACCTGGCACGTGGAGGGCCTGGCGGTGCGCCCGGACCACCGCATGATCGGGCACACCGGCTTCCTGGTGGTCGCGCGCCGCCTGGCCGACGGGGCCGAGGCCCCCGAGCGCCGCCGCCGTCCGGCCAAGGGCGCCTACGGCAAGGACTTCACCGCCGCGCGGGAGCAGGAGCGGCGCGCGACCGGGGCGGAGGGGACCCCGGCCGAGGAGGTCAGGGCCCTGGCCACCGACACGGCGGTCCCCGAGGCGCCCCGGGGCGGCGACGGGGGCGCCGTCGGGACGGCCGAGGACTCCGGCCCGCAGGCCCCCGGGGCATCCGGGACCGAGGCCTCCGGACCGCAGGCCCCCGGGGCCGGCGCCCGCGACTGATCCGCAGCCCGACCCGGGCACACCGCCCGAGCCCGCCCGCACACGCCGCACGCCCGTCCTCACCGTGCGTCTTCGGCGCGGCCCCCACGGGGCCCGCCCGGGCGGGCTTCGGCGTATCCGGGGCAGGCGTGCTGACGTGCGCGGGGGGATCGCCACGAGGGGCGGATTCCTTGCCCGCGGCCGGACCCAGAGGTTACGTTCTCATTACGTCGAGTCATCCGGTAGCACTCTGACCTGTGATGACGCAAGACCTGGAAATGAGGCCTACGACACTCTCCGGCCCTGGGAGGTTAGGAATAGGGCGAGGGTAGGTAGGCTCCGATGTAGTTCCTCATAGGGAGGTGGCGGACGTGGCTGAGCGCGACGACCAGCGTCAGAGCGACCGGGACCGTGAAGTGGAAGAACTCACGGCCCAGGTCTCCTACATGGAAAAGGAACTCGGCGTGGTGCGGCGCAAGCTCGCCGATTCGCCCCGGCATGTACGCCTGCTGGAGGAGCGGCTGAGGGAGGCACAGGCCAGCCTCGCCGCCGCGAACGGCCAGAACGAACGGCTCGTCTCCACTTTGAAGGAGGCGCGCGAGCAGATCGTGGCGCTCAAGGAGGAGGTCGACCGGCTCGCCCAGCCGCCGTCGGGCTTTGGTGTCTACCTCGGTTCACGCGAGGACGAGACCGTCGAGATCTTCACCAACGGCCGCAAGATGCGGGTCAACGTCAGCCCCTCGATCGACCTGGACAACCTGCGCCCCGGCCAGGAGGTCATGCTCAACGAGGCCTTCAACGTCGTCGAGGTGGAGTCCTTCGAGACCGTCGGCGAGGTCGTCATGCTCAAGGAGATCCTTGAGGACGGCGAGCGCGCCCTGGTGATCTCCCACCACGACGAGGAGCGGATCGTCCGCCTGGCCGAGCCGCTGCGCGACGAGGCGATCCGTCCCGGCGACTCGCTCCTGCTGGAGCCGCGCTCGGGGTACGTCTACGAGCGCATCCCCAAGTCCGAGGTCGAGGAGCTCATCCTCGAAGAGGTCCCCGACATCGCCTACACCGACATCGGCGGCCTCTCCGGGCAGATCGAGATGATCCGCGACGCGGTCGAGCTGCCCTACCTGTACAAGGAGCTCTTCCACGAGCACCAGCTGCGCCCGCCCAAGGGCGTGCTGCTCTACGGCCCCCCCGGGTGCGGTAAGACGCTCATCGCCAAGGCGGTCGCCAACTCGCTGGCCAAGCAGGTCGCCGAGCGCACCGGCCGCGACGTCGGCAAGAGCTTCTTCCTCAACATCAAGGGCCCCGAGCTGCTCAACAAGTACGTGGGCGAGACCGAGCGGCACATCCGCCTGGTCTTCCAGCGCGCACGGGAGAAGGCCTCCGAGGGCACCCCGGTCATCGTCTTCTTCGACGAGATGGACTCGATCTTCCGCACCCGCGGCTCGGGTGTGTCCTCCGACGTGGAGAACACGATCGTGCCCCAGCTCCTGAGCGAGATCGACGGTGTGGAGGGCCTGGAGAACGTCATCGTCATCGGCGCCTCCAACCGCGAGGACATGATCGACCCGGCGATCCTGCGGCCCGGCCGCCTGGACGTCAAGATCAAGATCGAGCGGCCCGACGCCGAGGCGGCCCGCGACATCTTCGGCAAGTACATCACCCCGGACCTGCCGCTGCACGACGAG
This sequence comes from Glycomyces fuscus, assembly GCA_002529455.1. GTDB lineage: Bacteria > Actinomycetota > Actinomycetes > Streptosporangiales > Streptosporangiaceae > Nocardiopsis > Nocardiopsis fusca. The sequence goes on from NYMS01000038.1 coordinate 219,693, forward strand.
GACCTCGCCGAGCACGGCGGTTCGCCCAAGGCCACGGTGGACGCCATGATCCAGCGGGTCGTGGAGCGGATGTACACCGAGGGCGAGGAGAACCGCTTCCTGGAGGTCACCTACGCCAACGGTGACAAGGAGGTCCTGTACTTCAAGGACTTCAACTCCGGCGCGATGATCGAGAACATCGTCTCCCGGGCCAAGAAGATGGCCATCAAGGACTTCATCGACCAGCAGTCCAAGGGCATCCGGGTCTCGCACCTGATGCAGGCCTGCGTGGACGAGTTCAGCGAGAACGAGGACCTGCCCAACACCACCAACCCCGACGACTGGGCGCGCATCTCCGGCAAGAAGGGCGAGCGCATCGTCTACATCCGGACCCTGGTCACCGGCAAGAAGGGCGCGGACTCCGGCCGGAGCATCGACACGGTGCCCAACACCGGCCAGTACCTGTAGAAACGCACCTGCCAGAGCGCTCTGGGGGGCCGACCGGACCTACCGGTCGGCCCCTTCCCGCGCCGACCCCCGCGCCGACCCCCGCGCGGAGCCCGCGGGTGCGTCGGACCCGCAGGTCAGCCGGGAGGAGGGCTGAAGTAGGTTGGTCGCATGCGTCCCCCGTTCCCCACGACCGCGGTCCCCCGCGCACTGTCGTTCCTGGCGGTGCCGCTGCTGACCGCTCTCGTACTGCTCTTTGCCTCCCCCGCCCACGCCGCCTCGGAGGGCCCCTCCGAGGGTGGGGTGAGCGACGCCGAGTACTTCGCCGGGCTCCTGGACCAGCGTCCCGGGGGCGAGGCGGTCGTCGTCCACGACTCGCTCGCGGGTGACTACGACCTGGCTGAGCTGGAGCGGAGCCTGGGCGACTCGTTCGGCCGGCTGGACGTGCCGTACCACGTCGTGGCCACCGCCGTCCCGGAGGACGCGTCCTGGGGCCGCTCCTTCCTCGCCGCCCTGCAGGACCGCGTGGGCGAACCCGGCCTGTACGTCCTTCTGCAACCGGGGGCCTCCCGCGTACAGGCGATGACCCGGCAGGTGGACCTGCCCGTGGACGAGGCGGACAGGGTTCTCACCTGGGAGAACGCCTTCACCTACTACACGCCTCTGGACACGATGGCCGACACCTTCGTGGACACGCTGACCGCGCCCGACCTCGCCGAGCGGGCCGAACCGCGGTGGTACGCGGCCCTTCCGGTCGGCTGGTGGGCGAAGCACCGCCTCGACGAGCTGGGGCTGCACACCAGCAGCGGACCGGCCGTACTGGGCGAGACCACCGCGGCCGCCGCCGGGCTGACGGTGACGGTGTGGCTGGTCCTCACACTGGTCCGCTCCGGCAGGCGCGGGCGGGCCACCGCGGTGGGGCTCACCGGAAGGCCGCCCGGGGACCGGGCCCTGACGGTGGGCAGGACCCTGGTCCTCGTCGCGGGGACCGCCACCGTGGCCGCGTCCCTGCTCCACCTCAACACCGCGACCCTGCCCCGGGAGGAACGGCAGGTGGGACCGTCCCCGCCCTCCATCGCCCCCTACGTCGCCTCCACGGTCCGTGTCGAGAGGGTCGCCGCGCAACTGCGGGACGACCCCCTGTACGTGGACCCCCTGGCGGAGGAGAGCGCGGAGGCGCTGTCCGGGGTCGCCGAACGCGTGGCCGGTGCCGAGCCGCCGGTCTACGCCGCGGTGCTCCCCATGAGCCGGTCCGACGAGTCCGGCGGCGACCCGGAGATCCTCGCGCACGCACTCCACCACGTCATGGACGAGGAGGGCGTCTTCATCGTCGTGAACAGCGCGGCCGGAGCCTCCACCGAGGTGAAGGCGGCCCTGTTCGGAGTGGCCCTCCCCGAGGACACCGGGCCGGTCCCCCTGTCGGACGTGACCGGGACCCGGTTCGACCACACGGCCGCACAGGCGCTGGACGAGCTGCTGGACGAGCTGGAGGAGGCGGCGGCCGCTCCGGAGGAGGAGCCGCAGGTACCGAGCGGGATCGACTACATGGCCGATCCGGCCCCCGAGCCCTCGCGATGGTCCCAGTTCGTCTCCGGGGACTTCACCAGGGCGCTGTTCGCCGTCGGCCCCCTCTCCGGCCTGGCGGTCCTCGGGCTGGTGTGGTGCGTGCTCGGCGCGGTGACGCGTGTGAACGCCGTTCCCGGGCGCTTCCTACGGCCGCGTGCCGACCGGGTGGTGCGCCGCGCGGCCAAGGCGGTCCAGAAGGCCCCGGCCGACCGCGCCGGCCTGGACGGGGCCCTGCGTGAGACCGACGCGGCCATGGCCGTCCTGGGCGGGGAGCCGGACGAACTCGACCTGGTCGGGGTCACGGTGTTGGCGGACCGTGCGGTGCGCCGGCTCGACCCCGACCCCGACACCGCGGCCGGGGCCGACGTCCCGGTCTGTATGGTGAACCCCCTGCACGGCCCGTCGGCCCTGCACGGCCCCCGTCACCGGCAGCCCGTGTGCGCCTCCTGCGCCCTGCTGTCGGACCGGATGCGCGAGCGCCGCACGCTCAGGGTCGCCGCCCCCTCGGGGGAACGCCGACCGCACCTGGAAATGGACCGGCGGTGGATCGCGACCGGATACGGGGCGCGGGGCCGACTCGACGCCGAAGACCTGATGGGGGAGTCCCATGTTCGCTGATCACCGGTCCGTCCGCTCCTGGCCGGCCGTGGCGGCGGTGCTCGCGGCCCTGGCCCTCGTGCTCGCCGCTCCGGCGCTGAGCCGGGCCGACACGGCCCAGGAGGGGGCGAGTGCGACCGAACGGGTCGTCGCCGAACTGGAGGAGTCGCCGGTCCACGTCGATCCCTCCTACGCGAGTGCCTTCCCCGAGGAGCTCGCCCAGGAGATGGGGCGGCGGATCACCGACTCCGGCGTGCCGCTGCGGGTACTGGCCGTCCCGCTGATCGAGGGCGGGGACTGGAACGGCCAGGCGGACCTCCTGGCGGCGGCCGTGCACGACAGGATCGGCGGCGAGGGGCACTACCTGGTCCTGGACGGGGAGAGGCTGTCCGGGCACGACTTCTCCACGGGGAACGCGACCCAGGTGAGCCGCGCCTTCCACGGCTCCCAGACGGTCTCCTACGAGCTGGGTTACGACGCCCCGGTCGCGGAGCGCGTGGAGAGGGCGGTGGACGTCGCGCTGTCCGACGACCCCGAGGGGATCTACACGGCCGCCGAGGAACAGCGCGACCCCGGGGTGCTCGACTGGTACTACTCGCTCGGCCCGGGCACGTACGCCCTGTTCACGGTGCTGCCCTGGATCCTGGTCGGCCTCGCCCTGCTCGGGCTGGGCGTGGGCCTGCTGCGCTGGCGCAGGCCCCGCCGGGTCCCGTCCCTGCCCCAGCACGCCGCCTTCGACAACGCCAACCAGGCCCGCAGGGACGAACTGGCCGACCGGGCCGGCAGGGAACTGGTGGAGGTCGGCGAACGGGTCAGCCGTGCCGTGCCGGTCGCCGACGACCCCACCGCGACCGAGGCGCTCCACCAGGCGCTCGACGCGCACGCGGCGGCCCGCCGGGTCCACGACGCCCTCCCCGAGGAGGGGGCGCTGGCCGACATCGCCGGGGTGCTGGTGCTGCTGGACACGGCCGAGGACCACATGGCCAGGGCCACCCGCCCGGCCGGTCGCCGGCGCTCCGCGCCCGTCCGCTCGCACTGCTACGCGAACCCGCTCCACGGCACCGACACCAAGATGACGCGGTGGCGCGAGTTCGGCGGACGCGGCGACGTCACGGTGCCGCTGTGCGCCCCGTGCGCCAGGGCCGTCCGGGAGCGGCGGCGCCCCACCGTCCTGCCCGCGCGCCACCGCGGCCGCGAGGTCCCCTACTACGAGGTGCCCGCGGAGGAGAGCGTGTGGGCGGCCACCGGCTACGGGACGCTCCGCAAGGACCTGGTCGACCGGATCCTGCGCGGGGACCACGAGGTCCGTTCGCGGTGAGGGCGGGGCCCCTCCCGGCGGCGGAGAGGGGCCCGGCCCCGAAGGGGGGAAGTTCCCGGGCCCGCTAAGGTGCCCCGTATCGCGCGGGTCCGGTCTGACCTGGGGCGACAGTGGTGCGTCACCTGTCGCGAAACGCCCGGGAACACGGCACTTGGGCCACAATTGGCGCGGAAGCGTTCAAGACCGGGCCGTGGTGGATAACCTCTTCACCATGAGTGTGCGGCGGATTATGGGTATCGAGACCGAGTACGGGATCTCCGTACCAGGCAACCCCGGGGCCAACGCGATGGTCACCTCCACGCAGGTGGTCAACGCCTATCTGGCCGCCTCGGCGGCCCGGGCGCGGCGTGCCCGCTGGGACTTCGAGGAGGAGAACCCGCTGCGCGACGCGCGCGGCTTCGACCTGGCGCGTGAGGTCGCCGATCCCACGCAGCTCACCGACGAGGACCTGGGCCTGGCCAACGTCATCCTCACCAACGGCGCCCGCCTGTACGTGGACCACGCCCACCCCGAGTACTCGGCGCCGGAGGTCACCAACCCGCGCGACGCGGTGCTGTGGGACAAGGCGGGGGAGCGGGTGATGGCCGACGCCGCCGCGCGGGCGGGGGCCACCCCGGGCATCGAGCCGATCCAGCTGTACAAGAACAACACCGACAACAAGGGCGCCTCCTACGGCTGCCACGAGAACTACCTGATGCACCGGTCGACGCCGTTCGGCGACATCGTCCGGCACCTGATCCCGTTCTTCGTCTCCCGGCAGGTGGTGGTCGGGGCGGGCAAGGTCGGCATCGGCTCCGACGGCCAGGGCAGCGGGTTCCAGATCTCCCAGCGCGCCGACTTCTTCGAGGTCGAGGTGGGTCTTGAGACCACCCTCAAGCGTCCCATCATCAACACCAGGGACGAGCCGCACGCCGACCCCGACCAGTACCGGCGGCTGCACGTCATCATCGGCGACGCCAACATGAGCGAGATCTCCACCTACCTCAAGCTGGGGACGACGTCGCTGGTGCTGTCGATGATCGAGGACGGGTTCCTGAGCGCGGACCTGTCCCTGGAGACCCCGGTGGCCGACCTGCGGGAGGTCTCGCACGACCCCGGCCTCACCCACCGGGTGCGGTTGCGCGACGGGCGGCGGATGACCGCGCTGGAGCTCCAGCGCGAGTACCTGGACCAGGCCCGCAAGTACGTGGAGGACCGCTTCGGCACCGACGTGGACCCCGACACCGCCGACGTCCTGGACCGCTGGGAGTCGGTGCTCAACCGCCTGGGCACCGACCCGATGAGCCTGGCCGACGAGCTGGACTGGGTGGCCAAGCTCAAGGTGCTGGAGGGCTACCGCTCCCGGGACTCCCTGGAGTGGTCGCACCCGCGCCTGCAGCTGGTGGACCTGCAGTACTCGGACGTGCGGGCGGACAAGGGCATCTACAACCGCCTGGTGGCGCGCGGGCGGATGAAGCGCCTGCTGGAGGAGCCGGAGGTGGACCGCGCGGTCACCGAGCCGCCGGAGGACACGCGCGCCTACTTCCGCGGGCGCTGCCTGGCCAAGTACGCCGACGAGGTGGCCGCCGCCTCCTGGGACTCGGTGATCTTCGACCTGCCGGGCTACGACTCGCTCCAGCGGGTGCCGACCCTGGAGCCGCGCCGCGGTACCAAGGAGCACGTGGGGGAGCTGCTGGACGCCTCCGACACCGCGGCCGACCTGGTGGCGGTGCTCACCGGGAGCCGCTGACCCGCCGGGCGGCGGGGCGCCTCAGGTGTGCCAGGTGCCGTCGTGGCAGCGCATCGGCTCCAGACTCAGCGCGGTCCACAGCTCCAGGCGGGTGCGTGGCTCGTCCAGGCGGCGGCCCATGACCCGCTCGGCCGCGCGCAGCCGCGAGCGCAGGGTGTTGCGGTGCACCCCCAGGTCCCGGGCGGTCGCCTCCACCTGGGCGCTGTTGTCCAGGTAGTGGCGCAGGGTGTGCGCCAGCTCCGTGCCGTTGCGGGCGTCGTGGGCGCGCAGCCTCCCCAGCACGGCCTGGTCGAAGGCGCGCGCGCCCTCGGCCGGGACCGCGGACCGCAGCAGCGCCCAGGCGTCGGTCTCGTCCACGTGCCGGTACCCCTCCGTCGCCGCCTGGCGGGCCCGCTCCACGGCCGAGGGCAGGTCGTCGGGGCCCCGGGCGGTGCAGGCCCCGGCCGCGGCCGGACCCCCGCCCGGGGCGGACAGCGCCGCGAACAGGCGTCTGCCCAGGCGCGGCGCGCCCCCGCCGTCGGGCAGGACCGCCACCAGCACGTCCTCCAGGGCGCACAGGCCTCCCCGCCGGGCGGCCCCGGTGTCGCCGAGCACGTCGGTCAGCGCGTCCGCCGCGTGGTCCAGCAGCCGGGCGGGGGAGGCGTCCCGGAAGCACACCACCTCCCACGGCGGCGCGGGCAGGGAGAGCGGTACCCGGGTCCGCCCCGTCACGGCGGCGAGCAGGACCGGGGCGCGTTCGCGGTACAGCGCCCGCCGGGCGTCGCGCGAGTGCAGCAGGTCCACCGCCAGCAGTGAGGCCGCGTGGTTGGCCAGCATCCGCACGTGCGGCGTCACGGGGAAGGGGCAGCGCAGCGCCAGCCAGCCCAGCGTGCGGCCGGTCGGCCCCAGCGTCTGGAGGAGGACGGTCGCCTCCCCGTCGGCCAGCACGGTCATTCCGCGTGGGCGCCCCGCCAGGGCGGAGCGCACCAGCGCGTGCCAGGGGGACTCGGCGCCGGGCACCGCCGCGCTCGTCATCCCGTTGCGGTCCAGCAGCAGCGACGCCCCCGAGGTGGCCGAGGACAGCTCGCCCATCACCCCGGCCGGGCCCGAGCGCAGCGCCGCGCGCACCATCGCGTCCTGCGCGGTGAGCACCCGGTGCTGCTCGCGCGTGCGTTCGGCCGCGTAGTGGTCGGCCACCGCCTCCACCACCGCGACGAAGGGGGTCTCCCCCTCCACCCGCAGGACCGGCAGGCCCAGGGCGTCGCCCTCCTCCAGCACCTCGGGCGGGACGTCGCGCAACCACACGTCGATGGCCAGTGCCAGCCCCGCGCACCCGGCCCCGTGCAGCCGGCGCACGTAGGCGCGGCGCGCCCGCTCGTCGGCGCCCAGGCCCAGCCCGACCGTCAGCACCAGCTCCCCGCCGCGCAGCCAGCGCACCGGGTCGTGCAGCTCGATCACGTGCGCCCAGCGGATCTCCCGGTCCAGGCCGGAGCGCCCCGCCGCCACCCGCACCTCCAGGTCCGGGTCGGCCGTGATGTCGCGGACCGTGATCGCCAACGCCCTCCTCCTCCCGCCCCGCGGATTGTGCACTGTGCACATGTGTAACAGCTGGTGGAGTGCACACCGTCCCGGCACGGATGACGCCGCAGTGTCTACGGTCACAACAACACCAGAACCACCGGTCGTGGCCTGCGGTGGCGCCCGTTCGCGACGTGCCGCCGACGGGGCCGCCGCCCACCGGAAGGCCCCGCCACGGCGGTGCCGGTCCGGGGCGCCCGCCGACCGGCCGCCCCGGCCCCCGGCCGCACCGAACGCGCAACGGAGTACACATGTCAGAACGGACCGCCCCCACGTCCTCGCACCCCGCGCGTGCGGCCGTAGCGGCCTTCGTCGGCACCACCATCGAGTGGTTCGACTTCTACGTCTACGCCACGGCCGCCAGCCTGGTGTTCGGCACCCTGTTCTTCCCGCCCGGCACCGACCCGGCGATCGGCCTGATGGCCTCCTTCGCCACCTTCTCGGTGGGCTTCTTCGCCCGCCCGCTGGGCGGCCTGGTCTTCGGCCACTTCGGCGACCGCCTGGGCCGCAGGTCCGCACTGGTCATCACCCTGCTGATGATGGGCACGGCCACGTTCTGCGTCGGCCTGCTGCCCACCTACGAGCAGGCGGGCTTCCTCGCCCCGGCGCTGCTGGTCCTGCTGCGCTTCGTCCAGGGCATCGCCGTGGGCGGGGAGTGGGGCGGTGCCGTCCTGATGGCGGTCGAGCACGCCCCCGAGGAGCGCAAGACCTTCTACGGCTCCTTCGCCCAGCTGGGCAACCCGGCCGGTGCGCTGCTGGCCACGGGCTCGTTCGGCCTCATCGCCGCCTGGGACGCCGACCTGCTCCACACCTGGGGCTGGCGCCTGCCCTTCCTCGCCTCGGTCCTGCTGGTCCTGGTGGGCCTGTTCATCCGCCTGAAGGTGGAGGAGTCCCCGGTCTTCGCGGCCATGCGCGAGGACACCGAACAGCCGCGGGAGACGCCGCTGCGCGAGGCCGTGCGCGGCTCCTGGCGCCCGCTGCTGCTGGGCGTCGGCGTCCTGCCGGTGGCCGTCGGCGGTTACTACATCGTCACCACCTTCCTCCAGGCCTACGGCGTCACCGAGGTCGGCATCAGCGAGCAGGTCATCCTCAGCGGCCTGAGCCTGGCCGCGTTCGTCGAACTCGTCGCCACCCTGGGCGTGTCCTGGCTGGGCGACCGCTTCGGCACCGTCCGCGTCGTCACCATCGGACTGGTCGGCGTCATCGTGCTGGCGCTTCCCCAGTTCCTGGTGCTGGAGACCGGCAGCACCGTCCTGATCTTCCTGATGCTGTGCGTGATGCGCCTGGCCATGGCCGCGGTCTACGGACCCATCGCCCGCGTGCTCGCCCAGATGTTCCCGCCGCGCGCCCGCTACACGAGCATCTCCATCGCCTACCAGGTCGCGGGGGCGGTCTTCGGCGGCCTGTCGCCGATCGTGTGCACCGCCCTGTTCGCCGCGACCGGCAGCATCCTGCCGGTGGTGGGCCTGCTCGTGGCCATGGCCGTGGTGAGCATCCTGTGCCTGGCCAGGGCACCGCGCCACAGCGACACCGACCTCGTCGCCGCCTGAGGCCGGACCCGTGCCCGCCACGGGACCCGGGGGCGTCCCCGCGAGCCCCGTCCCGGGCACGGCCACCGCACGGCCGGGCGCGCGTACGGCCCCGCTCCGCCGTGACCCGCCCGCCGCAGGCTCCGCCGCACCCGTGTGCGGCGGCCCCACCGCCGCGTCGCCCCCCGGGCGCCGCGCTTGCCCCCGCACCACCGCCGTGCCGACCGGCCCGGCGCCAGCCCACCGAGGAGGAACCGCACCCGTGTCCGGTCTGCTCATCCACAACGCCAACGTCCTGACCATGGACGACGCCAATCCCCGGGCCAGCGCCGTGGCCGTGCGCGAGGGCCGTGTCCGCCTGGCCGGGAGCACCGAGGCCGCCCGCGCCGCCGCGGGACCGGGCGCGGTGGAGGTGGACGCGGGCGGACGGACCGTCCTGCCCGGGTTCATCGACCCGCACAACCACCTGCTGTCCACCGCCGAGTCGCTGGCCGCCGTCGACGCCGGGTACCCCCGGGTGGGCAGCGCCGCCGACCTGGTCGCCGTCATCGGGGCCGAGGCCGAGCGCACCCCGCCCGGCCAGTGGATCCGCGCCTTCCACATGGACGACGCCAAGTTCCCGGGAGGGCGCCCCGACCGCCGCGACCTGGACGGGGCCACCAGCGAGCACCCGGTCATCGTCTACCACGTCTCGGGCCACCAGGCCGTGGTCAACTCCGCCGCACTGGCCTGGAGCGGCATCGGCGAGGACGTCCCCGACCCGGCGGGCGGCTCCTTCGTCCGCGACGAGGGAGGGCGCCTGACGGGCATGGTCCTGGACTCGGCGATGGAGCTGCTGCTGCCCCTGGCCGTGGACATCGGCTGCCACGGCCCCAACTTCCACACCGACCTGCCCTCCGAACAGCTCCTGGGCTGGCTGGCCGCCGCGGCCGACCCCTACCTGTCGGCCGGGGTCACCACCGTGTGCGACCCGCAGGTCTCGGCCCGCGAGCTGCGCGTGTACCGGGCCGCCCGCGCGGCCGGGACCCTGCCGCTGCGCACGTTCGGCATGCCGCTGTCCCACCAGCTGGACGCGCTCACCTCCGCCGGGCTGGCCAGTCCCTTCGGCGACGACTGGCTGCGGCTGACCGGCATGAAGTTCTACTCCGACGGCACCCTCCTGGGCGGCACCGCCAAGTTCAGTGTCCCCTACGGCGAGCGCGGCGAGTTCGCGGGCAGCCTCTACCACCACCCCGACCAGCTCGTGGACCTGGTCACGCGCGCCGCGGCGGAGGGCTGGCAGGTCGCCGTCCACACCCAGGGCGACGCGGCCATGGAGAACACCCTGGCCGCCATCGCCTCGGCGGCGCGGGTGTCGGGGCCCGACCCGCGCCCGCGCGTGGAGCACTGCGGCTACCCCACCCCGGAGCAGGCCAAGCGCTTCACCGACTACGGCGTCATCCCCGTCAACCAGCCCAACTTCCTCCACGACAGCGGCGGCGACTTCCTGCGCCGTCTGGGGGAGCGCGCCCACCGGCTCCAGCCCATGCGCGAGGAACTCGACCTGGGGCTGCGCCCGGTGCTCTCCAGTGACTCCTTCGTCTCCAGCCTGCGCCCGATGGACACCGTCGCCAACGCGGTGTGCCGTACCACCCGCGAGGGCGACGCGATCGGTGTCGAGCAGGCCGTCACCCTGCACGAGGCCCTGCGCGCCCACACCCTGGACGCCGCGCACGCGCTGGGCGTGGAGGACCGCCTGGGCGCCCTGCGTCCCGGCCACCTGGCCGACCTGGTGGTGCTGGACCGCGATGTCGAGTCCCTGCCCGCCGAGCGGCTGCGCGAGGTCGACGCGTGGATGACGGTGCTCGACGGCCGCGTCGTCCACCGCGCCGCCTGACACGGGGGCGCACACGGGCGTCCCCCGCCCGCGCCTGGGCGCGGACGGGGGACGTGTCGGTGCGGGGGTCAGCTGGTGCGGATGCGAACGCCCCACGAGCTGATCATCGGCGCGACCTCCTGGTAGTAGGTCGTGCCGCCGGAGGAGCAGTTGCCGGAGCCGCCGGAGGTGACGCCCTGGGCCTGCGAACCGGAGATGAACGAGCCGCCGGAGTCGCCGGGCTCGGCGCACACGTTGGTGCGGGTGAGCGAGTAGACGGTGCCCTGCGGGTAGCGCACCGTCTGGTTACGGGCCTGGATGGTGCCGCAGTGCCAGCCGGTGGTGGAGCCGGAGCGGCACACCGCCGAGCCGGCCGGGGCCTGGCTGGCGCCGGTCACCGACTGGTAGCCGCCGGAGTTGTAGCGGGAGACCAGGTTGGTCAGCGTGAAGTTGGAGGTGCCGCGGACGAAGGCGGCGTCGTTGCCGGGGAAGACCGAGCGCTCGAAGGTGCCGCGGCCGTTGCCGATGGTCACCGAGGTGCCGACGGTGCCGCAGTGGCCCGCCGTCACGAAACCGGCCTGGCCGGCGCTGTTGGTCGCCGGGAAGCCGACGGAGCAGCGGCCGCCCATGTAGTAGGCCAGGCCGCCGATGATGTCGGCGTAGACCTGCGGGGCCTCCTCCGCCTCCTCCACCCGGACGGCGGAGGCGTCCACGCCGGCGTCGGCGAGCAGGGCGGTGACGTCGGCGTCGGAGCCCTCCAGCACCTCGACCACCACGGTGTCGCTCTCCACGTCCGGGTACCAGCCGAGGACGCTCGCCGGGGCCTCGGCGCTGTTGAGGTCCTCCACGACCTCGGTCAGGCCCTCGGCGCCGTGGGTGACCACGGTGGCCTCGGCTCCGGTGGCCTCGACCGCGTCGACGGCCGCGGCGTCGGTCACCAGCACGGTGAGTTCGAGGGTTTCGGTGTCGAACAGGGAGCCGCCGTAGGCCTCACCCGCGGCCTCGGTGGCCTCGGCGTCGGTCTCGATCGCGGCTTCCTGCGCCGAGAGCAGCTCCTCGGCCTCGGCCGAGGAGAGGTTGAGGTCGCGCTTGAGCGCTTCGGCCATGCTGGCGGCGCTGTCGTCGGCGACGGGGGCCTGGGGGACGGGGGCGGACGCCGCGAGGGCTCCGGGGGCCATGGACAGGGCCAGGCCGAAGGCCAGTGCTCCTGTACCGACTGCGGAGACGATGGTGGAGGGTCTCATGGGGGTCCCTACTCTCCAAGGGGGATAGACGGGGGATTCGGGGTCTGCCGTTCCTGTGGGAGCGAACAGCCCCTTTCGGGTATCGAAGTTGGTCCGATTCCCGAAATTCACCGAGACATCCGGTAAACGATCCCCAACATAAGTGCACACTTTGACGCTGCAAAGACCCGTGTCGTGTGGATTCATTTAGCGGGACGGAGGATTGTCCTATGACCCTTCGTTTCGCGATGGCTACGCGTAGTCGCTCTGTGTGCGACCTTGTGTTTTCGCGTTCGTCCGGTCACGGAGCAAAACGGCGCGGGAGTGTCAAGGGGGGTTGTCCGGCCGGATGCGGACACCGGTACCGGGTGCCATCCGTAGCAGAACGGATACACAGGTGTAACTCCAAAGGTCAGAGGCGTCTTTCGCGGGTCCGTCGGCGGGACGCGGGCCGGGGGGAGGGCGGTGCGCCCGTGGCCGGAGCCGGACACGGGCGGGGCCCCGGGCGCCGGAGGACCCGCGTGTGCGGGCTCCCGCACGGGCGGCGGAGCCGCACTGAGGACCGCGGTCGGAGGGCCCCGCGCGCGGGTTCTCCGGAAAGGGGAGGGCCGCCGAGCCCGGGTGCGGAGAAGGGCCCGCGAGCGCGGACTCCGGGAAGGGAAGGTGCCGGGGCGTTCGCATGGCGAAGTGCGTCGCAAAGGCGTGACGCGAGGGAATGGGGGTCCGTACACAAAGGCGTCCCCGCCCACTGCCGTGGACGGGGACGCCGTGGAGGGAGTCCGGAGGGTCAACCGGTCACCAGGGACAGGCCCCAGCTGCTCAGCAGGGGGCTGACCTCCTGGTAGTAGGTCGTGCCGCCGGAGGAGCAGTTGCCGGAGCCGCCGGAGGTGACGCCCTGGGCCTGCGAACCGGAGATGAACGAGCCGCCGGAGTCGCCGGGCTCGGCGCACACGTTCGTCCGGGTCAGGTCCTGGACCGTGCCCTGCGGGTAGCTCACCGTCTGGCCGCGGGCCTCGATGGTGCCGCAGTGCCAGCCGGTGGTGGAGCCGGAGCGGCACACCGCCGAGCCGGCCGGGGCCTGGCTGGCGCCGGACACGGCCTGGGGGCCGCCCGAGTCGTACCGGCTGACCAGGTTGGTCACGTTCCAGTTGGAGGTGGCCGCGACGAAGGCGCCGTCGCCGCCGGGGAAGACGGACTCCTGGAACGTGCCGGAGCCGCTGCGGTCGGAGCTCTCGGCGCCGGTGCCGGCGGTGCCGCAGTGGCCCGCCGTCACGAAGCCGCCCGCGCCGGAGCCGTCGGTCACGGCGAACCCGACCGAGCAGCGCCCGCCGCCCATGTAGTACGCCTCGCCGCCGACGATGTCGGCGAACAGGCGCGGCGTCTCACCGGTCTCCTCCACCCGGACGGCGGAGGGGTCCACGCCCGCGGCCTCGATGAGGCCGTCGGCGCTGGCTCCCTCGGCGACCTGGACCACGACGGTGTCGTTCTCCACGTCCGGGTACCAGCCGACGACCCCTTCCCGGCCGCCGGTCCCGTCGAGCGCGTCGACGACCTCGGTCAGGCCCTCGGCGCCGTGGGTGACCACGGTGGCCTCGGCTCCGGTGGCCTCGACCGCGTCGACGGCCGCGGCGTCGGT
>NYMS01000039.1 GCA_002529455.1 Glycomyces fuscus
CCCGCCCGTGCGGTGCGCCCGCCCCGGTGCAGGTAGTCCTTGTGGTCCGTGGGCGGGTCGATGTTGACCACCAGGTCCAGCCCGTCCACGTGGATACCGCGCGCGGCCACGTTGGTGGCCACCAGCGCGGTCACCGTGCCCTCCTTGAACTGCTTGAGGGTGCGGGTGCGCTGGGGCTGGGACCGCCCGCCGTGCAGGGGCGCGGCGAGGACCCCGTTGGCCAGCAGGTGCTCGGCCATCCGGTCCACGGCGTGCTTGGTGTCCAGGAACATGATGACCTGGCCGTCGCGTGCCGCGATCCGGGTCACGACGTCCTGCTTGTCGGCGTGCGACACGTGCATGACGTGGTGCTCCATGGTGGAGACCGCGCCCTCGGACAGGTCGACCGAGTGGACCACCGGGTCGTTCAGGAACCGGCGCACCAGCGTGTCGACGTTGCGGTCCAGGGTGGCCGAGAACAGCATGCGTCGGCCGTCGGCCGGAATCTGCTGGAGAATCGCGGTGACCTGCGGCATGAAGCCCATGTCGGTCATCTGGTCGGCCTCGTCCAGGACGGTGACGTCCACCTGGTCCAGGACGCAGTCGCCGCGCTCCATCAGGTCGCGCAGGCGGCCCGGGGTGGCCACGACCAGCTCCACGCCCTGGCGCAGCGCGCGGGCCTGGCGGCTGATGGGCATGCCGCCCACCACGGTCGTCGTGCGCACGCGCAGCGAACGGGCGTAGGGGGTGAGCGCGTCGGTCACCTGCTGGGCGAGCTCACGGGTCGGGGCGAGCACCACGGCCAGGGGGTGCCGGGGCTCGGCCACGCGGCCCTCGAGCCGGGCGAGCAGGGCCAGGCCGAAGGCCAGGGTCTTGCCCGAACCGGTCTGGCTGCGGCCCAGGACGTCGCGCCCGGCCAGCGAGTTGGGCAGCGTCGCCGCCTGGATGGCCGACGGGGTGGTCAGGCCCTGGCGGGCCAGCGTCGCCTTCAGCGGCGCGGGCATCTCCAGGTCCTGGAAGACGTGGACCGGGTCGAGCGCGGGGGTGGTGGAGACGGGGAGCGCGAACTCACCGGAGGAGTGTCCCCCCTGCCGGCCGCCGAAGCCGCCGCGCTGGGGGCGGCCGCCGGACGGGCGGGGCCGCTGGCGGCCGTAACCGCCGGAGGAGTGGCTGCGACGCGCGTTGGTGCGAGGTTGGTTCATATATGGGGCCTTTCGCCGCCGACGCGTGCGTGCCTGGCGGGAAGCCCCCGGGGGGCTTCGGCGTGTGACACCGGGTGTGCGCCGGAAAGAGTCTTCAAGGATCCACGACCCGCACGGAGAACCGGGGTCGTGGCAGAGGACCGGACCAGCGCCTGTCGGAGAACGACGGCCAGAAGATCGGTCCGGGAAAAGCTAAACCGGGGAGGGGCCACCGCCGCGAGGGCGGGCCCCTGCCCCGGTAGGAGTCTCAGCTCAGTCAGATCAGGGTGATGTTGTCGGCCTGGAGGCCCTTGGCACCCTGGGTGACGTCGAAGTCCACGGCCTGGCCCTCCGCGAGCTCGCGGTAGCCGTTGGCCTGGATGGCGGAGTAGTGGGCGAAGACGTCGGGGCCGCCGCCGTCCTGCTCGATGAAGCCGAAGCCCTTTTCGCCGTTGAACCACTTGACCTTGCCGGTCGCCATGGGTGTTCCTCTCGTTCGGGAGTATGAAGAAAACCGCGGTCTGACGATTTTCCCGTCACTGCGGCAATAACCCGAATAAGATGTACATCCAACGGGAATCACGACTGCAACTTCTCTGAACCTAGCACACCTTCGCCCCCGGGCCCCAGAATTATCGTGTGTCACATGGCACGGAGAACCGTGGTAACGATCCGCCGGGAAAACGCGTTGGTTCCGATTCCCGCACACGGGGCGGGGCCCGGCCCGCGGACCACCCCCCGGGCGCGGGGGAACACGCCCGTATGCAGGCCATGGGCGTGGCGCCGGCCGTGGAAGGGGCTGCGGGCCCCGGGCGCGGGAACCGCGGGGTTCCGCTGTCCGCACGGGACCTCCCCCGACATCGGCGACGGCCGGCGGTGGGACCCGTCACCGTCTCAGCGGCGCGGGGTCAGCACGGCGGGCAGGCCGAAGTGCCGGAAGAGCCCGGTGTCGAAGAACATCACCGTGTGGGCGACCGCGTCCGCCCCGGGTGCCAGTTCCAGCACCTGGATCCCGAACGCCCGGTGGACGCCGTCGCCGCCCCGCATGTACAGCGCGAAGGCGGGCTGGCCGTTGGCGGCGGTCGGCACCAGCGCCAGGTCGCCCGGGCCGCTGGCCGGGCAGTGCGCGGCGACGAGGCGGCCGATGTGCCCGGCGCCGCGCACCCAGGTGGCGAAGGGCGGCATCTCGAACACCGCGTCGTCGGTGAACAGCTCGGTGATCGCCGAGATGTCGTAGGACTCGAACGCGCTGACGTACCGGTCGAGCACCCGGCGCTGCTCCGGCCCGGGCTCGGCCACCTCCTCCTCCCTGGGCGTGGTCCGGGTCAGCTGGGCGCGGGCCCGCTGGAGCAGGCTGTTGACCGCCGGGACGGAGACACCGAGGGTGTCGGCGACCTCGGCCGCGCTGTAGCGCAGCACGTCGCGCAGGATCAGCACCGCCCGCTGCCTGGGCTGCAGGTGCTGGAGGGCGGCGACCAGGGCCAGGCGCACGCTCTCGCGCGCGACCACGACCGCGCCGGGGTCGTCCACGCCGACCAGGGCGTCGGGCACCGGCTCCAGCCAGGGCAGCTCCGGGCGGTCGGCCAGCTCGCCCTCGGGCTCGGCGGTGGGTCCGCCCAGCCCGGTGGGCAGGGGACGCCGCCGGCGCTTCTCCAGGGCGGTGAGACAGGCCGTGGTGGCGATCCGGTGGAGCCAGGTGCGCAGGCTGGAGCGGCCCTCGAAGCGGTCGTAGGCCTTCCAGGCGCGCAGATAGGTCTCCTGCACCAGGTCCTCCGCGTCGTGCACCGAACCCAGCATGCGGTAGCAGTGCGCGAACAGCTCGCGCCGGTACGGGTCGGCGAGCCTCATGAAGTCCTGGTCGGACGCGTGTTCCACCACGGCCGCCACGTTACGCCTCCTGTATGACGGAACACACGTTCCCGAACGGGTCGGCGAACCACGCCACCTTCGGTTCGCCCCGCGACACCCCCTTGCCGTCCTGGTCGAAGCCCTCGTAGCGGAGCATCCCGACGCCGCGGCGGACGAGTTCGTCCACGGCGTCGTCGATGTCGTCCACGGGGAGGTTGAGGACGGTGAAGTCCGCGGGCCGGTGGTCGGGCCTGGGGTAGACGAGGACGGCCCGCCCCTCCCCCAGGTCGATGCCGAACAGGCCGTGCTCCTCCATGCCCCCGACGGGCGCGAGCGCGAGCCCGAGGGTGGTGCCGTAGAACTCCCTGGCCCGGTCGGGGTCGGGAACGGCGAAGGAGGCGAAGGCCCTGGCGGTGTCGAACACGGTGGTCTCCTAGCTCTGGCGCGCCATGGCTGCGCGGTGTTCGTCGCTGAGCTGGATGATCTGGACGTAGTTGCCGTCGGGGTCGACGGCGGTGCCGAACAGGCTGCCGTCGCGGTCCTCCAGGGGCGCCAGCCACTCGGTGCCCCGCGCGTCCATGCGGGCGGCGACGGCCCGGGCGTCGTCCACGTCGACGTTGAGGATCACGCGGGCCGGGTCGCCCGCCCTGGGGGCGACGTCGTCTCGGCGGTCGATGAGCAGGTGGAAGGCCCCCAGGCGCAGGACGCGGTAGCCGTCCATGTCGTTGTCCTCCTGGGGGGACAGGACGTCGGCGTACCAGTCGTGCAGGCGGTCGGGGTCGGTGGTGGCGAGCAGCAGGCTGTCGAGGTTGGGGCGTTCCATGGTGTCCTCCGGTGGTGTGGTGTCGGGTCCGCGGCGTCCGGTCCGGGTCGTCTCAGGTCCGGTTCTCGGTGCCGCTCACCCGTACCGACCCGTCGGCTCCCGCGGACTCATCGGCCGGCGCCGGATTTCCTCCCGCCGTTTCCTCCCCCGGCGCGTACGCGTCCTCCTCCGCCGGTTCCCGCTCCTGCGGCGGTCCCGGCGACGCCGAGCGCAGCAGGACCATGGCGGCCACCCCGAACACGGCCATGGCCGCGCACCCGATCACACCGACCAGGTTGATCCCCGAGGTGAAGGCCTCGCGTGCCGGACCGAGCAGGCTCTGGGCCGGGCCCGCGGGCAGTTCCCCGGCGGCGGCCACGGCCGCGGGCAGGGTCTGCCCCGCCTCCTCGGGCACGCCCCGGGGAACGGTCACCTCGGCGCGGTAGACCGCCGAGGCCAGGCTGCCCAGCAGGGCCACGCCCATGGCGACGCCGAACTCCCCGCTGGTCTCGGACATGGAAGCGGCGGCCCCGGCCCTCTCCCGGGGGGCCGAGCCCACCACGATGTCGGTGCCCAGGGCGGCGCCGGGTCCCAGCCCCACCGAGGCCAGCAGCAGTCCGGCGACCACGAGCGGTGTTCCGCCCTCGACCGGGACCAGGAACAGCAGGGCGAACCCCGAGGCGGTCACGAGCATGCCGCCGCCGATGACGTTGGCCCGGCCCACGCGCGCGGCCAGCGGCGCTCCGGCCATGGTGGCGGCGATCATCGCCAGCGCCGGGGGCACCTGCCACATCCCCGCGACCAGCGAGGAGTGTCCGGCGACCATCTGGAGGTACTGGCTGATCAGGAGGAACGTGCCGCCCATGGTGACCGCACCCGCCATCATCACGCCCAGCGCGGCCCCGAAGGCGGGCCGGCGGAACAGCCCGAGGTCCAGCAGCGGGTCGGGCAGGCGCAGCTGACGGCGGACGAACAGCGCGCCCACGGCCAGTCCCAGGGCCACGGAACCGAGCGGGGCCAGGACCGCTCCGCCCTCGGCGACGGCCTTGAGGCCGTAGACGACCGGCAGGATGGCGGCCAGGGAGAGGGCGACGCTGACCGGGTCGAGCCGACCGGGTTCGGCCGCGCGGTGCTCGGGCAGGAGCAGGGGCGCGCACACCAGCAGCAGCACCATGACGGGGACGCCGAGCAGGAACACCGAACCCCACCAGAACCACTCCAGGAGGAGCCCGCCCACGACCGGTCCGATGGCGGTGCCGCCCATGAAGCAGCTCGACCAGACCGCGATGGCCACGGCGCGCTGCCGCGGGTCGGTGAACATGTTGCTGATCAGGGCCAGGGTGGAGGGCATGAGGGTGGCCCCGGCCACGCCCATGAGGGCGCGGGTGGCGATGAGCGCGGCGGAGCTGGGCGCGAAGGCCGCGGCCACGGAGGCCAGGCCGAAGACGGCGGCGCCGATCATCAGCAGGCGCCTGCGGCCGACGCGGTCGCCGAGGGTGCCCATGGTGATGAGGAATCCGGCGATCATGAAGCCGTACACGTCCATGATCCAGAGCAGCTGGCCGCCGGAGGGCCGCAGGTCGGCGGCCAGGTGGGGCAGCGCCAGGTAGAGCACGCTCATGTCCAGGGAGAGCAGCAGGGTGGGCAGGGCCAGCACCCCGAGCCCGAGCCACTCGCGCCCTCCCGCGCGTGCGGGGGTCGGCTTCTCGCCGTTCATCGTGGTCTTCCTCGTCCGTCGGATCCGCACGGTGCGGTTCGTTCGTGTGTACGGACTCCGAAGGCGGCGGAAAGTCATCGGCCCGGGCCGGAGGAGTGGAGGCCTCAGCGCGGTCCCGTGCCGCCCGGGCGGCGGACGGGCCCGGCCCCCCGGCTCGCAGGCCCGCCCCGGTCGCCGGCTGCGCGGGAGCGGTCGGCGCGGGAGCGGTCCGGGAGGGGCCGGTCGGCCGGGTCCCCTCCCGGACGGCGCCCCGTCCCCGGTCGCCTCCGGTGCCTCAGCGGCTCAGCCGCCGGTAGCGCCGCAGTGCCAGCGGCACGAAGACCATCATCAGCACCAGCGGCCACACCACCGCCATGAGCAGCGCGTTCTGCGCGATCCAGGAGTCGTTGGCCGCCACCGGGTTGCCGAACAGGTCGCGGGCCGCGATCACCGTCGCCGACAGCGGGTTCCACTCGGCCACCGGCACCAGCCAGTCCGGCATCGTGTCGGTGGGCACGAAGGTGTCCGCGACCATGGCCAGCGGGAAGACCAGCGAGAAGAACTTCATCGCCGCCTCCGGGCTGCGCACCACCAGGCCCAGGTAGATGCCGATCCAGGTGAAGGCCAGGCGCAGCAGCAACAGCAGCCCCAGGGCCGCCAGCGCGGAGAGCGGGCCGTTGTGCCACTGCCAGCCGACCAGCAGCCCCATCCCGGCCAGGACCGCCAGGTCCACCACCGCGGAGAGCACGTCGGCCAGGCTCCGCCCGGCCAGCAGCGACGCGGGGGCCACCGGCAGCGTGCGGAACCGGTCGACCACACCGCGCCCGGCGTCGGAGACCACCGCGATCGTGGTGTTGCCGATCCCGAAGGCCATGGTCAGCGCGAACAGGCCCGGCATCAGGAACTCGCGGTACTCCTGCCCCGGGGCGTCCATGACCGCGCCCATCGCCTCGCCGAAGACGAAGCCGAACAGCAGCACGGCCAGGACCGGGACCATCAGCGTGCCGACGAGCTCGTCGGGCTTGTACACCAGGTGCAGCAGGTAGCGGCGCGCCACCACCCAGGTGTCGGCCACCGCCCAGCGCGCCCGCGCCAGGGGGCCGGGCTCCTCCGGGGCCGGCCGCCCCGTCTCGGTCGTGGACGTCATGACGCCTCCTCCTCGGTGCCCTGGCGGCCCGTCAGGGCCAGGAACACGTCGTCCAGGGTCGGGCGGCGCAGGGCGATGTCCTCCACGTCCAGTCCCGCCTCGTCCAGGGCGCGCACCGCCCCGGCCAGTCCCGCGCCCCGGCCGTCGAAGGGTACGGACACCCGCAGGGCGTCGGCGTCCACCTCCGGCGGGGCCCCGGCCACGCGGCCCAGGACCTCCCCGACCGGGGGGAGCGCGTCGGCGTCGGCCACCACGGCCTCCACCCGGCCGCCCCCGACCCGGGACTTGAGCTCCTCGGGGGTGCCCTCGGCGATGACCCTTCCGGAGTCGACCACCGAGATCCGGTCGGCCAGGCGGTCGGCCTCCTCCAGGTACTGGGTGGTCAGCAGCACGGTCGTGCCGCCCTCGGCCAGGTCGCGCACGGCCCGCCAGACCTCGGCGCGGCTGCGCGGGTCCAGGCCCGTGGTGGGCTCGTCCAGGAACAGCACCGCGGGGTCGGGGATCAGGCTCGCGGCCAGGTCGAGCCGGCGGCGCATCCCGCCCGAGTACTCGCGCACCGGGCGGTGGGCCGCGTGGGTCAGGTCGAAGCGCTCCAGGAGTTCGGCGGCCCGTGCCCGCGCCGCCCGCGCCCCCAGGTGGTACAGGCGGGCGAACATCTCCAGGTTGCGCCGTCCGCTGAGGATCTCGTCGAGCGCCGCGTACTGGCCTGCGAAGCCGATGCGGGAGCGCACCCGCGCGCTCTGGCGGGCCACGTCGAACCCGGCGACGCGCACCTGGCCGGCGTCGAAGCGCAGCAGGGTGGACATGACCCGTACGGCGGTGGTCTTGCCCGCCCCGTTGGGGCCCAGCAGCGCGTGCACCGCGCCGGGGGGCACCTCCAGGTCGAAGCCGTCCAGGGCGGCGCGACCGCGGGCTCCGGGGTAGGACTTGCGCACGTCCCGGGCCAGGATCACCGGGTCTGCGGCGCGGTGGCCGGGCGAGGGCCCGCGGGCGGTGCGGCGGTCGGCGGCGGGGAGGCCGGCGGCGACGCCGGTGGCGCGGTCGTCGGCGGCGCGGTGGCCGGTGACGCGTTCGCCGACGGCGCCGTCGTGGGCGGGCGTCACTGCGCGGCCTCCGCGACCGGGGCCCCGGGGGCCGGGCGCGGGCCCGGGCGCGAGCGCTGGGCGGGCACGTCCGGCCGGGTGACCTCCCCGTAGCGGCCGAGGCCGATACGGGCGATGTTGCGCACCGACTCGCTGCCCTCGGTGTAGTAGGCGCAGTGGCCGGGGATGGGTCCGGTGGCGAAGGCGGTGGCGCCGAAGCCGGGGCGCAGCGGCGAGGGCCCGTGGCCCAGGTCCCGCCACCGCCCCCGGGGGAAGAAGCGGATCCAGTCCGCGGGTCCCAGGGCCGCCCACAGGTTCCCGGTGAAGCCCAGGTCGGCGACGGAGTTCCCGCCCATGCCCGGGCTGCCCAGGGCCACGCAGTCGTCCACGCGCCCGTGCCGCAGGGCCAGCCCGCACACGACGGTGCCGTAGCTGTGCCCCACCAGCGTGATGCGGGCGGTGCGGGGCAGGAAGGACGTCAGGCGGGCCAGGTCCTCGGCGCCGCGTTCGGCGGGGCCTCGGAAGGCGGCCTCCGCGAAGCCGCGCGGGGTGTCGTAGCCGACCCAGACCACGACCGCGGAGCGCTCCCCGGGGGCGAGGGCCTCCATGGTGCGCAGCACCGTCTCCCCGTTGACCCGGGGCCGGGTGGGGCGGTTGGCGTCGAAGTAGTTGCCCAGGTAGTTGTCGTTGCCCGGGACCAGGACCACGATGTGGTCGGCGGTGGCGACGTCCCCCAGCGCCTCGACGATACGCCCGTCTCCGGTCTCGTCGTGGGCCAGGAGCCGCAGGCCGTGCCATTCCCGCTCCTCGTAGCGCAGGGGGACGTGGGGCGAAGCGTGACGGGGGCCCGCCGCGATCATGACTCTCCAGGGGACTCGGGTGCCGACAGGTGGGGATCGGACCTTCTTCACGCTAGATCCGCCGCGGGTCCGGCCTCCATGGCGCTGGCTCCCCGAACCGGGTCTGGCATCGCCCACCCGGTTCCGTGGTGGTGGCACTACCGCCGGGCGTACGGCGCACGGCGGGGCCCGGGGGACCCGGCAAAGAAGACCGGACGTTTTCGGGTAACCGCGTTGGCAGACAGTCGTGAGCTGGGTTGATAGCGTCGAGCGGCCATACGGGCACCGAGAGTGCCGTCGCCGTGCGCACCGGTGCCCGGTCTCCGCGAGAGCCTGGGGGTAGTCCATGCGAGCCGTGGTCTTCGAGAACTACGAGCAGTTCCCGTCACTCACCGACGTTCCCACACCCGAGCCGGGGCCGGGCGAGGTGCTCCTGCGGGTGGCGGGGGCGGGCGCCTGCCACTCCGACGTCAGCGTGTACCGCCACTTCAGGGAGGGCCAGGCCGGGGCGCAGAAACCGCCGTTCGTCCTGGGGCACGAGAACTCCGGTTGGGTGGAGGCGCTCGGCGACGGCGTGAGCGAGCGCGTGCGGGTCGGTGACGCCTACATGGTCTACGGCCCCATCGGCTGCGGGCACTGCCGCATGTGCGCCGGGGGCCAGGACACCTACTGCGAGAACGCGGCGACCCTGCCCTACATGGCGGTGGGCCTGGGGCGCGACGGCGGCATGGCCGAGTACGTGACCGTGCCCGCCCACCACCTGGTCCCCCTGGGCGACACCGACCCCGTGGACGCCGCGCCGCTGTCGGACGCGGGCCTGACCCCGTACCACGCGATCAAGCGGGCGCTGCCGCACCTGGAGGGCGGCGGTCGGCACGCCCTGGTCATCGGCCTGGGCGGCCTGGGGCAGATCGGCGTGCAGATCCTCAGGGCGCTGACCGGCGCGACGGTGATCGCCACCGACGTCAAGGCCGAGCCGCGCGCCTGGGCCGAGCGCAACGGCGCGGTCACCGTGGGGGCGGGCGACCGCCAGGTCGAGGAGATCCGCGAGATCACCGGCGGCCGGGGCGTGGACGCGGCCTTCGACTTCGTGGGCATCACGCCGACCATCGCCACCGCGGCGGCGGTGATGGCCCAGGGCGGGCGCCTGGCCGTGGTGGGGATCGCGGGCGGCACGCACGAGTTCTCGTTCTTCACCACCCCCTACGAGTCCTACGTCACCAACACCTACTGGGGAACCCTGGGTGAGCTGTGGGAGGTGGTGGACATGTACCGGGCGGGGCAGATCCGCCCGGAGGTCGAGCGCTTCACCCTGGACAACGCCCTGGAGGCCTACCGGAGGCTGGAGGCCGGGGAGGTCTTCGGCCGCGCCGTGGTGGTGCCGCACGAGAGCTGACCCCGCCGGGCGGCCCCGCGTCCCGGACGTGAGCCGGTGCGCGCCGAAGGGATCCGGGGCTCCCCCGGCCGACGCGTGTGAGCGACCGGTGGGCGTGGCCGGTTCCCGGGCTTGTGCGCGTGGCCGGTACGCGTCGGCCCGGCCCCGGGAGTTCCCGCGCGACCGGCGGACTGCCAGGATGCCGTGCACGGCCGAAGGCCGGACGCGGCGCGCCCGCACGCCACCGGGGC
The DNA here is from genome assembly GCA_002529455.1 of Glycomyces fuscus. Lineage (GTDB taxonomy): Bacteria > Actinomycetota > Actinomycetes > Streptosporangiales > Streptosporangiaceae > Nocardiopsis > Nocardiopsis fusca. The sequence continues at coordinate 10,201 of NYMS01000039.1, forward strand.
GGGGCCGGGTCCGGCCGTCCGGCTCCTGACGACGCACGGGAGGACACATGGATCTGGGGATCGCGGGAAGGGTCGCGCTGGTCACCGCCGCCAGCTCCGGCCTGGGGCGGGCCATCGCCGTCGCCCTGGCCGCCGAGGGCGTGCACGTGGCGGTCACCGGCCGCAGCGAGGAGCGCCTGGCCGCCACCGTGGAGGAGTGCGCCGGGCACGGCGTGTCCGCGCTGGCCGTGGCCTGGGACCTGGCCGACCACGGCCGGGCCGACGAGGTGGCCGGGCGCGTGGCAGCCGAACTGGGGCCGGTGGACATCCTGGTCAACAACACCGGCGGCCCGCCGTCCACCCCGGCTCTGGGTCAGGACTCCGGCCTGTGGGAGGGGATGTACGGCGCCATGGTGCTGCCGGTCATCCGGCTCACCGACGCCGTGGTCGGCGGGATGCGCGAGCGCGGCTGGGGCCGCGTCATCACCAGCACCTCGTCCGGTCCGATCGCGCCGATCGCGCGCCTGGGGATCTCCAACACCCTGCGGGCCTCGCTGCACTCCTGGTCCAAGACGGTGGCGAACGAGGTCGCGGCGGACGGGGTGACCGCGAACGTGATCGTGCCCGGACGGATCGCCACGGCGCGCACGGAGGCGCTGGACCGCGGGCGCGCCGAGCGCGAGGGCCGCACGGTGGAGGAGGTCGGACACGACGCACGCGCCGGGATCCCCGCCGGGCGGTACGGCAGGCCGGAGGAGTACGGGGCGGTGGCCGCGTTCCTGGCCAGTCGGCAGGCGGCGTACGTCACGGGCTCGGTGGTGCGGGTGGACGGCGGCCAGATCCCCGCGGTGTGAGCCCTCGCCCGCGGCCCTCCCCTCCCCCTCGCGGAGGGGCGGAGGGGCGGGCCGGGCGAGGAGAACGAGCCGGACCGCGACCGCCGCTCCGGCGGCGGGTCCGGGTCCGGACCAGGGCGCCCCGTCCGCTCGTGGCGGCCGTGCGGCCGCGTTCCCGCGTCGAAACCGGCGCCGCGTGTGATGTCATCCACGCGTTGGGACCTCTCCTGCGGGCACACCCTTACGGACATCTGACGGTGCTCTCCCCGGTCTGGGGCATGGGCCCCTCCCCTGCCTGGGGGCAGGGGGTTCCGGAACCACCCGCCGGTGTCCCGGGCCCCGCCACGGGTCGCCCCGTGGTCCTCCTGCTTCGCCGCCGTCCGTCGTCCGGTGTGCCGGGCGGCGGTGTGTCCGACGGGGGGCGCGGTCGCGGATCGGGCACACGCGCCCGAACGTGTGCGAGAACTCGGCTGCCTGCTCATCGGTGGGGTAGGGGCGGTACCGGTAGGCCCGTTCCACGGCCTTCCCGGCCATGGTCCACACCGTGGTGGCCGCCCTGCGATCGCTTGAGGGAAGTGCAACGGAAAGTGACAGGAAGGAGAGGGCGTTTCCTCCCCACCCCGAAGGACGGGGTGTCCACGCCCGACAACCAGATGAGCCTTATGAGCCGACTCCAACGGGCTGACAAGAAGGTCTACGACCGGGTGACCGCTCTGGGGCCTCCGTCCCTGGACTCCTACACCCCCAAGTTCGTACAGGCGACCGACAACATGGCGCCGTGGTTCCTGATGTCGGCCACCCTCGCCGCCACGGGCGGCCCCAGCCTGCGGCGCACCGCCCTGCGCGCGATCCTCGCCGCGGGCGCCGCCAACCTGTTCTCGGCGGGCGTCAAGCAGCTGTCCGGACGCACCCGCCCGGACAACTCGGCCGTACCGGCCGCGCGCAGCCCCTACCGCTCCTACCCGAGCACCTCCTTCCCCTCCGGTCACACCGCCGCGGCCGCCGCCTACGCGAGCGGGGTGTTGATAGACGCGCCCAAGCCGCTGGCCGGGCTGGTCGCGCTCCTGGCGGGCGGGGTGGCGTTCTCACGCGTGCACAGCGGTGTCCACTACCCCGGCGACGTGCTCGCCGGGATGGCCATCGGGTGCGGTGCGGCCCTGCTCGCCGGGACGGTGGTGCCGCCCCGTCCCGAGCTGGTCTTCGGCGCGCGCACCGTGCCCGACGGGGAGACCGAGGTGGACCGCGACGGGGCCGGGGTGACCGTGGTGGTCAACCCGCGCTCGGCCGCGGGTACGGTGCCCGGGCTGACCGTCGCCGACGTCACGAGCAAGGTGGCGCGGGCGCTGCCCAAGGCGCGGATCATCCCGCTGTCGGCCGACGACGACGTGGTCGGGGTCATGGACCAGGCGGCGCGTACCTGCGAGGTGCTGGCGGTGGCGGGCGGCGACGGCACCGTCAACGCCGGGGCGCAGGCGGCGCTCGACCACGACCGCCCGCTGCTGGTGCTGCCGGACGGCACCCTGAACAACTTCGCCCGCACCCTGGGGCTGTCCTCGGTGGACACCGCGCTGCGGGCGTTCGACGACGGACGCCTGGCCCGGGTGGACGTGGGCGAGGTGGACGGGCGGATCTTCCTCAACACGGCCTCGTTCGGCTCCTACCCGCGCATGGTGGACCGGCGCGACAAGTGGGCCGACCGGATCGGCAAGTGGCCCGCGTTCGCGCTGGCCCTGTGGCAGGACCTGCGGGAGGTGAGCCCGATCTCGGCGGTGGTCGACGGTGAGCCCGCCAAGGTGTGGTGGGCGTTCGTGGGCAACTGCCGGTACCGCACGCACGGTCGGGTGCCCGCGCTGCGCGAGCAGATGGACGACGGGCGGCTGGACGTGCGGGTGCTCACCGCCCGGGCGCCCTTCCCCCGGCTGCGCGCCGCCGCGGACGTGCTGCTGGGCAAGTTCGCGCACGGCGAGGGCTACTTCGAGCGGCTGACCACGAAGCTGTCGCTGACCATCCCGGGTGAGCCCAGGCTGCTGGCCGTGGACGGCGAGGTCGTGGAGGGGTCGCGGACGGTGGTCTTCACCAAGCGGCACGCGGCCCTGCGGGTGTTCGTGCCCGCCTCCGAAGCCGGTAGGTGAGCACCGGTGGGCCGACACCGGCGGGGCGCCGACCGGACCGCGCGGCCACGGCCGCCGGTGCGGCGGCGCCCCGCCGGCTCCCGGCACCGGGCGGCCCCTGGCCGGCCCTCCGGATCCGGGCACGGGGATCCGCGGCCGTCCACGGAGCCGCGCGGGAGGTCAGCGGCGGCGGCGCCGGCAGGAGCTCCGGCCGGTGTCGCCGCCCAGCAGGAGGCTGAGCCCGGCCCCCAGCAGCCACGCGTCCTTGGACAGGGGCAGCCCCTGCTCGGTCGGGCGCAGGCTCTGGGGGCGGCGCATGCCCGGGGTGCGCAGGTAGAGGCCGAGCAGGCCCGCGGCGAAGGCGGTCAGGCCCGCGCCCGCGACCCGGCTCGGTACGACGGGGACCAGCAGGGCCGCGCCCAGGGCGATCTCGCCGGCCGACAGCAGCCGGATGAAGGTGACGGGGTCCATGTCCTTGAGGAAGGGGTAGGTCCCCGCCGCCATCCCGTGGAGCCCCTGCGCGGTCTCCTCGTCGGCACCGCGCTTCTCCAGTCCGGAGTTGAGGACGGACGCCCCCGTGACGATGCGCAGCGGCAGGTCGCGCTTGCTGAGGGGCAGGTTCATGGTCGCTCCAACACCTGGTCGGGTCCGTGGTGTGCCCGGTCGGCCGGGAGTGGCCCGGCAGCACTGGCGACAGCCCTTTTCCGTTACTGAGAGTCACGCTTATGCTACCCAAAGCAGGCGGCGGGGACGGCGCGGACCCGCCGGGGCCCGCGCATCCCGGCGGTGTCAGCGGACGGTGGAGCGCTCCCCGGCACCGAGGCGTTCGACGGTGCGGACCAGGTCCCGCCAGGCCCGGGAGGTGTCGGGCCCGCCCTGGTGGGGCCCGGAGAACCAGTCGACGAACTCGACGACGTCCCGCAGGTCCCAGCGCAGCCGGTACAGGTCCATCAGGGCGCGGTCGGGTTCGTGCCCGCTGGCCTCGGCGTAGCGGGCCAGCTCGGCGGGGTCGTCGGTGACCAGCCACAGGTCGCGCTCGGGGACGGCCAGTCCGACGGTGTCCCAGTCGACCAGAAGCGGGCGGTCGCCGCACCACAGCAGGTTGCCGGGGTGGGGCTCGCCGTGGGTGAGGACCGCGGTCGCGCCCTCCAGGGCCGCGGCGCCGCGGTCGGACTCCGCCAGCCGCTCGCGCAGCACCCCGGCGTGTTCGGCGAGCAGGTCGGCGGTGGGCGCGGCGTGGGGCCCCGCGTCGCCGATCGCGGCGGGGCGCTCCAGGAGCGCGGCCAGCCGGTCCTGGCCGGGGAGGCGGGCCTCGACCTCGGGCGCGTCCCCCGGAGCGCTCCGGTGCAGCTGGGCGAGGGTGTCCAGGAGCCGGGCCCGCCGGTCGTCGGTCAGCGCGCCGCCGAAGTCGCCGGGTTCTCCCTCCACGCGGGGGAAGACGCTGAGCGCGTACCGGTCGTCGACCGGCACGACGGTGTCCCCGCCCGGGGTGCGCAGGGGGGCGACGACGAACCCGAGCCCCTCCTCGTCGTGCAGCCGGGCGGCGGTGTCCATGGCCTGGACGAGGCGCCGCCGCACGGCCGCCGGGTCCGGGCCGAGGAAGGACTTGTGGGCGAGGTCGGCCACGGTGGTGAACCACCGGCGCCCCAGGGTGTCGGTGACGCTCCAGTGGTGGTCGCCGAAACCCAGGGGCAGGTGGTCGAGCGCGGTCGCGTGGATGCCCCACGACGCGGCCAGCGCGTCGTGCAGGCGTGGTTCCAGGTCCGTCAGCCGTTCGCGCATGCGGCGAAACTACCAGCCGGTCCGCGCCGGGTCCGGGAACGTCCGCGGGGGGCGCGGCACGGGCGCGGGAGGCCCCGCGGCCGTGCCTAGTCGGTGCTCGCGGTGGCGAGGAGGCGCGCGAGGGCGTCCCCGTCCCCGGTGACCCGCACCCGGGAGGCGTCGACCCGTCCCCACAGCAGGAGCAGCAGGTCGGAGGCGGTGCCCTCCACGGTGGCCGCGGCGCCCTCCTCGGCCGCGGGCCGCGTCCGCCAGGTGTCCCCGGCCGGTTCCACGGTCCAGGCCCGCCCGGCGTCGGAGGCCCTCAGGCACACCGCCGCGTCGAAGCCCTCGGGCGGTTTCCCGCCCTGGGGCAGCATGAACACCAGGAACTCGTCCACCCCGTCGGCGGCCAGAGCGGCGGGCAGCTCGGGCGCCCGCCCCACGGCGTCGCGGGCGTCCCAGGCGTGTACGAGGGTCTCCTGGGCCATCCGGCGCTGGATGAAGGCGGCGTCCTTCTGCGCGGCCCACGTCCACCGCGGGGCGGACGGGTCCAGCCCGGCCAGGAAGTCGGCCGTCCTCTCCAGGCCGTCGCGGTACCAGCCCAGGAGGTCGTCGTCGGCGGGCCGCTCGGGCCCGGTGTGGTCCTCGTCCCCGGAGATCTCGCCCGTGGCGATCCCGAACCAGAAGAAGTGGACCTCGCCGGTGTGCCACACCAGGTCGGCGACGCTCCACCCGGGGCAGCTGGGCACGGGGCGGTCCAGGTTGCCCTCGGCGGCGTCGGCGAGGGCGGCGCCGCTCTCGCGGAGGGCGGCGATGTAGTGGGAGGTGTCCATGGCCCGGGACGCTACACGAGCCCCGCCCGCGAGGCCCGCGCTTTTCGGGGCGCTCCCCGGCGGCCTCCGGGAGCTCCCGGCCGGTCGCCGCCCCCGCCGATCCCCCGACTTGGTGAAATCACCGTAAACGTGCGCCAAGTCGACGCCGTGCCACCAACGCGCGCGCACCCGGATGTTTCGCTTGCTGCGAGAGTCCGACCACCGTACGTGACGAGGGGAACGCCATGGCGGAGACGACCGGGGAGGACCCGCGCGCACGGCGGCGCGGGCCCCGCAGCAACTGGGTGCCACTGGGCGTGGCCGCCGCGGCGATCGCGCTGCTGGTGGTGGCCTGGCCCCTGGTCAACGCGCTCCTGCCCGACTCGGAGTCCGTCCCCTCCGGCGAACCGGTGCCCGTCGGGTCCGCGGGCGGCTACCGGGCCTCCCTCACCTTCCCCCAGGAGGGCTGGTACCTGAACACCGGCTCCAGCCAGGCCGGGCAGGTCTACCGCTTCCACCGGGGCCCCGTGGAGCTGACGCTCAGCTCGGTCACCCCCGTGACCTCGCCGCCGCCCGACCTGGAGGAGCTGTGGGCGGGCCTGCGTCGGATCGTCCGCGCCGGTGAGGCGTCGGCGCGCCTGGGCGAGCCCGAGGCCATCTCCACGCGGGACGGCGACGAGGGGCTCACCGGGGTCCTGAAGAGCCGCGAGGGGACGGCGCCGCGGTGGTCTACCCCTCCCCCGACGGCCGGCTGGCCGTGGAGATGACCCTCGCCGGACGCGAGGCGACCTCGGCCGACCTCAGCGCGGTCGCCGACGTCGTGCGCTCGGTCTCCTTCGTCCGGGAGCGGACGTGAACCCCGGCCCCGACGAGCGCCCGGCCGCGACGGACCGGGGATCGGTTCCCTCACCGCGCAGCGCCCACCAGGACGAGTCCGGTCCCCGTCACGCCTCGGAGCGGCGGTCCGGGGCCAGGCACACCCACGGACAGCGGCTGCCCGCCCTGGTGGCGCTCGTCCTGATCGGGGTGCTGTGCGCGGCGGGCCTGGGCTACCTGGCGCTGCGGTTCACCGGGCTGGTGCGCGTCTTCTTCACCGAGGCGGCGCTGGCCGTGTTCCTGGGGCTGGTGACGCTGGCCCTCGGCTTCTGGGTGCTGCGCCGCATCCGTCCGGTGCGCGATCCCGATCTGGGCGCCTCCCTGGCCGCGGTGGCCTGGGGCCTGACCGCCGCGACCGCGGGCGGGGTCATCACCAACGCGGGCCTGGGGTCGGCCTGGGCCAGGGGCCTGGGGATGCCCTTCTCCGAGGTCTGGGGAGCGGCCCTGACCGCCCCGCTCAACGAGGAGGTGCTCAAGCTCGCCGGGATCGTGCTGGTCGCGGTGGCCTTCCCCGCCGCGGTGCGCGGACCGGTGGACGGGTTCGCGATCGGGTCGCTGGTGGGCCTGGGCTTCGAGGTGACGGAGAACTTCGTCTACTCGATGAACGCGATCGTCCAGGCGGGCGGCACCGGAGGGCTGACACCGGTGGTACAGACGACCGTGGCGCGGTTGGTCCTGACCGGGCTGGGCTCGCACTGGGCGATGTCGGCGGTCGCGGGCACCGCCGTGGGCCTGCTGGCGGCCGTGGCGTGGCGGCCCGGCACGCGCCGGGCGGTGGCCGCCGCCCTCCTGGTGGTCCTGGCGATGGCGCTGCACTGGCTGCTGGACTCGCCGCTGTTCGCCGGGATCGGGGGCGCCGTGTTCAAGGTCGCGGTGGTCTTCGTGACCACGATGGCCGTGTACTTCACCGTCCGGCACGTCTACCGGCGCCGGGTGCGCGGTGCCCTGGCCTCCGAGGGCGGGGCGCTGGGCATGCGGCGGTCGGCGGCGGTGGCCCTGGCCAACCGGCACGGCCGCGTCAGGGAGCTGCACCACGTGGCGGACCCGGAGCGGCCCGCCGTGGAACGGCGCCAGGAGCAGATGCTGGCGATCGCCGAGGACCGGGCGGTGCGCCGGGCACCGTGACCGGCGCGGGCGGTCCCGGACGGCCCGCGAATACCCACGCGGACGGAACCGTGGATTTTCATCAGCCGTTACCTGGGCATAACGTGCCCCATGGGTGAGCGAACACGGAGGGGCACGAGAACGACACCGCCGAGAACGGGACGGGGGCGCACGCGCGACCCCAGCCTCACGCCGCGGGCGATGGCGGCGGCGCTGGCCGAGTACGGCAGGGCGGGCTGGGCCGCGTTCACCCTGGACGGGGTGGCCCGCCGGGCGGGGGTGGGCAAGGCCGCCCTGTACCGGCGCTGGCCGACCAAGGAGCGCCTGCTCGCCGACGCCATCGCGGAGCACGCCCGGCCGCCCACCGCGGCCGACACGGGCAGCCTGCGCGGTGACACGCGCGCGCTGGCCGCGGCCCTGCTCGACCACTTCCTGGCCCCGTCGGGCTGGGTCACCCTGCGCGTGGCCGTGGACGCCACGACGGGGATGGAGACGTTCGTGGACCTCCAGGAGGGGCTGGTGCGCGCGCACCGCGACGGGATGGCGGGCATGGTGCGCAGGGCCGTCGAACGCGGCGAGCTGGCGCCGGACACCGACACCGCGCCCTTCAGCGAGGCGCTGTACGGGACGGTCCTGGTGCACGCGTTGACCATGGGCCCCGACCAGCGCGAGCGCGCCCGCGAGCACGTGGACGAGCACGCGTTCCCGCTGGCCGACTTCGTCCTGGCTCCGCTGGTCGGCGGGGCCGGGAAGGTTTCCGGGGGCAGGGCGGGGGCCGTCGGCGGCGGGGGGCACCGGTAAGCGGGCGGCTGTTCGTCAGCTGACCGGGTCGGCGCAGGCTCGGGGCGGAAGTGGCAGGGGTGCTGTCGGGGGGGCCGGTACGGCCCCCGACCGGAACGAGCAGACGGGGCGGCGCCCCCGGCGCGTGGGGGCCCGCCGGAGGGGACGGGCCGTCCCGCTACGATGCGGCGCATGCGTTCCCCCTCCCATACCGCCCCGATGCTTGCCCTCTCCTGTGCCCTCGTCCTCTCCGCCTGCTCGGCGTGGGGCGGGGAGGACGCCCCCGAGCCCCCCGGGCCATCGGCGATCAGTCCCGACGCCGTCGTCGTCTGCGAGGAGACCGGCGACTGCGGACAAGCGGGGGCGGTGCGCTGGTCCCGGCCCCTGGAGGGCGACTTCTACCTGGAGCGGTTCGAGGAGAGCGGGCCGCTGCTCCGGCCCGCCAGGCACTGGTTGGACTACAAGTACCCCGGCCCCGGAGCGCTGGAGGCCGACGGGGTCCTCTACCTGCACACGGCCGACACGGTCGTCGCGCTGGACACCGCCACCGCCGCGACGCTGTGGACCGAGTCCGTGGGCGTCGACGTGGCGCTGTTCCGCCTGGTCGGATCGACCCTGGTGGCAACCCCCGTCGAGGGACAGGGCCAGGTGGACGCGCTTCGTTTCCTGGAGGTGGACCGGGACGGAGCCCGGGTACTGGGGTCGGACCTGCCCGAGGACCTCGCGCACACGGGTGTCCTGGCCGCCGACGACACACACCTGGCCCTCCGGGAGTCCCTGCCCTTCGACAGCGAGGACGACCCCCGGTACTTCCTGGTCGAGGCGGCCACCGGCCGGGTCGCATGGTCCGCGCGGCTGTCCTCCGCGAGCTCCCACGCGGTGGCCGGCGAGACCCTGTACCTGGGGTACTCCCCCGAGGAGGAGCCCTCCTACGTCAGGGCGGTCGTGGACGGGGAGCGGACCGCGGAGTTCGAGGCCCCCGAACAGGCCGGGCTGGACGGTGAACTGCGGGCCGTCCCCGAAGGTCCGCTCCTGTTCGACACACCCGGTTGCGCCTCCGCCGAGGAGGGGAGGTGCGGGGAGGACCGGGTCACCGCCGTCGACCCCGTCGACGGTGAGGTGCTGTGGACCCATACGGCGCCTGGAGAGGTCGTCTCGGTCTCCGCGGGGCGGGATCCCCTGGTGTTCGTCCACGACGAGGACGGCTACCGGGCCCTGGACGCCGACACCGGTCAGGTCCTCGCCGAAGACGGTGGGATCGACGCCGCCGAGCTGCTGAGCGAGTTCGGCGCCGAGCACCACGCCCTGGAGGAAGAGGAGGCGGCGTCGCTGACCCAGCAGGAGTACGACCTGCTTCCGATCAGGCCCACCGGTCCCGGTGTGGACGTCGGCCCGCTGGAAGGGCTGGCCGCGGGGGCCGAGCATCTGACCACCTACCCCGGACCGGACGGCGGGGCCGTCGGTGTCTACGCGGGCTGCGCCCCGGACGGGCTGCGCCCGCCGGCGATGGACGCGCCCACGGGCGCCACCACGTGCGCCGGACCCCGCCTGTTCGCCGTGGACTACTGATCAGGGCACGAGCGCGGTCCCGCGCCCGCATGGCGTGGGACCGCGCTGTCCACGGAGCGATGGGACCCTACCGCCCGGCCCCGCACAGGGGATCTGCGCAGCGTAGGTAGCGCGCCTCGGACTCGATGTCGACTCCGCCCATGAAACGGGGGCTCACCTCACCGTCCGCCCACAGCATGTGCGGACGGTCCTGATCGTCCAGGGCCAGTGCGCTCAGGATCGGCTCCGCCTCCGTCAGCGCCAGCAGCGGGGCCGAGGAGGCCTGCGAGCAGCTGCGGTCCAGGCAGGACAGCAGCACCAGCCGCTCCTGGGCGAAATCGGGCGTGAGCAGGTGCGCCCGGTCCCGGGAGTCCACGGCCAGTCCCGGCACCGGACGCGCCCAGCCGGGTCCGGTGACGGCGGTGTCGGTGAACTCCGAGCACAGTGCGTCGTGGCAGTCCACCAGGTGGGCCCGGCCGCCCTGGGGGTCCCGGTAGGCCAGGACCGGGGTGCCGTCGGAGCGCAACTCCACCCGGGCCCCGAACCGGCTCCGAAAACGGCTGTCGTGCTCACCGTAGAACCGGTCCCCGCGGATCCGGGTGATCTCCGGATCCGTGCACGCCCGCTCAGCACAGGCCGCCAGGGACAGCGATCCGCGGGCGGTGTCGGTCACGGCGATCGCGTACCCGCCCCCCGGGTAGGCGACCGGGGCCAGGAACTCGCCGTCGGTGAGGAAGCCGCCGGCGGCCAGCTCCGGAGGGAACAGGACCACCTCGGGATCGGCGCAGGCGGTGTCCTCGCACAGGTGCAGGCGCAGCCCGCCCCGGTCCGGCTCCAGGCTCACCCCGAGCTCCGGCGGGTCGTAGCGTTCGACGGAGGAGGCCACCAGCAGGCGCCCGTCGGCCAGCGGGGTGACCGCGGAGGCGACGTGGTGCTGGCTTTCCGGGTACGGGCGGACCAGGACCTCCTCGTCGGGGGTCTCGCAGTCCGTGACGTCGGCGCAGGAGAGCAGGTAGAGCCCCGAGTCCGGGTGCGGGGCGTAGCGGGCCTCCTCGTCCTCGTCCGCGTCCTCGTGCTCGTACTCGCGCCAGACGGTCCACAGGGCGCCGCCGTCCACGACGCGCACGCCGTCGCCCATCCAGCTCCACTCAGCCTCGGCCGCGACACGGCACCGGGGATCGCACACCTCCAGGTTCACGTAGCTGGTCGCGGCACCGACCAGCGCCCCCTCCCCGGTCGGTTCCAGGCTCACCGAGAGTTCGTCGCTGTTGATGCTGGCGACCGGATGGTCTCCCATCTCCGGCAGCCCGAACGGGTTGGCCGCCACCAGGCCGGGGCCCAGCAGCGGGAGGCCGAACACGACCAGGGCCAGGGCGGGGACCAGGACCGGCCGGGGACCGGCGAAGGCCGAGTCGGAGGAGCGCCCGGACACGGAGGCCGCGGGCGCGGGCAGGTGCTCGCCGGCTCGGACCAGGTCCACATCGCGCACGGTCGGCTGGACCGCGTATCGCACCCCTCCGGGCGTGGAGTCGGCCAGCCCGCCCGGTGCGCGGTCCTGCCCCGGTGCGGTGTAGGGACTCTCGAAGTCGCAGTAGGCAACGGAGGCGCACCCCAGGAGCAGCGCCAACGGAGCCACCACCAGGCCGGCCAGCAGGGTGACGGCCGACAGCGTCGGGCTGCCGTCCGCGAGGTCCGTCCATCGCGGCAGGGTCCATTCCAGACCCGTTCCGGCCAGCACCGACACCCCGTAGGAGAGGCCGACCAGGGTCAGGTGGACGATGAACCGGTGTCGCGCCAGACGGCAGGCTTCCAGGAGGGCCCGGAAGGGACCGTGACCCTCCACCAGGGCCAGGGGCAATGACACCGTCAACGGGACCAACACGGCCATCAGCGATCCCAGGACCAGCAGCGCGGTCACCACCGGCGGCCAGTCCGAGGCCACGGCCCAGAGGTAGAGCGCCAGGGAGCCCGACACCAGGACGATCAGCAGCAGGAGCCAGATCAGGACGGTGAAGTAGCGTCGCCGTGCCCCCTGCCAGGCCTGGCGCGGTGAGATCCGGCGGCCGAGCAGGGCGGCGGTTCCCAGCAGCACGGAGCCGCCCAGGGCGAACGGTGCGACCGCCAGCCCGAGCAGCGCGACGGCCCCGGTGGCGACCACGAGGGCGGGGGCCAACGGGTCGGCGGCGGACTCCAGCACACCGTTGAGGTAGGCGCCGTCGCGGGCGGGCGCCACCACCAGGACCTGGCTCAACAGGGTGACCGGGACCGCGGGCAGAGCCGCCACCACGAGCAGGGCCCACAACCGTCGCACATAGGTCGCGAGCACCCGGCCGAGCAGGGGGCCCAGTTCCTTGTGCAGGAACAGGTCGGCCGGGGGCGCCGCGGCGCCCTCCTCTGCGGAGTCGTCCTCGTGTGGACCGTGCTGCGCCTCCGCTGCCGTGCCTTCGCCGTCCGGGCTGTCCATCGGTACCTCGTTTCCGTCACGTGTGCGACGGCAGACTACTGGCCGCGGGGACCGCCCTCGGCGCCCGGGCCGATTCCTGTTCGCCCGTTCTGCCGTGGGAGGAGGAGACCCGCCGGAACGGGGGCTGTGGTCCTCGGGCGCAGTCACCGCCGGTGTCCGGATCGGCCACCGGGACGGACCCGCGCCGAGCCGACCACGCCAGCCGCCCCACGATCCGGGGCGCCTCGTCCGGCACGCCGAACACCCGCTCCACGGCGCACCCACGCGCGGCCGCGGCGAACGCCGCCGAGGGTGCGCACCCGACTCCTGGACCTGCGCGGGACCGGCGGCACCGGCCGCTGGGCGACGAGGAGACGGCTACACGAGCGCCTCGGCCGCCTCGGCGAGGATCTCGTCCAGCTCCTCCTCCGACAAAGCCTGTTCGAGAGTGCCCCCGACGGAGACGGCGGAGATGAACAGGCCTCCGGGAAGGTGCAGACGGACCCCGCGCCCCTCCTGGACATCGCCCATGTCCATGGTCTCCAGAACCCCGCCCAAGGTGCTCACCCGGTCGGTCATGTGCAGGTCGACGTCGCGCATCTCCGCGACGGTCTCGTAGTTGTCCTCGATGTCGGGCATGTCGGCCAAGGTGAAGCCCTCGGAGTAGACCAGGTTGACCCCCGTCTGCCCCCCGCGGCTACCGAAGGGGCATCGGACCTCGCCTTCCTGCACGTCCTCGCTGATCTGCTCGGCGTCCTCGGGCAGATGGGCCAGGGCGATCTCGTCGGCTCCCGCCGCCTCGCAGTCCGCAGGAAGGGTGAACGCGGGTGCGGCGGCCCCCTCAGCGGACCGTCCCCGGGGCCCGGGCCCTGTCGGCGGTCAGCCCCGCGGGCGCAGCCAGCGCTGGAGCACGGTGCCCTCGGACTCGATGAGCACGCCGGGAACGAGCGGCGCGTCGGCCGCCGTGCCGACCGCGATGCGCTGCTGGACGCCCCCCGCCATCAGCGGGACGACCGTCAGGCACATCTCGTCGAGCAGACCGGCGGCGGCCACGTCGGCCAGCAGGCGGGGCCCTCCCTCGCACAGGATGCGGGGCAGGCCGCGCCGGACCAGGGCCTCGACCGCGGCGGGCAGGTCCACGCGCTCGCGCCCGCACACCAGCACGCGGTCCCCGCCCAGGACGCCGCGCGCCCGGTCCAGGGCCTCGGTCCCGGCCGCGTCACAGGTCACCAGCAGCACGCCGCCGCCGTCCCCGTCCTGCTCGGCCAGCAGCGGCGGAACCCGTCCGGTGGCGCTGACCACGGCGATCTCGGGACGGGCGGCGCGCCCCTCGGCGACGGCGCGGGCCGCCCGGTCCCCGGTGCGCGGGCCCGCCCGCCGGTAGCCCTCGCTGCGCGCGGTTCCGGCGCCGACCAGGACCACGTCGGCCAGGTCGCGCAGGAGCGTGTAGACCACCAGGTCGGCGGGTGTGTTGATGGTCCCCGTGCGGCCGTCGTTCCCGGCCGCCGCACCGTCCAGGGTGGAGACCATGTTGGCGCGCAGGCAGGGCCGGTCGGGGTAGGCGTAGAGCCGTTCCAGGGCGGACGCGTCCAGGAGGTCGCCCGGGGAGGCCGCGCCGGGGGCGGCGTCGTTCATCAGCAGGCGCACGGCCACACCGCCACGAAGTACATGACCCCGAACGGGTCGTCGGCGTAGAGCACCTCCGGCCGCGCCGGGCCCCCGCCCTCGTCGGCGGCGACCGCGTGCGCCATGACCTGGAGCGCGGCCCTGCCCTGCGCCATCAGCTCGGCGGCCAGGGCCGGGTCCAGCCGGGCGAGGCCCTCCCCGTCGCCCTCGGACAGGCAGCGGCGGACCTCCTCGTCGAAGGCGAAGGCCCGCTCGTCGGGGTGGACGAGGGCCCTGTCGCCGCGCCGGGCGCTGCCGTCGCCCAGGACGAGCAGGCCGATCCGCCCGGTGCGCCCGGCGATGCGCCGCCCCAGCTCCTCCACCTCGTCGGCGGAGGCGTCCCAGGCCACGGTGAGCATCTCCACGCGTCCCCGGTGGCCGACGGTGTCGAGCAGCCGCCGGGCCACGCCCAGGCTCGGCGGCAGCGTCCGCTCCCGGGGTACCCGCTCCCCCGTTCCGCCGAACTCTCGGACCGGCGCGAGCGCCTCGGTGTGCTCTGCGGAGACGTCGTGCCCGCCGACGACGACGAGGACGTCCGGCCGGGCCGCGGCCAGGGCCTCCAGCGCCGACTCGCACTCCGTGCGCAGTTCGGCGAGCGGGTCCAGTCCGCCGCCGAGCTCGCGCAGGAGCAGCGGCGGGTGCGGACAGACGGCGGCTGCGACGATCACGCTTTCCTCCCTCACACCAGTCCCCGGACGGCCCGCGCGGGGGGACGGACGCCGCGGATGCTGGCGACCATGTCCAGCGTCTGCCGTGTCTGGGCCACCTCGTGCACGCGGTAGACCTGCGCCCCGTGCCAGGCGCACACGGCGGTCGCGGCGAGAGTGCCGGTCAGGCGCTCGCCGACGGGCAGGTCCAGGGTCTCGCCGACGAAGTTCTTGTTCGACACCGACACCAGGACCGGCCGACCGGTGGCGGTCATCTCGTCCAGGCGCCGGGTCAGCTCCAGCGAGTGCCAGGTGTTCTTGCCGAAGTCGTGCGCGGGGTCGATGATCACCGACGCCGGGTGCACGCCCAGGGCGACCGCGCGCTCGGCCAGGGCGACCGTGTCCTCGACCGCCGAGCGCACGACGTCCTCGTAGCGTGTGCGGTGCGGCGGGGTGCGCGGGGCCATGCCGCCGGTGTGGGTGCACACCAGGGCGGCGTCGAACTCGGCGGCGACCTCGGCCAGCTCCGGGTCGTGCCCGCCCCAGGCGTCGTTGAGCAGGTCCGCGCCCGCCTCGCACACCGCCCGGCCCACGGACGCGCGCC
Source organism: Glycomyces fuscus (assembly GCA_002529455.1). Taxonomy (GTDB): domain Bacteria; phylum Actinomycetota; class Actinomycetes; order Streptosporangiales; family Streptosporangiaceae; genus Nocardiopsis; species Nocardiopsis fusca. The sequence continues at coordinate 25,364 of NYMS01000039.1, forward strand.
AGGTGTCCACGCTGATCACCAGCTGGGGGAACTCGGCGCGGACGGCCGCCACGAAGTCGACCACGCGGCGCTTCTCCTCGTCGGCGCTGACCGGCCGGCCGTAGCCCGCCGTGACACCGCCGATGTCCACGATGTCGGCGCCCTCGGCCACGACCCTGCGCACGCGCTCGAAGGCGGGACCGTCGTCCCAGGTGGCACCGTTGTCGTAGAAGGAGTCGGGGGTGCGGTTGACGATCGCCATGACCAGCGTCGTGTCCGCGTCGTACTCCCGACCGCGCAGTCTCAGCACCGGCCGCTCACTTCCTTCTCCCTGTCGGCGTCGGGCCGGCCGCTCGACCGGCGGGGCCGGGGACCGGCGGTTCCGGTGCCCCCACCGGATCTCGCGCCCGGGTCCTTCCCCCAGCGGCCAACACTAGGGCACGTCCGGCCTCGGGGGTCCGGCGGCGCGTCCTTCCCCGCGCGGGACGTGCGCGGTCGCCCCGACCGTGGACGGAGGGCCGGAACGCGACGGGGGGCGTCCGCCAGGGGCGCGGGGGCCGACCGGGGCTCCGCGCGGACCGAACCGGCTCCGGTCGGCTCCGGGATCCGCGAAGCGGCGGCCCCGCTCTTCTCTGACACTCGATTACGTGTTACCTTGGCCTGGATGTCAGAGATCAACAGTCCACCGGTTCCGGCCGAGCTCGTGAGCGCGGCCGTCCGCGCCTCGGAGAAGCTCGGAAAGGACGTGGCCGACGTGCCCCTGATCGCCATCGCGGAGGAGGCGGGGGTCTCCCGCAGCACCCTCCTGCGCCGCGTGGGGGGCTCACGCCAGGCCCTGGACGAGGCGGTGCGCGCCTCGGGCGTGGACCCGGGCGGGCAGCGTCCCGTCCGGGAGCGCGCGGTCGAGGCCGCGGGCGTCCTCATCAGCCGGCAGGGCCTGGCCGCGGTGACGCTGGAGGCGGTCGCCGCCTCCGCCGGGTGCTCGGTGCACAGCCTCTACGCGGCCTTCGGCGGCCGGGACGAGCTCCTGCGCGCGGTCTTCGAGCGCTACAGCCCGATCCTGGACCTGGAGGCGGCCCTGTCGGTGCCGGAGGAGGACCTGGCCGCCCGGGTCCACCGGATCTACCGCCTGATGGGCGAGACGTTCAGCCAGGAGCCCCGGGTACTGCCCGCCATCCTCGCCGACGTGTTCGCGCGCCCGGAGGGGCCCGCCTCCGACCTGCTCGTGCGCCTCTTCTTCCCCCGCATGCTCGCCGAACTGGGCGGGTGGCTCGCCGGGGAGGTGGCCGCGGGCCGGATCCGCGACCTGCCGGTCCCCATGCTCATCCAGCAGATGTTCGGTCCCGTCGCCGTGCACTTCATGCTGCGCCCGGCGCTGGGCAGGGTGGAGGGTGTGGAGTTCCCCGGGGCGGAGGAGGTCGGCGCGGTGTTCGCCGATTCCTTCCTGCGCGCCGTCGCGACCGATCCGGGCGGCGGGGAGCCGACCCGCCGGGAGTAACCGAAGGAGATCCCCGTGCGCAGACCGTCCGCAGCCGCAGGCCGTCGCGGCCCGCCGACACACGCCCCGGCCCCCTGGGCCGCCACCGCCTCCTCCGCGCTCCGGCGCGGGGAGCCCGCACCGACCCGCCGCCCCGGCTCCGGACACGGAGCCGACCGCGGCGCGGTCCCCGCCCGGACATCCCGAACGCGTCCCTGGAGTTGCCATGAGTGAGCGCACGAGCGAGCGTACGACCTGCGTGGTCGTCGGCGGCGGTCCCGCCGGAACGGTACTGGGCCTGCTGCTGGCCCGGGCCGGTGTCGAGGTCACCGTGCTGGAGAAGCACGCCGACTTCCTGCGGGACTTCCGCGGGGACACCGTGCACCCCTCCACCCTGGAGCTGCTGGAGGAGCTGGGCCTGTACGAGCGCTTCGCCCGGCTCCCGCAGAGCAGGCTGGAGAAGGTGGCCTTCCCCGTGGGCGGGGACCGCACCGTGACCATCGCCGACTTCCGCAGGCTGCGGCTCGCCCACCCCTACATCGCGATGGTCCCGCAGTGGGACTTCCTGAACCTGGTCACCGAGGCGGGAAGCGAGGAGCCGACCTTCACACTGCGGATGGACACCGAGGTGACGGGGCTGCTGCGCGACTCCGGCCGGGTGGCGGGCGTGCGCTACCGGGGTCTCGACGGCGACGGGGAGATCCGCGCCGACCTGACGGTGGCCTGCGACGGGCGGTGGTCGCTCGCCCGCCGCGAGACGGGCCTGGTGCCCCGGGAGTTCCCGGTGGGGATCGACGCCTGGTGGTTCCGGCTGCCCCGCGAGGCGGGAGACCGCACGTCCCTGACCCCGCGCGCGGGCCTGGGCCGGTTCGCCCTGGTGATCCCGCGCGAGGGCTACCTCCAGATCGCCTACATCGGACGCAAGGGCACCGACGCCGAACTGCGCGCACGCGGGATCGAGGCCTTCCGGCGCGACATCACCGAGCTCATGCCGGAGCTGGCCGGCCGGGTGGGGGCCCTGCGCTCCATGGACGAGGTCAAGCACCTGGACGTGCGGCTCAACCGGCTGCACCGCTGGCATGTGGAGGGACTGCTGTGCATCGGCGACGCGGCCCACGCGATGTCACCCGTGGGAGGCGTGGGGATCAACCTCGCCGTGCAGGACGCCGTGGCCGCCGCGAGGCTGTTGGCCCGGCCGCTGAAGGAGCGCTCGCTCACCTCCCGCGACCTGGCCGCGGTGCGCAGGAGGCGGCTCGTGCCGACGGTCGCCGTCCAGGCGCTGCAGCGCCTCATGCACCGGGGGCTGGCCGACCCGATGGTCAGGGGTGACCGGCTGGGCCCGCCCAAGCCCGTGCTGGCGGCCCTGGAGCGCGCGCCCTGGCTGTCGTTCGTGCCCGCCTACCTCATCGGGAAGGGCATCCGCCCCGAGCACATACCGGGCTTCGCCCGCCGTCCCGCGCGGGCGGCACGCTAGGGGCCGGAAGCGTCGCCGGTGTGACGCGAGGGGCCTGGACCGCGGTGGCCTCGCACCCGTGGCGAGGTTGGGGCGTCCAACCTCGTCACAGGTACAGGACCCGGCGAACGGGGCGGGCCGGGAGGGCGGTCCTACCGCCCGGGGGGCGCGGGCGGCTCCTCCCCCGCCGGGTCGGCCGGGGCGGAGGGGTCGGCCGGGACGCGGGCACCGGACCGTACGGCCCCGGCACCTGCACGGGGCGGCGCGGAGGGGTCGGCCGGGGCGGGAGCGCCGTCCGGGCCGGGGGAAGCGGCCGGGGCCCCGGCCGCACGGCTCCGGCCGCCGAAGGCGGTCAGGGCCACACCCGCCACCAGGAGCGCCGCCGCGACCCAGCCCAGCGGGCTGACCCCCTCCCCCAGCAGCAGGGCCGCCGAGGCCATGCCGAACACCGGCACCAGGAGCGAGAAGGGCGCGACCACGGACGCGTCGTGGTGGCGCAGCAGGAAGCCCCACGCCCCGAAGCCGAACACCGTGGCGCCCCAGGCCACGTAGACGATCGCGCCCACCCCGGCCGCGTCCAGCCCCCGCAGGGCGGCCAGACCCGCCTCGGGCCCCTCGAACAGCAGCGACAGCGCGAAAAGCGGCAGGGGCGGGACCAGGCTGACCCAGACCATCCAGCTCAGGGCGTCGGGCGGCGCCGCCTTGCGGGTGATGACGTTGGCCAGTCCCCAGAACGCGGCGGCGGCCACGACCAGCACGAACGCGGTCAGCGGACCCGCCGTCCCCTGGTCGTGGGCGGCGACCGCGATCCCGGCCAGCGCCACGCCCATTCCGGCGTAGCGCAGCGGGCGCAGCCGCTCGCGGAGCAGGACCACGGCGAAGACCGCGGTGAACACGGCCTGGACCTGGAGGACCAGGGAGGACAGGCCCGCGGGCATGCCCAGGTGCATGCCGAGGAAGAGCAGGCCGAACTTCGCCACTCCCAGTACCAGGCCCACCAGGACGATCCAGCCCAGGGCGACCCGGGGGCGGCGCACGAAGAAGACCGCGGGCAGGGCGGCCACCACGAAGCGCAGGGCGGAGAACAGCAGCGGCGGGAAGTGGTCGAGGCCGACCTCGATGACGACGAAGTTGACCCCCCACACCGCGGCGACGAGTACGGCGAGGACGAGGTGAGCAGGACGCATGGTCCCGATCATGGCCGGGCTCTGGATTAAGCACCAGCGAATGTCTCTACTCGGTAGGATTCATGTCTGCTTAACTGTCCCTGGCAACCCCGACCCCCGGCGGAAGGAGGGCCCGTGCTCGACCTCTCCCGTCTGCGCGCCCTGCACGCGGTGCAGGTCCACGGCTCCGTGGCCGCCGCCGCCCAGGCGCTCGGCTACACCCCCTCCGCGGTCTCCCAGCAGGTGGCCAAGCTCGAACGCGAGACGCGCACCACCCTCCTGGAGCGGCGGGGGCGCGGCGTGGTGCTCACCGACGCCGCAGGGATGCTGGTGGACACGGCGGCGCGCCTGCTCTCCCTGGTGGAGGAGGCCGAGGTGTGCCTGGAGGAGCGGCGCGGCACGCCCACCGGCCGCCTCACCGTGGCCTCGTTCTCCACCGCCGCGCGCGGGCTGCTCCCCGCCGCGCTGGCCGAGCTCACCGCGGCCCACCCGTCCCTGGACCTGCGCCTGCTGGAGGAGGACCCGCACGCCACCCCGCAGATGGTCGCCCAGGGCACGGTGGACCTGGCCGTGGTCCACGACTGGGACATCGCGCCGATGTGCGTTCCCGAGGGGGTGGTCCGGGAGGTGGTCGGCGAGGACCGGTGCGACGTCCTGCTTCCCCCCGGCCACCCCCTGGCGGACCGCCCGGTCCTGCGCCGCGAGGACCTGGCCCCCGAGCGCTGGATCTGCCAGCCCGTCGGGACCGTGTGCCACGACTGGCTGACGCGGACGATGCGCGCGGTCGGTGTGGAACCCGACATCGTCCACTACGTGGCCGAGTACCAGACCCAGATCGCCCTGGTGGAGGCGGGACTGGGCGTCGCGATGGTGCCGCGCCTGGGCCGCGGTCCCCTTCCGCCCACCGTCGTGGTCAGACCCCTGGAGCCGACGCCCGTGCGGGGGATCGCCGTGCTCTGGCGGCGGGGGACCTCCCGCCGCCCGGCCGTGACGGAGGCCGTCCGGATCCTGCGCGAGCACGCCCGCGCGCTGTGAGGCGCGGGGTCAGGCCGGGTCGGGGACGCGCTCGCCGGCCGGGACCGGCCCCGGGGCGGTACCGGCTCCGAAGGGGCTGCCGCCCAGTTCCTCCCGGTGGTGGGGGGTGAGCCAGCCGCGCGGATCGGGCCCGGCGGCGACGATCCGCGTCGGGTTGATCGCCGTGTGGACCCAGTAGTAGTGGACCCGGACGTGGTCGAGGTCGGTGGTGTCGCCGAACCCGGGCGTCTGGAACAGGTCTCGGGCGTAGGCCCACAGCGCCGGGTACTCCGACAGCTTGCGGACGTTGCACTTGAAGTGGCCGTGGTAGGCGGCGTCGAAGCGCACCAGGGTCGGGAAGAGCTTGATGTCGGCCTCGGTGACGGAGTCCCCGACCAGGTAGCGCCGGGTGGAGAGGCGCTCCTCCAGGGCGTCGAGCCTGGCGAAGACGGCGGAGACCGCGGCGTCGTAGCGCTTCTGGTCGGGGGCGAACCCCGCCCGGTACACGCCGTTGTTGAGGTCGGTGTAGACCTCGTGGGACAGGGCGTCGATCTCGTCGCGCAGCGCGGACGGGTACAGGTCCGGGGCGCCGTCCCTGACCAGGCCGTCCCACTCGGTGCCCATGTCGCGGACCAGCTGGTCGAAGTCGTTGGAGACCAGGTGGCCGCTCTCCACGTCGACCAGGCCGGGGACGCTGACCCCGCCGTCGTATCCGGGGTCGCGCGCCAGGTAGGCCTCGCGCAGGGCGTGGATGCCCAGGACGGGGTCCCTGTCGCCGGGGCTGCCGGTCGCCTCGGTGAACACCCAGTGCGGGTCGCCCTCGATGACCTCCTGGCGGGGGTCGGTGACGGCCAGGGAGACGGCCTGCTCCAGGCCCATGAGCCTGCGGGTGATGACGACCCGGTGCGCCCAGGGGCAGGCGCGGCTGACCACGAGGCGGTAGCGGCCGGGTTCGGCGCGGCGGCCGAAGCGGCCGTCGGCGGTGACCCGGTCGTCGAAGGCCGCCGGGTCCCGGGTGATCTCCTCGGTGGGGAGCTGGTTGGCCCTCATCTTCCGGTCTCCTCCCAACGGTGGCGGGACGCGGCCGCGGCCGCGAGCACTGTCCGTGCAGTGTACGGACTCCGCTCCGTTCGGCCGCGCGCCGACACCTGACGGCCCCGGATCAGGGGTTCTCCCGGGGCCGCCAGGTCCTGCCGCGTCCCGCCTTCTTGGGTTTGCGGGGCAGGGTCCGGGACGGCTGGGACCCGTCCTTGTCCCCGTTCCCGTCGTCCGCGACGGGACCCTCGGCGGTGGCCGCGGCGGGGGCGGGTTCGCGTTCCGCCCTGTTCTTCAGCCTCTCCAGGCGCTCCGCCCGGCTGGTGAGGGCGTCGGAACGCGCCGCGGCGGGCTTCGCCGCGGCCTGGGAGCGGGCGCGGACCCGCTCGGGGCGCGCGGGCTGCTCGGGACGTGCGGGCTGCTCGGGGCGCACCGGCTGCTCAGGACGTGCGGGCTGCTCGGCCCGCTGTGCCGGGGCGGCTGGAGCGGCCGGGGCGGCTGCGGTGCCGTTCGGCCTCGGGAGGCGGGAGCGGACGGCGCGTTTGGCGGCCTTGCGGACGGGGGCGGGCTCGGGAGGCGCCTCCTCGGGGGTCCGCTCCTGCTGGGGAGGTACCGCGTGCGTCTCCTGGAACGGGCGCTCCGCGCGGGCGGGAGAGGAGACCACCGACGGAACCGTGCCCGTACTCGGACGCCCGGGGGCGGGCCTGGCGGGGGCGGGTTCGGGCGCACGCTGCCCGGCGGCGGGACGCTCGGCGGCGGGCCCGGCCGGAGCGGCCTCCTCCGGTCCCTGCGGGGCCGCGGCCCGTGCGGGCGCGCGCTGCTCCCGGAGTGCGGCCCGCTCGGGCTCGGACGCTCGCGGTGCGCCCTCCTCGTCGGCGGACGGCTCGGCGGCGGACCGGTCCGCACCGGCGTCCGCCTGCGCGGTGTCCAGCCGCTCGGAGGCGGAGGGCTCGGACGCGGCCCTCGGGGGCTGCGCCTCCTCGGACACGGGCCACAGGAACGCGGACGACTCGGGCGCCTCCCCGCCGGGAACGGACGGCGCGGACGAGGCGGGTTCCGGCGCGCTCTCCTCGGCCGCGGACGGTTCGGCGACGGACCGGTCCGAGCGGGTGCCCGGCTGCGCGGCGTCCGCCGACACGGCCCCGGGCCGCGCCGCGCCGGTCAGCTCGGCCTGCGCGGTGCCGGACGGCGCGGTGTCGGCCTTCCTGGCCGTGCGCTCGTCGGTCTCCCAGAAATCGGTGTTCCAGAGGTCGGCGTCCCAGAAGCCCGCCTCCGAGGCGTCGGTCTCCTGGGCCCTGACCTCCTCGGCCTCCCCGACCGTATCGGCCCGCCGATCGCTCTCCTCGGTCTCGGCCGTCTCGGCCCTCTCGGTCGTCTCGGTCGTCTCGGCGACGGCCTGCTCCCCCAGTGCGCCGAGGAACGGCTCCGCGAAGGAACCGGCCTCCTCCACCGTGGCCGCCGCGGTCCCAGCGGCCTCCGGGGCCTGCTCCGGACGCGGCGCCCGGTCGTCGGCCTCCTCCCCGGCGGGCGAGGAGTGGCGGTAGGCGCGGACCGCGTCCATGACCTGCTCGGCGCTCGCTCCGGGCCAGGAGCAGTGGAAGACCGGGTTGAGCGGAGGGCTGGTCTCGGTGATGAGGCCGTCCTCCTCGATGACGCAGCTGCCGCCGAGCGGCCAGCGGCCCAGGACCACGGCCGTGATGCCCTGCTGCTGCCCGTGCAGCAGCAGGCCCGACAGCGCGGTCTCGTGCTCGGGAGCAGGCGCGGTCACCAGGGCCAGGGGCGTGTGCTGGCGCGGTTCCCGCTCCTCGACGATCTGGTGCAGCTCGCGCTGGAGGGCGGTCAGGGCCTCCTCCATCGTGCCGACCATCCGCACGGGCTCACAGGGGTGCGCGCGCAGCAGATCCCGGCCCCGCTCGCCCACCAGGCGGGCGGCGTCGGCCTCGGTGAGCAGGACGCGCACGGCGTCGCCGTCGAGGCGGTCGAGCGCGTTGACGATGAGGCGGCGGGCTGCCCCGGCGGCGCCCGGCCCGGTGATCCCGAGGCCGGGCACGTGGTCGAGTTCCACCGTCACCCGCTCGTCGATGTCGTCGCCGGGGGTGGGGCGGGGCGGCGAAGCGGGCAGGGCCAGGCGGCGGGGCACCCTCGGCAGGCGGGGCAGGCTCAGGCTCACCCGGGGCACGCGGACGCCGCGCTTGCCCAGCAGGTACCCCCCGGCCAGGCCCGCGAACGCCACCGCTCCGGTGACGGCGCCGTCGGGGATCTCCACCACCAGCACCCCGCCGCCGTCCTCGGCGGCGTCGACCGCGGCCTCCACCGGGTCGGTGTCCCCGGCCTCGGCGCCGGTGTCCCCGAACGCGGCGGCGGGGGCCTCCGTCTCGGCGGCCATCACGCGGGACTGGAGGGAGGTCGGCTGCGGGACGACGGTGTAGGTGACCTCGGCCCTGCGCTGGGCGGCGGCGCCCCCGTCGCGGGGCTCACCGGAGCCGACGCCGGTCGCCGTGATCTCGGGGGCGTCCTCGCCCAGGAGCTCGTTGAGGTGGTCGGCGACCGCCTGGGCCCGGCGCTCGGACAGCTCCAGGTTGGCCGACGCGCTTCCGCTGGGGTCGGTGTGCCCGGTGACGCTGACCGCCGTGTCGGGGTCGCCGTAGGAGGAGATCATGTCCGCCACCGGTGCCAGGTCCCCGCGCATCTGCTCGGTGAGTTCGGCCGAGCCGACCCCGAAGCCGGTGACGGTGCGCACCCGCTCGGTGGGCTGTGCGGAGGGGGCCTCCTGGGGAGCGGACGACGCGTCGCCGTCCCGCTCCCCGTCCGCCTCCCGGTCCTCCTGCGCGGTGACCGTGTCGGCGAACGCGGTGGCCGGGGCGACCGCCACGGTGCCCACGGCCGCCGCCGCCATGACCTGGAGCGGTCCCAGGGGGCGCAGCCGCCGGGGCATGCCGCGCAGGCGGGCGAAGGTCTCCACGACCAGTCCCGCCGCGTACAGACCCCACAGGGCCCACAGCACGGTGATCAGCAGGGCGGTGAACACACCCGGCGGCAGCCGCCAGCCGCGCAGGTGGGCCGCGGCCACGGCCCAGGAGTCCGGCAGCTCCGGCCAGGGCAGGTGCGACAGGAGCAGGTAGGGGATACCGGTCAGGACCGCCGCTGCGAGCAGGAGTGCGCTCAGCCGTCGGATCTGGGACATGTCCGCCTCACTGGAGCTAGGGAGTCGGCTGGGTGTGGGGACGTGCGGTGGCCGTGGAGTCGACGGTGGTCGAGCCCATCGGCAGGAGGGTGAAGGAGTAGGCCACCGAGCAGGTCACGGTCACGGTGTCACCGCTGACCGAGACCGTCCCGGTGGCACCGGCGGCGCTGAGGAAGGAGTGCGCGGCGGCGGACGCCGCCGCGGGGTCGAGGGCGACCTCGGTCATGCCCTCGCGGTAGGCGGCCCAGTCGAGCTGCTGGGCGCCCGCCCGGGCGGCCTCCTGGGCCAGGGTGGCGGCCTCGTTGCGGGCGCGCAGCACGCCCCCGCCGTCGGTGACCAGGCCCAGGCAGAGAAGGAAGGCCGAGGCCATGACAACGACGAAAGCCGTGGCCTGGCCGCTGTCATCCGTGCGTCTCACGGTTGCCCCCTGAAGGTGTCGACGACGACTGTCGCGTCCCCGGAGACCGTGATGTTCCCCGGAACGCCCAGTCCGGTCAGGTCGCCCAGTCCGACGCGGCACTCGACCACGGCGGTGACCGCCCCACCGGGGGTCAGACCGCCGTGGTCGAGGGTGACCGTGTGGTCGCCGCAGGCCAGGCCGTTCTCGGCCAGGGAACTCGCCGCGGTGCCCGAGGCGGCCCCCTCGGCGGCAGCGACGCTGCGTTCGAGGGAGGCCGCCCGGGCGGCGGCGTGCGCCACCTGGTCGGCGGTGGAGTTGGCGTCCGCCACCCTCCCGGCGAGCACCATGAGAAGTGCGAACGCCAGGAGGGCGGGGGTCAGGAGCACCAGCTCCACCGAGGCCGAACCGCGGTCACCACGGTCGCTGTGTACAGGACTCACGGAGCGGCCTCCGCGGGGACGAAGCGCTCCACGGGCGCGGTGACCTCGTGGCCCACCGGCCAACTGAAGCCGGGGATGATGCTGGGCACCTCGGCGTCCACCACCACACGCACCTCTTCAGCACCTCGGTCGACGGACACGTTGAGGCCGGAGAGGAAAGAAGTTCCTCCTCCCTCGGCCACCGACGTGCCGCCACCTGCTGTCCGTGACTGCTCGGCGGTCCTGCGTGCTATGTCGGCAACGACGTGGTCACCATGCATCCACAGAGCCGTCTGGATGACCAGCAGGACCAGAAGTAGCAGCGCAGGTGCGGCTACGGCCAGCTCTGCGCTACCTCGATCATCGCGGCTGGTGAAAGCACTCACTCCCCGCCAATTTCGCCAGCTTGCGAGGTCACGAAACCGAGAATAGTGGATGCCACCAAACCAGCAGCGGCCACCAGAACTGCAGTGATAATAACCGTTTCGGTCGAGTAACCATCGTCTCTGCGGCTGAGCAGCAGGGAACTGAGGTAGGCAGTGATGCGCTGCATCAAGGGTCTCCATGATGGGTCGGGTACTCATGTACTGAACAGGATGTGGCTCATCGCCGGATAACCCAAGAGAGTGAGAAATCCAGCGAAGAGCAGGACCACTGGTAGACTCATCCGCTCGGTGGCGGATTGGGCCTCAGCATCCATCTCGGACAGGAACTGGGTCCGCAGCGTCTTAGCCTTAGAAGCCAGAGAGCTGCGAATACGGGCGCCGTCAGCACCAGCCAATTGAAGGCTGGCCGCAAGTTCGGCGAATTCAGGAGTGTCGTAGCGATCGCTGAGGGCCCGCAACGCGACCCAAGGTGGTTGACGCATAAGCGCCGCTTCGCGGAGGCTCTCCCGGATACGAACCATAGCCCATCCGTTACCCGCTGCACCGGCGTCGGCCAGAGCCCCATTGACGCCCGCACCCCCGGCCAAAGACACCACGACCAGGTCGGCGAAACTCGCCAGAGTGCGGCGCATACGCTCCCGGCGCTTGTCCGCCTCATCGCGCAAGGACAGATCCGGTGCGAACCAAGAAACCAAAGCAAACATCAGCCACATTCCTCCAGCAATAACACTGGACGGAAGGACACCCGCAAGAGAAAGCATGCCGCCCAACAATGGAGGAAAGGCAAGTCCCAGCACCAAGGCGGTGAACTTCTCGGCGAGGTAGGAGGCCGGTTCGCGTTCGCACACCCGCAGGTTGCGCCGTGTGCGGGGGCCCGGCATACCGAAGCCTTCCAGAACCGGAACACCGATTTTCCCCAACCGTGTCAGTACACCGGTGTCCGGCCCTGTAACCACGACAGTGCGGGGAGGCGGCGGCGCAGCCAATCGCTCGGCGAGTGTGGGCCGGGCCCAGCGGGCGGCGAAGAGCGCCCACAAGGCCAACCCGAGGGCGGCACCCGCGAGAGCGGCGGCCAGAACGGGGGTCATCGGACAGCCTCCGGGGTGCGGGAAGAAGCAGGTGCGAGCACACGGGGCCCCAGGTCAAATCTGGACATGCGGGACAACCAGACCAACGCGGCCGCCCAGAGGGCGCCGATTCCCGCGAGCACCAATTGGCCTAGGAGACCATCGAAAGGCTCCATATAATCGCCGTTGAACAGCAGCAGGAACGCCGCCATACCCACAGTCGTACCGACGATGATCCGGGTGGAAGTACGCAACCGGGCGCGGCTGGCGGCCACACGCACAAGCATCGCTGCCTGTTCACGGGCGGCTTCGGACAAGGTCCCCAACAGAACGCCCAGGTCGGTGGCGTGCCGGGTGGCGGCGGTGCTCAGGGCGGCGGCCACCAGGTCGGCGGTGGGGTTGTCCACCTCGTCGGCGAAGGAGCGCAGGGCGTCCTGCGTGGACTGGCCCGCCCGCAGCCGGTCGGCCAGCCTGGCGACTGGCTCACGCACGGGCTCGGGTGCGATGGGCACCGTGGCGGCGACGGCCTGGTGCAGTCCGGCGGCACCGGCCATCAGGTCGCGCAGCATCTCGGTCCAGGCCGCGACGGCCTCGACCCCGGCCACCTGTTGCTCGTGGCGGCGGTCGGGCCCCAGCACGGCGGGCCCCCACCAGCAGCCCGCGGCGGCGAGCGCACCGGCCACCGGCCAGCCGGTGAGGAACCAGACGAGCAGGCCGACGACGATCGCCGCGGCCAGCCGGAGCGGTCGCTGGCGGCCGAGCAGGGCCGCGCGCCACTGGGGGATCCGTGACGGGCTCGAACCGCCGGACGCGGCCAGCGAGGCCAGGGCCAGCCACAGCCCCGCGCCGAGCAGGGCTCCGGCGGCGGCGACGAGCAGGACGGGGGTCGTCACCGTGCCCACCCCACCGTCTCCGGGCTGAGCATCGCGGGGTCGAAACCGGCCTCGGCCAGCGCGTCCAGCGTGTTGGGGCTGGGCGGCGCCGCGGGCAGGAACCCGTCGCGGCCGCGCCGGTAGATCTCGTTGGACACCACGCTCTGCCCCTCCGCGCCCACCACCTCGCGCACGCTGGTGACCCTGCGACCGCCCGTGGGCAGTGCCGACACGTGGATGACCAGGTGCACGGCGGCGGCCACCAGGGAGGCGGTGGCCTCCAGGGGAAGGCGCTCCGCGGACTGGGCGGCGTAGGCGCCCAGCTTGGTGAAGGCGCCCGCGGAGTCCGCGGCGTGCAGGGTGGTGAGGCTGCCGTCGTTGCCCTGGCTCATGGCGTTGAGCAGCGGGACGGTCTCGTGGCCGCGCGTCTCGCCGACGATGACCCGGTCGGGGGACATGCGCAGGGCCGTGCGCACCAGGTCGGCGATGGTGATCTCGCCGACGCCCTCGACGTTGGCCGGCCGGGCCTGGAGGGCGACGCAGTCGGGGTGGGCCGCGCGGTCGCGGTCCAGTCCGAGCTCGAAGACGTCCTCGATGGTGACGAGGCGCTCGTCCACGGGGATCTCGGCGGCCAGGGCGCGCAGCAGGGTGGTCTTGCCCGCGCCGGTGCCGCCGGTGATGACCATGTTGCGGCGGGAGCGCACCCCCGCCCGCAGCAGGGCGACCAGGGTGTCGTCGACCGTGCCCAGTTCGCGGAGCTGGTCGAGGGTGGTGCGGCTGTAGCGGTGGCGGCGGATGGACACCGAGGGCTGCCGGGAGACCTCCATGACCGCGTTGAGGCGCTCGCCGCCGGGCAGCTGCATGTCGAGGATGGGCGCGCCCGGGTCGAAGCGGCGCTCCCCCGTCTCGGACTCGGAGGCCAGGCGCCGGACCAGGGCGATGACCTCCTCGGGGTCGTCGAAGAGCGAGTCGTGCCGCTCGCGGCTGCCGTCGGCGCGGCGCACCCACACGTGCACGCCGTTGATGTTGATGTTCTCGATCCCGGTGTCGTCCAGGAGGGGCTGGAGGGGGCCGAGTCCGCACACCCGGGCCAGGGCGCCCGCGGCGACGGAGGCCTCCGTCGCGGCGTCGAGCACCTGCCGGCCCTCGGCCAGGGCGCGGCCCGCGTCCTCGTCGAGGATCTGGGCGATGACGCGCTCGGCGCGGGCGCGGTACTCCTCGGGCGTGTCCTCGGGGGCCCCGCGGGTCTCCTCGCTCAGCCGCCGGGTGGCCTCGGTGACGGTCCGCTCGACCCGGTCGGCCACGGTGCGGGCGTGGTCGGTGTCCAGGAAGTAGCCGTCGGTGATGTCGTATCCGGCGTCGTGTCCGCTGCTCATGCGTGGACCCCCGTCGACTCCGGCGCGGGAAGCGGGGTTCCCGGAACGGGTTCGGGAGCGCGGTCGGCGCCGTTGGCGAGGTCGCCCGCCAGGCGCGCCGCCGCCTTCAGCAGCGGCCTGCGGTGCGGCTTGCGCGGGTTGGTCTCCCCGCGCAGGAAGGCCGCGGAGCGCTCGTCGGTGGGCAGGCGCCCCCACACGCCCGGGCCCAGGGCGCCCTCGATCTCGCGGACGCTCCCGCTGCCGCCGACGACGACGGTGCGCAGGCGCGGCAGGCTCCGGACCAGGGCCTCGGAGGCCTCCTTGGCGCGGCGCAGCTGGGCCAGGGAGTCGGAGACGAGCAGGAGGGCCTCGTCGGCACGGGCGGCCAGCGCGGAGGCGGGCGCGCCGGGGGTCAGGCGGCCCAGGTCCAGGACGACCGCGGCCCCCTCGGCGGAGGCGAGCACGCCGGGGTTCTGGGCGAGCAGGCGCACCGCGCCCTCGGCGCGGTCGGCGGTGACGGGCGCGTGGCACACCGCCAGCCCTCCGGGGAGGATCTGGGTGTGCGCGGCCAGGTCGGCGGAGGCTCCGCCGTGCCGGGCGGCGGCGGCCAGGCCGGTCAGGCCGGGGGCGGGCTGGAGGCGCCGCCAGGTGGCGACGTCGCCGCCGGAGGCGTCGGCCTCCACGAGGACGGCACCGGCTCCGCCGGGCCAGACCGCGGCCAGTGCCATGGCCGCGCAGGTGACGCCGGGTGCTCCGCCCAGGGAGAAGAGCGCCACGGTCCTGGGCATCACGCGCCTCCCCTGGGGTTGACCTGGACGACGCTGACCCGCTCGGCGGCGGCCGCCGAGGCGACGGCGGCGGCGTCGGTGGAGGCCGTGACGAGTTCGATCGCGACCGAGCCGTCGTCGGCCTCGGAGGGCTGGACGCCGCGCACGAGGGCGCGGTAGGCCTCCGTACCGGTCGTGGCGCCCTCCTCGGGGTGGACCACCACGGAGACCGCGGTGCCCGGGACCAGCGAGGTGGGGAAGCGGCCGGGGCGCAGGACCACGCCGAGCACGGCGCGGTCGGGCTCGGGGAAGGCCGCCTCGGTGCCCAGGGCGGCCTCGGGCAGGACGCCGCCCTCGGTGACGGGCACGGTGAGGGTCTGGCCGACCGTCTGCTCCAGGCGCTCGGCGCCGACGAAGGAGACCCCGTCGGCGACGGCGATCCGCGCGACCCGCAGGTCCTCGGCGGTCACCACGTGGCCCGCGGGCAGGTCGGTGTCGGCGACGAGCACCCCCTGCCGGTCATCCATCTGTTCGAGGGCCAGGACGCCGCTCAGACCGCCCGCGGTCATCATGCCCAGGGCCAGGACCAGCCACCGCCAGCGGCGGGGTCCGGTTCCCAGCAGCCGCACCGGCGGGGTCTCCCGCTGCCGCGGGGAGGCCGCGGGCGCCGGTGCCGTCTTCGTGTCCACCACGTCTGTCGTCTTCTTTCGCTGTCTGCGGTTGTCTAGTCGGTGACCAGGCCGTGGGACTCGGCCACCCGGAGTTCGACCTGCGAGGTCGTGGTGATGGGGTCGAACGCTCCCGCCTCCCCGTCGGAGAACTCCCAGCCCACGTCCCAGCCGACCTGGACGGAGACGGGGTAGACGCCGCCCTCCTGGGAGTCGGAGGACAGGGTGTAGACGTGCCCGCAGTCGGGGGAGGCCGAGGCGGGGTCGTGCACGGCCGGGTCGAAGGGGGTTCCGGGGCCCTCGCAGCGGAGCTGCGTGCCGTCACCCAGGTTCCAGACGGTGGAGGTGGGGTTGGCGGTGACCGTGAGGGACCAGTCCTGCACCTCGGCGGAGGTCTGGGCGGTGTCCCAGTCCTGGGAGTCCACCCACAGCCACACGGGGGTGTTGACCAGGACCAGGGAGCCGCTGCCCGGGGAGGTCTCGATCCTGGGCGGGGGAAGCTCGAAGGCGGCCATGGCCTCCTGGATGAGGGTGACCGGGTCGGTGGGGATCTCCCCGTCCTCCCCTCCCCCGTAGTCGATGGACTCCCAGTCGATGGCGTCCCAGTCCACCTGGGACCAGTCGATCGCGTCCCAGTCCACCTGGGACCAGTCGACGCCGTCGCCGGAGTCGGCCGGGGCGCCCGGGGCGCCGGAACCGCCGCCCGAGCCGCCGGAGCCCTGCTGGCCCGCATGGGTCTTCCACCAGCGCAGCAGGATCGAGCAGCCGAGGCCGCCGGAGCTGCCGCACTCGATCTGGCCGAGGAAGGAGCCGTCGTCGGCGTGCGCCGGGGTGGCCGCTCCCGCCGCCAGCAGGGTCAGTACCGCGGCCACGGCCGCGGGTCGTACGGGTCTCAGCATGATCCCGCCTCCCAGATCCGCAGGTCGGACACGCGCCAGGCGAGTCCGTCGTGAATGAGTGTGGCCTCGACGAGGCGCGGGCCCTGCCCGGAGGAGGAGCCCACGCCGAGGTTCCAGCCGGAGTCGTCGAGGCAGTCGTCGACCGTCGCGAGGTCGGGTCCCTCGACCGCCACGCTGGGGTCGAGCACGGGTTCTCCGGTGACCTCGGCGCCCGCGGTGCGGGCGCCCTCCAGTGCGGCGGTCATGAGCGCGAGCGCTCCGCCCACCGCGTGGTCCTCCAGTTCGGCGGGGACCTCGCCGCCCTCGTGCGAGGCGGCCACGACCGCGTCCCACATACCGGTGTAGGCGGCGAGCGCGGCGGCCTCCTCGTCGGTCCGGGGAGGGTCCGACGGCCGCGGCGAGGCCGGGGCCCCGGCGGTGCCGTCCTCGGGGGACGCGTTCCCGGGGACCGCGCAGCCCGCCGCCAGGGCGAGGGCCGCGCAGCAGCCCGCGACCACGACCGCGCGCGGGACGGTGCCGTTTCTTCTCGCGGCTGTCGTCATCGGTGCGTTCTCCACGGGCGCGGAAAAGGGGGGAGGGAACATAGCGGAACCGACCCGGGTGAGCGGGTCCTTTCCCTTCCGACGAGGGGCGGGGGCGGCCTCCCCGCCCGGGAGGTCACGGGACCGGGCGAGGGGAGGGCCGTCGAGCGGACGGGCGGGGGCGGGGCCTCCGCCCGGGTTCGGGTCCGTCGCGGGCCGGCGTGACCGGAGTCGCGCGGGGCGGAGCCCGGGGACTGACCGAAACCATGTGGTATTGGTTGGGTTTTTATCTGTCCTTGCGTGAGCTTATAGAGAAGTCGCCTGCCGTAACAACCCCCCGTGCCCCTTCTGTGACTGTGACTCGGCCGAACTTCCGGACATCAGCCTCACACCGGACCGAGAAGACCACGCACCCGCAGCCCCGCGACAAACACACGCGAAACAACATCTGAACGACATCGCGTTCGGGGCCGGTTTCCCCGTCTCCGACCCCGCGAGGGGCCGGAGACGGGGCGGAAAGAGCGCCGCGGTGTGGAGCGCGACACATCCACCGACGCCGCCGGACGCGCCCGGCGGCGGACGGGGGTCAGACCACGCGCACGCGCGGACCGCGTCCGCGCAGCCTCCGGAGCTCGTCGGGGTCGGTGCCGCTGTCGGTGATGAGGCAGTCCACCTCGTCCAGCCGCGCGAAGCGGGCGATGCGGTCACCGCCGATCCTGGTGTGGTCGGCCAGCAGCACGGTCCTGGCCGAGGCCCGCACCATGGCCTGCCTGGCCATCACCTCCGCGGGGTCGGCACAGGTCAGGCCGCGCTCGGGGGACACCCCGTCGGCGACCATGAAGGCCACGTCGACGTGGAGCTGCTCCAGCAGGCGCACGGAGGCGAGCGTGGTCCCGGCCGCCGCGCTCACCCGGCCTCCCAGCAGGTGCACGGAGAGGTCGCGGCGCGAGGCCAGCCCCAGTGCCGCGGGGACCGAGTTGGTCAGGACGCTCAGCCCGCACCCGGCGGGCAGCAGCCACGCGATCCGCTCCGCCATCGGCCCGGCGTCGAGCAGGACCACCCCGTCCCGCGGCAGTTCCGCCAGGGCGGCCCTGGCGATCCTGCCCTCCGCGACCGAGAGGCGCCCCGTCCCGGACGGGGTCGTCGTGGCACTCACTCCCCCTGCGTGCCTGACAGCCGTGGCACCACCGCTGAGACCACTCACAAGGTCCTCCGATCCGTCGATAACCACCCCGTGCCCGAGGGGGCCACACGCCCCGGCCCGCCCCGCGAGTCCGATCGGGTCATCTGTTTCCTCACGGGGAGAACATCTCGGTCGAAGGGGAACGGTATGCGAATACCCCCACCGTTCCAAGGGAACCGTTGCGAAATGGCAACGCGGCCGCGCGCCGGGGCCCGGGCGCCCCGCCCGGCCTGCGCCGGGGCGCCCGGGGACCCCGGACGCGGCCGCCTCCGGGGAGCGGCACGCCCGGGAGGCCCCTACCAGAGAAGCAGACCACAGAAGGCAACACACAAGGACGGAAACAAAAACATAAGAACAACTACTTCCACATTCGGGCGCGCCGGTGCTACCTTCATCCCTCTCACTCAGGGGTCGGGGAGGTGAAGTCGCGTATGCCGTTGGACCACAACATGTCCGACTCCTCACGCACCGCGATCAAAGTCCTCACCGGCATCGACGTCCCCCGCGCCAGCATCACCAAGCTCTTCCACGCCGCCGAGGTCTACTCCACCCTCATCCAACGCCTCAACACCCTCGACGAACTCATCGAGCTCAGCCGCGCCCGCGTACGCCGCAACTTCAACGGCCGCACCGCCGACTACTACGAACGCTCCCTGGACCAGTTCACCAAAGGCGAGAACAACTACGTCGGCGCCGCCAAGGACAACTCGGCCACCATGACCACCGAGCTACGCAAAGCCGGCGCCAACGTCGAGTACATGCACATGATGGTCATCGGCCAGTTCATCCAACTCCTCGCCGAGATCGCCTGGGCCATCGCCACCGCCAAGTTCACCTTCGGCGCCACCTTGAAGTTCATCCCCATCTTCAAGGCCATCCGCAGCCTGGCCATGCGCCGCATCCTGGCCTGGCTCGTGATCACCGTGCCCAGCCACCAGATCATCAGCCAGATCTTCGCCAGCATGGACAGCATCATCCAACGCATCCAAATCGGACGCGGCACCCGCACCACCATGGACGGCACACTCACCAAGAGCGCCCACATCGGCGGCGCCATCGAAGGAGCACTCTCCGCCGTCCTCTCCGCCGGCATGGACGGCCTCTTCCACAAAAACCTCAACAACCTCTTCAAAAACAGCCTCGACGACCTCAACCACCTCCCCGACCCACCACCCCTGACC
>NYMS01000004.1 GCA_002529455.1 Glycomyces fuscus
GGTGCGAGGTGCCGGTGGCCTGGTGCCAGGCCGACCACGTCACCTCCTTCTCCCGAGGAGGACGCACGGTGGTGGCGAACCTGCAACCGCTGTGCGGTCCGCACAACCGGGCCAAGTACCAACGCGAACTGCGCACACACCGGGCCCGGGCCAAGCACAACAGAGGAGATCGGGCAGGCCACCCGCCCGGCAGGGACCCGGACCCACCGCCCCGGGAATGACCCCCGGCCCCCGCCCTCCGTCCGTGGCCCAGTGGCCACGGCGAGAAGGCCCGTGCCCGCCACCGCGGACCTGCGCTGCCCCGGTGTGCGCACACACCACCAGCGGTCCGCCCCCGCGCGGCGACCACCATCACCCCCGTCGCCCTCCCCCCGCCACTGGGGCCGGTAGCGCTGCCCGGGGCCGGAGGGCCCACTCGCCCTTGGTGCCGACGCAGCAGAGTCCCACCACCCCCGAACCTCAGGCGTTGCTCGCCCTCACGCACCCGCAACCGGCCCGGGGCCTCCTGCCAACGACGTCAGGTCAGGAGGCGGCGGTCCGCGCGTGCAGCCCCTCGACCCACCGGCACACGGCGTCGGCGGTCTCACGGGGTCGCGCGCGGGTGGTGTCCAGCAGCTCGACCGGGGGCTCCAGGTGCGCGGCCTCGGACTCCACCCAGGCCGCGTACTCCAGGGCCTCGGCGATCCGCTCCTCGTCCCACGCGCGCCAGGCGGGGCGGGCGCGCAGGCGCTCGGCCAGGACGCCGGGCTCACAGGTCAGCGCGAGGTAGTGGACACCGGTGAACAGGGCGCGCTCGGGCAGGTGCTCCAGCTCCGGCGGCACCACCGTGCCGCACAGCACGACGGGCCGCCCGCTCTGCTGGACCATGGCCGCGGTGCGCAGCCAGGTGGAGCGGAACAGCCGGTGGTGGTCGGCGGGGTCGCGGAGTCCGCCGACCCACAGCAGGTCCTGTTCCAGGACGACGAAGCGGTCGCGGAGCCGCTCCAGCAGCACTCCGGCGATGGTGGACTTGCCGGTGCCGCTGGGCCCCGACACGCAGTACAGGGGCAGGCGCAGGAACGGGCGGGTGCGCCGGCAGAAGCCGCAGCGCAGCACGGAGACCCCCGCGGTGGTGTCGGGGGTCTCGTCCCATTCCCCGCAGTGGGTACAGATCAGCGGGTGCACGGGTTGCTCGATCAGGTTGTCGGGACGGCCCGGCTCAGTCGAAGAGCCCTTCCAGGAAGCCCTTGCGGCGCCCGCGGTAGCCCTTGGGGGAGTCGGGGTAGCCGCCGCGGTAGCCCTTGGGGGAGTCGGGGTAACCGCCCCGGTAGCCCTTGGGAGAGTCCGGGTAGCCGCCGTGACCGCCGCGGTAGCCCTTGGGGGAGTCCGGGTAGCCGCCGCGGTGCTGCTGCGGGTAGCCGCGCGGCGGGGCCTGGTGGGGGTCCGGCGGCGGCGCGACACCGTAGTGCCGCTGCTCGGCGTCCACGATCCGCTCCAGCTCGCCCCGGTCGAGGAAGATGCCCTGGCATCCGTCACACCGGTCGATGTGGACGCCCTGGCGGTCGAACGTGCGCATGGTGCTTTGACACTTGGGACAGATCACGAAACGACATTACTCGATTCTTGTCAGAAGCGGGTAAAGAATTTGCCCGCCCCGGGACGGCGCGACCGCGGCGTGGCCGGGCCCGCCGCCGGTCCGCGGCGGGCCGCGCGGCACCTATTCCGGGGAGGCCAGCATGAGCGAGCGGGCGGCCTCGGTGACGCTGCCCGACAGCGACGGGTACACCGAGAAGGTGTGCGCGATGTCGTCCACGGTCAGGCGCTGCTGGACGGCGATGGACACCCCCAGAATGAGCTCGCTGGCGCGCGGGCCGACGATGACCCCGCCCAGCACGATGCCGGTGTGCTGGCGGCAGATCAGCTTGACGAAGCCGTCCTTGACCTCGTTCATCTTGGCGCGCGGGTTGGTGTTGAGCGGCAGGGTGACCGACCGTCCGTCGATCCGGCCGCTGCGCACGTCGTCCTCGCTGGCGCCCACGGCGGCCAGCTCGGGGTGGGTGAACACGGTGGAGGCCACGGTGGAGAGCTTGAGCGGGGCCACGGCCTCGCCGAGCGCGTGCCACATGGCGATGCGGCCCTGCATGGCGGCCACGGAGGCCAGCATGTTCACGCCCGTGCAGTCGCCCGCGGCGTACACGCCGGGAACGGTGGTGCGCGAGACCCGGTCGACCTCGACGAATCCGCCGTCGCCCAGGCGGACCCCGGCCTCCTCCAGGCCCAGGTCCTGGGTGTTGGGGATCATGCCGACCGTCATCAGGCAGTGGCTGCCCTCCACGGTGCGGCCGTCGGAGAGGGTGACGAGCACGCCCTCGTCGGTGCGCACCACCGACTCGGCGCGGGTCTTGTTCAGGACGGTCATGCCGCGGCGCATGAAGACCTGCTCCAGCACCTCGGCGGCGTCGGGGTCCTGGGTGGGCATGACGCGGTCGCGCGAGGAGACCAGGGTGACCTCGGAGCCGAGGGACTGGTAGGCGCTGGCGAACTCGGCGCCGGTGACGCCGGAGCCGACCACGATCAGCTTCTCCGGCAGCTCCTCCATGTCGTAGAGGTGGCGCCAGGTGAGGATGCGCTCGCCGTCGGGCTTGGCGGAGGGCAGTTCACGGGGGTGGGCGCCCGTGGCGATGAGGACGACGTCGGCGCGCAGGCGCTGGTCGCCCACGGCGACGATGTGCGGGTCGACCAGGCGGGCCTCGCCGTTGACCACCTCCACGCCCTCCTTGACCAGGCGGGCGCGGGTGTCCTCGGACTGGGCCCGGGCCAGGAGTTTGATCCGGGAGTTCATCCGGTCGGTGTCCACCTGGACCGCGGACTCGTCGCAGGCGTCGTGGATGCGGATGCCGAGGCTGTCGGACTCGCGTACGTACGTGGTGCGGGTGGACGTGGCGATCAGGCTCTTGGAGGGCACGCAGTCGGTGAGGACGCAGGCGCCGCCGATGCCGTCGCGTTCCACCACCGTCACGTCCGCGCCGAGCTGCGCGGCGACCAGCGCCGCCTCGTAGCCCCCGGGTCCGCCACCGATGATCACGACCTTCGTCACGCTGCCTCACTCCCTCTGCGGCCTGGCCGCCACGCGCTTCCCCGGTCCGGGTGATATGCGGGCATGGCGCGGCACCACCTGTTTTCGTCGCTTGCCTCCCATTGTCGGCCATGCCGACCGGGGGAAATAGCAGGCACCCCGGGCCAACCGGTCTACGATGGCCCGGTGTCCATCTACGCGGCGTACGGAACCAATCTCCACCCCGGGCAGATGGCCCGGCGGGCCCCGCACTCCCCCCTGATCACCACGGGCTGGTTGGAGGGGTGGCGCCTGACCTTCGGCGAGTGCCTCCCCGAACCCGGGGGCGCGCTGGCGACCCTGGTCGAGGACGCGGGCCGACGGGTCTTCGTGGCGCTGTACGACCTCATGGAATGGGACGAACCCCACTTGGACTTCTGGCAGGGGGCCCTGGAGGCGCCGCGCGGAGTCCGCCGCCTGCGGGGCGTGTCCGAGGACGAGTACGAGGAACTGCGGCGCGGGCAGGCGCTGAGGTCGGTGGCCGGTGACGGGCGGGCCTACCGCAAGGCCACCGTGCGCGCCCGGACGGCCGACCGCGGCGTGGTGACGGCGTGGGCCTACGTTCTCGACGGCTACGAGGGCGGTATGCCCTCGGCGATCCAGCTCGGCGAGCTGGCGGTGGCCGCGGAGAAGGCCGGGGCGCCCGCCTGGTACGTCTCCGACCTGCTCGCCCGGGAGTGCCTGCCCACCGAGCTGTGAGCGCTCCTCCCCCGGGGGGCCCCGGTCCGCGCCGCCCCGCGGACCCTCCGCCCGCCGGAACACACGTCCGCACGCTCCCGGACCGCACGGTCACGCGGAGGTAGCATCCGTCGTGTGATGGAACCAGAGCAGCAGCAGCCGAGGACGACCGGCGAGGCGAAGCGGCTGGCGGCCGACGCGGCGCACGAGCTGCTGTCCCGTACCGGTGCCGACAGCTTCGACGCGCTGGTGGTGCTCGGCTCGGGTTGGACGGGCGCGGCGGACACGCTGGGCTCGTACGACATCGAGCTGGACGTCACCGAACTGCCCGGCTTCCACGCGCCCTCCGCCGAGGGGCACTCCGCCAAGGTCCGCAGCATGTGGGTGGGCGAGAAGCGGGTCATCGTGTTCATGGGGCGCGTCCACCTCTACGAGGGCCGCAGCCCGCTGGAGGTGGCCCACGCGGTCCGCACGGGCGTGGCCGCGGGGGCGGCGACCGCCGTGCTGACGGGTGCGGCGGGGTCGCTGCGCACCGACTTCGCCCCGGGACAGCCCGTGGTGGTCCGCGACCACATCAACCTGACCGCCCGGTCGCCGCTGGTCGGGCCCTCGTTCGTGGACCTGACGGCGGCCTACGGCCCCGGGCTGCGCCGGGCCGTCCAGGAGGCGGACGCCTCGGTCCCCGAGGGCGTGTACGTGTGCACGACGGGGCCGCAGACGCAGACACCGGCGGAACTGAAGGTGCTGCGCCAGGCGGGCGCGGACCTGGTGGGCCACTCGATCGCCCTGGAGGCCGTCGCGGCGGTGGAGGCGGGCGCCGAGGTACTGGGGCTGGCGGTGGTCAGCAACGACGCCGTGGGGGCGGTGTTCGAGCCCTTCGAGGCCGAGCGCGCCCTGGAGGTGGTCACGCAGCGGGCCCGCAGACTGGGCGAGCTGCTCAACAGGGTGCTCAGCCAGTCCTAGGAACCTTGTGGTGGGGCGCCTCCGACCGGGCCCGCCCGGTACCGGCGTGGCGAGCGTACACCCCGAGGCCCTGGGGTGGACGGTACCGACCGGGTTCCGGCCGGAGGCAGTGCTTGCCCCGGTGCCCGCGCCGCGCGGAATCCCCGCAGATCCCGTTGGACTCGCGACCTGGGCACCTCTTCTTCCCGTTATTCAGTTGAACCGCGCGCGTCGCCCTCGGGGGAGGTTCCGGGTGGACGGCCATCCGCGCGAAGTCGTCCACCCGGAGACGCTCTCCCTTAGGCATGCCTTACCTAACCAGAAGTCGGAGGGCGCGTCAACCCCCGTACCCCGACACGGCGGACCCGGCCGCCACGCCGGGGTGGGGCCGGGTCCGGGTCCGGGAGGAGAGGTGCTCAGGCCAGCAGGAACACCGCCACCAGCAGGGCCGCGGTCGCGCCGACGACCACGATCACCTCCAGGGGGACCATGGTCTGCGGCTCGTCCTCCGCGCCCAGCGCGGCGGGGCCCGCCTCGTCCACGTCCCTGACCGGTCCGCTGAGCGGGCGCGCCTTGTGGCGCTCGGCGTCCTGGCGCAGCTGCCGGGCGGCCAGGTCCACCGGACGCGTGGAGGCGGGGTCCTCGTCGTCCGGGTCGAGGTAGCCCCCCTCCCTGCGCATGTTGTCGCGGACCCGCTGCCGCTTGGTCTCGCGCAGCGGCCACGAGCGCACGACACCCCCCGGCGTGTGCACCCGGAGGACGTCGGTGACGTCCACCCAGAGCACCGCCGCCCACGGCACGAAGGTCTCGCGCAGCGGGTTGACCACCCGCAGGCCGCGCTCGGTGGAGACCACGCGCGGGCGCAGCCAGGCCAGGTGGACCGCGGAGACGGTCGCGATGAGCAGTGCCGCCGCGATCCAGGCCTGGCGGCCCTCGCCGCGCAGGAGCACGTCCAGCAGCAGCAGGGCCGCGATCACGATCCACGCGATCGCCGCCACCCGCGTGAAGGTGGCGTAGTGGGTGGTGGGGTTGGGTCTGTCCATCAGGAGGTCGCCCACTTCAACTGCGCGAAGCCGGGCTTGATGACCCCGTTGATCAGCGCCAGGCGCTCGTCGAAGGGCAGGAAGGCCGACTTCATGGCGTTGACCGTGAACCACTGGAGGTCGTCCCAGCCGTACCCGAAGGCCTCGGAGAGCCGGGCGAACTCCTCCGACAGGCTGGTGCCGCTCTGGAGGCGGTTGTCGGTGTTGACGGTGACGCGGAAGCGCAGGTCGCGCAGGAGCCGGATGGGGTGGTCGGCGATGGACTCCGCGGCCCCGGTCTGCACGTTGGAACTGGGGCACATCTCCAGCGGCACCCGCTTGTCGCGCACGTACTGGGCCAGGCGGCCCAGCCGGGGGGCGCCCCCGTCCGTGTCGATGTCGTCGATGATGCGCACGCCGTGGCCCAGGCGGTCGCACCCGCACCACTGGAGGGCCTCCCAGATGGAGGGGAGTCCGAAGGCCTCGCCCGCGTGGATGGTGAAGTGGAAGTTCTCCCGGCGCAGGTACTCGAACGCGTCCAGGTGCCGGGTGGGCGGGTTGCCCGCCTCCGCTCCCGCGATGTCGAACCCGGACACGCCCGCGTCGCGGTAGCGGACCGCCAGCTCGGCGATCTCCGAGGAGCGCGCGGCGTGGCGCATGGCGGTGACGAGCTGCCCGGTGCGGATGCTGCGCCCCTGGTCGGCGGCGCGCTTCTCACCGAGTTCCAGGCCCTCCTGGACGGCCTCGACGACCTCCTCCAGGGTGAGCCCGGCCTCCAGGTGCTGCTCGGGGGCGTAGCGCTGCTCGGCGTAGACCACGCCGTCGGCGGCCAGGTCCTCCGCGGCCTCGGCGGCGACCCGCACCAGGGCGTCACGGGTCTGCATGACCGCCGTGGTGTGCGCGAAGGTCTCCAGGTAGCGCTCCAGCGAGCCGGAGTCGGAGGCCTCGCGGAACCACCGGCCCAGTTCCTGCGCATCGTAGGTGGGCAGGCCGGTGTAGCCGGTCTCCCGGGCCAGTTCCACGACGGTGGCCGGGCGCAGTCCGCCGTCGAGGTGGTCGTGCAGCAGTACCTTCGGCGCCCGCCGGATCTGGTCGACTGTGAGTGGCTGGTTCATGATTTCAGGATGCCACCAGCTGGGGAGGTACCCCGCCAGGCGGGCGCGGGGCCGCCGGGTCCGGCGGACGCGGGCCGGGGAGCCAGCCGGTGCTGTGCGCTCGTGCGCGCTCGGGTCCGCAGCCGTCCGTGCGCACGCCGGCGCGGGGCTCCCCGACCGTGTTCCGCGGGCCGCCTCAGGCCAACGCCTCCTCGGTGTCCACACGGGTGTCGCGGCGGGAGCTCTCCCACAGCGCCGTCAGCGCGGTGGTCACCATGAAGCGGGTGCCCGTGCCGATGGCGCGCTCGTCCACGTCGAAGGTGCCCCGGTGCAGGTCCAGCATGGGGCCGCCCCAGTCCGGGGAGTGGGTGCCGAGACGGGCCAGCGCGCCGGGGACCTGCTCCAGGTACCAGGCGAAGTCCTCGCCGCCCAGGCTCTGCGGGGTGGAGGCCGCCGCCTCGGGGCCCAGGGCCGCGGTGACGGCCTCGCGCATGATCTCGACGCTGGTCGCCTCGTTGATGGTGGGCGGCACGCCGCGCCGGTAGGTCACCTCGGCCTCGGCGCCGTAGGCGGAGGCCACCGACTCCACCAGTCCCTTGATGATGTCGGGGGCCGCGTGCCAGGCCTCGTCGTCCAGGCACCGCACGGTGCCCTCGGCGACGGCGTCGTCGGGGATGACGTTGGACGCGGAACCGGCGCTGATCCTGCCCCACACCAGGCTGAACCCGGCCCGGGGGTCGATCCGCCGCGACAGCGCGGCGGGCAGCTCGGTGACGACCTTGCCCAGGGCGTAGACGAGGTCGGAGGTCAGGTGCGGGCGGGCGGTGTGCCCGCCCGGGCCCGACAGGCGCACCATGAGCTGGTCGCAGGCGGCGGTGATGCCGCCCGTGCGCAGCCCGACCCTGCCGACCATCAGGCGGGGGTCGCAGTGCAGGGCGAAGATGCGGTCCACGCCCTCCATGGCCCCGGCGTTGACCACCTCCACGGCGCCGCCCGGAAGCTCCTCGGCGGGCTGGAAGACGAGCCGGATCCGGCCGGGCAGCGCGCCCGCCCTCTCCAGCTGCGCGAGGAAGACCCCGGCCGCCAGCACGACCGTGGTGTGCACGTCGTGCCCGCAGGCGTGGGCGACCCCGGGCACGGTGGAGCGGTAGGGGACGTCCTTCTCGTCGGTCAGGGGCAGGGCGTCGATGTCGGCGCGCAGGGCCACCAGGGGACCGGTACCGGATCCGATGTCGCAGACCAGACCGGTGCCCTGGGGCAGTTCCTGCGGTTTGAGGCCCACGTCGCGCAGGCGTTCGGCGATCCGCCCCGTGGTGCGGTGTTCGGCGAAGGCGAGTTCGGGGTGCATGTGCAGGTCCCGGCGGAAGCCGCTCAGATCCCGCCCGTGCCGCGCCAGGAAAGCGGTCAACTGTTCCGGCAGGTCATGTCCCTGCATGCGAGGGTCCCCTCTTCTCCACGTCTCAGCGCGTACCGGCTCCGTCGCCGGCACCGACCCTTGCGCGGGTGGGATCGCCCCGGAGCTCGGCGGCGAGCATGTCCACGACGTCGTCGAGGGAACCGCCCTCGGCGATGACCGCGCGCTGACGTTCGTAGGAGGCGCCCTTGTCCAGGATCTCGGAGATCAGGTCCAGGTCCTCGGCGCAACCCAGGCGGGTCGCGACCGGTCTCAGCTCGCGGACCAACTCGTACAGATCGTCGCGGAGCGGAACGGTGGTTCCGCGCGCGTCCGTGATGACACGAGCGTCGAGTCCGTAGCGGGTGGCACGCCACTTGTTGTCCTTCACCACCCAGGACGGCGGGCTGGGAAGACCGTACCCGCGGTCGAGCTGGTGATCGAACAGCTCCACCAGGCTCTGAGAGAGCGCGGCGGCCATTCCCACCTCGCGCAGGGTGGGAATCCCGTCGAACATCCGGATCTCGATGGTGCCGAAATCAGGGTGCGGACGGATGTCCCACCACACTTCCTTGATAGAGGCGATGGTACCCGCCCTGAGAAGCGTTTCGAGGTATTCCTCGAAAGCCGCCCAGTTCGGAAGGTTCGGCGGCGGCCCCGCGGTGGGCAGCGTGCCGAAGATGACGGACCGGGAGGAGGCCAGACCGGTGTCCTGTCCGCCCCAGAAGGGGCTGGAGGCGCTCAGGGCGAGGAAGTGCGGCAGGTAGTGCGCCAGGGCGTTGACCATGGGGATGGCCTTGTCCCTGTCGCGCACGCCGACGTGGACGTGGACGCCGCACGTCAGGATGCGCCGGACCAGCCACTGCATCTGCTCGACCAGCTCGCCGTAGCGCTCGCCGGGGCTGAGCTCCTGGTCGCGCCAGTCGTCGATGGGATGGGTTCCCGAGCAGGTCAGCGTGGTCCCCCAGGGCGTGAGGACCTCCCTCATGCGGTCGATGCTGCGGCCCAGGTCCCCCCTGGCCTCCTCGACCGTCTCGCAGATCCCGGTCACGACCTCCACCTGGGACTGCATGAGCTCGTGGCGCAGCGGAGGGGCGGAGCCGGAGCTGAGCTCGGGGAGTTCGGCGAGGAGCTTCGGCGCCTCCTGCCTCAGGTGCCGGCTGCGCTGGTCGACGAGTTGGAGTTCCCACTCCACCCCGATCGTCGCGCGCTCGGACGAGTTGAATGCGATTCCCATCTGCCCTCCGAAGGGGGTGTTTGCCGACCGTCCTTTGGCCGTCGCACCGTCGCGCCCCGGAGAACCGGTCAACCGGGACAGGGGAGGACTACCCCTCACGCACCGCACACATACGGGACAATCGCCTCGCGTAAAGCGAATTCCGTGGAAAGAATTTCTGCTTCGGCCGCGACGCCGCGACGCCTACGCCCGGCCGCCGCCCCGGCGGCGCAGGGCCCACGCCGTGCCACCGGCGGCGCCCGCCGCCCCCAGCAGGGACAACGTCCCGGCGAGCGCGCGCCGGGCCCGGCGGCGCTCGGCGAGCTCCCGCGCCGACACGCGTGAGGGCGCGGCCGGGCGGGTCCAGTCCGTGCCGTACTCCTCGGGCAGCGGCAGGGAGCCGGTGTAGGGCGGCGGCATCGGCAGCCACGTGGCGGTCCACGCCGCGCTGAACATCACCAGGCGCATGACGAGGTTGATCCACACCAGCAGCCCGACCAGGACCGCGAAGGACGCGTAGACGGGGTTGCCGAGCGTCCCGGCCAGCAGCACCGCCGCCGCGGCCTTGAGCACCTCGAACCCGACCGCGCCCAGCAGGGCGCCCCGCCACATCATGCGCGTGGGCCGCCCGCTGCCCGACAGCAGCGCGAACGCCAGCACGAAGATCCCCATGTTGGCGCCGACCGCGATGGCCAGGGCCAAGGCGCGCAGGGACAGGTTGGCCAGGAGGGAGCCGTCCAGGCCCACCAGTCCGAGCAGCCACTGCGTGGCGGCCTGGGCGACGCTGGTGAAGGCCACCGTGAGGAGCAGCGCCACGCCCAGGCCCAGCATGACCAGCAGGTCGACCGCCTTGCGCACGAGGATGTTGGGGCCCTCCTTGAAGCTCTTCAGCCAGATGGAGTGCAGGGCCTCACGCAGCGCCGACACCGCGTTCAGGCCCGCGTAGAGCAGGCCGAGCGCACCGATGACGCTGGCGCCCACACGGGCCTGGGCGACCTGGTCGACGGGCAGTTCCCCGGACAGGCCCGGCAGGACGTCGTCCAGCGCCTGCTGGAGGTAGTCGCCCACCTCGACCTGCACGGCCGCGAGGTAGCCGACCGCGGCGAAGGCCAGCGCCAGCAGCGGGAAGAAGGACAGGAAGGCGAAGTAGGTGACCGCCCCGGCCAGCTGGGTGCCGTTGCGGTCGGCGTAGCGCTCGTAGGCCCGTACCAGGTGGTCCAGGGCGGGCCTGCGCCGCCGCAGCTGCCAGTACGCGTCCATGCCCAGGTTCCGGTAGTGCCTGCCGGTGTCCCTGGCCCGGTCCAGCGCTGCGGCCACGCGGCCTCCCTCTCCGTCTCCCGTGTCACCCGTGTCCTACCCCGCGCGGTCCCGGGGTCACCGGTGGCCCGCAACCGTAGCGGTGCCGGGGCCCGCCGTGAAGCCCCCGCGTCGGTTTCGGCGGCGGAGGCACCCGGACGGGACGGAGCGCTTCGCCGGGGGTGACCACGGACACGTCCGGGGCTTGGGCAGACTTGGGGGCGGGAGTTCTTCCGGAGAGGGGGCCTCGGTGGGGGGCGCGGGGGCGCGGCTGCGTGCCGTGTTGGGTGTGCGGTCGGCGGGACCTCGGGGCGCGTGGCCCGAGGAGGCGCCGGACGCCGACGCACTGGTCAGGGACTTCGAGAAGCGGTTCGGGACGCCGCCCGCGGGCGTGTGGCACGCGCCCGGGCGGCTGGCCGTCATGGGCGAGCACACGGCGGCCAGCGGGGGGGTCGGGCTGTACGCCGCCCTGCCCTGGGGCGTGACGGCGGCCGTGGGGCCCGCGCCGGACGGCGGCGTGCACGTGGCGACGCCGGACGGTCCGCTGCGCCCCCGGGACGCGGCGGCGCGGGCGGTGGCCGGTGCCGTGGCCGCCGCGCGCCGGACCGGCGCCCTGGGGGACGGCACGGGCGTCCGCGCGGTACTGGACGCGGACCTGCCCGCACACGCCTCCCTGGGCTACACGGCCGCCGTGGGCGCGGCGGTGGCGCTGGCCCTGGCCGACCTGGACGGCGGTCCGCCGCCCGAGGGCGCCACCGCCGACCAGCGGGTGGCCCTGGCGGCCCGCCCGGGGTGCGCGGTCCGGGTGAACCTGAGGAGCCTGCGCACCACCGTGCTGCCGTTCGACCTCGCCGAGGCCGGGCTGCGGCTCGTGGTGGTGGACACCGGAGCCCTGCCCCGGCGCGACCTGCGCGCGGCCCGCTCCGCCGAGCTGGAGCGCGCGCAGCGGACGCTCGGGCCGCTGCGCGCCGTCCAGGACCTGCCCGGGGCGTTGGAGAGGCTGCCGGACCCCGTGCTGCGCCGCCGGGTCGAGTACGCGGTGACCGAGGTGCACCGGCTCAACGCGGCCGTGGGGCTGCTGCGCGCCGGCCGCTTCGGGGAGGTCGGCCCGATCCTGTCCGCCTCCCACCTGTCCCTGCGCCGCTTCGGGCTGCCCACCCCGGAGGTGGACCTGGCCGCGGAGACCGCCGCGCGGGCCGGGGGGCGCGGGGTGCGGATGTCCGGCTGGGCGGGGACCGTGCTGGTACTGGCCGCGAAGGAGCGCGTGGAGGGGATCGGCGAGGCGCTGGCCAGGGAATTCGGCGCCGACGGGAGGGTCCCGCCGCGCGTGCGCGCCGCCGTGCCCTCCGCGGGCGCCCACCGGCTGCGCTGACCCGGCCGCGCGGTCGGCCGCGCGGCCGGTCCCGCCCGGCTCCCGGAGGCCGGACCGGGACGTCGCGCCGAACCCCGCTACCCTTTTCGCGATCACACAGGGTGGAAGTAGCGACGAGGCGATCCACGGCGCTGAGCAGATGGGCGATGCGATGGCTGACCGACGGAACGGGGACGACCCCGGCCGCACCGGCGAGCACGACAGACAGGGCGTGTTCCGGCGCGGTGGGGCCCCGGACAGGCCGGACGAGTTCGAGAAGCTCTACCGCCCGCGCGAGTCCGAGCAGAGGGTGGTGGGCGAGACGCGTCGGCTCCCGCCCGCCGAGGACGTGCCCCCGGTGCGGCCGAGGCGACCCCAGAGGCCCCAACAGTCCCCGAGGTCCCAGAGGCGCAGCACCCACAGCGCCGGGCGCGTGTACGACGGCCGCGGCATCGAGCGCAGGCGCAAGGAGCGCAGGCGCAGGCTGGCCACCACCATCACGGTGACCGTGCTGGTCCTGGTCCTGGGCGTGCCCCTGGTCTTCGCCGGCGGGTTCTACCTGTACGCGAACTCGCGCCTGGAGCGGGTGGAGGCCCTGCTGGACTACGAGGGCCGCCCGGACGAGCAGCCCGGCACGACCTACATGATCGTCGGCTCCGACAGCCGCCAGGGCCTGGACGAGGAGCAGATGCGGGAGCTGGCCACCGGCTACGCCGAGGGCCGCCGGACCGACACCATCATGGTGCTCTACATCCCCGACGACGGCGACCCCACCATCGTCAGCGTCCCCCGTGACTCCTACGTCCCCCTCGCCGTCCCCGGGTACGCCGACAACAAGATCAACACCGCCTTCGCCGACGCCGTGTGCGGCACGAACGACGCGGGCGAGGAGGTCTGCGGCGGTCCCGCCCCCCTGGTGGAGACCTTCGAGCGCGCCTCGGGCGTGCACATCGACCACTACGTGGAGATCGGCATGGGCGGCTTCGTCGACATCGTGGACGCGGTCGGCGGCGTCGAACTGTGCCCCGAGGAGGCGATGGTCGACCCCAAGGCCGGGCTGGACATCGAGGCGGGCTGCCAGATGATGGACGGCGGCACCGCCCTGGGCTACGTGCGCACCCGCGCCACGCCGCGCGCCGACCTGGACCGCATCGCCCGCCAGCGCGAGTTCTTCTCGGCTCTGGTCCAGACGGCCAGCGCGCCCTCCACCCTGTTCAACCCCTTCGAGTCCGTCCCGCTGGTGCTCGCGGGCACCGACACCTTCATGGTGGACGAGGGCGACGACCTGCGGCACCTGGCGAGCATGCTCCTGGCGATGCGCGGCGGTACGCAGACCACCGCGATCCCCGTGGGGCAGACCCCCACGCTGGACGGGGTCGGCTCGGTGGTGATCTGGGACGAGGCGCGCTCCGAGGAGATGTTCGGCGCCATGAGGGCCGGGGAGCCGATCCCCGAGAGCGCCTTCCAGGACTAGGCCGTGTTCCGCGGGCCACCGCGGTCCCGCCCTTCGCCTCCGCCGCCCTCGGCGGGCGCCGCGCGCGGCGCCCGCCCCGTCCGGGCGCCCGGGGGGCGGGCCGAAGCAGGCACGGCGGTGTCTCCGGCGGGGCTGCGCGAGCGCGTGCGGCGCGCTCCGCCGGGGCCCGGGACGGAGGACACCGGGGAAAGGCGAAGGGCCCGTCGCCGAAGCGACGGGCCCTTCTTCGTGACGTTCCGTACTGTGCGCGCCTACCCCCCAGCGGGCGCACGGCCGGCACGTCGGTCATCGTGGCAGAGGAGCCGAAACCCGCTCTGGCCTGCCGATTCTCACCGGCACGTCTCCACAATAGGTCAAAGTTCGCTTAAGGTGCGAATCCTGTGCACGTGGCCTATGTCGCACCTTCGGGCCTCTGCGGTGATCCGGCGTTGCCATCCTCCCACCGCGGACCCGCGTATGTACGCCGAACACGGGAAACACGCCGGGAAACTTTGCCCGACCACAGGCCCAGAACCCCGCGAACACCGCGTTTCCGGCACCCGGACCCGCTCGGGAGCGGGTCCTCCCCGGCCCGGACACGGCGAAGCCCGGCCGCCCCCTCGGGGACGACCGGGCGTGACCGAGGTCTCACCCGGACGACCGGCTCAGAGCCGTCCGGGCCTCACCTGCCCCTCGCACCGCCCCACGGGCGGAGCGGACGGGATCAGGCCAGGCGCTTGGCAAGGTTCTCGTCCAGAGCGGCGAGGAACTGCTCGGTGGTCAGCCACTCCTGGTCGCCGCCGACCAGCAGCGCCAGGTCCTTGGTCATCTGGCCGCCCTCGACGGTCTTGATGACGACGTCCTCCAGCGTGTTGGCGAACTCGACGACCTTGGGGGTGTTGTCGAGCTTGCCCCGGTGCTCCAGACCGCGGGTCCACGCGAAGATGGAGGCGATCGGGTTGGTGGAGGTGGGCTTGCCCTGCTGGTGCTGGCGGTAGTGGCGGGTCACCGTGCCGTGGGCGGCCTCGGCCTCGACCGTGCGGCCGTCCGCGGTGCGCAGGACGGAGGTCATCAGGCCGAGGGAGCCGAAGCCCTGGGCGACGGTGTCGGACTGCACGTCACCGTCGTAGTTCTTGCAGGCCCAGACGTAGCCGCCCTCCCACTTGAGCGCGGCCGCGACCATGTCGTCGATGAGGCGGTGCTCGTAGGTCAGGCCCGCGGCGTCGAAGCGGTCCTTGAACTCGGTCTCGAAGATCTCCTGGAACACGTCCTTGAACATGCCGTCGTAGGCCTTGAGGATCGTGTTCTTGGTGGACATGTAGACCGGGTAGTTGCGGTCCAGGCCGTAGTTCAGGCTCGCCCGCGCGAAGTCCTCGATGGACCGGCGGAAGTTGTACATGCCCATCGCGACGCCGCCCGCCTCGGGGAAGTTCGCGACGTCGAACTCGACCGGCTCGCTGCCGTCGGCCGGGGTGTAGGTCATGGTGACCGTGCCGGGGCCGGGCACCTTGAAGTCGGTGGCCTTGTACTGGTCGCCGTGGGCGTGGCGGCCGATGATGATCGGCTTGGTCCAGCCCGGGACCAGACGGGGCACGTTCTCGCAGATGATGGGCTCGCGGAAGACGACGCCGCCGAGGATGTTGCGGATGGTGCCGTTGGGCGACCGCCACATCTTCTTGAGGCCGAACTCCTCGACCCGGGCCTCGTCCGGGGTGATGGTGGCGCACTTGACGCCGACGCCGTGCTCCTTGATGGCGTTGGCGGCGTCGACGGTGATCTGGTCGTCGGTGCGGTCGCGCTCCTCGATGCCCAGGTCGTAGTACTTCAGGTCGACGTCGAGGTAGGGGAGGATCAGACGGTCCTTGATGAAGGACCAGATGATCCGGGTCATCTCGTCGCCGTCGAGCTCGACTACGGGGTTCTCGACCTTGATCTTGGCCATGGCTGTGTGGCTGTCCCTTCAGTCTTCGCTACCGCCTCGTGCGGCAGAGGCCGGTGTCCGGCTCGTGGCCGGCGCCGGCCCGCGCACGCGGCAATTCCCCAATCCCGCCCGGGGTCCGTGCTCCCCGGGGAGGCGGTGGCTTGTCGGTGTCGCGGTATCTCGACGTCAAGCTTATTCGACGCCTAGGCGGACAGTTGCGGCGCCACCCATGCCAGCACGATCAGCAGGACCGCGAGGGTGGTCAGGGTGAGCAGATCGATCCACCGGCGGCGCACGGCGAGTATCCCGATCCAGTCCTCGGGCAGCAGCACCCGGAAGGTCGCCGCCAGCAGCAGCGCGCCGGCGATGATCGCCGGACCGCGCTTGAAGTAGGCCGCGGCCACGACCACGATCCCCGCCGCGAGCGCCGACATGACCAGGAGGTAGGGCACCTGCGAGAGCCAGTACGGCGCCTCGGGCCCCCCTCCCCCGGCGGCCCGTTCCCGCACGTCCTCCCCGGAGTCGGAGTCCGCTCCGGGGTCCCGCGCGGAGCCGCCGCCGGGCTCCGGCCCGTCGTGGCCCTCCCCGCCGGGCGGCTCCCCCGCGGGCTCCCGCCCGCCGCGGGCCGCCCCGCCGGGTGCCCTCGCACCGGGCGCACCCTCGTCCGCGTCCGCCAAATCCGCCTGCCCCGCCTTGTCCACCGCGTCCCGACCCGTTCGGTTACGAATGTGCTTGGCCGCCTCGCGGCTCGTTCACGGTCTTCTCCCGGGAACTGGCACAGACCGGCCATCCGTCGAGGACTGGCTGTCCGAAACCGAACACCGCTCCGGAGGCTCATGTCCCTGAGGGTTTCGGCGGCGCCGTGCGGGAAGCGAGGCTTCCCGTCCGGGAGAGACAGCGCCCATTGTAGTGATCCGCATCGCCGACTCCTCAGGGCTCACGGAAACGGACCCGCTCTCGCCTCACCCGTGCGTGACCGTTTCCCGCTTCCGCTTCGGCCACAGAGCCGTATTTGCACGCCTTATCCGTCTAACTCCGGAGTAAGCGCGTAGAACGCTTACCGCCCGGGTAACCCAGGTGGAGATGAGTGCACCGGTGAGCGAGGACCACCCCCATGAAGCCCACTCAACGCGTAGACCGAACCGTCACCCCCCGACAGCCTCCCCTCCACCACCGTCGCCCGCACCCCCACCGGCAGCGCCACCCCAGTCCGGGAGGAACCACCGTGGACGGGCCCTACCTCCGTGTCGAAGAGACCGGGGACATCCGCCAGCTCGCCGGTGAGGTCACCACGGTCGGTCGCGGGGAGGGCGCCGACATCCGGCTGAACGATCCGAGCGTCTCCCAGCTGCACGCCGAACTGGTCCGCCGCGGCCCCTACGTCTACGTGGTCGACCTGGGCCTGTCGCGCAACGGGACCCGTGTGAACGGCCGCCCCATCGCCCGCCGCGTCCTGGAGGAGGGCGACGTGGTGAGCTTCGGTACCGCACGCTGCCGGGTCGGCGGGCTCCCCCAGGAGCAGATCAGCCCCGACATCGAGCTGCGCCGCGGCGCCGCCCCCGAGCTCA
The DNA here is from genome assembly GCA_002529455.1 of Glycomyces fuscus. Lineage (GTDB taxonomy): Bacteria > Actinomycetota > Actinomycetes > Streptosporangiales > Streptosporangiaceae > Nocardiopsis > Nocardiopsis fusca. Next base: position 17,029 of record NYMS01000004.1, read on the forward strand.
CCCGCCGGGAGCTGGACGTGTTGACCGCGCTGTGCCAGCCCGCGCTGTCGGAGGAGGCCTTCGTCGCCCCCGCCACCGCCCGGGACATCGCCGAGGCGCTGGTGGTCACCGAGGCGGCGGTCAAGCAGCACCTGTTGCGGCTGTACCAGAAGTTCCGCATCCCCGAGGGGCAGAACCGCAGGACGCGGCTGGCCAACGAGGTCGTGGCGCTGGGCCTGGTGCGGCCGATGCCGGTGGGCGGATCGGCCCGCCGGGCCAGCTGAGCGCTTGCGGCCCTCCCCCCCCCGTCGGAGGAGTCCCGCGCGACCGCGCGGGCCCGGCTCCGCTACCCGACGTGAGGGGCCTCGGCCCGCGCGTGACGCCCGGACGCTCCGGGAGCGGGTGGCTGCACCCGCTCCCGGTGTCCGGGCGCCCGGACGGGGGAGGCAGCGCCCGGGGCGTGCGCGGCGGATGCCCGCCCTAGAGCGCGGCGGCCTGCCGCTCGGCGGCCTCCACCACGTTCACCAGCAGCATCGCCCGGGTCATCGGACCCACGCCGCCGGGGTTCGGGGAGAGGTGTCCGGCGACCTCGGCCACGTCGGGGACGACGTCGCCGACCAGGCCGGACTCGGTGCGCGAGACGCCCACGTCCAGCACGGCGGCGCCCGGCTTCACCATGTCCTTGGTGATCAGCCCCGGCACGCCGGCGCCGGCGACGATGATGTCCGCGCGGCGCGTGTGCTCGGCGAGGTCACGGGTGCCGGTGTGGCACAGCGTGACGGTGGCGTTCTCCGAACGACGGGTCAGCAGCAGGCCGAGGGGGCGGCCCACGGTCACTCCGCGCCCGACCACGACCACCTCGGCGCCCTTGAGCGGCACCTCGTAGCGGGTGAGCAGCTCCACGATGCCGCGCGGCGTGCACGGCAGCGGCGCCTCCTGCATCAGCACCAGCTTGCCGAGGTTGGAGGGCTGGAGGCCGTCCGCGTCCTTGACCGGGTCGATCAGGCCCAGCACCCGGTTCTCGTCCAGGCCCCTCGGCAGCGGGAGCTGCACGATGTAGCCGGTGCAGGCCGGGTCGGCGTTGAGCTCGTGCACGGCCTGCTCCACCTCCTCCTGCGTGGCGTCGGCGGGCAGGTCGCGGCGGATGCTGGCGATGCCCACCTGCGCGCAGTCGCGGTGCTTGCCGCGTACGTAGGAGTGGCTGCCCGGGTCGTCGCCGACCAGGACCGTGCCCAGGCCGGGGGTGACCCCCCGGTCGTGCAGCTTCGCCACCCGCTCGGAGAGCTCCTCGCGAATGGACTTCGCGACGGCCTTGCCGTCCAGAACGATCGCGCTCATGCGTGTGTCTCCTCGCTCAGTGGAAGAAGTGCCGGGTCCCGGTGAGGTACATGGTCACCCCGGCGGCCTTGGCCGCGGCGATGACCTCCTCGTCGCGGACCGAGCCGCCGGGCTGGACGACCGCGCGGACCCCCGCTTCGGTGAGGATCTCCAGGCCGTCGGGGAAGGGGAAGAAGGCGTCGCTGGCCGCCACGGAGCCGGTCACCCGGTCGCCCGCGCGCGTGACCGCCAGGCGGGCGGAGTCCACACGGTTAACCTGGCCCATGCCCACGCCCACGGTGGCGCCGCCGGAGGCCAGGAGGATGGCGTTGGACTTGACCGCGCGCACGGCCTTCCAGGCGAAGGCCAGGTCGGCCAGGGTGGCCTCGTCGGCGGCCTCCCCGGCGGCCAGGGTCCAGGTGGAGGGGTCGTCGCCGGGGGCGTCGATCGCGTCGCGCGACTGCACCAGCAGACCGCCGCTGATCTGGTGGTCCTCCGTGCACGTGTCGGATCCGGGGCCCTCGGCCACGAGCAGGCGGATGTTCTTCTTGCGGCTGAGGACCTCCACGGCCGCGGGCTCGAAGGCGGGGGCCACGACGACCTCGGTGAAGATCTCCGCGATCTGTCCGGCCAGCTCCTCGCCGACGGGGCGGTTGGTGGCGATGACGCCGCCGAAGGCCGACACCGGGTCGCAGGCGTGCGCCCTGCGGTGGGCCTCGGCGTTGTCGGCGCCGACGGCGATCCCGCACGGGTTGGCGTGCTTGATGATGGCCACGCACGGCTCGTCGAAGTCGTGGGCGGCGCGCAGCGCGGCGTCGGCGTCCACGTAGTTGTTGTAGGACATGGCCTTGCCGTGCAGCTGCTCGGCTCCGGCCAGACCGGTCGGCGGGGCGTCCGCCAGGGTGTACAGCGCCGCCTTCTGGTGGGGGTTCTCGCCGTAGCGCAGCACGTCCTTGCGGCTGTAGGCGACACCGATGAAGTCGGGCCAGCCCGACTCGGCGGCCTCCCCGTCGGGGGCGTAGGAGGCGGCGAACCAGCCGGCGACGGCCGCGTCGTAGGCGGCGGTGTGCCGGAAGGCGAGCCCGGCCAGTCGCTTGCGCTGCTCCAGGGTGAAGCCGCCGTCGCGGACGGCCTCCAGGGCGGCGTCGTAGCTGCCCGGGTCGACCACGACCGCGACGCTGCCGTGGTTCTTGGCCGAGGCGCGCACCATGGCGGGCCCGCCGATGTCGATCTTCTCGATGCAGTCGGCCTCGGAGGCGCCGGAGGCGACGGTGTCCCGGAAGGGGTAGAGGTTGACCACGACCAGGTCGAAGGGGGCGATGCCCAGCTCCTTGATCCTGGCGACGTGCTCGGGGTTGTTCTGGTCGGCGAGAAGCCCGGCGTGCACGGAGGGGTGCAGCGTCTTGACGCGGCCCTCCATGATCTCGGGGAAGCCGGTGACGTCCTCCACGGGGGTGACGGGGATGTCGGCGGCTCGCAGCCGCGCGGCGGTGGAGCCGGTGGAGACGATCTCCACCCCGGCCTCGGCCAGGCCGATGCCCAGCTCCTCCAGACCGGTCTTGTCGTAGACGCTGATCAACGCACGCCTGATGGCCTGCTGGGTCACCGGTTCTCCTTCGTGTCGGTCGCGTCGGTGACGCGCTGCTCGGTGCGGCCGAACCGCACGTGCCTGCCGTCGATGGTCCAGCCCTCGCGGGCGAGCCTGCCGACCGTGTCGACCAGCATCGTCCGCTCCACGGACTTGATGCGCTCGTGGAGGCTGGCTTCGTCATCGCCGTCCTCGACGGGGACCGCCACCTGGTCGATGATCGGCCCGGAGTCGACGCCCTCGTCGAGGAAGTGGATGGTGGTGCCGGTGATGCGGACACCGTGGGCGAGCGCGTCACGTACGGCGTGCGCGCCGGGGAAGGAGGGCAGGAGCGCGGGGTGGATGTTGACCGCCGGGTGGCTGCCGATGACGGCGGGGCCGAGGATGCGCATGAAACCCGCGGAGACCACCAGGTCGGGTCGGTACTCGTCGATGCGCTCGGCCATGGCGGCGTTCCACCGTGAGCGGTCGGCGAAGGAGCGGAAGGGGACGACGAACGCGGGCACCCCGGCCTCCTCGGCCAGTTCGATGCCGCGGGTCCCCTCGCGGTCGGAGCCGACGGCGACGACCGTCGCCCCGTAGGCCGGATCCCTGGCCGCCTCCAGCAGGGCGGCCATGTTGCTGCCCGTGCCCGATATGAGGACCACCACTCGCGCGGACAATGCTTCTCCCATTGTGTAGAGAACGGTGCGGGAGCTGCCTCCCGCCTCCGGGGGCGCCGGGGGACGGCGCAGCATCCGGATCTCGCGTACACCTGGTCCGGGGGTCCGGCGCGCGCCGGACCGCGCCGGAGGCGGGGTTCGCGGGTGACCCGATCGTCCTTCCCCCGAGCGGCCCCGCGCGGGCGTCCGTGGACGTCCCTCGGGGGTGGCGGCGGATGACGGGCGGGCGACGGGGCGCGCCTCTCGGCCCGCCCGCGATCCCACCCTATCGGTCCAGGTAGCGTCTACCCACGGGGAGTGGGTGTTGGCCGGCCCGTGACGGGGTTCCCGGCGGCCCGCGGACCGGCGTGACCATGGACGACGGGTAGCCTCCGGGCAGCGGAGGCGACCACGGCGCCCCGATCGGGGCGCGCCTAAGGAGTGAACCTTGACCGACAACAGCCCGGAGCCCCGATCCGAGGGGCAGCCGCCCAGAACCGAGCGCGGCGGCCTGTGGGGCCTGTTCTTCGGGGCGGCCGGCCTGCTGCTTCCCCCCTACGGGGTCGTGCTGTCCGTGTTCGGTGTCGTGCAGGGCTTCCGGGCGAGGCGGGCCGCGAGGGCGAACCGCACCGCGGCACCGGGCGCTCTGACGAGCGTGGCCGTGGGCGTGCTGGGGATCGTGATGTCGCTGTCGCTGTTCGCGGTGGCCGTGGTGTACCAGGAGCAGATGGCGCAGTACCGGGACTGCTCGGCCCGCGCCCACACGGTCTCCAGCCAGAAGGAGTGCGACGAGGCGTGGGAGTCCGCCACCGGGCTCCCGCCCACGGTGGTCATCAGCTGAGGCGTCCGGCCACGGGGTCCGACCACCCCGGCGGCGCCCGAGGGGGCGGCGGGAGTGTCCCGCCGCCCCCTTCGCGTGTCCGGGGCCCTCCCCCGAGCGCGGCCCGCTTTCCGGTCGTTTTCCGCACGGAGAAACGGCCGCTCACCCATGCCGCGAAGATCTCCCAAGGGATTACACTTAGTATGCAATCAATCACTAAAAGTGTTGACCACTCTTGTGCGGAGAGGATTCGATGGACACCGACGCCTCCGGCCCGTCCGGACCGGAACTGAGGGAGTACACGGCACTGCTGCGCCGCCGCCGGCGGTTCGTCGGCGCCGGCGTGCTCGGCGGACTGGCCCTGGCCGCCGCAGCGGTGATCGGACTCCCCGCCGCCTACACCTCCGTCTCCGCCGTCCAGGTCCAGCCCAGCGGGATGGCCGAGTTCACCGGGGAGCGCTCCGGACGCCTGACCGGGGAGGTCAACCTCGACACCGAGGCCCAGGTCCTGCTGTCGGACGACGTGTCGTCCGCCGTGGCCGGGACCCTGGCCGAAGGGGGCGCCGGGCCCTCGGTCGAGGAGCTGCGCGAGCGGGTGGAGGTGAGCGTGCCCCCCAACAGCAGCGTTCTGGAGATCAGCTACTCCGCCGGGAGCCCCGAGGCCGCGCGGGCCGGTGCGCAGGCCTACGCCGACGCCTACCTCGAACTGCGCCGCGAACGCGTCGAGGGGCTGATCGACAGCCACCTGGAGGCGCTGCGCGGTGAGCAGGAGGCCCGCTACGAGGCCCTCGCCGAGGCCGCCGCGGAGTCACCGGAGCCCGGCGCGGACGCGCGGGTCGAGGCGCTGCGCGCGGAGATCACCGAGCTGGGCAACGGCATCAGCCCCCTCAGCGCCCTGGCGGAGACGGTCGAGCCGGGCCGGGTCATCACACCGGCCGGGCTCCCCGAGCGCGCGAGCAGCCCGGTGCCCGCCCTGTGGCTGGTCGGCGGCGCCGCGCTCGGCCTGGTGGCGGGGCTGCTGGCGGCCGTGGTCCGCGACCGCCTCGACCCGAGGCTGCACGACGCCGAGGAGACCGGGCGGATCGGGGCGGTGCCGGTGCTGCTCGACCTGTCCGAGCGGGTCGGGCGCGGCCAGCGCTCCCCCGGGCTGCTGCCGGACGGCGACCGCCGCGGGCAGCGGGTCAACGAGTTCGCGCACCTGGTGCGCGCCCGACTCGCCGCGGGACCCGCTCCCGCGACGGCCGAGCGGCCCTCGGAGGCCGCCGGACCGGCCGGAACGGGGACGGGTGGGGCCGGAGTGGCCGCCAGTGCCGGAAGGGCCGCAGGAGCGGGTCGTGCCGGAGGGGAGGACGGGTTGGCCGAACTCCTCGGAGCCGGGGAGGCCGCCGTCGGCCGCGTCCTGCTCGTCACCGCGACCACCCCGGGCCGCGCGGGCACGGCGACCGCGGTGAACCTGGCCGCGTCCCTGGCCCGTACGGGCTCGGAGACGCTGCTGGTGTGCACCGACCCCCGCACCGACACCGTCGGCGAACTGCTGGGGCTGCCCGAGGGCCCCGGTCTGGCCGAGGCGCTGCTGGAGGGCGAGGACCCCGCCGACCTGGAGGTGCGCCCCGACGTGGTGCCCCGCCTGCGGGTCCTGCGCTACGGGGCGCCGGGCCTGGAAGCGCCGGTGCAGGGCACCGCGATGCCGGAGCTGGTGGGGCTGCTGCGGTCGGGGGCCGAGTACGTGGTGGTGGCGGTGGCCCCGGTGAGCGAGCGCGCCGACGCGCACGCGCTGGCCGGTTCGGCCGACCTGATGCTGCCGGTGGTCGAGCTGGGCCGCACGCGCCGCGTCGACCTGACGGGGCTGCTCGTCCTCGCCGACCGGTTCGGGGTCCCCGTGCCGGGCACGGCCGTCCTGCCGCGCCAGCCGCTGGCCGGGCCCGCGCCGGTGGCGCCGCCCTCCGCCGCCCCGGCGCGCGGGGAGGAGGCGCCCGACGGAGCCGGTCGGACGCCCGCGGAGGACGAGGCGGCCGGGAAGGCCGGGGAGCCGACCGGGGGCGAGAGGGGCCGCGCCGGCGCGGGGATCGCGCTGACCGGCATCGTCAGCGAGCTCCCCCCGGCCGCCGGGGCCAGGAAGGCGGGTGAGCGCGGTGGGACGGACCGCCCCCCGGCCTCCGAGGGGGCGGCGGGATCCCCCGGTGTGCCCGGGCCCCGGAGGGCGCAGGGCGAGCAGGGTGCGGCGCAGGACGTGGAACCTCCCCGCGACGGTGGGATACCCGCGGGCCTGGAGGTCCCCCGCGTGCTGGGCGGCGACGGCGCCACCCAGGCGCCGGCGGCCCCGGAGGGCACCGGGGGAACCGCTGCCGCGGAGGCCGCCGAAGCCGACCGGGACGCGGACGCCACCGCGGCCCCGGACACGGCCGACGCCCACAGGGCCCACGGGACCGGCGGTGACACCGCGGCCCCGGGCACGGCCTCGGAGGCGGAGGCGGCCTTCGGGCTGCCCGGGACCGCCGGGGCGGAGGGGTCCCACGACCCCGAGGCGACCGTCAGCGGCGCCGAGGCCACCGAGGCCCTGGTGGCCTTCGCGGCCGCGGAGGGGGACGAGGACTCCCCGCCGACCGGAGCCGCCGGGGACGCCGCCTCCCCGGACACCGCCTCGGGGACCCGGAACTGATGGCCTGGAACACGTCCGTGCGCGGCCCCCGGCCCGCCGCCCGGGCGGCGGGCCCCGCCGTGGGCGGCGTCGGGGGCCCGCTCCCGGCGGGCGGGCACTCCCCCGCCGCCGGCCGGCCGCTGCTCTGGCTGCTGGCCGGGTACCCGCTGTGGTGGGCCCTGGGGCTGGGGCAGTTCGCGTACTGGCTGTTCGCGGTCCCGATGGCCGCCGAGCTGGTGCGCCGCCACCGCACCACGGGGCTCCGGGTGCCCCCGGGGTTCTGGCTGTGGGCGCTGTTCCTGCTGTGGACGGTGCTGGGCCTGTTCCTGGTCCAGCTGGAGATGCCCGGGACCGTGCCGGACAGCGGCGGATACGGCGGCGCCGTGCTCCGGGCGGTCAACTACCTGGTGCTGACGGTCCTGATGCTCTACGTCGGCAACCTGTCCGAGCGCGAGCTCCCCACGCGCGCGGTCGTGGGCGCGCTGGCGGTGCTGTGCCTGGCCACGATCGCGGGCGGCTGCCTGGGCGTGCTCGCGCCCCGGTTCGAGTTCACGTCCCCGACGGAGTACCTGCTGCCCGGGGCCCTGACCTCCGACCCCTACATGCAGGCCCTCATCCATCCGGCGTCCGCGCAGGTCATGGACATCTTCGGATACGAGTCCGCCCGTCCGAAGGCACCCTGGGAGTACACCAACATCTGGGGGTACATGCTCTCCCTGCTGCTGGTGTGGCTGCTGGTGGGCTGGGTGGCGCAGGGTTCGGGGTGGGTGCGCTGGGGGGCCCTGGCCGCCGCCGCGCTGGCCGTGGCGCCCGTCGTGTACTCGCTCAACCGGGCCCTGTGGGCGGGGCTGGCGCTGTCCGCGGCCTACGGGGCCCTGGTGGCGCTGCGCCGCGGCCGGGTGGTCCTGGTGGGCGCCTGCGCCGTCGCGTGCCTGGCGGTGCTGCTGGTGCTGGCCGCCTCACCGCTCGCCGAGGTGGTGCGGGCCAGGATCGACAACCCGCACAGCGACGACGGCCGCGCCGCCACCAACGCGGCCTCCGTGGAGGCCGCCCGCCTGTCCCCGGTGGTGGGGTGGGGCACCACCCGGGAGAGCCTGGGCAGCTCGGACTCGATCGCGGTCGGCCCCACGCCCGGGTGCCCCGGCTGCGGCCAGCACGTCATCGGCAACGCGGGCCAGCTGTGGATGACGCTGATCGCCGGCGGCTGGGTGGGCACCGGCCTCATGCTCGCCTTCTTCGCACGGGTCGTGTGGCGCTACCGCTCCGCGGCCTCGCTGGAGGGGCAGGGCGCGCTGCTGACCGTGCTGCTGCTGTTCTGGTACATGTTCTTCTACGTCGCGCTGATGTCCCCGCTGGCCGTCACCATGGTCGCCGTCGCCCTGCTCTGGCGGGGCGAGGAGCCGGTGCTCCGGCGGCGGACCGCGCGCACCCGCGGGGGTCTTTGGTGAACAGCGAGACGACCTACCTGACCGACCTCGCCGCGGTGCTGTGGCCGTGCGGCGGGCTGCTCGGCCCCGGCGACCGCGGTATGCGGCGGCTGGCCCGCCGCGACCGGGGCACCCAGTACCTCCCGGTCCCCAACGCGCAGAACCCCCGGGTGATCCTGCCCGCCCACGACCGGTGGGCCGCCACCCGGGGCATCACGTCCTTCTCCCAGGGGCACTCGTTCCGGGAGCGGGCGCGCACGCTGCTGCTGACGGGGGCGTTCGCCACCGGCCTGGCGCCGCTCCTGCTGCGCGACCGGCTGTACGTGGGGGCGGGGCCGGGCATCGAGCACGCGCTCACGGCCGCGCTGGACCGCGAGCTGGCCGTCGCCATCCACGTGGGCCCGCCCCGGGCCAACCGCAAGCCCGTACTCCTGCTGCTCACGCCCGGCGGGCGCACGATCGGCTACGCCAAGGTGGCCGTCAACGACCTGACCTCGCGCCTGGTGCGCGCCGAGACGCGGGCCCTGCGCCAGCTGGCCGAGGCCCGCCTGCCGGACGTGACCGTCCCCCGGCTGCTGCACGAGGGCGAGTGGAACGGCCATCCGCTGCTGGTGCAGGAGGCCCTCCCGGTCGGCGTCCAGACCGACCGGCCCACCCGGCGCCAGCTGCTCAGATGCGTGACGCAGATCGTCGGGCTGTCCAGGGTGCGGCGCCGGAGACTGTCCGACAGCCCCTACCGGCGGTCGCTGGAGGAGCGGATCGTGACGCTGGGCACGCGGCCCGAGGTGGCGCCGCTGCGCGCCGCGCTACGCCGCCTGCCCGACGTGTACGTGCCGTTCGGCGCCTGGCACGGCGACCTGACCAGGTGGAACATCGCCAGCACCGCGCGGCGCGCGTTCGTGTGGGACTGGGAGCGGCTCGCCATGGACGCGCCCGCGGGCTTCGACGCCCTGCACTACGACCTCAACGAGTGCGTGCAGGCCGGGGTCCACCCGGGCGTGCACCGGTGGCTGGAGAGCGGGTCGCGGCTGCTGCGCGACCCCCTGATGTCCGAGACCGGGGTGCGCTCCCACACGGTGTCCACGGTGATGGCGCTGTACCTGATCGACCTGGCCACCCGGTACCTGCACGACCGGCAGGAGGAGTGCGGCGGCCACCTCGCGGCCGTGGACGACTGGCTGCTGCCCGCGCTGGAAGGGCTCCAGGAGAGGGCGGCCCACGAGGCCGCGCACCAGGGTTGAACGGCCCGCCGGACCCGATGTGCCGGACCCGGTGCGCCGGGCCCGGCCAGGAGCGTCCGGCCCTCCGGACCCGGGGAGCCGGGTCCGGTCGACCGGACCCGCCCCGTCGAGCCCCGGACGCCGAGGACGGCGGCCGGAACCACCGAAACCGCGACAGAAGGAGCACGTGATGCCCCGGAGCACCTTTCCCGTCCCGTTCCACCGGCTGGCCGCCCCGGCCCGGGAGGCGCTCCTGCCCCTCGCCGACGGCCTGGGCGCGCTCACCGCACCGGCCCGCGCCCTGCCCGACTTCCTCATCTGCGGGGCGCAGCGCTCGGGCACGACGTCGCTGTTCAAGTCGCTGTGCCTGCACCCGTCCGTCACCGGTCCCACCCTGCGCAAGGGGGTGCACTTCTTCGACACCGGGTACCGCGGCGGCCCGGACCGCTACCGGTCGTACTTCCCCCTGCGCGCGACGCTGCGGGCCCGGCCGGGGCGTCCCCGGGTGAGGGTGGTCGAGTCCAGCCCGTACTACCTGTTCCACCCGCTGGCCGCCGAGCGGATCGCCCGCGACCTGCCGGACGTGCGGGTGGTGGTCATCCTGCGGGACCCGGTGGAGCGGGCCTACTCGGCGCACGCGCACGAGACCGCGCGCGGGTTCGAGACGGAGCCGTTCGAGCGGGCCCTGGAGCTGGAGCCGGAGCGGCTGGCCGGTGAGGAGGAGCGGATGCTGGCCGACCCCGGGTACCGGTCGTACTCCCACCAGCACCACGGGTACGTGGCGCGCGGCCGCTACGCGGACCAGCTGGCGCGGATGGAGAAGCACCTGGGGCGGGACCGGATGCACGTGGTGGACCACGCCGACCTGTTCGACGGCACGGCGCGGGCGCTGACCGGGGTGGAGCGGTTCCTGGGGCTGCCGCCCGGGCCGGGGACCGCCCCGGGCAGGCACAACGCGCGCGCACGGACGACGATGCCCGAGGGGCTGCGCGCGGAGCTGGCCGCGCGGTTCGCCGACAGCGACGCCCGGCTGGCGGACTGGTGGGGGCGCGTCCCCTCGTGGCGCGCGTGACCGCCGCGGCGGAGCGGGAGGGGGCGGGGCTGCGCCGCGTGCTGCGCGGCGGGGCGGTCAACATGGCGGGGGCGGTGGTCGGCGCCGCGCTGAACCTCGCCGTGATCGTGACGATCACGCGGGCCTTCTCCCAGGAGACGGCGGGGCTGCTGTTCTCGGCGACGTCGGTGTTCCTCATCGCCGCGGTGGTGGCGAACCTGGGCGCGTCGGACGGGCTGGTGTACTTCATCGCCCGGATGCGCGTGTTCGGCAGGCCCGGGGGCGTGTCCTGGCTGCTGCGGACGGCCGTGGCCCCGGCCGTGCTGGTGGCGTGCGCGCTGGCGGTGCTGCTGCTGGCGTGCGCCGGGCCGGTGGCGGAGGGGCTCGGCGGCGGGGCGGACGTCTACCTGCGGCTGCTGGCGGTGTTCCTGCCGTTCGCGGTGCTGGCCGACACGGCCCTGGCCGCGACGCGTGCCCACCACGACATGGCCGGGACCGTGCTGGTGGACAAGGTGGGCCGTCCGCTGGCGCAGCTGGCCCTGGTGGCGGCGGTGGCGGTCTCGGGGGCGGCGGGGCTGCTGGCGCTGGCGTGGGCGGGGCCGTACCTGCCCGCGGCCGTGCTGGCGTGGTTCTGGTTGGGCCGCGTCGTGCGCCGCGCCGCTCCCGAGGCCGGTGGTGCCCCTGGAGAGCCGGTGACTCCAGGGACGCACGGCGCTGCTGGCGACCCCGTGGTCGTGGAAACGGCCGCGGGGCCGGAGACTGGCCGTGCCCCAGGCGGCCCCGTGGCCGCGGGAGCGCCCGCGGCTCCCCGGGGCGAGGGCGCCTCCGGCGCTCCCGGGGCCACCGGCACGGCCGCGTCACCGGGGGGCGCGGAACAGGTGGACGCGGAACGCGTGGAGGCGGAACGCGTGGACGCGCGGACGTTCTGGTCCTTCGCGCTGCCGCGCGCGGTGGCCGGGGTCGCCCAGATGGGTGTGCAGCGCGGCGGTGTGGTCCTCGTGGCCCTGCTGGGCGGGCTGACCGGGGCGGCGGTGTTCACGGCGGCCACGCGGGTCATGGTGGTCGGCCAGTTCGGCACGCAGGCGGTGCTGTACGCGGCCCAGCCCCGGTTCGCCGAACAGCTGGCGACGGGCGACCACGCCGGGGTCCGGACCCTCTACCAGGTGGGAACGGCGTGGCTGGTGTCCCTACTGTGGCCGCTGTACCTGTCGGTGCTGGTGTTCGCCCCCGAGGTGATGCGGCTGTTCGGGCCGGAGTACGCGGCCGGGGCGACGGCGCTGGCCGTGGTGTGCGCGGGCCAGCTGACGGCCGCCGCGCTGGGCATGGGCGACCTGGTCCTGACCATGACCGGGCTGACCCGGCTGAACCTGGTCAACAACGTGCTGTCGCTGGCGGCGAACGTGCTGGTGTGCGTGCTGCTCGTGCCCGTGGCCGGAGCGACGGGGGCGGCCCTGGCTCTGGTGGCCGCGATGCTGGTGCGCAAGCTGCTCCCGCTGTGGCAGCTGCGCTCCCGCGTGGTGCTGCACCCGTTCAGCCGTCCGGTGCTGGCCGCGACGGCCAGCGCGCTGACGTGGTTCGCCGCCCTGCCGATGCTGCTGGAGGCGCTGCTGGGCGGCGGAGTCGCGACGCTGGCGATGGCGGTGGCCTCGGGAGCCGTGGGGCACCTGGTGACGGTGTGGTCGCTGCGCGGACTTCTGGGCCTGGGCCCGCGCCGGTGAGGCACGCGGCGGCCTCCGGCGGAGTCGGTGCGGGCACGCCGAGGCGGGCGGACCCCGGGGACCCCCCGTATCCATCAAAGCCCGTACGGGCGCCCGCCGGAAGACGCCCCTCCCGCCTGTGGACAACCCGTGCGCCTCGCCGCGACCATCCCAATGACTACGCAGAGTTATGAAATGATGACCTCATGTCTCCACGACCGGTTCTCCTGGTGGCCTCCAGCGGGGGGCACCTCACCCAGCTGTGCTCGCTGCGTCCCTGGTGGCGGGACCGCGAGCGCGTGTGGGTGACCTTCCGGACCCCGGACGCCGAATCCGCCCTGGCCGACGAGCGCGTCCGGTGGGCCTTCCACCCCACCACCCGCCACGTGGGCAACCTCCTGCGCAACACCTGGCTGGCCGTCCGCGTCCTGCGGGAGCACCGCCCCCGCGCCGTGGTCACCACCGGCGCCGGGGTGGCCCTGCCGTTCTTCGTCCTGGCCTGGCTGCTGCGGATACCGACCGTCTACATCGAGGTCTACGACCGCCTCGACACACCGACGCTCACCGCCCGGCTGTGCCGTCCGTTCACCCGGCTGTCCCTCGCCCAGTGGGAGGAACAGCGCGCCTTCATGCCGACCGCCATCACGGTAGGACCGCTGCTTTGACCGAACAGACCACGCGTCCCGTCCCCAGCCCCGACGACAGCGGCCACCCCGACGTGGTCGTCAGCCTCGGCACCGACCACCACTCCTTCGACCGGCTGGTCCGCTGGATCGACGACTACGCCCGGCGCCACCGCGACCTGCGCCTCCTGGTCCAGCACGGGCACAGCGCCGCTCCCGCGGTGGCCGCGGGCATCCCGTTCCTGTCCGGCGAGGACCTCGGCGAGCACATGCGCCGGGCCCGGGTGGTCGTCACCCACGGCGGTCCGGGCACCATCGTCCAGGCGCGCCGCGCCGGACGCCTGCCCATCGTCGTCGCCCGCGACCCCGAACTGGACGAGCACGTCGACGAGCACCAGCTCCTGTTCGTCCGGCGCCTGGAGGAGGCGGGCCGGGTGCGCGCCTGCGCCACCCCCCAGCAGCTGTCCGCGCTCCTGGACAGGGCGCTCGCCTCGCCGGGGGAGTTCCGGGTGGACCCCGGCGACGGCGAGGGCACCGAGCGGGCCGCGCTGCGCGCCGGGGAGCTCATCGACCTGCTCACGGGTGCCCGGGACACGGCGGCGGAGACCGCGGAGTGCTCCGGCGCCGGGACCGCCGTCCGCACCGCCGGGAGCGGCGCGGGCCCGCGGACCGCCGACCGGACCGCCGACCGGACCACCGCGCCCGGCGCCGACGACACCGGGCGCCGGCCCGGCGTGACCGTGGTGGTGCCCACCCGGGACCGGCCGGAGCTGCTGCGCCGCACCCTGCGGGCGATCAGCGACCAGGACTACCCGGGCCGCATCACCACGATCGTCGTCTTCGACAACGACCAGCCCGACCCCTCCCTGGCCCGCTCCGACGGCGAGCGCCCCGTGCGGGTGGTCACCAACACCCTCACCCCCGGGCTGGCCGGGGCCCGCAACACCGGTGTGCTCGCCGCCGACACCGACCTGGTGGCCTTCTGCGACGACGACGACACGTGGCTGCCGGGGAAGCTCCGGGCACAGGTCGACGTCATGCTCGACGAGCCCGGCACCGAGATGGTGTGCTGCGGCATCCGGGTGGTCTACGACAGGGTCGAGGCGGTCCGCAGCCTGGACCGCACCAGCGTGACCTTCGGCGACCTGCTGGGGTCGCGGCTGACCGAGCTGCACCCGTCCACGTTCCTCATCCGGCGCCGCGCCATGCTCGACGGCTGCGGGACCGTCAGCGAGGAGATCCCCGGCAGCTACGCCGAGGACTACGAACTGCTGCTGAGGCTGGCCCGGCGAGGCCCCATCCGCAACATCCCCGAACCGGGCGTGCGGGTGCTCTGGCACCGCAGGTCGCACTTCTCCGGGCGCTGGCGGACCATCTCCACCGCCCTGCGCTGGCTGCTGGAGCGCTATCCCGAGTTCGCGCTGGTGCCGCGCGGCCACGCTCGCGTGGCCGGGCAGATCGCCTTCGCCGAGGCCGCGTCCGGGCGCCGGCGCGCCGCGCTGCGCTGGATCGGCACCACGGTCCGCAGCCGCCCCGCCGAGGCCCGCGCCTACCTGGCGCTGGCGGTGGTGTGCGGGCTGCCCGCGGGGTGGGTCACGCGCGCGCTGCACCTGCGCGGCAGGGGCGTGTAACCTCGGTCCGCGCGCCGGGGCGTCCGGCGCGCGGACCGAGCAGCCGGAAAGGACGCGCATGATCCGGAGAGCCACTCCCGACGACGTCGGAGGGGCGGCGGACACACTGGCCGCCGCGTTCGCGGACTACCCCTTCACCCGTCACGTGATCAGCGCCGACGACCACGAGACGCGGCTGCGGGAGTTCCAGCGGATCTTCCTCGCCGACGTCGGCCTCCCGTACGGGCGGGTGTGGGTGAGCGAGGACCTCCGGGCCGCCTCCGTCTGGACGGTGCCCGGCTCCGACGGCGCACAGGAGGCCATGGAGGCCCTGCTCCCCCGGCTCGTGGAGCTGGCGGGCGACCGCGCCCCGGCCTACGCGGAGGCCGAGGCCGCCATGGCGCCGCACCGGCCGGAGGAACCGGTGTGGTTCCTCGGCACCGTCGGCGTCCACCCCGCCTCCCAGGGCCGGGGCCTGGGGCGCGCGGTGGTCGGCGCGGGCCTGCACGAGGCCGACGCGGCGGGCTTCCCGACCTTCCTGGAGACGTCGACGAAGGACAACGTGGGCCTGTACACGTCGCTCGGCTTCCGTGTGACCGCCGAGTACGAGCTGCCCGGGGGCGGCCCGCGCACCTGGTCCATGCTCCGGCCCGTGGGCGGCTGAGCGGGCGCCCCCGCGCGCGGCCCCGCACGCCCACGGCGCCGGGGCCGGGGGCGGGGGCCCGCACACGCGGACCGCCGCCCCCGGTGGGAGCGGCGGTCCGCGCGAACCGTCCCGGACGGTCCCGGGGCCCGGGCGGTCAGTCCCGTTCCCGGGCGTACTCGACCAGGCCGCGCACCTGCTCGGGCAGGTACACGTACGGGTCCTTCCCGGCCGCCTCGAAGCCGCGCTGGGCGTGCTCGTTGGCCCGGATCCGGAAGTCGCAGTCCGGGGAGAGCCGGTTGTCCCACACCTTGACCGCGCGCACCCGCTCGTAGCGGCGCAGCACGTCGGGGATCTCGGAGTACCACTCCAGGGTCTCCTTCGAGCCGATGGGCGTGGTGCCCATCTCACCGATCATCACCGGCTTGTCCGGGTCGATCCCGTGTTCGGGCCCCTCGTTCTGGAACCACTCGTAGGCCGGGCGCATCATGTCCTCGAAGGAGTACACCTCGTCCCAGTGGGGCTGGTGGTCGCAGCCGGTCATGTTGTACGCCTCCCAGCTGACCCAGTCGACGTAGTCGTTGCCGGGCCACAGGCCGGGGAGGCGGTCGAAGTTGCCCTCCCACCCGGTCACGTTCCACACCCAGATGGCGTTGTCCGCGCCCTCCTCGCGGTACAGGTCCACGATGTGGCGCCAGGCCCGCACGAACTCCTCGGGCGTACCGCGCTTGTCGTAGCGCTTGTTGGCGTCGGCCTCGTGGTCGAAGGTGACGAAGTAGGGCACGTCCAGCTCCGCGACGGCGCGGGCCTGGGAGCGCAGCGAGTCGTCGAACCCGCCGTCCACGATGGACTCGTAGGAGACCTCCGGGTGCCCCGAGCGCCTGAACCGGCGGGCCTCGATGTTGGTGTGCACGAACCTGCCCTCGGCGATCAGCTCCCGCTCGCGCCTGCCGGGGATCCCGGCCTGGTCGATGCCGCGCCAGGTGTAGACGATGTCCATGCGGCGGTCGACCGCCTCCTCCAGCGGCTCGATCCGGTCCTGGTAGGGGCTGGCCCCCCACCAGACGCCGCACGAGGGCTCCAGGATCTCCGAGACGGTGCACTCCTCGTCGGCGCCGTACCCGTCCCGGGAGAACTCCGTCGCACCGACGGGCCGGTCCGAGGGTTGGCGTGGGGACGAGGGTGCCTCGCCCGCCGGGGCGTCCCCCGCCCCGGCCAGTGTCAGGACGAGGGTCAGTGCCCCCGTCGTCGCCAGTGCCCGTACCGGTCCCCTGTCCACGGCGAACTCCCCCTAGCTCTCCAAAATGTGACGCAGTGTATTTAGACGGACACCATACGTCATATTGGGGGCAGATAACAGTCCCTGAAGTGGCAAAACGGACTTCAGTAGCCGTAACGCCCTCGGGACGGAGCCGTCACGGCGGTCACCAGACGCCGCCGCCAGGCGGGCATCGCCTCACGCCACCCGTGGTCGGCGCGGACCCCCACACGCCCGGCGGTGAACCGCATCGGGTTGCCCGACACGGCGTGCCCCTCCGACGGGACCGGACAGCCCTCCGCCGCGTCCGGCGGGGTGCCCGCGTACCCCGCGAACCCGGCGATCCGGGCGAACTCCCCTCCGGGATCGGCGACGAAGTCCTCGTAGCGCACGCGCAGGGTCGGGACGCCGCGCCGCGCCAGGGCGTCGAAGCAGGCGTTCTGGGTCATCCACTGCACCGACGCCCGCCCGGCCGAGTAGCGGGCCATCTCCGGCTCGCTGCTGTCGGGGGAGGCGTCCGGGCGCGCCACGCGCTTGGCCCAGGAGTGGGCCACCGCCCGCGGGTCGCGCACCACGTGCAGCAGGCGCATCCGGGCGCCGTAGCGCCAGCGCAGGCAGGCGGCCAGGGAGGCGTGCTTGCTGGCGTCCACGATCACGTGGGCGCCGCTGACCAGGGACACCGCCGAGTACAGGCGGTGGTAGAGCTCGGTGTAGCGGTCGCAGCGGGAGGCGAACAGGCCCTCGCGGGCACCGTTGAGCAGCACCGGGAGGAAGCGGGTGCGGTCGACGCGGCCCTTGAGCCGCAGCACCTCCCCGACGTCGAGGCGGTCCCAGCCGCCGAAGGCCTCCCGGCCCACGTCGGTCCAGAAGCCGCAGCCGGAGAACGGTCGGCCGCAGCCGCACCGCTCGTCCTCCACCAGTCCGCGCCGCCACAGGTGCACGACCTCGCCGACCGAGCAGAACCCGGGCAGTTCGCCGAGGAGCCGCTCGATCAGGGTCGAGCCGGAGCGGCCCATTCCACCGACGAACACCAGTCGATAACCATCGTCCACCCGGCCAGGCTATTACTTTCGGTCATGGCTTGTGACCCACAGGTGACGAAGGGAGGGGTTCGGGGGGAGCGGCCCGGACCCCCGCCCCCCGGGGCCGCCCCTCGGCCCGCCGTCCCCGGTCCGGCACGGACGCGGGAACGGGCCGGACGCGCGAACGGGCCGGGCTCCCCGGACGGCGCGCGGGCCGTGTCCCGCGCAGCGCGAGGGGCCGCCCGCGGGCGGCCCCGTCGCACGGCCGCCGGTCCGGAGCGCCCCGAGGCGCCCCGTCCGGGGTCAGTCGGTCTTGACGACCATCCCCGCGGCGACCGTGACGTTGGTGGACTCGTCGATGAGGATGAACCCGCCCGTCTGGCGGTTCTTGGCGTACTCGTCCACGAACAGGGGCTGGGTGGAGCGCAGCCGCACCCGGCCGATCTCGTTGAGCGCCAGGTGGTCGGCCTGCTCGTCGCGGTGCAGCGTGTTGACGTCCAGCCGGTACCGCAGGTCCTTGACCACGACCTTCGCGGTGCGGGTGGTGTGCTTGAGGATGAGCTTGGAGCGCGGCGTGAGCTTGCGCGCGTCCGTCATCCAGCACACCATCGCCTCCAGGTCCTGGGTGACCGCGGGGGCGTTGTTGGGGCGGCAGATCATGTCGCCCCGGGAGATGTCGATCTCGTCCTCCAGCAGGAGGGTGACCGACATCGGCGAGTAGGCCTCGGCGACGTCGCCGTCGGCGGTGACGATCCTGGCGATCCGCGTGTTCAGTCCGGACGGCAGGTGGACGACCTCGTCGCCCGGCTTGAGGACGCCGCCCGCGATCTGGCCCGCGTAGCCCCGGTAGTCGTGCAGTTCGGGGTCGGCCGACTTGTGCGGCCGGATCACGTACTGCACGGGGAAGCGCGCGTCGATGAGGTTGCGGTCGGAGGCGATGTGCACGTTCTCCAGGTGGTGGAGCAGGGAGGGCCCGGTGTACCAGGGCATGTTCTCCGAGCGGCTCACCACGTTGTCGCCGTGCAGGGCCGAGATCGGCACGAACGTCAGGTCGCACACGTCCAGCTTGGTGGCGAAGTCGGCGAACTCGGCCTTGATCTCCTCGAAGCGGTCCTGGGAGTAGTCCACCAGGTCCATCTTGTTGACCGCCAGCACCAGGTGGGGCACCTGGAGCAGGGTGGTGAGGAAGGCGTGGCGGCGGCTCTGCTCCTGCAGGCCCTTGCGCGCGTCCACCAGGATGATGGCGAGGTCGGCCGTGGAGGCGCCGGTGACCATGTTCCGGGTGTACTGGATGTGCCCGGGGGTGTCGGCGATGATGAAGGTGCGCTTGGGGGTGGCGAAGTAGCGGTACGCCACGTCGATGGTGATGCCCTGCTCGCGCTCGGCACGCAGGCCGTCGGTGAGCAGCGCCAGGTTGGTCTGCTCCTCGCCGCGCGCGACGCTGGTGCGCTCCACCGCGTCGAGCTGGTCCTCGAAGATGGACTTGGAGTCGAACAGCAGTCGGCCGATCAGGGTGCTCTTGCCGTCGTCGACGGAACCCGCCGTCGCGAACCGCAGGATGTCGTTGCTCATGCTTGCCTGGTCCAATGCGGAGTGAGTGGTCTGCGGGGAACGGGTGGCCCGAGCGAGAGGCGTACCGGGTTCTGCGGAAGGGGTCCGCGCCGCCCACGGGGAGCGAACCGTGTGTCGGCGGGCCCGGGCGTGTCGCGCCGGGCTCCGGCGCGGGCGCGCGCGGCCGCTAGAAGTAGCCCTCGCGCTTGCGGTCCTCCATGGCGGCCTCGCTGGCGCGGTCGTCGGCCCGCGTCTGTCCGCGCTCGGTCACCCGGGTCGCGGCGATCTCGGCGATGATGTCGTCGATCTCCACCGCCGTGGACTTGACCGCCCCCGTGCAGGTGAGGTCGCCGACGGTGCGGTAGCGCACGCTCTCGGTGAACGGGACCTCGGTCTCGTCGCGGTTGATGATGGGCGAGTTCGCCAGCAGGATGCCGTCGCGCTCGAAGACCTCGCGCTCGTGGGCGAAGTAGATGGAGGGCAGCTCCAGCCGCTCCCGCTTGATGTAGGCCCACACGTCCAGCTCGGTCCAGTTGGAGATCGGGAAGACCCGGATGTGCTCGCCCCGCTCGATGCGGGTGTTGAACACGCTCCACAGCTCGGGGCGCTGGTTCTTGGGGTCCCACTGGCCGAACTCGTCGCGGAAGGAGAAGACCCGTTCCTTGGCCCGGGCCTTCTCCTCGTCGCGTCGCGCCCCGCCGAAGGCGGCGTCGAAACCGTTCTCCTCGATGGCCTCCAGCAGCGCCGCGGTCTGGAGGCGGTTGCGGCTGGCCCAGCGGCCGGTGGGCTCGGTGACCTTGCCCGCGTCGATCTGCTCCTGCACCGAGGCCACGACCAGGCGGACGCCGGCCTCGGCGACCCGGCGGTCGCGGAACTCGATGACCTCGTCGAAGTTGTGGCCGGTGTCCACGTGCATGACGGGGAACGGGATGGCCCCGGGCCAGAACGCCTTCTCGGCCAGGCGCAGCATGACGATGGAGTCCTTGCCGCCGGAGAAGAGCAGCACCGGCCGCTCGAACTCCGCGGCCACCTCGCGCATGATGAAGATGGCTTCGGCCTCCAGGACGTCCAGCTGGGAGAGCTGGTAGCGTCCGGCCTGCTGACTCGCCTGACCCATGAATCCGCCTTAGAAATACCGACAGGGCCGACGGCGGAGGGGTCGTCCTATCAGCCCCCCGCGTGCGGACCCGCGCTGTCCAGGTCCGCGCCGTCGCGGATGCTTGCCAACAACATACCCGACAATTCCGATCGGCATACAAGGACATCCGGCAGCAGCGGGTCCTCCGTGTTGTAGAGCAGCGGGGACCCGTCGATCCGGGAGGTGTGCAGACCCGAGGCCCGGGCCACCGCCACCGGGGCGGCGCTGTCCCACTCGTACTGGCCGCCCGCGTGCACGTAGATGTCGGCGATGCCGAGCAGGACCGCGCAGATCTTGGCGCCCGCCGAACCCATCGGGACCACCTCCGCGCCCAGCTGGGTGGCCATCCGCTGGACGAACGCCGGCGGCCGGGTCCGGCTGGCGGTGATGCGCAGACGCTGGTCCGAGGGGCGCTCCTCGGGCAGCCACGGCGGGTCGACCGTGGACAGGGTGCTGCCCTGGGCGGGCAGCGCCACGGCCCCCGCGACCAGGTCGCCGTTCTCCCACAGCGCCACGTGTACCGCCCAGTCGGTGCGGCCGGCCTCGGCGAACTCGCGCGTGCCGTCCAGGGGGTCGATGATCCACACCCGGCGCGCGTTGAGCCGCGCGGGGTCGTCGGCGCCCTCCTCGGAGAGGACGGCGTCGCTGGGCCGCAGCCGCCCCAGGGCGGAGAACAGGAACTCGTGGGAGGTGCGGTCCCCCAGGGTGCGCAGGACGTCGGGCTCGTCGAAACCGTGTCGGGCGCGCAGGCGCAGCAGCAGCTGCCCCGCCTCGCTCGCCAGGTCGCGGGCCACCTCATGATCGTTTCGGATGTTCTTCACCGGCTAGTATGCTCCCGCCCCACGGATCACCGCTGACCACGTCTTCCACAGGATCTGGACGTCCAATGTCAGCGACCAGTTTTCCACGTACCGCAGATCGAGACGGACCGATTCCTCCCAGGAGAGGTCGGAGCGGCCGCTCACCTGCCACAGACCCGTCATACCCGGCTTGACCACCAGCCTGCGACGGACGTCGTCCCCGTACCGGGCGACCTCCTCCGGAAGCGGCGGCCTCGGGCCGACGAGCGACATCTCCCCCCGGACCACGTTGACGAGCTGGGGAAGCTCGTCGAGCGAGTACCGGCGCAGCCAGGCCCCCACGGGCGTCACCCTGGGGTCCCGGCGCATCTTGAACAGCACGCCCTCGTGCTCGTTGCGGGGCTGGAGCATCGCCTTCAACGCCTCGGCCCCGACCACCATCGTACGGAACTTGTAGACGGTGAACTCGTCCCCGCCCCTGCCCACGCGCGTCTGGGTGAAGAGGGCGGGGCCGCCCCCCTCCGAGCGGACGAGGACGGACAGCACGAGGAACAGCGGCGACAGCAGCACCAGGGCCAGGGCGGCGGCGCAGCGGTCGAAGGCGCCCTTGAGGACCCGGCGCGCGCCCACCAGCTCGGGGTGCTCCACGTGCAGCAGGGGCAGCCCCGCGACGGGGCGGATGGAGGTGCGCGGCCCGGCCACGTCCATGAGCGCGGAGGCGACGATGAGGTCGGTGCCGGTCTCCTCCAGCCTCCAGGCCAGGCGGCGCAGCTCGGCCCCGTCCATCTCCGGGCAGGCCAGGACCGCGACGGTGTCGGCGCCGACCAGGGCCGCGGCGTCCGCGGCCCCGGTGAAGGTGCCCAGGACCGGGCAGCCCTCCACCTCGTCGGCGCCCGGGCCGGAGCCGGCCTCCCCCGGGGGCAGGCACACGCCCACCACGCGCATGCCGTGGTAGACCTCGCCGCGGAACCTGCGGACGAGGTCGCGGACGGCCACGCGGTATCCGACGACCACGACCCCGCTCATGCACTGGCCGGAACGGCGGCGCCGGTGCAGGGCCTTGCGGCGGGCGTACCTCAGTCCGAGGGTGAGCAGGAGGATGAGGGGCAGGGCGACGAGCGTGTAGCCGCGGGCGAGGTCGAACCGCACGGCGTAGGCGCCGACGGCGACGGTCGCGGCGAGGGCGAGCCCGGCCGTGGCGACGCGGCGGTACTCCTCCGTGCCCACGCCGATGAAGCGGCGGGCGTAGCCGCCGCCCAGGTAGACGAAGAGGATCCACACGGGGGGCAGCAGGAGGGAGACGGCCAGGTAGGGCAGGGTGGTGGCCGTCCCGAGGGCGGCGGGGAAGCGGACCGCCGTGCCGCTGAGCGTGGCCGTGAGGGCGGCGGCCAGGTCCAGTCCGACCAGGCTCACGACGTAGGGGCGCACCCAGGCGCCGGTGGCCCCGCCGCCGGATCCGCCCGCGCCGCGCCGCCCGGCGGCGCCCGCCGCCCCGGGGCCCCCGGCGGCCCCGGGGGATCCGGGACCGACCACGATCCGTGTCGGCTGTTCGCGGACGGTCTCCGTCCGGCTGGTTGTGACCACGTACAACTCCCCCAAGACCCACGACTCTGGCAGCTCACTCGGTGTCGCTCCGCGCACCATGGGAGAGCACTCTGAGGACGTGAGCGGGGCAGGTGCGTCGGGCGCGGAGACCAACGCCCCGAACATTAACCAAAAGTAGTGGAAAAGTCGCGCAGTGTTGCGGCTTGTTGGGTAAGAAGGCCCGTTCAACACAAGAATGCGTCTGTGCCGAACCCCGTTCCACCACGCAGAGGTGATCCGATGGGGACAGCGGTGGCCATGTGAAGGAGCCATCCGAAAACCGGGCCGCCGCGCGACGGCCCGCCCTCACGGCACGGGCGCCCGGGTCAGGCGTACCCGGGGTCCATGGCACCGGCCAGGCGCAGGTGCGGCCCGGCCAGCTCCCGCTCCCCCTGGCGCTGGAGCGTGCGCCCCAGGAGCAGCCGCGCGTAGGCGTCGTCCGGCCTCTGGGCCACCAGTTCCTCCAGCCCGCGGCGGGCTCGGCCCAGCTGCGCGGAGCGGTAGTGGGCGCGGGCGGCGAGCAGGCGCACGCTCCGGTCGGCGGCGTGCTCGTCCAGCACGGGCCGGAGCAGGGCGAGCGCGCCGAGGGGGTCGCCCCGGTCCAGCAGGGACTCCGCCTGGCGGAGGCGCTCGACCTCCTCGGGGAGCCGGCGCGGGGTGTGCGCGGCGGCTCCGACCAGGAAGTCGCGGATCGCGTCGGGGTGCTGGGCGCCCTCCAGGGCACGGCCGTTGGCCACCAGGGTCGGGGAGGTGCGCACGCCCACGGCCCTGCCCCGCAGGAGGAGCTCGCGGACGCGCTCCTCCCCCGCCCCCTCGGCCAGGAGCCGGCCGCCGTCGGGGAACCCGGCCTCGCGGGCGACGCGGTCCAGGACGCCGGCGGAGCCGATGTCCTCGGCCGCCACGAAGTGGGCGCGCAGGACGCCCTCGATGACGGCGTCCTGGAGGCCGGGGCCGCCGGACTCCAGGGCGAGGGCCGCGAGGCGGTGGGAGTCGTGGCTGCTGACCCTCCACGCCGCGCCCCACCGGGAGCCGAGCCCCTCGGCGGCGGCGATCCCGGCGACGCGGACGCGGTTCTGGGCCGGGGTGAGTCCGGGCGCGCAGGCCCGGAGGGCGGTGTCCACGGAGGGGTCGCGCAGCAGGGGGTCCAGGGGTTGGGCCACGGCCGGGGCGGCGGGGTCGATCCGGTAGGGGCGCCAGACCACCTCGGCGTCCCCGCCGGGCCCGTCGCCGAGCCCGGCCAGGGCCCGCTCCAGGCGCCGCTTGCCGATGTGGGCCCAGGGGCAGACCGTGTCCGCCCAGATCTCGATCCTCATGGGGACAACATAAGCGACATCTGTCCTTTAAACAACATGTGACTATCAAGGACAGGTGTCGTACACTGCTTCCGTGAACCCCGACGACCCCCGTGTCCAGCGCACCCGCGACCGCCTGCGCACCGCCCTGCTGTCCCTGACCGCGGAGAGCGAGTCCGGCTCCGTCACGGTCTCCACCGTGGCCAGGCGGGCCGGGGTCAACCGCGCGACCGTCTACCAGCACTACGCCGACCTGGACGCGCTGATCACCGACGCCATGGAGAGCGCGGTCGCGCACGTGGCGCGGTGCGCGGCGCTGTGCCCGCTGGACGCGCCCCGCGACCGGGCGCCGGAACCGCTGGTGGACCTGTTCGGACACGTGGCGGACAGCGCCGTGCTCTACCGGAGGATGCTGTCGGACCACGGCAGCGCCCGCTTCACGAACCGGCTGCGGGGGCGGCTCGCCGAGGAGTTGGCCGCACGCTTCGAGGAGGGCGCGCGGCCGCCCGGGTTCGACGGCGTCCCGGTGCGCACGCACGCCGCCTACCTCGCGGGGGCGCTGGTGGGTGTGATCGCCGACTGGGTCGGCGTCAGGGCGGGAGGGGCGGCGGAGCCCGGGGAGACGGCGGCGCCCGATGGTGCTCCGGCGCCCAGGGGGGCCACCGCGCCGCAGGACGCGGCGCTGGCCTTCTGGCGCCTGGTACGCGGCTGAGGCCGCGCACGGGCCGCCCTCCCCCCGGTGCTGCTACCCCTCCCGCCTGGGGCGGAAGAGCCGGGCCGGTACGGCTTCCGCCATGGCGGCCATACCGGCGTCGTTGGGGTGCAGGCCGTCACCGCTGTCGTAGGCGGGCCGCAGGCTCAGCGGGTCGGCCGGGTCGCGCGTCACCGCGTCGAAGTCGATGACGGCGTCGTACTCCCCGCTCGTGCGGATCCACGCGTTGACCGCCTGGCGCTTGGCCTCGTTCTCCTCGGTGTGGAAGCCGAGCGTGTCGCCCCCGAACGGCAGGAGGGTGCCCCCGTGGACCCGCAGCCCGGCGGCGCGGGAGCGGGCGATGATCTGACGGTGGGCGCCGATGACCTCCTCGGCCGTGACGGTCTCCGAGACCGGGGCCACGGTCCCGGGGTGGCCCAGGTCGTTGACCCCGAGCAGGACGATGACGTGGCCCACGCCCGGGTGCGCCAGCACGTCCCGGTCGAAGCGGCGCAGGGCGCTCTGCCCGAAGAAGGCCGCGAAGTCCTCGGCGTCGCCGCCCCGGGGCGGGTTGGGGTCGTGCAGGAGCCGGTTGCCCGCGATCCCCGAGTTCAGCACGCCGGTGTGCGGTAGGCGCCGGGCGAGCAGGTCCGGCCACCGGTGGTTGGCGTTCACCTCGGTCTCGGAGCCGTCGGTGATGGAGTCGCCCAGGGCCACGACCGCGTCGGCGGGCCGGGCGCGGGACCGCACGCTGACCCCCGAGAGGAAGTGCCACTGGGTGAGCGTCCGGGTCGCCTCGACGGCCTCGTCGCCGGTGACGTTGCCCGCGGCCACCTCGTTCTCCTGGAAGGAGAAGGCGTGCAGGGTGGTCACCGGGGTCTCCTCCGGCAGGTGGATGCTCACGACCAGGTCGGCACGGGCGGGCAGTTCCAGCGGTACCGGGTCGCTGACCAGGGGAGCACCCGCTGGGACGGTCACCGACGCACGGCCGCCGAAGGTGACCGTGCGGTCGGTGGCCGGGTCGGTGCCGGTTCCCGAGGCGTCCGCGCGCAGGGCCACGTGCACCTCGCCCACGCGCAGCGCCCTCTCCCCGAACTCGTTGGTGAGGCGCAGGCGCAGCCGGTCGCCGCCGACGCTGGTGCGGACGACCTGCCGGACGGTCTCGTCGTGGAGGACGGGGGTCGCCGTGGCCGGTGCGGCGGTCGGCACGGCCGCCCAGGTGCCGACCCAGGTCCCGTCGTCGGCCTCCGCCGGCGCGGTCGCGGCGCCGGCGGCGCTCCGGCCGCCCAGGAGGGGCATCGTGCTCGCCCTGGCGACGGCCGGGCGCCGCCGGTCGGGGGTGGGGGACATGGTCTCTCCTCGGACGTGGGGGTTCAGGGGCGCCCGCGGGGGCGGGGCCTGTCAGCGCCGGGCGGGGCGGGTGAAGCGCCAGCCCCCGGACTCCAGCGCCGGGATGATCCGGGCCACCGCGTCGACGGTCTGGCCGCGGTCGCCCCCTCCGTCGTGCAGGAGCACCACCGATCCGGGGGTGAGGCCCTCCTCCAGTCGCCGGACGAGTTCGTCGGTACCGGGCGGGACCCAGTCCTCGACGGCCAGGCTCCAGCCCAGCGGCTGCATGCCCAGCCCGGCCGCCACCTCGGGGCTGCGCCCCCAGGCCCCGTAGGGCGCCCGGAAGTAGGGGACGCGGGCGTGGGGCACCGCCTCGCGGATGGCCGCGCCGGTCTCCAGCAGGTCCGCGCGGATCCGCTCCGGCGACCAGGTGCTCATGTCGTCGTGGCGCATGGAGTGGTTGCACAGCGTGTGCCCCTCCCGCACGATCCGCCGGACGAGGTCGGGGTACCGGCGCACGTGCTCGCCCCAGAGGCAGAACACGGCCCGGACGCGGTGCCGGCGCAGCACGTCGAGCAGCCGGGGGGTGTCCTGCGGGTTCGGCCCGTCGTCGAAGGTGAGGGCCACGGCGCGGCCGCCGCGCTGCGTGGAGTCGACGATGTCGGGGGTGGCGTGCCCGCCGGAGGGGCCCGGGCCGGGACGGGCGTCCGCCGCGGACGCGGCGCACAGGGCGAAGCCGAGGGTGAGCAGGGCGGCGAGGAGGCGGGCCCGCGCCCGTCGGGGGAGGGTCGTCACACTGGTCTCCTTGGCGCGGGGCCTGGGGGATTTCCGGAACTTTCCGGTGAAGGCAGCCTAAGGAGCGCCGTCCTGCGGTGTCAACGCTCCGTCCCGCCGCGTTCGCCCGCCGCACACGCGCCCCGGGCCCCGCTCACGGCGGCGGGGCGGTGCTGTCCCGCACGACGAGCTCGGTGGCCAGCTCGACCCGCGGGCTCTCGATGGTCTCGCGCTGCACGAGCCGGTGCACGGTGCGCACCGCGAGCCTGCCCATGTCGGACAGCGGCTGGCGCACCGTGGTCAGGGACGGCGAGGACCAGCGCGCCTCGGGCAGGTCGTCGAAGCCGACCACGCTGACGTCGGCGGGCACCCGCAGGCCGCGGCGCCGCAGCGCCTCGTAGACGCCCAGCGCCATCTGGTCGCTGGCCGCGAACACGGCCGTGGGCGGCTCGGCGAGGCCGAACAACCGCTCCCCCGCGCGGAAGCCGGACTCGTAGCCGAACTCCCCCGGCACGACCAGCTCGTCGTCGACCGCGAGCCCCGCGGTCTCCAGGCCCGCCCGGTAGCCGTCGAGCCGGGCCCGGCTGCACCACAGCTCGGGACGCCCGGCGACGAAGGCGATGCGCCGGTGGCCGAGGTGGATCAGGTGCTCGGTCGCGCTGAGGCCCCCGGCCCAGTTGGTGGCGCCGACCGTGGGAGTGTCCAGGTCCGGGACGCCGACGGGGTCGACGACCACGGCGGGCACGTGGAGCTCCCTGAGCTCCTCGCGGAGCTCGGGGTCCAGGTCCGTGGTCACGAGGATCGCCCCGTCGGTGGCGCGCGAGCGGACGTTCTCCAGCCACTGGCGGGTGGAGCTGACCCGGCGGTGGATGGCCGACACCACGATGCCGGTCCCGGTCTCGTGCGCGGCGTCCTCCACCCCGCGGATGATCTCGACCGCCCACGGGCTGTCCAGGTCGTTGAAGACGAGGTCGAGCAGGCCGACGCGCTCCCGGGGGCGGCCCCCGCGGCGCCGGTAGCCGTGTGCGCGGATCAGGTTCTCGACGCGCTCGCGCGTGGCGGGGGCGACGTCGCCCCGGCCGTTGAGCACGCGCGAGACCGTCGGCGCGGAGACGCCCGCCTCCTCGGCGATGGCGGAGATCGTGACGTCTCGGGGCGGGGTGTCGGGCATGGTCCTCCTTTGTGCTCACCCAGAGTACGAGCACAGCTGGTGGGGCGACAGCGCTGAGACGGGATCTTGACGCTGCGCCCGGTGACGACCTAGGGTCCATTGACCTTCACATGTTACGGAAGTTTCCGGAAACACCGTTGGTCGCCAGATCGGAGATCCCCCATGAAGCCGCTCCGCCTCGTCACCGCCGTCCTCGCCGCGACGGCGCTGTCGGTCCCCCTGGCAGCCCCCGCTGCCGCCGCCCCCGCCCCCGAGCACGGCCACGGCCACTGGCCCCCGGACCACCCCCGGCACGGCGCCAGGCCGGGCACACTGCGCTGGGCCGCGCCCGAGGGCCTGGTCATCGGCACCGCCGTCGCGGGCGGCGGACACCACGAGGACCAGGACTACCCCGACCCCTTCACCTCGGACCGGGAGTACCGCCGGATCCTGGCCCGGGAGTTCGGCTCGGTCTCCCCCGAGAACCAGATGAAGTGGGAGTACGTCCACCCCGAGCAGGGCGAGTACGAGTTCGGGATGGCCGACAGGATCGTGGACTTCGCCGAGCGCCACGGCCAGGACGTGCGCGGGCACACCCTGCTGTGGCACAGCCAGAACCCGGCGTGGCTGGAGGAGGGCGACTTCACCGACGAGGAGCTGCGCGAGATCCTGCACGACCACATCACCACCGTCGTGGGCCGCTACGAGGGCCGGATCGACCAGTGGGACGTGGCCAACGAGATCTTCGACGAGTCGGGGCGGCTGCGCGACGAGGACAACATCTGGATCCGCGAGCTCGGCCCGGGGGTCATCGCCGACGCCTTCCGCTGGGCGCACGAGGCCGACCCGTCCGCGGAGCTGTACTTCAACGACTACGGCGTCGAGGACGTCAACGCCAAGAGCGACGCCTACCACTCGCTGGTCCAGGAGCTGCTGGAGGACGGTGTACCGGTGCACGGGTTCTCCGCCCAGGTGCACCTGAGCATGCGGTACGGCTTCCCGTCCGGCCTGGAGGAGAACCTCCGGCGCTTCGACGACCTCGGCCTGGGCACGGCGCTGACCGAGGTGGACGTGCGCATGGCGCTGCCCGAGGGCGGGGAGCCGACCGGGGAGCAGCTGGAGCGGCAGGCCGACTACTACGGACGGGCCCTGGAGGCCTGCCTGGGGGTGGAGGGCTGTGAGTCCTTCACCATCTGGGGCTTCACCGACAAGTACTCGTGGGTGCCGGTGTTCTTCGAGGGCGAGGGCGCGGCGACCGTCATGGACGGGGACTTCGACCGCAAGCCCGCCTACTTCACCCTGCGGTCCCTCCTGAGGGAGGCCAGGAACGACGGGCAGGGCCGCCCGCCCCGGGCGGACCACGGCCGGTAGCCGGGTACCGCGCCCCCGTCGCCGCGCCCGTCGGCGTCCCCACGTCGGCGGGCGCGGTACCCCCGCCTCGGCGGGTGCCGTCCCCGGCGCGCCCTCCACCGCGTGTGGAGGCCCCGGCGGGCGGCTCACCGGCGGACGAGGGCCCCGCCCCGGCGGGTGCTCCGTCCCGCGCGGCCACTGCCGCGCGCGGCTCCCGGTCCCCCGAGGGGGTCAGGCGGCGGTGTGGTAGATGTTCTGCGCCCGGCCCAGGCCCTCGGTGAGGACCGTGCGCACCGCGTCGGCGGCGCGTTCGACGTTGAGGTCCAGCTCGGCGCGCTCGGTCGGGGAGAAGTCCTTGAGCACGTACGCGGCCGGGTCCATCCGGCCCGGCGGACGGCCCACCCCGAAGCGCACGCGGATGTAGTCCGGGCTGGACAGGGACGAGGTCGTCGACTTCAGGCCGTTGTGCCCGCCCGGGCCGCCGCCCTTCTTGAGCTTGAGCGCGCCGAAGTCGATGTCCATCTCGTCGTGCACCACGACGATCCGCTCGACCGGAACCTTGTAGAAGCGGGCCAGGCCGGACACCGGGCCGCCCGACAGGTTCATGAAGCTCCGCGGCTTGGCCAGCACCACGGGAACGCCGTCCAGGCGGGTCTCCACCACCTCGGCGTGCGCCTTGTGCGCCTTCCAGCGCTCGCCGCCCGCGAGCGCCTCCACCACCAGGAAACCGGCGTTGTGCCTGTTCCCGGCGTACTTGGGCCCGGGATTGCCCAGCCCCACGACGAGCCAGCGCTCGGTATCGGCCATGACCTCGTTCTCTCCGCCGACGCTCCTGCCCCCGGCGCCCTCCGCGCCGGAGCCCCTGCCGCCGAACAGCCTGCCCCACCAGTTCCCCATGGGGCACGACCCTACCGGGACGGCGGCCGACACGACGGACGCGCGGCCCCTCTCGGGAGACCGCGCGTCGTCGTGTGTGGCTTGCGACCGCCTACTCGGCGGCCTCCTCGGTGCCCTCGCCCTCGGCGGCCTGGGTGGCCTCCGCACTGGTCTCCGGCTCCTCCTCCACGCGCGGGGCGGAGACGGTCAGCAGGATGGTCTCGGGGTCGGACACCAGGGTGGTGCCGGCGGGCAGCTTGATGTCGGCGGCGGTCTTGGTCTCGCCGACCTCCAGGCCCTCGATGTCGAAGTCCACACCCTCGGGGATGTGGGTGGCCTCGGCCTCGACGGCCACGGTGACGAGCTCCTGGTTGAGCACACCCGGGGCCTTGACCTCGCCCGTCAGGTGGACGGGGATCTCGACCTCGACCTTCTCGCCCTTGGAGACGACCAGCAGGTCGATGTGCTCCAGGAAGCCCTTGATGGCGTCGCGCTGCACGCTCTTGGGCAGGGCGAGGTTGTCCTTGTCCAGGCCGTCGAGACGGATCAGGACGTTGGGGGTCTTCAGGGCGAGCATGAGCTCGTGGCCCGGCAGGTTCAGGTGGCGGGGCTCGGTGCCGTGGCCGTAGAGGACGGCCGGCACCTTACCCGCGCGGCGGGCGCGACGAGAGGCGCCCTTGCCGAATTCCGTGCGGGGCTCGGCAGCGATACGTACCTCGGACACGACAAAACTCCTCGGGTTCAACCCCGCAGCACGGGGAACACGACTCCAGTAGCACGAACGATTCCCGCCCTCGGCGGTGAATGCGGCGGGGACTGCCCGTAGGCAGGGACGCAACCGCCCTGGTTCCAGGCGTGCCCGGCGAGCCGTCACCGGACCCGCCCGGCCCGGGAACGCTCGTCGCGCACCCCTGCCCGCCTTCCATACGCAGCCTTCGCAGGCTCCGCCTGGGCACGGGGACACTCGGTCAAGTCTAATGGCTCCGCCGACGACTCCGAACATGGCCCGCGCTTCCCCCGCCGGCGGGAGGACCGCGAACGGCGGGGGCCTCCCGCGGCCGCCCGGGAGGGGCGGCCGCGGGAGGCCCCGTGCGCGAGGGAGGGCGCGCGGCGCCCCGCGGGTCACTCGAACAGGCTCGTGACCGAACCGTCGGTGAAGACCTCGCTGATGGCGCGGGCCACCAGCGGCGCGATCGAGAGCTGGGTCAGCTTCTCGAAGGAGCGCTCCTCGGGAACGGGCAGCGAGTTGGTGATGACCACCTCGGAGATCCGCGAGTTCTGGAGGCGCTCGGCCGCCGGGCCGGACAGCACGCCGTGCGTGGCGGCCACCAGGACCTTGGCCGCGCCCTGCTCGAACAGGGCCTCGGAGGCCTTGACGATGGTGCCGCCGGTGTCGATCATGTCGTCCACCAGCACGCAGACGCGGCCCTTGACCTCGCCGACGACCTCGTGGACGCGGACCTGGTTGGCCACGTCCGGGTCGCGGCGCTTGTGGATGATCGCCAGCGGCGCGCCGAGGCGGTCCGCCCAGCGGTCGGCGGTGCGCACCCGGCCCGCGTCCGGGGAGACCACCGTGATCTCGGTGTGGTCGACCCGGCTGGCGATGTGGTCGGCCAGGATCGGCAGCGCGAACAGGTGGTCCACCGGGCCGTCGAAGAAGCCCTGGATCTGGTCCGTGTGCAGGTCGACGGCCATCATCCGGTCCGCGCCCGCGGTGCGGAACAGGTCGGTCATCAGGCGGGCCGAGATGGGCTCGCGGCCGCGGTGCTTCTTGTCCTGCCGGGCGTAGCCGAAGAACGGGGTCACCACGGTGATCCGTTTGGCGGACGCGCGCTTGAGCGCGTCCACCATGATCAGCTGCTCCATGATGGACTCGTTGATCGGGTCCGAGTGGCACTGGAGGACGAACGCGTCCGAGCCCCGCACCGACTCCAGGTAGCGGACGAAGATCTCACCGTTGGCGAAGGTGTCGAACCGGGTGGGGACCACGTCGATCCCCAGTTCTTTCGCGACCTCCTCGGCCAGGCTCGGGTTCGTGCGCCCCGAGAAGAGCATCAGGTTCTTCTGGCCGGTGGCCTTCATCCCGGTCACGTGTTTCTCCCCCACAGTCACTGCTTGTCGTCGGCTCTGTGCCGATCGGCCTGCTCCGCCGCCTCGGCGGAGGGCGTGCCCGGTCGTTTGCGCCGGGTCCAGCCCTCGACGTTGCGCTGGCGGTGCCCCTCGGAGACCGCAAGGGCACCGGGCGGCACGTCGTCGCGGACCACGGTCCCCGCGCCGGAGTAGGCGCCGTCGCCCACGTGGACCGGAGCGACGATGGTGTTGTCGCTGCCGATCCTGACGTGGTCGCCGATGACGCTCCGGGACTTGTTGACCCCGTCGTAGTTGACGAACACCGAGGAGCAGCCGATGTTGCTGCCCACGCCGATGTCCGCGTCCCCGACGTAGGTCAGGTGCGGGATCTTGGACTCGGCGCCGACGTTCGAGTTCTTGACCTCGACGAAGGCGCCGGCCTTGGACCGCTCGGCCAGGCGGGTGCCCGGCCGCAGGTAGGTGTAGGGGCCGACGGAGGCCCCGGGGCCGATCTCGGCCCGGTCTGCCGTGGTCTCGCGCACGGTGGCGCCCGCGCCGACGACCGTGTCCCTCAGGTCCGCGCGGGGGCCGACCACGGCGTCCTCGCCGACGCAGGTGGCGCCCAGCAGCCGGGTCCCGGGTTCGAGCACGGTGTCGCGGCCGATGGTGACCTGGGCGTCCACCCAGGTGGTGGCGGGGTCGACGACGGTGACCCCGGCGAGCATGTGCTCGTGGAGCAGCCGGTCGTTGAGGACGCGGCGGGCCTCGGAGAGCTGGACGCGGTTGTTGACGCCCTGGACCTCGTGCCAGTCCCCGGCCGCCCAGGCGCCGACCCGGTGGCCGTCGCCGCGCAGCAGGGCGACGGCGTCGGTCACGTACTCCTCGCCCTTGGCGTTGTCGGTGGACAGGCGCTGGACGACCTCGGACAGCAGTGCGCCGTCGAAGGCGTACATGCCCGAGTTGATCTCGTCGATCGCGTGCTGCTCGGGGGTGGCGTCGGCGTGCTCGACGATGCCGGTGAAGTCGCCGTCGGCGTCGCGGACGATACGGCCGTAGCCGTGGGGGTCGGGCACGCGCGCGGACAGCGCGGTGACGGCGTTGCCCTCCTCGTCGTGGGCCGCGACGAGCTCGGCGAGCGTGGAACCGCGCAGGAGCGGGGTGTCGCCGCAGGTCAGGACCACGGTGCCGCTGAGCTTGACGCCCTTGGCGGCCAGGTCCTCGATCGCCATGCGCACGGCGTGGCCGGTGCCGTTCTGCTCCTCCTGGACCGCGGTGGCGGCCTGGGGGGCGATCTCCCGCAGATGGGATCTGACCTGCTCGCGGGCGTGGCCGACGACCACGACCGCGTGCTGGGGATCGAGCTCCCGCGCCGCCGCGAGCACGTGGCCGAGCATGCTGCGGCCGTTGAGTTCGTGGAGGACCTTGGGAAGCTTCGACTTCATTCGGGTACCCTCGCCCGCCGCGAGGACGATGACGGCAGCCGGACGGTTCACGCTCACTGAGGAGTCCCTCGTGGTAGCTGGTGGCTGAGATGTCGGCTCACCCCTCGGCGGCGCGACCCGCATGCCGCACGGGCGGCCGTCGGATGACCAGCGGCCGACATGGGAAGGATACATGCGCGTCACCGGCGCCCCACGGGCGCGTGACGCGGGGGTGAGCGGCCGTTGACCGCCCCGCGCCTGTGGCGTCGGTTTCCCGGGGGCCGGTGTGAGATGCGCCGCTCCGGGCGGACGCGCCCGGCCCGCGCGGGTACGCGGCGCCGGCGGAGCGCGCGCGGGCGCGCGCGGCCCCGCCCGGCGCGCCCGCGCGCATACACGGGCGGCGCCTGGGTAGCTCCCGGACCAGGGCTCGAACCTGGACGATGGGGACCAAAACCCCACATGCTGCCGATTACATCATCCGGGAACGCGTCGGGGTGGAACACACCACCCGTACGCCAGCCACCAAGATAGCGCCTCCCCTGGAGGACTTGCCAAACCTACGGCATCGTAGGTTACGGTTACGTAGGAATAGGTTGGGTCGTCGCGACGGTCACTTCGGTGCCTCCAGACGCCGTCCTGACCGCGACGACGTCGCCTGACTGCCTGACAGCGAGGAAGAACCATGACCGCTGCTCCCGAGCTACAGAACGAGAAAGCCGCGCCGAAGCGCGAGGCGATCCCCGAGTACGAGCCCGAACTGCGGGGCAGGGCCGAGCGCTACACGGTCTTCGCGTTCGTGTTCGTCCCCCTGATCGCGCTGCTGGCCTCACTGCCCTTCTTCTGGGGCTGGGGCCTGTCCCTGACCGACATCGCCATCGCCTCGGTCTTCTACCTGATCAGCGGGCTGGGCATCACGGTCGGCTTCCACCGCCACTTCACGCACGGCTCGTTCAAGGCCAAGCGCCCGCTGCGCATCGCGCTGGCGGTCGCCGGATCGCTGGCCATCGAGGGCAGCGTCATCAAGTGGGTGGCCGACCACCGCCGCCACCACAAGTACGCCGACGCCGAGGGCGACCCGCACTCGCCGTGGCGCTTCGGCGACGACTGGAAGTCGGTGGCCAAGGGCCTGTACTACGCGCACATGGCGTGGATGTACCTGGACGACAAGAAGACCTCGCCGCGCCGCTTCGCACCCGACCTGCTCAAGGACAAGGACATCGTCCTGGTCGACCGGCTCTTCCTGCCGATCGTGATCTTCTCGCTGGGCGCCCCGGCGCTCATCGGCGGCCTGGTCACCATGTCCTGGTGGGGCGCGTTCACCGCCTTCTTCTGGGCCAGCCTGGTCCGCGTCGCGCTGCTGCACCACGTCACCTGGTCGATCAACTCCATCTGCCACACCATCGGCGAGGAGAACTTCGAGGTGCGCGACCGCTCCCGCAACGTGTGGTGGCTGGCCATCCCGTCCTTCGGCGAGTCCTGGCACAACCTGCACCACGCCGACCCCACCTGCGCGCGCCACGGCGTACTCAAGGGCCAGGTCGACATCTCCGCCCGCGTCATCTGGATCTTCGAGAAGCTCGGCTGGGCCTCCAAGGTCCGCTGGCCCAACAACGAGCGACTCGCCGCCAAACGGGTCAGCGTCTAGGATCGGTAGCCATCATGGGAGCAGCCGACAGCGATCACAAGGTCCGAGTGCGCCGCAAGCGCATGACGGGCAAGGAGCGTCGGCAACAGCTGGTGGAGATCGGCCGGGAGCTGTTCGCCGAGCGCGGGTTCGACGCGGCC
The DNA here is from genome assembly GCA_002529455.1 of Glycomyces fuscus. Classification (GTDB taxonomy): domain Bacteria; phylum Actinomycetota; class Actinomycetes; order Streptosporangiales; family Streptosporangiaceae; genus Nocardiopsis; species Nocardiopsis fusca. The sequence continues at coordinate 52,374 of NYMS01000004.1, forward strand.
TCCGTCGAGGAGATCGCCGCGCGGGCAGGTGTGTCCAAGCCCGTGGTGTACGAGCACTTCGGCGGCAAGGAGGGCATCTACGCGGTCGTGGTCGACCGTGAGATGCGCACCCTCCTGGCGATGATGGGCGAGGCCCTCAACGCCGACGGTGCTCGGAGCAAGATCGAGAACGCGGCCCTGGCCCTGCTGCGGTACGTGGAGGAGAACACGGTGGGGTTCCGGGTGCTGACCCGTGACTCGCACGTGGCCTCCGGCACGGGAAGTTTCGCCAGTCTGCTCAACGACATCGCCAGCCAGGTCGAGCACATCATGGTCGACGAGTTCGCCGAACGGGGTTACGACCCGGCGCTCGCGCCCATGTACGCCCAGGCGCTGGTGGGGATGTGGGCCCTGACAGGCCAGTGGTGGCTGGAGGTGCGCAGGCCCAAACGCGAGGTGGTCGCCGCGCACCTGGTCAACCTGGCGTGGAACGGGCTGTCGAGCCTGGAGCCGAAGCCCAGGCTGCGCCCGGCCGGGCGCAGGACGGGCTGACCTCCGGCGACCGAGGTGTGGGGCGGGTGTGCACGGCATACCCGCCCCACTATCTTGATGTCAAGAGATAAGCTGTCCCCATGCGCGATGAGGTGGATGGGCTGATCGAGGCGTGGCGCTCCGAACGCCCGGACGTGGACGTGACGCCGCTGGAGGTGTTCAGCCGGGTGTCGCGGCTCGCGCGCCACCTGGACCGTGCCCGGCGCACCGTCTTCACCGAGCACGCCCTGGAGCCCTGGGAGTTCGACGTGCTCGCCGAGCTGCGCCGCTCCGGCCCCCCGTACGAGCTGAGCCCCGGACGGCTGCTGCGCGCCACCCTGGTGACCTCGGGAACCATGACCAACCGGGTGGACCGGCTGGCCGCGGCCGGGCTGGTGCGGCGCCGCCCCGACCCCGCCGACAAGCGCGGGGTGCTGGTCCGGCTGACCGAGCAGGGCGCCGAGCGCATCGACGCGGCGCTCAAGTCGCTCCTGAGCTACGAGGAGACCCTGCTGGCTCCGATGGCCGAGGGGGACCGGGAACAGCTGGCATCGTTACTGAGACGGCTCCTGGCGCCCCTCGACAGGGGTCCCGACGGTCAGCAAAGCTAGTCACCGAGCGGTACCCGTCTCTCACCGGGATCCGCGTCCGGGCGCGGACCACATTGCCAGACCTGGTTGGGGAGCGACAGTTGGGAAACCGGTGGACGGCCGCCGCGGCCGTGGCCGTGCTGGCCACGGGGTGCGGCGGCGGTGACGGCGGCGGGCCCGCGGCCGAGCAGAGCTACTACCTGTCCCTGGGCGACTCGCTGACGGTGGGCGTGCAGCCCGACGAGGACGGGCGCCCCCGGGAGACCTCCGAGGGCTACACCGACTTCCTCCACCGCACCCTGTACGACTCCGACTCCACGCTCCGCCACGAGCGGATGGGGTGCGGCGGCGAGGACACCACCACCTTCGTGGAGGGCGGCCTGCCGGGCTGCGAGGAGCGCTACGGGCACGGATCGCAGCTGGAGGAGGCCGAGGCCTTCCTGGCCGGGCACCGGGGGCGGGTCGACCTCGTCACCCTCACCATCGGCGCCAACAACTTCACCGGCTGCGTGGAGGGCGTGCGCGCCCCCGGCGGCGGCGCCCCCTCCCCCGGGGACCTCGGGATCGACGAGGAGTGCGTGGCCGACGGGCTGGAGCGGATCGGGACCGAGGTGCCCGTGATCGCCGAACGCCTGCGCGAGGCGGCCGGACCGGACACCCAGATCGTCGCGATGACCTACTACAACCCCTTCCTCGCGCTCCTGCTGCTGGACGGACGGTCCGGGGAGGGCGGCGGGGCGGCGGACGCCGGGACCGCCGACGGCGACGGGCTCGCCGGGCGGGCGGCGGACATCCTCACCGAGGTGAACGAGTCGCTCACCGCCTCCTACGCCGTGGCCGGGATCGACGTGGCGGACGTGGCCACCGCCTTCGAGTCCGCCGACGACGAGGTGCCCGAGGACAGCGGCACCGGGATGCCGGCCAACCTCCAGAACATCTGCGACCACACGTGGATGTGCGACACCGAACGGGGTCCGGACATCCACACCAACAGGGCGGGCGCGCAGGAGATCGCCGCCGTCTTCGCCGAACAGGTCCGCTGACCGGCGCGCGTTCCGTCCGCCCCCCGGCCGCCGGGGAACCCGCCTCCCTCCCGGCGGGAGGGAGGCGGGTCCGCGGCCGTGTGGCGAACGCCTCGCGGGCGCCCCGCGTGAGGACCGCGCGTCCCGGGGTAGTGCAGCCCCGGAACGCGCAGTCGAACGGTCGGGAGGGACACGTGCGAGTCCGTTGGATGGCCGCGGCGGCCGCGGCCGTCATGGTCGCGGGGTGCTCGGGCAGCGGTGACGGTGACGGCGGTGGAGGTGGAGGCGGGACGGACTCCGGCGGGAGCCACTACCTGTCCCTGGGCGACTCGCTGGCCGTGGGCGTGCAGCCCGACGAGGAAGGGCACCCCCGGGAGACCTCCGAGGGCTACACCGACTTCCTGTACCGCACCCTGAAGGAGGACCACCCGCGGCTCCAGCACGAGCGGATGGGGTGCGGCGGCGAGGACACCACCACCTTCATGGAGGGCGGGCTGCCCGACTGCGACGAGCGCTACGAGCACGGATCGCAGCTGGAGGAGGCCGAGGCCTTCCTGGCCGGGCACGAGGGCGAGGTGGACCTGGTGACGCTCACCATCGGCGCCAACAACTTCACCACCTGCGTGCGGGGGATCAACTCCCCCGAGGGGCAGGCCCCCGACTCCGAGGACGTGGACATCGACCGCGCGTGCGTGGAGGAGGGCCTGGACCGGCTCCGGGAGGAGACCCCCGAGATCGCCGAGCGGCTGCGCGCGGCGGCGGGGCCGGACACGCAGATCATCGGGATGACCTACTACAACCCGTTCCTGGCCTTCCTCCTGTTGGACGAGGACCCCGCCGAGCAGGCGGCCGCGTCGGCGGAGGAGGCCGAGGAGCTCTTCCCCGAGACCGAGGCGCGCGGCGGTCTGGCGGAGGAGGGCGTGGACATCCTCCTGGAGGTCAACGAGACGCTCACCGACGCCTACCGGGAGGAGGGGATCGACGTGGCGCAGATGGACGCGGTCTTCGAGCCCACCAACCAGGAGGTCCCCGAGGGCAGCGACACGGGTCTGCCCGCCAACCTCCAGAACGTCTGCGACCTGACGTGGATGTGCGACGAGGAGCGGGGTCCGGACATCCACCCCAACGAGGAGGGCGCGCGCGAGATCGCCGCCGTCTTCGCCCGGGAGGTCGACTGAACCGGCTGACCGGCGTGCAGACCGGACGGTGGGCGGCCCACGGGTTGACCGCAGGTGTGGCAGGTGTGAGGCGTGGGGACCCGACCTGCGGTGATCTTGTACTTGTAGCCGATGTCGGCGCTCGAACCTCGCTATAAGTACAAGATCACGGCGAACAGGGCGGGTCGGTGGACCTTTCCGGCTGCCGTTTCAGACGGCTACTCGGCGCCGCCGGGGAGCGCCTTCTCGATGAGCCCGACGATCCTGGGGTCGTCGGGCTCGGTCGAGGTGCGGAAGCGGTGCACGGCGCCGTCGGGGAGGACGAGGAACTTCTCGAAGTTCCACCTCACCTTCCCGGCCCGGCCCTCCTCGTCGGCGGCCGAGGAGAGCGCCGCGTAGAGCGGGTGCCGCTGCCTGCCGTTGACCTTGGCCTTGGCCGTCATGGGGAAGGTGACGCCCCAGGTGGCCGAGCAGTACTCGGCGATCCTCTCCTCGCTGCCGAACTCCTGGAGGAACTGGTTGCTGGGGACGCCGAGCACGGTGAACCCCCGGTCGCCGTACTGGTTCTGGAGCTTCTCCAACCGCTCGTACTGCGGGGTGTAGCCGCAGCGCGAGGCGACGTTGACCACCAGCCGCACCTTGCCGGACCACTCGCCGAACGTCGTCTCACGTCCGTCGATCAGGGTCACGGGGATCTCGTCCAGGTCACTCATCCGCGTCCGTCTCCTCGCTTGCCGGGGCGCCGACGCCCACCGCGTGGCGTGCTGCTCCACGGCGTGTTCGGAGCACACGCCGCCGTGGCTGGGATTCTCCCCCAGGAGAGGGGCCCGGTCCAGCGGTACCGCCCGCGGACCGCGTGCCCCGGCGCCGCGGCCGGACGTCCCTCCCCACGGCCCGGCGCCCCTCACGGCGCGTGCCCGCGCGTACGCGCGTGGAGCCGCCCCGCCGCCCGCGGGCGTCCACGGACATCGCCCACCGTCGCCACGCACTGTCATCGCGCAAGAGGCGACCCGTTCCGGACGCGTCACGAGGCGGACTTGCTCCTAACCGGTATCGCTGCCCCCGTGCGGTGTCCGCTCCGTTATGCCCCGTTCTGCTGACCGTCGCCGTCCGACACCTCGACGGGCTCCCGTCGTTTCGCCCGCCCGGCGCCCTCCGCCGTCGGATGCTTGCTTCCGTACGCAGCACGACCCGCCCCCGGCCGGCGGACGGCGGCACGGGCCGCTGTCTCCGGCACGGACGCCGAAGGAGAAGTTCCATGGCCCAGACCGCACACTTCGCGTTCAACGGCTTCCACGACGCAAGCCCCGAGTTCGTCTTCGAGCTCACCGACGAGGACAGGATCGCCCACGCGCGCCGCATCCTCTCCGGAGAGGAGCAGGACGAGGTACACGTCATGGGCAGGCTCAAGAAGAGCTCCAAGCCCTACAACCCGAAGTACAGCTTCCACCTCGACCCCGACACCATCCGCTTCTTCGCGCTCGCGATCGAGGTCTGCGACGCCTCGCCCATCTACGTCGAGGACCACCTCGACGAGGCGGGCGGCGCCTTCCTGCCCGGCCTGCACTGGTGCCCGTGGAATTCGAAACTGACCCGCGAGATCCAGCCGTAGGGGCGGCACCGCGCCTCCCCGCCGGGCTCCCGCCGACTTTCCGGGGAACGGCGCGGCACGGGGTCGGCGGGCCGCCACCGCCGACGAAGCCGAACGCCCGGCCGGAACGTTCCGGCCGGGCGTCCTCGGCGGTCCGCCGGGGGCGGCCTCACTCGCCGACGAGTTCGGCCTGCTCCAGCCAGACCTCCTCCAGCTCCTCGCGCTCGGAGGCCAGGGCCTTGGCCTCGGCGTCGAGCTCGGAGAGCCGGGTGTAGTCCTCGGCCGCGGCGGCCATCAGCTCGTGCAGCTCCGCCTCGCGCTTGGCGATGCGGTCCATGCGCCGCTCGACGCGCTGCATCTCCTTCTGCGCGGCGCGCCGCTCGGCCGCCGACACCGCGGGCTGCTCCGCCGGGGCCTGGGCGGCGGCGGTCTCGGAGGCGCCCAGCGGCACGGTGGCCTCGCCGGCGCTGGCCGCGCGGCGCTGGAGGTACTCGTCCACGCCGCCGGGCAGGAAGGCCAGGCCGCCGTCGCCCATCAGGGCCAGCACGCGGTCGGTGATGCGCTCCAGGAAGTAGCGGTCGTGGCTGACCAGCACCAGGGAGCCGGGCCAGCCGTCGAGCAGGTCCTCCAGCTCGGTGAGCGTCTCGATGTCCAGGTCGTTGGTGGGCTCGTCCAGCAGCAGCACGTTGGGCTCGTCCATGAGCAGGCGCAGCAGCTGGAGGCGGCGGCGCTCACCGCCGGACAGGTCGCCGATCGGGGTCCACTGGCGCTCCCCCCGGAAGCCGAACCGCTCCAGCATCTGGCTGGCGGTGTAGTCGCGCTTGCCGATGGTGATGTGCTCGCGCACGTCCATGACCGCCTGGAGGGGGCGGGCGGTGGGGTCGAGCTCGGCGACGTTCTGGGACAGGTGGGCGAGCTTCACGGTCCGGCCGGTGCGCACGGTGCCGGAGTCGGGTTCGCGCTCCTCGGCCAGGATCTTGAGCAGGGTGGACTTCCCCGCGCCGTTGACCCCGACCAGGCCGACCCGGTCGCCGGGGCCCAGCTGCCAGGTGAGGTGGTCGAGAAGGGTCCGGTCGGGGACGGCCACCGACACGTTCTTGAGGTCGATGACGGTCTTGCCGAGCCGGGAGCTGGCGAACTTGACCAGCTCGACGGTGTCGCGGGGCGGCGGCTCGTCGGCGATGAGCTGGTTGGCCGCCTCGATGCGGAACTTGGGCTTGGAGGTGCGGGCCGGGGCGCCGCGGCGCAGCCAGGCCAGCTCCTTGCGCATGAGGTTCTGGCGGCGCTCCTCGGACGCGGCGGCCTGGCGGTCGCGCTCGGCCTTGGCCAGGACGTAGGCGGCGTAACCGCCCTCGTAGCGCTCGACGGTGCCGCGCCCGACCTCCCAGGTGCGGGTGGTGACGGCGTCCAGGAACCAGCGGTCGTGGGTGACGACCACGAGCGCCTCGGGACGTCCGCGCAGGTGCTCGGCGAGCCAGGCGATGCCCTCGATGTCGAGGTGGTTGGTGGGCTCGTCGAGGACGATGAGGTCGTGGTCGTCGACCAGGAGCCGGGCCAGGCCGGAGCGGCGGCGCTCGCCGCCGGAGAGGCCCGCCATGGGGGTGTCGAGGGCCCAGCCGCCGAGGAGTCCGCGCAGGATGTCGCGGACGCGGGCGTCGCCCGCCCACTCGTGCTCGGCGCGGTCGCCCAGGACGAACTCGCCCACCGTGGTGTCGGGGAAGGTGTCGCGCTGGTGCAGGAAGCCGATGCGCAGCCCGCGGTTGTGCACCACCCGCCCGGAGTCGGGCTCGGTGATGCCCGAGAGCACGGAGATGAGCGTGGACTTGCCGCCGCCGTTGCGGCCGACGACGCCGATGCGTTCACCCTCGTCGACGCCGAGCGACACCTTGTCGAGGAGTACGAGCGGCCCGTAGGCCAGGGACACGTCCTGAAGATTGACCAGATTCATCGCTATCCATTGTGGCGGCAGTGCCGTGGTGCGCTGACCGCCGCCGTGCCCGGGGCGGCTCCGGGGCGAGGGGGCAGCCCCTGGACCGGTGAAAGCGCCGGGCACACGGCGCCACCGTACTCCCCGTGCCCGCCTCCGCCGCCGGACGGCTCCGGGGCCTCACTCCCGTCCCGTCGGCTCCCCGTCGAGCAGCAGCCGGGCCACGGCGTCGTCCGTCACCAGCGTCGACACCAGGCCGCTGCGCAGCGCAGCGCCGATCGCCCTGGCCTTGGCGTCGTCGCCCGCGCCGGCGACCGCCACCACCTCGGGCACCCGGCGCAGCTGGTCCGCACTGACGCTGATGACCCGCTCGTCGAGGTCGGAGCGCACCTGGTGCCCGTCGGCGTCGAACAGCTGGGCGGACATCTCCGCGCACACGCCCAGCGCGGTGTACCTGTCACGTGAGCCCGGGTCCAGCGCCTGGAACACGGTCGAGTTGCGCTCGTCCCAGCCCCCGATGGCCACCACGGCCGTCGTCAGGCGGTCGAAGTGAGCGAACGCGGAGGCGATGCCCGGATCGGCCCGCAGCGTCGCCGCCGTCGCGGCGTCCGGCAGAATGAGCGGCGCGTAGATCGGGTATGCCGGTCCGCCCGAGAGCGCGGCCGCCCGGCGCACCGTCTCGACCGACCCGCCGCCCTCCGCGTGCTCGGACAGCACGCCGTTGAGCTGCACCACCGTGCAGCGCGGCAGGTCGACCATGTCCACGCCCATCAGCTGGAGCGACCTGCTCCAGGCCAGCCCCAGCACCTCGTCGGGCCGCACGATCTCCGACAGCAGCCGCGCCGCCACCGATCCCAGCGCCCGGCGCGTGTCCCGCGGGTCGTCCAGGGCGTCCACGACGATCGCCCGGCGCAGGCCGAAGGCCGCGCGCATGCGCTCGGACAGCTCCCCGTCCAGCCGGGCGGGCAGGCGGATGTCGATGCGCACGATCCCGCTGCTGCGGGCGGTCTCCAGGTCCCGGGCGACCTTGAACCTGCTCAGACCGAACTCCTCGGCGATCTCCACCTTGGACCGCCCGTCCAGGTAGAACCTGCGGGCGATGGCGGCGAGCCGCACCATCTCCGCAGGGCCGCTGGGGGCCGTCTCCTGAACTTCACCACGCTGATCGCTCATACGTGCAGAAGTGTACTCGAATGTGCCCGCATCCATTGACAGCGCGTTTCCCACAGGCGTTCAATGTTCGAAACATCTGTGACTCATGTCGCTCACATGAGCATCCAACAGGAGGTTCCCCACCATGCGTGCCGCCATCATCACCGAACCGGGCTCCGTCACCGTGGGGGACCGCCCCGACCCGCACCCCACTCCGGACGGCGTGGTGATCCGGGTCGGCGCCTGCGGGATCTGCGGGACCGACCTGCACATCGCCGACGGGGAGTTCCCGCCCAGCCCCTACCCCCTGGTGCCCGGGCACGAGTTCGCCGGAACGGTCACGGCCGTCGGCGAGAGCGCTCCGGGGAACCTGCGCCCGGGCGACCGGGTGGCCGTGGACCCCTCCCTGTTCTGCGGGCACTGCGAGTACTGCCGCGCCGGGCGGGGCAACCTGTGCGCCAACTGGGGCGCGATCGGCGACACCGTCGACGGCGCGTTCGCCGAGTACGTGGCCGTCCCCGCCGCCAACTGCCACCGCCTCCCGGACTCGGTGAGCATGCGCGAGGGCGCCCTGGTCGAGCCGCTCTCGTGCGCCGTCCACGGTGTCCGGCGCATCGGGGTGGAAACCGGGGAGCGCTTCCTGGTGGTGGGCGCCGGGACCATGGGCCTGCTCCTCCAGCAGCTGTTGCAGCGCTCCGGCGCGCGTGTGACCGTGGTCGACCGCAACACCCGCCGTCTGGCCATCGCGGCCGACCTGGGCGCCGCCGCTACCGCGACGGACACGGCCGAGCTGGGTGACGAGCGCTTCGACGCCGCGGTGGACGTCACGGGCGCCCCCTCCGCCATCGAGGCGGCCTTCGACTCGCTGAGGCGGGGCGGGCGCCTGCTGGTCTTCGGGGTCGCCGACGAGGCGGCCCGCGTGTCGCTGTCGCCGTTTCGCGTCTACAACGACGAGATCACCGTCGTGGGCTCCATGGCGGTGCTGAACAGCTTCGGGGCGGCCGTGGACCTCATCAGCACCGGCGCCGTGCGGACCGCTCCGCTGCTCACGGACGCCCTACCCCTGGAGAAGTTCCCCGAGGCGCTGGCCATGATGCGCGCGGGCTCCGGGGTGAAGGTCCAGGTCGTGCCCGACGAGACCGCCTGACCCGGGAAGGCAGCGAACGTGTACACCACCTACGCCGTCCGGGCGACCGCTGCGGCCGCCTCCGGACTGCTGCTCACCGGGTGCGCCGGAATGGGCGCCCTCCCCTCCGGGGACGGCACCGTCCGGCTGACCGTCGCGATCGTGTCCAATCCGCAGATGCAGGACGCGATCTCCCTGGAGTCGCGGTTCCGCGCGGAGCACCCCGGCATCGGGATCGACTTCGTGTCCCTGCCCGAGAACGAGGCCCGCGCCAAGATCACCACCTCCGTGGCGACCGGCGGGGGCGAGTTCGACGTCGTCATGATCAGCAACTACGAGACCCGCCAGTGGGCGGAGTACGGCTGGCTGGAGAACCTGCAACCCTCCATCGACGCCGCCGAGGGCTACGACCACGAGGACTTCGTCCCCTCCATCAGGGAGGACCTGTCCTACGGGGGCGACATGTACTCGGTGCCCTTCTACGGCGAGTCCTCCTTCCTCGCCTACCGCGAGGACCTGTTCGAGGAGGCGGGCGTGGAGATGCCGGAGAACCCCACCTGGGAGGAGGTGGCGGACCTGGCAGCCGAGCTCGACGGCGTGGAGCCGGGGGTCTCGGGGATCTGCCTGCGCGGCCTCGCGGGCTGGGGCGAGGTGCTGAGCCCCTTCAACAGCGTCCTGAACACCTTCGGCGGACGCTGGTACGACGAGGACTGGAACGCCGAGATCGACTCCCCCGAGTTCCGGCGCGCGGCCGGGTTCTACGTGGGCCTGGCGCGCGAGCACGGTCAGCCGGGCGCCGCCAACAGCGGGTTCGGGGACTGCCTGAACCGCTACTCCCAGGGCCGCGCGGCCATGTTCTACGACTCCACCTCCATGGTCAGCACCATCGAGGACCCGGACTCCGCGACCGTGGCCGGACTCAACGGCTACGCCGCGGCGCCGGTGGCCGAGACCGACTACGGCGGCTGGCTCTACACCTGGGCGCTGGGCATCCCCTCCACCTCCGAGCACAAGGAGGAGGCGTGGGCGTTCCTGGAGTGGATGACCGACAAGGACTACGTCCGCACCGTCGCCGAGGAGTACGGCTGGCAGCGGGTGCCGCCCGGCAACCGGCTCTCCACGTTCGAGGTCCCCGAGTACCAGGAGGTCGCGCAGGCCTACGCCGGGCCCATGCTCCAGGGCATCCGGGGCGCCGACCCCGAGGACCCGGGCACGCGCCCGGTCCCCTACGAGGGCATCGGCTTCCTCGCCATCCCCGAGTTCCAGGACCTGGGCACCCGGGTCAGCCAGCAGCTGAGCGCGGCCATAGCCGGGCAGATCACCGTCGAGCAGGCGCTGGAGCAGAGCCAGGAGTACGCCGAGGCCGTCGGTGAGACCTACGAGGAGGACGACCGATGAGCGCTGTGACCGCTCCCGCGCGGGAGGCGCCCGCGGCTCCGCCTCGACCGCCCGGGCGGCCGAGGCGGAGCCGCGGCGGGGGCGGATGGGCCCGCCGGGCCCCGCTCCTGCCCGCCCTGGTGTTCATGCTGGTCGTCACGCAGCTGCCGTTCCTGGCGACGGTCGTGTACTCGCTGCGCTCGTGGAACCTGCTGCGGCCGGACTCCCAGGCCTGGGTGGGCCTGGCCAACTACGCGGCGGTCCTCACCGACCGGCAGTTCCTGGGCGCGGCGGCGAACACGGTGCTGATCACCGCCTCCTGCGTCGTGGCGGCGATGCTGCTGGGCATCGGGCTGGCACTGCTGCTGGACCGCAGGTTCCGGGGGCGCGGCGTGGTGCGCACGCTCGTCATCACCCCGTTCCTGGTCCTGCCCGTGGCCACGGCGCTGCTGTGGAAGCACATCATGCTGGAGCCGGTGTTCGGCATGGTGAACTTCGTACTGTCACCGTTCGGGGCCGAGTCGTTCGACTGGGTCTCCCAGGCGCCCGTGCTGTCGGTGGTGGCCGCGCTGGTCTGGCAGTGGACACCGTTCATGATGCTGCTGGTACTGGCGGGACTCCAGAGCCAGGGCGCCGACGTGCTGGAGGCGGGGCAGGTCGACGGCGCGTCCCGGTGGCAGATGTTCGCCTGGATCACCCTGCCGCACCTGCGCCGCTACATCGAGCTGGGCGTGCTGCTGGGGTCGGTCTACGTGGTGAACACCTTCGACACGATCTACATGATGACCCAGGGCGGGCCGGGCACCGCCAGCTCCAACCTGCCCTTCTACGTCTACCAGCGGACCTTCCTCGGGTTCGACATCGGCCAGTCCGCGGCCATGGGCGTCGTGGTGGTGGTCGGCACCATCATCGTGGCGACGCTGGCCCTGCGGCTGATCTTCCGCACGTTCATGAACGCACAGGAGGCGAGACAGTGACCGCCCGAGCCCCCGAACGCCCCGCGGGCGCCCGCGCCGTCGCCGTACGCGCGCCGCACGGGGCCCGCCGCTCCCGGGCCCGGCTGGGGAGCGCCGCCCTCACCGTGTTCACGTGGGCCGTGGGACTGGTCTTCGTGTTCCCGGTGCTGTGGCTGGTGCTGACGGCGTTCAAGGAGGAGAACCAGGCCGCGACCGACCCGCCGACGCTCTTCTTCCAGCCGACGCTCGACCGGTTCTCCACCGTCCTGGGCGCGGACTTCCTGCCGTACCTGGGCAACTCGATGATCGCCACCCTGGCGTCCACGCTCCTGGTGCTGCTGCTCGGGCTGCCCGCCGCCTACGCGCTGTCGGTGGCCCCGGTCAAGCGGACCCAGGACGTGCTGTTCTTCTTCATCTCGACGAAGATGCTGCCGGTGGTGGCGGTGGTGGTGCCGATCTACGTCGCCGCCGCGCACCTGTCGATGCTGGACAACGTGTGGACCCTGGTGGTGCTGTACACGGCGATGAACCTGCCCATCGCCGTGTGGATGCTGCGGTCGTTCTTCCTGGAGGTGCCCAAGGCGATCGTGGAGGCGGCCCGGGTGGAGGGCGCCGGGCTGGCGCGCGTGCTGTGGTCGGTGATGATGCCGGTGATGGCCCCGGGCATCGCGGCGACCGCGCTGATCTGCATGATCTTCGCCTGGAACGAGTTCTTCTTCGCCGTCAACCTGACCGCCGCCCGAGCCGCGACCGTCCCGGTGTTCCTGACCGGCTTCATCACGAGCGAGGGCCTGTTCGTGGCCCAGCTGGCGGCGGCGGCCGTCATGGCGTCGCTGCCCATCGTGGTGATCGGCTGGGCGGCCCAGCGCCAGCTCGTGCGGGGCCTGTCGATGGGCGCCGTCAAGTAACGGGAACGGGGGCGCCCGGGGCCGCACCAAGCAGGGCCCCGGGCGCCACACGAGCAACAGGTCACACCAGGAAGAAGTCCCGGGCGGACTTGGCGATCCCCTCGGCGTCCAGCCCGTGCGCCTGCGCGTGCTGGGCCGGGGTCCCGTAGGCGCGCACCTCGCGGTCCCTGGCCACGCCCAGGCCCAGCTGGCGGTGGCGCCGGTCGGCCAGCGCCGCGGCGACCTCGTGCGCGGACGTCCCCCGCAGGTAGGGCTCCACCACCAGAACGTCGGCGTTGCCCGCCGCGCCGACCAGCGCGCTCAGCCCCTCGCGGTCGAAGGGCCGCACGGTGGCCGTGTAGGCGACCGTCACGTCCAGGTCGGCGGTGGCCTCCAGCACCCGGTCCAGCATCGGCCCGACCGCCACCACCACCCCGGCCGAGCGCGGCGAGCCCGTCCGCACCACGCTGAGGCGTCCGTCCACCGGCAGCGCCGCGCGGTTGGAGGTCCCCGACAGCCGCACGTACACGCGGCCGTCGCCCGGGAGGGCGGCCTCCAGGGCGGCGCGCGCCTCGTCCGGGTGCCCCGGCGCGTACACGGTCCACCCCGGCAGGGTGTCCAGCAGCGCCACGTCGCCGGGCGCCTGGTGGGTGCGCCCCTCCACCGCGGCGTCGTAGGAGCCGCCGATGCTCACCAGGACGGCGCCGACGCCCTGGTGGCCCAGGTCCAGCTTGACCTGCTCGAAGGGCCGCTCCACCAGGAAGGGCGCGTAGCTGTGCACGACCGGGCGCATCCCGGTCAGGGCCAGCCCCCCGGCCACGCCGATCATGGCCTGTTCGCGGATGCCCACGTCGATCACCCGCCCGGGGTGGCGGGCGGCGGCGCCCCGGAACATGTCCGCGGAGATGACGGCCAGGACGACGGCCACGCGGGGGTCCTCGTCCATGGCTCGGCTGACGGTGGCGGCGAAGGTGTCACGCATGGCGGTCTCCTAGGAACGGACGCGGGCGACGACGGCCAGCGGCCGTCCGGGGTGGGGTCGGGTGAGGGCTGCGTACAGGGCGTCGTGGTCGCGTCCGGAGACGTCGCGGGCCTCCCAGCCCTCGACCTCGAAGCGCGCGCCGATCCCGCCCGGCCACCCGTGGCCGGAGGAGGCGTTGTCCACGGCGACGACGGTGAGGTCGTCCACGCCGAGCCGTCCGGCGACCGCGATGGCCTCGTGGTTGCTGCCCTCGTCGAGTTCGCCGTCGCCGACGAGCACCACGACACGGGGCCGGGCGCCGTCCGCGCGGCGGATCCCCCGGGCGCGCAGGCCGAGCGCGCTGCCCAGCCCCAGGGGCAGTCCGTGGCCCAGCGACCCGCTGCCGATCTCCGCCCCCGGCACGAGCAGCCGGTCCGGATGGTGGCCGAGCGGCGAGTCGAAGGCGGTCCAGCCGCGCAGCGTCGGCACGTCCAGGAAGCCCTTGGCGGCGAGCACGGCGTAGAAGGCGGCGGGTCCGTGCCCCTTGGAGAGCAGGAACCGGTCCCGGGCCGGGTCGTCGGCGGTGTCGGGGGTGACGGCCAGCACACGGTCGTAGAGCACCCACACCACGTCGAGCGTGGAGTGGGACGCTCCCTTGTGCTTCTCGTCACCCTCCATGAGGCCGATGAGGGCGGGAAGGTCGGCGTAGCGCGAAAGGGCGGCTGCGGTCGTCATGCCCACCAGTCTTGAACCCCAACAAAGGTTGAGGTCAACTGGCGGAGGCCCTCCCCGGCCGGGAAAAACACAAGTGATTTACGTCACAGCACAGTGGCCCCGGGGACGTCCCCGTACGCCGTCACGACCTGCTCGCACAGCCCGCTGCCCTCCAGCGCCGCCACCACCGCGGCCTCCCGCTCCGCCACGACCGACTCCCGCTCGTCACCCCCGCCGACCAGGAAGGCGCAGGTCGGACCGGATCCCGACACCACGGCGCCCAGGGCTCCCGCGCCGCTGCCGGTCTTGAGGGTGCGCTCCAGCTCGGGCAGCAGCGAGAGCGCCGCCTCCTGGAGGTCGTTGGTCAGCGCGGCACCCAGGGCCACCGGGTCGCCGTCGGCGAGCGCCTCGGCCAGCGCCCGGTCCGGCCGGGGCTCGGGGGCGTCCGGGCGGATGCGGTCGTACTCGCCGAACACGCTGGCGGTGGACAGCCCGTGCGCCGACAGCGCGAAGACCCAACGGAACCGCCCCGGGCTGGTCATCGGCCGCAGGATCTCCCCGCGCCCCATGCCCACCGCCGTGGACCCCATCAGCGCGAAGGGCACGTCGCTGCCCAGGTCGGCCGCGTACCCGAGCAGCTCCTCCAGCGGCAGGCCGCAGTCCCACAGGCGGTCGCAGGCCAGCAGGGCGGCCGCGGCGTCCGCGCTGCCCCCGGCCATACCGCCCGCCACCGGGATGTGCTTGTCCAGGTGGACCGTGACCGGCAGGCCCCGGCCGGTCCGCTCCGCCAGCAGGGTCACGGCGCGCGCGGCCAGGTTGGACCCGTCCAGGGGCACGCGGGCCAGGTGGGACCCCAGCGCACCGCCGGCGGTCAGCCCGGCGAAGACCGTCGCCGCGGCGGATCCGACACCGCCGGGCGGGCTCGGTCGACGCGAGGGGGCCGCCTTGACGGTAACCTCATCGAACAGCGAGACGGCGTGGAACACGTTGACGAGGTCGTGGAACCCGTCCTCGCGTCTGGGCCCCACCGCCAACTGGAGGTTCACCTTCGCGGGGACCCGCACGGTTACGGTGGTATTAACGGTCACGAGTCCCCAATCGTAAAGGAACCCCCACCTTGCGTGAACACGTAGCCCCCCGGGGGCGCCGGTGTGTTCACCGCCTCCCGTCGGCGCGTACGCCGTCAGAGGAAAACGGGAACCCCGGGCCCGGTTCGGGGATCGTCACCACTGTCATGTCAGTTTCCGCCCGCCCCCAGAACGGCCCAATCAGGCCCGTGAGTGGGAATCCGGGCACAAACACCGCTACCTTGGGGCAAGGCGGAGTTTGGACACCGTCGGGGAGGGTCGCTTGCCGTCGGATGGGCTCCCGAAGAACCTGGAACCGCTGGCCGCCGGGGATCCGGCCACCATCGGTCCCTACGTGCTGTCCGGGAAGCTGGGTAGCGGCGGCATGGGAACCGTCTACCTGGGCAGCGCTCCCGAGCGCAACAACCAGGTAGCCATCAAGGTCATCCGCCCGGAGCTCGCCTTCGACGAGGCGACGCGGGCGCGCTTTCGCGACGAGATGGAGAACGCCCGCAAGGTCGCCTCCTTCTGCACCGCCAAGGTGCTCGACCACGGGACGTTCGAGAACCGTCCCTACATGGTCACCGAGTACATCGCGGGCACCGCCCTGGCCGAGCACATCGCCGAGAACGGTCCCCTGGACTCCTCGACGCTGCACGGCTTCGCGCTGGGCGTGGCGGCCGCCCTGGCCGCCATCCACCGCACCGGGCTGGTCCACCGCGACCTCAAGCCCGCCAACGTGCTCCTGTCCCTCTCGGGGCCCCGGGTGATCGACTTCGGCATCGCCCGCGCGATGAACACCGCCACCAACCACACCCAGACCGGCATCGTCATGGGCAGCCCCGGCTGGATGGCGCCCGAGCAGCTGCTGGAGGAGAAGGTCACCACCTCGGCGGACATCTTCGCCTGGGGGTGCCTGGTGGCCTTCGCCGGGAACGGCACCCACCCCTTCGGCAACGGCGACGCCATGACGCTGGGCAAGCGGGTGCTGTTCGCCGAACCCCAGATCGGCAACCTGGTCAGCCCCCTGGACCGCCTGGTGACGCGCGCGCTGGCCAAGGAGCCGAACCGGCGCCCCACCGCGCAGGACCTGCTGCTGGAGCTGGCGGGCGGCGAGGAGAGCACCAACCCCAACGAGATGGTCTCCCACGCGCTGCACCAGTCGTGGCGGCCCAAGCTGCCCCCGATGCCGCCCGGCATGCACCACCCCCAGCAGGGGCCGCACCAGACCATGACGGGCATGCGGCACCCGGCGCCCGGCCAGTACCAGGGCGCGCCGCCCATGCCCCCGCCCGCGCACCAGACCGGCAACTACCCGCGCCCGCAGGGGCCCCCGCCGGGCCGTCCGGCCGCCCACCCCGCCGGTCCCCCTCCCGGGAGCCAGGCGCAGGGCGGCCAGGCCCCCGGCGGCCCGGTGCAGCAGCCCCGGCCCGCTCCCGGCCCTCCCCAGGCGCCGCACCCGGCCTCGACCGGTCCGATCCCGATGGTCCCCCCGGCCGACCAGCAGACCGGCCGACGGGGCCCGCAGCCCTACGTTCCGCCGGTGCCTCCGCCACCGCACCAGCCCGCCGCGCCGAACCGGCGCAGGGGGACGTTCGTGGCCCTGGTGCTGGGCGCCGTCGCGCTGCTGGCGGTGCTGGTCACCATGGTGGCCGTGCTGGCCAACCTCAACGGCTGGTCGTTCTTCGGGAACGGGGACGACACCCCCGGGCAGTCGGACTCCGCCCAGGAGCCGCAGGACCCCGCCCCCGGGGACGAGGCCCCCGGGGGCTCCGACGAGGGGGCGACCGACGCCCTGCCCGACGGGATGTCGAACGCCTCGCCCGACCGCATGGTCCAGTACCGGGTCAGCGGGGTCAGCTGCGGCCTGACCGAGCACAACATCCGCTCGCAGCTGCCGTCGACCGGACAGTACTGCGTGGTGGACCTGGAGCTGTTCAACGCCAGCAACGAACTGCTGGAGTTCGACCACGCGGAACAGCACATGACGACCGCCGGGGAGCGCGTCAGCGCCCAGGCGCCGTCCGTGCGGGAGGTCGAGGCCCCGCTGTGGGACCCGGCCGGGATCGGCCCCGGTGCCACGGCGGGGGGCGAGCTGGTGTTCATACTCCGCGACGACATGGAGCCGCGGACGCTCGTCCTGAACCACCGGCCGGGCGCGGAGGCCACGGAGATCGACATCGAGCACATCGTGGACTGAGTCCGGCCCGGCCCCGCCGGGGTCCGGACCGCAACGGCCCCGCCGAGACGGAAGGGCCCGGGGTGACGACGCGTCGTCACCCCGGGCCCTTCCGTCTCGGGGAGGCCCGCCCTCCCGGGGCGGGCCCCGGGAGGGGCTACTCCCACTCGATGGTGCCCGGGGGCTTGCTGGTCACGTCCAGCGTCACCCGGTTGATCTCGCGCACCTCGTTGGTGATCCGGTTGGAGATCCTGGCCAGCACGTCGTAGGGCACGCGCGACCAGTCGGCGGTCATGGCGTCCTCGCTGCTGACCGGGCGCAGCACGACCGGGTGGCCGTAGGTGCGCCCGTCGCCCTGCACGCCCACCGACCGCACGTCGGCGAGCAGCACCACCGGGCACTGCCAGATGTCGCGGTCCAGCCCGGCGCGGGTCAGCTCCTCGCGGGCGATCGCGTCGGCCTCGCGCAGGATCTCCAGGCGCTCGCGGGTGACCTCGCCGATGATGCGGATGCCCAGGCCGGGACCGGGGAAGGGCTGGCGCCAGACCATCTCGGCGGGCAGGCCCAGCTCCTCGCCGACCTTGCGCACCTCGTCCTTGAACAGCTCGCGCAGCGGCTCCACCAGCGTGAACTGAAGGTCGTCGGGCAGGCCGCCCACGTTGTGGTGGGACTTGATGTTGGCGGTCCCGGTGCCGCCGCCGGACTCCACCACGTCCGGGTAGAGGGTGCCCTGCACCAGGAACTCGACCTCGGCGCCGGCCTCCCCGCTCTCGGCGACGACCTCGCGGGCCGCCTGCTCGAACACGCGGATGAACTCGCGGCCGATGGTCTTGCGCTTCTCCTCGGGGTCGGAGATCCCCGCCAGGGCGGACAGGAACCGCTCCTCGGCGTCCACGACCTTGAGCTTGGCGCCCGTGATCGCGACGAAGTCCTTCTCCACCTGCTCGGCCTCGCCCTTGCGCAGCAGGCCGTGGTCCACGAAGACGCAGGTCAGCTGGTCGCCGACGGCGCGCTGCACCAGGGCACCGGCCACGGCGGAGTCCACGCCGCCGCTCAGCGCGCAGATGACGCGCTTGTCGCCGATCTGCTCGCGGATGCGCTCCAGCTGCTCCTCGACGATGTTGACCATCGTCCAGGTGGGGCGGCACCCGGCGCCCTCGTAGAGGAAGCGGCGCAGCACCTCCTGGCCGTGCTCGGTGTGCAGGACCTCGGGGTGGAACTGGACGCCGAAGAGGCTGCGGCCGGTGTGCTCGAACGCGGCGACCGGGGCCCCCGCCGTGCTGGCGGTCGTGGCGAAGCCCTCGGGGGCCTCGACCACCGAGTCGCCGTGCGACATCCAGACCAGCTGCTCGGCGGGCATCCCGGCGAACAGCAGCGAGTCGGTGACGGCCGACAGCTCGGTGCGGCCGAACTCGCTGAGGTCGGTCCTGGCGACGGTGCCGCCCAGGGCCCGGGTCATCGCCTGGAAGCCGTAGCAGATGCCGAAGGTCGGCACCCCGGTCTCGAACAGCTCGGGGCCCAGGTTCGGGGCTCCCTCCGCGTAGACCGACGACGGTCCGCCGGAGAGGATGATGGCCTTGGGTTTCTTGGCGAGCATCTCCTCGACGGGCATGGTCGAGGGCACGATCTCACTGTGCACGTGGCATTCGCGGACGCGCCGTGCGATCAGCTGCGCGTACTGCGCCCCGAAGTCGACGACGAGAACGGTGTCGAACGTGCTCTCAGCACCAACGGACACGACGGAGGACCTTCCGCAGGAAGTACAGGGATGTCCGCCCAGTCTAGGGCGTTGCACACGCCCGCAGGGCCCGGTGCGCGTGTGCGGTCCGGCTCAGCCCGCACCGCGGGGGACGGCGGGCGGGCACGCGCCGGGGCCGCCGGCCGGCGGCCCCGGGCCCCTCCCGCCGCGGACCACCGCACCGCGGGGGCGTCCGGGGACCCCGGCGGGGCCTCAGACCGCGAAGCCCGCGGGGTTGGCCGACTGCCAGCGCCACGCGTCGCGGCAGGCCTCGTCCACCGTGCGCACGGCCTTCCAGCCCAGGTCCCGGGCGGCGGCGGAGGGGTCGGCGAAGCACACGGCGATGTCGCCGGGGCGGCGGTCGACCACCGCGTGCGGGACGGTCACGCCGGTGGCGCGCTCGAAGGCGTGCAGGCCCTCCAGGACGGAGGTGCCCTGGCCGGTGCCCAGGTTGTACACGCGGTACCCGGCGGCGTCGGCGAGGCGGTCCACGGCGGCCAGGTGCCCCTGGGCCAGGTCCACCACGTGCAGGTAGTCGCGCACGCCGGTGCCGTCGGGGGTGTCGTAGTCGTCGCCGAACACGTTCAGCCGCTCGCGGCGGCCCGCGGCCACCTGCGCGATGTAGGGGAAGAGGTTGTTGGGGACGCCCTGGGGGTCCTCGCCGATCAGGCCGCTGGGGTGGGCGCCGATGGGGTTGAAGTAGCGCAGGGCGGTGATCCGCCAGCGCGGGTCGGCGGCGGCCGTGTCCTGGAGGACGCGCTCGGCGAAGAGCTTGGTGGCGCCGTAGGGGTTGGTGGCGGACAGGGCGCTGTCCTCGGTGATCGGCACCTGCTCGGGGTCGCCGTAGACGGTGGCCGAGGAGCTGAACACCAGGTCGCGCACGCCGTGCTCGTCCATCACCTCGACGAGCGTGAACAGGGCGTCCAGGTTGTTGCGGTAGTAGCGCAGCGGCTGCCGCACCGACTCCCCCACGGCCTTGAGCCCGGCCATGTGGATGACGGCGTCGACGCGGTGCTCGGCGAAGACCCGGCGCACGGCCTCGGGGTCGGCGCAGTCCGCCCGGTGGAAGGCGACGGTGCGCCCGGTGATGCGCTCGACGCGTCGCAGCGCCTCCTCGTGGCTGTTGGAGAGGGCGTCCAGGACCACGACCCCGTGCCCGGCCTCGAGGAGTTCGACCGCCGTGTGGGAGCCGATGTACCCGGCACCACCGGTGAGCAGTACGTTCATGCTTGCGCTTCCCTGGGTGGAGTGCGCCCGCCGTGTCGCGGACGCTCCCCAGGATAGGCGCCCTCCGGGCGCGGGCCCGTGGACACGCCAGGCACCGGCCCGGGGCGGGGGCGGTCGTCCCCCGGCCCCGGCGCGGTCGCACACCGCCGCCGGTCGCACCGCCACTCCCCCCGCTTCCGCCCTCCGCCGGCGCCGCCGGGTGCCGGAGCCGCCTTTCGGACGTCCCCGTCTCATGCCGGGGTACGAGGTCGCGCGGCCCGCGCGCTCCTATCGTGGAGGGATGAGCGACCTGTCCGCGCGCACCCTCCTGGACCGCGCCACGCTGTGGGCCCGCGGCCACGTGCTCGCCGTGGACGCGTTCTGGGCGGCGGTCTGGTTCGGCCTGTCGGTGGTGTCCCGGCCGGTGCCCGGACCCGGCACCGCCGAGGCCTGGGCCCACCCCGCCCTGGCCGCCGCGTGCTGCGCCGCCCTGGCCCTGCGGCGCACCCGCCCGCTGCCGTGCCTGGCGGCGCTGGGGGTCCTGCTGGCCCTCCACATCCTCTGGTTCGACCAGCCCACCGCGGTGGTGGGGATCAGCGCCCTGGTCGCCTCCTACACGGCGCAGGCCGAACTCCCCCGCCGGTGGCGCGCCGTCGGCTTCGTCCTGCTCCTGGCCGGAGCGGCCTGGGCGATCCTGTCCATCCCGCCGGAGGCCCTCTCCCCGGACCCGGAGCTGCGCCTCAACAGCGTCGTCTCGGCGTGGACGGCCGTCGCGCTGTTCTCCCTGCTCGGGACGTTCCGCCGACGCAACCGCGAGGAGTTCGCCCGCGTGGTCGAGCACGCCCGCCTGCTGGAGAGGGAGCGGGCCCAGGAGGTGCGGCTGGCCGCGCTCGCCGAGCGGACGCGTATCGCCCGGGAGATGCACGACATCCTCGCGCACTCGCTGAACGTCATCGTCGCCCAGGCCGACGGGGGCCGCTACGCCGCGGGCGCCGACCCGGCGCGCGCGGTGGCCGCCCTGGCCACCATCGCCCAGGTGGGACGCGAGTCCGCGTCGGAGCTGCACCAGCTCCTGGGCGTCCTGCGCGACGGAGAGGACCGCGGGTCCGCCCCCGCGCCCGGGGTGGGCGACCTGCCCGCCCTCGTCGAGGAGTACCGCCGCGCCGGTCTGCGGATCCGCCTGGTCCAGCACGGGTCCCCGCCCTCCCCGCGCGGCGGCCGGACGGACCCGGGCGCCCCGTCGACCCTGCCGGCGACCGCGTCCCTGACGGTCTACCGCGTCGTGCAGGAGTCCCTGGCCAACGCGTTGAAGCACGCGGGCCCCTCGGTCGTGCGGGTCGAGCTCACGTGGTCGCCCGGGCGGGTCGAGGCCGTCGTGGCCAACTCCGTCCGCGAGGCCGTGCCCGCGGGCCCTCCCGCCGGAGCGGTCCCCGGCGGCGACCGGCGGGGCCTCGGCCACGGCCTGGTCGGCATGCGCGAGCGCGTCGGCCTGCACGGCGGCACCCTGGAGGCCGGCGCCGACGACGCCACCGGCACCTGGCGGGTGCGCGCGGTGGTCCCCTGGGGGGAGGCGTGATCCGCGTGGGGCTGGCCGACGACCAGGTGCTGTTCACGGCGGGCATGGCGATGGTCATCGACTCCCAGCCGGA
The DNA here is from genome assembly GCA_002529455.1 of Glycomyces fuscus. Lineage (GTDB taxonomy): Bacteria > Actinomycetota > Actinomycetes > Streptosporangiales > Streptosporangiaceae > Nocardiopsis > Nocardiopsis fusca. Next base: position 74,183 of record NYMS01000004.1, read on the forward strand.
CCTGGCCGTGGCCTGGGAGGCGGGCGACGGGGCGGAGGCGGTCGACCGCCAGCGCGCCGACCCCGTCGACGTCCTGCTCATGGACGTCCAGATGCCCGGCACGGACGGGCTGAGCGCCACACGCTCCCTCGTCTCCTCCGGGGCGGACTGCCGCGTCGTCATCCTCACCACCTTCGACACCGACGAGTACGTGGTCGAGGGCGTCGAGGCCGGGGCCGCGGGCTTCCTGCTCAAGAACACCCCGCCCGAGGAACTGCTGGAGGCCGTGCGTACCGTGCACCGCGGCGACTCCGTCATCTCCGCCAGCTCCACGCGCAGGCTGCTCGGGCACGTGCGCCCGCTGCTCGGCGGCCCCTCCTCCCGCCCGGCTCCGCTCGACGGGGGCACCCGCCGCGCCGTCGAGTCGCTGACCCCGCGCGAACAGGAGGTCCTCGTGGCCGTGGCGCTGGGGTACACGAACACGGAGATCTGCGAGCGCCTCGTGCTGTCCATGCCCACGGTGAAGACCCACGTCGGCCACGTCCTGGCCAAGACCGGCTCCCGCGACCGGGTACAGGCCGTGCTGTTCGCGTTCCGCGCCGGGCTCGTGGACCGCGAGGACCTGCTCCGGGAGGCGTGAGCGGGCCCGCCCCGCCCCTGCCGACGCCCCGCGTCCCCTCCTCCTACCGCGGTAGGAGCGTGTCTCCCCTCCCACGGCACGATGCCCTCCGCGGGTCCGGCACCGCAGGCTCCTCGGTGGAAGGAGTTCCATGGACCACGTCATCACCACACACCACCTGACGAAGACCTACGGTTCACGCACCGTCGTGGACGGCCTCGACCTGCGGGTTCCGCAGGGCTGCGTGTACGGCTTCCTGGGCCCCAACGGGTCGGGCAAGTCCACCACCATGAAGATGCTGCTGGCGCTGGCCCGGCCCACCCGGGGCGGGATCACCGTCTTCGGCCGGCCCATGAACCGGGACACGCGCCCCGCCCTGCTGCGGGAGATCGGCTCCCTCATCGAGGCGCCTCCCGGCTACGCCCACCTGACCGGGCGGGAGAACATGGCGATCGTCCAGCGGATGCTCGGGCTCAGCGACCGGCAGGTCTCCCGCGCGGTCGCCACCGTGCGCCTCCAGGAGCACATGGGCAAGCTCGTCCGCGCGTACTCGCTGGGGATGAAGCAGCGCCTGGGCATCGCGATGGCCCTGGCCCGGGAGCCGCGCCTGCTCATCCTCGACGAGCCCACCAACGGACTGGACCCGGCGGGCATCGAGGAGGTCCGCGAACTGCTGGTCACGCTGGCCGGGGAGGGCGTCACGGTCATGGTCTCCAGCCACCTGCTCGACGAGATCGACAGGATGGCCTCGGTGCTGGGCATCCTGGGCCGCGGCAGGCTGGTCTTCCAGGGCACCCGGACCGAGCTGTTCCACCGCAGTGTGCCGGACCTGCTCGTGGACACCCCCGAACCCGACCGGGCCCTGGCCCTGGGCATCCCCGCCGTGCGCGCGGAGCGGGGCGTGCGCCTGTCCGGGTTCGGCGACGAGGACACCGCCGCGCTCGTGCGGCGGCTGGTCGCCGAGGACGTGCCGATCCACGGGGTGCGGCGCGTCCAGCAGTCCCTGGAGGAGGTCTTCATGGACCTCACCGGCCGTGAGGGGCTGCTGTGACGCTGACCGCGATGAGCCTTGAGGTCCGCAAGGCGCGCAGGCTCAGGATCGTGCCGGTGTGCGCGGTCATGGTGGCCGCCGTCATCACACTGAGCTGTATGAACCTGATGTCGGACTCCGCCCGGGAGGGCTTTGGCGACCCGGCCGCGCAGCCGTGGGAGAGCCTGTTCATGAGCCACGTCCTGATCGCGGCCATGACCTCCCCCCTCCTGGTCGCGGTGCTGGCCAGCAGGCAGGTCGACATCGAACACCAGGGCCAGGGCTGGATGCTGTCGCAGGTGGCCGGGATCAGCCCCGGGAGACTGTGCCGCGCCAAGGTCGCGGTGCTGGGCCCCCTGCTGGCGGTCGCCGTGACCGTACAGACCGCCCTGATCGTCGCCGCGGGCCTGGTCGCCGGGATCACCGTGCCGCTGTCCCCCGGCATGTGGGTCCAGTACGCGGCCTGTCAGCTGCTGGTGGACCTGGCGCTCCTGTGCCTGCACGTGCTGCTGGCCGCCCGTGTGGAGAACCAGCTCGTCGGGATGGCGGTCGGGCTGCTCGGAGCGTTCTGCGGGGTGTTCTCCCTGCTGATGCCGCCGTTCCTGGCCCGGGTACTGCCCTGGGGCTACTACGCGGTCGTCTCCCCGCTGGGGATGGGCGACGACGGCTTCGTCCCGATCACCCCCGGGTACGGCTGGCTGGCCGCGTTCCTGGTCCTCGTGGCGGTCCTGTTCGCCACGGTCAGCCGCCGCTTCGACCGGACGGAGGCGTGATGGGGATGATCCTCGCCGAACTCACCAAGCTGCGCCGCTCGGCCCTGTGGATCATGGCCGTGGTGCTGCCGCTGCTCGCGGTCGTCACGGGAACCGTGAACTACGGCGCCAACGAGGAGGCGCTCTCCTCCGGCTGGGCGTCCTACTGGTCCCAGGTCGTGATCTTCTACGGAATGCTGTTCATGTCGATGGGGATCGCGGTGATGGCGTCGGCCGCGTGGCGCATGGAGCACCGCGGCCACAACTGGAACCTGTTGATGGCCACGCCCGCACGGGCCCTCTCGATCCTCGGCGCCAAGCTCGTCTCGCTCACGCTGATGGTCGCGGTCATGCAGGCCGTCCTGCTCCTGCTGGTGGTCCTGAGCGGGAGACTCGTCCTGGGGCTGGACGGCTGGCTGCCCTGGCGGGGCACCGCGGCGGCGCTGCTGGGCGTCGTCGCCGCCCTGCCCGTCATCGCGTTGCAGTCCCTGCTGTCGATGCTGGTCCGCTCCTTCGCCGCGCCCGTCGCCCTCGGCCTGCTGGGCTGCGTCGCCGGGGTCGGTGTCCTCTACTCCGGGGGCGGCGGGGTGGTCTCCCACCTCCTGCCCCAGGCCCTGGTCACCATGTCACTCAGCCTCGGCAGCACGGCCGTCGCCGACGCGGGGTCCGTCGACCTGCCGACGGCGGCCGCCGTCGTGTCCGCGGCGGCGGCGCTCACCCTCCTCCTGTGGGTCCTCGCCGCGGCGGTGCTCAGCCGCAGGGACGTGCGCTGACGGCCCGCCCGCGAACGCGGGAGCGGCCGGACCTCCCGGCCGGCCGCTCCCGCGCCCCGGTACGGGCTCCCGGTCCCCGGCGGCGCCGGGGACCGGGCGGGCTCAGGGGCGCCCGGGCGGGGTGGCGCGGCGGGTGTCCAGCCACAGCACCTGGGGGTCGTGGTCGCTGACCTGGTCGGAGAACTCGGAGTTGATCCGCGCGATCCCGTAGTCGACCCGGCCCGCGAGGGCCTGGTTGACCAGGATGTGGTCCAGCGCCTGGGAGTTGCCGTCGAACACGTAGTTGTAGCGCTCCTCCTCGGGCAGGTCCGCCATCGGGTTGTGCAGCGGCCCGTCGGCGGTGAGGATCTCCAGGGTCCGGGAGAACTGGAAGTCGTTCAGGTCGCCCATGACCACCAGGTTCGCCTGCGGGTCCACGGCCAGCAGCTCCTCGGCGAAGTCGCGCACGAGCGCGGCCTGGGCGTGGCGCTGGGTCTCGCTGGTGCGCCGCGGCGGCTGGTTGACGCCGTGCAGGGACTCGTCCCCGCCCTTGGAGTTGAAGTGGTTGGTGACCACGTACACGTCCCGGTTCAGGGCGCGGAAGTGGCCGACCAGCGGTTTGCGGCTGGAGTCCCAGGCCCCGTCCCGCGGGCTGATCCGGCCCGGGGACACCGACAGCTCGGCGCCGCGCTCGCCCTCCACGACCTCCACGGCGGTGGTGGCGTCACCGCCCTCGCGGTCGACGAACTGCACGCGCTCGGGGTCGAACAGGAACGCGTTGCGGATGTTGCCGCCGGGCTGTCCGCCGTCCTGCTTGTCCTCGGGGCTGATCTGCCGCCACTCGTAGGAGGGTCCGCCGTGCGCCTCGACGGCCTCCACCAGCCGGTCCAGGGTGACGTCGGCGTCCACGACACCGTCGTCGGTCGGGCCGGTGTTGTCCTGGATCTCCTCCAGGCCGATGATGTCGGGCGAGTTCAGGGACTCGACGATCCCGGCGGCCAGCGCGTCGTACTTGGCCTGGTCGTCCTGTCCGCCGAGGTTCTCGACGTTGTAGGTGGCCACGCTGACCTCGTGGCGCCGCGCGTCGCGGACGGCGGTGCGCTCCAGGCCGCCCCGGACGTGCTCGCCCAGGGTGGTGGCGCGGACGAGGTAGCCGCCGAAGCGGCTGTAGTAGACGGGGCCCTCGGTGACCCCGGCGAGGGTGTCGCCGACGTCGGCCTCGGGGAACGGGTGCCGGTCGCGGTCGAGCAGCGACTCGATCTTGACCCGTCCGGAGTTGGGGTCGTCGTAGGAGCCGTAGCGGGTGCCGCCGTTGACGGTGGGGTTCTGTCCGGGCTTGGTGGTCACCCAGAGCGCGGAGTAGTCGTCGGTGGCGCCGACGACGGGCGCGTCCTCCACGCGGACGAGCATGTGCTCGTGCGCGGCCCAGAAGTCCAGGGCGTACTCGCCGGGTTCCAGTTCGAGGGCCGAGACGTCCCCGCCGGGCTTGGGCGCGTACGCCTCGGGGAGGGCGTCCCCGTCGAGCAGGACCGGGTCGGGGGCCGCCCGGCCCGAGGCCAGGACGGTCCAGCGGGCCCGGTCCAGCTGGGTGATGGTCTGCGCCCCGGAGGCGGGCCGGTACTCGCTGACCCGTCCGGCGACCAGGACCTCGTCCCCGACGGCCACGTCCGGGGTGGTGGACCCGGTGAAGACGAACAGCCCCTCGCTGGTGCGCGGGTCGCCGTCGCCCTCGGTGTCCTGGAACCAGAAGCCCTGTGCGCTGCCGAAGGGGTTGACCGCCGTGACCACGCCGGGCAGGCCCTCGACCTGCTGTCCGGCGTGGGGGGAGGTGCGGGTGGTGCCCTGGACGTCGTGGACGCGCAGGTCTCCGGGCTCGACGGGCTCCTCGGGGTCGGCCCCGCCCCCGCCGGGGGTCTGGCCCGCGGTGTTGGTGGGCGAGGGGGCCGCGGCCGTGAAGTCCGCCGCGTTGTCCCCGGTGTCGGAGAGGGCGTCGTCGCGCGAGGCGGAGGTGGTGTTGCCCAGCCGGGGCGCGGGCGCGCCCTCGTGGACCACGGCGTCCCCGTAGCCGACGAGGTCGGCGACGGACTCGTCCGCGGCGCACTCCGCGGCGGTCCGGCAGGTGACGGGGTCGGTGCCCCGCACGAGCAGGACCGTGCCGGAGGTGGCGGACATGTTGGTGCCGCCGGTGGCGTCGGGGTCGGGGAGTTCGACGCCGCCCCCGGCGCCCGCCGCGTGGCGCACGAGGTAGTGCCCGTCCGCGCCGATCTCGCCGTTCAGGGCCGTGACCTGTACCCGGGTGGCGGGCCTGGGGCTGGCGGGCAGGTACTGCACGCTCCAGCCGTCGAGGGAGACCGCCTCGCCGGTGGGGTTGCCCAGTTCGACGAAGTCGTGGCGCAGGTCCGCGCCGCTGTTGCCGCCTCCGCCGTAGACCTCGCTGACCACCGGGGCGGCGGTGTCGGCGAGGGCGGTCGGCGCGGACGTGAGCCCGAGGCCCAGGAGCACCGCCGCCGCGGCGGACGTGGACGCGACCAGGCGTCCGGGTCGGTTGGGGGACACATCTTCTCCGGAGGGGGCTGGGGGTTCAGGGGCGTGCACATCATGTCCCCCGCGGATGTCCGACCGAAAGAGGGGGCGTGAAAAGGAGGCGAATCGGAACGCCGTTGGTGTGATCGGACTAGTCCGCGGGCCTTCGCCCGTGGTGGGATCGCCCAAGGCGGTCCCCGGCGGCGGGTTCCCGGGCCGTGGCCACGGCCCCGGCGGAGGCCCCTGCCACGCACAGCACCGCGAGCCACTGCGGGGCCGCCAGCCGCTCGCCGAGCAGGACCAGGCCGGCGAGTGCCCCCACGACGGGTTCGAGGCTGACCAGGACTCCCATCGTGCGCGGCGGGAGCCGGCGCAGCGCGGCGAAGTCCAGACGGTAGGGCAGTACGGCGGAGACCAGGGCGAGGAACGCCCCCATGAGCACCAGGCCGGGGTCCCACGGCGGCTGCCCGGTCAGCACCGCCGCGGGGGCCCAGAGCGCGGCGGCCCACAGCACCGCCCACGCCAGCAGGGAGCCGTCCCGGTCCCGGGCGCCCGCCACACTGCTCAGCAGGAGGTAGCAGCCCATGGACACCCCGGAGACCACCGCCAGGAGCACCCCGGCCAGGGGCAGGGGGTCGGTTCCGGGCGCGTGGAAGAACAGGACTCCGCACCCCGCGAGGAGGGCCCACAGGACGTGGCTCCGCCTGCGGGAACCGACCAGGGCCAGGGCCAGGGGTCCCGTGGCGAACTGGAGCGTGGCGGCGACCCCCAGCGGCAGGTGCTGGAGCGCGAGGTAGACGGTGTTCATCCCGGCGACCGCCGTGCCCCACGCCAGGACCAGGAGCACCGGGGCCCGGCCCCGGGGCGGTCGGGGCCGCCTGATCAGCAGGAACAGGGCGGCGAAGCCGAGCCTGAGCACGACCGTCCCCGCCGGGCCGGCCAGGCTCGTCAGGTACTTGCCCAGGGCCTGTCCGGACTGGACGCCGCACACGCTGCCGAGGGCGAACAGGGTGCCCGTGCGGCGGGGGTCGGTCCGGCCCGTGGAGCGCTTCGGAGTCGTCATACCTCTCAGCGTCCGGCCGGATTCCTTGTGTGTCCATCGAATCCTTCCGCACGGTTCCGTGTTGAATCGCCACATGATCGATCCACGTCTCCAGACGCTGAGGGTGCTGCGCGACCAGGGCACGGTCACCGCCACCGCGCGGGCCCTGCACCTGACCCCCTCGACCGTCTCCCAGCAGCTCCGCCACCTGGCGCGTGATGTGGGCGTGCCCCTGCTGGAGGCGGAGGGGCGCCGGGTCCGGCTCACCGGTGCCGCGTACACCCTCCTCGGCCACGCCGACACCCTCTTCGCCGAGTGGGAGCGCGCACGCGCCGACCTCGCCGCCCACCGCGAGGGCGCGGCGGGCCGGGTGCGGATCTGCGGGGTGTCCAGTGCCGTGGCGGCACTCGTCGCCCCCGCCCTCGCACGGCTCCGGACCGAGCACGCGGACCTGGACGTGCACGTCAGCGAGGAGGAGAGCGACCACTGCTTCCCCCTGCTGCTCAGCGGTCGCGCGGACCTCGCGGTGCTCATCCCCACCGCGGACAGCCCGCCGCCCGGCGACGAGCGCTTCGACCAGCGGTCGCTTCTGGACGAACCGCAGGACCTGCTGGTGCCCGAGGCCCATCCCCTGGCCGCGCGGGGGGCCGCCCACCTGGGCGAGGCCGCGCACGAGCGGTGGATCGCCTCACCCGAACGGGCCGACCAGTACCGGCTCCTGCTCACCTCGTGCGCGGCGGCGGGCTTCACGCCGCACGTCGCGCACGAGGCCCGGGAGTGGTTCGCGATCTCCGCGCTGGTCGCGTACGGGTTCGGTGTGTGCCTGATCCCGCGCCTGGCCCCGGTCCCGCCCGACCACCCGGTGCGGCGGGTGCGTCTGACCGGGTCGGCCCGGCCCTCGCGCCGGCTCATCACCTGCGTGCGGCGGGGCAGCCGCGCGCAGCCGCCCCTCGCCAGGGTGCTGGAGGCGCTGGAGGCCGTGGTCCGGGAGCGCGTCGCGGCCTGAGGACGGGGCGGCGGTCGCGCACCGGCCGCGCCCGCGCGCGACCGCCGCCCCCTCACAGCCGGGGATCGACCGGCACCGTCTCCAGGGCCAGCACCGCGAACACCGGCTCGTGCACGCGCCACAGCGGCTCGCGCCGGGCGTGGCGGGCCAGCGCCTCCAGGCCCAGCTTGTGCTCGCGCATGGCCAGCCCGCTCTTGCGGCCCACGTCGCGGTCCTTGAGGACCGCCATCCGCTCGGGGTCGGTGTAGTCGGGCCCGTAGACGATGCGCAGGTACTCGGGACCGCGCACCTTCAGCCCCGGCTGCGCCAGGCCCTTGCGGCCCGTGGCCCGGGCGCCCAGGAGGGGTTTGACCACCATCCCCTCGCCGCCGGCGGAGACCATGTCGGTCCACCAGTCGGCTGCGGAGGCGCACGCGTCCGGATCGGTGGTGTCCACGACCCGGTAGCGGGTGGGGTGGAACAGGCCGCCGGCCTCGGCGAGCCGTTCGGCGACCGCCATGTGCCACAGGTGGTCGGCGTCCCCGTACTCGCGTCCCTCGGAGGCCAGCACCATGAACGGCGCGTACCGGAGTCCGGCGGTGCCGTCGGTGTCCCACGAGTAGCGCCGGTAGACCCGGCTGAACTCCTCCGTCTGCTCCGTCCTGCGCGCGACCCCGTCGATCAGCCCCTCCACCGGCACGCCGCGCCCGGCCGCGGCGGCGAGCGCGGCACCGGCGGCGGGCAGGGCCGCGCGGGCGGCGGCGCCCACCGACGCGTACTGCTCGCGGATCAGCGACCGGGCCTTGGCCGACCACGGCAGCATCTCCCCGTCCAGGGCGACCCAGTCGGTGCCCAGCCGGTCCCACAGCCCGGCGTCGGTGACCGCCCGCCGCAGCCGGTCCACGACCCGTGCCCGCAGGGCCGGGTCGGAGAAGAAGGGCCGTCCGGTCCGGGTGTAGACGGTGCCCAGCTCACCGGGCACGAACCGGCGCTCGGCGGCGGCCTCGTCCCGGCACAGCACGGCCACGGCCCGCGACCCCATGTGCTTCTCCTCGCACACGACCTCGCCGATCCCCGAGCCCCGGAAGGAGGCGAAGGCCTCGCTCGGGTGCTCCAGCAGCCCGGGCTCGGCCGAGGTCGGCGCGGGCGCCATGGTCGGCGGGAGGTAGAGCAGCCAGCGCGGGTCCACCGCGAACCGGCTCATGACCTCCAGCGCGGCCAGGGTGCTGCCGCCGTCGGCGCGCACCAGGCCGTGCTCGGTCTCCACGAACATGCCGGTGCGGGCGTCGCCGACGCCGATGTCGGTGACGTCCACGACCGGGTCGGGGCGCGCGGCCTCCTCCTCCGCCGTGTCCGACAGCGGCCGGGCGGGCTCGTACCAGGTGCGGCGGGCCCGCACGTCGACGGTCTCCCGTTCGGGATAGCGCAGCGCGGTGAGCCGGCCGCCGAACACGCAGCCGGTGTCCAGGCAGAGGGTGTTGTTGACCCACTCGGCCTTGGCCATGGGCGTGTGCCCGTAGACCACGGCGGCCCGGCCGCGGTACTCGCGCGCCCACGGCAGCCGCACGGGGAGCCCGTACTCGTCGGTCTCCCCGGTGGTCTGGCCGTACAGGGCGAAGGAGCGCACCCGGCCGGAGGCCCGCCCGTGGTACTCCTCCTTGAGCCCGGCGTGCGCGACGACCAGCGCGCCCCCGTCCAGGACGAGGTGGCTGACCAGTCCGTCGCAGAAGTCCAGCACCCGCTTGCGGAACTCCTCGCTCTCGCGACCCAGCTGCTCCATGGTCTCGGCGAGCCCGTGCGTGAGCCGGGCCTCTCCTCCCCTGAGCACCCGGACGAGCTTGTTCTCGTGGTTGCCGGGCACGCAGAGGGCGTCGCCGTCGGCGACCATGCCCATGACCAGGCGCAGGACGCCGGGGCTGTCGGGGCCCCGGTCCACGAGGTCGCCGACGAACACCGCCGTGCGGCCCCGCGGGTGGCGGGCGCCGACCGGGCGTCCCAGGTCGTCGCGGGAGAGCTCGTAGCCGAGCACGCCCAGCAGCTCCTCCAGCTCCTCGCGGCAGCCGTGCACGTCACCGATGATGTCGAAGGGGCCGGTGAGCTCCCTGCGGTCGGGCCAGGCGCGTTCCAGCTCGACGGTGGCGGCCTCGACCTCCTCCGGCCCCTTGAGCACGTGCACCTTGCGAAACCCCTCCTTGCGCAGGTGCCGGAGGCTCTGGCGCAGGTCGCGCCGCTGGCGGCTGATGACGTGGTCGCCGAAGTCGCGGTCGGACCGGTCCCGGTTGCGCTCCCGGGCCAGGGCCTCGGGGACGTCGAGCACGATGGCCGTGGACAGCACGTCGTTGTCCTTGGCGATGCGTACGAGTTCCTTGCGGGCCCTGCTCTGCACGTTGGTGGCGTCGACCACGGCGAGCAGGCCCCGGCGCAGCCGGATGTCCACGACGGTGTGCAGGAGCGCGAACGCGTCGGCGGTGGCGGACTGGTCGTTCTCGTCGTCGCTGACCAGGCCGCGGCAGTGGTCGGAGCTGATCACCTGGGTGGGCGCGAAGTGCCGGGCGGCGAAGGTGGACTTGCCCGAACCGGACACCCCGACCAGCACGACGAGCCCCATCTCGGGCACGCCGAGCACGCGCGGCTCGACGACCCCGGTCCTCTCGGTCGTACTCATCTGTTGAAGACTCCCATCTGGGTCGGAGCGCCGGTGCGGGGGTGCTCGGGCCCGACCGGCAGGTAGCGGACGCGGTAGCCGTACTTCTCGGCGACCCCGTCCGCCCACAGGGCGAACTCGGCGCGCGTCCACTCGAAGCGGTGGTCGCTGTGCCGGAGGGCGCCCTCCTCCAGCCCCTCGTAGTGGGTGTTGTACTCGGCGTTGGGCGTGGTGACCACGACGACGCGGGGCCGGGCGGAGCCGAACACGCTCTCCTCCATCGCGGGCAGCCGCGAGGGGTCGATGTGCTCGACCACCTCCATGAGGACGGCGGCGTCGTAGCCCTCGAACCGCTTGTCGCGGTAGACGACCGAGCCCACGACCAGCTCCGGCCTCGGTCGCCGCTCGTCCCCGCGGCCGCGGGCCGAGGCGGTGTCGGTGAACAGGGGCCGGTGGCGGCCGCGCCCGCCCGGATCGCAGCCCCCGCACACCCTGCGGTGGGCGCGTTCGAGGCTGACGACGCTGACGTCCACACCGGTGATCCGCTCCAGGGAGCGTTCGCGGACCAGGCGCGTGAGCAGCTGTCCGGCGCCGCAGCCCAGGTCGATGACGCTGGTGGCGTTCTCGGCGTCCAGCACCGCCATGACCGCACCGGCCCGCTGTTCGGCCAGGCCGGGGGCGCGCTCCTCCCGGGGCGGCGCGGCGGGGGCCTCCTCGACGCCGGGGTCGTCGCCCTCCTCGTCCCCGGCCAGGCCGTCGGCCTCGGCCAGGCGGGCCAGCGCGGTCCGCACGTAGCCGTCGCGGCGGTTGAGGTAGCGGCGGACGATCCAGGCGCGTTCGGGGTGCCCGGCGAGCCAGCCGGTCTCGGCGGACACGTCGGTCGTGTCGGTCCCCTGGGTCTCAGCGGTCCCGTCAGCCCCGGTGGTCCCGACGAGCCCGCCGGCCCGCAGCAGCTTGTCCACCTCGCTCCGGTCCACCCAGTAGTGCTTGTTGCCGTCCAGGGCCGGCAGCAGCACGTACAGGTGGCTGAGCGCCTCGGACAGGCGCACGGTGCCGGTGAGGGTGAGCGACAGGTAGTGGGAGTCGCCCCAGCCGGGCAGCCCGGGGTCGAGCGGGACCGGTTCGGCCTCCACCGTCCAGCCCAGGGGCTCGAACAGCGCGCGGGCGCGCTGGGAGCCGCCCCGGCAGGGGACCGCGGGCATGCGCAGCTCCAGCGGGATCGGCGTGCGCGCCAGCTCGGGGCGCTGCCTGCAGTCCCCCCTGAGCGCGGAGCGCATCACCCGCCCCAGCGCCACCGTGAACAGCGACGACGTCGCGTACGGGCGGTCGTTGACGTACTGGGCCAGCGCGAAGTCGGGTGTGCTCACCGACGTGCGCGTACGCAGCAGCGCCTGCGCGTCGACGTCGAGCATCAGCGCCGCGGTGCAGCGCTGCTCGGTGGCCTCGGGGTAGAAGACGTGGGCGGTGCCGAACGACTGCTCGAAGCTCTGCGCCCTGTCGGGGTGCTTGTGCAGCAGGAAACCGAGGTCCGTCGCCGGGTTCGCCGTGGTCGTGATCGTCAGTAGCACCCGTGCATTGTGGCCGAGCCCTCACCGCCGTGGCGAGGGCTTTTCGGGCGTCGGGGCGCGTGCGCGCTCAGGAGCGGACGGCGCGGGCGGGCCGGAGGCGGAGGAGCAGCGCCGCGGTGACCAGCGCGATCCCGAGGGAGACCGCGTTGCCGGCGACCAGGGTCCACACGGATTCCGCCACGGGGTACAGGGGCGAGTCCCGTGGCACGCGGTCGATGTTGCCGGACCACAGGAGCCACACCCCGACGGCCAGCACCAGGTACACGGGAGCGCCGACCAGCGCCGTGACCCCCGGTCGGGGCAGGCGGACGGCCCGCAGCAGGGGCCAGGCCAGGACCGGGGCGAGGGGGAGGGGCAGGAGCAGCAGGGCCATCCCCGCGCCGATGTTGGCGTCGGGTGTCGTGTGGGCCGCGTCCATGGCCTGGGCGACGGCCCACCCGGCGAGGTGGGCCAGGGCGGTGGCGGCGAGGGCCGCGGCCACGGCGAGCAGGACCGTGCGCGAGGCGGGGGCGGGAGAGCGGTTCATGTCCCCAGACTGCCCGGCGCGCGCCGTCGGCGCCTGAGTAGCGCTACTCAGGCCGCCTTCGGATCCTCGGATCACCGGCCCGGGTCGACCCCCAGTTCGGCCATCGCGCGGATCAGTTCGGTGTGGGCGGGGCCGAAGAAGGACCAGGGCGTGTCGCACCGCACGGTTCCCGCGGCGGTCAGGTGCCAGCGCGCCGCCTCCTCCATGCCGGCCCGGTGGAAGGCCCACCCGAACAGGTGGTGGGCCTGGGCGTCGCGCGGGTGCGGCACCGCCTCGGCGGCCCACGCCTGCCCGAGGGCGAACAGCTCCTGGACCGACTCCCCGTGCAGGCGGCCCAGGGCCATGTCCACGATGTAGGGGGCGCTGCCCTCGGCGAGCAGGCGCTTCTGCTCCGTGCGCACGTGTTCGGCGTGGGCGAGGGCGAGCACGGACGGCAGGGGGCTGCCCGCGGGCGCGGTGTCGGCGGCGGCGCCCGCGAACGCGAACATCTCCTCGGCGCTGCCGCCCCGGGCGGCCGACAGGGTGCGCGTGCGGACCATGTGGGCGGGGAACAGGTGGGGCGCCCGGGCGGTGATCTCGCCCCAGATCCTGTCCTTGTCCTCCCGGTCCGCGCCCAGCCCCATCGCGGCGGTCTGGAGCCCCGCCCAGGGCGCCGCGTCGTCGGGGCGCAGCCGCGCGGCGGCCTCCAGGGTCTCCCCCGCCTCGTGCAGGGCGGCGGAGGCGGCCTTCTCGTCGGCCCGGGTCCCCCAGGAGGGCCGGACCAGGGCGCGGGCCAGCAGCGTGTGGCCCAGCCAGAGCAGGGTGTCGGCCTGGTCGGCACCGGCGTCCATGAGCTCGGCGACCTCCTCGGGCAGGCCCGCGGCGGCCCTGGCCAGCGCCTCGACCCGCAGCACGCGGGTCTCGGGGTCCTCGCGGCTCTCCACGAGCAGGGACGTGCCGGCTTCGAGGTCGCCCTCACGGACGGCCTCGCACGCCGACCGCAGGACCGGGTCGACGCCGAAGGCCTCCGGTACCAGGTGCGCCCCGATGTCGGCGCCCCGACGCGGCACCCTGGCTGGTTTGCGTACGAATCGCCACATGCGACCGAGCGTAGCGGGCGCGGGGTCCCCCGGGGCGGCGGGCCCGCGCCCCGCGCTCACGGACGCGTGATGGCGGCCTCGGGGACGATCTCCGGGGCGCCGTGCTGGACCGCGTCCGCCTCCTGGTCGGTGTCCTGCTCCTGCGCCGAGCGCTCGGCCTCGATCCCCTTGCGGTAGTACTCGACCTCGCGCCCGACCTGCTCCTCGTCCCACTCCAGCGGGCCGGCGAGCAGTTCGGCGGCCTCCTCGGCGGCGGCGATGCCCCGGTCCCAGGTCTCGAAGGAGATCCGGGTGCGCCGTGACAGGACGTCCTCCAGGTGGCGGGCCCCCTCGGCCTCGGCCGCGTAGACGATCTCGGCGCGCAGGTAGTCCTCGGCGTGCGCGAGCGGTCTGCCGAGGTCGGGGCGCTCCCGGATCAGGTCGAGCAGGTCGTGGACCGAGGAGCCGTAGCGGCGCAGCAGGTGGGTGACACGGGAGACGTGCAGCCCGGAGTCGCGGGCCAGCCGGTGGCGCTGGTTGTACAGCGCCCAGTAGCCGTCCGCGCCCACCAGGGGCAGCTTGTCGGTGACCGAGGCCGGGATCCCGTTGCCCAGGCCGTGCGCGACCGCGTCCACCGCGTCCTTGGCCATCACGCGGTAGGTGGTGTACTTGCCCCCGGCGATGAGGACCAGGCCGGGCACGGGGTGGGCCACCGTGTGCTCGCGGGAGAGCTTGGAGGTCTCCTCCGACTCCCCCGACAGCAGCGGGCGCAGGCCCGCGTACACGCCCTCCACGTCGTCCCTGCCCAGGGGCGTGCGCAGGACCTGGTTGACGTGGTCGAGGACGTAGTCGATGTCGGCCCGGCTGGCCGCGGGGTTCTCCTTGTCCAGGTCCCAGGCGGTGTCGGTGGTGCCGATGATCCAGTGGCGGCCCCACGGGATGACGAACAGGACGCTCTTCTCGGTCCGCAGGATCATCCCGGAGGAGGCCTGGATGCGGTCGCGCGGCACCACGAGGTGGACGCCCTTGGAGGCGCTGACGTGGATCTGGCCCCGGCCGCCGACCATCTCCTGGATGTCGTCGGTCCACACCCCGGCGGCGTTGACCACCTGGCGGGCGCGGACGCGCCGCTCCCCGCCGCCCTCCAGGTCGGCGACGGTGGCGCCGACGACGTGCTCGCCCTCGCGCAGGAAACCGACCGCCTGGGCGCGGGAGGCGATCTTCGCCCCCAGGCCGGCGGCGGTGCGCAGCACGCTGGTGACGAAGCGGGCGTCGTCCACCTGGCAGTCCCAGTACTGGATGGCCCCGGCCAGGGCGCTGCGCTTGAGCGCGGGGAAGACCCGCAGCGCTCCGGACCTGGTCAGGTGGCGGTGCGTGGGCAGGCCGCGGTTGTTGCGCGAACTCATGGCGAGGACGTCGTAGAGCGTGACGCCCGCGCCGATGTAGGCCCGCTCCCAGTGGTGGGAGAAGGGGAACAGGAAGGGCACCGGGCGGACCAGGTGCGGGGCGATGGTGGTGAGGAGCAGGCCGCGTTCGTGGAGCGCCTCGCGGACGAGCTCGAAGTCGAACTGCTCCAGGTAGCGCAGGCCGCCGTGGATGAGCTTGCTGGACCGGCTGGAGGTGCCCGACGCGAAGTCGCGCGCCTCGACCAGTGCCGTGGACAGTCCGCGCGAGACCGCGTCCAGGGCGATGCCCGCCCCGACGATGCCTCCCCCGACCACGAGGACGTCGAGTTCCTCGTCGGCCATCGACGCGAGCGCCGCGGTGCGCCCCTTCGGTCCCAGCCAGGTGGTAGCCATCCGTCTCCTCCGTCTCGATGGGATTCCTCCCAGGCGCATACCCGCCCCGGGCCCGTGTCCATCCGAGAGGGCCCCAGGCTAACCGGGGGCGGCGGGCACACCGGGCGTCCGGCACCGGCGTGTCACGGGGAGTTGCCGAGCGCCCGGCATCGGCCGCACCCCGCTCGCCCGGCCCGCCCCGCGGAGCGCCCCGCCCGGAGAGGGGCGGGCACAACCGGCGGGGGCGGACGCCGGGCCCCTCGTTCCAGGAGACCACGGCGGCCGCCCCCGCGCACAGCCCGTCGTGCCGCCTGTGGACGGATCCCGGGGCGGCGGAGCGCCCCCTCGGGCGGGCCGGAGAGGGCCCCGCCCGCGGGGGGCGGCCGCCTGGTCAGGCCGCGTCGGCGTAGGCGTGCGCGTAGGCCAGGACGTCGGCGACGTACTCGTCGGAGCGGTTGTACTCCAGGATCGCGGACTCCCAGTCGGCGGCGACGGTCAGGTCGCGGCCGTCCGCGCACAGGTACCGGGCCGCGGAGAGCGCGGCGTCGTCGATGTTGTGCGGGTCGGGGTCGGCGCCGGACGGGGAGTCGCCCCACAGCTCCCACGTGTGCGGGATGAACTGCATCGGGCCGATCGCCCGGTCCCACTCGGTGTCGCCGTCGTACCGGCCGCCGTCGGTGTCCGGGATGGCCCGGGTCCGGTTGGTGCCGTCCAGCGGGATGCCGACGATGTCGACGGTCGTGTTCCCGTCCTCACCGATCTCGCCCCCGGCGTAGGTGCCGTGGTGCGACTCGACGTACCCGATCCCGGCCAGGGTCGGCCAGGACAGGCGGCACGAGGGCTGGTCCCGGGCGACCACCAGCTGCGCGCCCGCGTACCCCTCCAGGGCCCGGCGCGGAATGCCGGTCGCCTCCGAGGCCCGGTCGAGCCACTCGGAGCTGGGGCGCAGGTCCGGGGCGGCCGGTCGCTGCCGCTCGTCGGCGCCCGCCTCCTCGGGCGCGGAGCCCTCCTCGGGGGCCACGTCCGCGGGCTCCGGCGGAGCGGTGAGCTCGTCGTGGGGCGGGGTCTGGATCGTGCCCGCCGGCGGCTCCACCCCGGAGGCGCTGGGCGGCGACCAGTCGTTGAACGCGCTGGAGACCCGGTTGACCAGGACCACCACTCCCCCGGTCAGCAGCAGGCACACCGCCAGCGTCACGCAGACGGCGACCAGCGGGCCACGACTCCGGCGCTCCCCGGCCCCGGACGCACGTCGCTCACCCATCGGCACTCCACATCGTCAAGGAAACGTCAATTCCACATCACGCCGGAACCAAAGTACGCGACCGAGGACTCCTCGTGCCCGGCGCCCTCGGGTACGGGGCCCCGCCGCCCGGCGGGTCCGCACACGCGAAGGGCCGCGCCGGAAAGACCGGCGCGGCCCTCCACGGGTCCGTGTCCTGGACGAACACGCACCTAGTGGTGCGGGTTGACCACGACCTCGACCCGCTGGAACTCCTTGAGGTCGGTGTAGCCGGAGGTGGCCATCGTGCGACGAAGAGCACCCATGAGGTTCATGGAACCGTCGCTGGTGGAGGCCGGGCCGTGCAGGATCGACTTCAGGTCGCCGATCGTGCCGACGTGGACGCGCTCACCGCGCGGCAGCTCGTTGTGGTGCGCCTCGCTGCCCCAGTGGTAGCCGCCGCCGGGCGCCTCGGTGGCGCGCGCGAGCGGGGAGCCCACCATGACGGCGTCGGCGCCGCAGGCCAGGGCCTTGGCGATGTCGCCGCTGCCGGTCATGCCGCCGTCGGCGATGACGTGCACGTAGCGGCCGCCGGACTCGTCCAGGTAGTCGCGGCGGGCCGCGGCCACGTCGCCCACGGCGCTGGCCATCGGCACGGCCACGCCCAGCACGGAGCGGGTGGTGTGCCCCGAGCCGCCGCCGAAGCCGACCAGGACGCCCGCCGCGCCGGTGCGCATCAGGTGCAGGGCCGCGGTGTAGGTCGCGCAGCCGCCGACCACGACCGGCACGTCCAGCTCGTGGATGAACTGCTTGAGGTTGAGCGGCTCGGCGCGGCCGGACACGTGCTCGGCCGACACCGTGGTGCCGCGGATCACGAAGATGTCCACACCCGCGTCGACGACGGCCTTGTGGTACTGGGCGGTGCGCTGCGGCGACAGCCGGGCGGCGGTGACCAGGCCCGCGTCGCGGATCTCCTCGATCCGGCGGCCGATCAGCTCCTCCTGGATGGGCGCCGCGTAGATCTCCTGGAGCCGCTGGGTGGCGGCGACGTCGTCGAGCTCGCGGATCTCCTGGAGCAGCGGCTCGGGGTCCTCGTAGCGGGTCCAGAGCCCCTCGAGGTCGAGCACGCCGAGGCCGCCCTGCTCGCCCACGGCCACGACGGTCCGGGGCGAGGCCACGCTGTCCATGGGGCTGACCACCAGCGGGGTCTCGAACCGGTAGGCGTCGATCTGCCAGGCGATGGACACCTCCTCCGGGTCCCGCGTCCGCCGGGCAGGCACGATCCCGATCTCGTCGAGCTCATAGGCCCGGCGTCCGTTCTTGCCCAGCCCGATCTCCACCTGAGCCAACGTTTCGATCCCCTCTGACGTGCCTCACCGGACGGTCTACCGGCGCGTTTCCTGCCGCCGTGAGTCTACCGACCCCGAGCGCGGGCGGCGCCGGACCGCCCGCGCACCACGTCAGCGCGCGTTGTAGTTGGGCGCCTCGACCGTCATCTTGATGTCGTGCGGGTGGCTCTCGCGCAGTCCGGCGCTGGTGATGCGCATCAGCTGGCCGCGCTCGCGCAGCTCGGTCACCGTACGGGTCCCGGCGTACCACATGGACTGGTGGAGGCCGCCGACGAGCTGGTGGGCGACCGCCTGGAGCGGGCCGCGGAAGGGCACCTGGCCCTCGATGCCCTCGGGGACCAGCTTGTCCTCGGAGGACACGTCGGCCTGCGCGTAGCGGTCCTTGGAGAAGGACCGGCCGCGCATGGCACCGAGCGAGCCCATGCCCCGGTAGGCCTTGAACTGCTTGCCGTTGATGAAGATCAGCTCGCCGGGGCTCTCCTCCACCCCCGCGAGCAGGCTGCCGAGCATCACGGTGCTGGCGCCGGCCGCGATGGCCTTGGCGATCTCGCCGGAGTACTGGAGTCCGCCGTCGGCGATGAGCGGGACGCCCGCCGGGCCGCACGCCTTGGCGGCCTCCAGGATGGCGGTGAGCTGCGGGGCGCCCACACCGGCCACGACCCGCGTGGTGCAGATGGAGCCCGGGCCCACGCCGACCTTGACGGCGTCGGCTCCGGCGTCGATGAGCAGCTGCGCCCCGGCCCGGGTGGCGATGTTGCCCGCGACGATGTCGGCGCGCGAGTTGGCCTTGAGCTTGGCGATCATGTCCGCGAGCCCCGCGGAGTGGCCGTGGGCGGTGTCCACGACGATGAAGTCGACACCGGCCTCCACGAGCCGCTTGGCGCGCTCCTCGGCCTCGGCGCCCACACCCACGGCACCGCCGACGACGAGGCGGCCGTCGGCGTCCTTGGTGGCGTCGGGGTACTGCTCGCTCTTGATGAAGTCCTTGACGGTGATCAGGCCGCGCAGCCGGTTCTGGCCGTCGACCAGCGGCAGCTTCTCGACCTTGTGCTTGCGCAGCAGGTCGAAGGCCTGCTCGCGGCTGACGCCCACGGGAGCGGTGACCAGGTTCTCCGTGGTCATGACGTCGCGGACCAGGCGGTCGCGGTCGCTCTCGAAGCGCATGTCCCGGTTGGTGACGATGCCGACCAGGGTCCCGGCGCGGTCGGTGACGGGCACGCCGGAGATCCGGTAGTGGGCGCACAGCCGCTCGACCTCGGCGAGGGTGTCCTCGGGCTGGCAGGTGACCGGGTCGGTGACCATGCCCGCCTCGGAGCGCTTGACCAGGTCGACCTGGCTGGCCTGCTCCTCGACGGAGAGGTTGCGGTGCAGGACGCCCGCGCCGCCCTGGCGGGCCATGGCCACGGCCATGCGGGCCTCGGTCACGGTGTCCATCGCCGCGGAGAGCAGCGGGATCCGCAGCGTGAGGTTGCGGGACAGTCGGCTGGTGGTGTCGACCTCGCCCGGCTGGAGATCGGAGTAGGCCGGGACCAGCAGGACATCGTCGTAGGTCAGTCCGGGGGGAAGGAGTTTGTCCCCGTAGTCGCTGTACTCCTGGCTCTGGCCCATGACACAACCTCCGCTTTCCCGGCACACCTGCGCGGTCTCGCCCTCGCGTGTCGTTTCATCCTAGGTCGTGGTCCCGGGCTCCCCCGGTGGAACGGGGTGTTTGACCCGTCACCCCGGCCCGAAAGTGACCAGACTCACGGTTTGCGCAGCCCCTCTCGCCCCGCCGGAAGGGGAGGCGTGGCGTCCGCCGGGGGTGGTGGCGGGCGACGGTCCCGGCCGGCCCGCTAGGGCCGGAGGTAGCCCGTCGGGCCGAGGGCACGGCAGTAGTAGCCGCGCACCCGGGGGCGGTCGGGGCACCGGCGGCGTCCGGGCCGGGGGCGTCCGGTGTGCTCAGGGGACGAGGCGGTTCGCCACGGCCACCTGCCGAAGCCGAGCAATAGCTCGGTGCTGGGCAACCCGTACCGCTCCCGCCGACATTCCAAGAACATGTCCCGTCTCATCCGCCGTAAGTCCTGCGATCACCCTCATGACCAGCAGTTTGCGCTGTTGTTCCGGCAGCTCGTCGAGAAGCTCCCGGGCTCGCTGGGCCTCGATCACCCGCACCGCCGACTCCTCGGGCCCCGGGCCCTCGTCGGGGCGCTCGGGCACGGAGTCGGTGGGCACCGTCTCGACCCTGCCGGCTCCGCGCAGGGTGTCGGCCACCTTGTGGGCCGCTATGCCGAACACGAAGGCCGCGAAGGGGCGGCCCCGGTCCTGGTAGCGCGGTATCGCCGAGAGCAGGGCGATACACACCTCCTGGGCCACGTCGTCGGAGTAGTGGGCCAGCCCCGAGACCCGGGCGAGGCGGGCACGGCAGTACCTGACCACCATGGGGCGGACCTCGCGCAGCAGCGAGTCCATCGCCCCGTCGTCCCCCCGGACCGCCAGCGATCCCAGATGGTTCAACCCCGTGTGGTCCCGCTGCCCCCGGGCGCCTGCATCCGTCACCGTCACGCTAGGAATGATGCCCCCATCGCGGGACTCAACCGCTCCGATCGACAACTACAGAATGGTCACGTTTCGGGAAATTCACCCGAAAACGTCTGTGCCGCCGACGGAAACATGTGACGTGCGTGATATTGCGCGGGGGCGGAGCAACCGCTCCGCCCCCGTCGGCGCCGGGCCGTGTCCGACAGGCACACACCCCGGCGGCCGCGTGCCGACGACCGCGGCCCCCCGGGCCGCGGTCCGGCAACCGTGCCTAGTGGCTGTGGCCGTGCCCGTGGCCGTCGTCCTCGTCGTCCTCGGGCTTGTCCACCACCAGGACCTCGGTGGTCAGCAGCATGCCCGCGATGGAGGCGGCGTTCTGGACGGCGGAGCGGGACACCTTGACCGGGTCGAGGATGCCCTGCGAGGTCAGGTCGCCGTAGGTACCGGTCGCGGCGTTGTAGCCGTGGCCGACCTCCAGCTCCGAGATGCGGTGGGTGACCACGTAGCCCTCGGCGCCCGCGTTCTCCGCGATCCACCGGGCGGGCTCGACCAGGGCGCGGCGCACGATCGCCACACCGGTGGCCTCGTCGCCCGTCAGGCCGAGGTCGTCCGCGCTCAGGACCTTGGAGGCGTGCACCAGGGAGGCGCCGCCACCGGCGACGATGCCCTCCTCGATGGCCGCGCGGGTCGCCGAGATGGCGTCCTCCAGGCGGTGCTTCTTCTCCTTGAGCTCCACCTCCGTGGCGGCACCCACGCGCAGGACGGAGACGCCGCCCGCGAGCTTGGCCAGGCGCTCCTGGAGCTTCTCGCGGTCCCAGTCGGAGTCGCTCGCCTCGATCTCCTTGCGGATCTGGCGGACGCGGTCCTCGACCTCGGACTGCTCGCCGCCGCCGTCCACGATGGTGGTGGCGTCCTTGGTGATCGTGATGCGGCGGGCGCTGCCCAGGGTGTCGAGGTCCACGTTCTCCAGGGTCAGGCCGACCTCCTCGGCGACGACCTGGCCGCCGGTGAGGACCGCGATGTCCTGGAGCATGGCCTTGCGGCGCTCGCCGAAGCCGGGCGCCTTGACCGCGGCGACGTTGAGGGTGCCGCGGATCTTGTTGAGCACCAGGGCGCCCAGGGCGTCACCGTCGATGTCCTCGGCGATGATGAGCAGGGGCTTCTTGCTCTGGACGACCTTCTCCAGCACGGGCAGCAGGTCGTTGAGGCTGCTGATCTTGCCCTGGTTGATCAGGATCAGCGCGTCCTCCAGCACCGCCTCCTGGCGGTCGCCGTCGGTGACGAAGTAGGGCGAGACGTAGCCCTTGTCGAACTGGAGGCCCTCGGTGAAGTCCAGGTCCAGACCGAAGGTCGGGGCCTCCTCCACCGTGATGACGCCGTCCTTGCCGACCTTGTCGAACGCCTCGGCGATCAGGTCGCCGATCTGGGCGTCCTGGGCGGAGTTGGTGGCGACGTAGGCGATGTCCGCGCGCTCCTCGACGGGGCGGGCGCGCTCCAGGAGGACCTGCGACACCTTGGCGGCGGCGGCGTCGATGCCCTTCTTCAGGGACATCGGGGAGGCGCCGGCGGCCACGCTGCGCAGCCCCTCGCGGACGAGGGCCTGGGCGAGGACGGTCGCGGTGGTGGTGCCGTCACCGGCGGCGTCGTTGGTCTTGGTGGCGACCTCCTTGACCAGCTGGGCGCCCAGGTTCTCGTAGGGGTCGTCCAGCTCGACCTCACGGGCGACGGTCACGCCGTCGTTCGTGATGGTGGGGGCGCCGAACTTCTTGTCGATGACGAC
This sequence comes from Glycomyces fuscus, assembly GCA_002529455.1. Lineage (GTDB taxonomy): Bacteria > Actinomycetota > Actinomycetes > Streptosporangiales > Streptosporangiaceae > Nocardiopsis > Nocardiopsis fusca. Next base: position 96,304 of record NYMS01000004.1, read on the forward strand.
GTTGCGGCCGCGCGGGCCGAGCGTCACCTTGACGGCGTTGGCGAGGCGGTCGACGCCCCGCTCGAGGGCGCGACGTGCGTCGTCCTCGAACTCCAGGATCTTCGGCATGTGGGTGCTTCCTCTTCAGGCTGGTCGAAAGCGGGCATCCCGCCCGCCCGGCTGTGCGCCGACCGGTGCGGGATGCGAATGGCTCCGGGCCCGGCGGAGCGGGCCCCGTCGAGACCTACTTCTCGACGACAGCGAGAAGGTCGCGGGCGGAGAGCACCAGGTACTCCTCGCCGTCGTACTTGACCTCGGTGCCGCCGTACTTGCTGTAGAGAACGACGTCGCCGACCTTCACGTCCAGCGGGATGCGCTTGTCACCCTCGTCGTCCCAGCGGCCCGGGCCCACGGCCAGGACCTCGCCCTCCTGGGGCTTCTCCTTGGCGGTGTCCGGGATGACCAGACCGGAAGCGGTGGTCTGCTCGGCCTCCAGAGTCCGGACCACGACGCGGTCCTCGAGCGGCTTCAGCACGGTCTTGGTGGCGGTCGACACGGTGTGACCTCCCCCTTCAAGGTTTTGGTGTACTGATTTCGGCCCGCACTGGTGCACGGACCGGCTACGAAAAAGGGGCGACCACGGCGGCCTGTCGTCGCGGGTGCCAGACCGGCCTCGTCGCGGTTAGCACTCTACCCCCGAGAGTGCCAGAATGGAAATGTGACCGTGACCCCGGTCAGGGAGTCCCCCCGGGGCCCGCCCTCCCGGCGGGGCAAAGGGCACGGTCGCGCCCGCACACCGCTCTTCGACGCCGGGGAGAACCCATGCGCGTGTCCGCCTTCGAGGCCCTGCTCACCGACGCGGGCCGGGAGGTCCTGGCGGGGGTGGACCCGAAGGCCGCCGCCCGGGACCAGCTCGCCGCGGCCTCGCTGCTGCGCGGTGATCCGCGCGTGGCGGCCCTCGACCCCGGTCTACCCGTATCCGAGCTGGTAAACGCCGTCCTGACCCAGGTCTCCCTGCGCGAGCGCGGGCGGGCCAAGTTCGGCGACCTCGCGGAGCGGATGTTCTTCACCCCCCACGGGCTGGAGCAGTCCACCCGGCGCGCGGTGGCCGACTACCGGGCCGAACGCGTGGCCCGGGTGGCCCTCTCCGCCCGCTCGCCGGGGGCGTCCGGGACGGTCGGGTCGCCGGGGCGGGTCCCCGACGGCGCCACCGCGGGCGACCTGTGCTGCGGGGTCGGCGCGGACCTGCTGGCCCTGGCCGGGCGCGGCGTTCCGGTGGAGGGCGTGGACGCCGACCCGCTCACGGTGGCGGTGGCGCGCGCCAACATCGAGGCCCTGGGCCTGTCCGGGCTGGCCCGGGTCCGCGAGGGCGACGTCCGCGAAACCGGGCCCGGCCGGTACCCCCTGCTGTTCTGCGACCCCGCCCGGCGGGGCGGACGCGGCCGGGTGTTCGACCCCTCGGCCTACTCCCCGCCGTGGGACGTGGCCGTGGACCTGGCCGCGGGGGCGGAGGCGGCCTGCCTCAAGGCCGCGCCGGGCATCCCGCACGAGGCGCTGCCCGAGGCGGCCGCGGCCGAGTGGATCTCGGTGGACGGGGAGCTGAAGGAGACCGCGCTGTGGTTCGGCGCACTGGCCGACGGGCCGCGGCGCCGGGCGACGGTGCTGCACGAGCGCGAGGGGCTGCTCGCCCGCGAGGGCGCGGTGGCGCACCTGGACGCCGACCCCGGTCTGGGCCCGGCGCCGGTGGCGGCGGCCCGCCGCTACCTGTACGACCCGGACCCGGCCGTGGTGCGCTCACACCTGGTGGCGGAGGCGGCGGCGCGGGTGGACGGCGCCCTGTTGGACGAACGGATCGCGTACTTCACGGCGGACACCGCGGTGCTCTCCCCGCTGTGGCGGGTGCTGGAGGTGGTGGAGGTGCTGCCGTTCTCGCTGAAGCGGCTGCGCTCGGCGGTGCGCGGCCTCAACGCCGGGACGGTGACCGTCAAGAAGCGGGGGTCGGCGGTGGACACCGAGAAGCTGCGCCGGGACCTGCGCGCGTCCGGCCCGGAGTCGGTGACGGTCGTGCTCACGCGGATCGGCGAGCGGCCCTTCTGCCTGCTGTGCCGCGAGGTCGGCGACCCGGAGCGGGAGCGGGGCCGGGGATAGGGCCGGGTCGGGACCAGGAGGCGGGGCCGCGCCCGGGACCGGAGCCCGTGGAGGGGCCGAACGCGGCCCGCCGTCCACAGGCCCGACGGGTCGTCCCCAGGCCCGGCGGAGGGCTGGCGGGTAGCGGAGGCGTCGGCCTGGGCCGGATTCGGGGGCGCCCGGCGCCGCCGTCGGGCTGGTGCACCGCCCCCGTGTCCGAGTGTCCCTTCCTCCGTGACCGGTCCACGAGGGCCCGCGCACGCCTGTGGACAACCGGGGACGAGGGGGCTGGAGTGTACTCTGAGGCCTCGGATCACGACATCGGGCCAGATCGTTACCTTCCCCACCCAGATCTTTGGCGGTCACCTGGGGAAGAAGGGGCACGTGTCGTTAAACTGGCGGCGCGAATTCTTTCCCTTCTCATGGATTCACCCGGAAGGCCATGATTGTTGATCCGCCCCCCGCGGTTCAGCCGGAGCATGGACCTTGCCTCATGTGTATACGCTGAGTAACACTCCAGTGACGATGGGGCCGTACTGACGCGGGAGCGCCGCCCGCCCGGGGACCATCGAGAACCCGAGCCGTCCGGAAGCCCACCGTCCACTCCCCCGGACGGGTACGGGAGCGCCAGAAAAATAAGGAGCACCTCGGTGGAACAGACCAATCACAACTTCCTCAACGGGGGAGGTCAGGCGGGGATCTCCGACCGGATGCGCGACCTGCTCTCCCAGGCCGCCCAGGAGCACGTCTCCGAGCAGAAGTCGCAGGGCGCCGTCAGCGAGGAGATGCGCCAGCGCCTGGAGGGCATGGAGTGGCTGCTCCGCGAGCTGCGCGAGCGCGAGCTCACCGCCCTCACCGAGTCGGTCGCCACGGTCAACGGCCGCATCGACGAGTTCCTCGCCCGCCCGCCGGAGTGGGCCGAGACCCTCGCCGAGCACATCGAGGTCGTCGGCCAGCAGGTCAAGCCCCTGTCGGACCTGCCCTCCCTGCGCGCGGACACCCACCGCATCGCCGGTCACCTGGACACCGCGCTCACGCGCCTCCAGCGGATGGCCGAGACGGGCAACCGCACCGCCGAGCAGGTCACCGGGCTCGGCGAGCGCCTCAACGAGCTGGACGGGGCCCTCGACACCCGTCTGAACGGGCTGGACGAGACCCTCGGCGCCCGCCTGGACGGGCTGAGCGAGACGTTCGGCGCCCGCCTGGACGCCCTCGACACCGCCCTCGCCTCCCTCACCGCCAAGACCGAGGCCGTGCAGGCGTCGCTGTCCGCGCTCTCGGAGTCCTCCGAGAGCCGCCACGAGGCCCTCACCACCGTGGTCGGCGAGAGCCGCGCCGAGCTGGCCGAGGCCCTGGCCAGCGGGCGGACCGAGATCTCCGAGGCCCTGGCCGAGGGACGCACCGAGCTGGCCGAGGCCGTGGCCGCGAGCCGCGAGAGCCTCACCACCGCCGTCAGCGAGAGCCGCGAGGCCCTCGCCGCCGCCGACACCCGGCTGGGCGAGACCGTCACGGCCAGGGTGGAGGAGACCGCCGGCGAGCTGCGCACGCTCGTGGAGGAGCGCACCGAGCGGCTGCGCACCTCGATGGAGGAGCGCACCGCCGAGCAGCACGAGACGCTGCTGTCGCGCCTGCAGGAGAACACCGGCGAGCTGGGCGAGCGCACCGCCGCCCTGGCCGAGGAGCTGGGCGCCCTGTCCACCTCCTCCGGCGAGCGCCACGAGGCCCTCGCCGCCAAGCTCGCCGAGAGCGTCGGCTACCTCAGCACCCAGGCCGAGGAGAACAACGCCGAGACCACCGCCGCGGTCGCCGACGTCACCGGTGTGCTCGCCAAGCTCCGCGAGGAGCACGAGTCCTCGCTCACCGAGCTGCGCACCCACCTGCGCCAGCGCCTGGCCGAGCTCAACGAGCAGATGGAGCTGGGCCGCACCGAGAGCCGGGAGCAGGCCGAGGCCGCCTCCGAGCGCCTGCGCGAGGCGGTGACCGAGCGCACCGACGCCCTGGGCGCCCGGATCGCCGAGGACGCCGAGCGCGTCACCGCCGACTTCGCCGAGCTGCGGACGTTCGTCCAGGAGAGCGGCGACCGGCTCGCCGCCGATTCCGAGGAGCGCTCCCGGGCGCTGACCGAGTCGCTCACCGGACAGGTGGAGGCGCACCGGACGGCGTTGGACGAGCGGCTGGAGCGCCAGCGTGAGGCGCTGACCGGCAAGGTGGACACCCACCTGGCGCAGATCACCGGCAAGGTGGACCACGAGCTGGGCCGCCTCACCGACCGCTTCGACACCTTCGAGGGGCACTTCGAGGGAAGCTTCGAGGGCGTCGAGGGCAAGCTCGACCGCATCGACGGCCGGATGGACGGTGTCAACGGCCGCCTGGACGGCCTGGACGGCCGGGTCAACGGGGTCGAGGGCCAGTTCGAGGGCGTCAGCGGGCACTTCGAGGGCGTGGACGGCCGCATGGAGGCCCTCGACGACCGGCTGGAGGCGCTCAACCAGCGGCTCAACCAGCTGCCGCAGACCATGGAGGTCAGCGAGCTGCACCGCCGCCTGAGCGAGCTGGTGGAGCGGCCCCAGCTGGACCACACCGGCAAGCTGGACGAGATCGACGAGCACGTCACCTCGGCCGTGGCCCCGGTGCTGCGCGAGCTGAAGCAGCGTCCGGACCGGCACGAGCTGGAGGAGACCGTCACCGAGGCGGTCGAGAACTCGCACGACGACATCACCAAGCGGTTCGCCTCCCTGGAGGAGACGGTGCTGGCCCTGGCCGAGGCGCTGCTGCGCCCGGGCCGGGACGGCAAGAAGAAGCGCCGCCGCGACGAGGACGAGGACGACGAGTAGCGGCTGGCGCGCACTCCGGTCCGCGTCCGCCCGGCGGTCGCCGGGCGGACGCGGACCGGAAGGGGCCGGGGCACCCTGGGCGGATTCTGGGTGCCCCGGCCCCCGTGTGTACGGCGGTCGGCTCAGACCGTGAAGACGATCTTGCCGAACTGCTCCCCCTCGGCCATCGCCCGGAAGCCCTCCTCGGCCCGCGTCAGGGGCAGCACCCGGTCGATCTCGGGCCGCACGCCGGTGCGCACGCACATCCGGGTCAGGGCGGCCAGCTCCTCCCGGGTGCCCATGGTGGAGCCGATGACCCGCAGCTGGAGGAAGAACACCCGGTTGAGCTCGGCCGGAGGCGCGTCGCCGCTGGTCGCGCCGCAGGTGATGACGGCGCCGCCCGGCTTCAGGGAACGCAGCGAGTGCGCCCACGTGGCCTGGCCGACCGAGTCGAAGACGGCGTCCACCCTCTCGGGCAGCCGCTCACCCGTGGGCAGCGCGGCGTGGGCGCCCAGGGAGAGGGCCCTGGTCCGCTTCTCCTCGCTGCGGCTGGTGGCGTAGACCCGGTGGCCGACCTGGGACGCCAGCCGGATGAGCGCGGCGGCCACGCCGCCCCCGGCGCCCTGCACGAGCACCGTGGAGCCCGGCCGCAGGTCGGCCTTGCCGAAGAGCATGCTGTAGGCGGTGAGCCACGCGGTGGGCAGGCAGGCGGCCTCCTCGAAGGACAGCTCCCGCGGCTTGGGCACCAGGTTGCCGCGGGGCACCAGGACCTTCTCGGCGAAGGTGCCGTCGTGGACCTCCGAGAGCAGCGATCGGCGGGGGTCGCGCGTCTCGTTGCCTCCCCCGGCCGCCGGGTCGCCGACGACCCCGTGCACGATGACCTCGTTGCCGTCCTCGTCCACCCCGGCCGCGTCACAGCCCAGGATCATGGGCAGGCGCTTCTCGCTGAGCCCGACGCCGCGCAGGCTCCACAGGTCGTGGTGGTTGAGGGACGCGGCTTTGACGTCGACGGTCGTCCACCCCTCGCGGGGTTCGGGGTCGGGTCGTTCACCCGCCTCCAGGGCGGAGACGGGGTCCTCGGGCGCGAAGCGTGCTGCGGTGATAGCGAACATACCCCGAAGCCAACCACGGAGACCGAATCCGATTCCACCCCAGGGGCCGAAACGCCCGGGGCGGTCCGGCGGACCCCGGCGCCCCGCCGGGGAGGCGGCCCCGGGAGCGGACGCTACGGGTCCGTCGGCTTCCTGCCCGCCTCGAAACGCTGCCGGTACCTGCTCTGGGCCTCCTCCATCACGGCCTCGGAGAGGTAGGCGACCGGCCGCACCCGGTCCAGCAGCGGCTCGTGGTCGGGGCCGTGGCCGACGGTGTCGCCCTGGAGCACCCATCCCACCCGGTCCGGGTCCTCCTCGACCAGTGAGGCGTACTTGCGCACCTGGCGGGAGAGCCAGTCCTCCAGGGGGCGGGTCCACCAGGACTCCGGGGTGAGGATGGTGACCGAGAGCCCGGGGAGTTCGAGCTCGCTCTCGTAGTCCTTGCTCACGATGTGGCGGTCCTGCTCGGGGCCGCCCGAGTAGCGCAGGTAGAGGCGGTCGTGGCCGGAGACGAGGTCGGCGAGCTCGGACAGGCTGGTGACGGTGGGCAGGGCTGCCTGTGAGCCCTGTTGCTGAGGAGTCGCGTCCATACGGACCGACTACCCCGCCCGCGGGGACGGAAGCCCGGGCCCGGCGAGCGCTCCCGGGCCCGGCGACCGCCGCACGTCACCCGGCCCCGGTGCGCTCCCCCGCTCCGGCGACGTCCCCGGAGCGCAGGAGCGGCGGGTACAGCTCCCGGGCTCCGCCGAAGCGGTACAGGGCCGCGGGGCGGCCCGCCTCCGCCGTGCGCCGCTCCCCCGTGGGTTCGACGAAGCCCGCCGTCCTGGTGACCTTGCGGCGGAAGTTGCTGGGGTCCAGGGCGATGCCCCAGATCACCTCGTACACCCTGCGCAGGTCGCTGATGGTGAAGGGTTCCCGGCAAAAACCCGCGGCCACGGTGGTGTACTCCAGCCGGGAGCGCGCCTCCTCGACCGCGTCCGCCAGGATCCGGCCGTGGTCGAAGGACAGGCCGAAGTCCGGGCCGAGGGCCTCCTCGACCGGAGTCCAGACGGCGTCGGCGGCGTCGGTCCCCGCGACGGGCGCGGGCAGGTCCGGCCCCAGGGCCAGGTAGGCCACGGTGACGACCCGTCCCCTCGGGTCGCGGCCGGGGTCGCCGTAGGCCCGCAGCTGCGCCAGGTGCAGCTTGCGCCCGTCCAGCCCGGTCTCCTCGCACAGTTCGCGCAGGGCCGCCTCGTCCAGGCTCTCCTCCGGGCGGACGTACCCGCCGGGCAGTGCGCCGCGGCCGAGGAAGGGCTCCTTGCCCCGTTCCACGAGCAGCACGTGCAGGGCGTCGTCGCGCACGGTGAATATGACGAGGTCGACGGTCACGGAGACCGGAAACCTGGGCGTCGCGGGCGCTGCGCTGGAAGTCATCCCACCAACCCTACTAAAGGTCCACTTGACCAAAATCGGTGTCTCCCTTATGGTCAACTTGACTATAAAAGTCTCCGGGACGCCACGGACCGCCGGAACGCACGCGAGGAGCACGCCTTGACGGAGTTCACGCTCGGAGTCACCAGCTCCCTGGCGGCGACCGCCGCCACCGTCGGGCTGGGATGGCTGCTGTCCCGGCGGGTCCGCTGGTGGCTCCTGGCGGCGCTCTCCCGCCTCAGCGGCCTCGGCGCCCTGCGGGTCCACCGGCACCAGGACGACGCGAAGTCCGAGCTCTCCGCCGAGATCGGCCGGGCTCGCCGGCTGCGCGTCATGGTCGGGCGGGGGAACGAACTCACCCGGGACGGCTTCACGCCGTTGTGGAGCGGTGGAGGACGGCCGCCGGACTCCGTCCGGGTTCTCCTGCCCGACCCCCACTCCCCCGGCCCCGGGGGCAACTGGCTGGAGCGCAGGGAGGGGGAGCTGATCTCCGTCGACCCCGGGTTCAGCCCCGGACTGCTCTCCGAACAGGTGCTCGCCAACTTCCACTACCTGAGCCAGGCGTCGAGGGAGGGGGAGAACACCGAGATCCGCTTCTACGACCTGCCGAACCTCTACCGGGTCGTCGCCACCGACGACGTCGCCTTCATCACGCTGTACCGAAGTGCCGAACACGGGCGTCACTCGCCGTGTATCGTCGCGCACCGACCAGGTGAGCTGTACGACTTCGCCCTACGGATCTTCGACACCGCCTGGGACTCCGCGCGGGTCCCCGGCGACACGCCCTCCCTGGACTCCTGAGGGCCCTCGGCCCCAGCCCGCGACCGGGAGGAGCCCCGGGTGGCGGCGACATCCGCCGCCCGCGACCCCCAGCCCCCTGCACACGACACCGCCCCGCCGTACCCCGCCGGGGACCGGTGTCCGAAGGAGTTCACCGTGACCGAACCACAAGTCGGACCAGACGAGCGGTCCACCCCCGTGTCGAGGGTCGAGAGGACGGCGGGCGCCCCCGGCTACGACTCCACCTCCCGTCTGCGGAGCGCGGCGTGGACCGACGCCGCCTTCCGCGCCGACGTCCTCGGTGAGACCGTGGACCGCCCCAGGCGAACGCCCTCCCGGGAGCCCGGCCTGAAGGCCGTCCAGGTCGTCGGGGAGTGCAGGAGGGCCCGGGAGGTCCGCGTCACCGCGGGATGGTGGTTCGTGGGCATGTGCGCCGTGCTCAGCCTGCTGAACGCTCCCGTCGGCCTGTCCACCCTGCTCCTGGTCGTCGTCGTGGGGACAGCGGCCCGCTCCGGAGTGGTGTCCCGTGCCCGTGTGGCCCAGCTGGGATGCCTGGCCTGGTTCGCCGGCTCCATCGTCATCGCCCTCCTGCTCTACGGCGCCGTCTTCCTCTGGAGGTTCTTCGGCAGCGGCACGAGCCTGGTGGGGGATCCGTACGGAGCGTCCGGCACGTCGTTCGAGCCCTACGAGGAACAGGGGCGGGTCGTCCTGGGACTGGTCATGCCCTCCTGGCTGGCCGTCCTGATCCTCGTCGTGGGCGGCGTCGTCATCGGCTGCTGGGTGCGGGCGCAGACCAACACGGCGCTCCGGCGTATCCGAAGCCAGGCGGGCACGCCCTCCGGGGGCAGCGGTGCGGGAGACGTGCCGGTGGGCTTCCACAGCGGTTTCACGCCCTTCGTCGGTGCCGGGGTCCCCTTCCACTCCTGGCCGTTGACGCTCAAGCTCCTTCCCGCGCAGGCCGCACACGTGAACGGGCACGCCGATACCGAGCAGGCACGGCGCGTGGCGGGAAGCGCCCTGGTGGAGCGCGCCTACGACCGGCTGAGGCAGGAGCTTCCGCGGCTCGGCGAGGCGGAGGGGCTGTCCAACAGCACCCGCCGGGAGGTCGAGGTGGCGGACTGCGTCTTCCTGCCCGGGGTACGACAGGACAGCGCCCGCGAGGTGGCCCGGTCGATGGTGGAGGGAAAGCCCGCACGGCTGCGGCCCGAACGCGTGAAGGACTTCGTCGACGTCTCCCACGAACGGGCCCGGCACTTCCTGGAGGTCGGGGTCGGCATGTGGGACAGCCAGGTCGTCGTGACGGTCTTCGTACGGCTGGTCGCGCAGGAGGGGCTTCTCCACGTCGAGGGGGAGACGCTGGTGATGCCCCCTGTCTCGCCCGCGTACCAGGTCCCGTCCGGTCCCCTGGAGACGGGAGAGGAGATCCGGGAGATCGGCTCCCTGATCTGGCGGTCCCTCCTCGCGCTCCCGCGGGACCTCCAGACCAACGCGGCCGAGATACTGGCCTCAAGCGAGTCCCGGCGCAGGCTCCGCGAGGACGACGAGGCCTACGCATGGGCGCAGGAGCACGGGGAGTTCTTCGACTACGCCCCGCGGACGGGCATCCGGGAACGGGCGGCCACGGACGAGCTGCGGCAGTTGTTCCAGAGCCACGACGTCCGCCGCGTCACCAGGGCCATCCCGGAGAAGGTGCTCGTCTGCGTCCGGGACGTGCTGCGTGAGGAGGGCTACGACACCGAACAGGTCGCCCGCGTCATCCAGAACATCAACACCTACGGCGCCACCTTCCACGGAGGGCGGCACAGCTTCTCTGGCAGCACCTTCGGATCGGGCGACATCAACAACCGCACCGCACCGGGTCCGGACGAGTGGCACGGCGGTGGCGGTCCCGGCGGACCGGGCACCGTCCCGGGCACCGCGGCGGAGAACACCAGGGCTGGGGCGGGGCGATGAACGACGGCAACAGCGGCGCCACCTTCCACGGGGGGCGGCACAGCTTCTCGGGCAGCACCTTCGGGTCGGGCGACATCAACAACCACGCCACGACCGCTCCGGATCCGTCCGAGCGGGACGGGGGCCGGAGGGCGCGTGCGGACGGCCCGGTGGCGGACGCGGTGGTGGTCACCGCGATCGCGAGCGAGTACGCGGCGGTGGCCGCGCACCTGTCCGAACCCTTCGGCGAGCACGGCGAGAACGGCACGCTGTACCGGATCGGCACGCTGCACGGGTCCACGCGCTCCCGCCGGGTCGCCCTGGCGCAGGTGGGACCGGGCAACGTGGACGCGGGCGTGTCCCTGGAGAGGGCGCGCACGGCCTTCTCCCCCGAGGTGATCCTGTTCGTGGGGGTGGCCGGAGGCGTCAAGGACGTGCGGCTCGGCGACGTGGTGGTGGCCGACGCCATCTACGACTACGAGACGGGCAAGGAGGACGGGGAGGGCTTCCGGTCGCGGGCCAGGACGGCGGCCCCGTCGCACGCGGCGGTGCAGCGGGCCATGGACGTGGTGTTCCGCCAGGAGTGGACGAAGCGGGTCCTGACCGCGCCGCCGCCCGAACCGCCCCGGGCCTTCGTCAAACCGGTGGCCGCCGGGAACAAGGTCGTCGCGGCCAGGGACGCGCTCACCGCCGAGCGCCTGCGCCGGCACTGCGGGGACGCGGTCGCCGTGGAGATGGAGGGCTACGGCTTCCTGCGCAGCGCCTACCTGGCCTCCGGGACCCACTCGCTGGTGGTCCGGGGGATATCCGACCTGCTCAGCGGCAAGACCGAGGACGCCGACGACTTCTGGCAGCCGGTCGCCGCCGCCCACGCGGCGGCCTTCGCCTGTGAGTTCCTGGACCTGTTCGGCTCCGAGGCCTGATCCCGGGAGGGGGACCCGGTGGGGCGGCGGCCGCGCGCCGCCGTCCCACTAGGGGAAGGCCTCTTCCAGTGCTTCCCCCCAGGACGCCGACGTACCCGTCCCCTCCGATTCCCCCTGTCGGGGGTTCTGCACGAGCTCACCGTCGATCAGCAGCGAGTCGTCGATGACGTCTTTGCCAAAGGGGGCCCCGCTGTCCTCGGACAGCCACGGGGCGACCTGCACGATCAGACGATCATGCCTGGGCCAAGGTTTCCAGTATCAGATTCCGAGCGTGAAGGCTCGACAGCACGACCAGATCGTCAGTCAGTCGCAGGGAGCCGTCCTCTTCTCTGGAGAGAACGTCCTCATCGAAGTCATCTATCGATACGTCTCCCCGCTCCTCCAGCATGTTGGCTGCCAAGTATGTCACCAGCATGTCAATTCTTTCTTGGCTGCCAATCACCAGGGTGCTCGGCGCCTGCTCCTGAGTATCTGAAGGATCGGGAAAACGACCGTTCATGGATTCAAGTTCGTACAGGCGTGGAGTATTAATGCTCCCAGTCCTGTCATCCACATAAAGATAGTCGGAACCCAGCTCTCCACTGAGCGCACGGGAAACCGGATGTTCATGAGATCCATAACCCACTATGTCAATCTGCGACGGGGACTCCCGGCCCTCAGCGCTGAAATTCTGCTGCCATTCAATGTCGCCCTGCCTCGGACTCAGCGCCACCAAGTGCATCTCGGAATCCGCGGCACACAAAACTGAAATGTAGACGTGATAGGAGTCAGAAGCGACATCGAAGTCTTCACGGGAAATTTCTCCCTCCCCGCAGTACTCACCCGGATCGACACTCCAGAGCTCTTCCCCTTCGTCTGCGCGATCATGACCAGCCACCTGATCATTGACCATGATTCTCGTGTCGGTGAATCCAAGACCCACCAACTCCTGCATGCCAACGGAAGCACCAGGATCAGCAAACGTGGAACTGTATTCCACTTCACCGGTCCCGGGAGATAGGACTACTTCGTTTATCCGGTCTTGAAAAACACCTCCCTCCTTATACATAACCAGCACAGACTCAGCTCCAGCAGGGAAACCCACGGCAACTTCCGAACCGGACACTTGGTAGCTCCAGCGCTCGGATCCACTGCGAGGATCGATGCCCACTGCCCCTTGAGGGGTTACTGCAACCACAGAACCCTGAGCCATGACCAGTCGCAGAATATCCTGTTCGATATCAGGGACAACATCCTCAATACCCCTGATACCCGAAACTTCTACCGCACCGCGCACACCCAGATCCTCAGAAGTTTGGTGGTCGACAACCGGGTCCGGATTTTCGGCGCCAGAATAATAAATGATGGCCAACCCGCCAAATATGGCCAGAAATACACCACACAGAGCGAGGATCATTCGAGTTCTCATTTTTTTTCTTCGAAAATTCAACACCGCATACCCTCCCGGGCAACCAGAGAAGTTAGACCACCCGTCCAGATAACCATACTCCTCGAGGAAGAATCCACCCAAGCATCGATAATGTCACCTCGGGGCCGGATTGAAACTATCAAGATAGTACTGCACGTATTCGTCGATCAATTCATTTACCTCGTTCGACGAAAGGCCGGAGCTGGGGATATTTTCGATTACATCGCGCATATTGTTCCTTTTATCAGCATGCCCGAATTCCCATTCATCAGGCGACGCAGGAAGCATCGGACTCCCATCAGCATCGTCTACCAGGACGCCAGCCCCCTCAAGGTCCTCCAAATTAATGACCCCTTCTCTTATGAGAACATGGGCGAGTTGGAGTTCGATGTGCCACCTGGCTTCATCTTCCCCTCCCGTAAGTCGGGAAGCTATGGATTCTCCTTGATCAAATCTCTCTTCATAGCCCTGCATCTCCTCTTCAACCTTATCGCTAATATAATCCTTCATCGGCTCCTCAAAGAGAGCACCGACAACTCCTGCGCCGGTCCCCAGGACATCACCCGCGGGGCCAGGAATAGAGCCAAGGGAACCCGAAGTAAGTTCGGCCATAACCTTATAGGCAGTCTCCCACTTTGCCTGCACTTGTTTCTTGGCTTCCTCAAAAGAAATACCTGCTTCTTCTGCCCTTGAATCAATCTCGGCAAGCATTGCACCATCAACCAGACCGTGCAATCTTCCAGATTCGTTACTATATTCTCCAGGGCTGTATGATCCATCAAAAATCGAAGCTCCCAGCGTCTTTTGTTCATGATCGACCACAGCAAGAAGTACGTTAGGAGCGACCTCGTCGTTGGCCATCAAAAGCTGCAGGTAGTTCTGCCGGGATCCCTCATCGAGAAAAAGTGCTACATCTTCTCCTTCAAAGAGAGGAAGATTCTCAGCCCTGTCCCCTACCACTGACCCTTCGTTGTGGTCCCCAGTCCAGGAGATACCGAAGCTATCAATGTGGGTGAAGAAGATCCTGCTAAGGCTCTCGGCCAAGATCGGGTTCAATTCAGTTATCGCAGCATTCGGATTGTCCTCTACAGCTATTCCCGTATTCTTAAAATCCTCGCCCTCTTTTTCTGCGAGTGTCTCGATGAGGCCCACTGCGGCCTCCGCTGCCTGAATTTTCTCGTGTTGCTCTCCGTCTGCCTGTTGCCAGATCCAGTCCGTAAGCCCAGTAATAGCGGTCGAGTCGTCCGGCCAGTCATGTGTGTACAAGCCACGGAGTGTCATCTCTGTGTCCAAGCCGTGCGCGGGGTGCCCATAAGGGCCATCACCAGTGAGAATCGCATGGTTCGCGTCCTCGTTGCGGGTGGATACATCGAGCAGAATTTCAAGCTGCCCTGAGGACAAGAACATATCTGATTCTGGGTTCGCTACGTCCAGGGCATGGGCAATCGTTTGGGTAAGGTTTACAGAGAACTGCTCACCCCCCTGCAAACCTGGAATGGAGGACCCCATCATCTCAGAAAGAATACTCGCTTCTTCCATCCATTCTCTGCCTACGACTTCATCATTATTCCCAAACCCTTCCACGACATCTTTAATGCTCTGCGGGAGGTGGTCGTAGTTACCTATAAGACTTTCATCAGAGAGAACAAGGATCCCATTACCGAGAGCTCCCAGAAGTTGCTCGGCGACATCATCACCAATGCCTTTCTGCTGCGCAATAAGGTTGGCAATAGTGAGAACTCCCGAGGGCATCGAGTGGCGACTTCCAGCTTCTTCAAGAGAATCATAGAAATTTGTCAAAAATTCGATTTCCGAAGATGAAAGCGTGCCGCCGTTTTCCTGTTTGTCCATCGCCACGACGCCCATGTTGTTAAGCAGGACGATGATCTCAGATATATCTCCCTCGTAGCCTTCTGGATCGTCGATGTAATCGATAAGTTCGTCGACCATTTCCTCTGGATCAACGTCGATAGGCATAGCTTCGACGTCACCCCCGAGATTGAAGTAGGACCATGTAATGTAGCCCTCACTAATAAGGCGTTGGACGCTTTCAGGGGTCGGTCCGTTACTGAGGTCGTCGGAGAGTTCGCTGCCTCGTGTATCCAGGGCCTGAAAAGCAGTTTCTTCCTGGCCTTGGAGTTCGGCCTTCAGCGCGGCAAGCGCAGCTTCGGCCTCTTCCGCAGGTGAAGCCTCCCATATGAACGAAAAACTCGGCGGGGCCTCGTCCAACCCCTTCGCGAGCCCCGGAGCTTCCTCGTTCCAGCGATTGATGATGCGCAGGCGTTCCTGCTTGTACTCCTTGACGTAGTCGGACCACTCCTCTGTGATCGCTGCGCAGAACCGAATACTGGAGGTCACGTCCATCCACGTCGCCAAGTCTTCAGCGTTCAGAGTGGATATGTCCCACTTGATGATCTCCGTGAACTCCGTGGCCGCATCATCAAATTCTCCCTCGAGATCATGAGCGCGTCCGAGCATTCGGGCTTCGAAGGCGTTCAGGTCGCTCGCGAGGCCACTTATCTCAGAGGATTTGACCTCAGGGTCCTGGTTCATGAGCAGAGTGAAAGATTGGTCGCTGTAGCGGCCACTCGTACTCGATACCTCGATCGCAGTAGTAACTTCACCGTCTAGAGATACAGACCTGTTCATGTTCATATGCCAAACCTCCTATATTGAATATTTATTTATACATCAATCCCAATTGACTTCTGGAAGGTTTTCCCAAGCCCCCGCGTAGTCGTTGCTGGATTCGTAGTCGTTCTGAGCTATCTCCGAGGCGCCCGCTTGAATACTGTTTGCCAACTGCAGGCCGTTCTGCTGGACCTTGAGTATCTCAGGCTGCAGATCTTGCTTGAACGCTGAGTATCCAGAACTGATCATCCATCCCGATTTTGACTTCAACTCTTCCATCAGCAACTCAAAAGTTTGCTCAAGGCCTACCATGGCTTCGGCCATGGCTTCGGCCTGGAATCCCTTCTCCATAGCCGCCCAGGTATTCGCCCCTGCTTCTCCAGAACTCATGCACTGGCCTCTCTAAAGAAAATAAAGAAAAGGATATAGCTTCTCTGGTTCCATATTTTCACCACAGGTGCCTGACAGGTCTGCGAGGTGTACCTCCATAGCGGAGGTCATCCCGCTGCGAGACGCCTCGGAGTTCGTGGCTGCTGTGTCGAATGACATGGCTCCAGCTGCTTTGCTGTGCTGACCTGGGGATACGTCACCAGAAGGTGAGTAATGGGCGGTAGTCGAGTGACCACCCTCGAACGACGATAGCGATACACGGGGACAGCCAAAGCAAGCAGACCCCACCTAACTGGGACGACGTCCCAGCCGTGTCCGGATGTGGTCAGGCCACCGGAGAGCCCTTGCGCGGCAAGGGGCGGGCAGCCGACCACGATTCGCCCTGGGAGCCTCCGGCCGAACCGGGATCTCTACTTCCCCGGCCGGAGCCGCCGGGGACGCGCTTCCGCGCAGATCCACCACCGCACAAACCGTGATCGGGCGCCGCGGCCGGGCACACCCTGGTCCGCGACCACGGGCGCCTCGCCTCCCTCAAGGGCGACCGCTGACCGCATCGCACAGGCCCCTGCTCCCCTTGCGAAGGCGGGATTCTTTCCGCGCTCCATACCCGAACAGAACCTTTTGCCTTTTCGCCAAAAACCTCACGAGGTCCCTGAACTGGCATGGCGGCCGTGCTGTGAATTCTCCACGCCTCACTTCACCGTAGCTTCGTCAACCGCTCCCGCGATGCCCTGCTCTTTTTCCCGAACACACATACAGCTGGCGGAGCGACTTCGCCCGGGAGTACGTCGGCATCGGTCGCGCGGAGGGGCGCGAGGAGGGCCGCGAGGAAGGTGTCGCCCGCAGCGTGGTCGCCGTGCTCCGGGCGCGCGGGTTCACCGTCTCCGACGAGGTCCGCCGACGCATCGAGTCCTGCGACGACCTGGAGACCCTGGAGGCGTGGGTCCCCCGGGCCGTCACCGTCGCCAGGCCCGAGGACCTCTTCGGCTGACACCGGGCACCGGGCACCCGGGCACACCCGGGGGGAGGAAGCGGCCGCTTCCTCCCCCCGTTCGCGCGTCCGGGCCGACCGGCTACATCGCCAGCGGGGAGCTCACCGGCAGCGACGTGTCCGTGGCCAGGTCCAGAGCGGACGCGGGCAGGCCCGCCGCCACGACCTCGGCTCCCAGGGCGGCGATCATCGCGCCGTTGTCGGTGCACAGGCGCGGGCGCGGGACGCGCAGTTCGACGCCCGCCTCCCGGCAGCGCCGCTCGGCCAGCGCGCGCAGCGCCGAGTTCGCCGCCACGCCGCCGCTGATGACCAGGGTGCTCACGCCGTGCTCCACGCAGGCGTCCACGGCCTTGCGGGTGAGCACGTCCACCACCGACTCCTGGAAGGCCGCGGCGATGTCGGCGACCACCAGGGGCTCGCCCCGGCGGTCGGTGTCCTCCACGTGGCGGGCCACGGCGGTCTTGAGGCCGGAGAACGAGAAGTCGTAGGTGCCGTCGCCCCACTTGCCGCGCGGGAAGCGGATCGCCTTGGGGTCGCCCCGCTGCGCCGCCTTGTCGATGGGCGGACCGCCCGGGTAGGGCAGGTCGAGCAGGCGCGCCACCTTGTCGTAGGCCTCCCCCGCGGCGTCGTCCACGGTGTCGCCGAGCGAGACCACCTCGGTGGCCAGGTCGTTGACCAGCAGCAGCGAGGTGTGGCCGCCCGACACCAGCAGGGCGATCGTGGGCTTGGGCAGCGGGCCGTGCTCCAGCTGGTCCACGGCCACGTGGCCCACCAGGTGGTTCACCCCGTAGAGCGGCTTGCCCAGGGCCATCGCGTACGCCTTGGCCGCGGACACGCCCACGAGCAGTGCGCCCGCCAGGCCCGGACCCGCGGTGACGGCGACGGCGTCCACGTCCGACAGCTTGGCCCCGGCCTGCTCCAGCGCCCGGTGCACGGTCGGGGTCATCGCCTCCAGGTGCGCGCGGCTGGCCACCTCGGGCACCACGCCGCCGAACCGGACGTGCTGGTCCACACTGGAGGCCACGGCGTCGCCGAGCAGCTCGCAGCCGCGCACCAGGGCCACGCCGGTCTCGTCGCAGGACGTCTCGATCCCCATGACCAGCGGCAGGTCACTCATGGTTCCCCTCCTCGGCGACGCGCCGCATGACGAGCGCGTCCGCCCCGTTGTAGTAGCCGCGCCGCACACCGATCTGCACGAAGCCGAACCGGCCGTAGAGCCTCTGGGCGCGCGGGTTGTCCGAACGCACCTCCAGGAACATGTGGGTGACGCCGCGCCGCCCGGCCTCGGCGAGGAGCTCGGTGAGCAGCGAGCTGCCCACGCCCCGGCCCCAGACCTGCTCGGACACGGCCATGGTCTGCACGTCTCCCTCGGGCGGGACGAAGCGCAGCCCGGCGTAGCCGACGACGGTCTCCCCGGACACGGCGACCAGGTAGTGGCGCGTGGGTTCGGCCAGCTCGCTCCTGAGCATGTCCTCGCTCCAGGCGTCGAGGGGGAACAGGGCGCGTTCGAGGTTCAGGACGGCCGGGACGTCGTCCGGGGTCATCGTGCGCAGGCTCACGCCGGTCGGGCCCGGCGTCGGACTCACTTCACCCACTGGCGCACCTTCTTCGGGGCACCGGGCTCCACCGCGTCCGGTCGGCGCAGGTAGAGCGGATTGGGCGCGGGCAGTTCCTCGCCGCGGCCCAGGCGCAGCAGGGCCAGCTCCGCCATGGCGGCGGCGTCCGGGTGCAGCGGGTCCGCGGCGGCGGAACCGGCGCCGAGCACGTCGGCGTACATGCGGGCGCCGTCACCGACCAGCGCGAGCCCGCCGGTGTCCACCTCGGCCGGGCGGTCGACGCGCACCTCGCCCACGCGGGTGAGGCGGTCGTCGTAGCGGGCCCAGAACACCTCCTTGCGGCGGGCGTCGGTCATCGCGACGAAGGGCTCGGAGCGCCCGGTGGCGAAGGCCAGGGCGTCCAGGGTGGTGACGCCGTGGCAGGGAACGCCGAGGGCGTCGGCCAGGGCGTGCGCGGTGGCCAGCCCGACCCGCAGGCCGGTGTAGGGGCCGGGGCCGATGCCGACGGCGACGTGGTCGAGGTCGGCCAGGACGATCCCGGCCTCCTCGGCGAGCCGCGCGATCGTGGGGCTGAGCAGTTCGCCGTGGCGGCGGGCGTCCACGGAGCTCGCACTGGCGCGCAGCGTGAAGGAGCCGTCCGCGCCGGACTCGCCGATGGCGGCGGTGACCGCCGGGGTGGCGGTGTCGAAGGCCAGGAGAAGCACGGGTGACCGCCTATCCGCGCCCGGCGGCGGTGCCGGGCAGGTCGGCGCCGGCCCACCGGGCGCCGACGGCGCGCAGGTGGACGGAGCGGGTGTCGTCGGGGTGGCGTTCGATGCGGATCTCCAACCGGTCGTCGGAGAGCCCCTCGGCCACTCCCTCGCCCCACTCCACCACGGTGACGGAGTCGGGGAGGGTCATGTCCAGGTCGATGTCGTCGATCTCGTCGGGGCCGCCGAGCCGGTAGGCGTCCACGTGGACGAGGTCGGGACCTCCGCTCAGGGAGGGGTGGATCCGGGAGATGACGAAGGTCGGGGAGGTGACCGACCCGCGCACGCCCAGGCCCTCGCCCAGGCCCTGGGTGAGGGTGGTCTTCCCCGCGCCGAGCGGCCCGGACAGGATCAGCAGGTCGCCGGGGCGGGCGAGGGCGGCGAGGTCGCGGCCGAGGGTGCGCATGGCGTCGTCGGTGGCCGCGGTGACCTCGCGGACGGTGGACGCACCTGGAGTGGTTGCTGTCGCGTCTGTCATCAGGTTCGCTGCTCGTGATCTGGTGTGGATGGTGGATCGCGTCGCGCCGGGTCAGGGCGTGTGCGGGCGGGGCCGCCGGAACGCGCCCCCTTCACCCAGGTTAGGCCGGATGGAGGAGGCCTGTGACCGGATCGCGGTGACCGGTCAGGCGCTTGCCCCGCCGTTCGGGCGGACGTGGCGCCGCGGTGCGCCGCGCGCGTCCGGCGGGACCCGCGGAACCGGGCCGGTGCCGGGCGGCCGCCGGACCGGAGGGCCTCAGGCGTCCCCGCCGACGTACTCGCGCGGGACCCGGGGCCCCACCCGCGTGACGATCTCGTACGGGATGGTGTCCAGGGCCTCGGCCCAGTCCTCGGCGGTCGGGGTGTCCGGGTGGTCCTCCGGGTTCCCGAAGAGCACCGCGTACTCCCCGGCCTCCACGGCGTCGTCGCCGACATCCACAACGAACTGGTCCATGCAGACTGTTCCCGCGATGACGCGGCGGCGCCCGCCCAGGAGGACGGGCCCCCGGTTGGTGGCGGCGCGGGGCACCCCGTCGGCGTAGCCCAGCGGCACCAGGGCCAGCGTGGTCTCCCGGCTGGTCACGTAGCGGTGGCCGTAGGAGACGCCGCTGCCCTCGGGGACGCGCTTGGTGAGGGCGAGCCGGGAGCGCAGCGTCATCGCGGGCCGCAGTCCGGTGGCCGCGAAACCGGGGATCGGGCACAGGCCGTAACCGGCTATCCCGCCGCGGACGAGGTCGAAGCGGGCCTCGGGGAGGGTGAGCAGCGCGGCCGAGTTGGCGATGTGCCTGACCTCGGGGGTCAGTCCGACCTTGTCCGCGACCTCCAGGGCCTCGTGGAAGCGGGAGAGCTGGAGCGCGACGGAGGGGTGGCCCGGCTCGTCCGCGCAGGCGAAGTGCGACCACACCCCGGTGACGCGCAGGTGCCCCTCGTCCTCGGCGCGTGCGGCGGCCTCGGTCAGGGAGCCCCAGTCGGCGGGGCCCACGCCGCCGCGGTTGAGGCCGGTGTCGGCCTTGAGCTGCACGCGGGCGGTGCGGCCGAGGCGGCGGGCCTCGGCGACCACGGTGTCCAGGACCGCGCGGTCGCTCACCCCGAGGTCGATGTCGGCCCCGACGGCCTCCGCGACCGGCTCGCCCGGCGGGATGATCCAGGCCAGGAGGGGCAGGGTGAGCCCGGCGCGGCGCAGTTCGAGGGCCTCGCCGATGAAGGCCGTGCCCAGCCAGGTCGCGCCGCCCGCGATCAGGGCGCGGGCGGCCGGGAGCATGCCGTGCCCGTAGCCGTCGGCCTTGACCACACCCATGAGCGGGGTGCCCCCGGCGAACCCGCGGAGCAGCCGCGCGTTGTGGGAGATCGCGTCGAGGTCGACGCGGGCGTGCGCGAAGTGAGACATGTACTCCAGTGTTCCACGTGCCGGGGACCGGGGCGGAGCGGCGCCCGGACGCGCCGGGACACGCCCGGGGAGCCGTGACCGTTTTCCGCGGTGTCCCAGGGCATCCCGGATGACCAGGCACGACGCGGGTTTTCCCGGTCACTCGTAGTACATGGGTGCATGCGGGGTAGGGGATCGGCCCAGAGGCACAGTATCTGGGGGTACTGGCATGACCGAGATAGGTAGCGAACGACCCGTCAACACCACGAGGCTGTGGTACGGAGGGATGGCCACCGCCGTCGTGGCGGCACTGGTGATCTTCGCGGGCGCCCTGGTCTTCCGGGGGGTGTTCGGGGTTCCGGTGCTCGCGCCGGAGGACGCGGGGAACCTGGGTGACACGAGCACGGTGGTCTACGCGCTGATGGCCGCCGTCGCGGCGCTGCTCGCCACGGGGCTGATGCACATGCTGCTGCTCAGCGCCCCGCGGGCGATGAAGTTCTTCGGCTGGATCCTGGGGCTGATGACGGCGATCGCCGTCATCGCCCCGTTCAGCGAGCCCGTGGACGCGCCGAGCCAGTTCAGCACGGCCGTGATCAACCTGGTCGCGGGTGTCGCGATCATCACCCTGCTGCGAAGCGTGGGGCGCGCCTCCACCCTGAGCATCCGGGCGGCGCGGGGGGAGCCGACGGCGTACACGGCGCAGGAGGCGACCGTGCGGCCCGTCGGGGAACCGGCGCCCGAGCCGAGGGACGAGACACAGCCCGTCGATCCCCGGGAGCCCGCGCGGAGCCCCCGTGAGGAGCCCGTCCTGCGGCACGAGGGCATCCTGCCCGACGTGAAGCAGGGCGAGTACCACAGGAACCAGATCCGCGCCCAGGAGATGGACGCGGAGGCGGAGCGGGCCGACCGCGAGCGACACGACCCGCAGGCACCGGGCGACCGGCACGCCGGATGAGCGCGGACAACGGGCGGCCCGTGATCCCGGCGGCCCGGGGCGTCCCCTGACCCGCGGCGCCCGAGGGGCGGAGCCGTTCGGCTCCGCCCCTTTCGCGTGTCCGGGCCCGGGCGGGGCGCGGGCCGGGCGCGGGGGGTGCGGTCAGGACGGGGTCAGGACCGGGCGGGCGCCGTCCCGGAGCGGGGAAGAACGAAGCAGCGCCAGGCCGGGCACATGCTCACAGGCACCCTGAAAACACCATCGAACCCACATAACTCCTCACCTTCTTCTTTCCTGCCGAAAAAGCACATCAATTCCTATCGCGACAAAACAAGGGCGCCACAGGGAAACAGCCGACGGAACCGACAACGGGAGTTTCGGGATACGGGCACCCGGGAAATAACAAAGCACAGGCAAAGCAAGACCAAAGAAAAGGGAACCACCGCACCCGCCCTCCGGAGGTTCCCCGCCGACCCGCGCGCCCCGAAGGCCGCACGCCGCCTCCTCCCCTGCTTCTGAGGCCGTCCCCGCCGAGGACCGGGAGGGGGCGGCGGGCCGGCCTCCCACCCACGACGACACCCCGGCGAGCAGTCCCGCGTGAGCCGGACCGCTGGCCCGTGAAGCGGAGATCCGGCCGCGTCCTCTCCCTCCAGGACCGGTCGGATCTCCTTTCCGGGGAGGAACACCCCGAATTTCCCGGGGGAAACATCCACAACCACCGGGGCCCGCTGATTCCGCCCGGTGGCCCACGTGGCGGCCGGTGCGGCAGCGGACCGCCGGTTTTTCCCGCACACCGGACGCGAACGCGCCCTCTCGCAAGGGCGCCTTCCGCGACACGCGCACGGCGCTCCGTCCTCCCGACGCGGCGCCGACCGGGGGCCTCGCCGGGGTCCGCCTGCCAGGGGATCGCCGCCCGCACCGGCGCCAGGCCGTGCCCGTGTGACGGCCGAGCGGATGCGCCGGACCTGACCGCTTCCGGCCAGGCACACGTGGCACACCGCACGCGTTCGGGCTGCCCCGGAATCTCCGTGTTCCGCGCACCGCTTCTGACCTGGCCTCGTGCCCGTGTGGCGTCAGCATCCTCCGCCTCGACGGACTTCCGCCCTCTTATCGGTAGATGTCCGAGCAAACGCCACAATGGAACTATGCCTACATTCCGTACGTCGGTACACACCGCATGGTGAACACATCCGGGTGGAGGCCATGGGAGGGACGGAGAGGAGGGGACGACCGGTGAAGTTCGACATCGTGCTCCCCGACCAGGGCGAGGAGGCCCTCTCACCACGGGCGCGGCTCCCGGAGGGAGCTCCCGGGTGGGGAAAGGAGTCGGCGTCAGCGCACCCCGGACTCAGGATCCAGCGGTCCTCGGAGTACATGCGCCTGCGCGCCCGCACCGACCTCACACGGGTCCGCTCGGCCCTGAACCAGATGCTCCACACCGTCGAGGCGATCAGCGCCGGGCCCGCTCCCGTCACGAACGCCGACAGCGTCGTGACCGGAAGCTTTCACCCCGAGGCCTTCCGCTCCCGAACCGCTCCCGAACCGCCCCGTGAACAGTGGCAGGAGGACTCCCCGTGACCGCCTGGGACATCAACCCCCCGGAGATCGGCGCCGTGCTCGTCAACACCATCTCCCACCTCGGAGAGGAGGGCGGGTCCGAGGGCCTGTTCGGTCACATGAACACGATCGAGCAACGCGTCACCACTCTCAGCACCCATATCAACAGCGCTCCCATCGGGGTCGCCCTGGGCGAGTTCGCCGAGCACTACTTCGGGCTCATGGGCGACATGCTCTCCCTGACCGGCAACGCCGTCACACAGACCAGTGAGGCCACCACCGCCTACGTCACGGGCGACCAGGAGATGGCGCTGGAGGCCCAGCGCAACGCCGGTGTGGTCCCCGACCCGCCCCCACCGCCCGCTCCGGGCGGGAACGCCCAGCTCGTCTGATCCCGGCCGCCCCTCGCCACCCCCTCCCCCGGTCGCCTCTCCCCCGGAGTCCTCCCACGTGCTTGCCCCCGACACCCCCCAGAGCGCGCCGCTGTCCGTCGGCGAGCAGACCGACATGCTCACCGACGGTGAGAACAAGATCAGCCCCGCGACCTTCCCCGTCCCCACGCCCTCCCCCGACTACATCGAGAGCCTCGCCTCCGATCTGCGCGGTGCGGGGGAGTCGGTCGGCGACACCGGAAACGACATCACGTCCGCCTGGGGCGGGCTGAGGCCCCACTACAAGGCCCCCGAGGCGGAGCAGCTCTACTCCGTGCTGGACCCGGTGGCCACTGACGGCGACACGGTCTCGACCGACCTCGGCCACGCCGCGAGCGCGCTGGAGACCTTCGCCGCCGACCTGCGCGACATCAAGTCCCGCTGGTCCGGCCTGAGCGCCGAGGCCTTCGAGTTCCGGGCCCGCATCGACGCCAAGGGCGATGACTGGCGCAAGGCCGAGGGCGTGGCCGGTTTCTTCGGGATCGGCGAGAACCCCGACGTGGAGGAGAACCAGCGCCTCATCGACGAGGGCACCCGCATCATCGAGGACTACGCGGAAGCCGAGCGCGCCTGCGCCAACGCCATCAACCGGTTCGTCCCGGACCGCACCCGGTTCGAGGAGACGCCCTCCGGGGACGGCGCCCTCGATCCCGACGTGTTCTACCACGGCTACGAGGAGGACCTGGCGGACCTGGCCACCGAGTGGGACATGGGCGGGGCCGTCACCGACGAGAGCTGGTTGGTCGACGGCTGGGACGCGGTGTGGGACTTCGGCGTCGGGGCGGTCGAGGGCACCGGCGCGATGCTGGGCATGCACAGCTCCGAGGGCTGGTTCGAGATGTCCTGGGGCGACGCCCTGTACGAGTACCACGAGAGCAACATCCAGTCCGTGGCCTCGCTGGTGGGCATGTACGACGCCGAGTCCGACAGCTACGGCTGGTCGGGCTGGGACACCGTCGGCTCGGCGTGGAAGGACCTGGCGCACTCGGTGGTGCCCTGGGAGGAGTGGGGCGAGCGGCCCGGCTACGTGATCGGCACCGCCGTGCTCAACATCGGCGTCACCGCCCTCGGCGCCGCGCTGTCGGCCACCGGTGTGGGCGCGGCGGTCGGCGTACCGCTGATGGCCTGGCGCGGCATGGCCATCGTGGACGGCATGGGCGGCGGCCGGGGCGGGTCCGGCGGCTCGACGGACGTCGACGTGGACGTGCCCGCCGACATCCCCACCTTCGGGGGCAGCGGTGCCCCCGTCGTGCGGATCGACACCAGTGCCTTCGACCCTGACGGCCTCAGTCCCCAGCAACTGGGAGACCTGAGGGGGTCCCTGGACCGCTTGCAGAGGATCACGAACGACCCCGCCGACGGCTCGCACGCGGACGGCTCCCCTCCGTCGCGGTCCGCACCCGTCCAGGGCGACGGTGACCCCTCCCAGCCGAGGATGCCCGCCGCCCAACCGGTCGCGGACCGGGACAGCGAGGCGAACGAGAGGCCCGCCGGGTCCGAATCCGGAACCGACCGGGCCGGGGCGGACGACGAACAGGGCCTCCTTGAGGAGGGCACCGAGAACGGCCCCGCCAGCTCTTCCGAACCAGCGCTCCAGGACACCTCGGACACCTCCCACCGGCCCTCACAGGCCGAGAGCGGTTCCCAGGACCCGACCGCCGAGCAGCTCAGCGAGAGTGACAGGCTGCTGCGACAGGTCAACGGCATGTTCACGGCTGAGGACCACGCGGAATTCCGGGTCAACGCACGCGCCGAGACCGCCCTGCACGAGGGCGACCGCGCCACCGTGGACCCGGACTCCTCTTCCCTGAGGGACTCCCGGGTCGCGGAGAGGTACGGGCTGGACGACGGCGCGAACGCCGCGTTCTCCGACATGCGTGCGCTGGCGAGCGACTACCCCCATGTGAACTGGGAGGGAGGCCCCGGCGACGGGCGGAACGGACACGGCGGCCGTGACGCGCCCGAGGCCGACAGGGAGTACGCGACGACGGCGCCGCGCCCCCACGCCGACACCGCGAGCGCGCAGAAACCGATTCCGCACAGCCGGGTCCAGCACGTGAACCTGGGGGACAGCAGCGGCCACCGCATCGACGCCTCACGGACCGGTGCACCTGACGCGCGCGCCGACTCCGATTCCGGATTCCGGCACGACCGCGGCGCCGACACGGGAACCCGTCGTCCGGTCGCCGTCAACAGGGACGACTCCGCCGCAGGTGGCGACGGTGGCTCCAGCGCCGACGCGCCCCTTCGGGGCGACGGCCCCTCCGGCCCCGGCGGATCCGACCGGGCCGACTCCGCCGACGCCGTCCCGGCCGTGGTCACCCCGACGCGTGCTGGTGTTCCGGGGTCCTCCGGCGGCCCGAGCGGAGGCTCCGGCGGCTCCGGCAGCCAGAGCGGCCGGAACGGGTCCGGCGGCGCAGGCCCCCAGAATCCTGGGACCAACAGCAGGATGTCCAACCAAGAGAGGTTCGCCGCCGCTCAGAAGTACCTCAAGGGCCAGGTGTGGTCCTCCGGCAAGCAGTTCGTGCAGGACTTCATGGATCTCATCAACCGGGAAAAAGGCCTCTTCCGCATCTACTACAACGAGAATAATAATCACCGGTGGAGCGAGAAAGCAACGATCGGCAAGTGGGGCGTTCCCCAGATCCAATGGTCTGAATCACTGCGGCGATGGGTCGCCAAAGATAAGCTTCCCCCCGCCGCACCGCCCGACTACCTGTTCCCCAGGAAACGCTTCGTCTTCCCGCGACGCGAAAACCATGCGGAAAACGATAATCTCGATTCCCTGGCGCAGGAGAGACTTCGGAAAATCACAGACCTGAAGAAGCGGACGCAAGATTTCGAAAGGGAGGAAAAAGCCCACAAGAACGACAAGAACCACCCTCATGTCACGGAGGCGAAATCAAGGAAGTCGATCGCGCATGACGAGATGGGAAGGGCGAGTGAAACCTACGGAGAGGAGGCCGCCAAGTCTTACATAAAAGACATCTTCAACGGAAAAAGAACCTATGACACCATCAAGAGACATGGAGGCAATGAGGTAGTTCACAGCAAAATGACCCTGCCCAGCATTGAGGGAGGAAACCTCCTGGACAACGTTGACACGGCCCCTGGGAGCGGAAACTACCAATTTGACCAGATCTACCGAACCAGCGACGGCGGCTTCGTCATCGTCGAGGCGAAGGGCGACGAGAAGACCAGACTGGGGGACAGGAAGGTCGGCTCCGGCGCAAGCGAAAGACGGATCTCACAAGGAGTGACAGAGTACCTCGAGACAACTTTTGATGATATGCGCTCTCGAGGCTCAAAAGACGACAGGAGCGAAGAAGAACTCGAGGAGCAGGGCGCCATCAACGAGGAGGATCTCGCGGAAGAATTGGAAAAAGCCTGGCGAGCAGGCAAGCTATACTACGCGGAGGTCAAGGGGATCACCACGGACTCAGGAGGCCACGGCGGCGTGACGTTCGGCCTGTTCGACATATCCGAAGGCGAAGCAAAGAGAGTAAGAGAAGAGAAGGAAAAATGACACCACCACCTATGCGACACGACGCGAGCATGCCAGCCTACAGGCGTCACCTGGC
This sequence comes from Glycomyces fuscus, assembly GCA_002529455.1. Taxonomy (GTDB): domain Bacteria; phylum Actinomycetota; class Actinomycetes; order Streptosporangiales; family Streptosporangiaceae; genus Nocardiopsis; species Nocardiopsis fusca. The sequence goes on from NYMS01000004.1 coordinate 123,430, forward strand.
AAAGATCGGAGAGAAGCGCGAAGCCGAGGTCGACGGCATGGTAGCAGCGCCCTTCTCGGTGGGCATTTCCCTGAACAACGTGGCTCGCAGCGCCAGAATCGCCCTCGCCATGGACCCGGACGCGTCCGAACTGGTCACCTGGGAGGCCTGGACCACTTGGATGCAGGTCTCAGAAGCCGTCTTCGCCATGTCCACCGCGCCCCCGGACAGCACCGTCGAACGCCTCATCAACCACAGGACCCGCACCCTGGAAGCCATTCCCCCCCGCCACACCAGCGACGCCGGAACCTGGATCGACGCGTTCTTCCTCGCCATCACCTGCCGTGACGAGGCCCGTGTCCGCTCCCTGTGCCAGATCCCCGTCTCCTTCCTCAAGGAAGCCGGGGAACGGGACGGCGGAGGCTACGACGACTACATCTACCCCTGGGTCGCCGCCCTCCAGGACTTCATCCTCAACCGGCCCGAACTCGGCGACAACCTCTACGAGGCCATGCGGCTCTCCGACCCCGACCACGCCGAGATCAGCAGCGCCGAGAACCTGAACACGTTCGTCTTCCCCCCGATGAACGCCCTGTACCGGCTCGCCGAACACGACACCGAGAAGTTCGACGAGGCGATGGCGCAGGGGATCCAGCTCTTCCACGACTACTACACCGCCGACGAAGAGCGCACCAAGGACGTCATGGGCGCGGTCCCGCTGTTCCTGCTCGGCGTCGCATGCCTGGCCTACGACACGAACCAGCTCGCCCCGGACTTCAACCCCGACTTCAGCTCGGACTACCTGCCCAAGCACATCCTCCAGCGCAGCTGGCACGGGGAGTTCGCCATCTGACCGGCCAGGACCCGACCCCACCGCACCGACCCCACCCCCGTGAAGGAACCCCGTTGAGCCACGACGTCGTCGCTCTCCTCGCCGAGAGCCCCAGCCGCCGCTCCCTCCTGGACGCGCTGGTCGCCGCAGGCCCCAAGCTGCGTGTCCGGCTCGTGGTCGAGGGCACCGTGGTGCAGCTGCGCGACGGCTCCGACCGTCTGGTGATCGCCGTGCAGGCGGCGCAGCGGCTCGCGGTGTCGGCGGAGGCCGACCGCCTCCTGGGCGACGGGATCACTGACGACCTGCCCGCGCAGCCGCTGTGGGTCGAGGTCCGGGGAACGGAACTGGCGGGCACCGACACGGCCGCGACGGCACGCCGGTTCGCCCGCTGCCTGGTCGAACGGCACGGCGGGGCGGTGTGGGAACCGGAGCGGCGGCTGCCCCGGGACGACGCGCACCTGCTGGGGGCGACCGAGCACCCGGCGGTGAGCGCGGTGACCGGGGCCAACGCCGTGCTGGTGCAGGACCGGCCGGTGGTCCCCCTGTCCAGCTGGTTCGTGGACGCGCTGGCCGAGCACGGCCGCCGGGGGCGGGGCCTACAGGTGGTCACCCCGTCCACGAGCGTCCTCACCCACGCGCTGCGCTGGTTCCTGAGCAGACCCCGCGCCACGTGGGTCGTGCGCGCTCCGGACGGACGCTACTACGACGGCTTCAACGGTCTGCCGCTGGTGTGGGACGCGGAGACCGGTTTCGTCCCCGACCCCGGGGTGGACGCGAAGGACGGCCCCAACGAGGCCTTCCGGGCGTCGGCCGACGAGGAACCGGGCACTCACCTGCACGTGGACCTGAGGATCGACCACCCGGTCGGCGACGGCCTGGTGCTGGGCACCACCGTGGAACTGCTCGCCGAGCACCTGGCCGCGGGCCCGCCCGCGGTGTGGGGCGTCTCCGAACCGCTGACCCGGGCGTGGGACACCGGGCGGGTCACCGCCATGGCGCGGCGCCGCTCCCCCGGTGAGACCCTGCTGGCCTTCGCCGGGCAGCCCGAGGGCGTCCGGGAGGAGGGCGCGCGCCCCCTGGCGGGGAGCCTGCGGGTGTCACGCACGCCGTCGGGGGTGCGCGAGCGGATCCTGTTCTCGGTGGGGTACCGGCCGGGTGAGAAGCCCGACCTGGACGCCCTCGAACCCCTGGTACGCGAGCTGACCGCGCGGGACGGCCTGCGCAGCATGACCGTGCACCGCGCCCTCGGGCGCGCCGACCTGACGTACGCGCCCCGGTGGGCGGGCGTGTCCGTCCCGGTCGGGCTGGCCGTGGGTCCGGAGGGGGTACTGGAGGCGGGACGGGAGCGGGCCCTGGCCGCCCCGGTGCCGGGCCTCGCCTTGGGCTCCCCCATGGCCCCGGTGGTCTGGTACCGGATGGGGGACGGGGTGGAACCCGACGCCTGGAGCCGCTTCCGGGAGCTGATGGAGCACCTCGGCCCCCCAGCGGCGTCCGCCTCCTGACCGGGCACACCACCACCGAAGGCCCGGGACGCCTCCGGGTGCCGAAGGCTCCGGCCGCGCACAGGGGTCCCGGCCCCGACCCGAGAACCCGGGCCGGGGTTCACGGAGCTCAGCCGTTGACGAGCGCGTCGGCGTGCTCGGGGCTCAGGCAGTGCTCGATCACCATGACGGCCGCGCCGACCACGCCCGCGCTCTCGCCCGCCACGGACGAGACGATGCTCAGGTGCTCGGTGGCCAGCGGCAGCGACCGCTGGTAGATGATCTCCCGCACCCCGGCGAGCAGGTGGTCCCCGGCCAGGGCCAGCGCGCCGCCGATGACGATGACCGACGGGTTGAACATGTTCACCGACGCGGCCAGGACCTCGCCGATGTCGCGGCCCGCCTGGCGCAGCGCGCGCAGGGCGGGCACCGACCCGTTGCGGGACAGCTCGACCACGTCGCGGGCGCCGCTCGCGGGCACGCCCTCGGCGGTGAGCGCCGCGGCCAGGGCGGCGCCGCTGGCCACGGCCTCCAGGCAGCCGGTGTTGCCGCAGCGGCAGGGCCGCTCGCCGCCGCTGGGGACGTGGATGTGCCCCATGTCCCCGGCCGCGCCCTGCGCGCCCCGGTAGACGCTGCCCTCGCTGACGATGCCGCAGCCGATGCCCGTGGCGACCTTGACGAACATCAGGTGGCTGGCCTCGGGCCAGGCCGTGTGGTGCTCCCCGATCGCCATGATGTTGACGTCGTTGTCGACCAGGACCGGCACGTCGAGCCGGTCGTGGACGTAGCCGGGCACGTCGAAGTTGTCCCACCCCGGCATGATCGGCGGGTTCACCGCGCGCCCGGTGGTGTGCTGGACCGGGCCGGGCAGGCCGATACCCAGGCCGAGCAGCTCGTCCACCCGCCGCTCCGCGCCCTCCAGCAGGACCCGGCCCCGGTCCACGACCCAGTCCAGGACGTGCTCGGGGCCCAGGGCGATGTCCAGGTCGGCGCGCTCCTCGGCGAGCACGGTCCCCGACATGTCGGTGAGGGCGAGGCGGGCGTGGGTGGCCCCCAGGTCGGCGGCCAGGACCACGCGGGCGTCCGGCCGGAACGAGAAGGTCGTGGGCGGCCTGCCCCCGGTGGAGACGGCCTCCCCGGCGGGCCCGATGAGTCCGCTGGCGAGCAGCGCGTCCACGCGCTGGGTGACGGTCGAGCGGGCCAGACCGGTGACCGACGCCAGTTCCGAGCGGGTGCGCGGCCGGCCGTCGCGCAGGAGCCGGAGCAGGGTGCCCGCACCGGGTGCGGTGGTCGGAGCGACAGTCAGGCCGGGGCGCTCCGCGTGAGTCAGCGCGTCTTCCGTCATGCGAACAGTGAAGCACAGGATCTATTGACTGTCCGTCATCCGCCTATTGCAGATAGATCCTACGACTTTTGCTTGACGATCGACAGAAGTCCGGCGTACCGTTCGGAGCATGTCAGTGAGTAAGGTCACAAGCCTGGGTGAGGCGGCCGAACCCGGGCCGACCGCCCCGAACGCCTACCGCGCCGCGGTGATCGGCACCGGTTTCATGGGCCGGGTCCACTCCCACGCCGTCCGCGCCGCGGGAGGCGAGGTCGTCGGGGTCGCGGGCTCCTCCCCCGACAAGGCCGAGCGGTTCCGCGCCGCCCACGGCCTCGCCCGGGCCCACGCCGACGCCCTCGAACTCGTCCGCAGCGACGACGTGGACGTGGTCCACGTGTGCACCCCCAACCACCTGCACGCGCCGCTGAGCCTGGCCGCCCTGGCCGCCGGGAAGCACGTCGTGTGCGAGAAGCCCCTGGCCACCGACGCCGGCACCGCCCGCGAGCTGGTCCGGGCCGCGGAGGAGGCCGGCCGGGTCGCCGTCGTCCCCTTCGCCTACCGCTTCCACCCCATGGCCCGCGAGGCGCGCGCCCGCGTGGCCTCGGGCTCCATCGGCCGCGTCAGCCTCGCCCACGGCGGCTACCTCCAGGACTGGCTCCTGTACCCGGACGAGGACAACTGGCGGGTGGACCCCGAGCTCGGCGGCCCCACCCGCGCGTTCGGGGACATCGGCTCGCACTGGTGCGACATGCTGGAGTTCGTCACCGGCGACCGCATCACCTCGGTCAGCGCCCAGACCTCGCGGGTCAACGACACCCGCGGCGGGCGCTCCGTGGCCACCGAGGACCTGGTGGCCTTCCAGTTCTCCACCGCGGGGGGCGTGGTCGGCAGCGCCGTCATCAGCCAGGTCTCCCCCGGCCGCAAGAACCGGCTCGTGCTGGAGGTCTCCGGCACCGAGGGCACCCTGCTGTTCGACCAGGAGCGGCCCGAGACCCTCTGGGCGGGCGGCCGGGGCCGCACCTGCACCATCACCCGCGACGACCCCGAGCTGAGCTCCGACGCCGCGCGCCTGTCCACGACCCCCGTCGGCCACCCGCAGGGCTACCAGGACTGCTTCAACGCGCTCGTGGCCGACACCGGGGCCGCCATCGCCGGGCGGGCCCCCGAGGGCCTGCCGGTGTTCGCCGACGGCCTGCGCGCCGCCGTCCTGGCCGAGGCCGTCCTGACCTCGGCCGGGGAGCGCCGCTGGGTCGACGTGCCGGAGGTGGACGGGGGATGAGCGGCCCGCCCCTGCTCCGCATGAGCGGTATCACCAAGTCCTTCCTGGGCGTGCGCGTCCTGCACGGTGTCGACCTGGAGCTCCACCCCGGAGAGCTGCACGCCCTGGTCGGCGAGAACGGCGCGGGCAAGTCCACCCTGATGAAGGTGCTGGCCGGGGTGCACCGGGCGGACGGGGGCACGGTCGAGCTGGAGGGCGAGGCCGTCTCCTTCGAGCACCCCCTCCAGGCCCAGCGCGCGGGCGTGACCACGGTCTTCCAGGAGTTCAACCTCCTGCCCGACCGCACCGTCGCCGAGAACGTGTTCCTCGGCCGCGAGACCCGCCGCCGCGGCCTGGTGGACGGCCGGGCCATGGAGCGGGCCACCGCCGAACTGCTCTCCGAGCTGGACCTGGAGGGCATCGACCCCCGGGCCCGGGTGCGTTCGCTGTCGGTGGCCGAGCAGCAGATCGTGGAGATCGTCAAGGCGCTCTCGCACGACGCGCGCATCATCTCCATGGACGAGCCGACCGCCGCGCTGGCCGACCACGAGGTGGAGGTGCTCTACCGGATCATCGGCCGCCTGCGCGAACGCGGGGTGGCGGTGCTGTACGTGTCGCACCGCATGCGGGAGATCTTCGACCTGGCCGACACCATCACCGTCCTCAAGGACGGCCACCTCGTCGACACCGTGCCCGCCGACCGGATCGGTCCGGCCGAGCTGGTCCGCAAGATGGTGGGGCGCCCGGTCTCGGCGGTCTTCCCCGAGCCGTTGGAGCCGCACGGCGAGCACGTGGGACGGGTGCGCCTGTCGGTCTCCGGGGGCGGCAACACCCAGCTGGACGGGATCGGCTTCGAGGTGCGCGGCGGCGAGATCCTGGGCCTGGGCGGGCTCCAGGGCAGCGGGCGCACCGAGGTCGCCCACGCCCTCTTCGGCGTCGAGCGCTTCACCCGGGGCGAGGTCCGCGTGGACGGGCGCCGGATCGACCCGCGCTCACCGCGCGCGGCGGTGCGCGCCGGGCTGGTGCTGGTCACCGAGGACCGCAAGGCGCAGGGGCTGGCGCTGAACCAGTCGGTGGCGGCCAACGGCCGCCTGGTCCTGGACGCGGTCTGGCCCCTGGGCTCGGCCCGCGGGGCCCGGCGGCTGCCCGGCATCCTCTCCTCCCTGGAACTGGTGGCGCGCGGCGGCCAGGACCAGGAGGTCCGGTACCTGTCCGGCGGCAACCAGCAGAAGGTCGTGCTGGCCAAGTGGCTGGCCGCCGAACCCGGCGTGATGGTGCTCGACGAGCCCACGCGCGGCATCGACGTGGGCGCCAAACAGGCCGTCTACCGGCTCATGCGCGAGCTGGCGGCGGCCGGTGTGGCGATCGTGCTCATCTCCTCCGAGCTGCCCGAGCTGATCGGCATGTCCGACCGGCTGGTCGTCCTCCGGGACGGCCGGGTGGCGGGAGAGCTGCCCGGCGGGTCGGCCGAGGAGGCCGTCATGGCGACGGCCACCGGATCGCCGCTCCCGGACGGCCCCGCCGCGCCGTCCCCCGGCGAGGACGGGCCGGCCGCCCGCGGCCCCCGCGCGCCGGCCGACGGCGCCTCCCCCGGCGCCCCGCCCCGCGACGGCGGCGGATCCCCCGCACGGCACGAGGAGGCCGCCCCGTGACACGCCCACCGACCTCCGCCCTCAAGGCCCTGCGCTCCCGGGCGGGCACCACCGGGCTGGTCTACCTGGCCCTGGTGCTGCTGCTCGCGGTCAGCGCGGCCTTCGTCGCCGCCCGGGGCGGCAGCCTGTTCACCACGGCCAACACCGTCGACCTGTTCACCCGCAGCAGCCTGCTGGGGTTCCTGGCCATCGGGATGACCCTCGTCATCCTGTGCCGCTCCCTGGACCTGTCGGTCGGCTACGTCGCCGCCCTGTCCACCGTGGTCGCGGCCACCACCATGGCGGGCGACCCCTCCCGGATCGTGCTCGGCGTGGCCGCCGCGCTCGGCCTGGCCGCGCTGATCGGCCTGGTCAACGGGCTGGTGGTCACGGGTCTGCGGGTCAACCCCTTCATCGCCACCCTGGGCATGGGACTGGTGATCAAGGGCTACCTCGACACGAACTTCCAGGGCCCGGCCGGAGAGGTGCCCGCCGCCTTCCAGGCCTTCGGCTACACCCGGATCGGCGTGCTGCCCGTCTCCACCCTGGTCATGCTGGGCGTGGCGGTGGCGGCGGTGCTGTTCCTGCGCCGCACCCGGATGGGCTACCACATCTACGCCGTCGGCGGCGACGCCGACGTGGCCCGGCTCTCCGGCATCCGCTCCGGGGTGCCCACGGTCACCGCGCACGTACTGTGCTCGGTCACCGCCGGTGCGGCCGGTCTGCTGCTGGCCGCCCGGTTCGGCACCGGCAGCGCCACCGTCTACTCCGGGGGCTACGAACTGGAGGCCATCGCGGCCGTGGTGCTGGGCGGGACCTACCTGCTCGGCGGGCGCGGCGGCGTGGCCGGGACGGTGGCGGGGGTGCTCATCCTCGCCACGCTCGACACCGTGTTCAACGTGCTGGCGGTCGACCCGTTCGTCAAGGACGTGCTGCGCGGCGTCATCGTCATCGCCGCCGTGGCCGTCTACGCCCGCGGCGGGCGCTCCGCCGCGCGGACGCGCTTCCCCTCCGGCGGCGCGCCGCAGCCCTCCCCCGTACCGCGGCCCGCCCCGGACCCCGGGGCCGCCCCCGATCCGGATCCCGGGCCGGGGTCCGCACCGCAACCCCTCGGAGGCCGCCGATGACCCCGACCCCCACCCAGGACGCGCGCGGCCAGGCCGGGCCGCGCGGGCCCGAGTCGCGCGGACCGGGCCCGATGGCGGCGCTGGCCGCGCTGGGCCGGGGCGGCACGGCGACCGTCGCCCTGCTGCTGGCGCTGATCTTCGTGGTGATCGCCACCCAGAACCCCTCGTTCTTCGAGGGTCCGCCGCTGATGGCCTTCGCCAAGAAGGCCGCTCCGCTGGTGGTCCTGGCCATCGGCCAGTACCTGGTGATCGTCTCCGGGGAGTTCGACCTGTCGGTCGGGTCCCTGGTGGGCGCGCAGGTGGTGGTCGCGGCCCGCCTCATCGACGGCGACGAGGCCATGACCTGGCCGGTGATCGGCCTCATGCTGGTCTTCGGCCTGGTCGTGGGCCTGGTCAACGGCCTGGTGACCACGCTGCTGCGGGTGCCGTCGATCATCACCACGCTCGGCACGATGCTGATCCTGTTCGGCGCCGTGCGCTACTGGACCGGCGGCGCGCCCACCGGGGCCCTGTCGGAGTCCTTCCGCGTGTTCGGGCGGCACGGGATCGAGGGCGTGCCCGTCCTGGGCCAGATCCCGTGGGCGCTGGTCATCGCCCTGGTGCTGGCGGCGGGCGCGGTGGTGCTCATGCGCTCGCCCTACGGCCGCTCCCTCGTGGCGACGGGCGACAACGACGTCGCCGCCTCGTTCTCGGGGGTGCGGGTGTGGCGGGTGCGCACGGCGGCCTTCGTCGGCTCCTCCCTCATGGCCACCGTCGCCGCCGTCCTCATCGGCGGCTACGCCGGGGTCACCGCGCAGGTCGGGGACGGGCTGGAGTTCACCGCGATCACCGCCGTGGTCCTGGGCGGGGTGGTGCTGGGCGGCGGACGCGGCACGGTGGTCGCCGCCGTGCTGGGCGCCCTGACCGTGGAGGCCCTGTTCACCCTGTTCAACCAGCTGTACCTGCCCTCGACGCTCCAGCCCTCGGTGCAGGGGCTCATCATCATCGCCGCGGTGGCCTACGCCGCCCGCCGGGGCGACCTTCGACTGCCGGAGCGCCTGCGACGGCGACCGGACCATCCGACCGAGCGGTCGCTCGGCACTTCCAGGAGGTAACCATGCGCGTCCCCCGCGTGCTGCTCGCCGGCGCCGCCGGCCTGACCCTGACGCTCACGGCGTGTACGACGGACGCCCCCACCGACGGCCCGGAGGAGGCCGGCGCCGAGCTCACCCCCGACGGGGAGTGGTTCGACGAGGCCGAGTTCGAGGCCCAGCTGGCCCAGCGCGAGATCACCCCGGAGGGCCCCGAGGACGAGCCCTGGCTGCAGGCGATCGAGCCCGAGTGGATCGACACCTCGGAGTTCACGCACGACGCCCCCGAGGACGCGACGCTGTGCTTCTCCAACGCCTCGGTGTCCAACCCCTGGCGCGTCACCGGCTTCATCACCATGGAGCAGCAGGTGGAGGCGCTCCAGGAGGAGGGCCGCATCGGCGAGTTCCGGGTGTCGGACGCCGCCGACGACGACAACCAGCAGATCTCCGACATCCAGGCGTTCGTGGACTCCGGGGACTGCGACGTCATCATCATCTCCCCCTCCACCACCGCGACCCTGACCCCGGCGGTGGAGACCGCCTGCGAGAGCGGCGTCCCGGTCGTGGTCTTCGACCGCGGCGTGAACACCGACTGCATGGTCACGTTCATCCACCCGATCGGCGGCTACGCCTACGGCGCGGACGCCGCCGAGTTCCTGGTCGAGGAGCTGGAGCCCGGCTCGACCGTGCTGGCGCTGCGCATCCTGCCCGGCGTGGACGTGCTCGAACACCGCTGGGCGGCGGCCCAGGAGATCTTCGCCGACAGCGAGCTGGAGGTGCTCGGCCACGAGTTCACCGAGGGCGACGGAGCCATGATCAAGGACCTGGTCTCCCAGCACCTCCAGCGCGGCGAGGTCGACGGCATCTGGATGGACGCCGGGGACGGCGCCGTGGCGGCCCTGGAGGCCTTCGAGGACGCGGGCCAGCCCTACCCGGTGATCTCCGGGGAGGACGAGCTGAGCTTCATGCGCAAGTGGCAGGAGGAGGAGCTCACCGCGATCGCGCCCGTCTACTCCAACTTCCAGTGGCGGACCCCGGTCCTGGCCGCCGGCATGATCCTCGCCGGCGAGGAGGTGCCCTCGGAGTGGGTCCTGCCGCAGGAGCCGATCCGCGAGGACGAGCTGGACGAGTACCTGGAGCGCAACGCGGAGATGCCGTCCCTGCACTACGCGAAGTTCGGCGGCGAGGACCTGCCGGGCTTCCCCGAGGCCTGGACGGACCGGTAGATGAGGGCGCTGGGGGTCAACACGTGGGTGTGGACGTCGCCGCTGACCGACGCCGCGCTGGAGCGGATCGCGCCCCGCGTGGCGGAGTGGGGGTTCGACGTGGTCGAGCTCCCCGTGGAGGACGCGGGTGACTGGGACCCCCGGCGCGCCCGGGCCCTGCTGGACGGGCTGGGGCTGACGGCCAGCGTCGTGCTGGTCATGGGGCCGGGCCGGGAGCTGGTCGCGACCGACGCGGCCACCCGCTCGGCCACGCAGGACTACCTCAGGAGGGTCCTGGACGCGGCGGCCGCGGTGGGCTCCCCCGTCGCCGCCGGTCCGGCCTACGCCTCGGTCGGCCGCACCTGGCGGATGTCCCCGCGAGAGCGGGCGGGGATCGGCGCCGAGCTGACCGAGGCGCTGGCCCCCGTGGTCGAGCACGCCTCGGCCACGGGGGTCCGCCTGGCGGTGGAGCCGCTCAACCGGTACGAGACGAGCGTGCTCAACACGGTGGACCAGGGGCTGGAGATGCTGGCGGACCTGCCCGCCGAGCACTGCGGGCTGGCCCTGGACGTCTACCACATGAACATCGAGGAGCGGGACGTGGCGGCGGCCGTGCGGCGCGCGGGGACGGGAACCGCGCCGGAGGCGGCCGTGGGGGGTGGTGGTCGGGTGACGGATCGAGGAGGAACCGCGCCGGAGGCGGCCGTGGGGGGTGGTGGTCGGGTGACGGATCGAGGAGGAACCGCGCCGGAGGCGGCCGTGGGGGGTGGTGGTCGGGTGACGGGTGGGCGGATCGCGCACGTGCAGGTGTGCGCGAACGACCGCGGCGCCCCCGGCGCCGACCACCTGGACTGGAGCGGGATCCTCGGCGCGCTCGACGAGACGGGGTACGCAGGCCCCCTGGTGATCGAGTCGTTCACGGCGGACAATGCCAGCATCGCCACGGCGGCCTCCGTCTGGCGACCGCTGGCGGCGACCCAGGACGCGATCGCCGTCGACGGCCTGGCCTTCCTTCGCGCCCTGAGCCGACGAGAGGAGCCTCCGTGCAGGTAGGCAGCGCTCCTCGGGGACCGCACCGCGCCCGTGCCCGGTCGGCCGGGCCCCGCGCGGGACGGGAGCCGGCCGCCGTGCCCGCACCACGGCCGACGGCGCCCCCGGGCCAGGAGGAAACGTCCACCACCCCCGCTCGGTGCCGCGCTCACCGGAAAGCGCTGACTGAAGTAGGGCGGCTCCATCCCCACGAGGAGACGTCACGATGCCCGCTCACAGGACCCCCTCCGCCGCCGGATCCGGGTTCCCGGACCCGGTGGCGGACACCCCGGCCACCTGGTGGCTGACCGGGGTGTCGTTCGCGGTGGCCGGTGCCGCCGTCGCCTCCGCCGTGTTCCTCGGCGGTGACGGCGCGGACGGCGCCTCCGCCGCGCCGGAGGCCTCCGCGGAACACCCCGACGCCGAACAGGTCGGCGCGCTGCTCACCCACACCCGCACGGCCCACGAGGGACTCGTCCCCGTGGTGGAGGACATGGAGGAGTTCCTGCCCACCGACGGATCGCACCCGCCCCTGGAGATGACCGAGGCCTCGGTGGTCAACTCCTGGCGCACCGAGGTCCAGGGCGCCGCGGTCCACCTCGGCGAGGTCCCCGAGGCCGGTAGCGCCCACCGGACGGCCCATGCGGGCCTGGCCTCCTCCGTCCAACTGCTGTCCATGTCGGTCGAGACCTACGCCAAGGCCGCCCTGGTCGAGGACGAGGACCTGCGCATGGACGTCCTGCACATCGCCATGGACCTGCGCGACCAGGCGGTCATCTCGTGGTCGGTGGCCGCCACGCACCTGGACGCGGTCAGCGTGGACACCGGCCACGGCCACGTCCACCTGTACCTGCCCGCCGCCCCCGACAGCGGCGCCCTCGGGCCCGACGGCGCCGAGGGGGACGCGGGGTCCGGGGACGCCGGGGAGGGCTCCGGCGGCGGACACGACCACTGACCCACCCCCTACTCCAGGAGGAGACGAACATGCCGCGACCAGTCACCCTGTTCACCGGACAGTGGGCCGACCTGCCCTTCGAGGAGGTGTGCTCCCTGGCCTCCTCGTGGGGCTACGACGGCCTGGAGATCGCCTGCTGGGGCGACCACCTCGACGTCACCCGGGCCGCCGTGGACGACGACTACGTGCGCGACCGGCTGGACACGCTCAAACGCCACGGCCTGAGCGTGTGGGCGATCTCCAACCACCTGCTGGGCCAGGCCGTCTGCGACGACCCGATCGACCACCGCCACCGGGACATCCTGCCCGCGCGGGTGTGGGGCGACGGCGAGCCCGAGGGCGTGCGGCGGCGGGCCGCCGAGGAGATGAGGACCACCGCGCGCGCCGCCGCCAGGCTCGGCGTGTCCACGGTGGTGGGCTTCACGGGCTCGGCCGTCTGGAAGTACGTGGCGATGTTCCCACCGGTGGGCGAGGACGTCATCGAGGCCGGGTACCGGGACTTCGCCGACCGGTGGAACCCGATCCTGGACGTGTTCGACGAGGTGGGGGTGCGCTTCGCGCACGAGGTCCACCCCTCCGAGATCGCCTACGACTACTGGTCCACCCAGAGGGCGCTGGAGGCGGTGGGGCACCGCCCGGCCTTCGGTCTGAACTGGGACCCCAGCCACATGGTGTGGCAGGACATCGACCCGGTCGGGTTCCTGTGGGACTTCCGGGACCGGATCTACCACGTGGACTGCAAGGACGCCCGCAAGCGGGTGGGCAACGGCCGCAACGGGCGGCTGGGCTCCCACCTGCCGTGGGGCGACCCGCGCCGGGGCTGGGACTTCGTCTCGACCGGGCACGGCGACGTGCCCTGGGAGGACTGCTTCCGCACGCTGAACGCGATCGGCTACCAGGGGCCGATCTCGGTGGAGTGGGAGGACGCGGGCATGGACCGGCTGGTCGGGGCGGCCGAGGCGGTGGACTTCGTGCGCTCCAACGCCTACGACCCGCCGGAGGCGTCGTTCGACTCCGCCTTCGGGTCGGACTGACCCGCCCGCCGGAGGAACCGGGGGGCGCGCCGGGGACCCCCTCCACGGGGAGGCTCGGTCAGCTCATCGGGGCGATGACCACCCGGTAGCGCCCCCCGTCCTCGGTGGAGACGTCGCAGCGGAAGTCGTTGAACCGGTTGACCGAGCCCTGCACCACGCTGTCGCCGAAGGCCGCCGTGTCCACCCCGGGCAGGTGCCTGCGGATGAAGGACACCGCCTCGTTGACGGACATGGCGGTGTCCTTCTGCTCTGGGGTGACACGCTGTCCGTTGTCGGTGAGACGACTGATGACGACCCGGAACATGTGTTGTCTCCCTACGGTGCCGGGGGGCGGACACCGGCATTCTGCCCCATCGCCTCCCGGACTGGGAATCCTCCGGGGAGCGGGGGGCTCCGGGGCCTCCCGCCCGCTCAGACCTCCAGGTCCGCCTCGATGCCCTTGAGGCGGTGCCTGGCCAGGGCGAGGTTGCCCCGGGAGCGGTCCAGGGCCAGGTAGAGGAAGAGGCCCTGGCCCTTGCGGCTGGTGAGCGGCCGGATGAGGTGGTACTGGCCGGACAGGGTGATGAGGATGTCCTCGATCGCGTCGTTGAGCCCCAACTGGTCCATGGTGCGCATCTTCGCGCGGACCACCTCGGTGTTCCCGGCGGCGGCCACGGTGAGGTCGAGGGAGTTGGTGGAGGCGAGGGTGCCCAGCGCCATTCCGCTGCTGTAGTCGACGACGGCGGCGCCCACCGCCCCGTCGATCTCCATCATGTCCTTGAGCCCGGCTTCGATGTTCGGCATGTCCTTCTCTCTCCTTGACGTGGGTCGGCGCGGCGCCCCGCGGTCGGTGATCCAGCGGCGCAGGCCGAAGGCACCGCGGCGGGGCTGTCCACCGGTCACGCGGCCACCGGCCGGGGCCGGTCGGCGGACAGCGTCCGCAGCGCGGTGAGCACGCGTTCGAGCACCTTGCGCTCCACGGACGCGGACGCCCGCGCGGCGGGCCGGGGCGGGTTCCGCCGGGGCGGTCGGTCGGTGTCGTCGCGGGGCGGCGGCACCCTCGCCGTGCGCACCAGGTCGCGCAGCCGCCGCAGGGCGAAGCCGAGGCTGCCCTCCGTCCGGCCCATCCGCACCCGTACACACAGGTCGGAACCCTCCACGACGGCGAACAGCAGGTGGTGGTCGGCGTCGGTCACGACGACGTCCTCCACCCGCTGGTCGGCGCACAGCGGACCCTCGCGGACGGCCCTGAGGATCGCCGCCGCGTCCGCGGCCGGATCTTCGGCGCCGGCGTGGGCGAGGACGCGCCCGCGCCGCCAGTCCACGAGGCAGGCACTGCGCACCCCCGGTGTCTGGAGCATCTCCCGCAACTGCTGGTCGAAGCGCACGTCGGTCCTTTGCGAAGGCTGGGGCCGGGACTTGTGTCGGCCCGCGACTCATCAGACGAACTGTCCTTTGCGGACATCACGAGAATAGGCGCCGGACGTTCGCACCGCAGCCTTTTCGGCGATTTATTGTGTTATGCCTGACAGGAGGGGGTGGGAGAAAGACCGAAAGGAAAAGGGGGGATGAATGCGTGTTTCGCCCCGAGGAGAAAGGCGATCGGCCGGAGTGTTCCGCGCGGTCACCTTTTCTCCCGTGCGGGGCCTTCGGGACCTCGGACCCGGGGCGCGGGGCGGGGCCGGTTGTCCCGGGAGGACTCGGAAGGCCCACACGTCCCGGGAGGGCGCAAAAGACTCAGATGTCCCAGGGAGTGCGCGGCAGGCTCGGTCCGCCGCGAGGGGCGCGGAGCGGGGGCGTCCGGCGGGGGAAGGCGGCCGGGCGGACCGGGGGCAGGGGTCCGGGAGGGGCGGACGGGGGCGGCCCGAAGGTCAGAGCCAGGTGACCCCGGAGGTCTCCAGGTCGTAGCGGGCGGGGACGACGTCCAGGCGCCCGGACTCGACCAGCTCGCGCAGGTCGCCGTCCACGCGGAGCTGGTCGGCGATGTACTCGGCGTTGGCCCGGACGCAGGCGTCCACGAAGTCGCCGCCGTCGTCGGGGGTCTCCTCGACCACCGGCAGGATGCCCTCCACCAGGTAGCCGACGTGGCCGTGCGGGACCTCTCCGGTCCGGTGGGCCTCCACGGCCGCGGTGACCGCGCCGCACGAGGAGTGCCCCAGGACGACGATGAGCGGAACCGCCAGGTGCTCGGCGGCGTAGCTGATGCTGCCGAGGACGGACTCGTCCAGGACCTGGCCCGCGGAGCGGATGGTGAACAGGTCGCCGAGCCCGCGGTCGAAGACCAGCTCGGGGGCCACGCGGGAGTCCGCGCAGCCGAGGACCACGGCGAAGGGGGCCTGCCCCCGCGCCATCTCCTCCCTGCGGGCGCGGTCTTCGTTGGGGTGCCGGGAGTCGTACCGGCGCCAGCGCTTGTTGCCCTGTTTGAGCAGGCGCAGCGCCTCCGCGGCGTCCCCCGGCCGGGGCGCGGGCATGGGTGCCGCCCAGGCGGGAGCGGCGGCCGCGGCGGCGACCGCGGCCCCGACCCCTCCGGCGAGCGAGGCGCGCAGGGCGTTACGACGGGTGATGGCCATGTGGGGTCTCATCCTTGAAGTCGACAAATCTGGACTTTTGCCGCCAAACGAGGGCCAAATTACTCTTGCTCCGATAACCAGATCAAGGGTTTTTAACGCCCCTCTAACACCCTCGGCCACAGGACCCGCACCAGGAGGAATACGGAGAGCCGCGCCAACGCCGCTGAACTCACGAAACGCCGCGCGAGAACGCCTTCCTTCAGTTTTTCGCCCTTTTTCTCATGTTTGACGAACGGTGTTTCCTGGAGTACGCCCCGCGACCGGACGGAGGGGTCGGTGCCGGAACCCGGGAGGCCGGGGCTAGAATGTGTTACCAACCGACCGTTCGTTAAGAAATCCTCGTGGGGCCCGGTGACATGGGACGCGCTTGCGCCCGTCCCCGCCCACGGGCCCGCTCCCACCAGGTAGATTCGACAACCGTGTCCAGACCTTCCCCTGTCGAACCAGCGCCCTCCCGCCGCGGGGCGGCGGGGCGGCGCCGCTCCGGCCGCCCCGGCCACGACGCCGACTCCGTCCTGCGCGTGGCCGCCCGCGTGTTCAACGAACGCGGGTACGACGGCACGAGCATGGAGGACCTGGCGCGCGCCCTGGGCGTGACCAAGTCGGCCATCTACCACCACGTCACCGGCAAGACCGAGCTGCTGCGCCGCTCCCTGGACCTGGCCATGGACGCCCTGTTCGCGGTCACCCGCGAGGAGGCCTCGACCACCGGCCCGGCCATCGACCGCCTGGAGCACGTGCTGCGCGGCAGTGTCCGGGTGCTGGTGGAGGAACTGCCCCACGTGACCCTGCTGCTGCGGGTGCGCGGCAACACCGAGGTGGAGAAGCGCGCGCTGGAACGGCG
The DNA here is from genome assembly GCA_002529455.1 of Glycomyces fuscus. Classification (GTDB taxonomy): domain Bacteria; phylum Actinomycetota; class Actinomycetes; order Streptosporangiales; family Streptosporangiaceae; genus Nocardiopsis; species Nocardiopsis fusca. The sequence continues at coordinate 139,748 of NYMS01000004.1, forward strand.
CCGGGAGTTCGACCACCTGGTCGCCGACCTGGTGCGCGAGGGCGCCGCCGACGGCGACATCCGACCGGACGTGGACCCCGCGGTCGCGGCGCGCCTGCTGTTCGGCATGGTCAACTCGATCTCGGAGTGGTACAAGCCGGACCGCGGGCTGGACTCCGACGAGATCGCCGACACCCTGGCGGGGATCGCCTTCGCGGGTCTGCGGGCCTGAGCGCCCGGCCGCTCCGCGCGGCCCCCCGGCGGCCCGCGCACGCACACCCCGCCCGTGACGGGCGGCGGGGGCGGCGCGGCCACCGTGCGCCGCGTTCCCCCGCAAGCGGGAACACGCCCTCGGAGGAGGGCGCGAAGGCCCGCGCGGCCCGTCACCGCGCCGGCGCCGTGCGGAGCCCCCGGAACTGAGGGTCGCACCCGCGTTCCCCTGCGTTGCCGCTGGCCACATCAGGCCACATACGTTGAAGAACACCTCTGGCGCCTCAGTCTCAGGCCTCCCTACTATCCATGGAACCCGACCGAAATGGGACCAAGGTCATGGAAAGTAGTGAGCCGTGCTCGATCACCTCGCCCAGGACTGGCTGACCCCCTCCATCGCCTTCGCGGTCTCGGTGATCGGATCGTTCCTCGGGCTGTCCTTCGCCTCACGCGCGCGCCGGGCGAGGGGCCCCGTCCGGTGGCAGTGGCTGGCCCTGGCCTCCCTCTCCCTGGGCGGGATGGCCGTGTGGTCGATGCACTTCATCGCCATGATGGGCTTCTCCCCGCCCGGCGCGGCCATCCGCTACGACGCCACGCTCACCGTGGTCAGCGGCCTCATCGCCATCGCGGTGATGGCCGTGGCGCTCACCCTGACCGTCGCCGGGGGGACGGCCCCCCGGCTCCTGCTGGGCGGGCTCATCGCCGGGACCGGCGTCGTCGCCATGCACTACCTCGGCATGTACTCGATGAACGTGCACGGGGAGATCCACCACGACCCCCTCTACGTCGCCCTGTCCTGCGCGGTCGCGCTGGTGGCCGCCACCGCCTCCCTGTGGTTCGCCTCCCGGCTGCGCGGCCTCCCGGCCATCACCGCCGCCTCCGTGGCCATGGCGGTCGCGGTGACCACCATGCACTACACCGGCATGATGGGTGTGCACTTCACGGAGCCGCGCTTCTCCCGGCACGGCCCCCCGCCCGGTTCCAGCGCACCGGACCTGGTGCTGCCCCTGCTCACGGGCCTGTTCGTCTTCCTGCTGATCTGCAGCCTCTTCCTCCTGCTGGGCGAGGAGGAGCGCCCGGACCACTCCCGTCGCGCGGACCCCTCCGCCCCGCCCCCGTCCCGGAGCGCGCCGGAGGAGCCCCCCGCGGGGTACGTGCCCCGGCACGCCACCGGACCGCAGGCCCCGCCGGCCGACGACGTGTGGACCAGGCGCCGCTGAGCCGCCCCCGCTCCCCGGCCCCGCCCCCATCCGGAAAAAACCCTTGGTGCGCTCCGCCCCGGCGGTCCTAGACTCCCCGGAGCGGAGCGCGCCGTGCCCTCGGCGCCGACGACGGAGAGGAAGCAGTGATGACCGTTCCTGCCCATGGTCCGAACCCCGACCTCCCGTCCGTTCGCGAGCCCTGAGGGGCGTCTCCCCTCCTGACGGCTCGCCGCTCCAGAGAGTCCGTCGTGAACACGCACAACAGCACAGACACACCCCCCTCCTCCCCGCTGACCGCGCTGGGATGGAACCGCCGCGTCGAGCGGGCCTTCGACGCCGCCGCCGCGGCGAGCCCCCACCCGGTGGTCCCCGCGCGCGTCTCCTCCGCACGCCGCGGCGGGGCGGTGGTCCGCCTCCCCGGGGAGGCGGCCGCCGACTACTCGCCCTCCGTCACCAGGGCCGCCCAGGCCGACCCGTCCTCCGCTCCGTGCAGCGGCGACTGGGTCGCGGTGCGCCGCTCCGGCGACACCTGGGTCGTCGAGGCCGTCCTCGAACGCTCCGGCAGCCTCGTCCGCCAGGGCGTGGCCAAGGACTCGCACGACCAGGTGCTCGCCGCCAACATCGACGGGGTCCTGGTCTGCGAGGCCGCCGACCAGGGGCCCAACGTGGGCCGCCTGGAACGCTTCCTCAGCCTGGCCTGGGCGAGCGGGGCGACCCCGGTCGTGGCGGTCACCAAGGCCGAACTGGCCGGGGACCGCCTCCCCGAGGTGCTCGAACTCGTCCGTTCGGTGACCGCCGGCGCCGACGTGTACACCGTCAGCGCCCACACCGGCCTCGGGGTGGAGGACCTGGCCTCACGGTTCCTGCCCGGCACCACCTGGGTCCTGCTCGGCACCTCGGGAGCGGGCAAGTCCAGCCTGGTCAACGCGGTGGCCGGGCAGAACCTGATGGACACCGGCGAGATCCGCCACGACAGACGGGGGCGGCACACCACCACCCGCCGCCAGCTCCTCCAGCTGCCGGGCGGCGCGCTGGTCCTGGACATCCCCGGGGTGCGGCGCATCGACGTGCCCGGCGACGGGGAGGGCGTGGACCGGACCTTCGCCGACGTCTCCGAGCTCGCCGAACAGTGCCGTTTCCGGGACTGCGGGCACGGCAGCGAGCCCGGCTGCGCGGTCAACGCCGCCGTGGACGAGGGCGAGCTGGACGCCGGGCGCCTGGAGCGCTGGAGCCGTCTGCGGCGCGAGTCCGAGTGGAACCGTTCCCGGGGCGACGCCCGCCTGCGCGCCGAGCGCAGGAAGCAGTGGAAGGCCGCCGAGCGGCAGGCCCGGGAGAACGCCTGGCGCAAGCGGGGCGGCTAACCCGTCCTCCTTCCGCGCGGGAGGGGCGGTCACCGGGGCGGGGTCCCCCGCGTTCCGGAGGGGACGCGGGGCCCCGCCGCCGGGGCCGCCACGGCTCGGCGGGCGGGGGCCGGGGCCGCGCCCCTGCGGTGGGAACCGGGGCTCGCGGGCCCCGGGTCAGAAGCCGAAGGCGCGCCCCGCGTTGCCCGCGATGATCCCGGCGAGCTCGTCCTCGTCCATGCCCTTGACCCGCGCCAGCGCCCGCAGCGTGTGCGGGACCAGGTACGGGGCGTTGGGACGGCCCCGGTAGGGCTTGGGGGTGAGGAAGGGCGCGTCGGTCTCCACCAGCATCAGCTCCGGCGGCGCCGCCGCGGCGGCCTCGCGCAGGGACTCGGCGCTGGCGAAGGTGACGTTGCCCGCGAAGCTCATGAAGTACCCGCGCTCGGCGCACACCTTGGCCATGTCGGCGTCACCGGAGAAGCAGTGGAAGACCACCCTGTCCGGCGCGCCCTCCTCCTCCAGGATCCGCAGCACGTCCTCGTGGGCGTCGCGGTCGTGGATCATCACGGCCTTGCCGCGGCTCCTGGCGATGGCGATGTGGCGGCGGAAGGACTCCTCCTGGGCCCGCGCGCCCTCGGGGCCGGTACGGAAGGTGTCCATGCCGGTCTCGCCGACCGCCACCACCTGGGGCAGCGCGGCCAGCTCGTCGATGGCCGCCAGCTGCGCCTCCAGCTCCGCCGTCCCGCCGGGCTCGCGGAGCTTGCCCGCCCAGTCGGTGTCGTCCACCTCCACGCCCCGGGCGCCGTCGCCGTGCACGATGCGCGGCGCCTCGTTGGGGTGCAGGGCCACGGCCGCCCACACCCGGCCCGGGTGCGCGGCGGCGACCTCGGCCGCCCAGCGCGAGGAGGCCAGGTCCACGCCCACCTGGACGAGGGGGGTCACCCCGACGCCCTCGGCGGCGGCGATGATCTCCTCGACCTCCGGGGTCTGCATGTCCATGTGGGTGTGGCTGTCGGCCACCGGTACACGCAGGGGCTCGGGTACCGGAGGGGGCGTCTGGTCGTTGCGCTCCCTGACCGCTCTGCCGCTGCGCTTTCCCATGCTCACGTTCCTCCACGGAAGAAGCGCCGACGGGCGGTGCCCGCCGACGCGGTCGTCCCTCGTGCCGCCGCGGCCGGAGCCTACTCGGCGGCGCCCTCCAGGCGGGCCAGTTCCTCGTCCACGACCGACTGGTCGAGCTTGGCGAACAGCGGCTCCGGGCGGCTGAGCGGGGTGCCCGGCACGATCGGCCGCGACTCCCAGCGCGCCTCGTTGTCGGCGTAGTCCCCGGTGATGACCGGGTACTCCACCTCCTCCTCCGAGCCCCCGACGCGATCGCGCCCGGAGTCGATGCGGGGCATGCCCGTCCAGGTGCCGGTGCCGCCGAGCATCGCGTACACCTTGTTCGCCGACTCGGGCAGGTACGGGGTGAGCAGCGTGTTGGCGTCCTGGACCAGCTGGAGGGCCACGTGCAGCACGGTGGCCATCCGGTCGGGGTCGGTCTTCTTCAGCGCCCACGGGGCCTGGTCGGAGATGTACTTGTTGGCCTCGGCCACGGTACGCATGGCCTCCTGCAGGCCCGCCTTGAACTGGGACCGCTCCAGCCGCTCGCCCACCCTGGCGAACGCGGCCCGCGAGTCCTCCAGCACCCGGCGGTCCTCGTCGGTCAGCTCGCCGGCCGCGGGGATCTCGCCCAGGTTCTTGGCCGCCATCGAGATCGAGCGGTTGACCAGGTTGCCCCAGGCCGCCACCAGCTCGTCGTTGTTGCGGCGCACGAACTCGGCCCAGGTGAAGTCGGTGTCCTGGGTCTCGGGGCCGGCGGCCATGATGTAGTAGCGCAGCGCGTCGGCCGAGTAGCGCTCCAGGAAGTCGCGCACGTAGATCACCACGCGCCGCGAGGAGGAGAACTTGCGCCCCTCCATGGTGAGGAACTCACTGGAGACCACCTCGGTGGGCACGGCGAGTCCGCCCAGCGGGCCGGGCTCGCCGCCCCGGTCGCCCTCGCCGTTGTGGCCCAGCAGGATCGCGGGCCAGACCACCGAGTGGAAGACGATGTTGTCCTTGCCCATGAAGTAGTAGGACCGGGCCTCGTCGTCCTGCCACCAGCGGCGCCAGGCCTCGGGCTCACCGATGCGCCGGGCCCACTCCACCGACGCCGACAGGTAGCCGATGACCGCGTCGAACCACACGTACAGGCGCTTGTTGGCGTTGTCGCTCCAGCCCTCCAGCGGGACGGGCACGCCCCAGTTGAGGTCGCGGGTGACCGCGCGCGGCTGGAGGTCCTCCACCAGGTTCAGGGAGAACTTGAGGACGTTGGGCCGCCACTGCCCCTCCTTGCCCTTGAGCCAGGTGGTGAGGGCGTCGGCGAAGGCGGGCAGGTCGAGCATGAAGTGCTCGGTGTCCACGAACTCCGGCTTCTCGCCGTTGATCCGCGAGCGCGGCGAGATGAGGTCGATGGGGTCGAGCTGGTTGCCGCAGTTGTCGCACTGGTCGCCGCGCGCGCCGTCGTAACCGCAGATGGGGCAGATGCCCTCGATGTAGCGGTCGGGCAGCGTGCGGCCGGTGGACGGGGACACCGCGCCCTTGGTGGTGCGGGCGAACACGTACCCGTTCTCGTACAGCGCCGTGAACAGCTGCTGCGCGATCGCGTAGTGGTTGCCGGTGGTGGTGCGGGTGAACAGGTCGTAGGACAGGCCGAGGCCGACCAGGTCCTCGGCGATGATCCGGTTGTAGCGGTCGGCCAGCTCGCGGGGGGTCACACCCTCCTGGTCGGCCAGGACCTGGACCGGGGTGCCGTGCTCGTCGGTCCCGCTGACCATCAGCACGTGGTTGCCCGACATTCGCTGGAAGCGGGAGAAGACGTCGGAGGGGACTCCGAAGCCGGACACGTGACCGATGTGGCGCGGTCCGTTGGCATAGGGCCAGGCGACCGCGGTCAGGATGTGACGATTCGACGACATGGGCCAAGCCTAACGGCACCGCTCGCGCGGCGCTGACCCCTCTTTCGCGCGCGCGGCCCCGGGGCCGCCGCGGCCCGGCGGTGCGCCGGGGGCCGAAGGGACATTCCCCGCGGCTTGCCGCTACCCGTATGCTCTGCTGGACGAGCCGTGTGTCACCGGGACGCGCGGTCGGGAACAGCCCTTCTCCCGGTCCTTCTCCGAGGCGGTGGTCACCATGGTTGCCGGTGCCCCACCCCGCCCTGCCCGGCACACGACCGCGCTGCTGACCAGCGTGGTCCTGCTCGTCATCCTGTCCTTCCCCGTCGCCTCCGGCGGCGGACAGCCGGCCGCACCGCCCCTGCCGCCGCACGGCCTGCTCAGCGCCCCCGCGGGCGCCGCGGCCGCGTCGGCGGACCAGGACCGGGTGACCCCGCGCGAACGCGCGGACCTGGCCGAGAACCCGATGGTCACCGTCGGGCCGCCCGCCTCCACCTGCGACCACCGGTCGGTGCTGCGCGACCTGCCGGACGCCGTGCCCAGCAGCGCACTGCGGCTGGCGGTGTGGGACCAGCCCTGGTGGCCGCTCTCGCCCCCCGCGCCCGATCCGGTCCCGGACTCGGACTCCCCGGGAGAGCTGCCGCCGACACGGGCGCCCCCCTCCACCGCGAACACCGCCATCTGACCATCCCCGCGCGCACCCCCCTTTCTCAGGCGTGCGTCGGGATCACCCGTATTCGCAGTGAGAGGTACCAGGTCCTTGTCCAGTCAAACGGGAGCGGGCGCGCGTTGGATACGCGCTCTCATCTCCCTTCTCGTCATCCTCGTCGCGTTCGGTGCGGCATGGTTCATCCCGCCGCGCCTGGGGCTCGACCTCAGCGGCGGTACACAGATCGTCCTGGAGACCCAGGACGGCCCCGAGGGCACACCCGCCAACTCCGAGAACACCGACCAGGTCGTCGAGGTGCTGCGCCAGCGCATCGACCGCCTGGGCGTGTCCGAGGCGACCATGTCGCGCTCGGGCGAGAACCGGATCATCGTCGAACTGCCCGGTGTGCAGGACCCGGCGGAGGCCGCGCAGATCATCGGCCAGACCGCGCAGCTGTCCTTCCACCCCGTTCTGGGCGTGGGCCAGGCCGGCGGCCAGGGCGTGCAGGCGCCCGCGCCGGGCGACTCCGCCAACGCCCCGCAGGCCACCGCGGACGAGGCCCGCGCCCCGTCCGACGCCGCGGCCGAGGGCGGTGACGAGGCCGCCGAGGGCGGCGGCGAGGAGATGACCCAGGAGCAGCTCGAGGAGCTCATGAGCGGCATGGGCGGTGCGGGCGGCCAGCAGCCCCCCGCCGGCCCCACCGCGGAGAACCCCGAGGACGTCGTGATGACGCTCCCCGACTCCGACGGCACCCAGCTCCAGCTCGGCGAGACCGCCATCCAGGGCGACCAGGTGGCCAGCGCCGAGGCGGCGCTGGACAACGTCAACCGCGCGCAGTGGACGGTCAACGTCAACTTCCGCGGCGAGGGCGCCGACCAGTGGACCGCGCTGACCGCCGACGCCGCCTGCTACGAGCAGGGCGACCCGCGCCGCCGGGTGGCGATCGTGCTGGACGGGCAGATCATCTCCGCCCCGGAGGTGAACCCGGAGTTCTCGTGTGACGTCGGCATGCCCGGCAACACCACCACCATCACCAGCCCCGACTTCACCAGCGAGACCGCCAACGACCTGGCCGTGCTGATCGAGGGCGGCTCCCTGCCGCTGCCGGTCACCGAGGTCCAGCGCCAGACGGTCGGCCCGACCCTGGGCGCCGAGGCCATCCAGGCCAGCGCCGTCGCCGCGGCCCTGGGCCTGGCGTTCACCACGCTCTACATCACGCTGGTCTACCGGCTGGTCGGCTTCCTGGCCGCCCTGGCCCTGGGCTTCTACACGCTCATCGCCTACGGTGCCCTGGTCGCCATCAACGCCACACTGACACTGCCGGGCCTGGCGGGTTTCGTGCTGGCGATCGGTATGGCCATCGACGCCAACGTGCTGATCTTCGAGCGCACGCGCGAGGAACACCAGCGCCAGGTGAAGGTCTACGAGGCCAACAAGTCCGCGGGCCTGCGGGACGCCACCGAGGACGAGGCCGCCAAGGCCGAGTCCGGCGTGCTCACCCGCAGGCGGCGCCGGGCGGTGCCGCCGAGCCTGGAGAAGGCCTTCGTCTCGGGCTCGCGCAAGGCGTGGAGCGCCGTCATCGACACCAACATCACCACGCTCATCGCCGCGGCCCTGCTGTTCTTCTTCGCCTCGGGCACCGTGCAGGGCTTCGGTGTGACCCTGAGCATCGGTACCCTCGTCTCGATGTTCTCCGCGCTGGTCATCGCGCGCGTGTTCGTCGAGTGGGCGGTGCGCCGCGCGGTCGTGCGCAAGCACCCGGCCGTCAGCGGCCTGAACCGGATCGGCGGCATCCGCACCTGGCTGGTCGAGAAGAACCCCGACCTCATGGGCCACCGCGCCAAGGGCCTGATCGTGGCGGGTCTGATCGTGGCGGCCGCGATCGCCGCGCCGCTGGTCCGCGACACCAACCTCGGTGTGGAGTTCACCGGCGGCCGCGTGCTGGAGTACGAGGTCAGCGGTGAGGAGAGCGTCTCGGTCGACGAGGCCCGCTCGCTCATCTCCGCGCTGGACTTCCCCGGGTCGGACACGGCCGTGGTCCAGGAGGCCGGTGACGGCGACATCTCGGTGCGCACCGGCAACATCTCCGACGACGACGCGGCCAGGATCGCCGACGCCCTGGACGAGCGGACCGGAGGCGTGGAGCTGGTCAGCGACGAGCTGATCGGCCCGAGCATGGGCGACGAGCTGCGCAACCGCGCGCTGATCGCCCTGGGCGCGGCCCTCGCGCTCCAGATGGTCTACCTGGCCTGGCGCTTCCGCTGGTCGTTCGGCGTGTCCACCATGCTGTCGCTGGCCTTCAACCTGATCCTCGTGATCGGGCTGTTCATCTGGCTGGGCAAGCCGATCGACGGCGTGTTCCTCGCGGCGCTCCTGAGCGTCATCGGCTTCTCCGTCAACGACACGGTGGTGGTGTTCGACCGGGTGCGCGACGAATGGGCCCGGGACGAGAAGTCGAAGTTCTCCGAGATCGCCAACCGCGCGGTGCTCAACACCCTGCCGCGTACCGTCAACACCTCGGTCGGCGCGCTGATCATCCTGGGCTTCCTGACCTTCCTCGGCGGGTCCTCGCTCCAGGACTTCTCCATCGCCATGCTGGTGGGTCTGGTGACGGGCGTCCTCTCGACGATCTTCGTCGCCGTCCCGCTGGCCGTCTGGCTCCAGAGGTGGGACAGGACCGACCCGCCCCACGTGGTCAAGGAGCGCAAGGCCAGGCAGAAGGTGGCCGCCAAGGCCGCCCGTGAGGCCGACGACGGCGCCGTCGTGTAGCGGCGCGTGCGGGTTCCCGGCCCCGCGGCCGGGGACCAGCCGCGGTCACACGGCCCGCCGCGCCGCCCTCCCGGGCGGTACGGCGGGCCGGACGACGAAGGGCCCCGGGGACGCGCGTCCCCGGGGCCCTCTTCTCGCGGAGGCCGGCTGAGGCCGGGATCAGCCCGCCTGGGCCGGGGCCGGGGCGCCCTCGGAGGCCTGCACCAGGACGAAGCCCTGGCCCTCGAAGGCGAGCTGGAGCGCCTCGCCGCTGCCCCGCCCGATGAGCGCGCCCGCCTTGACCGTGCGGCGCACGCCCGTGTGCAGCGAACTGGACCAGGCGACCGCGGAGTCGGTGTCCACGAAGGTCGGCTGGTCGACGTTGATCAGCACCGGGGCGCCGTGGCAGGCGATGGCCACCCTGCCCCGCCCGCTGAAGACCGTGTTGAAGAGCCCTCCGGCGGCCATGCCCGCGCCCTCCACCCGGCGGATGTCCCAGCTCAGACCGGCCTCGAAGGCGAGCACGTTGTCGCCGTTGACGGTGAGGTGGTCGTCCTCCAGGTCCACCAGGTGCACGTCCCAGGCGTCGCGGGCCAGGAACACGTCGCCGCGCCCGGACACCTTCATCAGCGGCAGCCCCTCGCCGGTGAAGGCCTTCTTGAAGAACTTGCTGACGCTGCCGGACCCCTCGTAGGAGAAGTCGACCTGGCCCTGGTAGGCGACCATGGAACCCTGCCGGGCGAAGAACTCACCGTTGAGGCCCACCCGGAGCATCTTGTGGTTCTGCAGGTGCATACCCGGCTGGCTGGTCTCCTGGGCCTGCTGGAAGAGGTGGCTTCTCATGAACGGTTCCCCATCGACGGTCTGGCTGGTTCACCTGGTCAGACGCTCCGGAGCGGGAAAGGTTCCGCCTGCGGTCCCGCGCTTCCGCGGTTTTTTCCGTCAGCCGGCGGACACGACCCCGTGCACCAGGTCGTAGACCCGGCGCTTGGGGACCCCGAACTCCCTGGCCACGCGGGTGATCGCCTCCTTGCGGCGCACGCCCTCCTCCTCTTCCAGGGCCGAGACCGCGGCGACCAGGTCGGTGTCACCGACCGACCCCGGGTTGCGGCGTGCGCCCTCCACCACGACGGAGATCTCGCCCCGCACGCCCTCGGCGGCCCAGGCGGCCAGCTCGCCGAGGCCGCCCCGGCGCACCTCCTCGTAGGTCTTGGTCAGCTCGCGGCACACGGCGGCGCGCCGGTCGGCGCCGAAGGCCGCCGCCATCGCCTCCAGGGTGGCGGCGACGCGGTGGGGGCTCTCGAAGAACACCATCGTGCGGCGCTCGGCCGCCAGGTCGGCCAGGTAGCCGGACAGGCCCTTGCGCGGCGGGAAGCCCTCGAAGCAGAAGCGGTCGGTGGGCAGCCCCGAGACCACGAGCGCGGTGGTGACGGCGGAGGGCCCCGGGATGGCGGTCACCGGGATGCCCTCCTCCGCGCAGGCGGCGGCCAGCCGGTAGCCGGGGTCGGACACCCCCGGCATCCCGGCGTCGGTGACGACGAGGACGTCGCTCCCGGAGCGCAGGTCGCCGAGCAGTTCGTCGGTGCGGCGGCTCTCGTTGGCGTCGTAGTAGGACACGACGCGTGCGCCCGTGTCCCCGCCCAGGCGCACGTCCGCGCGGGAGGCGAACTGGCGTAGCCTGCGGGTGTCCTCGGCCGCGATGACACGGGCGCCCTCCAGTGCGCGCAGCAGCCTGGGCGGCGCGTCCTCCACGTTCCCGATGGGCACACCGGCGAGCGTCAGGGTTCCCGTCCCACCACTCGCTCCAGCTCCACCCTCAACCACTGTGATCCCCGTCCTGTCGCGCTACGGTTGGCTCTGTCACGCCACCCGAAACCTGGTTTCGTGGTCCGTCCGCAAAGGACAACCATCTCCGACCCCAACCTACGAGCCGAGATGACCACCACCGCACCTTTCTCCGAGGCAGAGCCCTCGCATCCGCCGCGGTCAGCGCGGATCCGTGCCCGCTTCCTGCCCGTCGACCCCGCGCCCCTCTGGCTGGGCTGGCTGGGCGCCGTCGCCGTCGCGCTGTTCGCGGGTGCGCTGAGGTTCTTCCACCTCGGCCAGCCCGACCGGATCTACTTCGACGAGACCTACTACGCCAAGGACGCCTACGGGCTCTGGAACTTCGGCTACGAGCACGAGACCGTCGAGGAGCCCGTCGAGGCCGACGACCTGCTCGCCCAGGGGTACCAGGACATCTTCACCGGCACGGGCGACTTCATCGTGCACCCGCCGGTGGGCAAGTGGATGATCGCCCTGGGCGACTGGCTGTGGTCGCTCCTGCCGTTCGGTACGACCATGACCCCCGAGGCCTGGCGGTTCGCCTCCGCCGTGGCCGGGGTGCTCTCGGTCCTCATCCTGGTGCGGCTGGCCACCCGGCTGACGCGCTCGGTGCTGCTGGGCTGCACGGCGGGGCTGATCATGGCGCTGGACGGCCTGCACTTCACGCTGAGCCGCATCGCCATGGTGGACATCTTCCTCACCCTGTGGATCCTGGCGGGGTTCGCGTGCCTGGTGATCGACCGGGACCGCACCCGGGAGCGGCTGGCCCGGCTGGCGGAGGCGGGAGCCGACCTGACGGCGGTGGGCTGGCTGGGGATGCGCTGGTGGCGGCTGGCGGCCGGGCTGTGCTTCGGCCTGGCGGTGGGCACCAAGTGGTCGGCCCTGTTCTTCGTGGCGGCGTTCGGCCTGCTCACGGTGGCGTGGGACTACGGGGCCCGCAGCAGCGTCGGCCAGCGCCACTTCTTCTGGCGGTGGCTGGGGATCGACGCCGTCCCGGCGTTCGTGCAGACCGTGGTGGTCTCGGGGGTCGTCTACCTGGTCTCGTGGTCGGGGTGGCTGTCCACCCGCGGCGGCTACAACCGCGACTTCGCGGACGGCATGGCGCCCGAGTGGGTGCCCGGTCTCCTGCGAGGACCGGTGGAGGCGCTGTGGAGCCTGGTGGACTACCACCGGCGGATGATGACCTTCCACACCGAGCTGACCAGCGACCACTCCTACATCTCCGCGCCGTGGGAGTGGCTGGTCATGCGCACCCCGGTGATGTTCCACTACAACGGCGAGGTCGCCTCGTGCGACACGGGCGACTGCGTCACCTCGGTGGTCTCCATCGGCACACCGGTCATCTGGTGGTCCAGCCTGCTCGCGCTGACGGTGATGCTCGGCTGGTGGGTGACCTTCCGCGACTGGCGCGCCGGAGCGGTGCTGCTGGCCGTGGCGGCGGGGTGGCTGCCGTGGTTCGCCTACCCGGACCGGCCCATGTTCCTGTTCTACGCCGCCCCGCTGCTGCCCTTCCTGGTCCTGGCGATCGTGCTGGCGCTGGGCCTGGCGATGGGGGCCGGGGAGGACAGCCCGCGTTTCGCCCCCTACACGCGTGCGGCGGGCGGCATCGTCTACGGCGTGGTCCTGCTGTTGATCGTCGCCAATTTCGCGTACTTCTACCCGGTGTTGTCGGCGTATCCGATCGACGAGGGCATGTGGCGCGAACGGCTGTGGTTCGACGTGTGGATCTACGGCAACGGCGGTTCCTGAACTCCGCCCGGAGCGCCCGTGTCCGACCGCGCTCCATTAGTCGCCCGGCGGGTGGAAATCAACAGTCACGAGTAGCCGAAACAGGACAGGGGAGGAACGCAATTCCCGCGTGGAAAGGCTCGGCAGGGCAGCACCCTCCCTGGTACTGTCAGCAACTGGTTGCTGTTGTAGTTTCCATGGATGCCCGGGGCGCCTCGCGGAACTTCACGTGGGCGCTCGTCGATGCGGGATTCACCCGCCGGTCAGGCGCCCGGCGACCCGGGGCCAGCAGGGTGCGGCCCCGCAGTAGTCCCCAAGGGAGAGCACATGGCTCAGGGCACCGTGAAGTGGTTCAACTCTGAGAAGGGTTTCGGGTTCATCGCCGTCGAGGGCGGTCAGCCCGACGTGTTCGTCCACTACTCGGCGATCGCGGGCAGCGGCTTCCGGAACCTGGAAGAGGACCAGAAGGTCGAGTTCGACATCATCCAGGGCCCCAAGGGCCCGCAGGCCGCGGACGTCAGAGCGGTCTAGGGTCGTCCTTTCCACGCGGTCCGCGGAATTCCCGGTCGCCCGACGGCACCGTCCGCGTCCGCGTTCCCTTACTTGCCGGCGCGCCCGGACAGCCGGGACCGGGTGTCGTCCAACGACCTCCCCGGCCCCGGACCGGGGCGTTCCGTCCGGCGGCCCCGCACCGGGCCCCGGAGCCGGATCCGACCCCGGAGCACACCGGGAGCGCCTGTCACCAGCCCTCCGCTCGACGAGCGGAGGGCTGGTCCGCGTCCACCCCTTCCGGACGACCGGGGCAGGGTTACCCAAGCCTCCCGATACCGGTTAACCTGCTTGAAGCCGGTCGGTACACCGAGGGACTGAGGTCGCGCATGTTCAACATCAGCGGAGGAGAGTTCGTCGTCCTCCTCCTGCTCGCGCTGCTGATCTTCGGACCGGACCAGCTGCCCAAGGCCGCCCAGCAGGTGGGCAGGGTGCTGCGCCAGCTGCGGACGATGGCCAACTCCGCCTCCAACGACATCCGGGAGGGCCTGGGCCCGGAGTTCAAGGACTTCGACGTGCAGGACCTCAACCCCCGGCGCTTCGTGCAGAAGCACTTCTGGGAGGAAGAGGAACAGGAGAGCAAGCCCGTGGCCCGGCTGAACGGCAAGCGCCCCCCCTTCGACGACGAGGCCACCTGACCCCGGCCGGGGCTCCCCTCCCCCCGCGCGGTCCCGCGGTGCTCACCCCACGAGCATGAGCACGAACAGGGCCAGGCCCAGCAGGATCACCGAACCCACGATGATCGCCGGGGACCCGAAGGCCAGGACCAGGACCTCCACCGCCAGCGCCCCGCCGAAGGCCCCGGCCAGCCAGGGCCAGCGCACGCCCGGCTCCCAGCCGTTGCGGCGTTCACGGTCGAGCGTGATCAGGAACGCGGCGCCCGTGAGCAGCCAGAACACCAGGTGGGCGAACGCGCGGGTCTGCGGTTCGACGTAGTCGGCCATCCCGCCGACCACCATCACGTAGGTCGTCGTCCCCGCGAGCAGCCGCCAGTGCCCGCCGCCCCTGCGGGCGGGGATGACCTTGCGCCGGGCCGGCGTGGTGCGGCGGAAGCGCTCCGCCGCGACCGCGGGCTCCTCCTCCACGGGTTCGACCGTGGTCTCGCGGAGTCCGGGGGGCGCGGGGGGCGGTGGCTCGGGGGGCGGGGGTTCGTATCCCCCCGCCAGGACGGGCTCCTGGGGGGCCGGGGGCTCCTCCGGCGGGGGCTCCTCGGGGTACTGGTATCCGCCGGGGTACTTCGGGGAGTCGGACACGGGAGATCCGCCCCTTCACGGTCGCATGGTGGGCCCCTGCCGGGGCCGGGATCGGTGCCCGGATCCCTACCCGGTGCCGTGCCCGGTCAAATCCCCGTCCCCGGCCTTCGGCGGCGGCGCGGGCGGGAGGGCGCGGGGAACGGAGAAAGGACCCGGCCGGTCCTCGGGGGGTCCGGCCGGGTCCTACGCCGGGGTTCGGCGGAACCCGTTCGGCGGGCTGGTTACAACCAGGCCCACCCGCTGTCACGGGCAGTAATCACGTGCGTGGTCATGGCATCTACCTTTCGTATGACTTCCAGCCCATCCCAGGACCACGATGGCGTAGAGCACTCGCGGTCCGCAAGACCCGCAGTCGAATGTTCATCGTTTTATGGCGCGGGCACCACCAAAGTCTGCGGAGGCATCGTCCAAATAACCGAATCCTGACCTGTTCCCGCAGTTCAGAAGGGTTTTCATTACTGTCGGTAGAACGGGTCGCGACTGGACGTCCTGCCAAAACAAGACATCGTCCAGGTCAAATCCGCACCATGAATATAACGGAGAGCGACGGCGTTCCCTTTTCCTCGGAACAGGAAATCAGGATATCCGACGGCGCACCCGGGCGCGGCACCACGGAAGAACACGGGCCGTTACCAGGGAGAACCCCTCGAACAGAATGTCGGAAAGCAGAGTTATGCCCAACTTTGCACCGTCACATCCGTTCTGTCTGATCGTGACTCTGCGTCATGGCGCCTCCGCCCCGGATCTCGGGGTGCGGCTTCGGGGAGAGGGACTCCGTGCGCCTGTTTCGGTCATGCACAAAAGCGCATATCTCGCTTCCCTCTTCCCGTCCCCTCCCTCCGGCGGCACTCTTCCGCGCCCGCACCCCGGCGACGTTCGCACCGTTTCACGCGGGTATGCCCCGGGTAGCGGGCGGTAAGTTCGTTCGTTACTGCCGCAGTCGGCGGGAAGCCCGCCTAAAGTGGAAAGACCCGCCCCAAGACGTGTGCGCGGACGACACCGCCGCACCCCCGCGGGTGGGGATCTGGAGTCTCCCCCTGGCTGTCGCACCCAAGGAAGGCACCGCCGTGAGTCCGCACCCCCCGAGCCCCGTGGCCCTCACCCCGGCCGTGGAGGACCACCCGCCGGGTGCCCCCCGTACCCGCCCCATCCGCGTCATGGTCGTGGACGACCACGCCTTCTTCCGACGCGGCCTGGTGTCCGTGCTGGACGAGGAGGCGGACATCAACGTGGTCAGCGAGGCGGGCGACGGCGAGGAGGCCGTCCGGCTCGCCGCCGACCTGCGCCCCGACGTGGTGCTCATGGACGTGTGGATGCCGCACTCCAACGGCATCGACGCCTGCCCGCGCATCCGCGAGGCGGTCCCGCACGCCAAGTTCGTCATGCTGACCATGAGCGACGAGGAGTCCGACCTCTTCGACGCCCTCAAGGCGGGGGCCACGGGCTACCTGCTCAAGGAGATCTCGGTCACCGAGCTGCCCCGGGCGGTGCGCGCGATCGCCGACGGCCAGTCCTTCATCAACCCGGCGATGGCGACCAAGCTCATCGGGGAGTTCGCCGAGCTGGCCAAGCAGGAGAGCGCCCCGCCCAGCCGCCCGTCCATCCCCGAGCTGACCCGGCGCGAGACCGAGGTGCTCAAGCTGCTGGCCCGCTCCCTGAACAACAGGGAGATCGGGGAGCGGCTGTTCATCACCGAGAACACCGTCAAGAACCACGTCCGCAAGATCCTGGAGAAGCTCCAGGTGCACTCGCGGACCGAGGCCGCCATCTACGCCGTGCGGGCCGAGTACGTCTCCGGGCGCTGAGCCCCGCACCCACCGGAGGGCCCCAGCCGGACGCTGGGGGCCCGGCGGGCGCCAGGGGCGCACCCGGGGCCCGGAACACCGGGAACACCCGCCCAGGCGCGCCCTGGGCGCGGGAGGGGACCGCCGGCCGGAGCGGGGCGTCTACTCCCGTGGGCCGCGGGCGGAGGAGAACGGGCCGAAGAGCAGTCCGGCGCTGCGGCGGGTGACGGCGAGCAGGTCGGCGTCGGCGAACAGGTCCCCGAACCCGGAGCTGTCCAGGTTCCCGGTGAGGGAGAGCGTGGCGATGCCGTGCACGACCGACCAGCCCGCGACCATGGTGGCGGCCGCGTCCTCGACCTCCCGCCCCTCCTCGGCCAGGGACTCCACCCCGGCGCGGAGCTCGTCGAAGGCCGCCGTGCGCGCGGCGTTGAGCTCGTCGTCGTCCCGGCTCAGCAGGCTGGGGGTGAACATCACGTCGAAGTGCGCCGGATGGCCGGTCGCGAAGCGCACGTACTCCACGCCCGCGTCCAGGAAGCCGCCGCCGGACTCGCGGTTGGCCCGCAGCCGTTCGGCCAGCTCGCGGAAGCCCTCGGCGGCCAGGGCGTTGAGCACGCCCTCACGGCTGCCGAAGTGGTGCCGGGGGGCGGTGTGGCTGACCCCGAGTTCGAGCGCCAGCGAGCGCAGGCTGAAGGCGTGGGGCCCCTCCCTGGCGATGACCTCGGCCGCCTTCTCCAGGACGGCGGCCCGGAGGTTCCCGTGGTGGTATCCGTCTGCCATAACCCCGCACCCTACGGCGATGAGTTTCCACTGTAAAGATTTGGCGGGCCGGCTCCGCCACGGGGCCGGGGAGTACGCTGGAGGGGTACCGGCACCCCGCCACAGGGGATAGCCGCTTCGCCGGTGACACTCGGGGCTCCGGTCCGGAAACGACCGCCCGCCGCAGGGAACAGCAGCACCGCCTCCGGACCGGAGCCCGCCCGGGCGTGTGCGACGGGGCGCCGCGAGGGCCCCGCACGGCACCGGGATCCCACCGCGGGCCTCCCACGGGTCTGCCGGGAACACGACGAAGGCCCCGTCCCACGGGTGGGACGGGGCCTTCTACCTTCGGTGGAGCTATGGGGATTTGAACCCCAGACCCCCTCGATGCGAACGAGGTGCGCTACCGGACTGCGCCATAGCCCCGAAGACGAGAACAACACTAGCAGGAAACCCGGAGTGGTCCGAACCGGCCTTTCCCGGTCGGCCCCGGACCGGCTCCGACCCCGCCCCCGGCCCGTTCCCGGCCGACCCCCGGGGTCAGTCCCCGGCCGCCCGCAGCCGGGCGTCCGCGTACTGGTCGTAGACCTGGTTGCGCCGCTCCCGGAGGGCGATCACCTCGGCCTCGCGTTCGGCCTCGCGCCGCCGCTCCGCCTCGGCGCGGCGGGCGCGCAGAACCTCCCGGCGGCGGGCCCGCAGGTCCGCCTCCCTGCGCTCGGCGTCGGCCTTGGCGGCCTCCCGGAGCAGGACCAGGTGGCCGGCGAACAGCAGCACCGGCGGGACCGTCACCCACCAGGGCCCCAGCCCGAAGGCCACGGCCACGACGGTGGCGGCGTTCACCAGGACCAGCGTCGTGGTGCGACGGCGGCGGCGGGCGATGACGCGGGCGCGCGGCCCGGACTCGGCGCGGTACCGCCCCGGGCGGGGCGCGTCCCCACGGGCCCCGGACGCGTCCGCCGGAGCGTCGTCGTAGCCGTCGCGGCGCAGGACCCGGGTCCCGGCGGCGTCCGGGTCCTCCTCGGACCCCTCGGCGTCCTCGTCCTCGGCCCCCGCGGGCTCCTCGTCCTCCCGGTGGTCCTCGTGGTAGGTGTCCACGGGGTCCTTCCGCAGCAGCATCGGCACCAGGACTATGAGCCACACCACCACGATGGCCAGGTACAGAGGAGAGCTGCTCATCACCCCTCCTCACGATGACGGCCACTGGACGTTGATCGACACCTCGTCGACACCGCGCCGCGTGGTGCTCCTCGAAGCGGAGACGTCCCGCTCGGGGACATCGTTCCCGCTCCTCCCCGGACCCGGGGAGTTTCCGGTGCGCTATATCCACGCGTTGCCCGCATCGTCAATGCGTCTATGTTCCGCACGGTACGACCCCGTGTCCATAAATGCGCCACATTCTGACCGGAGTGTCGCAAGATTGTGGACTCTCAGTTTCGGCTGGCCCACCCCCGGGGGCGAAAGGGCAGGTCAACCAGCGACTGCGGAGTGCAGTCCCAATTCAACGCAAAGTAATGAATCAATGTCACTAAAGTGAGGTTTAAGTTCCGGATGCTTCTGTGATGTTGGCACGTTCAGTTCGGCCCCGGGTGTGGACTCGCCGGATCGCGCGGATCCCGGCCGCCGTTCGGGCCCTGTGGCCCCAAAGCGGAACCGGATCCGGAACCGGCCTCCTCGGACGGCCCGGAAGACGATCCGTGGCGCCACCGGTACAGCAGCCCCCGGGGGACCTCCTCCGCGGTGACCGCGTAACAGATGTGGTCGCGCCAGGCGCCGTCGATGTGCAGCTGCCGTCTGCGCACGCCCTCGTCGCGGAAGCCGAGCTTGGCGACCACGCGCCTGCTCGCCCGGTTCTCCGGCCGGATGCTGGCCTCGATCCGGTGCAGCCCGACGCGGAAGAAGGAGTGGTCCACGGCCAGCGCGACCGCCGTCGGGGTGATGCCGCGCCCGGCGTGGGCGCTGTCGATCCAGTAGCCGACCTGCGCGGACCTGGAGGAACCCCACACGATGGCCCCCACGGTGATCTGGCCGACGAACCTGTCGTCGTAGAGGATCGCCCAGGGCATGGACAGGCCCCGCCTGGCCTCGTGGCGGATGGACTGGAGCATCGAGACGTAGGGGGTGAGCCCGGTGGTGCGCAGCGGCATCTCCGGATAGGTGGGCTCCCAGGGGCGCAGCCACTCCTCGTTGCGCGAGCGCGTGTCCCGGAGTGCCGCGGCGTCGCGGAGCCGCAGTGGCCGGAGTACGACCGGTCCCTCCTGAAGGGTGACGGGCCACCCATGTCTGCGATTCACGACCGTCCCTTCGATGCCCTCGGCACCGTAGCCCAGCGGTGCGACACCGGACGCGGAGGCGTCGGGTTCCCGTCGCCGGTGACGGGTTCCAGTATTCCACTCCCCGGGGCTCGGCACGGCTGCCGTCACCCCTGAGGGCAAGAATCGGATGATTCCTAACTCCAATACTCCCGTACCGAAAACCGGCGCTACCCCAAGGAATTCTCAACGGTCGGAATGCCCGGGATGTGATTCCGGTCATTGTCCGGTGTCATTCGGAACGGACGTGGTCTCCTCCGCGCAGCTGGTCCACCGCGTGCCGCAGCACCGGTGCCAGCACCTCCATCCCGTCGGCGGCACCGCCCCGGGAGCCGGGCAGGTTGACCACCAGCATCCGGTGCCCGTCGCGCTCGGCGACCCCGGCCAGGCCGCGCGACAGGATCGCCGTGGGCACACCCTTGTCCCGGCCCGCCGCCCGCAGCGCCTCGGCGATCCCGGGGATCTCGTAGGACAGCAGCGCGCGCGTCACCTCGGGCGTGTGGTCGTGCGGGGTCAGCCCGGTGCCCCCGGTGGTGACGACGGCGTCGAGCCGCTCGTCCAGGGCGCGGCCGATGGCCTCCGCCACCGGCTCCCCGTCGGGGACCACCCACGGCCCCACGACGGCGCAGCCGATCCCGCGCAGGCCCTCGGCGACGACCGGTCCGGAGCGGTCCGGGTAGACGCCCGCCGCCGCCCGGTTGGAGGCCGTGACGACCGCGACGCGGGGGACGGGGGTCTCAGTCACCGCGCCTCCAGTGGCCCTTCCTGCCGCCGGTCTTCTCCTCGACGCGCACCCCGGTGACCTCGGCCCCGGGGTCGATCGCCTTGACCATGTCGACCAGCCCGAGGGCGGCGGCCATGACGCAGGTGAGGGCCTCCATCTCCACGCCGGTGCGGTCGGCGGTGCGGACCGTGGCGCGGATCTCCACGCCCTCGTCCACGACGGTGAGGTCCACGTCCACGCCGTGCACGGCGATGGGGTGGCACAGGGGCACCAGGTCGGGGGTGCGCTTGGCCGCCTGGATCCCCGCGATCCGGGCGACGGCCAGGGCGTCGCCCTTGGGCACCTCTCCCCCGCGCAGGGCGGCGACGGCCTCGGGGCCGAGCAGCACCCGGCCCGCCGCGGTGGCGGTGCGCGCGCTCACCGCCTTCTGCGAGACGTCGACCATGCGCGCGGCGCCGGACCCGTCCAGGTGGGTGAACCCGGAGGGGTGGTCGGCCCCCTCCCGCCGTGGGGTGTCGGTCATGGGCCCGCCTACTCCTCCGCTCGGAACGCGGGACGCGGCCGGCCGACCGCGTCCGGGCGCGCCGGAGCGCGCCACCACGACCGTACGGCACTTTCGGGTACGCCCCGTCCACCGGTCCGCGGGCTCCGGCGGGCTCGGCTCAGGCCGGTTCGGGCAGGCGCACCACCTCGACGCGGCTGCCCGCGGCCAGCTCGGTCACCTCCTCGGGCACCACCACGAGCGCGTTGGCCCCGGCCAGGGCGGACAGCTGGTGCGAGCCCTGGTGGAGCGCCGGGGAGACCGTGGACTCGGCGTCGCGGCCGTAGGGGGACTCCTCCAGCACCGCCCGCAGGAAGGAGCGGCGCCCGGGCGGGGAGGTGACCGGCGAGGTGAGCAGGGCCCGCATGCTCGGCAGCGGCCGGGGGTCGAGCCCGCGCAGGCGGAGCAGCGCGGGCCGGACGAAGACCTGGAAGGACACGAAGGCGCTCACCGGGTTTCCGGGCAGCGTGACGATGGGGGTCCGGTCCGGGCCGATCGTGCCGAAGCCCTGGGGCTTGCCCGGCTGCATCGCCACCTGGGTGAACTCCACGGTGCCCTCGCGGGTGAGCACCTCCTTGACCACGTCGTGGGCGCCCATGCTCACCCCGCCCGTGGTCACCACGATGTCGGCGCGCACCAGCAGGTCCTCCAGCGTGTCGCGCACCGTCTGCGGGTGGTCGCCGACGAACCCGTGGCGGTGCACCTCGCACCCGGCGTCGCGGGCCGCGGCGGCGATCATGAAGCTGTTGGACTCCCAGATCTGGCCGGGGCCGAGCGGGCGCCCGGGCTCGACCAGCTCCTCGCCGGTGGAGAGCACCATCACACGGGGCCGGGCGTAGACGGGCACCGAGCGGCGTCCGACGGCCGCCAGGACGCCCATCTCCCCCGGGCCCACGCGCACGCCGGGCAGCAGCACGGTGGCGCCCTTGGTGACGTCGTCCCCGGCGCGGCGCACGGCGTTGCCGGTTCTCACCGGCCGGTCGAAGGTCACCCGGGCCGTGCCGCCGTCGGTCCACTCGACCGGGACGACCGCGTCGGCCCCCGAGGGCATGGGCGCGCCGGTCATGATCCGGGCGGACCTGCCCGGCAGGACCGCGGTCGGGGAGGGGTCGCCCGCCGGGATGTCGGCGACGACCGGCAGCCGCACGGGGTTCTCCGGCGAGGCCGACTCCAGGTCCGCGGCGCGCACCGCGTACCCGTCCATGGACGAGTTGTCGAAGCCCGGCAGCGACACGGGCGAGGTGACGGCCTCGGCCAGCACGGCACCGTGTGCCTGGAGCAGGTCCAGCTCGGTCGGCACGGGTTCGGGGATCAGTGCCAGGACATCGGCGACGTGCTGTTCGACGCTCTTCACGGGGGTTCCTCCCGGTTCGCGGTTCCTGTGGTGGCCCCGCCTCCCCTCCCTCAGGAGACGGCTCACGCCCCATTCTTGCCGCGTCCTGGCCCGTATGCGGCGCGCCTGACCCCGGCCGGGGCGCTCGGGCGTCCCCCCGGTCAGGGGCGACGGGCCTCCGCCCGGTCGACGAAGTCGCGCAGCCAGGGCAGCAGCTCGTCGGCGAGGTCGGGCCGGCGGCAGGCGAAGTCCACGACCGTGCGGATGTAGTCGGCCTTGTTGCCGGTGTCGTAGCGGCGGCCGCGGAAGAGGACGCCGTGCACCGTGCCGCCGTCCTCGGGCTTGCGCCGGGCCAGCTCGCGCAGGGCGTCGGTCAGCTGGATCTCACCGCCCCGGCCGGGCCGGGTCTCGTGCAGGACGGGGAAGACCGCCGGGTCGCAGACGTAGCGGCCGATGATCGCCCAGCGGCTCGGCGCCTGCTCGGGGGCGGGCTTCTCGACCAGGTCGGTGACGGTGACGACGTCGTCCTCGTCGGTGGGCTCGATGCCCGCGCACCCGTACAGGGACACCTGCTCGGGCTCCACCTCCATGAGGGCGACGACGCTGCCGCCGTGGCGCTCGCGCACCTCGATCATGCGGCGCAGCAGGTCGGCGGACTCGATGAGGTCGTCGCCCAGCAGGACGGCGAAGGGGTTGTCGCCCACGTGCGCCTCCGCGCACAGCACCGCGTGGCCCAGGCCGCGCGGCTCGCCCTGGCGGACGTAGTGCACCTGGGCGAGGTCGCTGGACTCGCGCACCGAGCGCAGCCGCGCGTCGTCGCCCTTGGCCTCCAGCGCCTCCTCGAGCTCGTAGGCCCGGTCGAAGTGGTCCTCGATGGAGCGCTTGCTGCGGCCGGTGATCATCAGGACGTCCTGGAGGGAGGCGGCCACCGCCTCCTCCACGACGTACTGGATCGCGGGCTTGTCCACGATCGGCAGCATCTCCTTGGGCGTGGCCTTGGTCGCGGGCAGGAAACGCGTACCGAGGCCCGCGGCGGGCACGACCGCCTTCGTGACGGACACGGAACCGGAGGGACGCTTCTGGTCGGTGGAGTCGTTCATGTCGGCACTTTAGGACAGCCATGGGCCGTCCCAGCGTCTCCACACACAGGAGGGCCCCAAGAAGTCCCGACGGTTTCGGGCGGCGGAGGGCGGACCGCCACCGCGTGTTCACCACGCGGGGCATCCTGCCGCGGTCGCGGCGGTGCCACACTGGGGCCATGGGCGAGAGCGAGCTGCGTGAGGCCAAGGCCGGGCTGCGGAGGGGTTTCCTGGAGCGGCGGCGCGCCCGGGGGCCCGAGGAGCGCTCCCGTGCCGGGTCGGCGCTCCGCGACGCGCTGCTGGACGTCCCGTGGCTGGCCATGGGCGGGACGGTCGCCTGCTACTACTCCGTGGGCGGTGAGCCCGACACCCGCAAGCTGGTGGCGGCGCTGTGGAAGCGCGGTGCCTACGTGCTGCTGCCCGTGTTCCTCCCGGACGGCGAGCTGGACTGGGCCGCCTTCGAGGGACCGGACTCCCTGGCCCCGGCCGGGCACGGGCTGCTGGAGCCCGTGGGCCACCGGTACGGGCCCGACGCGCCGGCCCGGGCGGACGCGGTGGTCTGCCCGGCCCTGGCCGTGGACCGGCGGGGGACGCGCCTGGGGCGCGGCGCCGGGTGCTACGACCGCGCGCTGGCCCGCAAGGGCCCGCACACCCCGGCGATCGCCCTGGTCCACGACGAGGAGTTCGTCGAATCGCTGCCCGCCGAGCCGCACGACCGCCCCGTGGACGCCGTGGTCACCCCGTCCGGCGGCGTGCGGGTCCTCGGCGCCGGCGTGTGGCCGGGCGGGCGGGGCTGGGCGGGGGCGGGCCGCGCCGGACGGGATTAACACGGCTCCCGGAGGCGTTGTCGCTGGCGGTCGCGCCCCGGCGGCCTCCGGTGTCCGGCGGCGCGCTCCCCCGCGTCCGCGTTCACGGGCGAGGCCCTGTCACGGCTCCGGTCGGCGAGCGCGTACTATTTAGCAGTCAACGGGCGAGAGTGCCAGCAAGGAGGACCCGAACAGTGCCTACGTACCAGTACGCGTGCACCGAGTGCGGCGCCCAGATGGAGGTCGTGCAGAGCTTCAGCGACGACGCGCTGACCGTCTGCCCCGAGTGCGAGGGTCGCCTGCGCAAGGTGTACTCCGCCGTGGGCATCGTCTTCAAGGGCTCCGGCTTCTACCGCACCGACAGCGGCAAGTCCTCCAACAGCTCCGTGCTGACCGGCTCGGGCTCCGGCTCCGGCGAGAGCAAGGACGGCGGGAACTCGGGCTCCACCGACTCCTCCTCCACCTCCTCGGACGCCAAGGGCTCCTCTTCGGACACCGGCAGCGGCACCACCACGAGCAAGGCCGGCAGCACCAGCGCCGCCGCCGCGACGGGCTGACCCGCCGGGCCGTTGACCGCCACCGCGCCGCCGACCGCTCGGCGGCGCGCGGCATGTCCGGCCCCGGCGCGGGGCAGCGGACGGGCTCCCGCGGCGCCCCGCCCGAGGACGCCTGCGGCCGGGAGGCGACCGCCCGATCCGGCCTGTGGACAACCCCCGGACGCCCCCTCCGCGACCTAGCGTTGGGGGTATGACCAACGCCGCGCCCCTCCCCTACCGGCACCGTCGCGCGCTCACCCGGCTCCTGGACCGCCACCGGCGCGTCGTCGCCGCCCTGCTGGCCGCCGCGGCGCTCCTCAGCGCCGTCCTGGCCGTACGCCCTCCGCCGGTGCCCACCACCCGGGTCCTGGTCGCCTCCCGCGACCTCGGCGCCGCGGACCCCCTCACCGGAGGCGACCTCACCGCCCTGGACCTGCCCGCCGGGGCCGTGCCGAGCGGCGCGCTCGCGGCGGACACCGCGACCGCCGGGCTCCTCCTCAACGCTCCGGTGCGCCGCGGCGAGGTGATCACCGACGCCCGGCTCTCCGACCCGCCCGCACGGCCCTACGGGCCCGGCCTGGTCGCCGTCCCGGTACGGGTGGCCGACCCCGGCGCGGCGGGCCTGCTCTCCCCCGGCAGCCGGGTGGACGTCCTCGCCGCCGGGGGAGGCGACGGCCTCGCTCCCGCCCGCGCCGGCCCCGCCGTGGAGGTGGCCAGCGACCGCCCCGTCCTCGCCCTGCCCCGGGAGGAGCCGTCGGGCGGCGGGGAGGGCGGCGCGCTGATCGTCATCGCGGCCACGCCCGCCGAGGCCAGGAGTCTGGCGGGCCACGCGGCCGGCTCCCGGCTGTCCATCACCATCCGCGGTTGACCGGCGACCTCCGGTGGGCAAAGCTGGCCGGGCGCCGCGGGCTCCCACCAGGGGGTCCCCGCTCCGGCGCCCGTACGGACACCACGAGTATGTAGGGCTTGTATCCATGCAGGGCTTCAAGAAGTTCCTGCTCCAGGGCAACCTGGTGCAGCTGGCGGTAGCGGTCGTGATCGGCGCGGTCTTCGCCAACCTCATCACCGCGTTCACCGAGGGGTTCGTCACCCCGCTGATCGGTATCTTCGGCGGGGTCCCCACCTTCGGCGACCTCTACTTCGAGATCAACGGGAGCCGGTTCCTGTACGGCGCGTTCGTCGACGCGCTGGTCTCGTTCCTGATCACCGCGACGATCCTGTACTTCCTCGTGGTCCTGCCCATCGCCAAGGTGATGGAGCGGTTCGCCAGGGCCGAGGAGGCCACCACGCGGGAGTGCCCGCACTGCTTCACCGAGATCAGCAAGAAGGCGACCCGCTGCGCCCACTGCACCAGCGAGGTGGTGCCCACGACCGCCGTCTGACGCGGCGGGAGGCACCGGGGGCGGTCCGGGCGGTCCGCCCCCGCGCGGTCAGCCGCTGTACTCCCAGTGCCAGGGCTCGAAGGGGCTGGACTTGGCCCAGGCCGGGTGGTGCCAGCCGAAGTCGGGTCCGTTGGCCTCCATCCAGAGCCAGCGGTCGGACCGGTAGTTCTGGATACCGCAGCCGAGGTCGATCGCCTGTCCCAGACCGTGGTTGCTCGTACCGGGGACGGCCGCGAAGCCCGGCGCGACCTGGCCGTAGACGCGGTGCTGGTTGGGCAGGTCGCGGTAGGCGCTGGTGATGCAGATGTTCTCGCCGTACTCGTCCACGTACCTGGCGTTGAGCTGGAGGAAGTCCACCGCGGCGTCGGCGCGCAGCTTCTTGTCGTCGTAGAGGTCGCACAGGGAGTTGGCCGGGAGCAGGCCGTTGGCCGCCCCCTGGGCGTTCGCGGCCGCGGCCGGGTCGCAGTCCCCGGCCGCCATGTAGGCCTCCGGGTCGATGCCGCGGTCCTCCAGCTCCTGCACGAGCTCGTTCGTGGTCTCCTCGGACCGCTCCCGCAGCGCCTCGATGTCCGCGGCCAGCTCGACCTGTTCGAGCTGGGTGGTGGTCTGCAGCTCCTGTGCCTGGCTCGCCAGTTCGACCTGCTCCTCGCGCAGGTCGGTGGCGTCCTGGATGAGGGCCTGGTTGTCCTGGGAGATCTTCGCCGCGTAGGACTGGATCTGCAGGTCCTCGACGAGCGTTCCCGACGCCAGGACGGCGAGCATGCCGCCGTCGGGCTGTTTGTACAGCGTGCTGGCCAGCCGGGCCAGCGGCTCGCGCATCTCGGTGAGTTCGAGTTCGGTCTGCTGGAGGTCGTAGATGGTCTGGACCAGCTCCGCCTGGGCCTCCTCCAGCGCCTCCTGGCGCTCGACGAGGTCCTGGTTGGCCTCCTCCAGCTCCGCGGAGGCGGTCTCCGCCCTCTCCCGGAACTCCTCCAGGCTCGCCTCGGCCGGTTCCAGCGCGCCGATCGGCGCCGGCGCCACGAGGAGCGCGGTGACGAGCGTGAGCGTCAGCGCCTGTGCGAAGCGGACCCGGTAGGACAGGGCGAAGGCGGTGAGCGCCCCGCCGCCACCCGGTACGCGGGACCTGCGCCGCGCCGCATCAGAAGTGAACGGCACGAATGATCCTCCGGCTGCTTTTCCTCGAACACCTACCCGTGGCCGCAAGGCAACGTACTACATGTCCACATGCGGCCACGCGAGATCGGTCCACCGGGCGGAGCGGGTCGCGGACGGGTGCCTCCCCGCCCCACCGCCCTCTGCCCCGGGCCTCGGTGAAACACCTGGTCACCGCCGGGCTGGTCAACGCCGAGCCCACGTCCCCATCGTTATCGAGGGTACATACGCGGCCATAACACGACATGCGCCATGAACAACATCACACCGCACCAGGACAACCAATCGTAGGTCAGCGTACTCCGCCATGCACGCAGAGTCCCCCAACCTCCCCCGCCGACGGCGGACCGACACCCCATCCACGTCCATCCTGGGTTAGGCTTGGTCCGGTGGCGGGGTAAGACATACCTCCGTCAGACCCATGGCTCCGTAGCTCAGGGGATAGAGCACCGCTCTCCTAAAGCGGGTGCCGCAGGTTCGAATCCTGCCGGGGCCGCACAGCGTGTTCTGGGGTCCCTCCTCCGGGAGGGGCCCCAGAACGCTTTCCGGGCCCGTCGCGGGCCCCGTCCCATGCCGGACCGCACACCCGCGCGCCGCCCCGGAGCCGGGCCCGCCGCCCGCGGCCGGCTACCGGCGGCCGTCAACCCCGGCCGGGGCGGTCGTCGGCGTTCTCCACCCACCGCTGCGCGGACCCGGAGGCCGAACCGGCGCGGGGACCGGCGCGGGCGCCCACAGCGGGGTCCGGCGGCCTCGGGGGCGTGCCCGACGTGCTCCGGCAGCTCGGAGCCGACCCGTCCGGCGCCTGCCTCGACTCCGTCGGCCAGACCTCCGCGGCAGGCGCTCGCCCGCAGGGGGACAGGGGCCCGCGGGGCGCCGCGCACCGGAGCGCGGCCGGGACCCGTGCGCCCGTTCTCCCCGGTCACCGGTCCCGGTTCCCCCACGTGTCGCCATGACACCGGGGGGCGACTCGTCCGATCATGGAGCCGGAGCAGGTACCCGACGGGAGGTCACACGGATGGCGCACGCGGAGCACGCCGGGGACGAGCGGTCGGGGGAACAGGACAGGGCCCCCGCCCGGCAGCGGGGCGGATCGCCCTCCGCCATCGCCGGGGCGCTCCACCGCACCCCGCACCCCGGCCCCCAGCACTGGGGCGGGCCGCGGCCCCGCAAGACGGACCCGGACCCGTTCTTCCCCAAGCGGCTGGGGCCGCCGCCCAAGCGCCGCCGCTCCTGAGCCGGGCGCACGTACCGGCCCCGCGCGGGGCCGGGAGCGGCCCTCAGGGGAGGGTCGTCGCAGTCCGCTCCCGTACCCGCTCCGGTGCGCCGGAGGGCGGGTGCGCCGGCGAACGCACCGGTTCGGCGCGCGGCTGCCGGGGGATGCGGGGGCCTCCCCCGCCCCTCACAGGAACGGCCGCCAGGGGGCCAGCACGGCCTCACCGAACTTGGCGTACCAGGGGCGGTCCCGCCACTCCCGCTCGGTCAGCTCGTAGGCGTTGGCGAGGTCGTTGGCGAAGACCTCCTCCAGGTGCTTGGCCACGCCCTCGTCGAAGATCTCCACGTTGATCTCGTAGTTGCCCGTCAGGCTCAGCCGGTCCACGTTGGCGGTGCCGATCGTGGACCAGCGGCCGTCCACCGTCGCCGTCTTGGCGTGCACCATGGCGTCGCGGTACAGCCACAGGCGCACGCCGCCGCGCAGCAGCACCGAGTACTGGCTGCGGGAGATCCAGTCCGCGACGACGTGGTTGGACTCCTCCGGCACGAGGATGTTGACGTCCACGCCGCGCTCCACCGCGTCGACCAGGGCGCTCTGGAACTCCCGGTCGGGCATGAAGTAGGCCTGGGTGAACAGCACCCGCTCCTTGGCCCGGTCGATGGCCTCCAGGAACATCGCCCGGATGGGGTAGATGAGCATCTCGGGCACGTTGCGGTGCACGCGGAAGTGCGCGTCCCAGTCGGCCTCGCCCAGCCCCTCCAGCTCGGGCTGGCGGGACCGGCGGTTCATGTTCCAGAAGTCGCTGAAGGCGTTCTCCAGCTCCCACACCGCCGGGCCGGTCACGCGCAGGTGGGTGTCGCGCCAGTCGGTGGCGTAGAGCGAGCCCACGTTGTACCCGCCGACGAAGCCCACCTCGCCGTCGACGGTGAGGATCTTGCGGTGGTCGCGGCCGGACTTGCGGATGTTCAGCAGCAGCACGCCGGGCCGGAAGGCCGGGTACTCCAGCACGCGGACGTTGGACGGGAAGCGGAAGAAGGACCGGGGCACCACCAGGTTCGCGAAGCCGTCGTAGACGACGTACACCTCGACGCCCCGGTCGGCCGCCTCGATGAGCGCGCGCTTGAACCGCTGGCCCACCCGGTCGTCCTTGACGATGTAGGACTCGAACAGGACGCGGCGCCGGGCCCCCCGGATCGCCTCGATCATGTCCTCGAACAGGTCCTCGCCGTAGGTGTACACGGTGGCCGTGGTCCCGCTGTCGCCGACCGGCAGCTCGGTCGGCTCCGTGCGGGGGAAGAAGGCCCGGCGCGGCCGCACCTTCCTGCGCCAGTGGTTGACCCCCATGAGGGTCGCCGCCACGGCGACCTGGGTGGTCACCAGCCCGACGAGCCCCCACTTGGCCACCGAGGTGATGGTGGAGCGTCGCACAGTCGCCTCCCGAGCAGGGACCTCCGCGGTGCCGGGCCCGACCGCGGACGCCCCTGGTACAAAGTGGACGTCAACCGTATCCCGGGGCGCCGGCGGACGGCGGCGCGTCCGCCCCGTGTCCTCCGTGACACAGGACTCTTCCCCCTACCCCCGTTCCCGGCGGCGGAACGCCACCAGCTCCGTGGTCGGGCTCTCCCTGCGGCCCCGGACCAGGCGCCGCTCCAGCGGGTACAGCGCCGCACCAGCGAGCCAGCCGGTCGGCGCGGTGAGGGTGGCCGCGCGCAGGGCCCCTCCCCACGCCTTGCGCCACGGCGCGGGGGCGTCCACCTGGGCGTTCATCAGCATGAGCATGGGCACCCGGCGGACCAGGTCGAACCCGGCCCGGTCCGCGGTGTCCGTGATCCACTCCAGGGTGCGGTTGACCTGGTGCTCGCCGCGCTGCTCGGGGCGGCGGAGGCAGTTCTCGGAGACCAGGAGGAGGCCGCCGGGGCGCAGCACCCGGGCGAACTCGCCGACGGCCCGGGTGTAGCGCTCGTCGTCGGTGATGTGGAAGAGCACGTCCATGCAGGACAGCGCGTCGAAGGAGTCGTCGTCGAAGGCGTCGAGGTCGGCGGCGTCCTGGCGGACGAACCGGTGGTCGGGGAACCTGCCGCGCAGGCGCTGCACGGCCGCGTCGGTCATGTCGCACCCGGTGACGTCCCCGACGCCCATCCGCTCCCACAGGCGCACGTAGAAGCCGGTGCCGCTGCCCACGTCGAGGACGCTGGCGCCGGACCGGCCGGGGGTCAGCCGGGCGGCCTCGCGCAGGAACACCTCCTCGCGCACCTTGTACATCCACGTGTTGAAGGGGCGGCCCAGGGCCCGGTAGCCGACGCCGCTCTCGGTCCAGTCGCCTTCGAGACGGCGTTCCCAGAAGTCTCGCAGTTCGCTGTGCGTAGCCATGGGACCACTGTCACACCGCGCCCGCGGGAAGTCCCGCCGAAGCGCCGGAACAGCCCCGGCGAGCCGCGTGCGCCCGGTTTTCGGACAGCCCTGCACCCCGCAGGCGAAGGACCGGATTCCGGGCCCCGGCCGTCCGCCGCTCAGGAGACGCGGTGGGCGGCCACGCGCTCCACGAACCCCAGCGCGGTCCGGTCGTGGTGGTCGACCGCGAAGCCCACGTCGAGGGCCACGTACCGGGGCAGCCGGCGGGGCCGCTCCTTGCGGGCCTCCCGGGCGCGCAGGGGCCAGCGGGTGTACTCGACGTGGTCGACCAGCAGCAGGATCCCGCCCGGCCTCAGGACGCGGTGCATCTCGGACAGGGCGCGGTACTGGTCGGGGATGGTGCACAGGGCGAGCGCGCACAGGACGGTGTCGAACTCCTGGTCGGCGAAGGGCAGGTCCTGCGCGTCGCCCTCGCGCAGGGTGAAGCTCCCCTCCAGTCCGGCGGCCCGCTCCCGGGCCCGGTCCAGCATGCCGGGGCTCAGGTCCACCCCGGTGACCTCCACACCGTCCCGGTAGTACGGCAGGTTCTGGCCGGTGCCCACGGCGACCTCCAGGACCCGGCCGCGCGCCCCGGCGCACAGCCGGGCGCGGGTGCGGCCGAGCACGGCCCGCTGCACCCCCGCGCCGCGGTCGTAGCCCCGCGACATCCGATCCCACTCGCCGCGCACCCGCTCGGTCCGCTCGTCCACGGTGTCCTCCTCAGTTCGGTTCCTTGACCGGAGCCCCAGTGTGGAAGTTAATGTCCACATGAAGTCAAGCGAGTCGGAGCTGTCCATCGGCGAACTGGCCGAACCCTTCGGACTGGCCACCCACGTGCTGCGGCACTGGGAGTCGGTCGGCGTCCTGGAACCGTCCCGCCGCGCGGGCGGCCAGCGCCGGTACACGCCCGAGCAGCGCCTGCGGGTGGCGCTGGTGCTGCGCGCCCAGGAGGCCGGGTTCAGCCTGGAGCAGATCCGCGAACTGTTCGGCGCCGCGGACGGGGCGGCGCGGCGCGAGCGCCTGGTCGAACACCTGGCACGGCTGGACGAGCGCCTGGCCCGGCTGCGGGCGGTCCGCGACATGGTGGCGCACACGCTCTCCTGCGAGGCCCCGGACATCCTGGAGTGCCCGACCATGAGGGCGGTGCTGGAGGAGGACGCGGTGTCGGAGTGCGGTGCTATGCATGACCGCACACACCCTCCGAGACTCCGGGAGTCCCCTTGACCTTCAGCACCCACCGGACCGAGCTCGCCGGACTGCCCGTCGCGGGCTACCTGGAGGCCCGCCACCTGGTCCGGGGCGGGGAGGCCGCCCCGCACGGCGCCCCGTCCCCGGAGAGGGACGGCCTCGCCGACCCGGGATCGGTGGCCTGGCGGTTGGACCGGTACTGCCGCGGGGAGGAGGTGCCGGAGGACCCCCGGGAGTACCTGGAGGGCTTCCTGGAGTTCGTCGGCGCCCCGGCCGCGGTCCGCGCCCTGGTGGTCGGCGGGTTGGTGGAGGGCTTCGATGTGGGCTCCTCCGACGCCGTCCGCGACGCCCTGGTGGAACTCGCTCCGCGCCTGCCCGGCCTGCGCTCCCTCTTCTACGCCGACCTGACCTTCGAGGAGTGCGAGGCGTCGTGGATCGAGCACGGGGACCTGTCCCGGCTGGTGAACGCCTTTCCCGGTCTGGTCGGGTTCGCGGTGCGCGGCACCGCCCGCCTGGGACTGGAGGCGCTGGAGCACGACGGGCTGCGCCGCCTCGCCCTCCAGGGCGGGGGACTGCCCGGCAGGCTCACCCGCGAGGTCGTCTCCTCCCGGCTCCCCGCCCTGGAGCACCTGGAGCTGTGGCTGGGGACCGAGGACTACGGCGGCGACACCACGGCGGAGGACCTCGCCCCGGTGCTGTCCGGCGAGGCCTTCCCCGCGCTGCGCTCGCTGGGACTGCGCAACGCCGAGCACACGGGCGCCTGGGTGCGGGTCCTCGCCGAGGCCCCCGTCACGCGCGGCCTGCACACCCTGGACCTGTCCCTGGGCACCCTGCGCGACAAGGACGTCGCGCCCCTGCTGGGGTCGCCCGTGTTCCGCGGACTCGGGAAGCTGGACCTGCACCACCACTACCTGTCCGAGGAGGCGGAGAAGGAGGTCCGCGCGGCGCTCGCCGGGGCCGGGGTGGAGGTCGACCTGTCCGAACGCGAGGAGCCGGAGGTCGACACGTACGACGGGGAGACCGAGACCTACTACTACACGGCCGTCTCCGAGTAGTCCCCAGGACCGCCGGGGCGCCTCCGGACCGCCCGTGCCCGGGCGTCCGGGGAGCGTCGGTGCGCGCTGGTAGGCATGGACGCACACCCTCCGAACCCCTGGGAGAGACCGTGGCCTTCGAGACCCACCTGACCGAGTTCGCCGGACTGCCCGTCGTGGAGTACCGCTCCCCCGAGGAGTGGGCGCGGGAGGCGGAGAAGGATCGCGAGAGAGCGGAGCGGCGGGGCCGGGGCTTCACCGACCCCGGCCCGTACCCGCCCCCGGCACTGGCCGCGGCCCTGGCCGACCCCGGGTCGGCGGCCTGGCGCCTCAGCGCCGACGAGGAGCCCTCGGACCACTATCGGCGGTTCACCGCGCAGGTGGACCAGGACCGGGTCGCCGCCGTCGTGCTCGGGGACATGCGGGAGACCTTCTCCGTGCAGTGCCCCGACCCCCTCAAGCGCGCCCTCCTGGAGGTGGCGCCGGACCTGACCGGGCTGCGCTCCCTCTTCTACTGCGATGTGACCTACGAGCAGCTCGAGGTCTCGTGGCTCGAACTGGGCGACATGGCACCGGTCCTGGACGCCCTCCCCCGGCTGACCGAGTTCGCGGTGCGCGGCACGGGTGGCATGAGCCTGCACGTGCCCCGGCACGACTCGCTGCGCCGCCTCACCCTCCAGGGGGGCGGGCTGCCCGCCGGACTCACCCGCGAGGTCGTCTCGTCCGGTTACCCGGCACTGGAGCACCTGGAGCTGTGGCTGGGCGTGGAGAACTACGGGGGTGACACCACCCCGGAGGACCTCGCACCCGTCCTGTCCGGCGAGGCCTTCCCCCGGCTGCGATCGCTGGGGCTGCGCAACGCCGAGCACACCGACGACTGGGTTCCGGTCCTCGCCGAGGCCCCCGTCGCCTCGCGCCTGCACACCCTGGACCTGTCCCTGGGCACCCTCACCGACAAGGGCGGACAGGCCCTGGTCGAGGCCGCAGCCGCGTTCGGGCACCTGAAGCGGCTCGACCTGCACCGCCACTACCTGTCCGAGGAGATGAGCGAGCAGGTCCGGGCCGCCTTCGCCGGGACCGGTGTGGACGTGGACCTGTCCGGCCGCGAGGTCGGCAGCGACTGGGAGGACGAGAACTTCGACTACGACTCGGCCGGCTACTACACGGCCGTCGCCGAGTAGGGCCCGCGCCGTCCGTCATGTCACCGCGAGCTGCTAGATATGTGCCTGCCCGAAACCCCAAGGTAGGAGCCCCCCGATGCTGAACAACCACCACGTCACCGAGTTCGCGGGCCTGCCCGTGGTCGAGTTCCCCGCGGTCGGGGCCGAGGAGGGCGACGCCTACGCCGAGGAGCCCGCCCAGTCCGCCGAGGCGCTGGCCGCCGCGGTCGCCGACCCCGGCTCGGTGGCGTGGCGGCTGCGCGTCTCGTCGGTCTACCCGGCCGAGGACTTCGGGGACTACCTCGCCCGCTTCCTCGCGGCCGTGGACACCGGCCGGGTCCGGGCCCTGATCGTCGGCGGTTGGGGCGACTTCGAGGAGGAGCCGCCCTCCACCGTCCCGCGCGACGCGCTCATCGGCAGTGCCGACGCCTTCCCCGGTCTGCGGGCGCTGTTCTTCGGCGAGATCCTCCAGGAGGAGTACGAGATCTCCTGGATCCACCAGACCGACCTGGCGCCCCTGGTGGCGGCGTTCCCCCGGTTGGAGGAACTGACCGTGCGCGGCACCGGCGACCCCTACCTGGGCGACGGCAGGCTGGAGATGGCCCTGGCCGAGCACACCGGCCTGCGGACCCTGGTCCTCCAGAGCGGCGGCCTGCCCGGCCGGGTCTCGCGCGAGGTCGCCGCCTCGCCGCTGCCCGCGCTGGAGAACCTCGAACTGTGGCTGGGCGTGGAGGCCTACCGGGGCGACACCACCCCCGACGACCTGGCGCGGGTGCTCTCCGGCGAGGCCTTCCCCGCGCTGCGCTCGCTGGGACTGCGCAACGCCGAGGACGTCGACGACTGGATCCCCGTCCTGGCCCAGGCCCCCGTCCTGGCCTCCCTGGACTCCCTGGACCTGTCCCTGGGCATCCTCACCGACAGGGGCGGACAGGCCCTGGTGGAGGCCGCGTCCGCGTTCGCCGGGCTGCGCCGCCTGGACCTGCACCACCACTACCTGTCCGAGGACGTGTGCGCACGGATCCGCGGGGCCCTGCCCGGCGTGGAGGTGGACCTGTCCGAGCACCGGGAGCCGTACACCCACGGGGGCGAGCCGTACTACTACACGGCCGTCGCCGAATGACCCCCGGACGCCCCCTGGTCGTGGTGGGGGTCCCCGGCCACCGGCGCCTGGAGCTCTTCGGCGCCGCGGCCGGGGCACGGGGCCTTCCCGGACCGGTGGTCGTGCCGTGGCGCGCGCTGGCCTCCGGACCGGTGGAGCTGCCGCGGGACGCCCTGGTCCGGGTGGACTCCCCGGGCGGCGACGCGGAGACCGAGCGCCTGCTGCGGGGCTGGGAGCACACCCCCGACCTGTACCGGGCCGAGGGCACCGCCGACCAGCACGCCGGGTTCCGGGCCGCGCTGGACCGGCTCGCGGCCGCGGCGCGCGCCACGCCGGGCGCGGCCCTGCTCCAGGAGCCCGCCGACCTGGTGGACATGTGCGACAAGCGGCGCTGCCACGCCCGTCTGGCGGCGGCCGGGGTGCCGGTGGCGCCCGCCCTGCCCGGGCCGGTCACCGGCTACGCGTCGCTGCGCGCGGCGATGGACGCCCACCGCTGGCCGAGGGTGTTCGTCAAGCCCGCGCACGGCTCCTCGGCCTCCGGCGTGGTGGCCCTGGCCACCGCCCCGGGCGGACGGATCCGCGCGGTGACCTCCGCCGACCTGGTCCGGGGCGCCGACGGGTCCGTGGAGCTGTACAACAGCCTGCGGCTGCGCGCCTACACCCGCGAGGAGGACGTCGCGGCGGTGGTGGACGCCCTGGCCCCCGACCGCCTGCACGTGGAGCGGTGGGTGCCCAAGGCGGGGTTCGACGGCAGGACCGTGGACCTGCGCGTGGTGGTGGTCGCGGGCCGGGCCACCCACGTCGTGGTGCGCTCCTCCTCCTCACCCATGACCAACCTGCACCTGGGCAACGCCAGGGGGGACCTGGCGGCCCTGCGGGCGTCGGTCGGCCCGCACGCCTGGGCGAAGGCCGTGGCCACCGCCGAGGCCGCCGCCGCGTGCTTCCCGCGCACCCTGCACGCCGGGGTGGACCTGCTGGCCTCACCGGGGTGGCGGGAGTTCACCGTGTGCGAGGTCAACGCCTTCGGCGACCTGCTCCCCGGCGTGCTGCACGAGGGCCGCGACACCTACGCCGAGCAGCTGCACGCCCTGGCCACCGGCCGGTTCCCCGTACCCGAAACCGAGAGCACATGCACAGCACCGCACCCGACATGAACGCCGTGGTGGGCACGCACGACATCCTGCTGCTCACCCTGGACACCCTCCGCCACGACGTGGCCGCCGAACTCGCCGAGGCGGGCCGCACCCCGAACCTGGCCCGGCTGCTGCCGGGCGGGCGGTGGGAGCGCAGGCACGCGCCCGCGAGCTTCACCTACGCCTCCCACCTGGCGATGCTCGCCGGGTTCCTGCCCACCCCCGCCTCCCCCGGACCGCACCCGCGCCTGTTCGCCGCCGCGTTCCCCGGCAGCGTGTCCACCGCGCCCGGCACCTGGACCTTCGACACGCCCGACCTGGCCTCCGGGCTGGCCCGGGCCGGGTACCACACGGCCTGCGTGGGGGGCACGGGCTTCTTCAACCGGCGGTCGGCGGTGGGCTC
Organism: Glycomyces fuscus; assembly: GCA_002529455.1. Taxonomy (GTDB): domain Bacteria; phylum Actinomycetota; class Actinomycetes; order Streptosporangiales; family Streptosporangiaceae; genus Nocardiopsis; species Nocardiopsis fusca. The sequence continues at coordinate 176,228 of NYMS01000004.1, forward strand.
GGTCATCCCGGACATGTTCGCCGAGAGCCACTGGGAGGAGTCCTTCGGCGTGACCGACCCGCGCTCCTTCGAGCACCAGGTGGCGTGCGCGGCCCGGATCGCCGGGGAGCGCCCCGCGGACCAGCCGCTGTTCCTGCTGCTCAACGTGTCGGCGCTGCACCAGCCCAACTGGTTCCACCTGCCCGGGGCCGTCCCGGAGGACGGCGACACCAGGAGCAGCCACGCGGCGGCCCTGGAGTACGTGGACCGGCACCTGCCGCCGCTGCTGGCCGCGATGTCGGCCCGCCGCCCCTGCTTCGCGATCGTGTGCTCCGACCACGGCACCGCCTACGGGGAGGACGGCTACACCGGCCACCGGATCGGCCACGAGACCGTGTGGACGGTCCCCTACGCCCACGCGTTCCTGCCCCGGGGACGCACCGCTCCCGCCGACGCCCAGGAGGCGACCGCGTGACCACCGCCCCGACCCCGCGCCCCGAACCGGTGCGCGCCGACTCCCCCTACCAGTCCTACGTCTACGCCTACCCGCACAAGAGCGCCTACCGGCCCTTCACCGAGCCCCCCGCGCTCGCCGACCTGTGGCGCGGCGAGGACGTCGGCGCGCTGTCGCTGTACGCGCACATCCCGTTCTGCGAGATGCGCTGCGGGTTCTGCAACCTGTTCACCCGCTCCACTCCCCCGGCCGAGCAGGTCACCGCCTACCTGGACGCGCTGGAGCGGCAGGCGGAGGCCGTGGCCGGGGCGCTGCCGGAGGGCGCCGCCTTCGCCCGGGCCGCCCTGGGCGGCGGCACCCCCACCTACCTGACCGCCGAGGAGCTCACCCGGGTCTACGACCTCACCGAGCGCGCGTTCGGGGTGGACCTGTCGGCGGTCCCGGTGTCGGTGGAGACCTCCCCGGCCACGGCCACGCCCGACCGGCTGGCGGTGCTCGACGCGCGCGGCGCCACCCGGATCAGCATGGGCGTGCAGAGCTTCCTGGACTCCGAGGCGCACGCGGCCGGGCGTCCGCAGAGGCGCGCCGAGGTGGACCGGGCTCTGGCCGCGATCCGCGAGCACGCCTCGGCCGACCTCAACGTCGACCTCATCTACGGCATCGACCGGCAGGACGCCCGCACCTGGGCCTACTCCCTGGACACGGCGCTGGAGTGGGAGCCGGAGGAGGTCTACCTGTACCCGCTGTACGTGCGGCCGCTCACCGGGCTGGGCCGCCGCGCACGGGCGTGGGACGACCACCGGCTGGGCCTGTACCGGCAGGGCCGCGACCACCTGCGCGAACGCGGCTACGAGCAGGTGTCCATGCGCATGTTCCGGCGGGCGGACGCCCCGGCGGCGGACGGGCCGGAGTACTGCTGCCAGACCGACGGCATGGTGGGGCTGGGCTGCGGGGCCCGGTCCTACACCTCCGCGGCGCACTACTCCTTCGACTACGCCGTGGGCGTGGGACAGGTGCGGTCCATCATCGCCGACTACACGGGCCGCGACCGGGCCGGCTTCGCCCGGGCCGAGGTGGGCTTCCACCTGGACGGGGACGAGCGGCGCCGCCGCCACCTGCTCCAGTCGCTGCTGCTCGCGGAGGGGATGGACTCCGCCGCCTACGCCGACCGGTTCGGCTCCCGCCCCGAGGAGGACTTCGCCGCGACCCTGGCGGTGCTGGACGGGCGCGGCTGGCTGGAGCGGGACGGGGCGCCGGACCGGCTGCGGCTGACCCCGGAGGGACTCGCGCACTCCGACGCGGTGGGGCCGATGTTCTTCTCGGCCGGGGTGGCGGCCCTGATGGCCGACTACGAGGCCCGGTGAGCGCCGTGACCCCGGCCTCCCCCGCCCCGGGCCCCGCGCTCCCGCCGCACCTGACCCTGCTCTACCGGGGGCCGCTGGCCAGCTGCGACTACGACTGCCCGTACTGCCCCTTCGCCAAGCGGCGCGACAACCCCGAGACGCTGCGCGCCGACCGGGCCGCGCTGGAGCGCTTCACGGGCTGGGCGGCCGCGCTGGCGGCTCAGCACCCCGGCACCCGGCTCTCGGTGCTGTTCACCCCGTGGGGCGAGGGGCTGGTGCGCTCCTGGTACCGGACCGCCATCACCCGGCTCAGCCACCTGCCGCACGTGGAGCGGGTGGCCATCCAGACCAACCTGAGCGGCCGCCTGGGCTGGCTGGCCGACTGCGACCCCGGCACCGCCGCGTTGTGGACCACCTACCACCCCGGCCAGACCAGCCATGAGCGCTTCTTGGCCAAGGCGCGCGAACTGGTCGGCATGGGGGTGCGGTTCAGCGTCGGCGTGGTCGGCGAACCGGAGCACCTGGCGGCGGCCCGGCGGATGCGCGCCGACCTGCCCGGGCGGGTCTACCTGTGGGTGAACGCCGCCGAGGGCAGGACCTACACCGACGCGGAGGCCGCCGAGTGGCAGGCCCTGGACCCCCACTTCCACTACAGCCGCCGCCCCCACCCCAGCCGGGGGCTGCCCTGCCGTACCGGTGACACTGTGCTGTCCGTGGACGGGGAGGGGAACGTGCGCCGGTGCCACTTCGTGGACACGCCGATGGGCAACCTCTACGACGGCTCGTTCGCCGCCCGGCTCGGACCCCGCGCGTGCCCCCTGACCAGCTGCGACTGCCACATCGGCTACGTCCATCTGGAGTCCCTGGACCTGTACGACGTGTTCCGCGGCGGGGTGGTGGAACGGATCCCGGCCGCCTTCGGTTCCCCGCTCCCGCTCGTGTGAGACGGGTCTAAAGCACTTCGCAACGTCACTGGTAACAGACATAATGCGCACCATGGTCTTTCCCCGGGTTATCGCGACCGACCTCGACGGCACACTCCTGGACGCGGGAGGCCTGGTCTCCGAGCGCAACCGGCGGGCGCTGACCGCCGCCGCGGAGGCGGGCGTCAAGGTGGTGGTCTCCACCGCGCGTCCACCGCGGACCACACAGCACATCGCCGAGCAGCTTCCCTGCGCCGCCGTGCTCTGCGGCAACGGAGCGCTGGCCCACGTGCCCGGCGCCGACCCGCTGGTGCGCGCCATCGACCTGGAGACCGCCCGCTCGGTGGTCGAGAAGCTCAACGCGGAGCTGAGCGGGATCGGCTACGGCATCGAGACCGGTACCGACTTCTTCCACGACGCCGACTACCACCGGGAGCCGTGGCTGTCCGGCGAGTGGGTGCGCGAGGTGCTGGAGGACACCGAGGCGCTGCTGGCACGGGCCGCCCCGATCACCAAGCTGCTCGTGCGCTCCCGCGACATGCCGGTGGAGGCGCTGCACGAGGCGGCCGCGGCGGCGGTCGGTTCGCTGGCGGAGGTGACCTACTCGGGCAGCTACAGCCTGCTGGAGCTGAGCGCGCCGGGCGTGAACAAGGGCAGCACGCTCGCGATGGTCTGCGAGCGGTGGGGGGTGCCGGCCGAGGAGGTGGCGGCCTTCGGCGACATGCCCAACGACCTGGCCGCGCTGTCCTGGGCGGGCGGAGGGTACGCCATGGCCAGCGGGCACCCGGACCTGCTCGACCCGGCGCTGGGACTGCGGGTGGCCCCGCCCAGCGACGAGGACGGTGTGGGCCGGGTGGTCGAGCGGCTGCTGGCCGAGCGCTGACCGCGTCGACCGGAAATGTCACTGGCGTGAGACATGGGCTCTGAACTGCGATGATCTTGTACTTATAGCCGATGTCGGCGCTCGAACCTCGCTATAAGTACAAGATCACGGTGGAGGGAACGGGTTCCGGGCACCGCCCCGGAAAACGCCTGGACCGCTGCCGGGCCCGGCTCCTAGGGTCCCCCTTACACGTACCCGGAGGAGGGACCGCTGTTGCCGCACCCCACCCAGATCGTCTCGTCCCTGGCCGACTCCGACCGCCTGGCGCTCTACGCCCGCGTGGTCGGCGCGGGAAGCGGGGGGCTGCCCGCCGAGGAGGTCCGCGCGGACGGGCCGCGGGGGCTCGGGAACCTGGCCCGGCTCGCGGAGGCGGGACTGGTGCGCGAGGACGGCGACCGCGTGGTGTGCGTGCCGGAGGCCTTCTCCGCCGCCCTGGCGCAGAACCGGCCCGTGCGCCGGGACCCGGTGGACGCGCTGTTCCACGACGGGCGCCTGACCGCGCTGCCCGCCAAGCGCGAGCTGCGCGGGCGCGTGTTCGCGCGGATCACCGAACGGTTCTTCGCCCCCGGCGCGACCTACACCGAGAAGCAGGTGAACGCCGCCCTGCGGTCCTGCTGGGACGACCACTCGGCCATGCGCCGCCACCTCGTGGACGAGGGCTACCTGGCCCGCGACGACGGCGGCGGCGCGTACCGGGTCGCGGACTCCTGAGCCGCCGCTGACGCGGGACGGGCGCGCGGCGGCTCAGGCCTCGGCGCCGTCCACCTGCTCGTGGTAGGTGCGCCTGGTGCGCTCGGTGTGCTCGCTCATCAGCCTCAGCGCCTGGTCGGCGTCCCCCGCCTCGATGACGTCGACGAGCGCGGCGTGCTCGTCCCAGGAGGCGGCGCCGCGGATGCTGGCGACCGGGGCGTAGTACCAGCGGACCCGCCGGTCGACCTGCGCGGCCAGCTCGGCGAGCACCCGGTTGCCCGAGGCCTCGGTGACCGTGCGGTGGAAGTCGGCGTTGGCCTGGACGACCGCGTCGGTGTCGGCGCGCTCGGTGGCCGCGCGCCCGGCGGAGACCAGCTCGCGCAGGAACCCGACCTGCTCGGGCGAGGCGTTCCCCGCGGCCAGGCGGGCCGACTCCGTCTCCAGCAGGGCGCGCACGGCCAGGAGCTGGTCGGCCTCGCTCTCGGTGGGCGTGTGCACGAACGCGCCGTAGCCGGGCCGCAGGTCCACCCACCCCTCGTTGCTGAGCCGCTGCATCGCCTCGCGGACCGGCTGGCGCGAGACGCCGAGGGTCTGGGCCAGCTCGGTCTCGACCAGGTGCTGGCCGGGTGAGAGCGACCGGTTGGTGATCAGGTCGAGAATGGCCTCGTACACGGCTTCACGCAGCGGCACGGGGCGCTGGACCCGTCCCGCGACGGCGTTCAACCCCTGTGGGGACATAGGGCGGCTCCATCCGGATGCGTGTGCTTTGTAGACAGTGTACAAAAGGCGGGGAGCGCGTGTGCCGTCACGGCAGCTCCACGAGTTCGACGCGGCCGGTCCGGCGGCCGGGCGGCACGACCGCGAGGGCGTCCGCGACGGCGGCGGCGCGCAGGTCGGCCGAGCCGGTGCCGGGCAGTTCCACCGCCAGGTCGCGGCTGACGCGCACCGGCACCAGGCGGGTGTCGGACGGGTGGGGCGGGGTCGGGCCGATGAGCCGGACCCGGCGGCCGAGGTGGGCGGGGTCGCGCCGGCCCGCGCGGCCGGTGAGCACCGGGACGAGCAGCGTGAGCGCGGCGGCCAGGGCGGCGCCGGGGTTGCCCGGCAGCCCCACGACCACCGTTCCCGAGGGCAGCACGGCCAGGACCTGCGGATGCCCCGGACGGCAGGCCACGCCGTCGACGACCATCCGCGCGCCGAGTTCGGCGAGCACCGCGCGCAGGTGGTCGGCGGGCCCGGCCGAGGAGGACCCGCAGACCGCGACGACGTCGCAGGGCGGGGCCCCGCCCAGGGCCCGGGCCGTGTCCCGGCCGCGGTCGGCGACCGCCAGCGCGGGCAGGCAGCGGCCCCCGGCCCAGGCGACCAGTCCGGGGAGCAGGGGGCCGATCGCGTCGCGCACGGCGCCCGGGCGCGGCACCCCCTCGCGCACGACCTCGTCCCCCGTGACCAGGACGCGCACCACGGGGCGGACCACGGGCAGCGTGTCCAGGCCCAGGCTCGCGGCCAGGCCCAGGAGGACGGGGGTGACGGGGCTGCCGCGGCGCGCGGCCAGCGCCCCGGCGGGGGTGGTCTCGCCCCTGCGGCGGATGTGCCTGCCGGCCTCGGCCTCGCCGCGCACCCGCCCGGAGGACACCGTCGCCCGCTCCCAGGGCAGGACGGCGGTGGTGCCCTCCGGCACGACGGCGCCCGTCGCGATCTCCACCGCCTCCCCCGGGCCGAGGCGGGCGACGGGTCCCCGCCGTCCGGCGAGCGAGCGGCCCCGGACGGTCCAGGGGCCCTCCCCGGCCACGGCGTACCCGTCCATGGCCGCGCTGTCCAGCGCCGGGACGTCGACCGCGGAGACGAGGTCGGCGCCGAGGGTGGCACCGAGGGCGCCGTCGAGCGGCTCCTCGGCCATGGGCTGTCCACCCCCGGCGCCGGTCACCCACGCCAGCTCCCGCGCCTTGGTCCAGGGCAGCGGTGCGCGCGGGTGGCTTTTTCCGTGAAGAAGCGGAGAAGTTTCCGGGGCAACCGGGTCGGGCATTCCTTCTCTCCCTGCGGTCGGGTGAAGAACGCTGCCTTGGAGCATACTGTATACAGTATTTCATGGAAAGGAGTCCTCATGCGAATCGCCGTACTCGGCGCCGGAGCGATCGGCGCCTACGCGGGAGCCGCGCTGCACAGGGGCGGGGCCGACGTGCACCTCATCGCCCGCGGCGAGCACCTGCGGGCCCTGCGCGAGCGGGGGGTCCGGGTCCTCAGCCCGCGCGGGGACTTCGACGCGCGCCCCCACGCCACCGACGACCCCACCGAGGTCGGGCCCGTGGACGCCGTCATCCTCGGACTCAAGGCCCAGCACTACGCGGGCTGCGGCCCGCTGCTGCGCCCCCTGCTGGGCCCCTCCACCATGGTCGTCGCCGCCCAGAACGGCATCCCCTGGTGGTACTTCCACGGGATCGAGGGGCCCCTGGCCGGGCACCGGATCGAGAGCGTGGACCCCGGCGGCGCGGTCAGCCGGACGATCCCGGTCGAGCGCGCCGTGGGCTGCGTGGTCTACGCGGCCACCGAGCTCGCCGGGCCGGGGGTGGTCCGGCACATCGAGGGGACCCGGTTCTCCATCGGCGAGCCGGACCGCTCCGTCTCCGGGCGCTGCCGCGCCCTCCAGGCCGCGATGGAGGCGGGCGGGCTCAAGTGCCCGATCGAGCAGGACCTGCGCGAGGACATCTGGGTGAAGCTGATGGGCAACATCGTCTTCAACCCGCTGAGCGCACTGAGCCGCTCCACCATGGCGCAGATCTGCCGCAACCGGCCGACCCGGGAACTGGCCCGCACCATGATGGCCGAGACCCTGGACGTGGCCGCGCGGCTCGGCGTGCGCCCCTCCATCTCCATCGACCGGCGCCTGGCCGGGGCAGAGCGCACCGGGGACCACCGCACCTCGACCCTGCACGACCTGGAGCGCGGACGCCCCATGGAGCTGGACGTCATCCTGTCCGCCGTGGTGGAGCTGGCCGACCTGACCGGCGCCCCCGTCCCCGCGCTCCGGGCGGTCGACGCCGTCGCGGGACTGCTCAACGCCCGGATGCTCGACGCGTCCGCCCCCGCCCCCTCCCCGACGCCCGCGGCGCCTTCCGTCGCCGCCTAGACAGTGTTCCTCTGGACCTCCGCTCCGCTTCGGCCCGCCCGTCACCCGCCACCGCCCGTGGGAGGGCGCTTCGCGCCGAGGCGGGCTACCACCCTCAACGGACGCTACGCGCAGCACTCACCTTGTTCGGGCGCCCTTGACCCTTGTTCCTCCCAGTTAAATACTGTATGCAGTATTCCGCACAACTCCGCCGATCGGCGGCCCGGACGAATCCGGCCACGACCACCATGCGAGGCCACATGCGATCCGACGCTTTCTCCACACCCCTCAACCGACTCACCCGACCCCTCGTCCGTGACGGCGGCGAGCTGCGCCCGGCCTCCTGGGAGGAGGCCCTGGACCGCGCGGCCGCCGGGTTCCGGCGCGGGGTGGCCGAACACGGGCCGAACTCCTTCGGCATGCTCTCCTGCGCCCGGGCCACCAACGAGATGAACTTCATGGCGCAGAAGTTCACCCGGGTCGTCGTCGGCACCAACAACGTCGACTCGTGCAACCGCACCTGCCACGCCCCCAGCGTCGCCGGGCTGGCCGCGGCCTTCGGCTCGGGCGGGGGCACCTCCTCCTACACCGAGATCGAGGACACCGACCTCATCGTGATCTGGGGCGGCAACCCGCGCTTCGCCCACCCGATCTTCTTCCAGCACGTGCTCAAGGCCGTGCGGCGCGGGGCGCGCCTGTTCGTCGTGGACCCCCGGCGCACCTCGACCGCCGAGTGGGCCGACCGCTGGCTGGGCCTGAACGTGGGCACCGACATCCCGCTGGCGCACGCCATCGGCCGCGAGATCCTGCACGCCGGGCTGGCCAACGACACCTTCGTCCAGCGCGCCACCAGCGGCCTGGACGAGTACCGGGCGCTGGTCGAGCCGTGGACGCTGGCCGCCGCCGAGGCCGAGACCGGCGTGCCCGCCGAGGCCATCCGCGAGCTGGCGCACGCCTACGCCCGCGCCGAGCGCGCCCAGATGTGCTGGACGCTCGGCATCACCGAGCACCACAACGCCACCGACAACGTCCGTTCGCTGATCAACCTGGCGCTGCTCACCGGGCACGTGGGGCGGTACGGGTCCGGGCTCAACCCGCTGCGCGGCCAGAACAACGTGCAGGGCGGCGGCGACATGGGCGCCATCCCCGACCGGCTGGTCGGGTTCCAGGACATCCTGGACGCCCGGGTGCGCGAGCCCTTCGAGTCCGCCTGGGGGCGCCGGATCCAGCCGGCCAAGGGCCTGAACCTGACCCAGATGTTCGAGGCGATGGACGAGCGGGAGCTCAGGACGCTCTACGTGATCGGGGAGAACCCCGTCCAGTCCGAGCCCGAGACGCACAAGACCACCCGCCGCCTGCGCGGCCTGGACCACCTGGTCGTGCAGGACATCTTCCTGACCCCGACCGCCGAACTGGCCGACGTGGTGCTCCCGGCGAGCGCCTCCTGGTGCGAGTCCGACGGCACCTTCACCAACAGCGAGCGCCGCGTGCAGCTGGTCCGCAGGGCGCTGGACCCGCCGGAGGGCGCCCGCGACGACATCGAGATCATGTGCGACCTGGCCACCCGGCTGGGCCACGACTGGGCCCGGCCCTCGGCCGAGGAGATCTGGGACGAGGTCCGCTCGCTCTCCCCCATGCACCGGGGCATGAGCTACGCGCGGCTGGCCGAGCTGCAGGGCATCCAGTGGCCGTGCTACTCCGAGGACACCGTGGAGCCGAGCTACCTGCACTCGCGGCTGTGGTCGGAGGACCCCGCCGAGCGCGGCGAACCCGCGCCGTTCGGGATCGTGGGCCACTCGCCGCCGGTGGACCTGCTGGACGAGGACTTCCCCTTCCGCCTGACCACCGGCCGCCGGCTGGACGACTACAACACCGGGGTGCAGACCAGCGGGTTCTCCTCGCCGCTGCGCCGGGGCGAGCTGTTGGACCTGTCCCCCGAGGACGCGGCCAAGCTCGGCGTCGGCGACGGGGAGACGGTCCGGGTGACCTCCCGGCGGGGCTCGGTCCTGGTCCCGGTCTCGGTCACCGAGGCCATGCGGCCCGGCCTGGTCTTCATGACCTTCCACTTCCCCGAGCAGGTGGACACCCAGCTGCTGACCATCGACGCCACGGACCCCATCGCGGGGACCGCGGAGTACAAGGCCGCCGCCGTGCGGATCGAGCGGGTGGGACGGGCCGCGCGACCGGCCGCCGCCGCGAGCTGAGGAAGGAACGGGTCCGTGCCGTCGCCCCAGCCCCCTGCGGCGGCGGCACGGACCGTCGTGCCAGGTCAGCGCCCTGCGGGAGCGGATCGGACCCTCGGGCGCATCCTTACGCGATCTTACCGCTTACAGGGGTTGTCAACCCGAACACCGTCATCATACTGTTCTCTGTATACAGAATCCTGTGATCTGGATTACATTCGATATGAGGTGACCCCGGCGTGGACCTGCGATTCCTGGACGAGACGCCCACCACCGCCGAACGCGAAGCCGTCGAGAGCGTGCTCGGGCCGCCCGAGTCCGGTTGGGACGGCGGCACCCGCCAGGACGCCGACCTGCGCTACGCGCGGGGCGGCCACTCCGCCCGCGACCGGCGCGACCTGCTCCTCCCGGCCCTGCACGCGGTGAACGACCGCGTGGGCTGGATCAGCCGCCCCGCGCTCGACCACATCTGCCGCAGGCTGACCGTCCCCCCGGCGGAGGCCTACGCCGTCGCCTCCTTCTACGCGATGTTCGCCCTGCACCGCCGGCCCCGCCGGGTCGTGCACCTGTGCACCGACATCGCGTGCGCGGCGGCGGGCTCGGACCGGATGCGCGCCCGCCTGGCCGAGCGCCTCGGCCCGCCCGGCGGCCACGACGGGGAGGCCGCCTGGCACGAGAGCCCGTGCCTGGGCATGTGCGAACGCGCACCCGCCGCCCTGGCCCTGGAGGCGGGCGCCCCGGCCCGGTACGCCGTCGCCGCCCCCGCCACACCCGAGGCCCTGGACGCGATGGCCGCGCGCCCCCTGCCCGACACCGGGGCACCGGAGACCGACGGCCACCGGCCGTCCACCACCTTCGGGGCGGACCCCCTGCCCGGGACCGCGCCCGAGCCCGACCCCGCGGCGGCCGTGCCCGACGCGGGCTCCCCCGACCACGTGCTGCTCCGCCGGATCGGCACCGTCGACCCCCTCAGCCTGGACGACTACCGCGCCGCGGGCGGGTACGCCGCGCTGCGCCGGGCACTGCGTCTGGGCCCCGCCGGCGTCATCCGGGAGGTCACCGACTCCGGCCTCGTCGGCCGGGGCGGGGCGGCCTTCCCCACCGGGCGCAAGTGGCAGGCCACCGCCCAGCAGCCGGACGGCCCGCACTACGTGGTGTGCAACGCCGACGAGAGCGAGCCCGGCACCTTCAAGGACCGGGTCCTGATGGAGGGCGACCCGTTCTCCGTCGTCGAGGCGATGACCATCGCGGGGTACGCCGTCGGCGCCCGGACCGGCTACCTGTACATCCGGGGCGAGTACCCCCGGGCGCTGCGCCACCTGGAGAACGCCGTCGCGCTGGCCCGCGGGCGGGGCCTGCTCGGGCCGGACATCCTCGGCTCGGGGTTCGCCTTCGACATCGAGATCCGGCGCGGCGCGGGCGCCTACATCTGCGGCGAGGAGACCGCGATCTTCGGCTCCATCGAGGGTCAGCGGGGCGAGCCCCGGAGCAAGCCGCCCTTCCCGGTGGAGAAGGGGCTGTTCGGCAAGCCCACCGCCGTGAACAACGTCGAGACGCTGGTCAACGTGCTGCCCGTCCTGCTGATGGGCGGCCCGGCCTACGCGGCCGTGGGCACCGGCCAGTCCACCGGCCCCAAGCTGTTCTGCCTGTCGGGCGGCGTGCGCCGCCCGGGGCTGTACGAGCTGCCCTTCGGCGCCACCCTGCGCGACCTCGTCGAGGCGGCCGGGGGACTGCCCGAGGGGCGCACCATCCAGGCGGTCCTGCTCGGCGGAGCGGCCGGGACCTTCGTTCGCGGGGACGAGCTGGACATCCCGCTGACCTTCGAGGGCGCCCGCGCGGCGGGCACGTCCCTGGGGTCGGGGGTGGTGCTGGTCCTGGACGACACCGCCGACCTGGTCGCGACGCTGGTCCGGGTGGCGGCCTTCTTCCGCGACGAGTCCTGCGGCCAGTGCGTGCCCTGCCGGGTCGGCACCGTGCGGCAGGAGGAGTCGCTGCTGCGGATCAGGTCCGGGGCCGACGCCGCCGCCGAGGTCCCCCTGCTCCGCGAGGTCGGCCTGGCGATGCGCGACGCCTCGATCTGCGGCCTGGGGCAGACCGCGTGGAACGCCGTGGAGTCGGCGATCGACCGGCTCGGCCTGTTCGACGCGCCCGACGACACCCACCACAGCACCGGCCCGGACACCCGGGCGGCAACCGAGGAGGCCCGATGACCGTCCCCGTACTCCTGGCCCCGCCCAAGCGGCTGATCGACGCGACCATCGACGGGCGCACCGTGCGCGTCCCGGAGGGCACCACCATCCTGGAGGCCTGCGCCGGGGAGGGCACCGAGATCCCCACCCTGTGCTACGGCGACACCCTCACCCCCCGCAACGCCTGCCGGGTGTGCGTGGTGGAGGTGGAGGGGGCGCGCACGCTCGCCCCCGCCTGCTCGCGCAGGCTGGAGCCCGGCATGAGCGTGGCCACGGACTCCGAGCGTGTGCGGCACAGCCGCAAGCTCGTCCTGGAGCTGCTCGGCTCCTCCGTGGACCTGTCCACCACGCCGCAGGTGGCCGGGTGGATGGAGCGCTACGGGGCCGAGCCCGGACGGTTCGGCCCGCGCGCCGAGGCCGCGGCGCTGGGCGTGCGCGACGCCCGGCACGCCGGAGACCACGAGCCCGGCGACGGCGCGGTCGCGGAGACGGTCGAGCAGCCCGTGAAGGTGGACAACGACCTGTACGTGCGCGACTACTCCAAGTGCATCATGTGCTACAAGTGCGTGGACGCCTGCGGCGACCAGTGGCAGAACACCTTCGCCATCGGGGTGGCCGGGCGCGGCTTCGACGCCCGCGTCTCCACCGAGCACGACGTCGCGCTGCCCGACTCGGCCTGCGTGTACTGCGGCAACTGCATCGAGGTGTGCCCCACCGGCGCCCTGTCCTTCCGCACCGAGTTCGAGATGCGCGAGGCGGGTACCTGGGACGAGAGCAGGCAGAGCGAGACGACCACGGTGTGCACCTACTGCGGTGTGGGCTGCAACGTTACGCTGCACGTGCAGGAGAACGAGATCGTCAAGGTCACCTCGCCGCACGACAACCCGGTGACCCACGGGAACCTGTGCATCAAGGGCCGTTTCGGCTTCCAGCACGTACAGCGGCGCGGTGACGGCTGACCCCGCGGGCCCGCTCCGGAGCGGGCCTACCACGGGGGATGAGAAACCAGGCCGAATCAGGTAGAACCTGGACAGTGGACACCGGAAGGCGGTGGAGCGGATGGGACGGGTCACGGTCCGGGAGAAGGTGCTCCGGATCAGGGACGGGTCCTCGACCGAGCGCGTGGACACGCTGGTCGTCGAGGAGCCCCTGGAGATCAGGCTGGACGGGGACCCGCTGAGCGTCACCATGCGCACCCCCGGCAACGACTTCGACCTGGCCGCGGGGTTCCTGGTGGGCGAGGGCGTGGTCCGCCGGGGCGGGGAGGTCACCGCGATCCGCTACTGCGCCGGGGCCACCGAGGACGGCTCGAACACCTACAACGTGCTCGACGTGTCCCTGGCCCCGGGGGTCACCCGTCCCGACACCTCCCTGGAGCGCAACTTCTACACCTCGTCCTCGTGCGGCCTGTGCGGCAAGGCGAGCCTGGAGGCCGTGCGCACCCAGGCCGCGTGGCCGGTGGACGGGGACGGGCTGCGCGTCGACGCGGACACCCTGACCCGCCTGCCCGACCGGCTGCGCGAGGCGCAGCGGGTGTTCGAGCGCACCGGCGCCCTGCACGCCGCCGGGCTGTTCACCGCGGACGGCGAACTGCTCGCCCTGCGCGAGGACGTGGGCCGCCACAACGCGGTGGACAAGCTGGTCGGCTGGGCACTGCGCTCCGACCGGCTCCCGCTGCGCGAGACGGTGCTGATGGTCTCGGGGCGCGCCTCGTTCGAGCTGGTGCAGAAGGCGTGGATGGCCGGCATCCCGATGATGGCCGCCGTCTCCGCCCCCTCGTCCCTGGCCGTCGACCTCGCCTCGGAGGCGGGCATGACCCTCGTCGGCTTCCTCCGGGGAACCTCCATGAACGTCTACGCCGGACGGCACAGGATCCTCCTGAAGAAGGCGCCCACGGCGCCTTCGGCGGCCACGGGAGGCGTCCGCGGTCCGGGTCGGTAGACGCGGGAGCGGCCGGTGCGCTCCAGCCCCCTGCACCGACCGCTCCCGACATCCGGCTCCCGAAGAACCGAAGTCGATTCCCATTCGCTTTGATAAACTTGCCGCATGAGTGAAGACAAGCTTCCTGTGGGCAGTGGCTCCTCGGTTCGGGTAAGCCTCTCCCTCCCGGAGGGCACCGCTGAGGCGGTGCGCGCCATCACCGGGAAAAGAGAGTTCTCCGCCTACATCACCGAAGCGGTCGAGCACCGGTTGCGCAACGACCTGATCGCCCAGGACCTCGCTGACTACCAGGAGGAGTACGGCGTTTTCACGGAGGAGGAGCGCGCCTGGGCCAGAGCGGAGTTGGCCGGTGAGCAGAAGGACACCAGGGGTTCGGGCGAGGCCGCGTGAGAGGCACCCTCGTCCTGGACTCGGCAGGGCTGTCCGGGTTCATCGCCAGGGACCGCAAGACCATGCTCCTCATCGACGCCGCAGTCCAGGAGGATCGGGCACTGGTCATCAGCGCGGCGACCATCATCGAGGTCCAGCACCGAGGTGTGAGTAGCGCGAGGTTGAACTGGGTGCTCTCCCGCCTCAGGGTCGAGGACCTCAGCAAGGACGGTGCGCGGTCAGCCGCCTCGCTCCTCCAGCGTGCCGGTCTGCACGGCCACCAGTACGCCATCGACGCGATGGTGGCGGAGATGGCCCTACGACAGCGGTCTCCCGTCACGATGCTGACGTCGGATGTCGGAGACATGTCTCGGCTGTGTGGCTCCGCGGTTCGTCTGATCGCTGTCTGAGGAAGACGGTCTTCCGGGGGGCCGCCGGTCACCCGGAAGACCGCGCTTCTCCCTAGACGCGTCCCTCGGGGTGCAGGGTGTAGTGCGGGAAGTTGCCGGGCAGCCGCTCGGCCGCGGGCCCCCTGGTGACCGCGTGGACCAGGAGCTCCCCGCCGACGAAGGCGCCCCGCCAGGAGTCGCCCCAGCCGCCGAACAGCTCCTCGCGGTCCCCGCGCGAGCGCGGCCGGTTGACGCCCACCTTGAAGGCGCGCACCCCGGCGGCCAGGCGCGCGGCGGTGTCGGGGTCGTCGCACGAGACCGTGGCGACCAGGGCTCCGTTGCTGGCGTTCATGGCGGCCAGCAGCTCGGCCTCGGTGTCCACCAGCACGATCGTGTCGACCGGCCCGAAGGGCTCGGCGTGGAAGAGCGGCGAGGAGCGCGGCGGCTCCAGGAGGGCCACGGGGGCCACGTAGGCGTCGGTGTTCTGGCCCGGCAGCAGGAGGGCGTCGTCCAGCCCTCCCCGGTGGAGCGGCACGGCCCCGCCCGCGACGGCCTCGGCCACCCGGTCGGTCAGCTCCTTGGCCTTGGCCGCGTTGATCACCGGGCCGAAGTCCAGCTCGGGCGGGTCGTCGCCGGGGGACTCCACGGCGAGGGGGTGTCCGAAGCGGACGGCCCGGACCGCCGTGAGGTAGGCGTCGAGGAAGGAGTCGAAGCGGGACCGCTGCACGACGAAGCGGGGGTAGGCGGTGCAGCGCTGCTTGGCGTAGTCGAAGGTCCTGCGGATCTGCCCGGAGAGGGTCTCCCAGTCCTCGTACTCCCACACGCCCCAGCAGTTGAGCCCCTCCTGCTCCAGGACGTGGGGACGCCCCAGGTCGGCGAGGTCGGCCGCCACCCGGCCGCCGGTGTCCCGGCCGCCGACGAAGGACACGCACCCGATCTCGGGGCCGCGCACCAGCGCCGGGGAGAGGTCGCGTCCGCCTCCGCTGACCAGCGTGAACGGCAGGCCCTCGCGGACCGCCAGGGCCACGGCCAGGGTCAGGCAGACCAGTCCGCCGTCGGTGGGGGTCTTGGCGATCACGCCGTTGCCCGCCAGCGCCTGGACGCACATCGCGTGCGCCAGCACGCTCATGGGGTAGTTCCAGCTCGCGATGTTGCTGACCGGGCCGTCCAGGGGCGCTCGGCCCTCCAGCATGGGCTCGACGCCGTCCAGGTACCACTCGACCCCGGAGATCGCCCGGTCCACGTCCTGGCGGGCCAGCCGCCAGGGTTTGCCGATCTCCCAGACCAGGGCCAGGGCCAGGGTGTCGCGGTGCCGTTCCCAGGCACGGACCGCGGCGCGGACCCGGTCCCGGCGCTCGGCGAGGGGCAGCGCGCTCCAGCGGCGGTGGTCGCCGACGGCCCCGGCGACCGCGCGGGCGGCGGTGGCGCCGTCGAGCATGGGCGGGCCCGCGATCTCCGAGCCGTCGACGGGCGAGTACGCGGTCCGGGGCTCGCCGTCGGCGCGCCACCGTCCGCCCCAGTGGTTGTGCACCCGGTCGGGGCCGAAGGCCTCCGGGGCCTCCTCGCGGCAGCGGGTGTACAGGGTCGCCCAGTCGGTGCCGGGCCTGAGTGTCGCCGTCATCGCGCCGTGGGCGCCGTCCCCGCCTCGGAGAGGGCGCCCGCCTCCTCTCCGTGGGGTGTCCCGGCCAGGACGGTCCGCACCATCCGGGCCGCTTCGCTGGGGGTTGTGCCGACCTTGACGCCGACGGCCTCCAACGCCTCCTTCTTCGCGGCGGCCGTGCCCGAGGAACCCGACACGATCGCACCCGCGTGACCCATCGTCTTGCCCTCCGGAGCGGTGAAGCCCGCCACGTAACCCACCACCGGCTTGGTCACGTTGTCACGGATGAACTCCGCCGCCCGCTCCTCGGCGTCCCCGCCGATCTCACCGATCATCACGATCACGTCGGTGTCGGGGTCGGCCTCGAACGCCGCCAGGGCGTCGATGTGCGTGGTCCCGATGATCGGGTCCCCACCGATACCCACCGCCGAGGAGAAACCGATGTCACGCAGCTCGTACATCATCTGGTAGGTCAGCGTCCCGGACTTGGACACCAGACCGATCCGGCCGGGCTTGGTGATGTCGGCCGGGATGATGCCCGCGTTGGACTGACCCGGCGTGATCAGCCCCGGGCAGTTGGGACCGATGATGCGCGTCTTGTTGCCCTTGGCCTTGGCGTGGGCCCAGAACGCCGCGGTGTCGTGCACCGGGATGCCCTCGGTGATGACCACGGCCAGGCCGATGCCCGCGTCGATGGCCTCGAAGACCGCGTCACGGGAGAACTTGGGCGGCACGAAGATCACGGTGACGTCGGCGCCGGTGGCGGCCATGCCCTCGGCCACGGTCCCGAAGACCGGGACCTCGGTGCCGTCGAAGTCGACCTTCTGGCCGGCCTTGCGGGGGTTGACCCCGCCCACGATGTTGGT
>NYMS01000040.1 GCA_002529455.1 Glycomyces fuscus
GTCCCGGGTCACCGGTCGGGATCGGCGCCTCCTGCTCGTGCCTGCGCGCCGAGAGCGCGGCGCGGTGCGCGGGCCGGGTCAGGTACCAGACCAGCCGGGCGTAGTCGAGGTTGATGGTGCGGACCTGGTGGACCACCTCGGACACGATCGCGGACTCCACTGTGTCCACCCCGTCCGCGGTCAGGCCCCGGCACGTCCTCCTGGCGGTGGACCGCAGAGCGGGCAGGCACAGCCCGAGCGCTCCGACCATCCAGTCCTGGGACAGGCGAGCGGCGCGGATGGTGTGCCGCCAGACCGCGTCGCGCACGTCGTGCGGGGTGCCCTCGTCCATCAGGACGCCGCGCAGCTCGTACAGGGAGTAGGCGCGGTTCTGGAGCCAGGGGTGGACGTCGGTCCCCGCAGGGTCAGGTGGGTGGGTGACAGGCGGACGAAGCCGGTTTCGACGACTGCCAGCGGTGAAGATGCGAAAGCCACGGATGCCCCCTCGGATACGAGCGAGAAATGACATCCGCATGGAACACGTCGGCGTTCTCAGGCAGGGTTCACAACGGGTTCACTGCGTATTCAGGGGCCACTCAGCGGGCACTCAATCCGTGATCGCGAGGGTAAAGAATCAACCAAGGAGGCACGGGACACGCGCCCGCGGGGCCCTCGCAGCACCAGCAGTGAACACCAACTGAACCCCCTCCCACCTGCGTATACACCAACACGGACAGGAGGGTGGGGTTGTCTCCGGGCAGCACTCATCAACAGGGCGACCGGAGGGGCGGCGTTTTTTCAGAACACGCGCGACGGCAGAACTCAACCGGGACCGTTCTCAAACGGAAGAGCTCTTGCCAACGCTTCTTCCTTGAGAGTCATGGGTGCAGGAATGAAGCACACTGGGACCTTTGGTCCTGGTAAGGTGCCGTGGCCTGTCAATGAGGTTTTCTCAGTGTGACGGGTTCAGATGACGTGATCAGACAAGGGTACGCGAGCCATGCGCATGTTCGGGAGCCTGCCCCGCCAGAGGAGCCGCTCGCCAGTGGCTTCGAAGCCGTAGCGCTGGTAGAAGCGGATGGCCCGCTCGTTGTAGGCCGTCACCCACAGGCGCATGGGTGTCTCTCCGGCCCAGTCGAGGAATACATCCATCAACCGACCGCCCAGGCCGCTCCCTTGAGCCTTCCGCAACAGGTACATCGGACCGAGGTTGACCGCGTCCGCCTCCCGGCGTCCACACAAGAAGCCGACGATCTCACCTTGGTAGCGCACGACGCGACAGAAGAGCTCATCAGGCTGATACCCAGCACGGACGATGAACTCCCGCCACTGGGCGACCTCCTCGGGCGAGGTGGCAGCGCCGCGGTGCACACGGATCCACTCCTCGTCAATCCCCGCCTGCTCGTCGGGGTAGGTCTGGAGCCAGGCGGCCAGCAGTACCCGCGCGATCTCCGAGGCGTCGTCGGCGCGCGGGGCTTCGATCACGTGGTCCACGGGTCTCCTCCTCGAACGCGCTCGACCGTGGGCATGGCCCGGTCCGCCACCCGTCGCAACACTGGAAAGCCGGTTGGAAGGCTCAGCAGCACGGCCGGGCAGACAGAACCGCCCCCGTCTCCTGGGGGCGGCTCACTTCTTCTGGGGCTACCGGGAGAACGCAGCGCCGAGGAACGCGCTCCACTCGCCGCCGGGGAAGGACAGGCAGCCCAGGTCCCGGTTCTGCGTGTCCCTGACGAGGACAGCCTCCGGAACCGCAGTCTCGTTGACCTCGACGCACTCGCCCTGGGCTCCGCTGTAGCTGGACTTGTGCCACCCGCTGGTCAGGTCGATCACTCCAAGCCTCCCATGGCTCTCGAAATCACATCATGTGAGGCTACAGGGGGTAGCGCCCACGTTTGCAGCTCCCCGTACACGGCCAGAAGCCGCGTCACGGTGTCTCCGCCGAGCAGCTCGCCGCCGGAGGCGTGCTCGACTTCGACAAGCGTCTCGCGCTCTTTGAAGGACAGCAGCCGGAACGGGCCAGAGGCTCCCCCGTAGTACGGGGTGTCCGCTGGCAGGATCAAGATTCTCACGACCCCTGCGGAGTCCAGATCGAGGAGATGTCCCAGCTGCTCCTTCATCACCGCGGGCGAGCCGACACGGGCTCGAACGACCGTCTCGGCGAGGATCGCGACCAGACGCGGGTTGTTCATCCCCCTCAGCGCGTCGAGGCGGCTGACCCTCAGGTCCACGAGCCGGTCGATTTCCTCGGACGTGTCCAGGGGCCGACCGTCGCGGAAGATCTGACGTGCGTAGTCGGGCGTTTGGAACATACCCGGAACAAGGGCGGGGTTCCATATCTGGATCCCGGACGCCTGCTCTTCAGCCGTGACGATCTTTCGGTGCCAGTCGGGGTCCTCCTCGGCCCGCTTCGCCTCTGTCCAGCGACGGAGAAGGTCACCGTTCGTACTGAACAAGGCTTCGGCCTCGTTGAGAAAGTCCCTTTTTGGTGCCCGATAGGCGTTCTCGTATTTACTAATGGTTGACGCACCGTATCCGGTCGCCTCGGCCACTTGGTCCAGCGTAAGCCCACGCCGATCACGCAGCCTGCGGAGCTCCTTCCCGAAGGTGATCCATGCTGACAGCGTCTTCTCAGGCATGGGTAGAACTTTACAGAGATTCTCTACATTCCTGTACGGGTTCCACAGAATAGCGGTCGATGCACGTAAAGGTATTGAGGCGGAGCACCTCGCCCTGGACGATGGGCACCACGACGGAAAGCGCCGACCACAGGAAACCCCGGCGACTGTGCCACCAGCCCCGGGAACGGCTCCCACCGAACACTCCAGAGGTGAGAACGTGGCAAATCCTACCGAATCAGGGATTCCGACCAGCACTTCGCACACCCGTCCGCAAGAAGGCGGAGTCCGGTTTCCCGGAGAGCGCCCGAACGTCTTCCAGCGGGCTGATGAAGTGCGGTCCGCTCCGGAAGTCGGCCTGTCGGCTGGTGAGGCTGTTGTGGTCACCGCCCGCTCCTGGAGGGCACAGGCGGTCGCGCGCAGGTCCTTCCCCGGAGTCCCGGACTCGGTGGCGCACGTCCGCGACTGGGTCGAGCAGACCTGCGCACAGTGGCAGGCCCCCGTCCCGGAGGCGCTCACTCTGGTGGCCTCGGAGCTGGTCTCCAACGCCATCGCCCACACCCACAGCGGCCTGCCGGGCGGGCAGTTCGCTACCCGCCTCCTGCTCTATCCCGACCGCATACGACTGGAGGTGCGCGACGCCGGTCCCCTCTCCGGCCGGACCCCGCTGCGCCGTACCCCCGCCCTCACCGCCGAGCACGGCCGGGGACTGGTGCTGGTGGACGCCCTCACCACCGGCTGGGGCAGGTTGCCCGCAGGAACCGGGACCTTCGCCGAACTCACGCGAGTGCCGGGGAGGAGTGAATGAGGCTTCCGCGACGCACCCGCTCCCGCCCTCTGGTCGTCCGTGCTCCGGCTGGCTTCAACGACGCCCGGTGGCGCGCCGCCCAGCAGGGCTATGTCCTGACCCGCCAGAAGCGGTTGCTTGGAGCGGTGTACGCGCTCACCTCTCTTGACGGAGACACCACGATCCTTCACGGCCTCGGGGAGGTCCGCGCCTTCCTCGACCGGCCCTCATGACGGCGTGCGGTGACGGCCCCGTGGCCCGTCCTGCGACCGCGGCCACAACGTCCACGCCCCTCCCCGAACAGGAACGAGAGGACCTGTGCCCGCATCCGCGCCCCACGACCTGACCATGACCCGAACCCGCGCGGACCCGCTAGCCGAGACCGCCCATCTGACCCACGTCACCCGCGACGCAACACGCCACCTCACCGGCGCGGAGCTGGTGTGCCTGGCCTTGAACGGGGAACGCGGGCGAACCCCTGGCGGTGCGCGCCCTCATCGACCTCACCGGACACCAACGGAAAGCCCCTCATGCCCGACTACAGCTACCTCCTCGACGGCCGCCCCGACGTCCTCACACCCAGCGAAGTCGCCGCCCTGTTCAACATCCGCCCCCGCAGCCTCCATCGAGGCGAATGGGACAACGTCCTCCGGCCCTTCCGCACTCTCGGCGGAGCACGCCGCTACCCCAAAGAACACATCGCCGCCCTCCTCAACCAGCCGGACGATTCCGCTCCCACCCCGTAGAGCCGCCACGATCCGGATCCGCGCATCTTCAAGACACGTGGAAGCCGACGAGCCGCTGCCGGAGGTGGCCGTCTACGAGGCGGCCGTGGTGTACCTGCACGCCTACACCCGCCTCGGACGCCGGGACGGAGCAATCAGGATCGCCGCCCCCGACCTCGCTACCCACCTGTGCGAGCAGATGGGGCAGCTGTGCCGGGACGCCGCAGCCTTCGAAGCCTTCCGCGGGAAGGTGTCATAACCAGCTGCACCCCGGATCCCACCGAATCACCGCTTCGCCAAAACACCGCGCAACCGCTCGTACAGCCCGGTTTTATTCCCAGGCAGGAATATCCGTCCAGAGATTGACCGGGCCCACCCGCCTCTCTACTGTGAATTCCGTTTCGACCCTTTCGGAAAGGGCCATGCCATGAAGTTCGAGAAGCTCTCCGGCGACTGCAACCGGGATGACTGCCCGGGAATCTACTCCACCGACAACGGGACCGTCGTCGTGCAGGGCGCGCTCCTGACCGACACCACCGGCCTCACCCCCTCCCCCGGAGAGGCCGCGGTCGAGATCCCCACGCACCTGATCGAGGAGGCCGCCCGTGCGCTTGGAAGGTGACGCCTGGCGGGAGTTCTTCGACTCCTTCCAGCACGAGGCGTTCCGCCTGGAGACCCTGCCCAGCTACACGGTGCCCGAGGAGGAAGAGGAGCTGCGCCGGTTCCTGGCCGGGCAGACCCGCCCGGCCGAGGAGCTGCACACCGACAGCTACCTGCTCCGCGTGCGCGACCACGTCGAGTCCGGGCGCCGGATCCGGCGCGTGCACACCCTGACCAGCCCTCTCGGCGACCACCTGCGGTTCCAGTTCGAGTGGGGGTACGCCTTCAGCGTGCAGGCCGGCGAAGAGGTCAACATCCTTGACTTCGCCACCACCCCCGACCCCGGCCTGCCCCGCCAGGACTTCTGGCTCTTCGACGACGCCCATGTGGTGCTCATGCACTACGCTGCCGACGGAACCCAGACCGGCCGGGAACTCCTGGAGGAGGCCGACCCCGACCCCTACGTCGCCTACAAGAACCTGGCCCTGGAGCACGCCGTCCCCTTCACCGAGTACTACAAGGCCGACTGATTGACGCTTGAGCCCGACCGTGCCCAACAGCCGCGCAGCGAGCTGGCGGAGGCCCTTCGCAGCCTTCGCCGCGCCTCGGGGCTGACCGGCGCGCGGCTCGCCGTCCGCAGCGGGATGAGCCAGGCCAAGGTCAGCAAGATCGAGAACGGCCGCGTGTTGCCCTCCGCGCTGGACGTCGAGCGCATCCTGCGTGCGCTCGACGTTCCGCCCGGGGAGGAGGAGACGGCGCGCCTGCTGGAGTTGGCCCGTGTGGCCAACACCGACTACCAGGGGTTTCGTACCGCGCTCCAGCGCGGGCTCGGGGAGACGCAGCGGGACCTGGCCGCGATCGAGGCCTCGGCGTCCACTATCCGCTTCTTCCTGCCCTGCATGATCACCGGGCTTCTGCAGACCCCGGACTACGCGCGCCAGACCCTGTCGCACACGCTGGTGAACCGCGGGGCGAGCTGGGAGACGGCGCTCGCTCGACGCCTGGAGCGCCAGACGGTGCTCTACGACGAGGGCAAGCGCTTCGTGTTCGTCCTGACCGAGGCCGCGCTGCGCTGGCCGCTGTGCCGTCCAGAGGCGATGGCGGTGCAGATGGACCGGATCGCCTCGCTCAGTGAGCTGCCCAGCGTGGACATCCGCGTCGTGTCCGCCGATCCCCCCGTGCCCAGCGGCCCCCTCAACGGCTTCACGGTCTACGACGACCGTCTGGTGACCGTGGAGGTGTTCACGGGCAAGCTGGCCCTGCGCGACCCGAAGGATGTCTCCTACAGCATGGAGATATTCGCCTTCTTCCACGAACGCGCACTCGCAGGCGAAAACGCCAGGTCCTTCCTGCGTGAACTCGCCCGGGAATACCGCAACCGGACATAACCGGGCACACGCTTGGGCGAATTTATTCCTTGGCTGGAAACGTCTTCACCCGACTTTCCGGGGTCCCTAATCTGAGCTGTGCTCACAGCACCGCTTATGAGAAAGGAAACCCTGTGCAGGACACGCAGGACGTTCCCCGCTCCGACTTCCCCTTCGCCCTCGACATCCGGCTGATCGAGGGCGAAGACACCACGCCGTTGATCAACATGACCGACGACGGCTGCGGCGCCAGCTGCCCCAACGCCTGCGCCACCAGCGCCTCGGACTGATCCGCACGGTCGGCACCGGCTCCCGGGCCGGTGCCGACCGGCACTCCTGGGAGGAGGGGAGATGGCTTCCAGCGAGGAGCAGCCCGTGCGTTGGCGTGTGGGTGGCCGGCCGCTCGTGCGGGCGAGCCTGCACAGCGGCCTGCCGCAGGACGGCGTACCGGATCTGAGCGGCAGTGACCCCCGTCCGTGGCTGGGATGGCTGCGCCGCGTGTGGGAGCACCCGGACCTGACCGAGGCGATCCAGCATGCCTCGCCCGACCTGGCGACCGGTGTGGAAGCTCTGCTCGACCAGGATCCGGCCGCGGTGCGGGTACGCCGAGCCCGGAAGGTGACCGCGTCGGTCCTGCGCTACGTGCTGCGCGCCGGATACCGTCCCACGCCCTTCGGGCTGTTCGCGGGGATCGCTCCTGTCGCCTTCGGCCGCCGGTCCTCGGTGCGGTGGGGAAGTGACCATCGTGCCGTGGTGACGCCCGGGGGAGCGTGGGTCGCTGACGTCGTGGCTCAACTGTCGGCGTTGGCGCAGGTACGGGAGCACCTGTCCGTGGTCGCCAACAATACCGCCACAGAGCGCGAAGGGCGTCTGGTGATCCCTCAGTACGCTCGCCCCGGCCCTGGTCATCCTCGGGCGCACGCCGAGCAGGTGGAGATCGGCGTCACCGACACGGTCCGTCTAGTGCTGGAGACCGCCCGGGAGTCCGTGCCGTGGTCCGTCCTCGTCGCGAAGGTGGCAGCCGAATACCCCGATGAGCCGCGGGCGAGTATCGATGCCATGCTCGCCGACCTGGTCGAGGCTCAGGCGCTGCTGGCCGACCTCGCTCCCCCGTCCGTCGAACCCGACCCTCTTGGCCATCTACTCCGAGCCCTCACCGCGGCTCAGGCCGAGCCCTCCTCGGAGCTTCGGTCGCTCCTGTCCCGGCTCAGCGACGCCCACACGGCGGTGGAGGAGCACAACCGCTCCGGCGGCAGCCATTCCCTGCGCTGTGGGGCCAACGCAGCGGTGGCGTGCCTGTCCACAGCGCAGTCCCTGGACGTCGACGTGCGTATGGACGTGGACCTGGTGGTGCCCGAAGCGGTGGCGCGCGTTGCGGAGCAGGCCGCGCACATGCTGGCCGTGGTGAGCCCGCATCCTGACGGGATTCCGTGGTGGCGGGGCTTCCGGGAGCGGTTCTTTGCCTGGTACGGGGAGGGACTCGTGCCCCTGGTCGAACTCGTGCGCTCCAGCGGCGGGACCGGAGGTGACCTGTTGCCGGGCTTGTGCGAGCAGCCGCCGGAGGAGACCGCGGTCCTCGACCGGCGGAACCGGTGGTTGCTGGAACAGGCCCAGAGCGCCGCGTTGGACCGCCAGCGCGAGATCGACGCGGACGAACTCCTCAACCTGGGCGCCTCGCGCGTCTTGTCCCCTCCTGACCACACCGAACTGAACCTTCGGCTGGAGTCCCCCACTCGGGCCGCGCTGGACTCAGGACGGTTCCGCATCGCGGTCCTGGGGGCTTCGCGCAGCGCGGCCACCATGGCAGGGCGCTTCGCCGCCCTGGCCGGGGCAGAAGAGGACCTGCCGGAGGTGATCACGCGGGACGGTGCGGCGGTGCCGGTGCAGGTGTCGTTTCCCCCGGTGCAGGCGCGCAGCGCCCTCCTGGGCCGGTCGGTGCGCCTGTTCGAGCACGTCCTGCACGTGGCAGAGCATCCCTTCCCCGGGTCGGGAGGGATCACCGTGGACGATCTCGCGGTCGGGTGCGATGAGGGCGGCCTCTTCCTGTGGTCCCACCGTCTGGGCCGAAGGGTCGAACCCGTCGTGCCGCACGCGATGAACCTGCGCTACGCGCCGCCCCTGGTCCGGTTCCTGGCCGAGCTGCCCCGCGCCGACCGCACGGTGCTCACCGGGTTCGACTGGGGTGCGGCCTTCCGTCTGCCGTTCCTGCCCCGGGTGCGCTCGGGCAAGGTTGTCCTGTCCCCCGCCCGTTGGCGGGTGAGGGCCACAGAGCTACCCTCGCATGCCGCCCCGTGGTCGCAGTGGCAGCGGGCGTGGTCGGCGTGGGCTCAGCGGCGGAACCTGCCCGGCCTAGTGGACCTGGGCGCAGGAGACCAGCGGCTCCGTCTGGACTTGGCCGAAGCAGCGCACCTGTACCTGTTGCGCGCCCACCTGGACAAGGAAGGCAGCGCCACTCTCACCGAAGCCCCCGCCGCCAGCGCGTTCGGCTGGTGTGAGGGGCGCCCCACCGAGGTCGTCGTGCAACTCTCCCGAACGGAGGCCTCATGACCGCCACGCTCACAGGTGCGGCTGCGGTGGCAGCGGCTGTCGCCGACCATCTGGCCACCCCAGATCAAGGGCGGGCGTTGGCCGGGGACCGGTGGTGGCCGCAGTCCCTGGCGCACGGCGCGGCCGGGGTCGCCTTGTTGCACATCGAGCGCGCCCGGGCTGCTGAGGGCCCGTGGGATCGGGCTCGGGAGTGGCTGGCGTGCGCGGTGTCCGAAGGTGTGGACGCCTCGGTCTCCTCTCACCTGTACTACGGGCTGCCCGCGGTGGCGTTCGTGGTACACCAGGCCGCGACGATGCGCCCGGAGTACGGGCGCGAGCGTGACCGGCTCGACGCGGCGCTCGCGCGGATCGTGGTGCGCCGTCTGGAGCGGGCGCACACCCGTATCGAGGCCGGATGGCTGCCCGTGCTCGCGGAGTTCGACACCATCCGGGGCCTGGCTGGATTGGGAGCTCTCCTGCTGGTACGGCAGGACAACCGGGGACTGCTCGAACTCGCCCGGCGGGTGCTCACCTACCTGGTGCGGCTGACCGAGCCGGTCACCGCGGACGGCCAGGAACTCCCGGGCTGGTGGACCCTGGTCGGCCCCAGCGGAAGAGAATCGGCCGATTTCCCCGGCGGGCACGCCAACACGGGCATGGCGCACGGTATCGCCGGACCTCTCACCACTTTGGCCGTAGCGCTGGGGCGCGGGATCGAGGTCGAAGACCACGCTGAGGCGATCAAGCGCATCCTCGCCTGGATCGACACCTGGCAACAGGAGTCCCGTGGCGAGGTGTGGTGGCCGTACTGGGTCACCCGGGCTCAGCTCGACGGGACACAGGCTCTCGTCGGGCCGCAGCGCCCCTCGGGGTGCTACGGGACGTCCGGACTCGCCCACGCGCAATTGCTCGCCGCCAGTGCCCTCGGCGACACCGAACGCCAGGTGAGGGCTCACAAGGTACTCACCGACACGTTCTCCACGGCCATCGCGGCGGGGACGGTGTCCGACGCATCGCTGTGCCACGGATACGCCGGGCTCGCGCTCCTCGCCCACACCACAGGCACAGGTGACGCCTCGCGGCTGTGCGCACCCATCGTGAACGACAACGACCCAGACGCGACCGCATATCGCCTGCTCACCGAGAGCGGGATCGGCCTCCTGGAGGGCGCGGCCAGCACCGCGATGGCTCTGCACTCACTCACCACCACCTCACCCCACTGGGGATGGTCCGCGTTCCTACTCACCGGCCACGAGGAGTCCCCGCTGTCATGAGTGACGAACAGCCCCAGATCCTGATCGAGTGGTCCGACTGGGCCAGCGCCGAGCACACGGCCGCACACAGCCTGGGGCCGGTCCTCGAACAGGGCCGCGCAGAGGAACTCGTGCCCACGTGGTGGTTCATCCGCAAGAGGCCCCACTGGCGGCTCCGCTACACCGGAGGCCGCCCCGCCCGGCAGTTCCTCGACACACACCTGGAACGTCTACGCCAAGAAGGGTCCGTCACCCGTTGGGTGCACGGCATCTACGAACCGGAGAGCGGGGCGTTCGGCGGCCACGCGGGGATGGGCCTGACCCACGCCCTGTTCTGTGAGGACAGCCGCCAGCTCCTCGCCTACCTGGTGCGCAGCGGTGCAGCGCCCGGGGAGGAGCTCGGTCGTCGCGAACTTGCCCTCCTGCTGGGTAGCGCCTTCCTGCGCGGGGCCCGGTTGGACTGGTTCGAGCAGGCTGACGTGTGGGCCAAGGTCGCCGCGATGCGCGCCCGGCCCTACCCCTTTCACCCCGAGGCGGAGCTGCTCTCCTCGACGCGCACCCTCATGACCGTCAGCCCTCGTTCCCTGGCCTCCTCGGGGCCGCTGCGCCATGCCGCCGCCTGGGTCGAGGTCTTCACCGCCGCTGGAGCCGCCCTGGCCGACCTCGCCGCCCGGGGCAGGCTGAACCGGGGCCTGCGAACGGTGTGCGCCCACCACCTGATCTTCACCTTCAACCGGTGGGGCCTGCCCTACCGGGACCAACACGTCCTGTCCAACACCGCCAGAGAGGCCGCCATGACCGACACCACCCACAACACCACACCGGGATCCGCCGAGACCCTGCGCGAGGACCTCATCCGACAGCTACGGGAGAACGGCGCCCTCACCACCGCGGCGGTGGAGGAGGCGTTCCGCTCGGTGCCCCGCCACGCCTTCGTCCCCAACGCCACCCTGGAGGAGGCCTACACCAACGCCCCGGTGCACATCAAGCACGACGACAACGGCGCATCCATCAGCTGCGGCTCCCAGCCCTCGGTCGTCGCGAAGATGCTGGAACAGGCCGCGCTGGAGCCGGGTATGCGCGTGCTGGAGCTGGGCTCCGGCACCGGCTACAACGCCGCCCTCATCGGTCACCTGGTCGGCCCGACCGGCTCGGTCACCACCATCGACGTGGACCAGGACCTGGTGGAAGGTGCTCAGGCCCGGCTCAAGGAGACCGGCACCGCCAACGTGAGGGCGATCCTCGGCGACGGCGCGCTCGGGCACCCGGACAGTGCTCCCTTCGACCGGATCATCGCGACGGTGGGCTGCCACGACGTACCCCGAGCGTGGGTGGACCAGCTCGCCCCCGACGGCAGGCTCATTGCCCCGGTGCGCATCGCCGGGGACGTCAACAGGTCCATCGTCTTCCAGGCACGCGGTGACCACTGGGTGTCCGCAGACAGCACGCTGTGCACGTTCATGCCCCTGCGCGGAGGCGTCGGAGACGACCCGCGCCGCACCCTGCCCCTGGATGCCGACGGGGCGGTCCTGCTCCAGACCAACCAGGACCAGAACATCGCTCCTGCACAGGTGCGCGACGTGCTCTCCGAGCCCTCCACCACCCTCTGGAGCGGGGTGAGCTTCGGCAAGGGACAGCCCTTGGACCCGATGTGGCTGTGGCTGGCCACCACGCTGGACAACCGTCTCTCACGCATGCCCATCCAGCAGCACGCCGTGGCCAGCGACCTCGTCACTCCCGGCTTTCCCTGGGGTGACATGGCCAGCGTCCCGGCCAAGGAGCGCGGGCTGGCGTACCTGACGATGCGCCCGGTGGAAGGCCAACAGGGACGCCACGAGGTCGGTGCCATCGGGCACGCTCCCGCCGGTGAGAAGCTCGCCTCGCAGATGGCCGACCAGATCCAGGCTTGGGAGCCGCACCGGGAGGAAGAGATCTCCTTCTCCCTGCACTTCACACCCCTCGCCGAACCGTCCGGGCTGCGGCGGCGCGTGCTGGAGCGAGCCCACTCCACCCTGGTGGTGTCCTGGGGCGAACCCGCGTGAGGCACACACGGTGGTTCCCTCTGGTACCCCGGCCGCGCCCGCCCGGTGACAGCCTCCAAGCGCGGGTGGAACGGCTCACCGCAGCCGGGCAGACTGCCCGGTTCGGTGCGGCCAAGGACGCGGTGACGGCCGCCGCGCAGGTCTACAACGGGGCGGCCCTGCTCGCCTCCGACGTCGGGCTTCCCGATCTGGCCCGCGAGTGGTGCTGGGAACACGCCCGCACATACCTGGCCCACCTGCCGCTGGACAGCGCCGGCGCCCAGCGGGCGCTGGAACCGGTGGTCAACCTGGCCCGGCTGCGCATCCGCGCAGGCGAAGGCACCAAGGCCCTTGCCATGCTCACCGCGCTGCGCAACGGTATCCGCACGGCCAAGTCGATCGTGATCGACGGATACGAGCTTCCCCTGGACCGGCTCACCGTCTCCGAGGAGGACCGCGTCGAACTACACCGGTGGGTGTGGATGGTCTGTCTCGGGGACGGGCTGCGCGCCCTGGCGGCGGAGGGCCGTTGGCAGGAGGCCGCCGAGCAGGCCCGGCAGTACGGCGGGATCGGAGACCGTCTCTTCGACGGCCGCCAGGTCGCCGTCATAGCCGCCCTCACCTCCGGGCACCCGATGACAGCGCTGGACATGGTCCAGGGCAGCGAGGTTCAAGAACCATGGGAGAGAGCCGTGCAGGCGGTCTTGGCGCTGTGGTGTCGCGAAGAATCCGGTGACGCCGCAGCCGACGATGTGGAGGCGGCCTTGGACCGGGTTCGCGCCGTCGAGAGCCGTCAGGTCGTGTTCACCACCAGGCTCGGAATCATCGCAACGGAACTCACTAGAGGCTCCCAAGGGGACGCTTCTGCTCTCGTATCGCAACTGGTCTCCACCGCCGTCCGTGCACAGGACGGGTACGCGGTCCGAGACCTACTCACCGCATGGGAAGGAAAGCTTGCTTCCCACCAGGTGAGCAGCTTGATCTCCGTGCTCGAAGCTTCCGGCCTCGACAGGAGGACCCTTCACGAGCCGTTGCTCCACAAACTTCGGGCCGCGATCAGTGAAGCAGGTCGAAGACTCGAAGGTTTCTCGATCCCTGCGCACACCAGAGCCTCCATCACACCCGGCACGAAACACTGCTGGTGGCCTACCGGGCAGTGCGCGTGGCGGTCGGTGATGCGTGCCTGATCGATGCGCGGTCCGGTCGGGACCGGACCTGTTTCACGCTCGCGTTGGAACAGTGCGTGAGCAGGTGGTACGTATAGGTCATCGGCGGCGCGATGTTGACGGCGTTGCTACCCGGCGGCATGGTCCGCGTGCGATCAAACGTCCGCTGTTGCGGTTGTCTTGGCCCCCGCTCCAGGCTTCCAACCTCACGGTCTTGGATGAAAGGGCTCAATCCTGTCAGCGGACCTCGATAGTCTTTGGCTCGTCTCTTGGACGAGAGGTGCAGCTACCTCTAGGAAGAGGGGCGGTGCGACAGAGAGGATGCACGTGAGCAAGTCGCTGCTGGAGCAACTACCCGGGATCGTCGCCGCTGGGAAGCGGCAGGCGGCACAGATCTTGGAACAGCTGGAAGGACGGAACCGGGTCACCCTACAGACCCGTGAGCTGGTCATCCCATCTAAGGACACAGCGAGCCTTGATCTCTTCCGTCACGCACACCACGAGATTGTCGGGGGTGACATCCCAACCGACAGCGACCGACTCAACCGGCTTATCTACGGCGACAACCTGCTTGCCATGGCCGCGTTGCTTGCAGGTGACAAGGACACCCCGAGTCTGCGCGGCAAGATTGATCTCATCTACATCGATCCGCCATTCGACTCCAAGGCTGACTACCGGACCAGGATCACGCTGCCCGGCACGACGATCGACCAGAAGCCCACCGTACTGGAGCAGTTCGCATACTCCGACACCTGGGCCGATGGCACTGCTTCGTACCTCGCCATGATCACACCTCGCCTCATACTAATGCGTGAGCTGCTGGCAGAAACGGGCTCGATATTCGTTCATCTTGACTGGCATGTCGGGCACTATGTGAAGATAGTGCTCGACGAAATATTTGGCCGGGACAACTTCTCGAACGATATCATCTGGTGGTACTATAACAAAATGCAAGGGAATATCAAGACATTCCCACGCAATCATGATTTGATTATGTTCTACCGGAAATCGGAAAAATTTACATTCAACCCACAGAAGGAAAAGCGCGACAAGCCAGTCCGCCAGATCAAGCGCATCTGGTCGTCTGAAAAAAAGGCTCTCGTCAATGCCAAGGACGAAAATGGAAGAGTGATATACGTTGATTCGACACACCGCACGATCGACGACGTGTGGCGTTTGTCTATGTTGCAGCCTGCTGACAGGAGCGAGAATCTGCGTTTCAACACGCAGAAGCCGGAAACGCTGCTAGAGCGGATCATCGCGGCAACAACGAGCGAAGGTGACCTGGTGGCGGACTTCTTTGTCGGCTCAGGCACCAGCGCAGCGGTCGCCGAACGACTTAATCGCCGATGGATAGCGTCCGACCTGGGAAAACCTGCTGCGATGGTGACTCGCAAGCGCCTCATCGATCAGGACGCCAAGCCGTTCCTGTATCAGGCGATCGGGGATTACCAGGTCGAGCAGGCTCGCTCGACACTGGGCCGTTCGTTCCGCGTGGGTGACCTGGCTAAGGTCGTGTTGGCTCTGTTTGGCGCGCTGCCACTCCCACCGGAAGACAACGTCAATGGCAGTCTTGGCCGTTTGCCGAACTCGCGCACACTGGTCTTCGCCGACAGTCCATCTAAGCTCACCACCGTCTCTACACTGCGGCGGGCGCAAGGCTACCGGGACAGCAAGCTTGGCGGCTTCGACAAAGTGATCGTGCTTGGCTGGAACTTCTCGGTGGGCATCGGCCAGGACATTGCCGCGCTCAATGACCAAAACCTTGAGGTGTTGGTCATCCCACCGGATCTACTTGACCGGCTGAAGAAGAAGGGCACGGAAAAGCTCGCCAGCAAGGTTCGCTTTGCGAGCCTGCAGTACCTGCAGGCCGAGATCGCATCACGTAAGGAGATCGGCGACGGCGAGGAGTTGCACGTCGACCTCCGAAACTACGTGCTGCTCTCGCCCGAGGCGATCAACCTCGACGAGAGGAACCGTGCCGCGCTGCAGGGCGTGATGAACACCGAGCCTCTTGCCCTGATCGAATACTGGGCGGTTGACCCCGACTACGATGGGGAAGTCTTCCGCTCGGTTTGGCAGGACTACCGCGGCAACACCGACAACGATGACGACCCGCTCCGGGTGGTGACAACCGCTCAACTCCACCTGCCGAAGAAAAACGGCCCTCGTAGGATCTGCATCCGTGCGGTGGATGTCTTCGGCTTCGAGTCCGAAGTCGTTGTCGATGACGTGGAGGTTGAGCGATGACCACGCACCGCGACCTGTTCCCGCTGGCCACCGGCCTGTCCAAGCGGGTGGATCGACAAATTTCGGATTTGGTTGCCGGCCTCGGACCAGTTCTGCTGGACCAGGTGACTCCCACGACGTCGGAGCTGTTGAAGTTCTGGTTCCAGCAGGACTACTGCGACTTGCGGCCCCTGAATTTTCACGAGGGCCAGCGCTCGGCGATCCTGCACATCATCTACGCCCACGAAGTTATTGGAGCGCGGTCTCTACGAGAGCTGTATGAGGCCGTAGCAGGCGAGGCGATGCTGGATAGTGGCGTGCTGAGCGAAGTGACACGTGGCCGACACGCACACCCGAAGTATGCCGCGAAGATGGCCACCGGTACGGGTAAGACCTGGGTACTCAACGCGCTACTGGTCTGGCAGTATCTCAACAAGCTGGCCAATCCTGCTGATGAACGGTTCACCAGCAACTTCCTGCTCGTCGCACCCGGCTTGATCGTTTACGACCGGCTTCTGGACTCCTTCCAAGGCAAGATGGTCGACGGCGAGCGCGACTTCACCACGAGCGACCTCTACCATCAGCGCGATCTGTTCGTGCCGGATAACTTCCGCACTCAAATCTTCGGCTTTCTGCAGTCGTCAGTGACGACCAAGGCTGAGATCGGCCGTAAGGTGACCGGATCCGGCATGGTCGCGATCACCAACTGGCATCTGCTCGCCGGGCAGGAGGATCCGAACTTTGTTACAGATGAGGACAGCATCGAGGCGCCTGGTCGCGAGATTGATCCGAAGACTGCGGTAGAGAGTTTCTTCCCGCTCACACCTGGCACAGCGACTGGCAACGCCCTCAACGTGCTGGATCGCCGGTTCCTGCGTGGTGGCCCGCTGGAAGCACTCAAGAATTTGCCAGACCTGCTCGTCTTCAACGACGAGGCACACCACATCCACGAGGTGCGGCGGACCGATGAGGTCACCGACGTGGAGTGGCAGAAGTCCCTGATGGAGATCGCCTCCACGAAGGGCCCTCGCTTCGTCCAGGTCGATTTTTCTGCCACCCCGTACAACGAGGTTGGCTCGGGCCGGAAGAAAAATCGCGAGTACTTCCCGCACATCGTCGTCGACTTCGACCTGACCTCAGCCATGCGTGCCGGACTGGTCAAGGCACTCGCGCTGGACAAGCGCAGGGACGTTGCCTCGCTACCGCTAGATTTCAAGGCCGAGCGTGACGAACAGAAGCGGGTCACCGGCCTGTCCCAAGGGCAACGCGTCATGCTGCGCGCTGGCCTGCGTAAGCTCCAGATTTTGGAGGAGCAGTTCACCGACGCGGACCCATCCAAATATCCGAAGCTGTTGGTGGTCTGCGAGGACACGACAGTCACGCCGCATGTGTTCGATTTTCTGCAGAGTACCGGACTGTCCAAGGACGACATTCTGCGCGTGGATTCTGGACGCAAGGCTGAGCTTGGCGCCAAGCAGTGGGAGCCGATCCGCGAGCGGTTGTTCGACGTCGACCGGCACAAGCAGCCGAAGGTCATTGTGTCCGTCCTGA
Organism: Glycomyces fuscus; assembly: GCA_002529455.1. Taxonomy (GTDB): domain Bacteria; phylum Actinomycetota; class Actinomycetes; order Streptosporangiales; family Streptosporangiaceae; genus Nocardiopsis; species Nocardiopsis fusca. Next base: position 16,820 of record NYMS01000040.1, read on the forward strand.
TGCTGCGCGAAGGGTTCGACGTCAACAACATCTGCGTCGTGGTGCCGCTGCGCTCCTCGGAGGCATCCATCCTGCTAGAGCAGACGATCGGACGCGGTCTGCGCCTGATGTGGCGCGGCAACGACGAGATCGACGAACTCAAGCGGGAGACGCGAGAGCGAATTGCCAGGCGGGAGGAGCCGACCAACTACTTTGATGTGTTGTTCATCGTCGAGCACCCTGCGTTTTCTCGTTTCTACGAGGAGCTCTTGGGCGACGATCTCGTGGGTGAGGTGGATGACGACACAGACTCCACCGACGCTACCGGCGATCTGGAGCACGTTGACCTAAACCCCGGCTACCAGGCGTACGACATCGAAGTGCCGATCATCATCCGGGACGCTGACGAGGAGCTGAAACAGCCGAGCCTGGACCCGCTGACGCTCACGCCCAGCAAATACCAGGTCGACTGGCTCCTGCAGCAGATCGGCAAGGGCGACCGCTTCATCTCCCAGGACGCCCAGACGGGCACCCAATACGGCGACTACCGCGTCGATGGCGGCATTCTCACCGCCACCGGTTACAACGACTACCTGTCCCGCATGACCACACGCATCACCGAAGCGCTGGGGCGCAACCTAACCAGCAGCGCAGGCAAGTACAAGGAGATCAGTCAGTACCCAATCCTGCAGGCGTACAAGCCGCTGCTGACTGGCTGGCTTGACACCTACATCCGCCGTCGGCTCTTCGGTCGTGAGTTTAATCCGCTTGAAGGTGAGAACTGGCGCGTCTTGCTGCTCGACGATGTTGCCCACGACATCGCTGGTGTATTCGCTACCAAACTGGTTGAGCTCCAGGCGAGCCAATCTGTAGCCGAGGCAGTCATCCAGTACAGGTTGCTTTCCGAGGTCAAGACTATCCCGGTCAGGGCCAGCACCAGCATAGACGTAAACAAGTGCATCTATCCAAAGCTACCGGTCCCCTCCAAGGGCGGTGGTCTGGAGCGACTGTTCATTGAGTGGGCGGATCAGGACACCCGCGTTGAGGCGTTGCTGAAGGTGCACGAGTACCGACACGATTTCCTCCGTCGGCCGTACCTGAAGGCCGATGGCATGCCTGCCCAGTACTCACCAGACTTCCTCGTCCGCACCGACACCGATGTCTACGTCGTCGAGACTAAGGCCCAGTCCGCGCTTAGCGACGAGAACGTCAAGCGCAAGCAGCGCGCGGCCCTCGCCTGGTGCGAGCAACTCAACCAGCTCCCTAGCCACCAGCGCGCCGATCTGTTTTGGCACTACGTGCTCCTGGGCGAATCGATCGTGCGCGAGTGGCACGGCAAGAACGCGCGTGCTACTGAGCTGCTCCACTATGCACGACTGCGTCGAAGCGACGTGCCGAGTCAGGAGAGTCTGCTGTAATGCGTGCCATCGCCCTCCAGCCTGGGCTGACCATACTCCTGGGGTGTTCCCCCTGAGCAGTGGACATACCGGACACTGGACTAAGGTCCAGAAGAGGAGCTTGTCTTGGTAGAGACGTCGAGGCACCCGGAAGAGTTCCGGCGCAACACGGTCGAGCTGGTGTGTTCCAGCGGTCGGCCCATCATGCACATCGCCGTTGAGGTCTGTTTCGTGCCGGGTGTGATGGAGTCTGTGATGCGGTCTTGGTCCGCCTCCACGGGACTGTGGTCACCACTCCGGTCATGCGGGTAATCCCAAACCCAGAGCACACACATCGAGAGTCCACCAGGAGCAGTGATGCGCACGATTGGGATCGACTTGGCTGTGGCGGCCCGCACCACCGCGGCCGCTGAGATCACTTGAGGCGAACACGGAGCCACCGTCGGGCCTGCGCGCCAGGGATGCACCGATCAGGATCTACTGGACCTGCTGAGCAGTCTGGGCCCGGGTGACCGTGCCGGTATCGACTGCCCCTTCGGCTGGCCGGTCCACTTCGCCGAGACCCTGCACGCACATACCCATGAGCGTCCCTGGCCGGGGCGCTACCTGGACCGTGCGGAGCACTATGCGGGGTTGCGGTTGCGCCGCACCGATCAGCGTGTGCGCCAGGTGACCGGTGGCCGTCCGTTGTCGGTGTCCTTCGACAAACTGGGGGCTACCGCCGCTCGCTGGGCGTATCTCGCCGACGCCCTGGCCGCGGATGGGCGGCCCGTTGACCGGGCCGGGGCCGGCCCCGTGATGGAGGTGTACCCGGCGGCTTCCCGCACCCAGTGGGGTCTGGGGCCCGAGCGCGATATGCGGGAACTCTTGGAATCGGCCCCGTGGTTGAAGTGCTCTGAGGAGCACCGGCGTGCCTATGACGCCAGCGAGCACGCTTTCGATGCCCTGATCGCGGCGTTGACCGCGCGTGCCGCTGCCCTGAGGCTCACTGTCCGGCCTGAGGGAGAGGAAGTCACCCTGGCCGAGCGGGAAGGGTGGATCCACCTTCCAGAGCGTGGAAGCCTGCCGCGCCTGGCCTGAACGAATACCACGAGCAGTCGGGCACAAACCAGATCGTCCACGGCTTTCAGCAAGTGTGTCTGGTGAAAGCACACTCCGAAGCGTCCGTGGGCGCTGCGCGCGAAGGCTGGTCACCGGTCCAGGGCCGGGATGCTCAACAACCGGAAGTCGCCCCGGCGGCCCTCCAGTCGCGAGTAGCCCGACCAAGCGCACCTGCATGCGCCGCGCAGCCGGATGGAACCGGTGCGGCCCTTCATGGTGCCCCGTCCGGTGTTGGGCCCCCATGCCCGGACCCCCGCGCGCTGGCTGCCCTCATAGACGCGGAAGGCGTCGGCGTTGGTGGTCCGGCCATGGCCGGGACGACTCCAGTAGCCCGGGTCATTGGACAGCACCAGCACGCCACCGCTCCAGCCCGGCGCGTGGCCGGTCAGCTGTTCCACGCGGCTGATGTCCTTGACCACGTCGTAGCCCCGGATGTCCTGGGCACCCTGGTTCGCCAGCTCGAAGCGCTCGCCCGCCACCGTGCCGCTCCAGGCAGCCTTAAGATACTTCAGCTCCAGCACCAGGTGCCGCTCCTGCTCCGAGGCGGAGATCAACAGGTCCAGGTGACCCACGGCGGTCTTGACCTCCATCCGCACCCGGAGAGAAGGCTCGAACAGATGCGCCGTCCAGGCCAAGGCGTGCTGGAAGTCCGCCTCAGATTGGAACACCGGACGCGTCCGCTTCAACTCTTCGAGCCATGCCCCGACACGCAGTCCCCAGTAACCAGCCATGCCGGAGAATCTAGCGGGCGCTGAGCACGCGGGGAAAGCCGTTCTTCACGTCAGGGGCCGGCCGCAGACAGAGAACCCCACCCGGGGGACACCCGAACCCGTCCAGTCACCCACCGCGACCAAGGCACACGCGTGATCCACTGCCCCATCGGTCGAAGCTTCTATAGCCACCTGAGCAGGAGCCCCAAACCCGAGCGGGTGATGGGAGGCGATCCCGACATGCATCCCCCTCCACCAGACCCGGCACAGGGCACAGTCTCTACCGATCCCGGTACGAGACCCTCCCACCCCTGCGGGGAGCACCGCTCTGCAGTTGGGGATCTTTGAGGGGTGACCCGTTTCCTGCCATGGGTCGGCCTCCTTCCCAGGGGTGTGTTGTCAGGGTTCCGGGCTAAGGTCCAGCCTATGATCAAGTTGGTGATCGAAACCGGTGGCGGGTATGGCCCGAATGTCGTCGGCGCGGCGATCGGAGGGTTCGCGGCGGTCGTGGCGGCGTTCATCGTGGTGTGGTTCGACCACAGGCGACACCAGAGACAGAAGCACGACGACATGAAGCGCTCAGTGCTGGAAGCGTTCGTTGACGCCTGCTACGAGCTGGACGAAGAGCTGTTGGCGTATCCGGCCGATGGGACGCGGCTCCGGCAGCGTTGGTCGCGGGTCCGTCATCGGGCGATGAGTGTGCGGTTCCTGTTCACGCGGGTGTTGAAGGACGGCGACAACTGCGAGGCCGCGGACTGGTTCCGGCGGTCGTGGAACGCGATCGGCAGGAACGTGAACGTCAACAACCTGTTCGAGACCAGCCCGGAAGCCGCGGAGGAGGTCCGCGAGGGGTGGCGGGAAGCTCTCCAGGAGTTGACGGACGCGTGCCACTACTGGGCTTCGCACCCGGTGGAGGAGTGGCAGAACGCGACGCCGCCTGTGCAAGACCCGGAACAGTTCCTTAGAGGAGTTCGTCCAGTAGCGGAGACAGGTCAGCGAGACGGTTCGGAGTAGACCGGAAACGTCGGCCGGTTACGGTGGTGTATCGGCCGGTGTCGTATGCCTCGATCTGGACACCGTCGTCGCGGCGAATACGAGAGCCGTGCTCGAGTGTGCCGGTGTCCCACAGGTAAAGGCCGGCACCGGACGGGGGATTTCGGTGTACGTGGCGGGGCGGCGTTGACGATCTCCTGCGCTCACGGCTCCGCCTGGGTGGATGCAGTGGTCGGGGTCGATACGCACCAGGCAGTCAGCGTTGAGGACGAACCCCTTGCCCCTGGTAGGCGCGGACTCGACTGTAGGTGGGCCACGTGACACGTGACGCACCCCCGCCTCTGCGGGGAGCACGTCGGGCAACGGCTGTCAACGCGGAGTTGAGAGTCCGCAGGCCGCCCGGCCCGGGCGCCCCTCACGTCACGGTGACTGCGCCAACAAGATCCCCTGATCCGTCAACTTCCCGAACGTGGTCACACGCAGTTGGCCATCAGCGTTGATCGCCTGCACGTCCTCGATCAGATCTCCTTCCCCAAGTCTGAGCACGGACTCGTGTACCTGCTCCGCTGTCAGGCTGGTCCGGGAAACGATGTCGTTCGGGTTCAACCTCCGCCACTGGCCCGTCTCGTCGTGATCGGCGAGTCTTCTTGAGCAGATCCCCAGTATCTACAGGTACGGCTTCATCCTTGTGCACAGCGGCAGCAGGAAGGCTGTGAAGAGCATCATCACCGCCTCCGACCTCACTCTACGGTTCGGTGACATCGCCAGGCCCTTCCTGCTGACGGAGGAAGCCGAGCGACTCCTCCGGCGATGTGTGGATGAGACGTTTGATTTGGAGACCATCGCCAAAGCGGTTCCCACCAGAAGTTTCAAGGTGTGCAGTCCGCTTCTGATCTGACTCTGGGAAACTACGGCTACTTGCTCAAGAAGAGCGAAGCGTGGGAGAAGCTGGGATGGGACATCGACCACGCAACCTTCCTCGACCTACTCGAAGAGGTGAGGGATATGCGAAACGACATCATGCATTTCAAACGAGGTCCTTTGAAAAAGGAGGAGATAGGAAAATTGGAGGGGTTCGTTAAACTCATGAGAAGACTTGTCCAATGATAATTTTTATGCTGAGTATGCTGGTACATCCGCATCCAGGAGCCCACCGTGACGATTGCCCAACGCGTCCTCGATTTTCTGAGCAAGAGTGGGCGGGGGTGGGATGACGACGAACTCGCCCGCCAGCTCGACGTGTCTCCCCGTCAGAGCATCAACCAGGTATGCCGCAAACTCGAGCGAGAGGGGCACCTGCACCGCTACAAGGGCCCTGAGGGCAAGATCGTCAACGCTATCGGTGGCACACAGCCCACCGAGTCAGCCATGCCGCCCGGTGCTTCGACGGAACAGCAGCAGGCCGAACGCGTCATCCTGGACGAGGCCGGCGCGCTGCTCGGAACCCGATTGGAGCCTCGCAAGATCCTCACGCCCACCGGGGTTCGGGTTGAAGTCGATGGAGCCGACCAGGACCTCACCGTGCTCGTGGAGGCGTGGGCGCACCAGGGGGCCGTCAAGGCCGCACAGCGCCACAAGGTCCTGTCCGACGCGTTGAAGCTCGTGTGGATCTCTTCCACGCTCTACCCCAGGCCGCGCACGGTGCTCTGCCTGTCCGACCAGGAGGCGGCACGGCCCTTTCTCGGCGAACGCTCATGGGCTGCAGCCGCGCTGCGGGACCTGGGGGTCGAGGTCCTCATCATCGATTTACCCGATCACATGCGCGCTCGCCTGCGCCAAGCCCAGCACCGCCAGCGCCGGTAGAAGCTTTCCCCCTACGACAGGCCTGGGCCGGTTCTCCTAGTGGCCCATACTCGAACGCTCATGCGGGGGCGAGAGGCGACCAGCAGCCTGTTCAGCGCGCAACACCAGACCGGTCCCTGGCCGGTATGGAATGGTCAGGAGGTCTCCAGGTCGCTGGTGGTGCGCACCCCGGGCCTGCGCAGAGCGGCTAGGGACACATACCGCTGTCCCATCGTCCACGCCCACGGGCGACCGGAGGCGGCCACCGTGTCGTTGACCACCGGCGCCTCCAGCACCACGGTCTCAGTGTCCTCCGGCTCGGAGAGCAGGAACACCATGTACTCCTGCCCCTCCTCACGGGCCCCGGTCTCCAAGGATGCGCGGACCAGGGCTCCAATCCGGGCGTCCCTGCCTCCGTTGCCCTCCCTCCGCAGCGCCTCCTCGTAGGTGAAGGGCACGTGGTCCTCACGGGTGAGGATGCGGGCCAGATGCGGTTGGATGGCCTGCTGGGCGTAGAAGCCCATGTGGGTCAGCCCTTCCCGGAAGGCCCGGCCGGGCTGGCAGATGTAGGCCGCAGATTCCAGGTACTCGGGGTAGGCCTGGCTGGCGGCCACGACCACCACCTCGGCAGAGGTCACCAAACCGTCGTTGTCGAACAGCGCCTGCAGCTCCCGCAGCAGGAACCGGTCGCGCTCGGAAGGTGCGAGGAAGGCATCGTCCACCACGGCGGTGATGGCGTCGTACAGGGCGGCGAAGTTGAACCACACCATGCGCCTGTCGTCCACAGCGTCGAGCGCAGCGGGCCGTACGGCGTCGGGTGTGAGCACGAACAGGTACCGGCCCGGCCCTTCTTTCAGGTTCGCCAAGTGGCAACGGAGCTGCTTTGCGCCAACCGTGCCGCGGACGGTCTTGACCTCGAACAGATAGGTGAAGTCCGCGGAGATCCGCGCGTCGGGGACCGAGCCCTTGCCGGCCTTGGGCTGGTTGGTGAAGGTGACCGTCTCCAGCGTGGCCTCGCCCGAGGCCTTGGCCAGGATCTCCTCGACCAGGGACAGGCCGATCCGTTCGAAGACCGCGAGCATCGACGAGGTGACCCTGTTCTCACCTTGGCGGTAGGTAGAGAACAGCGGTGTTGATGACACGGGAACAGCCTCCAGCGCACATGGATTGACCTACCTGTCCGACCAGCAGACCAAGGTGGTTCCTGATCTTCAAGGACCTCGCGAGGTGCCATCGGACGCCACCAGGGGCCGGTGTGTGCTCCGTTTGTGCTCCGCGGTTCCGGACTGGGACGACACCGGGCGGCAGCTCTTGACACGAAACGATGGCGGTGATCGGATGGATAGGGACGAAACGGCATCCTGTGGCACGTAGAGACACGAAAGCGCCGGACTTCTAATCCGATGGTCGCAGGTTCGAATCCTGCCGGGTGCGCCACAAAACCCCAGGTCAGACGGGGTACACGAGAATCTCCGAGGAGGTCCTCGTCGTCGTTGGGGCCCTGAAATGCTCCCCGTGTGCTCCGCAGTGCAGGGTCCAGTACAGGTGGAGGCCCACCTCGCGGAGCACTTTGCCTGCGCGTGACCGTGGCAACGGCGCCCCGCGTCCGTCCACCAGCTCCCCACAGCCGCCCCGGCACCGCCGCGCGACGCTACGCCCCTGGACACGCCCCGTCGCCCCACCGACCGCATATGGCTGCTCCAGCCGAAACCCCTCACCCCATGGGATATTCCGCGCCATAACCTGATGGCATCAGCCCTGGACCCAGGGCTCCGGCAAAGTCGGGCAGCGGTGCGGGCGTGTCGACCCGGTTGGATGGAAGTCCTTCACACCTTCATCCGTCCGAGGAACACGCCCGCGCATGCCATCGTCCAGCCCCAGTGCTCTCACCGTCGAACCCGTCTCACGCCAAGACCGCCTGCTCCAGGTCATCGACATCGACGGTGCCATCGTCACCCTCGACGCGGTGCACACCCAGGTCGACACCGCGGCCACGATCCGCGCCGGGGACGCCCACTACGTCTTGACCGTCAAGGCCAACAACAAGCACCTGTACGCCCAGCCCAAGGACCTGCCCTGGAAGTACGTGCCCGCGCGCACGATGCGCGGCACGGGCCATGGCCGCCGCGAAACCCGCACGACCAAGGCCGCTGACGTCCCGACGTGAATCACCTTCGAGGGCGCCGCTCACGCGGGTGGGTCATTACCGCAACTGACACGGGAACGTCATCGTGGGCTTGGCCTCGCGAGCCATCGGGGTCGAATCGGTACACCATCACCCGAGACCGCCGGCCTTCAGCAGTGCAAGCTCAACGATACGGTCGCAAAAGTCACCGAAAGAAATTCCGGCGGGCTCCAACGCCTTCGGCAAGAGGCTCTGAGATGTAAGTCCCGGGAGCGTGTTGACCTCCATGAACCAGACCACGCCTTCGTCGTCCACGAGGAAGTCGCTGCGGCTGTATCCGTCGAGTTTGAACAAATGATGGATTTTCAACGCTGACGCCTGCAGCTCAGCAGCCAGGTCTGCGCTAATCTGCGCCGGGAAGACTTCAGCAGCCCCCGCCGCTTGGTACTTCGACTCGTAGTCGAAGAGCCGTCCACTATCCGTGATGATCTCTCCTACTGGGAGCGGAGTGTCATCCAGGACGCTGACTGTGAACTCCCGGCCGGCAACATACGTTTCGATCATGACCTCGCCGTACCGAGCCGCGTTCGCGATCGCCGATGAGAAGCCTTTTTCTTCCCGCACGATCTGCAGGCCGACGCTGGAACCCTGGGCGTTTGGCTTCACGATCACCGGGAGGCCCAGTGAGGCCGCGACGGCCGGGAAGTGCGTCTCGTTCATGAGCCATTTCGGCGTTCGAACTCCACCCTGCTCTGCGAGACGCTTGGAGATATCCTTGTCCATCGCCAGCCCGCTAGAGATACTCGATGAGCCCGTGAATGGCACACCCAGGAGCTCAAGCAGAGCCTGCACGTGACCGTCCTCGCCCGAACCTCCGTGTAACGCAATGAACACGACATCGAACTCCCCGATCGTGTTCCCGAACGCTATCGCGTTCGAGCGTGAACGAAGGGACAAGAGGCTGCTTTCGGTCGGCTGTTCACGCACCCCGGAGAGCGCGGTCAGCTCGCGATCCTGTGCGAATGTCAGACGCCCGGTCGCGCTATCTATGGCGGTTACATTGTGCCCTTTGTCCCGAAGCGCTCGCACCACTTTCGACGCAGAAGCGATCGACACCTCTCGCTCTTCACTGGTACCTCCGAACAGGACGGCAATATTCATGAGTGCCCCTTCGACAGAATTATGCGTAATTTATCGACGCTGTCGACGATGAGATCGCCCGCCGCCGAGGCGCGAGGGTCCACGAGGTCAGACAGCAAAGCCCCGGCCTTGGCGTCGGCTAGAACAGCTGCTTCGTCGACCCAAGGACTGCCTTCCATGAAGAAAGAGTCGCTGGGCGACACCGAGCAACTGCCCATGATCACGAGACCGCGCCACGGTCCCGCTCCAGCGAATACTTGCAAATCATGGGCGACCGCAGCAAGGAAACCGTGCCGTGTTGAACTCACGCCGAGCCTAGCAGTTCGCCGACCCGCCCACGAACTTCGATAGGTGGCAGTGCTCAACGCGAATGATTTTCTGCATGTGCTCGGATTTGAGGTTCAGGTGATCAGCCAGAGTTGCGATTCCAACATGCCCGTAGTTGTTGAGCGAGCGGATAATGAGCTGCTGCTCCAGCAGCTCGCTGACAGTCAACGGGTCCGAGTTCAGGCACCTCATACTGGTATGCGCGCGGCTACCGCCGCGGCGAACGCCGTCCGCATCTGTGGGAGCCCCAAAGGAATGACCCTCCCTGCTTAAATAAAGACAGGGAGGGCCATTCTAGCGCGTTCATTGCTATTCAATTTAGCACTTATAACCGCGGGGCATCTACTTCTTTTTCCGACTTGCCAGTAGCAAGAATCGAAGACTGAAGAATACTGTTGCCGCGACCATTAGGAAAAAAGCGAAACCGATGTCATGTGCAACAGGTCTCCCGAAGCCTCTTCAATGCTCAAGCCACCCAGAGAGAGCGATGTGGCCAGAAACACGAGCATCATTATGAAACAGAAGGCTCCCGATTTAGCTGCCGCTGGAGATTTCGACATCGCGCCCCTCGCCTTTCCTTACTGATTAATTTCTACGGATATCGCAAGTTCCAGAAGCGCTTTGAATCAGCATGCTCGGTCAGCAGATTCAAGCGAGGTACCGATACCTATGCCTGAAGCTACTACCCCTCCTACGGCAGCACCCCCTGATACAACTGTTCCGGAAGCTGTTACGACGATGCCCACAGCACTGCCAGCGAACCCCAACCATGCCAACTGGCAGTCAGTGAGGAGCCCGGTGGGGTCGGTGTTGTTGATGGGGTCGCACTGGGCGTAGGCGTAGTTGTTGAGTTCCTGCCGGGAGGGGTCGGGCTGGGTGAAGCCCAGGGTGAACGTGCTGTGGAAGCGGTGGTTCAGGTGCACCGTGCCGTCCTGGAACTGGTAGGCGCCGGTGAACCCGAACGGGCTCAACGCCGCCGCCTCGGTCCCCTCCAGGCTCTCAGAGGTGCGCTCGCCGTAGGGGCTGTAGTCGTAGACCACGTCCGGGGACTCAGCCTCCGAACCCTCGGCCGTCAGAGCCAGCACGGTGTTCTGGTGGTCGAGGGTGTAGTGGAAGCGCTCGTCGCCGTCCCAGGCCACCATGGAGACCAACCGTCCGTTGGGGTCGCGCACGAAGCTGGTGCGCTCGCCTCCGGAGGCGATGTTGGTGACCCCCAATGCGGTGTTGGACAGCTGCCGCTCCACCCGCTCGCCCTCGTGGACCTCGGTGACACCGCGCATCTGGGTCTGGTCGGTGGTGTCATAGCTCAACCACGAGGCCAGCTCGCCCTCACCATCATCGGAGCGCAGCGTCTGGTTGGTCACCGAGTACTCATAGACGTACTCACCCCGCGAGGTCATATTCCCCGCCTCATCATGGTCCACGTCCACGCCGCGAGCCGAAGTGACCTGGTCGGCGTCGTTGTAGGCGAACTCCTCGTCCCCGGCGGTGAGCAGGTTGCCGACGTCGTCGTAGGTGTAGTCGGTGGTGCCGTCGCTGGTGAGCCGGTCCAGACCGTCGTAAGTGAAGGTCTCTGTGTCCCCGTTGACGGTGCGCGACTGGAGCTGGTCGCTGTCGGCGCCGTCGTTGTCGTAGGAGTAGGAAGCCTCCACCAGGGCCTGGTCAGCGGCTCCGGTGGTGGTGATGCCGGTCAGGCGCCCGGAGTCGTCGTAGGCGCGCTCCTCCACAGCTCCGTCCGGGTGCGAGATTTCGGTGCGGCGGTTGTTGGCGTCGTTGGTGAAGGTGGTCTCAGCACCCGTGTGGTCGGTCAGCGAGGTGAGGCGGAACGCGGCGTCGTAGCCATAAGTCGTGCTGTGGCCGTGTTCGACCATCTCGGTGAGGTTGCCCGCGGCGTCGTAGGCATAGCTGGTCCTCTCATTCCCGGCCGAGTCGGTGCGCACGGTTTCGAGCAGGTCGCCGCGGCCGTTCCAGGAGTGCTCCACGCTCGCCTGGTCGGTGTGCGTGGCCACCTGGCGGCCGTTGCCGTCGTAGGCGATGGCCTGCAACACCTGGCCGTCGTGGCTGATGGACACGATCCGGTCGAGGCGGTCGTAACCGTACTCCAAGGTCACACCGTTGCCGTCGGTGACCGAGGTGACCCGAGACAGCGCGTCGTAGCCGAAGGAGGTGGTGCCCATCGGCCCCGGCTCGTCCTCCTCTGCCAGCGGGACGTTCTCCAGCCTGGTCCGGGCGATCAGGCGCGCCTCGGCCCGCGAGAGGACGCCCACCCGCACCGCGGACAACAGCAGCAGGTCCGGGCTGGCCTGTACCCCCGGGTCGGGGTCCTCCTGCCGTCCCGGGTCACCGGTCGGGATCGGCGCCTCCTGCTCGTGCCTGCGCGCCGAGAGCGCGGCGCGGTGCGCGGGCCGGGTCAGGTACCAGACCAGCCGGGCGTAGTCGAGGTTGATGGTGCGGACCTGGTGGACCACCTCGGACACGATCGCGGACTCCACTGTGTCCACCCCGTCCGCGGTCAGGCCCCGGCACGTCCTCCTGGCGGTGGACCGCAGAGCGGGCAGGCACAGCCCGAGCGCTCCGACCATCCAGTCCTGGGACAGGCGAGCGGCGCGGATGGTGTGCCGCCAGACCGCGTCGCGCACGTCGTGCGGGGTGCCCTCGTCCATCAGGACGCCGCGCAGCTCGTACAGGGAGTAGGCGCGGTTCTGGAGCCAGGGGTGGACGTCGGTCCCCGCAGGGTCAGGTGGGTGGGTGACAGGCGGACGAAGCCGGTTTCGACGACTGCCAGCGGTGAAGATGCGAAAGCCACGGATGCCCCCTCGGATACGAGCGAGAAATGACATCCGCATGGAACACGTCGGCGTTCTCAGGCAGGGTTCACAACGGGTTCACTGCGTATTCAGGGGCCACTCAGCGGGCACTCAATCCGTGATCGCGAGGGTAAAGAATCAACCAAGGAGGCACGGGACACGCGCCCGCGGGGCCCTCGCAGCACCAGCAGTGAACACCAACTGAACCCCCTCCCACCTGCGTATACACCAACACGGACAGGAGGGTGGGGTTGTCTCCGGGCAGCACTCATCAACAGGGCGACCGGAGGGGCGGCGTTTTTTCAGAACACGCGCGACGGCAGAACTCAACCGGGACCGTTCTCAAACGGAAGAGCTCTTGCCAACGCTTCTTCCTTGAGAGTCATGGGTGCAGGAATGAAGCACACTGGGACCTTTGGTCCTGGTAAGGTGCCGTGGCCTGTCAATGAGGTTTTCTCAGTGTGACGGGTTCAGATGACGTGATCAGACAAGGGTACGCGAGCCATGCGCATGTTCGGGAGCCTGCCCCGCCAGAGGAGCCGCTCGCCAGTGGCTTCGAAGCCGTAGCGCTGGTAGAAGCGGATGGCCCGCTCGTTGTAGGCCGTCACCCACAGGCGCATGGGTGTCTCTCCGGCCCAGTCGAGGAATACATCCATCAACCGACCGCCCAGGCCGCTCCCTTGAGCCTTCCGCAACAGGTACATCGGACCGAGGTTGACCGCGTCCGCCTCCCGGCGTCCACACAAGAAGCCGACGATCTCACCTTGGTAGCGCACGACGCGACAGAAGAGCTCATCAGGCTGATACCCAGCACGGACGATGAACTCCCGCCACTGGGCGACCTCCTCGGGCGAGGTGGCAGCGCCGCGGTGCACACGGATCCACTCCTCGTCAATCCCCGCCTGCTCGTCGGGGTAGGTCTGGAGCCAGGCGGCCAGCAGTACCCGCGCGATCTCCGAGGCGTCGTCGGCGCGCGGGGCTTCGATCACGTGGTCCACGGGTCTCCTCCTCGAACGCGCTCGACCGTGGGCATGGCCCGGTCCGCCACCCGTCGCAACACTGGAAAGCCGGTTGGAAGGCTCAGCAGCACGGCCGGGCAGACAGAACCGCCCCCGTCTCCTGGGGGCGGCTCACTTCTTCTGGGGCTACCGGGAGAACGCAGCGCCGAGGAACGCGCTCCACTCGCCGCCGGGGAAGGACAGGCAGCCCAGGTCCCGGTTCTGCGTGTCCCTGACGAGGACAGCCTCCGGAACCGCAGTCTCGTTGACCTCGACGCACTCGCCCTGGGCTCCGCTGTA
>NYMS01000041.1 GCA_002529455.1 Glycomyces fuscus
TACAGCGGAGCCCAGGGCGAGTGCGTCGAGGTCAACGAGACTGCGGTTCCGGAGGCTGTCCTCGTCAGGGACACGCAGAACCGGGACCTGGGCTGCCTGTCCTTCCCCGGCGGCGAGTGGAGCGCGTTCCTCGGCGCTGCGTTCTCCCGGTAGCCCCAGAAGAAGTGAGCCGCCCCCAGGAGACGGGGGCGGTTCTGTCTGCCCGGCCGTGCTGCTGAGCCTTCCAACCGGCTTTCCAGTGTTGCGACGGGTGGCGGACCGGGCCATGCCCACGGTCGAGCGCGTTCGAGGAGGAGACCCGTGGACCACGTGATCGAAGCCCCGCGCGCCGACGACGCCTCGGAGATCGCGCGGGTACTGCTGGCCGCCTGGCTCCAGACCTACCCCGACGAGCAGGCGGGGATTGACGAGGAGTGGATCCGTGTGCACCGCGGCGCTGCCACCTCGCCCGAGGAGGTCGCCCAGTGGCGGGAGTTCATCGTCCGTGCTGGGTATCAGCCTGATGAGCTCTTCTGTCGCGTCGTGCGCTACCAAGGTGAGATCGTCGGCTTCTTGTGTGGACGCCGGGAGGCGGACGCGGTCAACCTCGGTCCGATGTACCTGTTGCGGAAGGCTCAAGGGAGCGGCCTGGGCGGTCGGTTGATGGATGTATTCCTCGACTGGGCCGGAGAGACACCCATGCGCCTGTGGGTGACGGCCTACAACGAGCGGGCCATCCGCTTCTACCAGCGCTACGGCTTCGAAGCCACTGGCGAGCGGCTCCTCTGGCGGGGCAGGCTCCCGAACATGCGCATGGCTCGCGTACCCTTGTCTGATCACGTCATCTGAACCCGTCACACTGAGAAAACCTCATTGACAGGCCACGGCACCTTACCAGGACCAAAGGTCCCAGTGTGCTTCATTCCTGCACCCATGACTCTCAAGGAAGAAGCGTTGGCAAGAGCTCTTCCGTTTGAGAACGGTCCCGGTTGAGTTCTGCCGTCGCGCGTGTTCTGAAAAAACGCCGCCCCTCCGGTCGCCCTGTTGATGAGTGCTGCCCGGAGACAACCCCACCCTCCTGTCCGTGTTGGTGTATACGCAGGTGGGAGGGGGTTCAGTTGGTGTTCACTGCTGGTGCTGCGAGGGCCCCGCGGGCGCGTGTCCCGTGCCTCCTTGGTTGATTCTTTACCCTCGCGATCACGGATTGAGTGCCCGCTGAGTGGCCCCTGAATACGCAGTGAACCCGTTGTGAACCCTGCCTGAGAACGCCGACGTGTTCCATGCGGATGTCATTTCTCGCTCGTATCCGAGGGGGCATCCGTGGCTTTCGCATCTTCACCGCTGGCAGTCGTCGAAACCGGCTTCGTCCGCCTGTCACCCACCCACCTGACCCTGCGGGGACCGACGTCCACCCCTGGCTCCAGAACCGCGCCTACTCCCTGTACGAGCTGCGCGGCGTCCTGATGGACGAGGGCACCCCGCACGACGTGCGCGACGCGGTCTGGCGGCACACCATCCGCGCCGCTCGCCTGTCCCAGGACTGGATGGTCGGAGCGCTCGGGCTGTGCCTGCCCGCTCTGCGGTCCACCGCCAGGAGGACGTGCCGGGGCCTGACCGCGGACGGGGTGGACACAGTGGAGTCCGCGATCGTGTCCGAGGTGGTCCACCAGGTCCGCACCATCAACCTCGACTACGCCCGGCTGGTCTGGTACCTGACCCGGCCCGCGCACCGCGCCGCGCTCTCGGCGCGCAGGCACGAGCAGGAGGCGCCGATCCCGACCGGTGACCCGGGACAGCAGGAGGACCCTGACCCGGGGGTTCAGGCCAGCCCGGACCTGCTGCTGTTGTCCGCGGTGCGGGTGGGCGTCCTCTCGCGGGCGGAGGCGCGCCTGATCGCCCGGACCAGGCTGGAGAACGTCCCGCTGGCAGAGGAGGCCGCGGAACTGGGGGCCTCCTACAAGGCCGTGGCCAAGCGCCGCGAACGCGCTGAGGCACGCCTGCTGGAGGCGGTGCGCGCGGGCGAGGTGGTGATCGCCGACGCCCTCGTCCACGGCAGGGACCTCCCGGATCAGCGAAGCGGGCTCCGTCTCCTGGTGACGGGCGCGAAAAAGCGCTCGAAGCCGATGTCGCATCGCCTCCTTCCCCGGGCTTCTTAGGGGACCAGATACGGGCACTGGGCCCCGGCGCACAGCACCGGGTGTCCGGTGCCCGGCCGGGAGCCGAGGGCGTTGAGGGGGAACAGGTGACAGCAGCTTCAAGTGCAGGACAGCACGCCGTCCGGTGGGCGGCAGTGCTCCCTGCCGCCGCCGGAGCGGCCGTGTGGTGGGTGGCGGCGGGTGACGACGCGGCGTGGGTGTGGGCTGCCGAGGCCACCGCGGAGTCGGCTGAGGAGGAGACCGCCGAGCTGCGCCAGGTCGTGAACCGCATCCGCATGGTCATCATCGCCCTCGCGTCAGCGTTGGGGACCCTGTTCCTGACGATCGCGGCGGTGCGGTGGCTGGCCGCCAACGGTGAGGTCGGCGCCATCGACGGCGCCAAGCGCGCCCTGACCGGAACGGCGGTCGGCTACGGCATCGCGATCCTGGCCACGGTGCTCATGGACATCGTGGAGTGGATCGTCAGCGTGGGCGGGGCCGGCGAGTGAGCCCCGCACCGTGGGGGCGGGGTCCGGCCAGCCCGGAACCGCCCCCCTCCGACGATCCGCTGCCGCCGCCCACCGACGACCCGCTCCCGGAACCCGAAGACCCCGGGACCCGACCCGAACCAGAGCCGGAGGAGGTACCGGCTCCGGAACCGGAGATCACCGACGACCCGCTCCCGCCCCCGCAGGACCCACGCGAGGACGAGCCGCCGCTGCGGGAGCAGTCCGAGGTGCCGGTGGAGGTGGACACCGACGAGGACGTCTTCGACTGCGGCCTGGTCGATCCCGGCTGCCACGTGTCGAACTGGTTCGCCGACTTCGTCGTGTCCGGCCTGAACCCGGCCCTGGGGTGGCTGGCGCAGAAGGCCTTCCACACCCCGGAGCCGACCGAGGGGATGCAGGCCCTGCACGGCGGCATCCTCACCACCAGCAACACGCTCTTCGTGCTGCTCATCGTGGCGGGCGGGATCGTGGCCATGGGCTATCAGACGGTGCAGAGCCGCTACTCGGCCGCCGACATCCTGCCCAGGGCGGTGTTCGCCTTCGTGGCCTCGAACTTCTCGCTGTGGGCGGCCCGGGAGATGATCCGGGCCTCCAACCAGATCTCCGCGGCCATCGGGGCCCGCGGCATCGACGCCCGCGAGGCCGCGGAGAACCTGCGCGACCGCATGGAGGTGATCCTGGAGGAGGCGCTGGTCTTCACCATCCTGCTCCTGGTGGTCGTGGTCGTGCTGCTGGTGGTGTGGATGGTCACCGAGGCGGTGCGCATCTGCATGGCCATCGTGTTGACCATCGCCGCGCCGATGCTGCTGATCTTCCACGCCCTGCCGCAGACCAACCGGATCGCGGAGCTGTGGTGGAAGTCCATGGCGGGCCTGTGCGCGATCCCGATTGCCCAGTCGATCGTGTTCATCGCCATGGCCAGGCTCTTCTTCGAGGGGCAGATGACGATCTTCGGATCGCTGCGCCAGACCGCCGCTGCGCCGGAACCGGACCCCGGCCTGGTCCTGGACACCGGGCTCGGGCCCGAAACGACCGTCGTGCTGGCCAGCAGCGTGCTCGCCGCGCCCAGCGACGCCGACGCGGGCGACGCGGGTTGGCTGATGAACATCATGCTACTCCTGGTCCTGCTTTATGTGCAGATCCGGATCGGCTCCTGGGTGATGAAGCTGGTCTGGCAGCCCAACCCGGGTACCTCGCCCATCGCCGCGATCCTGAAGAACATCGCGTGGATGATGGCGTTCCGCTCGGTCAGCAGCATGCGCCTGCCGTCCGCTCCAGCGTCGTCGCTGAAGTGGCAGTTCTTCTCGCCGCGCACGCCCGGCCGCACACTGCCTCGCTACACGCCCAAGCCAGCCTCGGGCCTGCAACCCCTGCAACCCCAGGCGTGGTGGTACCGGGCCCGACACGACCCGCCTGAACCCGCCGGAGCCCTCAGCCCAGGAGGCCGACGAGCGCTGCCCGGACCCGGACCCGGCCACTCCAACCCGGGGCCAGGAGGGCTCCGGCCCGCTGTCGGCCCCGTTGGCGGGCCCTCCGGAGGGACAGGTGGTCCGCCGTGGTCGGGAGGCCGCGCCCGCGGTCCGCTCGCGCTGACAGGACCGCGCGCCCTGCCGCCGGTCCCGCCACCGCGTCCGGCACCGTCCGCACCCGTGCGCCGCGAGCTGGAGGTGGGCCACATGTCCGGATCACCCAGGACCGGCCAGCAGGCCCTCTTTCCCCGTCCGACTCCGCCACCGGGCCGGTCGGCGCCGTCCGCGCCGCCCGAGCGCAGGTGGCGCCAGGGTGTCCTGCCGACCCCGCCGCCGGTACGCGTTCCCGGCAGGCGCGCCGTGCAGCGACTGGGCCTGCCGGACCCGGCGCCCCGGCCCTCGGAAGGGCTGCGCCACCTGCCCGACATGCCGCCGCTGGCCTGGGGAAAGCCGCCGCACGTCAAGGGTCAGCGGGCGCTCTTTCCCAACCCCAAGCGCGTGTGGAAGCAGTACGGGCTCTTCCCGCGCCCCGACCGCGACACCAAGTGATCCCCGGACGAGGAAGGAAACCGTGTGACCACCGACGAGGCGTCCGCGTGGCGGGGACGTATCCCCGCCGACATCGACCGGCCCGAACCGGTCCTGTTCAACCTGACCGCACGCCAGTGCCTGATCATCACCCCGGTTCTGGCGGGGGCGTGGGGCGCCTACCTGCTCCTGCGGGAGGCGGTACCGCTGTGGCTGTTCGTGATGGTCCTGGCCCCCGTTCTGGGCACGGCCGTCGCCCTCGCCCTGGGAGAGCGCGACGGCCGTGGCCTGGAGCAGGTCGCGGCCAGCGCCCTGGCCTGGGCGCGCGCACCCAAGCACCTGGTCCCCGCACCTTCAGGGCACGTCCCGGCACTGCCCCGGTGGGCGCCCTGTCTGCGGCGCGGCCCACGGCTGGCACCGCTGCGGCTTCCGGCGTCGGCCGTCTCTCCGGAAGGAGTGGTCGACCTGGACGGCCGGTGCGCGGTCATGATCGCCTGCAGCACCCTGCCCTTCCAGCTCGCCTCGGGACGTGAACAGGACCAGGTGCTGGCCGCCTTCGCCGGAGTGTTGGACGCCCTGGTCGAACCGGTGCAGATCCTCGTCCAGCGGCGCAGAGCTGACCTGGGCGAGTTCACCGCGATGCTGCGCGACAACGCGGCCCGCCTGCCGCACCCGGCGCTGGCCGAGGCCGCCACGGCGCACGCCGACTTCCTGGACGAGCTGACCGCCACACACGAGCTGTCCCACCAGCAGGTGCTGGTGGTGGTGACCGCGGCCGGTACCGCCCGCCGTGCGGGTCCTGCTCTGCTGCGCAGGGCCGCCGACACCGCGGACCGCCTGGCCGCCCTCGGTATCCGCACCCAGGTCCTGGACGGAGGCGAAACCGCAGACGTCCTGCGGGCGTCGATGACCGCCCCGGGCACCCGCATCACCGACCCCGCGCCGATCGGCTGCGAGCTCGCGGACACCGGTGCCATCGACGGACACGAGCACGAGGAGGAACGCTGATGGATCTCCGCAGCCCGAAGACGCGACCCGAAACTCACGCGCTGGGCGGTCCGGCCATCCGCCTGGGGGCGCGCCACCTGGAGGTCGAGGGCGGGGTGTGCCAGACCCTCGCCGTCACCGGGTACCCCCGCGAGGTCACCGCCGGATGGGCCGAGCCCCTGCTCACCTATCCCGGGCAGCTCGACATCTCCTTCCACCTGGAACCCGTGCCCGCTCCCACCGCCGCCGCACGGTTGCGCAAACGCCGGACCCGCCTGGAGTCGGCCCACCGCACCAGCACGTCCCAGGGGCGGGTGGAGGACCCGCACCAGGTGACGGCGGCCATGGACGCCGCCGAGATCGCCGACCGCATCGCCACCGGCCAGGGCCGCCTGTTCCGGGTGGCGGTGTACGCCACCGTGCACGCCCCCGACCTGGAGACCCTGGAGGCCGAGCTCCAACAGGTGCGTGCGCTGTGCTCGTCCCTGCTCGTGGACGCGGTCCCGGCCACGTTCCGTCCGTTGCAGGGGTGGGTCTCCACCCTGCCGCTGGGCACCGACGCGCTGGGGATGGGCCGGTCGATGGACACCGACGCCGCAGCGACCCTGCTGCCGTTCACCTCCCCCGAGCTGGTCGCCGACCTGGGCGAGACCACGGTCGTCTACGGCACCAACGCCCACAGCAACGGACTGGTCGCCTGGGACCGGTTCTGCGGCGGCCTGGACAACCACAACGCGGTGGTCCTCGCCCGCTCAGGGGCGGGCAAGTCCTACCTCGCCAAGCTCGAAGTGCTGCGGTCCCTGCTGGTCGGAGTGGAGGTCGCTGTCATCGACCCCGAGGGCGAGTACCGCCGCCTGGCCGAGGAGGCCGGCGGCACCGTTCTGCGCCTGGGCACCGAGGAGGGCCGACTGAACCCCTTCGCACTCCCCGAAACGGACGAGGAGGGCCAGGCGTTCACGCCGCGGGCACTGTTCCTGCACACCCTGGTCACCGCGATGGTCGGCCGGATGTTCGCGACCGAGAAGAGCGTGCTGGACCGGGCGATCATCACCGCCTACGCCGGGGCCGGGATCACGCGGGACCCCGCCACCTGGTCCCGGCCCGCGCCGGTACTCGCCGACCTGGCCGCCGCGCTGGAGGACACCGCGACCGATCCCGACACGGGGAAGGAGACCGCTCACGCCGCCCAGCAGCTGGCGGGCCGTCTGGAGCCCTTCGTCCGCGGATCGCACGCGACCCTGTTCGACGGGCCCTCCACCCACCGAGTGGGCGGGCACCTGACAGTGGTCTCGCTCAAGGAGCTGCCCGACGAGGTCCGTCCGGTCGGTGTCCTGATCGCGCTGGACGCCATCTGGCGTCACGTCACCGCGGGAACACCGGCACGGCCCCGCATGGTCGTGGTCGACGAGGCGTGGCTGCTGCTCCAGGACCCGTCCGCGGCCCGTTACCTCGCCCGGCTGGCCAAAGCCGGACGCAGGCACTGGGCCGGGCTCACCCTCATCACCCAGGACGTCGGCGACGTGCTCGGCACCGAGCTGGGGCGGGTGGTCATCGCCAACGCCGCCACCCAGGTCCTGCTCAAGCAGGCCCCGCAGAACCTGGACCGGGTGGCCGAGGCGTTCCACCTCTCCTCCGGGGAGGCCCACCTCGTCGGTACTGCACCCCGGGGCTCGGCACTGCTGGTCGCCGGACACCAGAGGGTCGGCTTCCACCCGATCGCCTCACCGGCTGAACACCGGCTGATCACTTCCGACCCGGCGGAACTCGCCGCCCAGCGGGCGGAGCTCTTCGAGGAGGACGAGCGACAGGACGACGTCCCCGACCCCGATACGGACGGATTCGACATCGAGGAGCTGGTGTGATGGCCGACTTCCTGTTGAGCGGAGGGTTCTTCCTGCTGCTCGCGACCGTCCCGCTGGCCGGAGCGGTGGTGTGCGCAGCCCTGGCTGGAACGCGCCTGGCCCGCCACCGCTGTCTGTCGGCGGACGCACGGGTGGTGGAGGTCCTGCCTCCGCCCGAGGCGACGCTGGAGAACGCCCAGGCCTTCTGGCAGCACGCCATGGGTCTGCTCAAGCCCCGGTGGTCCCGGTGGCTGCTCCAGCCGCACCTGGCTTTGGAGATGGTCGCCTCGGCGGCCGGAGTGCGTTTCCAGGTGTGGGTGCCGGGCGCGGTGCCGCCGGGGACGGTGGAGCGCGCGGTCTCCGCGGCCTGGCCCGGCGCCACCACCTCCACCCGCCACCCGGTTTCCGGCGAGTCGCCGCTGCCAGCGGGGGTCTACACCACCGGGGGCCGCCTCCGGCTCGGCCGCAGCGAGGTGTTCCCCCTGCGGACCCGCTTCGACGACGACCCCGCTCGTCCGCTGCTGGGGGCGATGGAGGACCTGGTCGAGGGAGAGTACGCCCTGGTGCGGATCACCGCCCGACCGGCCACGGGCTGGCGGGCGGCGCGCGCACGCCGGGCGGCAGCGCGCCTGTACGGTCACACCAGCACGGCCGCGTACCTGGTGGACGCTCTCGACCCCACCGCTCACGGCACCGCGCGCAGCCGACCTGCGGTTCTTCCCGGGACGAGTGACGACGTGCGCGCGATCCTGGCCAAGGCGTCCTCGCCCCGGCTGGCGTGCGATGCCGCCTACGTCCTCACCACCGTCCATGAAGGCGAAGCGGCCAGGGAACGCCTCCGGGGAAGGGCGCACGGGATCGGCTCGGCGTTCGCCGCGTTCACCTCGGGCACCAACCACCTGCACCGCCGCTTCATGGTCCGGCCCTCCTGGTGGCTGGCCAACCGCTTCCTGGGGTACGGGTTCCTGCTCTCCACCGCCGAGCTGGCCGGAGTAGCGCACCTGCCCACCGACACCACGGTCCCCGGGCTGGTCCGGGCCGGGGCGCGGCCAGCGGCACCGGCCCCTGCGGTTGCGCGCGGGGGCGAGAACACCCGGGTGGTCGGTGACAGCGACGCCGGCACCCGGCGCCCGGTCGCCTTGGGCGTGGTGGAGGCGCGCCAACACACGCACATCCTCGGCAAGACCGGCTCGGGTAAATCCACCCTGCTGGCCAACCTGGTGCTCCAGGACGCCGAGGCCGGTCGGGCGGGGCTGGTGATCGATCCGCGGGGAGACCTGGTCACCGACATCCTGGCCCGCCTGCCCGAGGACGCGGTGGACCGGGTGGTGCTGTTCGACCCCGACGACGGGGTCCCGCCGCCCCGGTTGAACCTGCTCCAGGGCGGGGACCCGGACTTCGTCTCCGACACGGTGGTGGGCATCTTCCGCAGGATCTACGCCGAGTACTGGGGTCCCAGGACCGACGACATCCTCAGGGCGGCCACGCTGACCCTGACCCGGGCGAGCGATCCGAAGCTGACGCTGGGGCATATCCCCCGCCTGCTCGCCGAGGACGCGCTCCGCGCCGAGACGCTGGCCAAGGTCGCCGCGCGCACCGGCGAGGACGAGGCCCTGGAGGACTTCTGGGACTGGTACTCCGGCCTCACCGCCTCCGCCAGGAGCGCGGTGACGGGGCCGGTGCTCAACAAGCTCCGGACGGCGCTGCTGCGCAGGTGGGTGCGCCAGGTGGTGGCGTCGGGACCGTCCACGGTGGACCTGCCGACCCTGTTCGACACCGGCCATCTGGTCCTGCTCCGGCTGCCGAAGGGGCGCCTGGGCGAGGACACCTCCAGCCTGATCGGGTCGTTCGCGCTGGCGGCGACCTGGCAGGCGGTGACCGCCCGCATCCACACCCCCGAGCACCAGCGCAAGGACCTGTGCGCGTACGTGGACGAGTGCCAGAACTTCCTCAACCTTCCGGGCTCGTTGGAGGACATGCTGGCCGAGGCCCGCGGCTATCGGCTCGGGTTGACCCTGGCCCACCAGGAGCTCGGCCAGCTCCCCGCCGACCTGCGCAAGGCGGTCTCGGCCAACGCGCGCACGAAGGTGTACTTCTCGGCCTCGCCCGACGACGCGGTGAGCCTGCAACAGCACACCCTGCCCGTACTGGGGGCCTACGACCTGACCCACCTGGGCGCCTACCAGGCCGTGGTCCGACCGCTGGTGGGTGCGAAGGAGCTGGGGGCCGCGACGGTGCGCACCCGGCCGCTGCCGCCGGGGATCACGGGCCGGGCCGCCCAGGCACGGGAGGCGGCGCGGCGCCACGGGGCGAAGGACGAGGCGCCTCCGCCCGAACTCCGCGGTGAGAAGGGGCGTGTCACATGACCGGCTGCGAACCGGGAGGGCACGGCCCCGAGCGCACCGAGTACGCGAGGGCCCTGGTGTGGCTGGCCCCCCGGGTGACGCCCAGGGACCGGGAGATCCTGGGCGGACTGTACGACCACCACGTCATGACCACCCACCACATACACCGGCTCCACTTCCCCGGGGCCGAGGCCCGCCGTGCGCGCAGGAGGCTGCTCCTGCTCCACCGCTACGGGCTCCTGGACCGGTTCCGCCCCTTCTTCGAGCGGGCACGGGTGCCCGACCACTGGGTGCTCGCCCCGACCGGCGCCGCCGTGGTCGCCGAGAACCGGGGCATGGAGCCCGGCGAGCTGGGATTCCGGCAGGACCGGGTGCTGGCCTGGGCGCACTCGGGGCGGCTCGGACACATCCTCGGCCTGGTCGAGTGCCTCGCCCTGACCACCGAAGCCGCTCGGAGGACCCCCGACGCGCGCCTGGTGCGCTGGGACAACGAGCGCGAGTGCGCGCGCCGGTGGGGCCGCCACATCCGGCCGGACGCCTACATGTGCTGGCACCAGGACGGGCTCGTGCTGGACGCCTTCTGGGAGTACGACACCGGCAGTGAGCCGCTGACGAAGGTGCAGCGCAAGATGCGGGGGTACGCGCGCCTGGCCAGGGAGAGCCGTCTGCCGTCGATCGTGCTGTTCGCGGTCCACTCCGACCAGCGGGAGGGCAACCTCGCCGCGAAGCTGGCCGGTGACGTCTCCGACCGGGTGGGCGTGTACGTCACCACCCACGCCCGGCTGGGGGCGCTGGGTCCTGCTGAGCCGGTGTGGCGGACCGCGGACTCCTCGGACCGGCTGCGGCCGGTGGACATCGCCCTTCGCCACGCGGTCCGTGCCGAGGGAGAGGGGTGATCCGGCTGGCGGTTGGCGCGGGAGCGCTCCTGCTGCTGGTGCCGGTGTTCGTCGGCGCTATGGCGGCCAGCGAGCAGGGGCTCTCCGGGATTCCCCGCGAGGTGGAGGGCATACCCGCTGCGGTGCTGTCCGCCTACGTCCGGGCCGCCGCACGCCTGGAACCGGAGCACCGGGGGTGCCGGGGGATGACCTGGCCGGTGCTGGCCGGGATCGGGAGGGTCGAGTCCAACCACGCGGCCGGGAGGCAGATCTCCTCCTCGGGGGCCGTGGACCCGCCGATCGTCGGCCCGCGTCTGGACGGCGGCGGGGCCGGGGGCAACACCTCACCCCACCGGGACAGCGATGCGGGGGAGTGGGACGGGGACACCGAGTTCGACCGTGCGGTGGGGCTGATGCAGTTCATCCCCGCCACCTGGGCCTCCCACGGCCTGGACGCCACCGGGGACGGAACCGCTGACCCGCACAACGTCTTCGACGCGGCCTGGAGCGCGGCGGTCTACCTGTGCCTCAGCAACCCCGGAGCAGGCGGGGTCGACTTCGCTGACGAGAACGACCTGGAGGAGGCGCTGCTGCGCTACAACCACTCGGAGTCCTATGCGGAAGAGGTGCGGGAGCACATCGGGCACTACGCCAGGATCGCCGCCCAGACCGAGCACGTACTCGCGGTGGGATCCGGAGCGTCCAGCGAGCAGGGGCGGGCAGCAGCCGAGTGGGCGCTGGCCCAGGTCGGCAAGCCCTACCTGTGGGGCGGCACAGGGCCGCACGCCTTCGACTGCTCCGGGTTGACGATGCAGGCGTGGGCGGCGGCGGGGGTGCCGATCCCGCGGGTGACCACCGATCAGGTCGAGGCCGGTGCCCGTGTCGGGCTCGCTGAGCTCCAACCGGGCGACCTGCTGTTCTACGACACCGGAACCGGTGCGTCCCCCTCACACGTGACCATGTACGTCGGAGGCGGGCAGATGGTGAACGCGCCTCGGTCGGGGCAGTCGATCCGCGTCGAGCCGGTCGACGGTGACTACTACAGCAGCCGGTTTGTGGCGGCTGTCCGACCCGGCTGACCGGCGCTGAAACGCCCGCTCGGGCGCGGACGCCCACCGGGGAGGGATTGGGGTCGCCCCGGCGGGCAGCGCGGGCACGCGGGCCGCTGGGGGGCCGTCACTCGGCGGCCCTTTTTCTGTGCCCATGACTTTTCCGAGCCGAACGGGTTGAAACTTCTCGCGAGTATGGGGAAACATCGCGAACGCGTTCAGCCCGGGTGAACGCGGCCGTTCTTTTTGCCCTTTTTGATTTGTATGCCTGGAATGGGGTTCTTTGTCATGCCGGAATCCGTCGTGAGGGAAACCCCAGGCGAGGCTGAGGGTTTCATCTCCGCGTAGCAGGGCTGGTCGGACAGCGTGGGTTCGGACGAGGAAGCGCAGCTTCGAGGACGTACGAACTCGAAGCCAATGACACCCGTCCCGATTCGGTCGCTGTCGGCACAGAACCAGAAAAAACAATAAGAGAAAAGAAGGCGCCCCGGGGGTGCGGGAACACCACCCGGGGCGTGATCCACCACCTGAAGCAGCAGGAGGAAGATCAGTGAGCCATGGTACGGGCCGACACCGAAGGCGTCGACGGGGATGGGCCGAAAGCGTGCGGTGGGCGGTGGGCGCAGTCCTCGCCGCCGTCATCGGAGCAGAGCCCCCCCGAGGAGTGGCCAGCGGACAGGCGGTATCGCGTCCGCCTCTGAAGTCGCGGGGTTCGTCGGTTCCGGTGGCGCGTCGGGAACCCGAGTGGGTCAGGTGCTACGACGAGGCGAGGCGGAGTCGGGAATCCGGCTCGTGCGACCTCCTTGCGGGCACGGAAGAGGCGGGGCGGAACCGTGTGGCGCGAGGGCTGCCGGAGCTGGGGTGGTGCGTGGATGACGAGGGGATACGCGCGGTACGCCCTTACCTCGTCGCACACGAACAGCGGCAGCGGAGGGCTCTCGGACAGGTCCCTTCTCCGGAGCCACAGGGGGCGGACGTTCTGGCCGTGAGGGGTCCGGAGGCCGCCGGGGAGTGGGATGAGCTGACGTCCCTGGTACGCCAGTGGAAGGCGCAGAGGGAGCGGGTGCCAGTGGCCTGACCTCGGGAAAAGGGTGCGGGGCTGTCTCCTCAGGGAGGCAGCCTTTCGTGTTTTCGCAGGTAGAACGTGCGACATCGAAACCCGGTGGTTCTCTTCACACTTTTCATCACTGTGGGTACTCGACGGGCGGTTGTGTTGTCACTCTGAGTATGGCTAGTGTCACCTTTCGAAAGCACGGCATGGAGTCGTGCCCGGTGTGGAAACGGCGGTGAGGGTATGCGTACGCCTGTGGCGCGCTGGATGGCTGTCGCAGCGTCGGCGGTGCTGACAGGATGCGCGGCCCAGGGGAGTGGTCCGGCGGAGACTCCGGCGCGCACGCCTCCGGCTGTGGCCGCGCCCGCCGGCCCGTCGCCGGAGGAGATGGCGCTCGACGCCTACCGCGGTATGTGGGACGTGGTGGTCGAGGGCTCGCACGAGGGAACGGTGGGCCACCCGGACCTGGACGAGTACGCCACGGGGCAGGCGCTCGAACTCACCACGGCCATGCTGCGCGGCGTGCACGCCACGGGGGAGCCCCGGATGGACCCGGAAGCGGCGGAGGAGTCCGGGAATCCGCCTTCGGTGTCCATCGAGGACTGCATCGACGACTCGGAGTGGACCGTCCCCGAGGAGACGACGGATTCCGAGGACAGGAGCGGGCGGAGGTCGGTTACCGCGACCGCCGTTCTTCACGGAGAGCGCTGGCTGGTCGAGGAGCTCTGGCTTGAGGACTACGGGTCGTGTTGACCCGCGGGCCCCGACACTCCTGGAGCGTGTGTCTGGTCGGCGCGCTGACCGCGGTGGTCGCTGCTTCCGCAGCGGGAGAAGCGGCAGCCGACGGCTTCTTCGCCACGACCGACTGCTCAGACGGTGAGTGCAAGGTGGGCGCGAGTTCTCCACCTGCGCCTTCCAGCTCGGGCGGGCGGAACGCCCCGGAGGGCGCGGCCGGGGGGACGGACGAGGCCGGGGAGCCGTGTGTGTTCACCAGCGCCGAGTTCCTGGAGTCCGGCAAGGAGGGGCCTTTGCCGATTCCGCAGGGGATGGCCAGGTGTGAGGGGACGGCAGCCGGTGGGGGCTCGTCGGGGGTCTTCTCCCCCGAGGTACTGGCCGAGCAGGCGCGCGCGGTCATGCGCCTGCCCGAGCCCGCGATCGGTACCGCTCCGGCGCCGGACAAACCCCGGTTCGTGAACCTGCCCACCTGGCTGTGGGTCGATGGGCAGGAGTGGAGCCCGGTGTCGGTCACCGCGTCGGTCAGCGCCGGGTCGGTGACCGTGGTCGCGACTCCGGAGCGCGTGGTGTGGGACACCGGGGACGGCCACGAGGTGGTGTGCGCCGGTCCGGGCACGGTCTTCACCCGCGCCACCGCCGGGGAGGGCGGGTCTCCGGACTGCGGCCACACCTACACCGCCCTGCCGCCGGGCGGGGCCGGGACAGCGGTGGACGTGACGGCGGTGTGGGAGTGGGGGGTGTCCTGGTCCACCACCGACGGGCGGGGCGGCGCTCTGGAGGACCTGGCGACCTCCTCCTCCGTCGCGGTGCCCGTGAGCGAGATCCACTCGGTGGTCACCCACACCCGCTGACAGTACGGAACAGGCATGGAAGAGGGAGGAGGAGGGATGGTCGCACTCGCAAAACCCCGGCAAACCCACCAGAAAAGCTCGGAATCCCGAGTCGGAGGCGGATCCGGGGAATGGGAGTCGGTGCGGTTGGCCGCGGCCTCGCGCCGCCGGTGGAAGTGGGGGCTGCTGGCCGGGGCACTGATCGCCGCGGGAGGTGCGGTAGGGGCCTGGGCCGGGCTGGCCGGAGAGGAGACGCGCACGGTCGCGGTGCTCACCGCAGACCTTCCCGCCGGACACCTGATCACGGCCGCGGACGTGGCGTCGGTGGACCTGGCTGAGGCCGAAGGACTCCGGTTGCTCACCCCTGAGGTGGCCGAGGGAATGGTGCTGACGCGGCCGGTGCCCGCCGGGTCCCCGCTGGTGGCGGGCTCGGTCTCCGACAGTGCCCTGTGGCCGGAACCGGGGCAGGCGGTGGTCGCACTGCCCGTGACCACGGCCCCGGCCGACCTGGCGGAGGGGACGACCGTGGACCTGGTCACCCTGGCCGCACCCGGGGAGGGCGGGGGCGATGATGCGGAGGCCCTCCCCGGCGCGGTGACGGGGCTGGTCCACCGTGTGACCGCGGCCGAGGACGGCCTCGGGGGAGGCCAGCAGGTGGTGGAGGTGGTCCTGCCCCGGGATGAGGCCGCGAGCTTCTCCCGGGCAGCGGCAGGCCAGGAGGTCCAGATCGCGGTGGTGAACCCGCATGAGAACGCCCACGCGGAAGAAGGTGCGCAATGATCGTCGCGGTGTGCTCCCTGAGCGGGGCTCCAGGGGTGACGAGCCTGGCCACCGCGCTCGCGGCCTGCTGGCCCTCGACTCCCCTGACGGTGCCGGTGCTGGTCGAAGCCGACGCTTCCGGCGGGGACATCGCCTCATGGCACGGTATCGGCCTCGACGGCGATACGGGTCTGGTGTCGTTGGCCGCCGCCTCCCGCGCCTCGGCTCCTGTACCGGCCTCCGCCGAGGCTTGGGCGCAGGCCGGTGTGCAGGACGCCGCCTCGGCCGGTGTTCCGCTGCTGCGCCACGCGGTGGAGCTGCCCGGAGGACTCCGGGCGGTGCCCGCCCCCGCCGACCCGCTGGAGGCAGGGCGCGCGGTGGACGCGCTCGCCCGCAGCCCCCACCTGTTGAAGTCGGGGAGGGCGACCGTGGTCGACGTGGGGCGTGCGGTGCCGGGGTCCGCGGGGGCGGCCCTGCTCCGCCACGCCGACGCGGCCGTGGTCCTCACCGAACCGGGGGATCTGGGCAGTGCGGTCCGCCTGCGGATGTGCGCCCCGGTGCTGGCCTCACTGCGCCAGGAGGGGGTGCGGGTGGGGCTGGCCGTCGCCGGTGCCTGCCCGCACGCCGACAGCGAGGTGTCCCGGGTCGCCTCAGCGCTGCCCGTGTGGGCGCGCATCCCCCGTGACGAGGTGGGGGCCGCGCTGGTGCGGGGAGAGCACCGCGCGCCCACCCGCCTGCGGGACCGGGTGGCCGCGTGGCGCTCCCGGTACCGGGATCCCGACGGCCTGGAGTGGATGCCGCTGGTCAGGGCCGCCAAGGCACTGGCGGAGCTGTGCGACGACTTCTCCGGCATCGGTATGGCTTCCGGAGCGCGGAACGCGGTGGAGGTGAGCGCGGCATGACGGCGGCTCCCGAACTCCCGCGCCCGGTTCTCGCACCCGACAGCGGAAGCGGCGAGAGCACCCTGCGCAGCACGGCGGTGGCCCTGGCGGACCGGATCACCGAACAGCTCGTCACCCGCCCCCACGAGGCAGCGGACGCCGAGTACGTGGGGCGGCTCGTGGACGCACTCCTGGAGGAGCGCGCCCGCACGGCCCTGGTCCGCGGGCAGGGAGCACTCGCTTCGCCCGAGGAGGTACGGCTGCGCCAGCTCGTGCTGGACCACGTCCTGGGCCTGGGGCCTCTGGAGGAGCTGCTGGCCGAGCCGGGGGTGCAGAACATCCACATCACCGGGAACGACGAAGCCGTGGTCGACTTCGGCGGAGGCCGGCGGGAGCGCCGTCCGGCCGTGGTGGATGCGGACACCGACCTCGTGGCGCTGGTGCAGCGGGCCGCGGTCCGCGCACCGGGCGGGGAGCGCCGTTTCGACACGGCCGAGCCGATCCTGTCCATGGAGCTGCCGGGCGGGGAGAGGCTGTCAGCGGTCATGTCGGGGGTCGCGGCCCGCCCGACCGTGACCATCCGCCGCCACCCCGCCGAGTACCTGACCCTGGGAAACCTGTCCAGGTCGGGGATGGTCGACCAGAACGCCCGCGACCTGCTGGTCGCTGCGGTGAGGTCGCGCCTGAACGTCATCGTCTCCGGCGCCACGAACGCGGGCAAGACCACCCTGCTTCGCGCCCTGCTGGGCACGGTGGAGGCCGAGCGGATCATCACCATCGAGGACTCCCTCGAACTGGGGCTGCACCGCCATCTGCGGGGCGCCGACGTGGTCGCGTTGCAGGGCCGTCCGGCCAACATCGAGGGCCTGGGCGAGGTGACCCTGGCGGAGCTGGTGCGCGCGGCGCTGCGGATGTGCCCGGACCGGGTGATCGTCGGGGAGACCCGGGGCCCGGAGACGATCGCGCTGCTGAACGCCATGAGCATGGGCACGGACGGGTCGATGTCCACCATCCACGCCTCGTCCAGCCAGCAGGTGTTCGCCAAGCTGGCCGCGTACTGCGCCCAGTCCCCGGAGCGGTTGAGCGCCTCGGCGACCGCGCTGCTGGTCGGGGCGGCGGTGCACCTGGTGGTGCACATCGACACCGCCCGGACCGGGGAACGGGTGGTCACCAGCATCCGGGAGGTCGCCGGGTCCGAAGGGGAGCAGGTCGTCTCGAACGAGCTGTACACCCGGGAGGCCGACCAGCCAACCGGAGCGATCGTGTGCGCCCCGAGCGGTGTGGTCGGCCAGCGCCTGGCCCGTGCCGGGTACGTGGTGCGGGGGTGGGCGTGATGCCGGACTGGACCGTGGCCGCACTCGCCCTCGGCGGGACGCTGGCGGGGGCGGGGATCGCCTGCGCCGTCTACACGGTCAGCCTCGTCCCCGGGCCTGCGGTCCCCGCCGGACCCTCGCAGCACCGTTGGACGGCGCCCCTGCGCCGACGCGGGACCTGGCTGCGCGCGGCCGGTGCCGCGGGTGCGGGTGCGGTGGTCGGTCTGGTGACGGGGTGGCCCGTGGGTGCGGCGCTCGCCGCGGCGGCCGGGTGGTGGATGCCCGTTCTGCTCGGGCCCGACACCGCCCACCGCGCCGAGGCCGACCTGGCCGAGGCGCTGGCCTCCTGGGCCGAGCAGCTCAGGGACATGATCACGGGTGCCTCCGGGTTGCACCAGGCCGTCACCGCGACCGTGCCCGTCGCCCCGGTCCCGATCCGCGACCAGGTCGCCGCCCTGGATGCACGGCTGCGTGCCGGGCAGCCCTTGGAGCAGGCAGCACAGGCTTTCGCGTGTGAGACCGACTCCGACCTGGCGGACCTGATCGCGATCACCCTGTCCATGGGCGCCTCGCGCCAGAGCGGGGACGTCGCCGGAGCGCTGTCACGCCTGGCGGAGGCCGCCCGGGACAGGGCGACGACGGTGGCGCGGGTCTCGGCGTCCCGGGCCAGGGTCCGCTCCTCGGTGCGCATCATCGCCGCCGCCACGACTCTCATGCTGGTGGGGATGGCCGCGTTCAACCCCGCGTTCCTCGAACCGCTCGGCACGTTCTCCGGACAGCTCGTCCTCGGAGTCGTGGGAAGCCTGTGGGCGGTCTCGTTCTTCTGGCTGGCCCGCCTCGCGTCGCCGCCCGAGCGACCGCGCCCCTTCGCCCCCGTTCCGGCGGGAGCAGGTCCAGCGGTCGGCGGTGCCCGGTGAGCGCCGTGGTGCTGGGGGCGGCCGGAAGCCTCCTGGGAGCCGGGGCGTGCGCCGCCGCCTACGCCCTGCGCCGCCCCAGCCTGACCGAGCGCCTCACGCCGCGCCCCGCACCGGCTTCCCGACCCGTCTTCGAGGGCGGACGGGCGCAACGAGCAGGCCGCCGAGCAGGGCACCTGTTGGCCCGTGCCGGTATCCCGGGCCCGGCCACGGTTCGCACGCTGACGGCGGCGGGTACGCCGGTGGAGGCCTACCGGGCGGAGAAGGCCGCCGCGACCGGTATCGGGATCCTGCTGGCAACGGTGCTGGCCACCGTGGGCAGCGCGCTCTTTCCCAGCCCCGCGGCGGCGTGGCTGCTCGCCGCCCTGGTCGCGGTCGGCTGCTTCCTGGCCCCGGACCTGGCCGCCCGAGGCGCCGCGGCCGAGCACCGCGCCGAGCTGCGCGCGGCCACCTCCGCACTGGCGGACCTGGTGGTGATGGGGTTGGCGGCCGGAGCGGGGACCACCAGCGCGCTCACCACAGCCCTGCACCACGGCAGAGGGCGTACTCCGGAGCGCCTCCGCAACGCGGTGCACACCGCGACCCTGCGGCACCGGCCCCCGTGGGAGGGTCTCGAAGTCCTCGCCGAGGAGACCGGGGTGCGGGAGCTCGCCGAGCTGGCCGCGTCGCTGCGGTTGGGCGGCACGTCGGGAGCACGTACCCGCGCGTCCGTGGCCGCCAAGGCCGCCTCGCTGAGGGCCCGCGGACTCGCGGAGGCCGAGGCCGCCGCGCACGCGGCCACCGAGCGCATGACCCTGCCCACCATGGGCCTGGTGGCCGGGTTCCTGCTGCTGATCTGTTTCGTCGCCCTCGCCCACGTGACCGCGGGATTCTGACCGAGGAGGTCTTCATGAAGGGGTTTCTCCGGCACGCCCGGAACCGTGTACGCACCTGGACCGCTCCACCACGTAAAGCGACCGCCGACGCCGGGTCGGCGACCACGGACTGGATCCTGGTCATCATGGTGTCCATCACCATCGCCACCGTGGTCGGGGGGATCCTCGTCGGGGAGTTCACCACGGCGGCCGAGTCCATCGACCTGGGCGTGAACCGGTGAGCACGCCTGTTCGGGACTGCCCCGGTCCGAGGTCCTCCGGGAGCGACCGGGGCAGCGCCGAGCCGCTGTTCATCCTGCCGCTGGTGTTCGTGATGCTGCTGGGCGTGGTCCAGACAGGGCTGTGGGCGCACGCCCAGCACCGCGCCCAGGCCATCGCCTCCCAAGCCCTGGCCGCAGCCCGCGCCTACGACGGTTCGGCGGCATCGGCGTACGAGCAGGCCGGACAGGCGCGGGAGCAGCTGGGCGGCGGGATGCTCCGTCAGACGGAGGTCGACGTGCGTCGGGGAGCAGCCCAGGCGCGGGTGAGGGTGGAGGCGCGGACGGTGAGCCTTCTCCCGGGCGTCACCCTGCCCGTTGTCTCGGAGGTGTCCGGGCCCGTCGAACGCCTCGCGCCATGAACGCACTGCTGCGGAAGCGCCGCCGACGCGACGACCGGGGGAGTGCGTCGGTGGAGCTGATCCTGCTCGTCCCGGTCCTCATCGTGGCCCTGGTGCTGATGGTGGTCGCCGGACGCCAGGTCTCCGCCGCGCTGATCACCCAGGACGCCGCCGCAGCGGCGGCGCGGGCGGCCTCCCTGCAACGCGGCTCCTCCGCCGCCCGCACCCAGGCCCACCAGGCAGCCGAGCGGGAGCTGGCCGACCGGGGCGTGGTCTGCTCCCCGTTCGCCGCCGTGGTGGACGCCTCCGGGTTCGAGCCGGGCGGAACGGTCGGGGTGAGGGTGGCGTGCACGGTCACTGTCGTCGACCTGGGCGGGTTCGGAGGCCAGCGCACCCTGACCGCCACCGCGCTGTCCCCGGTCGACCCCTACCGGGGACAGGAGCCATGACCCGAGCACGCCGAAGGGCCTTGCAGCACCGGGACGGCGGACACGCCTCGGTGTTCCTCATCATGCTCGTCCCCGTCGTCATGGCGGTGTTCGCGCTGGTCTGGGAGGCCGGGCAGATGCTGGTCGCCAAGTCCGAACTCCTGGCCGCGGCGCACTCGGCCGCACGGGCGGGGACCCACCAGCTCGACACGGTCGCGACCGTCGACGAGGGCGCACCGGTTCTGGACGCCGGCGGCGCCCGCCGGGCCGCTGTCGACCACCTGCGATCGGTGGGCATGGGCGGCCGGGTGGCGGTCGAGCAGGACCGGGTGGTCGTGCTGGCCCGCACCGCCTACACCCCGGTCCTGCTGCCGATCGGAGAGCGCACGATCGAGGCCGAGGCGACGGCCACCGCCCTCCGGGCCCCGGCGGGGTGACGCTCCGCGAGGCAGCGGACCCCCCTTCCCCGAAGCAGTCCGAAGCGAAGGAAAGCGAAGAGGTATGCCGCGAAGTCCCTGGTCCATGGCGGGCGAAGCGCTGGTCACGGTGGTACTGCTGGTGGGACCGGCTGTACTGGCGTCGTCGCTGGGCTGGCCGCTGGACGAGCACACCGACTGGACGTGGCTGTGGCAGTACCTGCGCGGAGGCAGAGTCCCCGACGAGGCCGTGATCGCCGCGCTGGTGGTGGCCCTGTGGGTGGTGTGGGCGGTCCACTTGGCCGTGGTCGCCCTCGATGTGGTCGCCCTGCTGCGCGGCCTGGTTCCACGGGTGGGACTGGTGCGGCTGGTGTGGGTGCTTGTCGCCGGGGGTGCCACGGCGACCAGCAGCCATACAGCGGCTGTCGCGGCGCAGACGGACGCCCCGGTCCAGGTTCCGGTGCAGTTGGAGAACGCCGCTGGCGCGCAGGGCACAGACGCATCGCGTGAGCAGGAGGACGGCCGGAACGACGTGGTCGACCGCGCGCGCAACCTCGCGTACTTCGGGTTCGACTCGGCTGCCCTCACCCCTGAGATGAAGCGGTCCCTGGAGCCTACGGTCGGTCTCATCAGCGACTTCGGCCTTCCCGGAGCTCCGGTAACGGTCACCGGGCACACCGACCCGGTCGGCGACCCCGACTACAACCTGGCCCTGTCCGAGCGCCGGGCCCGGGAGGTCGCCGACTACCTCGCCCAGCACCTGGGGAAGGAAGTCGAGTTCCGAGTCCAGGGCGTCGGATCCGCTCAGCCCCCTCCCGACCCCCGGGCGCCCTACGGGGAGCACCGGCGCGTCGAGATCGCCTACACGCTGCAACCTCCCACCGCCGCCAGCGAACTGGCACCGTCCGCGCAAGTCCAACCGGAGGAGGCCACCGGGACTGCGGCGGGACCGGAGCAGGCGCAGGTGCGGTTGGACGTGACCACCGCTAGCGAGCAGGAGTCCGGGCCGGATCCCGTCCTGGTCGGTGCCGTGGCCGGAGCAGCCGGTCTGGGAGCGGGGTACGCGGCAGGGCGGCGGCGCGCTTCCGGTGGCCGCGCACGGATCTCGGCCTCGGCGTCCGTGCCGGAAGCCGACGCGGCCCCGGAAGAGGAGGCCCCTGAGGAATCCGTTGCGGAAGACCTGTTGCGGGACGACCCGGGAGGGCTGGCCAACGGCATTGTCGACCAGGACGGCTACGTGCTCGTGGCGGACACGGTCCGGGTGGACGGCCGTGACGGGCTCTCCTTCACCGGAACCCACGCCGTCGGGGTCCTCCGGGCCGCGGTCGCCGACCACAACCCGGGGCCGGTGATCGCCACCCGGGCGGTTCTGGCCGCCTTGGGCGGGACGGACACGGCGTTCCGGGAAGTGCAGGAGGTCGCCGACCTGCACGGTGCACGGATCGCGTCGGGGTCCGCGCTGCTCACCGCCGCCCGCCGTGCCGCTGAAGAGGACGAAGCGGAAGCCCCGGATCAGGAAGCGGCTCTTCCACGGGTACTGGTGGTGTGCGAGACCAGTGACCTGGACCAGGGGCAAGGCCTGCGGGAGGCGGTGGCTGCGGTTCCCGGTGCGGTGGTGTTCGTGCTCGGAAACCGCGTCGATCAGACACAAGCAGGGACCGGCCTCTGCTGCGAGGACATCGACCGGGTGCGGGTGGTGTCCGCCGGTGCCGAGGCAGTCCGCAATGGTATGCGCCTGCGCTACCGGGGCCCGGCGAAGACGCCGGAGGAAGACCACGAGGACACCTCTGTCCCCGGTCAGAGCGGAGGTCTCCCGGAGGACGAACCGGCAGCCCCTGTTCCCGCGCCGCCCGTATCACCCGGCCCTGAGTCAACACGCCCCCGAGTAGGGCTGCGCCTGTTCTCCGAGCAGCTCGCAGTCGAGGTGGAGGGGCAGGAGGTGCCGGGCCTGCGCACGGTGGGCCGTACCCTTCTCGCCTACCTGGCCCTGCACCCGCACGGGGCGAGCGCGGAGGAGATCGCCCAGACGTGCTTCGCCGCCATGGACTCGCCCCAGGCCGTTTCCGCGCGAAAGAACGCGATCGCCAGCATACGGTCCTCCCTGCGGGCAGCTCTGAATGACCCCGACCACCACGTCATCGTGAACAGCGGCGGCCGTTACTCTCTGGACCCTGAGATCTTCTCGGTGGACCTGTGGTCCTTCTCGGAAGCCTACAAAGAAGCACGGCGCCTGTCGGGGCAGCCTCGGGCCGACCTGTTGAGAGAAGTCGTCAACACTCATTCAGAGAAGCTTCTCAATGGGATGGAAGAGGTATGGGCGGAGTCCGCGAGAAAATCCTGTGTGCGTGTGGTGGTCGAATCGCTTCTCGTGATCGCGGACGAGGCGCAAGACGAGGAGGGGCAGGCGGCCCTTCTGGAACGGGCATGCGCATTCGATGAATTCAACGAGCCGCTTTACCAGCGCATTATGGAAATACACGTATCGCAGGGGCGTCCTGAGATAGCGCACCAGGTCTACCGGTCGCTGAAAGACAAGCTCTCCCTCATCGGCGAGAAGCCGAGCTCCTCCAGCAGAATGATCATCGAGGGTGCGAGCAAACCGGCGCGGTAGGGCTTTCCAGCAGGGCCTGCGCTGCCCGGTTCCCGCTCGCATGCTGCGGGCGATCCAGGGCCAGTGAACCCGAAGTGAACCCCGGGCCGACGCCTGGGCCGCCGACCTGGCCGCCGGGTGGGCCGCTCTTGGCTGGCCCACCCTCAGGCGGGTGAACACGCAGGTCAAAGCCACTTTGGGTGGGCCAATGGCCGTCCAGACTTATACCCATTGGGTAGTCATCTTCACGTAGGGGGCGGCGCGCCCCCTTCTCCTGCTCGGCGGGGCGGCCTACCGGCCGCCCCGCCCCTCTGCGTACTCCTGTCCTCTCCCTGCCCTCCTCCCTCCCTTCCAGCCTCCAGTCTTCGCTTTCTTTTCCTTACTCCATCAACCATGGAAAGCGTTCCTTTGTGTCCCTGATGATCGCCTAATTCAGCGTCGGTGATAAAAAACATGATCGCCCAGATCGCTCCCCGACATGCCCGCGCCCCCCACGCGCGCGTGCGCGGATCCTCTCCAGGGGCACGCGCCGAAAAGATTCCCCGGAAAACCCGCGACACGAGTTGACAACCCTCCGCCAACCAAGTTCCTATGGGCGTGCTCCCCGGGGCGGAACAACGGTTCCGCGGCGGGCGGGAAAAATTTCCCGCGACACGAGTTGACAAACCCGTGTCACCCAAGTTCACCTTGGGTTCCGCCCCGAAACGGATTCCGTTTCCGGGGCGGGCGGAAAAAGGTTCGCGACACGAGTTGACAAACACTGGTCAACCAAGTGAACCTCGGACCGCAAACGACAAAAACCCGAGAATTCAAGGGGGTTGAGGAATGCGCACCATGCGCGCAATGGCGGTAATCGCGGGGCGAGTATTCGCCCGGCCGAGGCCGCCCACGCAGGCCGGCCTCGCCAACAGGGCGCGTGCCCACCGGGCGCGACAGGTGGCCGGTGACTACGAGGCGGCGATCGCCCGAGAGCTGGCCGCACGGGGACGCGCGGTGCACCTGCACCGCACCGAGGGCGAGAGCCCTGAGTCCCGGAGGGCGGCGGACGACCACGCCCGAGCGGTTCGTCACCGCGAGGACCTCGGGACCGTGTTGTTCCAGCTCCGTGCCCACCGCACGGTTGCGGCCAACTGAAACCGCGCGAACCGCTACCACAGCGACAAGGAGGACCTGATGCCTGACCGAACCAAGACCCGACAGTGCGCCCCGGTCATGATCTGCCCCGACTGCACGGAAGAGGCGCGCAACATCGCGCCCACCGCCTGGGCTCTGGCCTGGAACAGGCCCGACTACAGCCACCGGGACGGGACGGAGCTGTGCCCCGACTACGGCACCAGCCCCGACAGCGAGAAGGGGCGCAGGCCCTTGCAGCCGGTCGTGTTCGTGCCCCTGGAGGCCCTCACCCCGGTCTGATAGGGCCGGCCCGAAGGAGGCAACCTTCGGGCCGACCCCACCGCAACACCCGCGCCCACCGACAGAGGTGTGGAGCCAAAACGACTGGGCGCGGGCCCAACACCACCAACGAAGTGGAGTGTGCTGTGAGCACGAGTATGCCCTACGGAGCACGGCGGGTCATCGTCACCCGCGATCACATCGAGGACCTGCGCGTTCACGGGCGGGGTGCGTGCCTGACCTGGCACGAAGACACCCACCAGGTGCAGGCGGTCGGCCCGCGCGCCGCGACCGACCCCAGGCGGATGATCATCATCGGCTACCAGGGGTTGGGCGAGGTGTCCGAGCACCACGCCGAGAACGGGGACGAGGTCACCGACGAGGACCTCGCCCGGGACCTGACCGATATCGCCAGCGACTGGCGGGCCGAGTGGCCCGAGATCCGCGCGATGAACCTCCAGGTACACGACCTGCGCCGCGCTCTGACAGACGCGGGCGCCTACCTGGCCAGCGCTCCCACCTTCCAGCTGCCCATCCGCGGGCTGCCCCAGATGACGGATTACTACACCCTGGCGGGAAGCACCCGCCTGGCACAGGTGACGGTCAGTTTCGGGTTCATCGAACCGACCCGGATCACCGCCAGCGACCCGGATGACGACACCCGGCCGATCGCCGACCTGACCCTGGGCACCGGTGGCACGCTCACCCACGCCGCGACCAGCCGCCTGATCGCCTCCACGGTGACCTGCGCCCTGAACCAGGACCGCTAGCGCCTACCCGGGGCCGCTCCGTCACCGGGGCGGGGCGGCCCCGCCACCCGACACCTTTGCGCCGAGCGCTGTGTTCGGCGCGCCCACAAGAAGGGATTCCACGTGTTCAAGGACGTGCCTAACGTGACGATCGCTGACTGGTTCGTTTCCGCCGAGATCACTCCGCGCATGCTGCGCACCCTGGACAGGATCGGCCCCGGCGGGGTGATCATCGCTGACCTGTACCGGCGCGGCTACTACGCCACCCACTCGCGCACCCTCGACCCCGGCAGCCAGACCTCCTTCATCGTGTACGGCTACCACGACCTGGCGTTCGACCTGCGGGTGTATACCCGCCAGTGCGGGGACCGGGCTTGGGAGGAGCTGGTCCCCGATGTCGACTGCGCAGTCTGGGAGTGCATGGGCGAGTCCATCAAGGACGTCACCGGAACCGGGTTCGTCGTCACCCGGATGCGCCAGGCCATGCAGCGCCACGGGTTCGACCTGACCGGTGCCCCGCACTACTACGACCGGTACGCCAGCCCCGGTGACTACGCCAGCCCCATGACTCGGATGGTGCAGGACTTCTACACGGACCGAAACCACCCGACCATCACGGTCACCGTCAAGAGCCCGACCGACGAGAAGACCGGGGAGTTGTCCCTGATCACGATCAGCGACGGCGACCGGCACGTCACCGGCTGGCCCACGAGCATGCGCACCCAGTTCAGGACGGGCCCCAACGCGCACCGCACGCGCGAGGCCATCGAGGCCTACCTGCGCCGCACCCGCCCCTAACCGCCGCCTCACCGGGCCGCCCCGTCACCGGGGCTGGGCGGCCCCCACCCACACCACCGCTCTACGAAGGGATCCGTCTGCCATGACCACGACCACCTCGACTCCGCGCCGCTGCGCCACCCGTACCCGTGACCTCGTCCTGGCCGCCCTGACCGAGGCCACCGCACCCGTCACCGTCACCGAGCTGGCCGAGCGGGCGGGGGTGGGCAAGTCCACCCTGGGCAAGCACCTGCCCGCCCTGGAGAAGGACGGACTGGCGGTGCGCACCCCGGGCGGACGCGACGGGCGACGCCGCCTGCCCGACACCTGGCAGGCCACCACCTCCACCACGCCGGACACCGACCCGGGGGAGAACACCGAGCCTTTGACGAGTGACCACGCCGAGGAGGAAACCGAGACCGCTTCCGCCGAGACCTCCTCCGCACCGGACACCGCTGCGAAAGAGGCCCCCGAGGTGGACATTCCCACCCCGGCGACGCAGGAGGCCTCTCCGCAGGTGACCCCGGAGCAGGCCCCGGCGGACGAGGCGACCGCGACCGAGGACCAGAGCCCGACCGCCACGGGCGCTCCGGTGCCACCCGCTGCGCCCCGGCCGGACTCCACCTTTCGGAACACGGCCACAGTGACCGTCACCCGTGCCGGAGTCACCACTGCGGAGGGCCTCAACCCGGTCAGCGGCAGCACACGACTCGCACCGGGCGAGCTGAAGCTGATGGTCAAGGCCATCCTGGACGCCGACCCGGGCGAAGAGTTCACCGCGACCGAGATCAGCCACCTTCTCCAGGGCCGCTCCATCGGGGCCATCCAGAACAACCTCGCCCGCCTGGCCAAGGAGGAGCGCGCGGTACAGACCTGTGACAAGCCCCGCCGCTACCGCTCGGCCAAGCACCCCGTCTGACCCGCCACCACCCCGGGGGTGCGGGCACCTGAACAGCCCGCACCCCCACCTTCCACATACCCTAGGGGAGTATTGATGTTCGACGTTGCCTGGACCGTGTTCGACCGCGGCTGCCTGGAGTGGGAGCACGCCTTGACCCTGACCGGGCTGTGCGTGAGCGCGACCCTGATCGGGATCGTCAACCGCACCAGCCGCCTGCTGGGCACCTACTACGTGCGCGGCCAGTGGCCCGGCATGGTCCACCACGAGGAGCGGGGCCCGGGAACCATCTGCGGACCGTGCGGCCACCACCTGGCCACTCACGACCGCGCCACCGGCCGGTGCTGCCACGGCACCCCGCTGGACCACCTCGCGATGATCATCGCCCTGCCCATGCCCCTGCTCGTGCGGGACATGCTGCAGCAGGCGGGCTGCCCCTGCCGCCTGAAGGACAAGCGAACCTGACCCACACCACGCCAACCGGGTGAAGGCCCGGGACCCGCACCATTCACGCGCTGGTGCGGGTCCCGGGCCTTCACCATGCTTCGACTTCTTTCCTCGGGTTTTTCGAGGCCGGTGTCGCATCCGCTATAGGGGCGTCTTCTTAGGGGTTCATCAGGGCGAGAACAACGAAGGGGGCTCCTGATGACCCACACCCTCAACAACACCGGGGCGGGCAGGCCGCCGCTGGCGGTCTGGTTGTGCGCGCCGACCGCGCACCAGCCACCTCCCCTCGGCGGGGACCTGGTGCCGGTGCCGCGCCGGTTGGCCCGTCGTCTGGTGGCCGAGTACACCTGCCCCGGCGGGGTGGTCGCGGACCTGACCGGCACCAGCCTGGTCGCCGAACAGGCCGCGGCCGCGGGACGCTTCTACGAGGCGGCTCCGCCCACCTTCCCGCACCGGCCGGCGCACGGCGAGCGGGACGTCGCGTGGGCCGACCTGACAGCCTTGACGGTCAGCGCCGAGGTCGACGAGGAACGGCAGGTGCGCGAGCGAAGGCTGCGGGCACGGATGCTGTTCGCTGCGACCGTCACCCGCCCCGGCGGGATCATCGCCGCCATCACCTCGGTGGGGCACACCCCGCAAGGGGTGGTGGTCGATCCCGCTCCGGGGCTGGTGCGGGCCGCCTCCTGCGCGGGGTTGGTCTACCTACAGCACGTCATCGCGATCACCGCACCGCTCTGCGAAGCCGGGCTCGGCGCCACCATCCCCGTCCGGAGCGAGGGCCTCGACGCCGACGAGGAAGAGACGGAGCCGGGATTGCCGGTCTCGGTGGCTAACGCGGCGGCCTCCATCACCTCACCCGCACACCTGAACGTCAGTGTCTTCCGGGTTCCGAAGAAGGGCCACACCGTCACCGCGGAAGCGCCCGGGGAGGTGGGCGCATGACGCAGGACCACCAGGAGGAGCTGTTCGACGACGCACACCCGCACGAGCACCCCGCCCGGTCCGGCAACCAGTCGGGCGGTGCGGGATGGTCGGTGTGGCTGACCGGCCAGCAGCAGGCCCGTCAACAGCGCGGCACCCGCTACTCGCGCCTGTCGGTGGAGCACCCCGCCAAGATGCTCCCGGCCATCGCCCGCCACGCCATTCGCACC
This sequence comes from Glycomyces fuscus, assembly GCA_002529455.1. GTDB lineage: Bacteria > Actinomycetota > Actinomycetes > Streptosporangiales > Streptosporangiaceae > Nocardiopsis > Nocardiopsis fusca. The sequence continues at coordinate 28,522 of NYMS01000041.1, forward strand.
TACACCCGCCCCGGCGAGGTGGTGCTGGACCCGATGTGCGGGATCGGCACCAGCCTGGTCGAAGCCGTCCACCTGGGCCGCGACGCCATTGGAGTGGAGCTGGAGCCCAAATGGGCCAGCATCGCGAGGTTGAACCTCGAAGCCGCCCAAGCTCGGGGAGCGCACGGCCAGGGTCGGGTGCACACCGGCGAAGCCGCCCGCACCCTGGCCGGTCTGACCGAGGACGCCCTGGCCGGGAAGGTGCGGCTGGTGCTGACCTCGCCCCCGTACGGGTCCATGACCCACGGACAGGTCCGCTCTCGCAGGGACGGCGCCGAGGCGGTGGAGAAGCACGCCCACGTCTACTCCCGCGACCGCGACCGGCGCGCGGACAACCTCGCCTACCAGCGCCCACACGTGCTGGCCACCTCTTTCACCCGAATCATGGCCGCCTGCAAGCCCTTGCTGGCCCCGGGCGGGATGGTCGTGGTAACCACCCGCCCCTACCGCAAGGACGGACGCCTCATCGACTTCCCCGGCCAGGTGGCCGACGCCGCACGGCGTGCGGGGTTGGTGCAGGTCGACCGGTGCGCGGCGCTGCTGTGCGCCCTCAAGGAGGGGGAGGTGGTCTCGCGGACCTCGTTCTTCCAGCTCATTGAGACCAAACGCCTGCGCAAGGAGGGCAGGCCGGTGCACGTGATCCAGCACGAGGACGCGCTGGTGTTCACCAACCCCGCCCCGGTCGCGGCAGAGGGGAGCACTGCGGCATGAGGCTGCCCAACCCCAACCCGGCTGCTGTTTCCACCACTCGCCGTGAAAGGACACCCGGTCCCGTGGCCTTCTCTGACACCGCATCCGCGGACCTGCGCAGGCGCATCATCGACGACATCCGCGCCCTGGCCGACTTTTTGGACTTGAACCCCGAGTTGCCGGTGGGGCCGCACACGCGGGTGGAGGTCGTCTACTTCCCGCACAGCGACACCGACGACGAGGCCTTCGACGAGGTGGCCGACGTCGCCGCCCTGCTGGGGCGGATTCCGGCGTGGGAGGGCGAGCACTACGTGGTCGAGCACGCCCACGGCGCGGGACGGTACCGGGCGGTGGCCATCCCCGGCGACGTCAGGGCGGCCTACCGGGCCTGGCTGACCTACACCGGCCACGTGCGCCCCGACTGACCAGCGACCCGCTGGGGTGGGGCCGACGTGGGGCGCTGTAGGGCCCCACGTCGGCCCCACCGCCCCGGCCCGGTCCCGTCACCCCAGCCGGGGCACGCGTGGCCGACAGGGGCCGCCTGCGGCCCTGAACAGCGAAAACGACATACCGCCCGAAACGGGTGGGCGCATGAACAGGGGAGCGGAAATCCGGTGGCGGGTGCGCCGAATCCGCTTGCACTACTCGGCGAGATCGAGCGTGGATGCGTGGTGCCCCGCCACATGCGGGGCCGCGCACCGTATCCGCGCAGTTCACCGATGGGGGAGAGGTGGGACGGGTGGGTGTGAAACCTTCCCTTCGGCTTGACGAGGTCGGCTTGTTGCCGGTGGTGCTGGATCCGGTGACGGCCGGGCGGATGCTCGGTCTGGGCCGCACCACCGCCTACCGGCTCCTGCGCGAGGGCGCCTTCCCGGTGCCCGCGCACCGCACCGGTAAGGCGTGGGTGGTGCCCACCGCTGGGGTCCTGGCCCACCTCGGCTTGGACCACCTGGCCTTTCCGCCACGAAGTGAATGTGGGTGCGGTGCGCGCGGTGACCAGAGGAAAGGTGAGAAGTAGATGGCTTCTCATGACGGGTCGGTGTTCAAACGCTGCGGATGCCGCGACCAGATGACCGGCAAACTCCTCGGAGCGAAGTGCCCGCGGTTGCGCCGGGAGGAGGGCGGGTGGAACCCCAGGCACGGGGAGTGGGGCTTCCAGCTGGAGTTGCCCCGCACCAGCCAGGGCAGGCGCCGTCAGGCCAGGCGTACCGGGCTTGCTTCCCAGGAGGAGGCGCAGAAGGCGATCGACCACCTCAAGATCCTCATCGGCTTGGCCGACGAAGAACCAGACGTCGAGGTTCAGGTCGCCGACCTCATCCAGGTAGCGCTGCGGGGACGCCACCGCCTCCCGGAAGTGGAGGAGGTCAAGCGGCGTATCGGCGTGGGGGTGCGCATTCGGGAGACGGTGCCGACCGTCGCGGCGTGGCTGGCCGAGTGGTTGGTGGGCAAGCCGGACCTGGCGGAGAAGACCCGCCTGTCCTACGACGGACACATCCGCCGGTATCTGGTCCCGCACCTGGGGCAGACCCGGCTGGACAAGCTCACTTCCTGGCAGGTCGAGGAGATGTTCGCGGCCATCGAGGAGAACAACAGCCACATCCTGGAGTGCCGCGAGTCCGACGATCCAAAGGTGCGGAACTCGGTGCGCGGGCGGCGGGTGATCTCGCTGACCACCAAGCACCGCATCCGCGCCACGTTGCGCAGCGCCCTGTCCGAGGCGGTGCGCCGTCCGGACCTGCCGATAAGCGTGAACATCGCCTCCCACGTCCGGTTGCCTTCGTGCCCGCGCACGAAACCGCTGATATGGACGGCCGACCGGGTACGCCAGTGGCAGGTGGACGGGGTCGTGCCCGGCGAGGTGATGGTGTGGACCCCGGAACAGACCATCACCTTCCTGACCCACGCCAAGAAGTACACCTGGCTGTTCCCGCTCTTCCACCTCATCGCCGTCAAAGGCCTACGCCGCGGAGAAGCGGTCGGGCTCCCGTGGGCCAACACCCGGCTCACCGACGGACAGGTCGACATTCGCACCCAGGTCGTCACCCTGGGATGGAAGACAGCCACGACCACGCCGAAAAGCGCGGCCGGACAGCGCACTATCACCCTGGACAAGGACACCGTGAAGGTGCTGCGCTCGTGGAAGAAGCTCCAAACCGAGGCCCGGCTCCAGGCCGGGCAGGGCTGGAATGACACGGGGTTGGTGTTCACCCAGTTCGATGGGTCGGGCTGGCATCCGGGGCAGGTGACCCGGTGGTTCACCCGGATCTCCAAGGCGGCGGGGCTACCGCCGATTCACCTGCACGGGTTGCGCCACGGCGCGGCCTCGCTCGCGCTGGCCGCGGGAGCGGATGTGAAGGTGGTCTCCGGTGAGCTAGGGCACGCGACCACGCACTTCACCCAGGACACCTACCAAACGGTGTTCCCGGAGGTCGCGCGGGCAGCGGCCGAGGCCACCGCCGCGATGCTCAGGCCTGTACGCGCATAGCGGTGTCGTAGCCGGACTGGCGAGCACACCAGGAGCCACACGGCACCACCAACCCCAGGCCAGTGCACGGGTTCACCTGGCTGGCCTGGGGTTTCCTCGCGCTCGGGACCGGTAACCCACCGGATCAAAGGTCCCTTGGTTCGGCTCGTGCTTCAGACAGCTCGTTGCGCCAATTTCGCCAGGTTACCGATGTCTCCGACCAGACCTAAAGCGAGCTGTTCCGGTGTCCATGGCCGACCGGACCGCTCGATGTCACGGGCGGTGTAGAGCGCGGCCACGGCTCGAGCTTTCGACTGCATCGTTGCGAAGTCCACCGGTCCAGTATCCAGCTCAGGACAAACGGGCCCATCGGCGGGACACCATCGTTGCCCCTTTCCGGCTTATCTTGTCCGCCCCCTCACCACCGGGCCCGGGGCCGGGGGCCGGGGCCCGGCGGCGAGGGACGGGACGGCCCGGACACCCGCAGGATTCCGGGTGTCCGCCGGAAGCGCGACCGACGCGACCAGCCGTGGTCCGACCGCGGGCATCACCGGAACGAGAGCCGCGCCCCTTCCCGACCCGCTGGGCTCGGACACCACTCGGGAGAAGCGCCTCGACTGTTCCCGCCGGATCAGTCCACCAAGCACGCTTTGAGGGCCTGGAGAGCCAACGAGGCGGTCTGGGCCCTCTCCAGAAGCAGGATGTCGCGATGCAGTTCGGTGTCGAGTCGCCCGTAGGTAATTCTCGGATCGCTGCTGTCAGCCGGGATCGGCACGCACGCGACGGCCAGGCCCTCTCGCACCAGCGCGAGCTGGGTCAGGTGGTCGGCGACATGGAACGACACGTCGAGCTCGACGCCGTGCCGACGTGCGACCTGCTCGATGGCGGTGTGGGCGTCCGAGCCCTGGGCGCAGGTCGCCCAGCGCTCTCCGGCCAGGTCACGAATACTGAGAGGGTCGTGGGACCGCAGAGAATGGTCGCCCGGAATCGCGATGAACAGGGCTTCTCGTGTGATCTGTTCTGCGACCACACTCGTCGGCAACCGCAGAGGGGAGGCGCTCCAGGACTCGGCGAGCACGAGATCGATGGCCCCGGCCGCGAGGCGGTCGAGATGATCGGCGGTCTCCCCGTCCTCGACGGACACCCGCACGCGGGGGTGCTCGCGGTGAAACGCGGCCAGCTTGGAGCCGAGCACGCTTCGGATGGCGGAGGCGATCGCCGCGACACGCAGATGACCGACGTAGGCCTCGTCGCGGTGAAGATCGTTCTCCGCCTGCTGCATGGCATCGGCCACCTGCCGGGCGTACCCGGCGAGCACCTCCCCCTTCGCGGTGAGGCGAAGACCGCGTCCGTCCGGCGCCACGATTTTCGTCTTCGCCTCGGCCTCGATACGTCGCAACTGCTGTGACACAGCGGGACCGCTCATGTGCAGTACCGTCGCGGCCCGGGTCACCGACCCCGTCCGGGCCACGGCGTCCAGTACCCGAAGACGGTCCCATCCCATAGTCATAAGAAATTCTTAACATAAATAATCAGAACTATGAAGTAGTGCTGACTCCGGGTGTGAACCTACCGTCGAGTCATGTCTTCTGTCGCTCCACGCTCTCCGCACGGTGCATCCCACACTGGTCGGACGGTAAGAAGAGACGGCCCCGTCGTCGCGTCGTCCCTGGTCCTGGCCGGGGCACTCTGCCTTTCGGTTTCGGCGATCCTGGTGAAACTGGCCGGCGTCGACGCCGCCACGACCGCGGTGGCACGGTGCGCGATCGCCGTGGTCGTGCTGCTTCCTCTGGCGCTTCGGGAGCGGGCGCGGGCCGGGGCCCTGTCACGTAGCGGTGTGCTGTGGTCCCTCGCCGCCGGGGCTGCGCTAGGCATCGACTACGCCGCCTGGACCGCCTCGATCTACTACGTCGGCGCGGGAATCAGTACCGTCCTCATCAACGTACAAGTCGTGGTCCTGCCCGCGCTGGCCCTCCTCATCGACCGGGAGAGGGTCACGACGCGCTTCATCATCACGCTCCCGCTGATGCTCTTCGGCATCAGCCTGGTCGGCGGACTGTGGAACGCCTCCCTGCGGGGTCCCGATACGAGTACCGGTGTGCTGCTCGGCATCGTCGCGGGTGGTGGCTACGGCGTGTACTTGTTCCTCACGCGCCGATCGGCACGGCGCGACCCGGGTCTGTTCGTTCAACCGCTGACATGGGCGTCGGCTTCCGCCGCGGCCGCCACCGTCATGGTCTCGCCCCTCTCCGGCGGCATCCAGCTGAGCGGGATCTCAGCTCAGTCGTGGATGTTTCTCGGACTCCTGGCAGTACTCGGCCAGGTGGTCGCCTGGTTGTTCATCCACCACGGCAGCGTCTTGTTGCCGTCAACGACGACCGGCGGGCTGCTGTTGACCCAGCCGATCCTCGCGCTCGGCCTGTCCGCGCTGATCCTGAGCGAGCATCCCACGGTCCTGCAGTTGGTGGGAGCGGCAGTCGTGGTCGCCGGCGTCGCGACGGCGAACGGCCTGCTGTTTCGAAACCGCACGCACTATTGAGGTTTGATTATTGGGTTCGGAGGTGGAGCCCGGTATGAGCGAGGAAAGCAGCCACCAGGTCCGGGCGGCGCTGGATCCGCCGGAGCCCGCCCCGCACCGCAGCAGCCAACTCACCAAAGGACAACGCCGCCAGGTTGGCCAGAGCGGTGGCGCGCAGGTGCGCCCACGCCCCTTCGGTCGGGTTCAGCTCGGGCGCGTAGGCGGGCTGAATCTCCTCGGGTTGGTTAGAGACTCTCTATCTGTGCTGTGACCTGCGGTTCTTGGGTGTTCTGGGCGTAGTAGGCGGCCTCGTACTCCACCGGTGGAACGTGCCCGATCTCACCATGGAGCCGGGTGCTGTTGTACCAGTCCACCCACTCAGCGGTAGCGATCTCGACCTCGCCCAGCGTCTTCCACGGACGGCGGGGCTTGATCAGCTCGGTCTTGTACAACCCGATCGCCGACTCCATCAACGCGTTGTCGTAGGCATCCCCGACCGACCCGATCGACGCGGCGATACCCTCACCGGCCAAATGGGCGGTGAGCAGGAACGACGTATATTGCGACCCGGCATCGGAGTGATGTATCAGCTCGCCCGACCGGACCGGTGTGCCGGCACGGTTCCGCCGCCACAGGGCCATCTCCAACGCTGAGAGCACCAGCGGCGTGCGCTTGGTGGCCGCCGCCGACCAGCCCACGATCGCCCGCGAGTAGGTGTCGACGACGAAGGCCACGTACACCACTCCTGACCAGGTCATCACGTGGGTGAAGTCCGCGACCCAGGTGCGGTTGGGCGCGGGGGCGACGAAGTCGCGGTCCACCAGGTCCGGAGCCCGCTCGGATGCGGGATCGGTCTCGGTGGTGCGCACCCGTTTGCCGCGCAGGGCGCCTTTGAGGCCCATCTGACGCATGAGCCGCTCCATGGTGCAGCGGGCCACCGGCTGACCCCGGCGGTTGAGCTCGTGCCAGACCTTCACCGCCCCGTAGACGGCGTAGTTGTCCTTGTGCAGCTCGGCGATGGCCTCGCGTAGGTGTTCGTCGCGTACCTGGCGGGCCGAGAGCGGGCGTTTCTTGTAGGCGTAGTAGGTGGACGGGGCGATCTTGCACCCGTGCTCGCTCAGCACGCGGCAGATCGGATCGACTCCGCCGAAGCGGCCCCGGTGCTCGTCGATGAAGGCTACGAGCGTCTGTGTGGCCGGTCGATCTCGGCCGCGAAGAAAGACGCCGCGGCTTTGAGGATGTCGTTGGCTCGTTTGAGCTCGCGGTTCTCCCGCTCCAGCTCCTTGATCCGCGCCTGTTCGGCTGTGGTGGTGCCGGGCCGGGCTCCGGTGTCGACGTCGGCCTGGCGCACCCACACGCGCAGGCTCTCGGTACCGACCCCGAGTTTGGCGGCGACGGCTTTGACCGCCGCGCTGGTGGAGGAGTAGTCGCTCCGGGTCTGCTGGACCAGGCGCACGGCGCGTTCGCGCAGTTCAGTGGGGTAACGCTTCGACATGGTGGACTCAACCTAGCCAAGGGTTTGAGTCTCCATCACACCCGGGGAGATTCAGGCTTCGAACTACCGCGTGCTGCGGGAACGGTGACGCGACCGCGGTGAGCGGGACGGCAAAAGGCGGTCTTAAGCCGTCAGGTAAGGAGCGCGGAGATGACGAATACGGCTCGGGTGATCTCTCCTGCCTGGTGAGGGCAGTAGCCCGACCGGTGTAGCACGTCCCAGTTCTTGAGCGGGGGAACTCGTCCCCTGGGACTGCTGAGAACCACCGGTCGGCAGCGGCGAGCACCACGTCAAAGACGCTTGGGCGAGGACGCGTGCATGGTGCGCTTTGGGGCGCGCTCCTGACAGCCTGGCCGCGCCAAGAGCGCGATCGCGCTCTTGGCGCGGTGGGGCAAGGCATTTTTCCCAATGCCATCCGCTGGGTGCCGTATGCAGCCTTCACTTGCTCGCTCGACGTGATCAACCTGCCCTGACCAGTACGGACATCACCGCTCACCGAGAATGGGACAGCCCGGAGCAAGCAGGGGATCCTTTCGACGGTTGTGGCCGAGTTCTTCGGCCATCCGCTCGGGCAGGACACTCGGACCCGATGTCCAGGGTCTCGGACGGTGGCCGGATCTGGCCAGGGTGATGATCTGGGTGCGGAGTCGCATTGGGTGCGCGGGCATGTCTTCCCTGGTCGGCAACCGTCTACCAGTGGTTTCTTGCTGGTAGGGGTGGTTTTCGCGTGCCGGTACGGGACTGCGACCCGCGCTCTCAGGTGGGAAAAGGCTCCTTGGCCACGAGGGAAGACCCTTGACATCCTAGGTGGCTGTTCATACTGTGAGAGCGCTCCCATGAGAAATTGATTCATGCTTGCGAAGGTTTTTATTTGATCTTTCTACATTGTCCTTGATTGTCCAGGAAAAGTCGATTTAAATGGGTTCTCTTTCGTATTCTAGTGCACATTCTCCGCGTCTCGCCAGCGAACTGCGTCCGTCTTGCTATTTCATTGGATTGGGGCCATGGGGATGAGTGGCGCCAAAATGATGTTAGAAGCGCGGCATTTTTGCGGACCGGCGGAGGAGTATGTTGCCTTCGGTGCAGGGAGCCTGCGCAGACTCAGAAGCGTGGACGTGGTTGTATCGATAGCCGACAGTGTGCTTCGTCAGGGAATGCAAAAGCTCCTGTCTGAGCTTCCGCTGCGGTCTTTGTATAGCGCACGAACTTTGCGGGATATCGATTTTGAGTCAATCGAACCGAGTCGATCTGTTTTGATACTCGCTGGCTCGGATTCCGAGTCGGGCAAGTGGTCGGATATTCCGATTCCGTGCAAATTGATGCTCTTGTTCGGCGGATTGTCCCAAAGCGATCTGATGGCCGATCTATCGAGGGCCGATGGTGTTCTCCTGCAAGGCGACCTGGATATCGATGTTCTTGCCGACGCGATTCTGTTCGTGCTGTCCGGTGGCTTCCCCATGCCCTCCGAGGTAGCTCGGATCCTGCTGTCACAGGGGGCATCCCATGGCCCGTCGGTGTCGCGCGCCACTCGCATGACCGAGCGTCAGCATGAGACTCTGCGTCTTTTGTCGGAAGGTCTCAGTAATCGGCAGATTGGTCGACGTCTTCGTATTTCTGAACATGGGGCCAAGCGCCTGGTGTCGAGTGTCCTGGTCAAACTGAACGCCCCCAATCGTGCTTCGGCTGTGACTATTGGTATTCGCGAGGGACTACTGTAGCAAAAAGCATTCCGGGTCGTAGGGCCGGTGCCGCGGCCCTCTCTTTGAGGTTTGATTATTGGGTTCGGAGGTGGAGTCCGGTATGAGCGAGGAAAGCAGCCACCAGGTCCGGGCGGCGCTGGATCCGCCGGAGCCCGCCCCGCACCGCAGCAGCCAACTCACCAAAGGACAACGCCGCCAGGTTGGCCAGAGCGGTGGCGCGCAGGTGCGCCCACGCCCCTTCGGTCGGGTTCAGCTCGGGCGCGTAGGCGGGCAGGTACTCCACCTCCAACCAGGCATGGCTGTTTCATTCTCGGTGAGCGGCGACGTTGACGCTGGTCAGCGAAGACCGATCACGTCCAGCGGGCGGGTGAACGCCTCATACGACACCCACCGGATCGCGTCGGGCATCGTGTCCTGACCCAACCGGCCCAAGAACACCAGGGCGAGAGCCCGTAGCGCGGCCAGGTTGTCGGGAGCGTGCTCGGAGCGGACCTTGCAGCCGTCCTCGCCCAACGACACGTCCTTGACGTGATGCCAGGCCTCGATGCCCCAATGCCCGCGCACCAGAGCGCCGATCCGGGTCGCGTCCGCCTGCTCGACCTCCAGCGAGGTCACCGCATACGCGCAGGTCCAGGACACCTTCCCTGTGCGCAGGTCCCTGACGTAGCGGCGAAGGCGCACCGCTTGGACCGCGTGCGGGAAATCCGCCCTGCCAGCGAGGTCGATGGCCTTGACGGTGCGGGTCTCGGCCCGTCCGTGGCCGCGGTCCCGAGTGGTGCCCAGCGTGGGGGCCTGAGCCCAGGGCAGTCCTTTGACCTGATCGAACAACGTCTTCTGGTTGCGTTTGACGGTCAACACGTAGTCGGCGTGCAGGTCCTGGACCAAGTACGAGGCGGTGTCGGCCTGGTTGTGCAGGGCATCGGCGGTGAGGACCACACCGGTCAGATCCACGCCCTCCAACAACACGGCCAGGGCGTCGATCTCGCTGGTGCCCGCCGGCACCCGCGCCTGCGCGACCAGACGCCGGTCCGGGGTCAGGGCAGCGAGCAGGTGCACAGCCGGGTCGGTGGATGTGGCCGATCCGCGCAGGGTCTTGCCGTCCACCGCCACCACCTGAAGGACATCGGGCCTGGCCAGGGCGGCCAGAGTCTCGGGATCCAGGGCGAGCAGGACGCGGCGGATGGTCGCCGGGGACGGAGCAGTGCGTGCTCCCAGAGCCGCGCAGGAGATCCGGCAGCCCAGACGGGCCAGGGTGTGCTGGGGTGCGGCGTCGGCCCACTGGCCGATCGCCCGCAGGCAGCGGGCCCCGGCCACCATCGCGGCCAGTGCGCACAGCAGGACGCTGGCCAGGTTGTGGCGGCGTCCCTGCGGCGAGCGGGGATCTTCCAGAGTGGCGAGCTTGCCGGCAAGGCCGACAGGGGCAGGGGAGGGCATGGCAGACTGGGGGCGCAACGGAGTCCCTTGGAAGTCAGAGATGTGAGAGTCCCTGGTCTTCTAGCGGGCTCCGTTGCTTGTTGGTGCGGGCTTCAACCGGATCGCTACGGGGCTGTGATCAGCACCGATGGCTCACGATCCCGACTTTGAAACAGCCCTGGTGCTGGACGGGAATGGAATAAGGCGTACCGGGCATCGGCGATGGTCAACAATTTGTATGCAGACTGTCAGGCGAGGAATCCTTCGAAGTAGGAAGTTCAGCCAACAGATGGAAGAGATCGTCCCGCCGCTGTCGGATCCTACGCCGAGGACCGGTCGTCCCAGCTTGTGTCGAAGCGCGGGGTGACTCCGTGATCAGGGCGGTCGGGATAGGCACATGCGTTGACTGCCAACTCTTCTGAGCAGGGGATTCGGTACCGGGTATGCCCTGATGGCCGTGGCCGTTCCTCCGCCTCACCAGGACTTGTCTCCATTCGTCCGGGCGTGCATGATGGCATTGAATTCGGAAATTCATAGGCAGATCCGGTGCCGCCTCCAGGGTGCCGACAGGTTCTGGACGAACGTGGCCTGGGTCCCATGGAGCCGCTGGTTTCCGACTCTTGATGATCATGACGACTCGGTGCTGCGGTGGTTGCGTCTACTGGGGTTCGAGCGTTCGCTTCGCACTCGATGCTTGAGGTGCAGTATGGACTTAGAAGAACCTGTATTCGTTATCCCGGCTTTCATTGAGTCCCGGAATGACATCGAAATTTTTGAGGAAACACTGAAGAGTCTGGTGGCGCAGAGTGATGCCCACTGGAAGGCGGTGATCGTTGATGACCATTCCACGTATCCCTGGGATGAGCGAGACCTGGACGGCTTCGATCCACGAAGGATGCGAGTGGTGCAGAAGTCGTCCAACGTCGGCCCGGGGGAGTGTCGCAACGTTGGCGTGGCCTGGGCTGCCGAAACGCGCGCTCCGTTCATCCTCTTCCAGGACGCTGACGACATAGCGCATCCCGATCGTGTCCGGTCCGCTCGGAGGCTCTTCGAGGAAGAGCCGGGAACGGACTTCCTCTACTCAACCTTCGACATCATTGACGAGCATGGGGAGAGTGTGCCCAGGGACAAGATCTCGGGTTCAGTCCTGGAGGTGCTCGATTCCCACAGCAGCCCGATCGAGGGCCGCGATGCCTGGATACCCGTCGCCACCAGAACCGGGTACACCACGCTGACGAGCACGGTGACTGTACGGACGGACCTGGCCGTGCGGTATCCGTTTCCCGCTTGCCACGCGAGTGAGGACACTCATGCCTGGCTGCGGATGATGGCCGACGGCGGTGAGCTGCGCTTCGTCAAGGACATCCGTGCCGGCTACCGGATCCGAGGCGGTGAACAGGGCTCCGCCAGCAGGGAACGGCAAGGTGAGGGTTTCTACTGGTCGATGCTCCAGGTTGACTTGGACGGGTTCGTCAAGGCCATGCACTCGGCCCTGAGCCAGGGCCGGATCGAGCCGGAACGGTGCCCAGGGCTCATCCGGGATTACCACTTGAAGCAGGCGGAGACCATGGAGAGCGAAGGTCTCGCGTCGGCTGCGAGCCTGTGCCGATCACTCGCAATGGTGTCGGTCGGTGCCAGTCATTCCCCGTCCGGCGGCGGCGGGGAGCAACGATGAGCATCGAGACCAGTGTCGAGGCCGACCGTCTTCACGACGAGATCAGCGGAATCACCGCGATTCTCTTCGACCTGGACGGAGTGCTGGTCGATTCCCTAGGGGCCATCAATACGTCCATGCGTTGGTGGGCCCGTTCACGAGGGCTCGACGCGGACGAGGTGGTCGCCCGTTCCCACGGCCGCCGTGACGAGGACGTGATCCGGGACTTCCTTCCCCATGTGCCGGTCGGGCCGGAGACTCAGCGCATCGAGGAGTTCGACGTGGGTGAAGCGGCTTCGGTGAAGCCGCTGCCAGGAGCCCGGAGACTCCTGGACACGCTGCATCCAGGCTCCTGGGCGGTCGTGACCTCGGGTACCCATCGCGTCGCCATGGCGCGATTGGCCGGCGCAGAGCTGCCCGAACCGTCCTGCCTTGTCACCGCGGAGTGCGTGCGCCGGGGCAAACCGTCTCCTGACGGCTACCTCATGGCGATGAAGCGGCTCGGAGCGACGCCTGAGCGCTGTCTGGTCATCGAGGACGCCCTCGCCGGTTACGCTGCCGCACGCGCGGCCGGCATGCACTGCCTCGGGGTGGGTGCGCTGATGGCCGACTGTCACGGGTTGGTCGGCCTCGTCCCCGACCTCAGCGGAACCTGGGTGTTCGAGGGGGAACACGGCCTCAGTATTCGCACGGGCCCTTCGCCCATGAACGCGGCCCGATCGGCAACCACAGTGCTCTGATCCCGAAGTCCGTGATCAGGTGGTTCGGGTTATGGCTCATTCTGTCAGTCATCTAATCAAAGATCAGTAGCCGGGTATGCCTGGGTAGGCGTGGTTGCTCGTCCGTCCAATTGTGTCTTGTTCCCGAACGGTCGACCTCTGTAGTATCAAAGGGTTTCGGGGGTGGGGTCTAGCGAGAGATAAGTTGATGGATCATTTTCAGAAATCCAAGGCGGGTCACACCCTTGTCTCCTGCCTTGTGTCGTATGCGAATTCGTCTCCGAGTGCGGACGCTGTCAGCTTCGTGGCCAATCCCTTGGAGACCTCGGTAGAGAGTTTGGACTATGAGGCGCTCGATCAGAGTGCCCGTCGTGTCGCGGCCCTGCTGCAGCAGGGCCTCTCCGTAGGGGATCGCGTTCTGTTGCTCTACCCACCGGGAATGGCGTTCTTTTCAGCGTTCATCGGATGCCTGTATGCCGGGGTCGTGCCTGCGGTTGCTCCGCTGCCGGACGGTCAGCGACATCGAAGCGACCGGTTGAGCGCGATGATCCACAGTATCGGTGCATCGGCTCTGCTCACTGAGAAATCGGCGTTGAGAGACACCGAAACGTGGATCGGCACCCACGAAGGCGCACCTCCGGTCATTATCACTGACCGGTCTGCGGATCTGCCCGCCCCCTGCGACTGGGTCGATCCGGAGGTCGGCCCTGACCACGTCGCCTTCCTGCAGTTCACATCCGGATCGACCAGCACGCCTCGTGGTGTCGTCATAAGGCACCACAACATCCTGGACAACGCCGAGCACTTCAGCCGGGTCAACGGATGCGGATCTGAGAACCGATTCGGTGGCTGGCTGCCGATGCACCATGATTTCGGCCTGCTGTCCATGTTCCTTTTCCCCCTCTGTTACGGGGCGAGTACAGTTCACATGCCCGCCTCCGGATTCCTGCGGCGACCGCATTCCTGGTTCTATCTCATTGACCGTTTCAACCTTGATTTCTCATCGTCGCCGAATTTCGGATACGACTTGTGTGTCCGTCGTGTGACCGATGAACAGGAGAAGGGAATCGACCTCTCCCGTTGGGCATGGGCGCTTGACGGCGCTGAACCGGTACTTCCCGCGACCCTTCGCCGTTTCAGCAAACGGTTCGAAAGAATCGGGTTCCGTGCTGAGACCCTGACAGCGGGCTACGGACTCGCGGAAGCCACGCTCATGGTGACCTGTGACGCCCAGGCGAAGGCACCCACCGTAGTGTGCGTCGATGCTGCACGCCTCGAAAAGGGCGAGTTCCACCCGGCTCCGGTGAGCGAGTCCGGACGGGAGATCGTGCGCTGCGGTGACGTTGACGTCCCGGGTTCGAACACTCGCCTGCTGATCGTGGATCCGGACACCCGTGATGTTTTGCCCAGCAACACCGTAGGCGAGGTTTGGATCAGTGGCTCTAGCGTGGCTCACGGGTACTGGAACCGGCCCGAGGACACCGAGAAGGCCTTCAACGCGGTGACGTCTGATGGACAGAGTGGGTTCCTCCGTACCGGCGACCTTGCTGCGGTCGACGACGGAGGCCTCTACATAACCGGCCGGATGAAGGAAGTCCTCATTTATCACGGTCGCAACATCTATCCCCAGGACATTGAGGCTGCAGTTCGTTCGGCGGACACGCGCCTGGAGCACGGTATCGGTGCTGCCTTCACAGTGCACGGCGACGACAGCAAGGAGGAAATAGCGGTCGTCCACGAGGTGCAGCCCCGGGGTGCGGATGCAGACCAACTCGAAGAGATACTCACCCGCATCCATCGAAATGTCTCGCGGGAGTTCGGTGTAGCACTGGGAGCCGTGGTTCTCGTACGCCGTGGCGGAGTCAAACGCACCACGAGTGGCAAGATCCAGCGTCTAAAGATGCGCTCGGCCTTCCTCGAGCAGGACCTCAAAACGGTGCACGCACGGATCTCGCCCGCACTGAGCGACAGCGTTCCCCGCCTTGCGAACCGCACCCAGGAGGGCGGCCGATGAGCGGTACCGCGCAGTCCGAATCGTCAACGGTCCCAGGCGCCACCACGACGATACAGGCTTTGACACCGTCGGCGCTGGCCGAACACCTAGACCGTTCCGAGCATTTCACCGAGCCCGTCCAGGCGTGTCTGGACGAGGCCGAGGCGTTCCCGGGCGCGGCCTGCCGTGAGCTCGACCGGATCGGTGTACCCCGGTACTACGTGCCCACGGCCCTGGGCGGATGCCTGGATGACTACACCAACCTGCTCCGCGTGGTCCGTGCCGTCTCCCGCCGGGACCTGACAGTGGCGATCGCCCATGTGAAGACCTTCCTGGGCGGGGCGACAAGCTGGGTCGCGGTCGAGGAATCCCCCCTGGGCCGAACCGAGGAGCTGGCCCGCGGGCTGGCCGACCGGATCAACGGAGGCGCTGTGGTCGCCTGGGGACTCACTGAACCGGGCCGGGGAAGTGATTTGCGTTCCGCAGAGACGGTCGCTGTGCGTACGCCTGACGGATATCGCCTGGACGGGCGCAAGTGGCCGGTCAACAATGCCACTCGGAGCGACCTGATATGCGCTCTGGCCCGTACCGGAGCCGGGAGTGGAACCCGGGACTTCACACTTCTGCTGGTCGACAAGGATGAGTTGGTCCCGGGAAGCTATGACCATCTCCCCAAGGCTCGAACCCTTGGGATTCGCGGCGCGGACATCAGCGGAATCACCTTCAACGCTGCCATGGTGCCAGAAGAGAACACAGTAGGTGAACCGGGTTCGGGGTTCGAATTGGTTCTCAAGGCGTTCCAGCTCACACGTACGATCTGCGCGGGTCTGTCCCTGGGCGCCGCGGATCATGCACTCGAAGTGACCTGGCACTTCGTGCGCCATCGTCATCTTTACGGCAAGGCGCTGAGAGGGCTCCCGCACGCACGCGCCAAATTCGGTGAACTGTTCGCCGCCTATCACGTTGCTGAGGCGCTGTCGATGGCCGCTGGTCGTGCTGTGCGCGCTCTGCCGGAGGAGATGAGCGTCTACTCGGCTGTGGTCAAGGCACTGGTGCCTGAGCTCATTGATGAGATGATCGTCGGTTGCGGGGAGCTGCTCGGGTCTCGTGCCTTTCTGCGAGGCGAACTGCGGTCAGGGAGTTTTCAGAAGCTGGAACGGGATCACCGGATCGTCGGTATCTTCGACGGAAATCGCTATGTCAACCGCCAGTCGCTGATCCGTCAGTTCTCCAAGCTGGGCATGTGCTGGCAGGAAGGCGAGTTCCAGGAGGAGGGACTGCGATCCGTCGTGGATCCGCACGCCCCCCTGCCTGGGAAGGGCCGTCTCCGCTTGTTTTCGCGGACCGGGTGCAGTCTTCTTCAGTCCATGCCGTGCGCGGTGGAGGAATTGCGTGCCACGGGAGTATCCCAGGACACTGTTCGGTCAGCCCAGCGAGTCCTGGACCTGTGCGACCAAATGCAGGCGCGCCTGCCTACCTACGACACGCGGACCGCACGAATCGATGCGGAGCTGTTCGAGACGTCCAGATCCTACGAACTCTGCGTCGCGGCCTCGTCCGTGCTCCACGCGTTTCTCGCCCGCGCGAATCTAAGACGGACGGTGACCGAATTCGACGAGTTGTCCTTGCAGGCAGCTCTGTTGTTCATCACGTCTCGGTTGGGTGGAGGACCAACAGAGAAGGCCAACGGAGTATTCAGCGCCGTCGCCGAAGCTCTGGAGGTCCACCTCGACCAGACGCTCAGGCTGCCCAGCCTCATGGATGGAGAGGAGCTCTGCCGATGAAGGCACTCGGAACGGCTGAGAGAATTGATGCTCTGGAGCGCCTTCTCGGGAACCCGGATGACACCGGAAATCCCCTGGGCTACCGGCCCATCCTGGAAGCCGATGAGGCCGATCAGATGTTTGACGCCGGTGAACGCGCTCTGGACGACTTCGAGTTCAACGCAGAAGTCGTACCGGCCGAGTACGGTGGAAGGCTGCTCGGGCTGGACACGTACATCAACATGATGCGGGTCATCTACCGGCGTGACCCCTCACTGGGACTCGGGTACGGGTTCAGTTCGTTCATCGCCGGCGTGAACATCTGGTCGGCCGGCGACGACGAGCAGCGCCGCACGGCGGCCTCGTTGCTTCTGAACAATCAGCGAATCGCGGCCGCCTACCACGAACTCGCCCACGGCAATGACTTCGCTGGCACCGATTGTGCTGCGACGCGGGACGCCTCCGGGCTCCTGCGCCTGTCAGGCCGCAAGGAAGTGGTGTGCAACATCCGTCGTGCGAGGGCCTTGGTGATACTGGTCCGTACCGCTGAGGGCGGAGGCAGCCGAAGCCATTCGCAGATTCTCATCGACAAAGCGGAGCTTCCCTCCGACACGCTCGTCGATCTGCCGCGGTGGCCGAGTGTGGGCGTGCGGGGTGTGCAGCTGGGCGGGATGGAGTTTCGTGACTGTCCCATCCCCGATTCCGCCCTGCTGGGAACCGAAGGCCAGGGTACCGAGACAGCGCTGCGATCCTTCCAGCTCACACGCATCGCTCTGCCCGGCATGCTGTGCGGCGTCCTGGACTCGGGCCTGCGCCTGGCCCAAACCCTCGCCGTCGAGCGCGAACTCTACGGTGAGCCCATCTCGGCGCTGCCCGCCGTCCGGGCACAGTTGGCGGACGCCTTCGTGGACCTGTTGATCAGTGATTGCTGCACGACGGTGGCCGCACGAGGTGTACACCTGTTGACAGAGCAGTCGAGCATTCATGCCTCTGCGGTGAAGTACCAGGTCTCGGGGCACCTGCTGAGGGCGATGGACAGCCTGTCCGCGGTGCTCGGAGCGAGCTCCTACCTGCGTGACGGTCGGTACGGCGTTTTCCAGAAGTTGTTGCGAGACCTCAAGTTGGCGGGATTCGGACACGCGTCACGTGTTGCCTGCCTGGTCACGATGCTGCCGCAGATGCCTGTGCTTGCCCGTCGCGGATGGACGGACGGCCCCGAGGCGCCGGCGGAGGTGTTTCGTCCGGATGTTGAGCTGGGTTCGCTGCCCTTCCATCGGCTGAGTCTGTCCGGTCGGGGCAAGGACAGCCTCCTGACGGCCCTGATCGCCGGGATCGATCGTGTGACGGCCGATGGTAGGGCGGAGGGAACCGAGGCGAGCGCTCTGCGCACGCTCTTCGCTCAGCTGCGTGACGAGTCGGAGAACCTCCGCCGAGCCTGCGCGGAACTGCACCCGACGGACATCGGGGTGGACGCCGCGCCAGAAGTCCTCCGACTCCCGGCACGGTACGCGGCCCTGTTGGCGGCGTCGTCCTGCATCAACGTTTGGCAAGAGTATGGGGCCCAGGGTGATCCCGCCTGGTTGATCGCCGCGCTTCACCGCCTGAGCAGGAGCCTGGGTTACGCCGGGATCGACGACATCAGTCCGATGCGCGAACGCTTGTACTCCCAACTGGCCGAGCGGTACGCGGCCCACGAATCCTTCGACCTGTCACGGCGCCCCCTTCCGTCTTGACCTCAGTCAAACGTCATTTATCGAGGAGAGACCGAATGTCCGAAGTCAAAAAAGAGGTTTCCACCGACGATCTGAAGCAGTGGCTCACTCGGCAGGTGGCCACATATCTGAACAGAGATCCAGAGCAAATCGATCAGCACACGTTGTTCACAGACCACGGGCTGGATTCCGTTTACGCCCTGACCTTCTGTGCCGATATCGAGGACTTCCTGGGAATCACTGTGGCGGACACGGTTCTTTGGGACTACACGACTATCCACGACTTGGCCGCCCACCTGACCGAACTCCTCTCGGGCGGCGGCAGACAGGCTGCGGCCTCAGTATGACTGCGATCGAAGCGGTATCCGCATATCTGCCGCCCGAGACGGTGTCGATCGACGACATCGGAGAGAGGATCGGCCAGACCCCACGCCAGCTGCGCCTCTACAAACGGTTCCACGGGCTTTCGGAGGTTCGCTACAGCCCGGAGCGATCGCTGGCCGGGCTCCTTGTCTCGGCGGTGAGCGGGATGGAAGCCCTGGCCGGGCGGGAACACCAGGTGCGTTATCTCATCCACGCACGGACCCTGCAGAACGTCTCCCCCTATCCTGTCAACCCTCTGCACGAGGTGCGCCGGGCACTCGGACTGGAACACGCATCGGCATTCACCGTGACCGAGCACGCCTGCGCGAGCGGGCTGCTCGCGGTCGACCTCGTCGGGCGGTTGCTGCGAGCGGATGGCGACCGAGAGGCTCTCGGGGTGGTACTCGCCGGAGAAAAAGCCTTTACTCGCTTGGCCCAGCATATTCCGGACACCACGTACATGGGGGAGGGCGTAGCGGCGGTCCTCGTGCGGGCCGGTGGAGCCGGCGGCGACAACCTACTCAGCTATGCTTCCCGAACCCACGGCGAGTTCGCAGCCGGCCTGTGGATGGATTCTGAGCTGACCGGAAGTTTCCAGAAGATCTACGAAGAAACCCTGGCCGAAGTGGTCATGGAGGCGGTGAGCGAGGCCGGGATCGATCTGTGTCAGCTGCGGATAATCCTGCCGCACAATGTCAACAAATATTCTTGGAAGCGGCTTTGTAAAAGGATAGGGTATCCGGCTTCACAGGCCTTCCTTGATAATGTCCACCAGATTGGACACTGCTTCTGCGCGGACTCCTTCATAAACTATCGATCAGCTGTTGACTGCGGATCCATCGAACCGGGGGACTACTACCTGATGGCGGCAGTCGGCCTGGGGGCGACATTCTCGGCCATGGTTTTCCAGCACTGAGAGGATATGATTTTTCGCAATGTCAACATTCGCAGAGAGATTGAAATGCGCTCTTGCTGATGACGCTGATTCCACATTCGTTTTCCTTGGAAATATCGAGGTGGAGGAGCAGTGGGCGCTCGGCGAGCCCGGGCTGCCGACCATCTCGTCACAGGGGGCAAGAACGGTAACTCATCGGATGGACGAGTTCGCCCTTCTGCTCGGAGGGCCGACCGACCACGTTCTTCTCAAGACGGCGCCGGACTCAAATTTCCACGCTTACCTGGTCGACTTCGGGATCGCCTTGCCACAGGCGCACGCGGTGGGTGCCCAGCAGCCCGGAAGGACGGTGACGAAGGACATCCTCGAGGATCCGGGCACGCTCGCCTTCCTGAGGGACCTGGGACAGAAGGGGGCCTATCTGGCTCCGCATGGTGTGTCCGATCTGGAGCAGGAAGTGGCGGAACGGTGTGGGCTCCGTCTTGCCACGAGTCCGGCCGACCTGTGCAAGCGGGTCAACAGCAAGATCTTCAGCCGCAGACTCGCGGACCGGCTGGGTATTCGCCAGCCCGTGGGGATGGTGTCCGAGTCCCCGGAGGAACTCTCGGAGGCCGTGGAGTTCGCCAAGGGTGTGTTGAATGATGGCCGGAAGATAGTCGCCAAGGATGCGTTCGGGGTATCTGGTAAAGGCGTGATGGTGGTGGATGACCAACGCCGGCTTGAATGGCTTGAACGCACCGCAGTGCGATCCTACAGTCGTAGCGGAAAGACAGGGATGATCCTGGAGGAATGGATATCCAAGGTCAAGGACCTGAACTATCAGGTGCTGGTCGCGAAAGACGGATCGGTTGAGTTCGATTTCGTCAAGGAGGCCATAACCGAGAACGGTGTTCATAAGGGTCACCGCATACCGGCCGGTCTCACGAGCGCCCAAGAGGCCGAGGTTCGAAGTGCGGGACTGGCGATCGGCAAAGCCTTGGCCGAAGAAGGCTACAGAGGGGTCGTGGGGATTGACGCGCTTGTTGGTACCGACGAGAAGGTCTACCCGCTCACTGAGATCAACGCCCGCTACAACATGTCGACCTACCAGGCCAAGTTGCAGGAGGCCTTCATGCAGAAGCACAGCTGTGCTGAAGCTCGGCAGTATCCCCTGCGCCTCAACGCTCGGCTTCCGTTCGCGGTCCTGCGCAAGGAACTTGGGCAGCTGATGGTCAGTTCGCCAGGTGACGCGGGAATCATCATCAACAATTTCGCCACGGTCAACGCGGTCGGAGAGCCGCCGAAGGGACAGAAGCACTTCGACGGGCGGATGTACGCCTTTTTGGTCGGCCAGGACATGGAGTCGATCGCGGAACTGGACAATCGACTGGTTCGAAAACTTGCCGCCATCGAAAAAGGAGAGACGAGCCAGGCATGACAGACCAGAGCAAAATCCAGGGGATTGACGTCACCGACATCGCCGAGCAGTTCGGGACCCCCCTCTACATCTATGACGGGGAACAGCTGGACCGGAACTACCGGCAGATCTGTGGTCCGCTCCACCCTTCGGTGGAGATCCTCTACTCCCTCAAGGCCAACCCGAACCTGTCGGTCTGCTCTGTCCTCGGAGGAGCCGGGGCCGGCGCGGAGGTGTCCTCGGCCGCCGAACTGGCAGTGGCGCGGAAGGCCGGGATCGCCCCCGCGGACACGATCTTCCTCGGCCCGGGCAAGAGCGAGGAAGAGATCGCTGCGGCGCTGACAGGCGGAGTCTATGCGTTGATCTGCGAGTCCTACGGAGAGCTCGACCTGATCAACAAGGTCGCTGAAACCGTGGGAGTCATCGCTCCTGTGGCATTGAGGGTCAACCCGCAGGAAGCGGCCCGTGGGGCCGGTCTCAGGATGGGCGGGAAGCCGCGCCAATTCGGGATCGACGAAGGCCTTCTCATGTCCGACCCCGACCTTGCGGAGCGGTACCATGCCATCCGACTGATGGGGGTGCACGCGTATCTCGGCACCCGAATTCTGGATGAGGACATGGTGGTCGAGAACACCACGCAGATCCTCGGCATGGCCCGACGCCTTTCGGGAAGGCTGAACTTCCCTCTGGAGATGGTCGACTTCGGCGGCGGAGTGGGAGTATCCTACTTCTCGGGCGAGAACGACCCGGATGTCGAGGTACTGACTCGAGGCGTCGCTGCCGCTGTTGGGGAGTTTCGCCAACACCATCCGGAAACGCGTGTGTTTATGGAGCTCGGCCGGTTCCTCACTGCTACGGCAGGTCTTTACGTGACCCGTGTCCGCTACGTTAAGGAGTCCATGGGCCAGCGGTTCGCGGTCACCGATGGCGGGACCAACCACCACATGGCTGCCGTGGGCATCGGCTCCTTCGCCAAGAGGAACTTCCCGATGAGTGTCCTGAACCGTTCTCAGGAACCCAGGGACCAGCGCTGGAATGTCACCGGCCCACTGTGCACGCCTAATGACACATTGGGCAAGAACATCGATTTCCCCGAAGTGCGTGTCGGTGACCTGATCGGTGTGCACCGCTCCGGGGCGTACGGCCCCACCGCGTCCCCCACGCGTTTCCTTAGTCACGGATATCCGGCGGAAGTCCTGGTCCACCAAGGGACTCCGCTGCTCGTGCACGAACGGGAAAGCGTCGACGACATCCTGCGGCGCCAGCCTGTCCACAAAGTACTCACCACTAAGAGAAACCAGGGAAACTGAAATGGAACAGACTGCAGCAGAGACCGTAAAGGTCGAGGAAGAGACCGTCGAGCGGATCACGAAAGTGCTCGAAGGCTTTGTCTCGGGTGAGGAGGTCGAGATCACGCGCTCGACCCGACTGTTCGACGACCTCGGACTCGACTCGACGAACATCTTGGAGATGTTGGTCGAGCTCGAATCAGAGATGGGAATCGAGTTCGACACAGAAGAGCTCGAGTTCAGTTACTTCGAGACCGTGGAGAGTCTGGCCGCGTTCGTCTCCATGATGATGAAGGCATAGCCCTGATATGACCGTCGCTCAACAGTACCGAAGAGAGCCTCGGGCTCTTCCGGAACCGACCCGCGCCAATGCGCGGATACTGAGGAGCTTTCACCACGTCCTGTCGGCACCAGCCGGTACGGCGGCCCCCGAGGCACCAGGGCTTCAGAGCGAAATCGACGAGTATCTGGGTGACATGGTGGCTGCCTATGGGGGTGTCTACCACGGCGCCATGAGTGAGGAGCCTTCCCAGACCGCCTATAACCGGCTGGCACACCGACTCCTCACCGAGGCGCTCTCCTGTGTCGGCCGCATCGACCGGGTCATCCTCGCCTACGCCTTGCCGGACAGCCAGCCGGGATACTCGGTGTGCGCGTCGATAGCCCACGCTTCGCCTGGACTCTCCTCCGCCTTCGCTGTGGCTGATCAGGGTTCGACCGCGCCGTTCACCGCTCTGCGCATCGCCGGGGAGACCTTCGAGGACAGCCCCGACGCCCGTGCGATGGTGATCGCCCTGGACCAGAGCATGCTCCCCTGGGACTCCCCGCCGGGGACCCCCGTTCCCGAGCGTGACCTCGGAGTCGCCCTGCTCCTCGAGGGAGGCGGACAACCGCAGGGCGGGGCCCCCGGCCCCGGGCTCCTCCTGCACTGGCAGACGACACTGGTTGACGAGGCCGGCGCCGAACAGGCGGTGCAGGCCGTTCTCTCCGACGCGCGAGCCCGGATCCTCGGTCCGCTCACGCTCATCCTGGGGCCTCATGTACCGCGGCCCTCATCCCCGGGTCAGGGTGTCACCGTTCGGCGCAGTCCGTCGGACTTGGTCTGCACCTCGGTCTGGCATGAGGCGCATAATGCGGGGATGGCATCAGGTACGGCAGTGGTGGTCGTCGAGTACGACCCAGCGCTCGGCTATTTCGGCGCGATCGCGATGAGCCAGGAGGAATAGTGACGATGCAGAGCCGCACCAGTGGTGCGGTGTCCGTGCGGGACAGCTCGTGGTCGGCATCGGCCCGTGGCGGCTCCCCGGCCGAGGCATGGGAGGCACTGGTCGAGGAGTTTCCCGAAACCCCGGTCTTCGGCCGCTCCGGCCATGGGCTGACTTGTCATCCGGTGACCGGTTCGTCTCTGGACTCTGGCACCGCTGTGGTGGGAGCGCTCTCATTGAGCGGGCGCCAGTGGACCCTTCTGGCGCGACTCGATCCCCCGGATGACGCCTGGTCCCCGTCTCCCGAATGGCTTGTCGGCGTCGCGTCGATCCGCCTCGGACTGTCGTTGTGGCTGCGAGACCAAGCGGTGGCCCGACTGCGCAGACGGAAGGCCGGCGGAACGGCACTCGTCCACCAACAACTCGTGAGGAGTGACTTGGCGCAGGCTGCCACGGAGCAGACCATGGCGGAAAGCCTGCTGGAGGGCCCTATGGAACTCCCTGAGGTTCTCACCGCGTCAAGCCGGGCCAGTCGGCACCTGACCTCCGCGGATCGGACCCTCCTGCGGCTGTTCGGAGCCTCTGGTTTCTTGGACGTCGGCCCGGGACAAGTGGCCTATCTGTCGGAACTGATCGCGGACGCCTATCTGGAATCGGGGACAGTGGATGTGAAGGGTGGCCACAGTGATCGAGTTGGATGATCGCTTGCGGGTGTTGCGGCGGTCCGCTCGCGAGTGGGGGGAAGAGCTGAGAGAGCTCGGAGAGGGACTGGACCGCGATCCTGGGAACACGGGTGATCTCGCCGGCGCCACCGGGGTCCGTTACATCTCCCGCATGATGATCCCTCCGGAGTTCCAGGGCGCGGCGCTGCGGCAATCCGGTTACACCTTCCACGGGAACACGGCCCTGGAACGTGTTGTGGCTGTGGAGGAACTTGGTCGTGGCGACGCCGGGGCGTTCCTGGCCGCTCCAGGGCCCTCATTATCGGGCGGCATCGTCGCTCTCCTTGGCGATGAGGTACAGCAGAGGTGGTTCTTTGAGCACTTCGCCGCGGAGCCGGTGTGGACGTTCTTCGGTCTCACCGAGCCCGACCATGGCTCGGACGCCTCGGCGATGCGGACGACCCTGGCGCCTGCGGCCGACGGTGACGGTGCCGTGCTCACCGGGGAGAAGCGATACGTCGGAAGTGCGGCACGTGCTCGGTTGGGCACAGTGTTCGCCCGCACTGGTCCGGGGCCCTTGGGGATCTCCGCGGCGATGGTGGAGACAGGTGCAGCTGGTTTCCACGCCGAGCCGCTGCCGACCATCGGTCTGCGCGGAGCGCAGATCTGCGCTGTGCGCTTTGACGAGGTGCCGGTTCCCGAGGACCGCGTCCTGGGTCGGCATCTTCCCGCGTCCTCACGAGGGATGCATGCCGCCACGCGGATGTTCAACCAGTTCCGGCCCGGAGTGGCTGCGCTCGCCCTTGGTATCGCCCAGGCCGCGTATGACTATCTGGATCATCACCGAGCCGATCTCGTGAGGGGGAGCGACGAGGCGCTGGCGAGCCTGGCGGATCAGCTGGTGAGCACTCGACAGCTGGTGTGGCGGGCCGCTGTGTGTGTCGACAAGGACCCCTCCCAGGGCAGCCTGGCCTCTGCCGCGAAGGCCCGTTCGACGGGGCTGGCCGAACAGCTCACGCTCCAGGCCCTGGAACTCCTCGGCCCGGGGGCGAGATTCTCCCATCCACTCCCGGAGAAACTGGCCAGAGACGCGCGAGGAGTGGAATTCATGGAGGGCACGACTCACATGCAGCGGCTGAATGTCGCCCAGGGCCTGATCAACGGACGGATCGCGTGATGAGCGGAGAGTGGCGGGGCGTCCTGCGCTACGCCCGCCCGATGATTCTGGCGGACGGCATCGGTACGGCGGTGCCCGTAGTGGTGATCGCACTCATCGGGTGGATGGGTGAGGACGCCCTCTACGTTCGTTCGCTCTTCATGCCCGTTGTGTTCGCGTTCATCGCCATCCAGCTCAGCATCGCGGTGACGACTCAGGTCGCCGTGGCCCTGAGCGCCGGACGAGAGTATGACTCGGCAGTGGCCTCGGCCTGGTGGCTTGCCCGTGTCGGCTTTGCGGTGACGGCAGTGGTGACCGCGGTCTTCACCTTTGGGGCACCGCTACTGGCCGATCTACTGTCCGTGCGCCCGGACGTTCGCGAGCAGTTCGAATGGTTCGTGCGGTGGGTGGCTCTGGCCCAACTCACCGGGATCGGTCCGGTGGTGTGCGCCGCAGTGCTGCGCGGGGCTGAGCAGCCGCGGTCAGCGTCGGTCCTGCTCCTGATGGCCGGTGGCCTGGAGGTGACCGGAGTCGCGGTATTGGGTTTGCCGGTCATGGGCGGCTGGGGACTGTGGTCTGTTCCTGTCGCGATCTCCGCTGCTGGAGTGATCGCCACTGTGATGGGTTTGCAGCTGCTCCGGCGCGCCGGCCTGTGGGGCCGGGTCGGCCAGCTCGGTCGGCGCGGGGAGGCGACCCTCCTGAGGCAGGTCGGAATCCCGGTGGGCAGTGCCTATGGGGTCATCTTCGCCAGCAACTTCGTACTCATATGGGTGGTCAGTGTATTCGGCGCCGCCAGTATCGCGGGGTTCGCGGTGGCCTACACCCTGCAAACCATGATCATCGTTCCGGGTATGGCCATCGGTTCAGCGACCGCGATCGTTGTGAACCAGTGTCGTGGTCGCGAGGAGTTCGATCGAATCCGAAAGGTGGTCCACGCGGGTCTGGCCATTGCCGGTGTGCTGTACGCGCTGATCGCCGTCGTGTTCTGGGCGGGGCGGGAATGGATCGCGCTCGCGATCGCTCGTGAACCCGGCGCTGCTTCCGAGGCGGCTGAATTCCTGGGGCTGGTCGCTCCCACATACCTGATTCTCGGAGTGGTTCTGGCGGCGTTGTCGGTGCTCGAGCAGACCGGATCCGGACTGCTCGCGGTGGTCCTGAACGCAACGTACTTCGCGCTCATCTGTGTTATCGGAGGATACCTCGCTCGCAGTTTCGGGGAAGTGACGCCCCTTTACCAGACGATGGCACTCATCAATCTCTTCGGTGGTGTGGTGGTGATCACCGCCCTGCGGCACACCCGCCGGCTTCAGCGATCGGGAGCTGCAGTCGACGCTCGTCAAGAGCCGTGACTCCGGTGATGGAAGGAAAGGACGACGCCATGGCAATTCTTCGCACAGAGAGACTCGACGTCCAAGGCTGCCGCTCAGGCCACGGGCCCGCAACGTTGGGTCAGCGCAGCATTTGGACCGACATCGAATTCATGATGCCCGACACCTCCTTCTACAATTCTGTCGTTCCAGTGGAAATCGCTCCCGGCGTCGAACTGGAGACGGTGTTCGCGGGGCTGCGTACTCTGGTTGAACGCCATGGTGCCCTGCGGAGTTTTTTCTTCAGGGGTGCGGATGGAGAGCTCGTCCAACAGATGATGGCTGAGGGCGAGGTCGTTGTCGAACTATGTGAAGCCGTGAGTGGCCGAGACAGTGACTTGTACAGTCTGGTCACAGACCTGGAAACGCGTATAAAAGAGCATTGCTTCGACCACGTGGAGCAATGGCCGATCAGGGTCGGTATCGGCGTTTTGGACGGTATGCCCCGAGTTATCCTGATGTCCGTTTCGCATATCGCGGCCGATTTTCCCAGTTTGCGCATACTTGCCTCGGAGCTGCATATGATCGTGCACGGGGGTGACGTGAAGCCACCTCCCTTGCAGCCGCTTGATTTCGCGCAATGGGAGCGCTCCCCCGAGGGAAGGCGCGTCCAGGACCGGGCACTGAGGTACTGGCGACGGAACCTGGAGTCGATGCCTCCGAAACTCTTGACCGAGACCGATCGCACGGTCGAGCAGCCGCGTTATCCGACGGTCTGGCTCCGCTCGAAGGCCGTGGCTCTGGCAGCGACAGCCTTGGGAACCCGTTGCCGAGTCGGTAGCTCGGCCGTGCTCCTGGCCGCGATCGCGCTGTTGCTCGGTCACGCTGCCGGGGAGAAGCGGGTGACGATGGTGCTCATCGCCGGCAACCGAACCCGCTCCACGCTCCGCCACTATGTGGGAAACCTGGCGCAGGACGTCCCCGCCGACATCGACATCACAGGCAAGGACTTCGCGGCGGTCGCTCGTAGCGCATGGTCCTCCTCCATGAAGGCCTACCGGAACGCGCATTGCGATCGGGCGGAGACCGCACGTTTGCGTGAATCGGTGGCCATGGAACGTGGCACCGACCTGGAGCTCGGCTACTTCTTCAACGACTTGCGTCCCACGGAGTCGCAGAATTTCAAGGGCGATGCTCCCACGTTCGCACTGGTCAGGGCTGCGATGTCCGGCACGACCACCGGTGTTGGGACCGGAGCCGAGCGGGACAACCTGCTCGTCTTCCTCGATGTCACCGACGCCGGTGAAGAAGGCATCCAGTTGACTCTCAAGGCCGACTCCCGGCGACTAGGATCCTCCGAGATGGCACGCTTCCTGCTGCGCTTCGAAGCGCTGTTGGTCGCAGCGGTCGAACACGGAGTGGATTGTGGAAACGAGCAGCTCCTGAAGCTGGCCGAAGAGGCAGCGTGAGCCGTTTTCATCCTGCTCTCGCGTAGCTGAAGCACGAGTCCGACCTGGGTGGCCTCCGGAGTGTGTCAACGTCGTTTGAAAAGTGGTTCTGGCTCGGATTCGGTGGAGCCCTCGGTCAGACCGCCGGGACGCGTTTGCGGAGCAGGTCCGGCCCTGTGGTGACAGGGCACGCCGGGTCCAGGGGCGTCCCCTGCGACGGCGTCAGGGCGGCTGTGGGGCGTTGGTGGGCGGACGCGGCCCTGCGCCGGGGCGGGGCCGCCAGGGTCACGCCCCGGCAAAGTGCTCCGGGAGGTCGACCCCCACCTGCACTCACCTTGTACTGGGGAGCACACCAGGAGCACACATGGCCCCCAAACGCCGCGAGGACCTCGTTCGAGGTCCTCGCGCACCCCGTATGACCTGGGGTTTTGTGGCGCACCCGGCAGGATTCGAACCTGCGGCCATCGGATTAGAAGTCCGGTGCTCTATCCACTGAGCTACGGGTGCTCGATTCAATTGTCGCCCGCCACCGCAGGTCGTGACCACGTCGTTACCCGTGGTCGCGGGAGGGTGTTGCGTGCCGAAGGCCAGGTGGGGCCCATCGGTGGACCTGCGGTCGGGAGGTCCCGTGTCGTGGTCCCGGGGGCGCCCTGGGCAGACATTCTAGGGTATTCGTCCGATGTCGCCCACAGGCGGGCAAAGCCTCACCAACTACGGTGATTCGTAGTTGCCTCTCGTTACCACGCGCGCTCCACCAAATCGGTCGCTATGGGCCTCGCGCACCACGTTACCGGTGATTAACTCCTGGCGTGGTGCTGTACACCGGGCGTTTCGCGAAGTCCCCAGGCCCCACGTGGGCCGGGAGGTCAGAACATCCACCACTGACCTGCGCAGACCATCAGCACGGCCAGCGCGGTCGGCATGTGGGGGCTCCTTGCGGTCAGCTGTTTATTGCTCTTTGTGTATGTGTCATTACCCAGAGGGACAAACATGGTTTGCCGTGGTTTGGGTGTTGCCGGGGACTTCCTTGACGCGGCTACCGTGGTCGGGTGCGATCTCTGGGACTGGTGGCGGGTTTCCTGCTCGACAAGGCGGTGCCCGACCCGCGTAGGGGGCATCCGGTCGCCCTGTACGGGCGTGCCGCGGGGTGGTGGGAGCGGCGCGTCTACGGGGACTCGCGGGCGCGCGGCGCCCTGTTCGCGGCCGGGGCCGTGCTCCCTGTGGTGGCCGCCGGTTCCCTGGTGCGGAGCGGTGCGGCGACGGCGGCCACGACGTGGGCCGTGCTCGGCGGCAGCATGCTGTGCCGGGAGGCCGAGCGGATCGCCGGGGCTCTGGAGGACGGCGACCTCGCGCGGGCGAGGGAGCTCCTGCCGAACCTGTGCGGCAGGGACCCCTCCGGGCTCGACGAGGCGGGGGTCGCCCGGGCGGTGGTCGAGTCGGTCGCCGAGAACACCTCCGACGCCGTGGTCGGCCCCCTGGTCTGGGGTGCTCTGGGCGGAGTGGCGGGCCTGGCGGGCTTCCGCGCGGTCAACACCCTCGACGCCATGGTGGGTCACCGCGACGAGCGCTACGAACGGTTCGGTTCCGCGTCGGCGCGGCTGGACGACCTCGCCGGGTGGGGCCCGGCCCGGCTGACCGCGGTCCTGGCGGTCCTGGCCGCGCCCGTGGCCGGCGGCGACGTGCGCGCGGCGTGGCGGGTGTGGCGGCGCGACGGCGACCGGCACCCCAGCCCGAACGCGGGGCAGTGCGAGGCCGCGTTCGCGGGCGCGCTCGGCAGGACCCTCGGCGGCGCCAACGTCTACCGGGGGCGCGCGGAGCGCCGCCCCGCGATGGGCGACGGGCCCCGGGCCGGGACCGACGACATCCGCCGCGCGGTCCGCCTCGCCCGGACGGTGCACCTGGGCGCCCTGGCGGTGGCCGCGGCGGTGGCCCGGTGACGCGCCGCGAACGGCCGGGAGGGCCTCGGGCGCGGACGGGGGCCGGGAGTACGGTGGCGAGCCGCTCCCGCGGGGCCGCTGCGCGGGGACGCGCCCCGGGGGGCCGCCGGTGCCCTCCCCCGGGAGCGGGCGGCGGACTGCCGCTCCCGGACGGCGCCCGGGCGGGGGCCCGGCTCAGGCCAGGTTGCGCGCGTAGTTCACCTGCTGGTGGAGCTGGCCCACCATGCCCGGGTGGGTCACCATGATCGTCGTGCTGTAGTGCTTGTCGTGCCCCTGCACGGTGACCTGCACGTGTCCGGTGGTCTTCTCCTCCTTGACCAGGAGGAAGAGCAGCCCGAGCAGGCAGGTCCACCAGAAGACCAGGATGGCCACGATGACGGCCCAGGTGGGCGTGCTCCGGTCGGTGCGGCTCATGTCGTTCACGGTCCACACCGTTCCCCTGATCGGGAAGCGCCCGACGGGG
This sequence comes from Glycomyces fuscus, assembly GCA_002529455.1. GTDB lineage: Bacteria > Actinomycetota > Actinomycetes > Streptosporangiales > Streptosporangiaceae > Nocardiopsis > Nocardiopsis fusca. The sequence continues at coordinate 58,803 of NYMS01000041.1, forward strand.
GTCATCACGGTGTGCTGGGAGAAGGCGATCTCGCCGATGGTGCCCAGGGGGACGTCGCCCCCGGGCTGGGGTTGGGGCTGGGGGACGGCGGGCTGGTAGCCGCCGGTGGGAGAGCCGTAGGGCTCCAGGGCCCCGCCGTGGTGCTGCTGCGGGGGAAGGCCCCAGCCCGGGGTCTCACCGGTGGGCTGGTGCCACGGCTCCCCCGGGCGGGGGTTGGGGTACTCGTTCATGCCGCGATTGTGTCAAAGGGCGGGGGAGCCGAGAACCACTTCTCCGGTACCGGTGCGGCTTCGTTTCCGGGCCCCTCCCAGCCGCGCCGGTGGATCCGGGAGGGTTCTGGCCGGATGTGGCCACGCCCCGGCCTCCGTGCCGGGCCCCTCACCGTCCGCGTTCCGGGGTCCGGGCTGCTTGTGTCGCGGGCCACTCCAAACCCGTCGGTTTCCTGGTACCGGGTCCTGCGCGCGCGCCAAAATATGAAACTCTTTCGCGATTTCCCTACCCGTGCGTAGCATGCGCTCACCCATCGCCCGCACCCCCAGGTGGTGACAGCTCTTGTTCCCCTCGCTCAGACGACGGCTGCGCGCCGGCGCCTCGGGTACCGCCCTGGCGGTGGCCGCGGCCACGGTCGCCGCCCTGCCCGCCGCCCCCCAGGCACTCGCCGAACCGGAACCCGACTACTGCGCCCCCGAGGGGTGCCACGACATCCTTCCCCCCGGCCAGAACGGCAGCGCCACGCTCGTCGAGATCCTCGGCCACCAGGTCTTCGGCACCCGGCCGCGGCACTCCTCCAGCCAGCTGGACATGTACGACAACCTCGTCCACCACTACGACGGCCTCACCGAGGAGGGGTTGGACGGCTTCTTCCTCGACGCCGGATTCGGGGTCGACCCCGACGACGTGGGGCGCCGGTACCAGCCGCGCGGGGACGTCACCATCACCCGCGACGCCGACCACGGCATCCCGCACGTCGAGGGCACGACCCGCGAGGGCACCATGTTCGGCGCCGGGTACGCCGCGGCCGAGGACCGCCTCTTCCTCATGGACGTGCTGCGCCGGGTCGGCCGCGGAGAGCTCACCTCCTTCGCCGGAGGCGCCGAGGGCAACCGCGGGCTGGAACAGGACCTGTGGCGCAGCGCCCCCTACACCGAGGAGGACAAGCAGGCGCAGGTCGACCGGGTCGCCGCCGGCGGAGAGCGCGGCGAGCAGGCCCTCGCCGACGTCGACGCCTACCTGGAGGGCGTCAACGCCTACATCGAGGAGGCCGACCGCGACCGCGACTTCCCCGGCGAGTACGTCCTGACCGGGCACAAGGACGCCATCACCAACGCCGGGGAGATCGAGCCCTTCACCGCCACCGACGTCGTCGGCATCGCCGCCATGGTCGGCGGCATCTTCGGCGGCGGTGGCGGCGGCGAGGTCCAGGCGGCCGTCGTGCTCGCCAACTTCCGGGACCGCTACGGAGCCGAGGAGGGAGCCGAGCTCTACCGCGCCTGGCGGATGGAGAACGACCCCGAGGCCGTGGTCAGCGTCGAGGGCGAGTTCCCCTACGGCGCCACCCCCGGGGACCCGGTCGGCGAGGCCGTGCCCGACCCCGGCTCCGTCGAGGCCTACGACATCGTCCACGACGAGCACGGCTCGGCGCTCAGCGGCGAGACCGCCGAGCAGCCCGCCCCGCCGGCGGGCACGGTGGAGGAGCCCGAGGAGGGCGCCGAGGCGCCCGCGGTCGAGGACCTGCCCCGGGAACAGCGCGACGAGCTGGAACGGATGGTCGAGGAGGAGGACCTGTCCGCGGTGGAGGGCGTGTTCAACGACGGCGTCCTGCCCGAGGGCTTCACCGACCCCCGCGGCATGTCCAACGCCCTGCTCGTCTCGGGCGAGCACACCGCCAGCGGCAACCCCGTCGCCGTGATGGGACCCCAGACCGGCTACTTCTCCCCGCAGCTGCTCATGCTCCAGGAACTCCAGGGCCCGGGCATCAGCGCGCGCGGCGCCTCCTTCGCGGGCGTGAGCTTCTACGTCCAGATGGGGCGCGGCGTCGACTACGCCTGGAGCGCCACCTCGGCGGGCCAGGACGTCACCGACACCTTCGCCGTCGAGCTGTGCGAGACCGACGGGTCGGAGCCCACCACCGGGTCGCGCGCCTACGTGGACACCTCCGGCGAGTGCGTGCCCTTCGAGGAGCTGAGCGTCACCAACGAGTGGTCGCCCACCATCGCCGACGGCACACCGGCGGGCGGCTACACGCTGACCTCCCTGCGCTCGGAGTTCGGCCTGGTGCACTCGTTCGCGACCGTGGACGGCGAGCCCGTGGCGTTCACGACGCGGCGCTCGACCTACATGCGCGAGGTCGACTCCATCATCGGCTTCCAGCGCTTCAACGACCCCGGCGAGATCACCTCGGCGGAGTCCTTCACGGACGCGGCCGAGGACATCGGCTACGCCTTCAACTGGCACTACGTCGACGACGAGGACATCGCCTTCGTCAACTCCGGGGCCAACCCGGTCCGGACCGAGGGCACCAACCCCAACCTGCCCGTCGACGCCTACTCCGACGCGGGCTGGTCCGGCTGGGACCCCGACACCAACAGTGCGGACTACCACCCGCAGGAGGACCACCCGCAGGCGGTCAACCCCGACTACATCGTCAACTGGAACAACAAGCCCGCCCGGGGCTACACCTCCGGCTGGGCGACCGGACCGGTGCACCGCGGCGACCTGCTCGACGGCCGCGTCTCCGCGCTGGTCGACGACGGCCACGAGTTCACCACCGCCAGCCTGACCCGGGTGATGATGGAGGCCGGGGTCGCCGACCTGCGCGCCCAGGAGGTCCTCCCGCTCCTGCTGGAGGTGATCGGCACCGAGGCCGTGGACGACCCCGAACTGGCCGCGGTCGTGGAGGAGCTGCGGCTCTGGCACGAGTCCGGATCCCTGCGCCGCGAGCCCTTCCGCGACGCCGGGTACTACTCCCACGCCGACGCCGTCCGCACGCTGGACGCCTGGTGGCCGCTGCTGGTCCGCGCACAGTTCGGACCGGGGCTGGGCGAGGACCTCTACACCCAGCTCACCAGGGCCGTGCAGACCGACGAGTCGCCCTCGGGCTCCATCGGCGGAGGCGAACCCGGAAGCGTCAACCAGGCGCAGCCCCACCGGGGGTCGGCGTTCCAGTACGGCTGGTGGTCCTACGTGGACAAGGACCTGCGCACGGTGCTCGGACAGGAGGTGGACGGCGGGCTGGGCGAGGCCTACTGCGGTGGTGGCGACCCGGACGCCTGCCGTACGGTGCTGCTGGAAACCCTGGCCCAGGCCGCGGACACCCCCGCGGGGGAGGTCTACCCCGGTGACGAGCACTGCGATCCGGGCGACCAGCTGTGCGCGGACACGGTGATCCACCAGGCGGTCGGCGGCATCAACATGTGGCCGATCGCGTGGCAGAACCGGCCCACGTACCAGCTCGTCTACCAGTTCTCCGGCGGACGGTAGGACGGGCGGAGCGGACGCGGCCCGCGGCGGCCCCGAGCGGGTGCCGGCGCGGGCCGCGTCCGTGCGTCACGGCCGGAGAACACTGGAGCCGGATCGCGTGCTTCGCCGGGGTTGTATGGGTAGCTTAAGGAATACCCGGAACATGAACGGGAGGGCCGCAGGAACATGGATGCCTGGTTGATCTGGCTCGTCCTCGCCGTGGGCCTGGGAGTCGTCGAGGTCTTCACCCTCACGTTCGTACTGGGCCTCCTGGCGGTCGCGGCGCTGGTCGCCGCCCTCCTCGGTGCCATCGGGCTTCCGGTGGCCGTGCAGATCATCGGCTTCACCGCCACCGCGGCGGCCGGGATCTACCTGGTGCGGCCGATCATGCGGCGCCAGCTCAGGGGCGGCCCCGTCGTCAGGTCGGGCGCCCAGGCGCTCGTCGGACGCTCCGCCGTCGTCCTCCAGGAGATCGACGCCGACAGGGGAAGGATCAAGCTCTCCGGGGAGGAGTGGTCCGCGCGCTGTATCGACGAGGACCTCGTGATCCCGGTGGGCACACGCGTCGACGTCATGGAGATCGACGGGGCCACAGCCGTGGTCTACCCGCGCGAAGCACTGCCCTGAACCCCGCCACAGCCACGTCCCAGACCTAGGCCAGGTGCCAGAACATGGAACCCACCATCGCCCTCATCATCCTCGCGGTCGTCGTCGTGGCCGTCGCCCTCTCGGCGATCCGCATCGTCCCGCAGGCCAGGGCGTACAACATCGAGCGCTTCGGCCGCTACATCCGCACGCTCAACCCCGGACTGAACTTCCTCATCCCGGGCGTCGACCGCGTCAACTCCAAGTTCGACCTGCGCGAGCAGGTGTTCACCTCGCGCCCGCAACCGGTGATCACCGAGGACAACCTGGTCGTCAACATCGACACCGTGCTGTACTACCAGGTCACCGACCCCCGGGCGGCGGCCTACGAGGTCGCCAACTACATCCAGGCCATCGACCAGCTCACCGTCACCACGCTGCGCAACGTCATCGGCTCCATGGACCTGGAGAAGACCCTCACCTCCCGCGAGGAGATCAACACCCGTCTGCGCGGGGTCCTGGACGAGACCACCGGCAAGTGGGGCATCCGCGTCAACCGCGTGGAGATCAAGGCCATCGACCCGCCGCCCACCATCAAGGAGGCGATGGAGAAGCAGATGCGGGCCGACCGCGACAAGCGCGCGGCCATCCTCCACGCCGAGGGCGAGCGCCAGGCGCGCATCCTCAAGGCGGAGGGCGCCCGCCAGCAGGCCATCCTGGAGGCCCAGGGCGACCAGCAGGCGGCCATCCTGCGCGCCGACGGCGAGGCCAAGGCGGTCGAGCGCGTGTTCCAGGCGGTGCACGCCAACAACGCCGACGCCAAGGTGCTCGCCTACAAGTACCTGGAGACCCTGCCGTCCCTGGCCGAGGGCGAGGGCAACACCTTCTGGGTGATCCCCGGCGAGCTCACCGAGGCCGTCAAGAACGTCAGCCACGCCTTCGCGGGCAACGCCTCGACGGTCCCCTCCACGGAGAGGGAGGGCGAGAAGGCCGGTCCCCAGGGACCCGCGCAGCTCACGGCGCCCGATCCCGCCCAGTCCTCGTCGGCGCAGGCCGCCATGGACGCGGCCGAGGCCGCCGAACGCGCGGTGGCCGACGCCCGCGACGACGTCCGGCGGGCCGGGGCGGGCCTCGGCGGCTCCCGGCCGCCCGGACCGCGCGAGGAGGAGTAGCCCCGCCGCACCGGCGGGGCCGGCAGGGGGGGAGGGGCCGCCCTCCCCCCTGTCGTGTGCGCGGCCCGCGCCCGCCCGGCTCAGACCAGCAGGAGCTTGCCGGTGGTCCTGCGCGAGGCCAGGTCGCTCTGGGCGCGCCCCGCGTCGGACAGCGGGTGGCGGCCGCCGATCCGCACGTCCAGACGGCCCTCGCCCACCAGCGCGAACAGGTCGCGGGCCCGTCCCAGGAGCTCCTCGCGGTCGGCCACGAAGTAGGCCAGCGAGGGCCTGGTCAGGTACACCGAGCCGGCGGAGTTGAGCCGCTGCGGGTCCACCGGGGCCACCTCTCCCGAGGACTGCCCGAACAGGGCCAGCACGCCGCGCGGGCGCAGCGAGGCCAGGCTGGCGTCGAAGGTGTCCCGGCCGACGCCGTCGTAGACCGCGGCCACGCCCTCGCCGCCGGTGAGGTCGCGCACCGCCTCGGCCACGGGGGTCTCGGTGTAGCGGACCACCTCGTCCGCGCCCGCCTCCCGGGCGACGCGCTCCTTCTCCTCGGTGGACACGGTGCCGATGACGCGCGCCCCGCGCTCCTTGGCCAGCTGGGTGAGCAGCAGGCCGGTGCCGCCCGCCGCCGCGTGCACCAGCACGGTGTCGCCCTCGGCCACCGGGTACACCGAGCGGACGAGGTAGTGGGCGGTCATGCCCTGGAGCAGCAGGGCGGCCGCCTGCTCGGTGGAGACCGCGTCCGGCACGGGGACGACCAGCGAGGCCTTGACCACGGCCCGTTCGGCGTACGCGCCGGGGGCCATCGCCCAACCGACCCGCTGCCCCACGGACAGGTCGCCGACGCCCTCGCCGACGGCGGCCACCACGCCCGCGCCCTCCATCCCGGGAACGTAGGGGAGCGGGACGTCGTACAGGCCGCTGCGCTGGTAGATGTCGATGAAGTTGACCCCGCGGGCCTCCACGTCGATCAGGACCTCACCGGGACCGGGCGCCGGGTCGTCCCTCTCGGCCAGCCGCAGTACCTCGGGTCCGCCGTTCTCCTCGATCACGATGGCGCGCATGGGCCCACTGCTCCTTCCGGTTCGGTTCCCGGCATCATGTCAGCCCGGCGCCGGAACCGGCCACGGCGGGTCGGCCCGCCTACCCCTCCCGGAGGACCTCGTGGACCGAGAAGGCGGTGAAGAGCACTCCGAGGAGGTCGTTGCCCGGCCCCTGCCGGGTCACGATGCCGGTCCGGCGGCGGTCCTCGGCGTCCTCGGCGTCGTCGGGCAGCGGCTCCTCGTCCACCGTGGTCACGGCGTGCTCCCCGTTGACCCACAGGGACAGCTCCATGACCTCGTTGCCCTCCCCCTCCTCCTGGAGGGAGCAGGAGAGGGTGACGGTGTTGGTGGGAGCGGTCTCGGCGTCGAAGTCGTAGGGGTCGCCGCCGGCTTCGTAGCCGTACTCACCACGCACCGACTCGTCGAAGAGGGGGTAGGGCTCGTACGCGGCGACGTCGGTGGTCTCCGCGAGCGTGCGGTCGCCCTCGCCCTCGTGCATGCGGCGGATCTCCGCGCGCCGGCCGTCGTAGCGCAGCAGGCCCTCGTACTGGCTGCGGTGCTCCTCGCCGTCGTTGTCCCAGCAGCGCACGCCGAACGTCGCCTGTTCGGGGCCCTCGACCACGTACGCGCTGGTGCTCACCAGGACGCTGTCCGGACGGGCCCTCTCCTCGTCCAGGGGCGCGACCTCGCCCCGGCTGGGGCTGGACTCGGGGTCGAGCTGGAGCAGGAGCCCGCTCTGCTCGGCCCAGTAGCCGTCGGACTCCCCGGCCTCGTAGGGCTGGTTCGTCCAGCCGTGATCGGTGGTGAAGTCGGTGTTGTAGACGGAGACGGTGTTCTCCGGGATCTCCGGGCCGCCGCCCAGCACGGCCGCCGTGCCCACGGCGGCCGCCAGGACGACCGCGCCCGCACCCGCGCCGATCACCACCATCCGCCCGCGTCCGCGCGGGGCACCGCCGGGGGGCTGGGCCGTTCCGCCGGGGCCGGAGTAGGCGGGCTGGCCCCGCGGCGGGGACGCGTGGCCGCCGGGCCCCTGGTGCGGCGGGGGGAAGTGACCGCCGGAGCCGGCGTGGTGGCCGTGGACCCGCGCCCGGCCCTGGGGCGGGTACCCGCCGTATCCCGTGCCCGGGTGGGGACCCGAGGGCGGGACGTCCCAGCCGCCGGGCCGCTGCTCCACGCGGGCCGGCTGGACCGGGGGAGGCGGCTGCACCGGCTGCCGGACCTGTGCGGGCTGCGCGTACGGGGCGTACCGCGCGGTCTGCGCCTGGGCGGGCTGTGCCTGGACGGACCGGCCGCCTTCCGGGGCGGCCGCGCCCCGCTGCGGGCCGCCCGGCGCCTGGCGCGCCTCGGGTCCGCCCTCCCCGGCCCCGGTGTCCTCCGGAGGCCGCCCCGGGACGGGTGAGCTGCTCGGCGGCGCCCACGAGGTGCTGATGGTGTGCTCCACCTCGGCCTCCTGCGGGTCCTCCTGGCCGGTCAGCCGTGCCAGGAGCTGCTTGGAGGTGGGGCGGTTGGCCGGGTCCTTGTCCAGAGCCGCGGCGACCAGGTCGTACAGGTCCGGGTCCAGGCCGTCCAGGCGCGGCGGCGCCGAGGCGATGTTGTGCAGGACGGCGGGCACCGTGGCGGCGTCGAAGGGGGCGGTGCCGGTTCCGGCGAAGGCCACCAGGCAGCCCCACGCGAAGATGTCGGCGGCCGCGGTGGCCCGCCGGCCCAGGATCAGCTCCGGGGCCATGTACGAGGGGGTGCCCATGAGCTGGCTGGAGCGGGTGACCGCGTCCGCGGCCTCGTCCAGGGCGCGGGCGATGCCGAAGTCGATGACCTTCGGGCCGACCGGGGAGAGCAGCACGTTCGCCGGTTTGAGGTCGCGGTGGACCACCCCGGACCCGTGGATGGCGGTGAGCGCCGCGGCCACGCCCATGGCCAGGCCCTCCAGGGTGCCGCCCGCCATAGGGCCGTCCGCGCGGACCGCCTGGTCCAGGTTCGGGCCCGGCACGTACTCCGAGACGATGAAGAGGGGCTCGCCCTCCAGGCGGGCGTCGATCACCCCGGCGGTGGAGAAGCGGGCCACGCGGCGCGCGGCCTCGACCTCGCGGGCGAAGCGGAGGCGGAACGACTCGTCGTCGGCCAGGTCGGGGTGGATGAGCTTCACGGCGACGGGCCGGTCGGAGGCGTCCCTGGCGAGGTAGACGGTGCCCATGCCGCCCCGGCCGAGACGGCTCACGACGCGGTAACCGTCGAGTTCGCGCGGGTCCCCCACGCGCAGGGGTTTGCCGCTCTGGTGCCCGTTCGACGTCACAGTTGGGGGTCCCTCACATGAATCGTGGAGTTCGCGCCACCAGCGTATCGATGCCGACACGCCGGTGCGCTCTGGACTGACCGGTCCCTGGGACCCCGCGGACGCGACCCGGGCCCGGGGGACGGGGCGGCCGGGAGCGGCCGGTCCCCGAGGGGTCCTCGGCGAGGTGGACGGTGCCCGTGCCGCCGGACCCCGGGCGGTTCGGGACGCGGTGGCCCTCCGGGACACGGGGGTCTGCCGGAGCGGGGCGCTCTGCCGCTGTGCGACGTCACGGAAAGGGGGGCCTCACGGTTGCCGGGGGGCGAACCGTCAAGGGTACCGGTCGGCGCGGAACGCGCGGGGGGCACCGGGGACGGCGGCCCCGTGGTCACCCGGGGGGATGCCTCTCGCGTCGAAACGGTTCCCCGGAGGCACCGGTTTCGCTAGGATTAGAACACACGTTCGAACACCTGGCCGCGTCTTCCCCACGGATGGGTGTCCCGGTGGCGTGTGCCGGGACTGACAGGAGGCGGATGATGCTGAGGGGAAGTGTCGTGGGACGGTACTACGGGGCGGAGGTGACCGTGGTCGAGGACGACGGGCGCCCGGCCCGGTTCGTGTGGAACGGCAGGGTGTACGGGGTGCGCAGGATCCTCGAACACTGGGTCACGCTGCGCATGGACTGGTCGCCGACGAGGGAGTCCCAGGCGCCCGAGCGCAGGCACTGGCGGGTGGAGGCGGGCACGGCCCAGTCGCAGGGGGTGTACGAACTGCGCCACGACACGGCCACCGGCGGGTGGCTGCTCTCCCGGGTGTGGGGTTAGGGCGCGTTGGGCGCGCACCTCACCGTGTGCCCGCCCGCGACGGGCGGCGGACGCCGGGCGCGCTCGGCGGTGATCCCCGGGCCGCTCCGCGACCGCGGTCCGGGGCCCGTGCGACACCGTCCGCGTGCCCGGTGCGGCCCGCGCCCGCGGGTCAGCCCAGGTCGCCGGGGAGCAGGCTGTACACCGCCAGGTCGGTGCGGCCCTCGTGCAGCGGCATCGCGCTGCGTTCGACGCCCTCGAAGCTGAACCCGGACCGCTCCGCGACCCGGCGCGAACCGGTGTTCCCGGTGGCCGCCTTGATCTCCACCCGCTGGAAGCCCTGGTCCAGCGCCCAGCGGGAGACGGCCACGGTCGCCTCCGTCGCGTACCCGCGGCCGCGGCCCCACGGCGAGACCCAGTAGCCGACCTCGGTGGTCATCGCCGCCCACATGACACGCACCAGGCCCACCGAGCCCACGAGCCGCTTGGTCTCCTTCTCCACCATGGCCCACTGCTGGCCCTCACCGCAGGTGCGCAGGGCGGGGGCCACCTCGCAGCACCACCGCTCGGCCTCCTCCCGGGTGTAGGGCACCCCGGGGAGGGGGAGGGGGAGCCAGCGCTGGAGTTCGGCGTCGGTGCAGGACGCGTGCACGTCGTCGATGTCTCCCTCGACGAACGGACGCAGCCGCAGGTGCTCGGTCTCCAGGATCACGGACGGCAGCATCGATCTGTCTTGTGTGGCGGTCACGCCTCTCCCCTCGGGTCGGAGTGCGCTCACGATACGCGCAGTCCCCGAGTGCGGCACCCGTGTCCTCCGGGTGGGCCCGAGGGGAGGGCGGCGCCGCCCCGGCCAGGGGGTACCCCTCGGCGCGGCCGCGGAGCACAGCCCGGTCCACGGCCGCGGACGGGCGCTCCCGCCCTAGGCCGGGCCCGCGATGACGCGCTGGCGGACCGCGCTGTCGAACACCTCGGCGAAGGCGTTGCCCGGGCACTCGGTCTCCAGCCAGTCGCGGTGCCGGGAGATCGCGTCGCCCGGCGTGACCGCGCCCGTGCCCGGGTTGACGTACTCGATCCGTGCGGCCGGGTCCAGGCCGGTCACCGCGCACAGCACGCGCAGCACGTCGACCAGGGAGTCCTGCGCCGCCTGCGTGGGCAGCTCGTCGGTGAAGTCCCCGAGCAGGCACACGCCCACGTTGCCGTGGTTGAACCCGTAGACGTGCCCGGCGGTCACCGACTCGGCCCGCCCCGGCCGCGGGACCCCGGAGAAGACCGGCACGCCGTCGTCACCGGAGTGGCGCCCCTCGTAGACCACCCCGTCGGGGTCGATGAGCACGTGGTAGCCGATGTCGCCCCACGCCTGCTGCACCGCGTGCAGGTAGTACACGGCCCGCACGTCCGCGGCGTGGTCCTCCCCGGTCGGCATCGCGGTGTGGTGCACGGTCAGCGCCTGCACCGGGTGGAACTGCGCCTCCCACAGGTCGTTGCCCTGGTCGTCGAAGCGCCAGGACTCGTCGGCGCCCCAGCCCGCGCGGGTGCGGAACGCGACGCCGGCCCGGCCGCGCGGCGTGCCGGAGGCCCCGGCGGACAGCGACGCCTGCGCTGGACCGCCGAAACGCAGCCCCTCTCCGTCGTGCAGGTTCACGGCGGCGGCCTCCCCCCTCGAACGCACCTCGTACCCGGTGGCGCCCCCGGGCGCGCGCACCAGCGCGGCCGCGACGGGGTCCCGGTCGTCGCGGCCCCCGGTGTGCAGGTGCACCGGACGCCAGGAGCCCAGGCCGTCGGCGGTCTCGAAGCGGACCGCCGCGTCGGACTCCCCGGCCTCCCCGGTGACGGCCACCACGTCGAAGCGCAGGTCCGGGCGGACGAGCCCGTCCGAGGCGGAGGGCTCCGCCAGGACCCGGGGGACCGTGCGGTCGCCACCGCCACCGCCACCGTCGGCCAGGGCGGGACGGGCGGAGGGGGGTGCGGTGCCCAGCGCGGTCAGCCCCGCGGCCGCGGTGGCACCGGTCAGGAGGGTACGCCTTCGCATCGTGTGTCCGTTCTGTCGGATCGGATGTGGGGGAGCGCTCCGGGAGCGGGAACGCGGACACCCTGACACAGCACTGTGATCCGCGCCACCAACGGCACGTCCGAATATGCGGCAAAGGCAGCCCCGGTTATCGAAAGAGGCTGGTGATGCCGTATGGTGCGTTGTTTTTCCGATGAGGAAAGGAACATGTGGGGTGGGGGAGTACATGGACACGGGCCACGACCTGCACCACCACGGTGACGCCGAGGTCGGCGGCGGACTGCTCGACCTGGCCGTCAACGTGCGGAGCGAGGAGCCGCCCGCCTGGCTGGGGCGGCTCCTCGCCGACTCGCTGACGCGCCTGGGCGCCTACCCCGACCCCTCCCGGGCCCGGGAGGCGGTCGCCCGGCGCCACGGGCGGCGGACGGACGAGGTCCTGCTCACCGCCGGGGCGGCCGAGGCCTTCGTCCTGCTCGCCCGGGTCCTGGAACCCCGGCGGGCGGTCGTCGTGCACCCCCAGTTCACCGAGCCCGAGGCCGCCCTGCGCGCCGCCGGGCACGCCGTGGACCGGGTGCTGCTGGAACCGGACTTCACGCTCGACCCCGGACTGGTCCCCGAGGACGCCGACCTGGTCGTGGTGGGCAACCCGACCAACCCGACCTCCGTGCTCCACCCGGGCGGGGTCCTGGCCGGGCTGGCCCGACCGGGCCGCGTGCTGGTCGTGGACGAGGCCTTCGCCGACTGCGTTCCCGGCGAACCGGAGTCGCTGGCCTCCCGGAGGGACCTGCCGGGGCTGGTGGTGGTGCGCAGCCTCACCAAGACCTGGTCCCTGGCCGGGCTGCGCGCCGGGTACCTGCTCGCCGCGCCCGGACTGACCGCCCGGCTGGCCGGAGCCCAGCCCCTGTGGTCGGTGTCCACGCCCGCCCTGGTCGCGGTGGAGGCGTGCTGTTCGCCGGAGGCCCTCGCCGAGGCCGACGCCTGGGCGGTCTCCCTGGCGGCCCACCGCGACGACCTCGCCGAGGGCCTGCGGAGCCTGGGCCTGCGGGTGGTGCCGGGGGCGCGGGCCTCGTTCCTGCTGGTCGCCGACCCTGAGGCGGACCGGTTGCGGACCCGCCTCAGGGAACGGGGGATCGCGGTCCGCCGCGGGGACACCTTTCCCGGCCTGGGGCCGGAGTGGTTCCGGGTGGCGGTCCGCGAGCCCGCCGTCCACCGCGTCCTGACGGACGCGTTGGGGGAGCTGCTCGCCGGATGAGGCGTCGCCCCGAGGAAGGGGCCGCGGTCTCCCGCGCCTGTTCGCGCCCGCCCCGACCCGGGGTGCGGGGTCCGGGGCCCGCGGGAGCCAGCGCGCGCCCACCCGGTCTCTGGCACAGTTGGTGGTGACTCGGGAGCCCTGGCGGCCGGGTCGGGACCGGCGGCCCGGGGTCCGCAGGACCCGTGCGGGCGGCGCGGAAGCGGCGGACTACGCTTACCGGTCTACGCCGGACAAGGCGGAAACGGGCCGTCAAAACACCTCTTTCGTGGAGCGATCATGACCAGAGACGACCGCGAGGACGCCCGGCGCGGCGAGGAGGGCGGAGCCGAACCGCCCCGCTGGAGGGGCGGCAGAGCCGCCCCCGGAGCCGGTGCCCGCCTCGGCGGCCTGCTCGACGGGCTCCCCGAGAGCGGACGCGGCGCCCGGGCCCAGCCCCAGCGCGGCTCCGCGGGCTCGGCCAACCCGTTCCGCCAGCCCCGGCCCCCCGCACCGGCCGAACCCGCGCCGCGGACCCCCTCCTCCCCGGCGGCCCCGGCCTCGCCCTACGGCGCGCTTCCCCTGGACATCCCCCCGGCCCCGCAGCCCGAGGCCGGGCCACCGGACGCGCCGCCGCCGACCGGACCGCCGCACCGGCCCAACGTCATCCCCTTCCGCGGCGGTGAGCGCACCACGGGCACCGGAGCCGACGACCCGGGGACCGAGGCCCGCCCGGCCGACGAGAACCCCGACCAGAGCGCGCCCCCCGCCGAGCCCGGGCCTCCGGCACCGCCGACCGGTTCCGCCGAGCCCGCGCCCCCCGCCGAGCCGGAACCCCCGTCAGCGCACGCGGACACCGCGGCGCCCGTACACCCGGCGGCGCCCGTACGCCCGACGGCGCCCGTACACCCGACGCTGCCCCCGCGTCCGGCCGCGCCCGCCCACCCCGCCCGGACCGTCCGGACCGTCCGCCCGGCGGAGCCCGCCGCCGACCGGGGGGAGGCGGGGTCCGGGGACACCGGAGCACCGACCACAGACCACGGACGCGCGGACCAGCACTCCGCGACCACCGAGCCGGAGCAGAGCATGCACGCACACGAACCAGCCGCGCCCCCGCCGAGGCCCACCGGGCCTCCCGCGGTCCAGCCCGCCCCCGAGCCCGCGGCGGCGCCCTCCGCCCCGGACCCGGCGCGGGCCGACGGCGGCGCCGTCCACGCCTACGGCGACGCCGAACGCGCCGCCGTCTACCGGGCCATCCGCGAGCGCCGCGACGTCCGGACGGGCTTTCTGCCGGACCCGGTGCCCCACGACGTGCTCACCCGCGTCCTGGAGGCCGCCCACCAGGCGCCCAGCGTCGGCGACTCCCAGCCCTGGGACTTCCTGGTCATCGAGGACCCCGGCCTGCGCGCCCGCGTCGGCGACCTCGCCGCCGCCGAGCGCCAGGACCACGCGCACGCCCCGCCGGGCGCCCGCGCCCGCGCCTTCGCAGGGCTCAAGGTCGAGGCCCTGTTCGACGCCCCCCTGAACATCGCCGTCACCGTCGATCCCACCCGGGGAGGACGGCACGCACGCGGCCGCCACGCCCGCCCCCTGAGCGCCGACCACGCCGCGGCGCTCGCCGTGGAGAACCTCTGGATCGCCGCGCGCGCCGAGGGCCTGGGCGTCGGATGGCTCACCTTCGTCGACGAGCGCGACGTCGCCCGTGCCCTCGAACTCCCCGCCCACCTGGACGTGGCCGCCTACCTGTGCGTCGGCTACGTCGAGGAGTTCCCCGCCGAGTCCGAGCTCAGCCTCTCCGGCTGGGCCAGGGAACGCCCCCTGTCCTGGGCGGTGCACCACGACCGCTACGGCCGCCGCGGTCTGCCCGGCCAGGAGCCCACGAGCCTGCTGGAGGAGACCATCACCGCCGTCGGAGCGCTGGACACCCGCGCGATGGAGGAGGCCAGGGACCGACAGGACCGGATGACCAAGCCGCCCGGCTCCCTGGGATTCCTGGAGGAGGTCTCGGTCCAGCTGGCCGGGATCGCCGGGCAGTGCCCGCCGCCGATCCCCGAACCGGCCGCCGTCGCCGTGTTCGCGGGCGACCACGGCGTGCACGCCCAGGGGGTGACCCCCTGGCCCCAGGAGGTCACCGCCCAGATGGTGCACAACTTCCTGGAGGGCGGCGCCGTCGTCAACGCCTTCGCCGCCCAGGTCGGCGCCGAGGTCACCGTCGTGGACGTCGGAGTGGCCGCGGACCTGCCCAGCGCACCCGGCCTGCTGTCCCGCAAGGTCGCGCGCGGCACCGCCGACCTCACCCGGGGGCCCGCACTCACCCGCGAACAGGCCCTCCAGGCCCTGGAGGGCGGTATCGAGGTCGCCCGTGACCTGGTCTCCGCGGGCAGCCGCTGCCTGGTCACCGGTGACATGGGCATCGCCAACACCACCCCGGCCGCCGCCCTGGTGTGCGCCTTCACCGGGGCCGACCCGGCGCACGCCACCGGACGGGGCGCCGGTGTGGACGACGCCGTGTACGCCCACAAGGTCGACGTGGTGCGCCGCGCCCTGGCCGCGAACCCCGTCGACCCGGCCGACCCCATCGGCACCCTGGCCGCCCTGGGCGGGCTGGAGCACGCCGCCCTGGCGGGGTTCGTGCTCGGCGGCGCGGCCCTGCGCGTCCCGGTCCTGCTGGACGGGGTCATCGCCGGCTCGGCGGCCCTGGCCGCCGCCGCGATCTCCCCGCAGGCCGTCAGCGCCTGCTTCGCCGGACACCGCTCCAGCGAGCCCGGGCACAGCCTGGCCCTGGACCACCTGGGCCTGCGCCCCCTGGTCGACCTGGAGATGCGCCTGGGCGAGGGCTCCGGAGCACTGCTGGCCCTGCCGCTGCTCCAGAGCGCCGCGCGCGTCCTGCGCGACGTCGCCACCTTCGACGACGCGGGCGTCTCCACGGCCCCCTGACCGGGGGCTGCCCGCGGTCCCCGCCCGCACCGGCCCCCGGTGCGGGCGGGCTCACACCTTCGGCGCGGCACCCGTTTACACCCGCGTAATACCTCTTTGGCAAGGTACTTTTGGAACAATCGCCGAACTATCGCCGGCGGCTGGCGGTCCTCCTCCGCCAGCGCCCCGCCGTCGTCGCCGGGGACCGGCACGGACGACCGAAGGGGCGCGACACATGACCTATCTCCTTGGTTTGCGCATGCAGGGGCGCGACGTCCTCGTCGTGGGAGGGGGCAGGGTCGCCCAGCGCCGCATCCCCGTACTGATCGAGGCCGGGGCCCGCGTCACCCTCATCGCCCCCGAGGCCTCGGCGGCCCTGGAGGACCTCACCTCGGCCGGACGCCTGACCTGGCACCGGCGCCCCTACGCCGCGGGAGACGTCGCGGGGCCGGACGCCCCCGCCTACTGGCTCGTGCACGCCGCCACCGACGACCCCGGCGTCAACGCGGCCGTCGCCGAGGAGGCCGAGAACGCCCGCGTGTGGTGCGTGCGCGCCGACGACCGGCACGCCTCCTCCGCCTGGACCCCCGCCAGCGGCAGCGCGGCCGGGATCACCGTGGGCGTCGTCGCCTCCGGCGACCCCCGGCGCTCGGCCGGACTGCGCGACGCCGTCATCGACGGACTCGCCGACGGCACCCTCGACGCCCGCCGCGGACGCGAGCGCCTGCGCGGCGTCGCGCTCGTGGGAGGCGGCCCCGGCGACCCCGGCCTGATCACGGTCCGGGGGCAGCAGCTCCTCTCCCAGGCCGACGTGGTGGTGGTCGACCGGCTCGCCCCCACATCCCTGCTGGACCGCCTGCCCGCCGACGTCGAGATCGTCGACGCCGCCAAGATCCCCTACGGCCGGTCCATGACCCAGGAGGAGATCAACGCGATCCTGGTCGACCGCGCCGGGAGCGGGAAGTTCGTGGTGCGGCTCAAGGGCGGTGACTCCTTCCTGTTCGGCCGCGGCGGCGAGGAGGCCGCGGCCTGCGCCGCCGCGGGGATCCCCGTCATCGCCGTGCCCGGTGTGACCAGCGCGCTCGCCGCCCCGGCCAGCGCGGGCATCCCCGCCACCCACCGCGGCGTGGCCCAGGACCTGCACATCGTCTCCGCGCACGTGCCCCCGGGGGACGACCGCTCCACGGTCGACTGGGCCGGACTCGCCCGCGCCGGCGGTACCGTCGTCGTCCTCATGGGAGTGGAGCGGATCGAGGCGATCGCCGAGGCCCTCGTCTCCCACGGCAGGTCCGCCGACACCCCCGTGGCGGTGGTACAGGAGGCCACGCTGCCGGGGCAGCGGACCGTCACCGGTACGCTGGCCACCATCGCCGCCTCGGCCCGATCGGCCGGAGTGCGACCCCCGGCGGTGGTGATCATCGGAGAAGTGGTCAAAACAGCGCGGGATCTTGACATACTGCACACGGGGACCCAGTTCGAGACCCGTCGACTGGCGACCGGGCGCGATCTCCAGTGAGACCTCCGCCCGCGGCGTACGTCGCTCCGCGGCGGGGACCTTCAGCACCGATGAGGAGGGCACACCGATCATGACCCGGCCGTCGGCCGCACCGGGGACCAACGGTCCCGGCGCTCCGGACCGGTTCGGAACCGGACCGGCCGCCACCTCCGAACAGCCCGCCCAGGGCTCCGCACCCGCGCGCGAGGCGGACACCGCGGCCGCCGGCGCCCGGCGGGGGCCCACCGTTCCGCTCCCGGCCGGACCGGCCAAGCACCGCGCCCCCCAACCCGACGAGAACCACTTCGAACAGGTCCTGGAAGCACTGCGCAAGCACATCCGGGACCTGGAGTTCGCCGAGGGCCTGCCCAGCGCCGAGGAGGGCCGCGCACTCCAGACGGACGTGCTGGCCCAGCTCTCCGACTACGTCCTGCCCCGGGTCCGCCGTCCCGACATCCCGCTGCTGATCGCGGTCGCCGGATCCACCGGAGCGGGCAAGTCCACCCTGGTCAACAGCCTGGTCGGCGAACAGGTCACCACCACGGGCGTACGCCGCCCCACCACCAACAGCCCCGTCCTGGCCTGCAACCCCGCCGACGTCGACTGGTTCAGCGAGGCCTCCTTCATCCCGTCCCTGCCGCGCGTGCGCCAGCAGGGTCTGGCGATGCCGGGCAAGGACGGCATGCTCGTGCTCGCCGCCACCGAGGCCATGCCCCCGGGCGTGGCCCTGCTCGACACCCCCGACGTCGACTCCGCCGTCGCCGCGCACCACGAGTTCGCGGCCAAGTTCCTCGACGCCGCCGACCTGTGGGTGTTCGTCACCACCAGCAGCCGCTACGCCGACGCGCGCGTGTGGGAGTTCCTCCAGGTCGCCCGCGACCGCGACACCTCCCTGGCCGTGGTGCTCTCCCGGGTGCCGCGCAGGGGCAGGCGGCAGCTCCTGGACCACTTCGGCGCGATGCTGGAGGCCAACGGGCTGGGCGCGGCCGCCCGGTTCGCCATCCCCGAGACCGACCAGATCCGGGACGAGCGCTTCACCTCCAACGTCGCCGACCACATCCGCGACTACCTGGCGGAGGTGGCGGGCGAGGCCGAGCAGCGCGACCGCGTCTCACGGCGCACCTTCATCGGCGTCATCGACAGCTTCCGCACGCGGGTGCCCGAACTGGCCCGCCGGGTGGAGACGCAGATCGAGACCGGGCGCACCCTCGCCACCGCCGTCGACGACTCCTACGCCGCCGCCCGCGACCGCGTCGACACCAGCCTGGCCGACGGCTCCCTGCTGCGCGGAACGCTGCTGGCCCGCTGGCAGGAGGTGGCCGCCAGCGGAGAGCTCACCAGGAGCCTGCGCCCGCGCGGCAGGCGCACCCGCAGGGGCGGCCGCGCCGAGCAGGCCGAGCGGGGCCAGCGGGTGGGCGCCCTGGAGCGCGCCGTCCGCGACGCCCTGGAGGCCCTGGTGGTCTCCGCCTGCGAACGCGCCTCCGACGAGATCGAGCAGAGGTGGCGCCAGGTGCCCGGCGCCGGTGACCTGGCCTCCAAGGCCCTCAACCAGCCCGGAACCGGACTGCTCTCGCAGCAGATCCGCCAGGAGATCGCCGAGTGGCAGCGCGGCGTCGCCGAGATGACCACCGCCAGCGGAGCCACCAAGCGCTCCGTGGCGCGGTTCGTCACCTTCGACCACGACGTCGTCGCCCTGGTCCTGATCATCGACCTGCTCGGCTACGAGCGGTCCCGTTCCGGAGGCGGCGCCCACGCGGCCGACGCCTCCGGCCCCTCCCCGCAGCGCCTGCTCAAGGGGCTGTTCGGCGCCCAGTCACTGCGTAGCATTGGCGCAGCGGCACGGGACGACCTGCGCCAGCGCGTCCTGGGGCTGCTCGACCGCGAGCGCGTGCCCTTCGACAGCGCCCTGGCGGCGGCCGGAATCCCGTCCGAGGACAGCGCCGTCCAGCTCTACCAGGCCACGTACAACCTTGAGATTGCACGATGACGACTCAGTGGAACCCCGCGCACAAGCACGGGGAGCCCGGTGCGCGAGCCCGCGCCGAGGGCGAGGACCGCGAGAGCGGACAGAGCGCGTCCGGCGCCGGTGACGACGGGCGCCCCCGCGGCGACGCGGCGTCCGGGCCCTGGCGCGGGTACACCGTGCCGGTCCCCGAGCACCCCGACCACGCCGTGCCCGAGGAGGGCTCCGAGGAGCCCTCCTACGACGGCATCGCGGGATACCCGGACCCCTCGGGCGCCGCGACCCCGCGCGGGGCCGCGCAGGGCGACCAGGAGGCTCCGCACGCTCCGGACGCGGAGGCGGAGGATCCGGCCCCGTCCCCGGGCGGGCAGCGGCGCTCCGGCCGCCACGTCCGCTCCCTCCCCGACAGGGAGCGGGAGGGTGGCCGCCGTGCCGCCGCGGAGGAACACGAGGACCACGAGGACCCCGACGGGCTCGCCGGATGGGTGGGCAGCCTCGCCGAGGCGGTCGACGACACCCGTATCGCCGGGCGCACCACCGGCGCCTTCCCGGCCGTCGGCCGGCAGCCGGACGACGGGGACGGCGACGACCGGGCCCCCGGCGCCCCGGACGCCTCCCCTCGCAGCGTCCGCTCCGGCACGTCCGCCCGGACCCCCGGGCAGGACGGGGACGGGCGGGACGGGCACGGGGAGGAGGCCGGCGCCGGACCGCGCCCGGACGCGTCCGAGGGGTCCGAGGGGTCCGAGGAGCCGGCGTCGGACGCCGACGCCCCGGAGGGGCCCGAGCCGCTGCCCCGCCGCGTCCCCGGTCCCTCCGCGGTCTCCGGGGCCTTCCGCGCCGTGGGCGCCGACACCGCCGCCGAGGACGGCGCTGAGGAGGACGAGGAGTACCGTCCCACCACCCACGACACCTGGCGCCCCACCCGCTCCACCACCCGGGCCGAGCTGATCGAGCGCCTGGACGCGCTGTCCACCCTCACCGAACTGGGCCGCGACGACCTGCCCCAGGAACTCGTCGCCCGGTCCACCCAGCTGCTCGACCACGCGGGGGCCCGGCTGCGGCTGTCGGGCGACCACACGGTGGTCGCCCTGGCGGGCGGCACCGGTAGCGGCAAGTCCTCGCTGTTCAACGCCCTGTGCGGACTCCAGCTGTCGCAGACCGGCGTCACCCGGCCCACCACCTCCAAGGCGCACGCCTGCGTGTGGGGCCACGAGGGGGCCGACGCCCTCCTGGGCTGGCTGGGCGTCCCGACCCGCTACCGACACTCGCGCACCAGCGTCCTGGACACGGGCAACTCCGAGCTGACCGGCCTGGTCCTGCTCGACCTGCCCGACCACGACTCGGTCCGCAGCATGCACACCGCCGAGGCCGACCGGCTCATCGGCTCGGTCGACCTGCTGGTGTGGGTGCTCGACCCGCAGAAGTACGCCGACGCCGCGGTGCACCACCGCTACCTGGCCCAGATGGCCGGGCACGGCGCGGTCACCGTCGCCGTCCTCAACCAGGTCGACAAGGTCGAGACCGACGAGCTGGAGGAGCTGCTCACCGACCTGCGCCGCCTGCTGGAGACGGAGTCGGGGGTGCACCCGCGGGTGATCACCACCTCCACGCTCACGGGCCAGGGCATCCGGGAGCTGCGCGAGTTCCTCGCCGAGACGGTGAGCGAGCGGCGCGCGCTGGTGGACCGCCTGGCCGCCGACCTGGACCAGGTGGTCGAGCCCTTCGGGGAGTTCCACGGCGAGGGCTCCGTACCCGAGGCGGTCCCGTCCGAGGTGCGCGTCCGCGTCCAGGACGGCCTGGCCAAGGCGGCCGGTGTGGCGGCGGTCGCCGACGTCACCGAGACCAACGACGTCCGGCGCGGCAGACGCCGGGTCGGCTGGCCGGTGGCCCGCCGCTCGGTGCGGCTGCGCAAGGACCCGCTCGCCGCGGTCCAGCTGGACTTCCTGCGCCGTGACAGCGGAGGCGGTGTGGGCGGCCCGGTGGACGCGCACGAGGCCGAGCTGGAGACCGCTCTGGGCGAGGCCGCCGACAGCGTCTCGGAGGGGATGCCCCCGCTCTGGCGCCGCCGGATGCGCGCCGCGGCACGCGGCGCCGTCCCCGAGCTCCCCGCCGAACTGGGGCAGGCCGTCGCCGGGGCGGTCGGCGACCCCGACCAGAGCCCGGCGTGGTGGAAGGCCGCACGCGCCGCCCAGTACGCGCTGCTCGCGGTCGCGGGCCTGGGCCTGGCCTGGGCCGTCGTGACCCTGTTGAGCTGGGCGGGCGGCGGCATCACCGGCCTGCGGGCGTTCGACGACCCGGTGTTCGCCGCCTACTCCGGCGTCCTGGTGGTCGCGGCCCTGCTGGTGGGGTGGCTGACCGGGGTGGGCTGCGGGAACCTCGTGGAGGTGGCCGCGGTCCAGCGCCGCGAGGACGTGGAGAGGACCGCTTCCGCCCGGGTCCGGGAGATCGCCGCTCTGCGCGTGGTGGAGCCGATGGAGGCCGAACTGGCCAGGTACCGGGCGTTCCGGACGGCCTACGAGGTGGCCAGGACGGCGGACTGACGCCGGGGCCGGAGGGGCGTGGACCGTCCCGACCGGAGCCCCCACCGCGTTCTCGAGGCCGGGGACGGGCGGCACCGCGCCGCCCGTCCCCGGTGATCTTCACTCAGCTGTAACGGGTTCTAGACCCACTGGGTACCGCTGTACATGTGTGCTCCTTGTAGTGAGTGCCGTGAGGACCCGGACGGCCGGGATGCCAGGCGGTCGACACTCCGTGCCACAGAGTGGCTACCGTGGTGGGTCCCTAGGGCAGGATGCCCTAGATCCCCGCTGATCCCAACCCCGCGAAAACCGGGTGTCCGCACCCATACGCCGTTACCCACGGCGATCACACAATCAGCAATTAAGTTATTACCCAACGTAATGTAAAGTGGGAGTGGTCGCGGGACGGGCGTGCCGCACCGTCGCCGGGCCCCGACGCCCGGTCGTCGTAACCGAATGGCACCGTAGGGGAACGCGCGGCGAATCGGACCCGTCGAAGGGAGAACCGTGGGAGGCGGTGGACCCATCAGAGGCGGGTGTAGGAGTCGACGGTGGAGAGCGATGTGAGGAGGGGGGCGAAACGGTGAGCATCTCGGAGAAGCCGATCGCGCCGACCGGGCGTCCCGAGGACGAACGTCCACGCTGGCCGATCCTCCAACAGCCCCGCGGACTGATCGTCTACATGGCGCTGCTCGTGTCCGCGACGCTGTTCCTGTTCGGAGGTGCGGTGGCGCTGACCGCCCCCGCCGTGATGGACCTGGTCACCCTGGCCGCGCTGTCGGTGGGAGCCGTGCTCTGCGTGGAGGCGAGCCGCCGCCTCGGCACGCCGGCCGGGATCAACCGGGACTTCCTGGGCGCCTGGTGGTTCCCGGCCGTCCTCCTGCTGCCGCCCCTGTACGCGCTGATCCTCCCGGTGCCCGTCTTCCTGATGCTCCAGTACCGCACGCGCCGGGCCCTGCTCCACCGGCGGGTGTTCAACGCCGCCTCCATCGCCCTGTCCGGGTTCCTCGCCTCGGTGGCCTGGCACTCCTTCTGGGGCGGCGGCCTCGTCGACGGGCTCGGCGGCACCCCCGGCGCCCACGAACACCTGACCACGGGTCCGGGCGTGCTCGTCGCCGTGCTGTGCTGCGCGGGGTTCACCGTCCTCAACAACCTGCTCGTCGCGGTGGCGGCGCGGATCAGCAGCGGACCCGGGCACACCCTCCGGCCCATGTGGGACCGCGAGGCCTTCACCGTGGACGCCGTCGAGTTATGTGTCGGCGTCACCGTCGCCATCCTCGCCCACCTGTCGCTGTTCCTCCTGGTCATCGCGGTCCCCCCGGTGCTGCTGCTCCAGCGCAGCCTGCTGTACCAGCAGCTCCAGATGGCCGCGCGGACCGATCCCAAGACCGGCCTGCTCAACGCCCCCACCTGGGAGCAGGAGGCGTCGGTGGAGATCGCCAGGGCCCGCTCCTCCCGGGGCAGGGCGGCGGTGCTGATCATCGACATCGACCACTTCAAGAGGGTCAACGACAACCACGGGCACCTGTTCGGCGACCAGGTGCTGCTCGGCGTGGCCACCACCATCGCCCAGCAGCTGCGCCAGTCCGACCTGCTCGGCCGCTTCGGCGGCGAGGAGTTCGTGGTGCTGCTGCCCGGTTCCGACACCGCCGAGGCCTGGCGGGCCGCCGAGCGCCTGCGCTCCGAGGTGGGGCGCATGGAGATCGCGGTGGACGACGTGCCGGTGTCCATCACCATCTCGATCGGCGCGGCCGTCAGCGGCGACCACGGCAACGACCTGGTGGAGCTGCTCACCGCCGCCGACCTCGCGCTCTACCGGGCCAAGGAGACCGGCCGCAACCGCGTGTGCCTGCCCGCCGGACGCCCCGGGGCCGGAGGCAAGATCCCGGGGCCGCGGGGAGGGACGATCTCCGGTCGCACGGGCCCCCCGGACACCAACGAGCACAACGAACTTCCCTGACCTGCGATTCTGTGGTCCTGCGGAGTTGTCCACAGCGCGAAGAAGGGCGTTGCGTCGGACCCGCGTGGTCACGCACCGTGAAGATATGCACTCTGACCAGCCGCACCACTCCCTCGGACCCTCCGACCCCCCGAACCCCCTCGACTCCGCGCGACACCCCGACGGCGCCTCCGCGTCCGGGCGCTCCCCGGCCGACGGCGTCCCCCTCCCCCCGCCCCGGGGCCCCGGCGGGACGGAGCCGGGCGGCCCCGCCCTCACCCTCACCAACCCGACCGACATCATCGCGACCCTGCCCTACCTGGTGGGAACGCCGCCCGATCCGGGGATCGTGGTCCTGGCCGTGCGCGACAAGGGCGTGCACTCGGCGTTCTGCGGCGACCTGGACCGGCTGACCGCCGCCGGTGACCCGCTGGCACGCGCGGCGGTCCCCGTCGACATGGCCGTCGCGGAGGGCTGCACAGCCCTGGTGGTCGTGGCCTACGGGCCGCCCGAACGGGTCACCCCCCACGTCGACAGGATCCTGTCCGCGGCCCGGGGACGGAACCTGGCCGTCGTCGACGCCCTGCGGGTCACCGGCGGCCGGTACTGGTCCTACACCTGCGCCCGGGCCGACTGCTGTCCGGTCGAGGGGACCGTCGTCAACGTGGACAGCTCCACCGTCCCGGCCAGTGCGGTCCTGCACGGGATCGTCCCGGTGCAGCCGCTCTCGGCGGTCACGGCCGAGGCCGAACGGGTGCGGGAGGTCCTGCGCCCCGTGCACGGCCTCGAACGGGCCGCGATGGACGCGGTCGCCGAGGAGGTGCAGGCGCGCGCCCGGCGGCTCCTGGAGCAGGGGATGCGGGGCGCCCTCACCGACCGGGGCCTGAGCGCCGTGCTGGCGGCGGTGCGGGCCGAGCGGGCGGGCCGGGGACCCACCGGCCGGGAGGAGCTGGCCTGGCTCGGGGTCTACCTCGGCCAGATCCGGGTGCGCGACGAGGCGTGGGCGCGTATCACCGCCGAGGCGGCGCCCGCGCACCAGGAGCTGTGGGGCCGGGTCACCCGCCACCTGCCCCGGCACCAGCGCGCGGCGCCCGCCTCGCTCCTGGCGGTCGCGGCCTGGCAGCGCGGGGACGAGCCGCTGGCCGCCGCGGCGCTGGACGTGGCCCTGGCCGCCGATCCCGGCTACTCCATGGCGGTGCTGATGAGCCGGGCCCTGGCCTGGGGTCTGCCCGTGGAGCGCTGGCGGGAGTTCACCCCCCGCTGGCTGCGCGCGAGGAGTGAGCGGCCGCAGGAGTAAACGGGCGCGCAGCCCCGGGGGGAGCGCGGCCGGGACCGCCGGGCGTACGTCCGAGGACTCGGGGGTGAACACCGGGCGCCGCGCCGCGGCGGTCGCGCGGGACGGGGCCGCCGTCGTCCGGCCGCCCCACGGGTCGGCGGGGACCGTTCGCGCCGCAGCCCGCAGCCCGCGGGGCGGCAGGGGGCGTCCGGCGGTCGCCGCCGCCCGACCCGGCGGGACCCCGTGCGCAACCGGCTTGCGACGCCCGGGACATGGCGGGGGCATTGTCCGCGACACCCTAGGCTTGGAGGCATGCCGGAGTACATCTACACCATGAACAACGTGCGCAAGGCGCACGGCGACAAGGTCGTCCTGGACAACGTTTCGGGGTCGTTCCTGCCCGGAGCCAAGATCGGCGTCGTGGGCCCCAACGGTGCGGGTAAGTCGACGCTTCTGAAGATCATGGCCGGCATCGAGCAGCCGTCCAACGGCGAGGCGAGGCTCATGCCCGGTTTCACCGTCGGCCTGCTCGCGCAGGAACCCCACCTCGACCCGGACAAGAACGTCCTGGAGAACGTCGAGGACGGCGTCGCCGAGACCAAGGCGATGCTGAACCGCTTCAACGAGATCGCCGAGCAGATGGCGACGGACTACTCCGACGACCTGCTCGAGGAGATGGGCAAGCTCCAGGAGCAGCTCGACCACCGGGGCGCCTGGGACCTGGACAGCCAGCTGGAGCAGGCGATGGACGCGCTGCGCTGCCCGCCCCGCGACGCCTCCGTCACCCAGCTCTCCGGTGGCGAGAAGCGCCGTGTGGCCCTGTGCAAGCTGCTGCTGGAGCAGCCCGACCTGCTGCTGCTCGACGAGCCCACCAACCACCTGGACGCCGAGAGCGTGAACTGGCTGGAGCAGCACCTGGCCAAGTACCCCGGCACCATCGTCGCGATCACACACGACAGGTACTTCCTGGACCACGTCGCCACGTGGATCCTGGAGCTGGACCGGGGCCAGTTCTACCCCTACGAGGGCAACTACAGCACCTACCTGGAGACCAAGCAGGCCCGCCTGAAGGTCGAGGGACAGAAGGACGCCAAGAAGGCCAAGCGGCTCAAGGACGAGCTGGAGTGGGTCCGCTCCAACGCCAAGGCCCGCCAGACCAAGAGCAAGGCCCGCCTCCAGCGCTACGAGGAGATGGCCGCCGAGGCCGACAAGACCCGCAAGCTGGACTTCGAGGAGATCCAGATCCCGCCGGGTCCGCGCCTGGGCAACACCGTGGTCGAGGTCAAGAACCTCAGCAAGGGGTTCGACGACCGCGTGCTCATCGAGGACCTGAGCTTCTCGCTGCCGCCCAACGGCATCGTCGGCGTCATCGGCCCCAACGGTGTCGGCAAGACGACGCTGTTCAAGATGATCGTCGGCGAGGAGACCCCCGACCAGGGCAGGATCAACATCGGCGACACCGTCGAGATCTCCTACGTCGACCAGTACCGGGGCCGCATCGACGACACCAAGAACGTCTGGGAGACCATCTCCGACGGCGAGACCTTCATCGAGGTCGGCAAGGTCGAGATCCCCAGCCGCGCCTACGTCGCCGCGTTCGGCTTCAAGGGCTCGGACCAGCAGAAGCCCTCCGGGGTGCTCTCCGGCGGTGAGCGCAACCGCGTGAACCTGGCGCTCACCCTCAAGCAGGGCGGCAACCTGCTGCTTCTGGACGAGCCCACCAACGACCTGGACGTGGAGACCCTCGGCTCGCTGGAGAACGCGCTGCTGGACTTCCCCGGCTGCGCCGTGATCACCTCCCACGACCGCTGGTTCCTCGACCGCGTCGCCACGCACATCCTCGCCTGGGAGGGCGACGCCTCCTGGTACTGGTTCGAGGGCAACTTCGAGTCCTACGAGAAGAACAAGATCGAGCGCCTGGGCCCCGACGCCGCGCGCCCGCACGCGGTCACCCACCGCAAGCTCACCCGCGACTGACGGCACGGACCCTCGGGAACGCGGCACTCCGGGCCCGTGGCCGGACCGCTCGGTCCGGCCACGGGCCCCCGTGTTCCCGCCCCGGCGCACGACTCGTCGCAGCGGGGGCGTTCGCATACCCTGGGGGCGATGACTTCCGCGCGCGATTCCCAGCAGAGCGCGGGCGACGAGCCCGTGCGTATGACGTTCTACGAGGCCGTGGGCGGTGAGGAGACCTTCACCCGCCTGGTCCGCCGCTTCTACGAGGGCGTGGCCGACGACCCCGTACTGCGGCCCATGTACCCCGAGGAGGACCTCGGCCCCGCCGAGGAGCGCCTGCGCCTGTTCCTCATCCAGTACTGGGGCGGCCCCCGCACCTACAACGAGCGCCGGGGACACCCCCGGCTGCGCATGCGGCACGTGCCCTTCCGCGTCGGCGCCACCGAGCGCGACCTGTGGCTCAAGCACATGCGCGCCGCCGTGGACTCCCTGGACCTGCACGAGGCCCTAGAGCGCCAGCTGTGGGAGTACATGGTCATGGCCGCGCACAGCATGGTGAACGTGCCCGAGGAGACCACCGCCCCCGAGGTGGCCAACCCGACCCGGGTCTCGGTGTCCGCCAAGGGGGACGACGGGGACGACGACGGCGAGGCCGTCACCATCTCCCTGAAGTGACGCCGCCGCCGGGGCCGGGCCGCCCGGTCCCCACGGCGCTCAGGCGTAGTCGGCGAGGAGGGCGCGCTCGACGTCGTTGAGGCGCCGGGCGCTCTGCGTGGGCACGTCGAAACCGACCAGCACCGTCCTGGCCCGCAGGTACACCGTGGTCTCGTCGCGGATCTCGTAGGCCAGCGTGAAGCTGGCGTTGCGCACCTCGGTCACCCACAGCTCCACGCGCACCGGCTCGGACCGGGGCAGCAGCGGGGCCACGTAGTCCGCCTCCTGGCGGGCCACCACCATGGCGCCGAAGACCTCGTCGTCCTCGACGACGCCGCCGTAGCGCAGGAAGGACACCCGGGCGTCCTCCAGGTAGGTCAGCATCCGCACGTTGTTGACGTGGTGCTGCGGGTCGAGGTCGGCGTAGCGGACCTGCGCGAGGTGCACGTGCCTGCGGGGCCCGGCCGTTCGGGCGCCGGCGGCTCCGGTCTCGGTCTGTGTCACGTCCGGATCCTCTCGCGCTGTTCTCCCGGGGGGCGGGTCCCTTCGATTGTCTCAACGCCGCCCGGGGGAACGGGCGGTCCCCGGTGTCCGATTCCTGTGTTGTTGCTCTCGCGGAGGCGGACACCGGGGAGGGCGGGTCAGTCCACGGAGAGTCCCAGGTGGTGGGCGAGGAAGGCCAGCTGCTCGGAGTTGAGCGCCACACTGCGGCTCACCGACCGCGAGCTGTGGCCCACCTCCGACTCCCGGCGCAGCAGGACCGGCCGCTCCTCGGGCGCGGCCGCCGTGGCGTGCTGCATCAGCGCGCACAGCTTGCGCGCGTGCAGCGGGTCCACGCGGGTGTCGTTGTCGAACACGGTGAACAGCGTCGCCGGGTAGCGGGTGCCCTCGCGCACGTTGTGGTAGGGCGAGTAGCCCAGCAGCCACCCCAGCTGCTCGGGGTCGTCGGCGGTGCCGTACTCGACGTTCCACAGCTGGCCCAGCCCGAACCGCTCGTAGCGGACCATGTCCAGCAGCGGGGCCGAGCAGACCGCGGCGGTGAACAGGTCCGGGCGCCGGGTGACCATGGCCCCCACCAGCAGCCCGCCGTTGCTGCCGCCCATGACGGACAGGTGTTCGGGGTCGGTCACCCCGGTGGCGACCAGGTGCTCGGCCGCCGCCGCGCAGTCGTCGAAGACGTTCTGCTTGTCGGCGAGCATGCCCGCCCGGTGCCACTCCTCACCCTCCTCCAGGCCGCCGCGCAGGTTGGCGACGGCGTACACGCCGCCCGCGCGCACCCAGGCCAGCGCCACCGCCGAGTAGGCGGGCGTGAGGGAGATGCGAAAGCCCCCGTACCCGTACAGGATGGTCGGCCGCGGCCCCTCGGCGGGCGCCTGGGGCGAGACCACCAGCATGCGCACGGCCGTGCCGTCCCGGGAGGTGTAGGTGACCTGCTCCACCCGCACGTCGGGCAGGTCGATGTCGCCGGGGGGGTCGGCCCACAGCGACACCCCTCCCGAGAGCGCGTCGTAGTGGTACACCGACGAGGGGTGGGTGTTGTCGGTGTAGCCGAACCACACCTCGTGCCCGCCCTCGGGGCGTTCGACGAGTCCGCCCACGGTGCCCAGGCCGGGCATGTCCAGCCCGCCCAGGAACCCGCCGGTGGCCAGGTCGTGCCGGGTGATCTCGCTGACGGCGTGGCGGCTGCGCGAGACCAGCAGCTCGGGCCGCTCCATCCCGGGGCCGTCCAGCACCGCGTACCCCTCCAGCACCGCCTCGGGGTCCTCCGGGACCAGGGTGGTCCAGTTCTCGTACCCGGGGTCGGCGGGGTCGGCCACGCACAGGCGCCCGCGCGGGGCGTCCCGGTCGGTGAACAGGTACAGGCGCCCGTCCCGGCCCACGTGCGGGTACAGGGACGCGTCCACGCCCTCCTGGAACGGGACCAGGCGCGGCGCCTCCAGGCTCCCCTCGGACAGGTCGGCGATCCAGGCGTCGGTGGCCGCCGAGGTGCCGCGGTTGGCGAGCAGCACCAGCCAGCGCCCGTCCCGGCTCACGACCGGGGTGAAGTACTCGGTCTTGTCGCGGCCCTCGCCGAAGACCAGGACGTCCTGGTCGGCGGGGGTGCCCAGGCGGTGCAGGTAGACGCGGCGGTGGTAGCTCCCCTCGCCCTCGGGCACCTCCTCCGGGGGGAGCCGCCGTACGTAGTAGAAGGCCGAGGAGTCGGGCAGCCACGCGATCGGGCTGTAACGGACCCGCTCGACGGGCCCGTCCACCAGGTCACCGCTGGCGACGTCCACGACGCGCAGCACCGACTCCTCGTCGCCGCCCTCGGAGAGCTGGTAGGCCAGGAGCGCGCCGGAGTGGTCGGCCTTCCAGGCGTCCAGGGTGGTCAGCCCCTGGGGGTCGAGCGCCCCGGGGTCCACCAGCACGCGCTCGGGGCCGTCGCCGTCCTGGACGTAGAGCACGCCGTGCTCCTGGTCGGCGGTGCGCCGGACGAAGAAGCGGCGGTCGCCCCGCCACACGGGTGCCCCGACGCTTCCGGCGCCCAGCAGGGACCGCACCTGGTCGGCGAACCAGTTCCGTGTCGCGAACCGCGAGGAGACCTCGGTGTACAGGGCGTCCTGCGCGGTGGCCCACTCCTTGGTCTCCGCCGAATCGCCGTCCTCCAGCCACCGGTAGGGGTCACCGACCGTGTGGCCGTGCAGGTTCTCGATGATGTCCAGCCGTGCGGCCGGGGGGTAGCGGAGTTCACGCATACTTCGCACTCTATCCACCGCTCTCCAACCGGATGTGCCCGGCGCGGCGCCAGGGTGAAACGGAGCGCCGCCATCGCACAATGGGAGCGGGAAAAGGGAGAGCACCCGGTTTCTGGGCGGCCCAGCGCAAATTGGGGTGGCGCCGGAGCGGTCCGACCACGCAAACTGAATGCGGGACGCAACTCGGCGGGACCACCGGGAGGTCCGTGTGGCAAGGCGTACGGAACCATCGATCCTCGGATCGGTGCACAGGGAGGTCTCCTGGCTGGCCGATCGGCTGGCCGGGGAGGAGACACGGTCGTCACAGACGACGGCTGGGGCGACGCGATGAGCGCCCGAGGCAGCCGGGAGGGTGGCACAGGGACCGCCCGCCGCCACGTGCTGCTGCTCAACGCCAGCTTCGAACCACTGACGACACTGCCCCTGCGCAGGGCGATCCTTCTCGTCCTGAGAGAGAAGGCGGAGGTCGTCCACCAGGACGACGCGGGCGCGATACTGCACTCGGCGACACGCTCCTACGACGTGCCGTCGGTCATCCGGCTCCGACGCTACATCAGCGTCCCCTACAGCCGCAGAGTGCCCCTCACCCGGGTGGCCCTCATGCGGCGCGACAGGCACACCTGCGGCTACTGCGGGAAGAAGGCCGAGACCATCGACCACGTCATCCCGCGCAGCCGCGGCGGTGCACACGTGTGGGAGAACGTGGTCGCCGCGTGCAAGCCGTGCAACCACCGCAAGGCCGACAAGTTCCTGGACGAACTCGGCTGGGAGCTGCACGTGACCCCCAAGGTGCCCAAGGGTCCCCACTGGCGTCTGATCAACGGAGACCTCCACGGCGACCCCCAGTGGGAGCCGTACATGGCCCACCTGGCGGCCTGATCCGGCGAAGCCGGGCCCTCGCGTCCCACCCGGCGCCGCCGCAGACCCCGACCGCCCCCCGGCGCACGCGCCGGGGGGCGGTCGTATTCTGACCGCATGCCCAGATACGACTTCCGCTGCCGCGAGTGCGGCGACACCTTCGAGCTCTCCCGTCCGATGGCGCAGGCCGGCGACCCGGCGACCTGTCCGCAGGGGCACGGCGACACGGTCCGGCTCCTGTCCACCGTGGCGGTGGGCGGACGCGCGTCCGCCCCCGCGCCCTCCGGCGGAGGGTGCTGCGGGGGCGGCTGCTGCTCCTGAGGGGGAGGGGCGGACCGGCCGTCCCTCCCCGTCTACCTCTCGACCTGGGACACGTCGCGCGCGGCGCCGGTCGAGGCCGAGGTCGCCATGGCCGCGTAGGCGCGCAGCGCCGCCGTCACCGGGCGCTGGCGGTCGCGCGGCCGGAACCTGCCCAGTTCCTTGACCAGGCGCTCGCGGCGCGCGTCGAGCTCCTCCTCGGAGACCTCCAGCACGATGCCCCGGTTGGGGATGTCGATGCTGATGACGTCGCCGTCCTCCACCAGGGCGATGTCGCCGCCCGCGGCGGCCTCGGGGGAGGCGTGGCCGATGGACAGCCCCGAGGTGCCGCCGGAGAAGCGGCCGTCGGTGATGAGCGCGCAGGCCTTGCCCAGGCCGCGGCCCTTGAGGAAGCTCGTCGGGTACAGCATCTCCTGCATGCCCGGTCCGCCCTTGGGGCCCTCGTAGCGGATGACCACCACGTCACCGGGCTCGATCCGCTTGTTGAGGATGCCGTCGACGGCGTCCTCCTGGGACTCGAACACCTTGGCGGGGCCGGAGAAGGTCCACAGCTCCTCCTCCACGCCCGCGGTCTTGACGATCGCGCCGTCCGGGGCGAGGTTGCCGAACAGCACCGCCAGCCCGCCGTCCTTGGTGTAGGCGTGCTCGACGGAGCGGATGCAGCCCTTCTCCCGGTCGGTGTCCAGGGTGTCCCAGCGCGTGCTCTGCGAATAGGCCTTGGTCGTGCGCCTCCCGCCGGGAGCGGCGTGGAACAGCTCCACGGCCTCGGGCAGGACGGTGTCGGAGGCGATGTCCCACTCGGCGACGAACTCGCCGATCGTCTTGCCGTGCACCGTGGGCAGGGAGGTGTCCAGCAGCCCGCCGCGGGCCAGCTCGCCCAGGATGGAGGGGATGCCGCCCGCCCGGTGCACGTCCTCGATGTGGTACTTCTCGGTGTTCGGCGCGACCTTGCACAGGCACGGCACCCGGCGCGAGACCGCGTCGATCTCGGGCAGGCCGAAGCCGACGCCCGCCTCGGTGGCGGCGGCCAGCAGGTGCAGGATCGTGTTGGTGGAGCCGCCCATGGCCACGTCCAGGGCCATGGCGTTGCCGAAGGCCTCGGGGGTGGCGATGGACAGCGGCAGGACGGAGGCGTCGTCGTCCTCGTAGTAGCGCTTGGCGGCCTCCACGACCAGGCGTCCGGCGTCCTCGTACAGGGCGCGGCGGGCGGTGTGGGTGGCCAGCACGGTGCCGTTGCCGGGCAGGGCCAGGCCGATCGCCTCGGTGAGGCAGTTCATCGAGTTGGCGGTGAACATGCCCGAGCAGGAACCGCAGGTCGGGCAGGCCGCCTCCTCCATCTCGTCCAGCTCGGCCTGGGAGACGCTCTCGTCGGCCGCGGCGATCATGGGGTTGATCAGGTCCAGCTTGCGCACGGTGGTGGCGGTGCCGTCGACCACCGTGACCTTGCCCGCCTCCATGGGGCCGCCGGAGACGAACACCGTGGGGATGTTCAGGCGCAGCGCGGCCAGCAGCATGCCGGGGGTGATCTTGTCGCAGTTGGACACGCACACCAGGGCGTCGGCGCAGTGCGCGTTGACCATGTACTCGACCGAGTCGGCGATCAGCTCGCGGCTGGGCAGGGAGTAGAGCATGCCGCCGTGGCCCATGGCGATGCCGTCGTCCACGGCGATGGAGTTGAACTCGCGGGGGACGCCGCCCGCCTCGCGGATCGCGTTCGCGACGACCTCGGCCACCTCGCGCAGGTGGACGTGGCCCGGGACGAACTCGGTGAAGCTGTTGGCCACGGCCACGATGGGTTTGCCGAAGTCCTCGCGCTCCACACCGGTGGCGCGCATGAGGGCGCGCGCGCCGGCCATGTTCCTGCCGTGGGTGACGGTGCGTGAGCGTAGGGCTGGCATGGGGCGGGCTCCCATCGTTACGGGTGTTTCCCCTCGATGGTAGTCCTTCGCCGCACCGCTCTGGTCTCGTAGTGGAAGACGGGCTATCCGGATCGTGAGACGGAGGTGGTGGGGAGGCCGGGCGGGAGCCGAGGCGGGGCGGGGTGGGCGGGGGCGCAAGGGCCCCGGACACAGGAGGGGCCCGGGTGCCACGGCGCTGTGGTCCGTCCCGGGCCGGAGCGGAGTCAGGGGGGTGGGGGCGTCTCAGTACCTGGGCGGCAGGGCCTTCTTCGCGGCCTGGTAGATCTCCTCGATCTCCTTCTCGGTCAGGCGGTCCCGGCCGCTGCGCAGCCACTTGCGGACCTTGGTGCCGGTGATGATGTCCACGCCCCGCAGCCGGTGGCTGTCCCACGGCATGCCGGGGCCGTAGATGGCCAGCGACGCGCGCACCTTGATCTCGCGCCCCAGTTCGGCGCTGATCAGGTCCTGTGCCCGCTTGGCCTCCTCCAGGGCCTCGTCGATGCGCTCGTTCTTGCTGAACCGCCCGTGGTAGAGCTTCTCCAGCTTGTTGCGCAGCGGCAGGCGCTTGTCCCACGACTCGGAGTCGATGGCGAACGCGCCCCGCCGGCCCACGATGAAGTGGTCGATCTGGCCGTTGCCGCCGGGCACCGCGCGCGCGTGCAGGACGCGGTAGCCGAGCTGCTTCATCACCTTGAGCTGCGCCTCGGTCTTGCGCTGGGCGGCCGAGGGCTTGCGCCAGCGCGGGATCTCCGACTCGCGCCGGGAGGCGTAGACCGTGATCCCGGCCAGGGTGAAGAGGCCGAAGGTGACGCCGATCCGCCAGTCCGCGGTGAGCAGGCCGACCAGGACGGCCACCACGGCGGCGCTGCCGCCGCGTACCATCCACCTGCGGACGGAGCGGCTGGACCGCAGGGCACCGTAGACCGCCTTGCCGCCCGAGGTGTCCTTGTTCTTTCTCTGATTGGGGAAAAAGAGGGATTCGGGCCTTTCCGGGGCCGGTCCCTCGGACGTTGGAGTGGAGCCGTTCACTCTGGTTGCCGATTTCACGTCGGACAGGTTAGTTCGATCCATATCCGAGTCCTAGTGCATTACTTCTCACACTTTTCTATCCCCTGTTCCTCGGCGTGAAAGCGTGTCGGACGCCCAGGACAGGGAATGCTTACCTTTCGGTCGGTCTCTCTGGAGAAGTCGGTCCTCCTCACCGTGGTGCCCTGCGGTGTGCCCGCTAACCTGGCTCGCCATGACCCAGATCCATGACCTTCCGGCCCACCGCCTCCTGGCGATGGTCCGCAGTCGTGAGCTGTCGCCTACTGAGATCGCTGAGCACTTCCTGGACCGGATCGAGAGGTATGACCACCTCGTCGGCGCGTACATTACGGTCACCCCGGAAAAGGCACTCGAACAAGCCCGTTACGCGCAGAACCGTGTGATGGCCGACACGCCGGACGCCCTGCCGCCCCTTCTCGGGCTCCCCGTGCCCGTCAAGGACCTCGACCCGGTCGCCGGGGTCCGGCTCACCCAGGGCTCGCCGGTCTTCCGCGACGCCGTCGCCCCGGCCGACTCCGACCTGGTCGCCCGACTGCGCGCCGCGGGCGCGGTCCTGCCGGGAAAGACCAACACCCCCGAGTTCGGTTCGAGCTGCTACACCGAGAACGCCGTCGCCCCTCCCTCACGCAACCCCTGGAACACCGACCTGTCCCCGGGCGGCTCCAGCGGAGGCGCCGCGGCGGCCGTCGCCGCCGGACTCGCCCCGGTGGCCCAGGGCAGCGACGGCGGCGGCTCGATCCGCATCCCCGCCAGCGCGTGCGGGCTCTTCGGCCTCAAGCCCACCCGCGGCCGGATCTCCGGCGCGCCCTTCAAGCCCGACCTCGCGGGCCTGTCCACCGCCGGCCCCCTGACCCGCGGCGTCCGCGACGCCGCCCTCCTCCTGGACGCCATGGCCTTCTCCCGGCCGGGCGACCACTTCACCGCCCCGCCCCTGCCGCCGGGCGGGACCTTCACCGACCACGTGGATCGCGAACCCGGACGCCTGCGCATCGGCTGCCACGCCACCACCGGCTCCACCGGGATCCGCGTCCACCCCGACGTCCTGGCCGCCCACGAGGAGGCCGTCCGTCTCCTGACCGGCCTGGGCCACGAGGTGGAGGAGGTCCCCGCCCCCGGGGACGCCCACTTCGGCGGCTCCTACATGGCGGACTTCGGGGTGGTCTGGGCGGCGATGGCCTCGGCCACCCCGGTCGACCCCGCGCGCGAGGCCGAGCTGAGCCCCCTCAACCGATGGCTGCGCGAGCGGGCCCGGGCCACGCCCGTCCCCGACTACATCGCCGCCTGCGCCCGCCTCCAGCGCGGCGTCCGCTCCCTCGTCGCCGCGACCGAGCCCCTCGACGCGGTGCTCTCGCCCGTGCTGGCGGCGCCCCCGGTCCCGCTCGGGCACTTCACCGGAGACGGCCCCGAGGAGGAGTTCCGGCGGATGACCGCGTTCGCGCCGTTCACCTCGGTCTACAACGTCTCGGGCCAGCCCTCGGTCAGCGTCCCCCTGCACTGGTCGCCCGACGGGCTGCCGATCGGTGTCATGCTCACCGGCCGCATGGGGGGCGAGGGCACCCTGCTGTCCCTGTCCGCGCAGCTGGAACGCGCGCGTCCGTGGGCCCACCGCGTCCCGCCCGGCCGACCCGGCTGACCGCCGCGGGACCGGGTGCCCGCACACGGGCCGAAGCGGAGGGGCGGGTCCGGAGGACACCGCCTAACGGGGCTCGTCGGGCGTCGAGGCGGCCTCGGCGCCCGACGCCGCGCCGTGCACCGGCGGGGCCTCCAGGACGCTCTCGACCTCCTCGACGGTGGGTCCGCCCGCACCCTCGTCGGACTCGGGGCGCGGCTCGGGCACGAGGAGGCTCAGCAGCGCCGACACCAGCACCAGCACCGCGGCGCCCCCCACACCGCCCGCGACCCCCATGAGGTCGATCAGACCGCCGGAGAGCGGACCGGCCACCGCCCCGCCCACGCCCAGCGCCGTGGACATCCACCCGAAGGCCTCGGCCCGCCGCCGCGCGGGGGCCAGGTCGCCCAGGCGGCCCATGACCGCGGCCAGGGTCGGCGCCAGCGCCATACCGGACAGGAACAGCAGAGGTGCGACCAGCAGCGGAGTCGGCAGCTCCGTGACCGGAGGCACGAACGGCACCAGCACCGCCACGCCCAGCGCCGAGCCGAAGCAGCGGCGCACCAGGCGGGGGCGGCCGCGCAGTCCGCCCGCGATCGCCCCGCCCACCAGCGACCCCAGCGCCCACACCGACGCCAGCACCATCACGTACTGCGGGGCGCCGAGCTCGTTGGCCCACGCCACGATCACCAGGTCCACGCCCATGATTCCGCTGACCATCAGCAGGCACATGAGAAACAGCGCCACCAGCGCCGGGCTGCGCAGCAGGCTCCGGCGGGAACCCCCCGACGCCTCCCCCGCGGCACCCTCGTCGGTCGGCGCGGGGCCGGTCACCCCGGCCCGCCGCAGCCCGAGCGCGAACCCGACCGAGCCGAGCAGCGCCACCACCGACAGCAGGACCAGCGCCCAGCGCGCACCGGCGAAGGCCACCACACCCGCGGTCAGGATCGGGGAGAAGACGAAGAGCAGCTCCTGGGCGGTCGCCTCGGCCGCGTAGATCGCCTGCCGTTCGGGGCCGTGCGTCAGCCGGGGCCACAGCGCCCGCACGATCTGGTTCGCCGGGGTGCCGAACAGGCCGGTGCCCAGGGCCAGGGGGAGCGAGAGCCACCACAACTGGGCGGGGAGCAGGACCAGGCCCAGCAGACCCACGCTGAACACCATCCCGCACACCAGCACCAGCCGGTCGGTCCCGCCCCGGTCGGCCATCCGCCCGCGCAGCGGCCCCACCAGGGCCATGCCCAGGGTGAAGGCGCCCGCGACCAGCCCGGCCAGGGTGTAGGAGCCGGTCCACCCCTCCACCAGGAAGGTGACCGCGATCATCAGGCCCGGCGTGTAGAAGCGCGCGGCCAGGGACCAGGCCAGCAGGGGGAGCACGTGGGGGACGGCGAAGAGCCGCCGGTAGTTCGCGAGCACACCCTGATTATGCAGACGGCGAGGACACGGGGCGATCGATTTGACGGCCTGTGCACAGCGCGCGTTTGTACGTGCTGGACAGTCCGGGCGCACCCGGCCCGCGTCCGTTATCGGCCCGCGTCCGGGACACGTTCTGGCCCCACGCCGGAACGGCCTCCGGTGTACGGAGCCCCTGGTAGGGCATGATCGGATTCTGTGAGGGACGTTCAGCTGGCACGGTTGGCAGAGCAGCACGGAGTCGCGACGACCTACGAGGACTGGCGGGGGCGCGAGGTCCCGGTCAGCCCCGACACCATCCGCCATGTCCTGGCGGCCCTGGGCGTGGACCCGGCCGCCCCGGGCACCGCGGCGGCCCCGGGCCCGCTGCCGCCGGCGGTGGTCGTCCGCGAGGGCAAGGCGCCCGACCTCGTGCTCTCGGAGGGGGCGCACAGCGTCGTCGAGACCTCCGCGGGATCCCTGCTCCCCTTCGGCCCCGGGCTGCCGCTGGGCGTGCACACCCTGCGCGTCACCGACGGTGCCGCGGAGAGCACCGCGCCCCTGCTCGTGGTCCCCGACCGCATCGAGCCCAGCGCCCTCAGGGACAACCCGCGCCTGTGGGGGATCATGGCGCAGGTCTACAGCGTGCGCTCCCGCGCCTCCTGGGGCACCGGCGACCTGCGCGACCTCGCCGAGCTCGCCGACTGGAGCGCGCGCGACCTGGGCGCCGACTTCGCCCTGATCAACCCGGTGCACGCCACCGAGCCGCTGCCCCCGTTGGAGCCCTCGCCCTACCTCCCGGTCAGCCGCCGCTACGCCAGCCCCCTCTACATCCGCATCGAGGACGTGCCCGAGTACGCCCGGCTCGACCCCGCCCAGCGCGAGGGCATCCAGCGCCTGGCCCGTCCGCTGCGCGAACGCGGCCGCACCGCCGACCTCCTCGACCGCGACTCCGTGTGGAAGGCCAAGCGCGCCGCCCTGGAGGTGCTCTTCGAGGCGCCCCGCGCACCCGGGCGCGAGGCGTCCCTGCACGCCTACCTGGAGCGCGAGGGCCGGCCGCTGATCGAGTTCGCCACCTGGTCGGCCCTGGCCGAGGAGCACGGCGCCGACTACCGGGCCTGGCCGCACGGGCTGCGCGGGGCCCACGGCCGCGCCGTCGGCGAGGAGGCCCTGCGCCGCTGGCCCGCCGTGGAGTTCCACCGCTGGCTCCAGTGGATCCTCGACGAGCAGCTCTCCCAGGCGCAGACCACCGCCGAGACCGGCGGGATGGCCGTCGGCATCGTGCACGACCTGGCGATCGGGGTGCAGGCGGGCGGCGCGGACGCGTGGATGTACGGGGACGCGCTCGTGCCCGGCCTGCACGTGGGGGCGCCCCCGGACGAGTTCAACCGGCAGGGGCAGGACTGGGGCCAGCCGCCCTGGCACCCCCGGCGCCTGGCCGAGCGCGGCTACGAACCCTTCCGGCAGATCCTCGACCAGGCGTTCCGCTACGCGGGCGGGGTCCGCGTCGACCACGTCATGGGCATGTTCCGGCTCTGGTGCGTGCCCGAGGGCGCCTCCGCCGCCGAGGGCACCTACGTCAGGTTCGACCACGAGGGCATGGTGGGCACGCTCGCCCTGGCCGCCCACCGGGCGGACGCCGTCGTGGTCGGGGAGGACCTGGGCACCGTGGAGCCCTGGGTGCGCGGGCACCTCGCCGACCGCGGGGTCCTGGGCACCTCCGTGCTGTGGTTCGAGCAGGACGCCGACGGACGCCCGCGCCCGCCGGGGGAGTGGCGCACCGACTGCCTGGCCACGGTGGCCACCCACGACCTGCCTCCGGTGGCGTCCTTCCTGTCCACCGAGCACGTGGAGCTGCGCGACCGGCTGGGGCTGCTCGGCCGTCCAGTGGAGGAGGAGCGGGCCGACGCCGAGTCCCGGGTGGAGCGGTGGCGCGAGCTCCTGGTGGAGCTGGGCCTGCTCGACGACGACGTAGACCCGGTGGCCGACCCGGCCGCCGTGGTGGCGGCCATGCACGCCTACCTGGTGGCCACCCCCGCCCGGATGATCGGGGTCGCGCTCACCGACGTGGTGGGGGAGCGGCGCATGCAGAACCAGCCCGGCACCAGCGACGAGTACCCGAACTGGCGCATCCCGCTCACCAGCGGCGAGGGCGAGCCGGTCCTGGTGGACGAACTGCTCGCCGACCCGCGCATGGTGGCGCGCATCCGGCGCACCCTCGGACCGGTCGGCGGCCGGGACCGCACGATCTAGACGGGGCCTTCGCGGGCCTTCCGCTCCGCCCGGGGCCGGATCCGGACGCGCCCGCCCCGCCGCGGTGCGGCGGAGCGGGCGCGTCCTCGCGGAACCCGGTCCGGTGCTACTTCTGCCGTTCGCCCGCGGCGATGTCGGTGGCCCGGGCGCGCAGGGCCCGCTCCACGCCGGCG
Organism: Glycomyces fuscus; assembly: GCA_002529455.1. Lineage (GTDB taxonomy): Bacteria > Actinomycetota > Actinomycetes > Streptosporangiales > Streptosporangiaceae > Nocardiopsis > Nocardiopsis fusca. Next base: position 98,350 of record NYMS01000041.1, read on the forward strand.
CGGCCCTCGACCAGCAGGCGGCGCAGCGCCGGGGCCGGGCCGGACTCGGCGATGTAGGCGTCCGTGCGCTCCAGCGTCGCCTCCTCCACCAGGCCGCTCGGGTACACCACCTCGGCGAAGGTCTGCGCGAACTCGCCCGTCCACTTCTCCCAGGCCGGGGCCAGCTGCGCGAAGTACTTCTCCACGTAGGGCCGGTACAGCTCGGCCTGGCCCGGCTCGGTGAAGCCCAGCAGGACCGCGCGGAACTCGGCGTTGGCCAGCTCCTCGCCCACGATCCGCTCCCACGCCGCGGCCTTGGCCTCGGCGGTGGGGATCGCGGCCCGGGCCCCGGCGGCGTTGCGCTGCCCCGCCGCCGTGGCGTCGCGCTCCAGCTCGGCGGCGATCTCCGCCTCCCCGGCCTTGCCCGTCGCGACCAGGCGGCGCAGCAGCGTCCACCGCAGGTCGGTGTCCACGACCAGCCCGTCCACGGTGATCGCGCCGTCCAGCAGGCCCCGGATCAGGGACAGGTGGGCGTCGCTCACCGCCGAGGCGGCCAGCGCGTTGGCGTAGGCCAGCTGGAGGTCGCTGCCCGGCTCGGCCGCGGTCAGCAGTTCGCGCAGCCGCTCGGAGAGCTGCTCGAAGCCGAACGGGCGCCACGCGGGGTCGGCGTACATGTGCAGCGCCGAGTTGGCCTGGCGCAGCAGGGTCTGGGCGACCATGACGTCGTCCACGCCGCTGATCCCGGAGATGACCAGGGAGACGTAGTCGCGGGCGGCCATCTCGCCGTCGCGGGTCATGTCCCAGGCGGCGCCGAAGGCCAGCGCGCGGGGCAGGGACTCGCGGATCTCGCCGGCACCCTCCACCACGGTGCGCAGGGAGCGCTCGTCCAGGCGGACCTTGGTGAAGGTCAGGTCGTCGTCGTTGATCAGGACCAGGTCCGGCCGGACCCGGCCGACCAGCTCCGGCACCTCGGTGCGCTCGCCGCGCACGTCCAGCTCCACGCGCTCACGGCGCACGACGCCCTCGTCGGTGCGGTCGTACAGGCCGATCGCCAGGCGGTGCGAGCGCAGCGTCGGGTGGTCGGCGGGAGCCTCCTGGAGCACGGTGAACGAGGTGAAGCGGCCCTCGGCGTCCACCTCGAACTCCGGGCGCATCGTGTTGACGCCCGTGGTCTCCAGCCAGTCGCGCGACCAGCCGGACAGGTCGCGGCCCGAGGCGGCCTCCAGGTGCTTGAGCAGGTCCCGCAGCTCGGTGTTGCCGAACGCGTTCTCCTTGAAGTAGGCGCGCACGCCCGCGAAGAACGCGTCCACGCCCACGTACGCCGCGAGCTGCTTGAGCACCGAGGCGCCCTTGGCGTAGGTGATGCCGTCGAAGTTGACCTCGACCGCCTGGATGTCGACCATGTCGGCGGCGACCGGGTGGGTGGAGGGCAGCTGGTCCTGGCGCAGCGCCCAGGCCTTCTCCACGTTCGCGAACGTCGTCCAGGCGTCGGTCCACTTGGTGGCGTTGGCCTGGCAGTACACGCTGGCGTAGGTCGCGAACGACTCGTTCAGCCACAGGTCGTCCCACCAGCGCATGGTGACCAGGTCGCCGAACCACATGTGCGCCATCTCGTGCAGGATCGTCTCGGCGCGCCGCTCGTAGCGGGCGTCGGTGACCCGCGAGCGGAAGACGTAGTCCTCCAGGAACGTGACCGCGCCCGCGTTCTCCATGGCGCCCGCGTTGAACTCGGGCACGAACAGCTGGTCGTACTTGCCGAACGGGTAGCGCAGGTCGAACAGGCCGTGGAAGAAGTCGAACCCCTGCTTGGTGACCTCGAACAGGGCGTCGGAGTCCAGGTGCTCGGCCAGGGAGGCGCGGCAGTACAGGCCCAGCGGGATGCCGTCGTGCTCGTCGCGCACCACGTGGTACGGGCCCGCGACCAGCGCGGTGATGTAGGTGGACATCACCGGCGTGGCCGGGAAGTGCCAGCGCACCCGCTCCTCGCCCGCGGCCTCGCGCTCCACGTCGGGGGCGCTGTTGGACACGACCTCCCACGAGGGGGGAGCGAACACCGTCAGCTCGAAGGTCGCCTTGAGGTCGGGCTGGTCGAAGCACGCGAACATGCGGTGCGCGTCGGCCGTCTCGAACTGGGTGTACAGGTACACCGAGTCGTCGACCGGGTCGACGAACCGGTGCAGGCCCTCGCCGGTGCGCATGTACGCGGCGTCGGCCACGACCGTCAGCTCGTTGTCCGCGGCCACCTCGGGGAGGACGAGCCGCTCGCCGTCGAACAGCTCGGCCGCGTCCAGTTCGGTGCCGTTCAGCGTCGCCGTGAGCACGGCGGGGGCGGCCAGCTCGACGAACGTCCGCGTCCCCGGCTCCGAGCTGGAGAACCGGATCACGGTGGTGGACCTGAAAGTCTCGGCACCGGTGGTCAGGTCCAGCTCCACGGCGTAGGAGTCGACGCTGAGAATCCGCGCCCGCTCGCGAGCCTCGTCCCGTGTCAGGTTCCCTGCCACGCCACGCTCCCTCCACGGCCGCCGTCGTCGCCGGCCGGATCGTTGCCGACCACGGTGAGTCCGCCGTTTGGGGTGGAGCGTCGTCCGGGGCCGGAGGTCGTCTTCAACTCGTCACGATCCTGCCACGCGCCGGGCCGGAATGCGCAACCGGTAACCGCGGTTGCACTCCTACGACCCGAAGTGTGCCCCCTTTTTCGTGATCCGAGGAGCAGCGATGACGCAGAACCCCGACTCCGGCGGCGAGCAGGAGATCGCCTACGCGGACATGTGGTTCGACCCCGCGTGCCCGTGGGCCTGGATCACCTCGCGCTGGCTCGTCGAGGTGGAGAAGGTCCGGCCGGTCCGTGTGCGCTGGCACGTGATGAGCCTGGGCGTGCTCAACGAGGGCCGCGACCTGCCCGAGGACTACCGCCGCGGCGTCGACGAGTCCTGGGGGGCGGTGCGGGTGTGCGTCGCCGCCGAGCAGCGCTTCGGCCCCGAGGTCCTGGGCGGCCTGTACACGGCCCTGGGCACCCGTTTCCACAACGGCGGCGAACCGCGCACCACGGACACGGTCCGCGCGGCGCTGGCCGAGGCCGGGCTGCCCGAGGACCTGGCCGAGGCGGGCGCGTCCACCGAGTACGACGAGGCCCTGCGCGCCTCGCACGCCGAGGCGATGAAGCTGGTCGGCGAGGACGTGGGCACCCCCGTCGTCCAGGTCGCCGACACCGCCTTCTTCGGTCCGGTCGTCACGCCCGTCCCGCGCGCAGAGGCGGCCGGGAAGCTCTGGGACGGTGTGCTTCTGGTCGCCGGGACCGACGGGTTCTTCGAGCTCAAGCGGACCCGTACCCGGGGACCCGTCTTCGACTGACCCGCGTCCACCGGGCCGGGGCCCGTGTGCCGGATCCCGGCCCGGCCGCGGACCCGGCCGCACCGCCCGTCCCGGCGGGGCGCGGCGCCGCGCCCCGCCGGGACGGGTGCACACTGGAGGCGAACACCGGCGGCGGGCAGGGGCCCGCCGCGACGAACGCGAAGGGGGCGGGGACCGTGTCCGGACCCGACGACGAGCGCAGGGTCGACTTCCTCGACGACCTCGACATCCTGCCCGACACCACCAGCGACGAGAGCGGTCCCGGCTGGGGCGACTCCGACGACGACTCCACCGCGCGGCTCCTCTCCGAGCGCCCCCCGCACTGGGACTGACCGCGGACGCCCACCGCATCGGGGAAAGCACCGGCCCGGCGCCCCGGGCTGGTCAACCCGAATCCCGTTCTGCGACAGTGGGGCCATGCGATCCCTCTACATCGACGGCGCCTGGCGCGACTCCGCCTCCAGCGAGGCACTGGACGTGGTCAACCCGGCGACCGAGCAGGTCATCGACACCGTTCCGGCCGGGGCCGCCGAGGACGTCGACGCCGCGGTCGCGGCGGCCGCGGCGGCCCTCCCCGCCTGGGCCGCGCTCGCGCCCGGACAGCGCGTGACCCACCTGGCCAAGGCCCTGGAGCTGTTCAACGCCCGCATCGACGACATCGCCGCGGTGCTCACCCGGGACATGGGCGCTCCCGCGGTGTTCGCCCGCAAGGTCCAGGCGGGCCTGCCCGCCCTCATGTTCCAGACCTACATCGACCTGGTCGAGGAGGCCGGCGAGCGCTACTTCGGCGGCGAGAGGGTGGGCAACTCGCTCATCGTGCGCGAGCCCGTCGGCGTGGTCGGCGCCATCACCCCGTGGAACTACCCGCTCCACCAGATCGTGCTCAAGGTCGTCCCCGCGCTCCTGGCGGGCAACACCGTCGTCCTCAAGCCCAGCGAGGTCGCGCCGCTCAGCGCCTACGCCCTCACCGAGGTGTTCCACGAGGCGGGCCTGCCCGCGGGCGTGTTCAACCTGGTGTCGGGCACCGGTCCGGTCGTCGGCGAGGCCATCGCCGCGCACCCCCGCGTGGACATGGTCTCCTTCACCGGCTCCACGCGCGCCGGGACCCGGGTCAGCCAGGTCGCCGCGGAGACCGTCAAGAAGGTCGCCCTCGAACTGGGCGGCAAGTCCCCGAACGTCATCCTGCCCGGCGCCGACCTGGTCAAGGCGGTCAGGCGCGGGGTCGCCGACGTCATGCGCAACACCGGGCAGAGCTGCAACGCGCTCACCCGCATGCTGGTGCACCGCGACTCCTACGAGGAGGCGGTCGCCCTGGCCGCCGAGTCCGCCGCCAAGTACGCGCCCGGAGACCCCGGGGACGAGGCCACCCGCATGGGCCCGCTGGTCTCCGCCGCGCAGCTGGAGCGGGTCCGCTCCTACCTCGCGCTCGGCGTGGAGGAGGGCGCCCGCCTGGTCACCGGCGGACCCGAGCCGGTCGAGGGCCGGTCGAGGGGCTACTACGTCAACCCGGCCGTCTTCGCCGACGTGAGCAACGACATGCGCATCGCCCAGGAGGAGATCTTCGGCCCCGTGCTGGTCATGATCCCCTACGACACGGAGGAGGAGGCGGTCGCCGTCGCCAACGACACCGTGTACGGGCTCAACGCCGCCGTGTGGTCCGGCGACCCCGAGCGGGGTCTGGCCGTCGCCCGGCGCCTGCGGGCCGGCCAGGTGGAGGTCAACGGCGGCGCCCTCAACCTGCGCGCCCCCTTCGGCGGCTACAAGCGCTCCGGCAACGGCCGCGAGTGGGGCTCCTACGGCCTGGAGGAGTTCTGCGAGGTCAAGGCCGTCCAGCTGTGACGCCGGGTGCGTGCCGGGTCCCGCCGGGCCCCGCGGGGCCCGGCACGCGGCCCTTTGCGGCGGGTCCGCCGACGGGTGTGTGCGGACTCACGGCCCCCACGGGCCCCCGCGTGGAATCGGCCCCGGTGAGAAGCACGTTGTGGGGTGTGGAAAAATTTCCGACGGGATATCCCTGGTCGAACCCGAACGAGGTGGAAGTTGAGCAACAAGCCCGCGGTCTCCAAGGCAGGTCCTCTCGGTAAGGACATCAAGGCGATCGTCCTCTACAACGTGATCGCCATCGCCTCGATGGCCCTCTTCGCGGTCCTCGGGCTGAGCGTCGCCGCTGCGGCCTCCTCCGCCCTCTGAGGGATCCGAGCGCCATCGCGCCCCGTCTCGCACCGGCGAGCGGGGCGCTGCGCTTGTCACCGCCGTGACCTGCCAGACTGGACCCGTGCGTGTTTACCTTGGATCAGATCATGCGGGCTACGAGCTCAAAGAACACCTCGTCTCCTGGCTGAGGGAGCAGGGCCACGACGTCGTCGACGCCGGGCCCGCCGCCTACGACGCCGCGGACGACTACCCGCCCTTCGTGCTGCGCGCGGCCGAGGGCGCCGCCTCGGACAAGGGCTCCCTGGGCATCGTCATCGGCGGCTCCGGCAACGGCGAGCAGATCGCCGCGAACAAGGTCCGGGGCGTCCGCGCGGCCCTGGCCTGGAGCGAGGACACCGCCCGCCTGGCGCGTGAGCACAACGACGCCAACGTGCTCGGCATCGGCGCCAGGATGCACTCCGCGGAGGAGGCCACCCGGTTCGTGGAGGTCTTCCTCGCCACCCCGTACAGCGACGAGGACCGGCACACCCGCCGCATCGCGATGCTGACGGCCTACGAGGAGACCGGAGAGCTCCCCCCGCTTCCCTAGGCGGGGCCCTCCCCGAACCTGCGCTTCGCTCCGGCCCGCCCGTCGCCCGCCACCGCCCGCCGGGGGCGCTCCGCGCCGGGTCGGGCCACCGCGCCCGACGGACGCCGTGCGCGGCACCTTCCCCGTCCGGGCGCCCGGAGCACGGGAACCGGATCGAAGCGGGCACGGCGGTGTCCGCGGGTGCGACGGCTCCTTCCTCGCGGTCGCACCCGCGGCGCCTCCGGCAAGCCCCGTGGGCGCCCGAACCGGCCCCGCGGACTGAGGCCGGTTCGAAACAGGCCCCGGACCCCTTCCCCGCCCCCGCACGACGCCGAAAGGCCGCGCGCGGGGGCGTCTTCGCGCGATACGGGCCGGGGCGCCCTGGCCCGCGCCGCCTCCCCGTGGGATCCTGGAGCCGGGCCGCACCACTGGGGCGCGGACCCGACCGGGCGGTCGACCGCGGGGCGCCCGGCCGCGCGGGAGTGTCCGAGAGGGGTGGACATCCCGGTTACGGAACCTTTTCCGGACGCCGGGACGGTGCCCGAATCCACACGCTCGGTTATCGGCTGAACCCAAATCCTCGGTTTGGGTGGAGAACACTGCTGGTTGCACGTGCCACGGCGACACCCCCCGCGCTACAGTTCGTGCACAGTTGCGGGCCTTCGCTGCCCGCGGCACGGCGGTGCCCTCCGGTCGGCACCTCCGGCAACCACGGCCAGGGAAGTGCCCCACACCGCCCCGTACGCCGGTTCCCCGGCGGCGACGCGGCCCCCGCGCCCATCCGACCGTGCCGTCCGAGAACCGAACCCCCGCTGGTGAGCGGGTGTGCAACGCAGGGGACACATGAAGCCCACACCGACCGCCAAGACCACCCGGCTACTGCGCTCCACCGCGCAGCGGCTCGTCGCGGTGCTCCGGCGCAAGGTGCTGTTCCGCTACCGGCTCGTCCTGATCACCCTGGTCGTCCTGGCCGTCGGCGTCGGCGTCGGCGCCGTGTGGGGGCCCGCCGGGTGGTTCCCGCCCAGCTCCACCATCCTCACCGTCCTCGCGGGCGGCCTCCTCCTCAAGCGCAAGAGCCTGGCCTTCCTGCTGGCCGTGGTCGGCGCCGTCCTGGTCTTCGTCGCCTTCATGCTCGACTTCGGCCAGGTGGGCCCCGGCCTGCTGGTCACCATCGGCGTCACCGCGGTGCTGTCCTACCTGCTGTCGGGGGTGCGCGAGCGCCTCGGCGTGCAGGGGCTCAGCGGCGAGATGATGCTGCTGGACCTGCGCGACCGCCTGCGCCGCCAGGGCAGGATGCCCCGGCTGCCCGAGGGCTGGGGGCGCACCGCCGTCCTGCGGCAGGCGGGCGGCTCGTCCTTCGGCGGCGACTTCGTCGTCTCCATCCGCAGGGAGAACCGGCTGGACGTGGCCGTCGTGGACGTCTCCGGCAAGGGCGTGGACGCCGGCACCCGGGCCCTGCTGCTCTCCGGCGCGTTCAGCGGGCTGATCGGGGCCGTCCCCACCCGCGACTTCCTGGCCCACTGCAACGACTACCTCATGCGCGACGGCGGCGGTGAGGGCTTCGTCACCGCCGTGCACCTGAGCGTCGACCTGGACACCGGCGAGTACCAGATCGCCTCCGCCGGGCACCCGCCCGCGCTGCACTACGACAGCGGCGGCGGGCTGTGGAGCACCACCGAGGCCAAGGGCGTGGTCCTCGGCGTCATCCCCGAGATGACCTACACCTCGGTCGAGGGCAGGCTCCGGCCCGGCGACGCCATCATGCTCTGCACCGACGGCCTCATCGAGACCCCGGGCGAGGACCTCGACGCCGGGATCGACCGCCTCCTCGGCGCGGCCGAGCAGCTCGTCCCGCGCGGTTTCGCCACCGGAGCCGACGAGATCGTGGACACCCTCAGCAAGGACAAGAACGACGACTGCGCCCTGGTCGTCCTCTGGCGCGACTGACCCGCCGCCCGGCGGCCGTGCCGCGCCGGAGGGGCGTGCCGCCCCGTCCGCGGGGCCGCCCCGCCGTGCTGGCGGAGCGGCCGGTGTGCTCCCCGGCCGCTCGGACGGGTAGGGTCGGGGTGCTCCCCGTCCCGCGTACGGCGGTCAGCCCGTACACGTCCCCGGATCACCGTGCCCGCCCTTTCCGCCCCCGGAGTCCCACCCGAAGCACGGTCCACCACACCAGTGACGACGGGACCGGAGCGGGGCCATGGAACCATCGGCCCACCGCTTTTCCCAGGAACTGGTGCCGCCCGTGGTACTCACCACCGGGCGTAGGAGAATGCGAGGGGGTGCTTCGCATGTCAGAAGGCGAGCGCGCTGAAGAACTGATCGATCTGGTCGAGACCAACGACCTGACCGGTATCCGGCTCTGGTTGGCCGAACATAGGCCCTACGAGATCGCCGACGAACTCTCCCGCATGGACGGCAGCGAGGCGATCATCCCCTTCCGGCTCCTGGACAAGGACCGCGAGCTGGAGGTCTTCGAGGAACTCGACCCCGGCCAGCAGCACTCCATCCTGCTCGGGCTGCGCGACACGGCCTTCCACGAGATCCTGGAGGAGATGGACCCGGACGACCGGGCCCGCCTCATCGGCGAGGCGCCGGCCAAGATCGCCACCCGCGCCCTGGCCGGGCTCAGCCCCACCGAGCGCAGGATGACCGCGGCCCTCCTGGGCTACCCCGAGGACTCCGTCGGCCGGTACATGACCCCCGAGACGGTCATCCTGCACCGCGACCTCACGGTGGGCCGCGCCCTGGAGGTCGTGCGCGCGAAGGGGGCCGACGCCGAGACCATCTACACCCTGCCGGTGGTCAGCGACGGCCGCCGCATGGTCGGGACGGTGACGCTGGGCGACCTGGTGGTCAGCGACGACGAACGGCTGATCAAGGACATCGTGGACGTGTTCGCACCACGCGTGCGCGCCACGGAGCCGGTCGAGGACGCCGCCCGCCTGATGCAGGAGGCCAACCTGGTCGCCCTGGCGGTGGTGGACTCCGAGGAGCGCTTCGTGGGTCTGCTGACCTTCGACGACGCCCTGGAGGTCATCGAGGCCGCCGACTCCGAGGACATGGCCCTCCAGTCCGGTGCGAGCCCGGTCGGCGAGCACTACGTGTCCGTCGGCGTGCTGCGCCTGGTCGGCGCGCGCTCGGTGTGGCTGATGCTGCTCATCGTGGCGGCCACGCTCACGGTCAACGTCATGCAGGCCTTCGAGTCGGCCCTGGAGGCGGTCACCGCCCTGGCCCTGTTCGTGCCGATGCTCATCGGTACGGGCGGCAACGTCGGCGCCCAGTCGGCCACCGCGATCGTGCGCGCCCTGGCCGTCGGCGAGGTCCGGGTGCGCGACCTGCCGTCGGTGATCTGGAAGGAGGCCCGGGTCGGCCTGCTGCTGGGACTCCTCCTCGCCGGGCTGGCCCTGGCCATCGGCTCCCTGCTGGTGGGCGTGGACGTCGCCGTGGTGGTGGCGTGCTCGGTGATCGCGGTGTGCACGTGGGCGGCGGTCATCGGCTCGTCCATGCCGCTGCTCGCCCGCAAGGTGGGCGTGGACCCGGCGGTGGTGTCCTCCCCGATGGTGACCACCATCGTGGACGCCACGGGCCTGCTCATCTACTTCTCCATCGCCACCGCGGTCCTGGGCGTCTGACCCGGTCCTCGCGCTGGTGCCGGGCGCCTCACCTGCATGAACGGGGTGGGAACCGGGTATCGCGACAGGGCAGGACGGATCGAGGGAGGATTCCATGTCCGGTACCGGAGATGCGTTCAAACGGCTGAAGAAGGCCGTCGACGACAACGCCGAACAGGGCCGGGGCCTGGTCGGCAAGGCCGCCAGAGCCGCGAAGAAGGCCACCGGCGGCGCCCACGACGACAAGATCGACCGGGGCGCCGGAGCCGCGACTGAGTACCTGCGCAAGCGCGCTCGGGAGGACCGAAGGTAACGCGACCCGTGTTCGTACGGGGCGGGCGGGGCGTCCACAATGGGGGATGCCCTCACCCGCCCCGCGCCGCCCGCCGGGCCCCTCCGGACCCCCGGCCCCCGTGCCCCCGGCCCACTCGGACTCCGCCGCAGGGGACCCCCCGAACCCCCCGGCCCCAACCGATTCCTCCCGCCCCGACCCCTCCGCCCGAAACCCCGCAGGCCCACCGGTCCCCGACGACCGGACCGCCTCCCGCTGGCCGGTCCTGCTCGCCAGGATCCGCATGCCGCTGATGTGGGCGGCCACCCTCGCCCTCCTCGCCGGGTACCTCGGCCTCTCCTGGTGGGTGGGCGGCACACTGTTCGCCGCCGCGCTGGCCGTGTACCTGCGCCTGGGCACCGTGCGGTGTGCCCCCCGGGTGCTGGAACCGCCGGTGCGGGGCCGGTGGATGGCGCTCACCAGCCCCGTGGACAACGTGCCGAGCCAGGGCAGCCACGCCTACGGGCAGACCCACGCGCTCGGCCTGGTCGCCGAACCCGGTGCGGGGGCCCGCCCCGACATCGGCTGGCGGCCGCTCAGCCGCCCCCCGGGGGACTTCCCGGCCTTCGGCCGACCCGTGTACGCCCCCGCCGACGGGACGGTGGTGACCGCGCACGGGCGCCGGCGCGACCACCGCAGCCGCAACTCCTGGCCGTGGCTGTTCGGGGCGGTCGTGGAGAACACGCTGCGGGAGCTGCGCGGCCCGGCCGGACTGCTCGGCAACCACCTGGTGATCGACGTGGGGGGCGCCTACGTACTCCTGGGCCACCTGGAGCGCGGCTCGCTGGCGGTCCGCCCGGGCGAGCGCGTCCGGGCCGGTCAGGTGGTGGCCCGCTGCGGGAACTCCGGCGCCTGCACCGAACCCCAGGTGCGCGTGCAGCTCATGGACCGCCCGGGCCCCCTGTTCGCCGCCGGGCTACCGTTCGTGTGGGCGCCGGGGTGGAACGGCGGGGCCGACGGAGCGGGGCTGCCGGAGACCTGGCGGCCCGTGGTGGTCGCCGGGTCCGGATGCGGGGCCGTGCCGGAGGAGGGCGCCGGTCCTGAGAGCGAGAGCGTACCCGCTGGTCAGGAGATTCCGGAGACGGATTACGCTGATGAGGTAAGGCGAACCTAAGGATTCGTGCGGTCCCAACGAGAGCGCGGGGGAAGTGTGAACACGGCCGAAGGACGTCCCTGCCAGCTCACGGTGTGCCGGGGCTGCTGCTGCGGCACGAAGAAGAAGGTCCCCGGGGTGGACCACAAGGCCCAGCTCGCCCGCCTCAGCGCCATCGAGGACCACTCCGGCCGCAGCGTTCCCGTCCGTACCAGCAAGTGCCTGGGCATCTGCTTCCAGGCCAACGTGGTGGTGGTCCAGCCGTCCCAGGCGGGGCGGGCCGCCGGAGGCCGTCCGGTGTGGCTGGGGGAGATCACCGAGGACGGGCTGGTCGAGGCCATCGACGACTGGATCTTCCGGGGCGGGCCCGGTATCGCCCCGCTGCCCGCCGCCTTGACCGGCCACGTGACCTCCAAGGACGCCAAGAAGCCGAAGAAGCGCAAGAAGCCCAAGCACTCCAAGACGGCCAAGAAGGAACGCAGGAAGGAGAAGCGCGAGAAGGACGCCGCCCGTTCGGACAGGGACGGCGGGAAGAAGACCAAGAAGGACAAGAAGGACAAGAAGGCCGGTAGGCCCAAGGACGGGAAGGCCAAGAAGGCCAAGAAGGCCAAGAAAGACAAGAAGGACAAGAAGGCCAGGGCGGGGAAGGCCGGAGGGGACTAGCCCGGCGGCCCGGGGCCGTGCGCCCCGGCCCGGGAGAATCCCCCGGCGGACGGCCGGCCGTCCGCGCCGGAAACCGTCCCACCGGGTCGTCCCCCCGGGAGCGGGCGCTACCGGCCCTGCGGCGCGAACTGGGTCCGGTACAGCGCCGTGTACAGGCCGCCCTGGTCCAGCAGCTCTTCGTGCGTGCCGCGCTCCAGGATCCGGCCGTCCTCCAGCACCAGGATCTGGTCCGCCTCGCGCACCGTCGCCAACCGGTGCGCGATCACCAGTGAGGTCCGTCCCTCCAGCGCCACGGACAGCGCCTCCTGCACGGCCGCCTCGGAGCCGGAGTCCAGGTGGGCCGTCGCCTCGTCCAGCACCACCACCGACGGCGCCTTCAGCAGCAGCCGAGCGATCGCCAGCCGCTGCTTCTCACCGCCGGAGAGCCGGTAGCCGCGGTCGCCGACCATCGTGTCCAGCCCGTTGGGCAGCTGGTCCAGGAGGGTGCCCAGCCGCGCCATCCGCAGCACCTCCTCCAGCTCGGCGTCGGTCGCCTCCGGCCGGGCGTACCGCAGGTTCGCCCCCACCGTGTCGTGGAACAGCTGCGCGTCCTGGGTGACCACGCCGACCGCCTCGCGCAGCGAGTCGCCGGTCGCCTCGCGCAGGTTCAGCCCGCCCATGAGCACCCGGCCCTCGGTCGGGTCGTACAGGCGCGACACCAGGTGCGTCAGCGTCGTCTTGCCCGCGCCTGAGGGCCCCACCAGGGCCACCATCGTCCCCGGCTCCGCCCGGAACGAGACCCCGCTCAGTACCTGGGTGTCCTCGTCCACCGACGCCTGCGGCGTCAGCTCCAGCGACGCCACCGACGACTCCTTCGCCGCCGGGTAGCGGAACGACACGTTGTCGAACTCCACGCCGAGCCGGCCCCCCGGCAGGTCCCGGGCGTCCGGGCTCTCCTTGATGCCCGGCTCCAGGTCCAGCACCTCGAAGACCCGGTCGAAGGAGACCAGCGCGGTCATGATCTCCACGTGCACGTTGGACAGCGTCGTCACCGGGCCGTACAGGCGGGAGAGCAGTGTGGTCAACGCCACCAGCGTGCCCACCTCGAAGGCCCCGGAGATCGCCAGCACGCCGCCGAACCCGTAGACCATCGCCATCGCCAGCGCGGTGATCAGGCCCAGCAGGCTGAACAGCAGCGAGCCGAACACCGCCTGGCGGATCCCCAGGTCCCGGACCCGCCCCGCGCGCCGGGCGAACCCCGCCGACTCCTCCTCGGGGCGTCCGTACAGCTTGACCAGCATCGCCCCGCCGACGTTGAACCGCTCGGTCATCAGCGAGCTCATGTCCGCGTTGGTGTCCATCGCGTCGCGGGAGATGTGCGCCAGCCGCCGCCCGATCATCTTGGCGGGGAACACGAACAGCGGGACCAGGACCAGCGCGATCAGCGTCACCTGCCACGACAGGGCGAGCATCGTCACGATCACCGCGGTCGCGCTCACCAGGTTGGACACCACCGACTGCAGGACGGAGGTGATCGCCCGCTGCGCGCCCACCACGTCCGTGTTCAGGCGGCTGATCAGCGAACCCGTCTGCGTACGGGTGAAGAAGGCCACCGGCATCCGCTGCACGTGGGTGAACACCTGCGTGCGCAGCTGGTAGATGACCCCCTCACCGATCCGGGAGGACAGCCACCGGCCGAGCAGGGTCAGCGCGCTCTCCAGAACCGCCAGCCCCGCGGCGGCGAGCGCCAGCCACACCACCAGCGCGGTGTTCCCGGGCAGGATGCCGCGGTCGATGATCGCCTTGAGCAGCAGCGGGTTGGCGACCACGATCGCGGAGCCGACCGTCGTCACCAGCAGGAAGCACAGGATCACCCGCCAGTGGGGGCGGGCGTAGGAGATGATGCGCCGGGTGATTCCGGGGGGCAGTGACTGCCCCTTCGCGCTCCCGTCGTTGACCAGGGCCCTGTAGGAGGGCCTGCCGGACATCATTGTCATGAACAGCCTCGTTCTGCTTGCCGATTCGCCACGCAAGCGTCAACACCGGTGCGTGTGCACCGCTTCCCAGGCCGCGGGAGGGCACGGAGAGGGGTCGGGCGCGCACGGGGGCGGGCGGGATCCGCCGGCCGTCGCGACGGGCCTCGCGGGGTGCCAGTGACCCGGCCAGAAACGTTGCTGGTGTGCCGCCAGGGATCTGACCTGCGGTGATCTTGTACTTATAGCGAGGTTGGACGGTCCAGACGCGCTATAAGTACAAGATCACAGCGGAGCGGGCGGCCCCGGCGAACCTTTGTGGTCACGGCACTAGAGGGAGTGGGCGAGGCGGCCCAGCGCCGCTGTGGTGGAGCGGCCGGGGGTGAAGGGCAGCTCCCAGGCCTGCGCGCCGAGCGCGTCGGCGCCGCGGATCTTGGCCTGGGTGTAGCGGTCCCCCGCGGTGTAGGCCAGGGCGGCGGGGGCCAGGGGGCGCAGGACCTCGGCGTAGGACGCCCAGTCGGCGACCTCGGGCGGGCCCTCGATGACGAAGGAGCCGGTGACGCAGCCCAGGGCGGCCACCGTCTCGGCGCGCTCCTCGGCGGGGTTCACGGGGCGTCCCGGGCCCTTCCAGGCGTGCACGCGCGCGTCGGACTCCACGCCCACCACGAGGGGCAGGCCCCGGTCGGCGATGGACCGGAGGAAGCGGACGTGCCCCACGTGCAGGACGTCGAAGGCTCCGGTGACGACCGCCGGCCGCACCAGGGGGTCGGGGCGCTCGAACCAGTGGGCGCTCAGCGCGGTGCCGGGGCCCGGCGCCGCTTCCGTGTCCGTCATTCCACCACCCGTTCGACAGGCCTGAGGGCGCCCGGATCCGATCACGTCCGCGGGCTCGCCCGAAAGGTCAACGTACCCGTTCGGGACGGGTATTCCTTCTCGGGGCGCACCGGCCGAACGCGGTTCGTCTTCGAGGCCGGGGAGTGGTTCGAGAATGTGAGCTACCTCACCGGTGGATCCGCCCGAAGGCATGCCGGAGAAGTCCGAAATTCGGGGGCGGAGACGGGGCGGGGGTCCTTCTCCGGGGGAAACGGCGAAGCGGGCCGGTGCCTTCGGCGCAGGGCTCGTCCCGAACGGAGGTCGGGGGTTCGGGGGTCGTCCCCCGGGGGAACGGCGAAGCGAGCCGGTGCCTTCGGCACACGGCTCGCCCCGAGCAGGGTCCGGGGGTTCGGGGGTCGTCCCCCGGGGGAACGGCGAAGCGAGCCGGTGCCTTCGGCACACGGCTCGCCCCGAGCGGAGCGGGCGACGAGAATCGAACTCGCATGACCAGCTTGGAAGGCTGGGGTTCTACCATTGAACTACGCCCGCGTGGCGCCAGAGACTTCGAGTGTCCCCTAGACTCGTGGAGCCGACGGGGACAAGACTACAGTCTCCGGAGCCGTGGTCGCACACCCCTTTCGGGAGTGCCATCCTTGGTTCGGCACACGGGGTGTGGCGCAGCTTGGTTAGCGCGCATGCTTTGGGAGCATGAGGCCGCGGGTTCGAATCCCGCCACCCCGACGAAACCACCGTGGCAGCGGCTCCGGCCGCGCGCCGTGGCCCCCTGTGTATCTGCCCTAGACTTGGTGCGATCAGCAGGAAACTGTAAGTCCCAGCCCGTCGCAGGGCACCCCAGCTGGATGCGGTCGTCAAGGCCCCCGGGGTGCGTGCGTGCCTTTCGCCGTTGTGTGTGGTGCGCCTGCGGGCCGACGCGGACACCAGCCGGCAAACCTAGGAGTACCGCCCCGTGAAGACCGATGTCGAGGAGCTGAGCCCCACCCGGGTCAAGCTGACCATCGAGGTGCCCTTCGAGGAGCTCGATCACGCTTTCGACGTGACCTACAAGTCGCTCGCCAAGCAGGTCCGGATCAAGGGCTTCCGCCCCGGCAAGGCGCCGGCGCGGCTGATCGACCGTTACGTCGGCCGCGGCGCGGTGATCAGCGAAGCGGTCAACCACGCCGTTCCGGAGCTCTACAACGAAGCCATCCAGAAGGAGGAGCTCTTCGCGCTCGGCCAGCCCGACGTGGAGGTCACCAAGCTGGAGGACAACGAGGAGCTCGCCTTCACGGCCGAGGTCGACGTCCGCCCCAAGTTCGAGGTCGAGAACTACAAGGGCATCGAGGTCACCGTCGACAGCGCCGAGGTGACCGACGAGCAGGTCGACGAGCAGATCAGCACCCTGCGCGAGCGCTTCTCCACCCTGGTGGGCGTGGAGCGCCCCGTCGAGGACGGCGACCACCTGTCCATCGACCTGTCCGCCGCCGTCGACGGTGAGAAGCTCGAGGACGTCGCGGTCAGCGGCTACTCCTACGAGGTCGGCACCAACACCATGCTGGAGGGCCTCGACGAGACCCTGCGCGGCATGGAGGCCGGCGGCGAGGCCACCTTCTCCACCACCCTCGTCGGTGGCGAGCACGAGGGCAAGGAGGCGGACGTCACCGTCACCGTGCACAGCGTGAAGGTCAAGGAGCTGCCCGAGCTGGACGACGAGTTCGCCCAGCTGGCCTCGGAGTTCGACACCATCGACGAGCTCCGCGCGGACGTGCGCAACCGCATGGGCGAGGTCCGCCGCCTCCAGCAGCTCTCCGCCGCCCGCGACAAGGCCCTGGAGCAGCTGATCGACTCCGTCGACATCCCGCTGCCCGAGACGGTCGTCGAGGAGGAGATCACCCGCCGCCGCCAGAGCCTGGAGCAGCAGCTCGCGCAGAGCGGCCTCACCAAGGAGGCCTACCTCGAGTCGCAGGAGAAGACCGAGGAGGAGTTCGACGAGGAGCTGACCACCGGCGCCCGCTCCGCGGTCAAGGCCGGGTTCATCCTCGACCAGCTGGCCATCCAGGAGGACCTGAGCGCCGACCAGGGTGAGCTCAGCCAGTACGTCTTCGAGCAGGCCCAGCGCATGGGCGTGAGCCCGGACCAGCTGGCCCAGCACCTGGTCGAGTCCAACCAGATCCGCGTCGCCTTCACCGAGGTCGTCCGCGGCAAGGCCATGGACCTGGTCCTGGCCAACGCCCGGGTCACCGACGAGGACGGCAACGTCATCGAGCAGGAGACCGCCGAGGAGGAGGCCGCCAAGGCCGCCGCCGTCGCCGCGGGCGAGGCCCTGGAGGCCGTCGAGGCCGACGCCGAGGCCGCTGCCGCCGAGGGCGACACCGCGGACGAGGCCAAGCAGGACGAGGCCAAGGACGAGGAAGCCAAGTAGCAGGGCAGTCCGGGTTCCGCGCGTACGGGCCCCGTCCGACCTCCGGGTCGGGCGGGGCCCGCGTCGTGTTCGCCTGTGGAAGAACGCGCTGCACGGGGCTTGTGCCACCCTGCGCTCAAAGCGAACAGGGGCGCGAACCGGACGAGCGCGGTGCCGCACGGCGTTAGTGTCGCTGTATCGCAACCGTTTCGATTCCGGAGCAGGTGACGAGAGTGCCGTCGACCTTTGAAGAGTCCCCGCGTTTCGACGCCCGTACGTCGGAGACGCAGATTTCCCCTTTGTTTGAGCAGACGCCTCAGCGCCTGTTGCGCCAGCGAATCGTCTTCCTCGGCCAGCAGGTCGACGACGAGATCGCCAACCGCCTGGTGGGTGAGCTGCTGCTGCTGTCCGCGGAGGACCGCCAGCGCGACATCACCATGTACATCAACTCGCCCGGCGGTTCCGTGACCGCGGGCATGGCGATCTACGACGTCATGCAGTACATCCCCAACGACGTGCGCACCGTGGGTATCGGTATGGCCGCGTCCATGGGCCAGATGCTCCTGTGCGCCGGTGCCCCCGGCAAGCGCTACGCGCTCCCGCACACCCGCGTCATGATGCACCAGCCGTCCGGCGGCATCGGCGGTACCGCCTCCGACATCCGCATCCTGGCCGACCAGCTGCTCTACGTGAAGAAGATGTTCATCGAGAAGATCTCCGAGCACACGGGCCAGACGGTCGAGCAGATCGAGAAGGACGCCGACCGCGACCGCTGGTTCACGGCCCGGGAGGCCAAGGAGTACGGCTTCATCGACGAGGTCCTCGAGGGGACCCTCGACGTGACCCGGGACCGTAGCCAGAGTTGATCCGTCGGACCTCATCCCAGGAACGGCGCAGTGCGTGGAAGGCGTGAAATGACCGAGTTCAACCCCAGTCTCATCGGCGGCGCGGCCTCGATGGCCCCCCAGGGTCGCTACGTCCTGCCGTCCTACGTGGAGCGGACGTCCTACGGCGTCAAGGAGATGAATCCGTACAACAAGCTCTTCGAGGAGCGGATCATCTTCGTCGGCGTGCAGATCGACGACACGTCGGCCAACGACCTGATGGCCCAGCTCATCACCCTGGAGCAGCTCGACTCCGAGCGGGACATCCAGATGTACATCAACTCGCCGGGCGGATCGTTCACCTCCCTCATGGCGATCTACGACACGATGCAGTTCGTCCGCCCCGACATCCAGACGGTGTGCATCGGCCAGGCCGCCTCGGCCGCCGCGATCCTGCTCGCGGGCGGGACGGAGGGCAAGCGCGGCGCGCTGCCCAACGCCCGCATCCTGATCCACCAGCCCGCGACCGAGGGCATGCACGGCCAGGCCAGCGACATCGAGATCCAGGCGAACGAGATCACCCGTATCCGTACGCAGCTGGAGACCACCCTGGCCCGCCACACCGGGCGTTCCATCGAGCAGGTCTCCAAGGACATCGAGCGGGACAAGATCCTCACCGCCGAGGAGGCCAAGGACTACGGCATCATCGACTTCGTGCTTCCCTACCGCAAGGCTTCCCTGAAGTCCTGAAGTAGGGTCGCGGCACAGCCGGAGGACCTGACCGGGCGCACGGACGCGGCGCCGGGGCGGGGGGGTCCGGCGAAGGTGAAGCGTAGGCCGGACCGGCCCCTGACCCGCCTGGGAGAGCCCGGTGGCGAAGCCGGTCCGGTTTTTCGCTTAGTCTGACGGAGAGCGACACACAGATCGCCTCGTCCGTGACCACCGCTGTGGACGGTCACGGAAGATTTTCGACTTCCGGGCGGTTGTCCGCGCGAGCGGCACCGACGGGGCGGCCTTAGTTTTGAGGAGTGGCTGGGTGGCACGCATCGGCGACGGCGGGGACCTGTTGAAGTGCTCGTTCTGCGGCAAGAGCCAGAAGCAGGTGAAGAAGCTCATCGCCGGCCCCGGCGTGTACATCTGCGATGAGTGCATTGATCTGTGCAACGAGATCATCGAAGAGGAACTCGCCGACGCCACCGAGCTCACCTGGGACTCCCTGCCCAAGCCGCGGGAGATCTACGAGTTCCTGGACTCGTACGTGATCGGTCAGGAGCAGGCCAAGAAGGCGTTGTCGGTGGCGGTGTACAACCACTACAAGCGGGTGCGTTCGGAGGGGGAGCGTCCGGGCGAGGAGGATGTGGAGATCGCCAAGTCCAACATCTTGCTGCTCGGGCCGACGGGGTCGGGCAAGACGTTGTTGGCGCAGACTCTGGCGCGGATCCTGAACGTGCCGTTCGCGATCGCGGACGCGACGGCGCTGACCGAGGCGGGGTATGTGGGGGAGGATGTGGAGAACATCCTGCTCAAGTTGATCCAGGCGGCTGACTATGACGTGAAGAAGGCCGAGACGGGGATCATCTACATCGACGAGGTCGACAAGGTCGCGCGTAAGAGTGAGAATCCCTCGATCACTCGGGATGTGTCGGGTGAGGGGGTGCAGCAGGCGTTGTTGAAGATCTTGGAGGGGACGACGGCGAGTGTGCCTCCGCAGGGTGGGCGCAAGCATCCGCATCAGGAGTTCATCCAGATCGACACGACGAATGTGTTGTTCATCTGTGGTGGTGCGTTCGCGGGGTTGGAGAAGTTGATCGAGTCGCGGACGGGTCAGCAGGGGATGGGGTTCAACGCGGTGTTGCGTCCCAAGGGTGAGCTGGGTGGTTCGGCGTTGTTCGGTGAGGTGATGCCGGAGGATCTGTTGAAGTTCGGGATGATTCCGGAGTTCGTGGGTCGGTTGCCGGTGATCACGAGTGTGCATGATCTGGATCGGGAGGCGTTGATCCGGATTTTGACGGAGCCGCGGAATGCTTTGGTGAAGCAGTATCAGCGGTTGTTCGAGTTGGATGGTGTGGAGTTGGAGTTCACGCCGGGGGCGTTGGAGGCGGTGGCGGAGCAGGGGATTATTCGGGGTACGGGTGCGCGTGGTTTGCGGGCGATTATCGAGGAGGTGTTGTTGTCGGTGATGTATGAGGTGCCTTCGCGTGAGGATGTGGGTCAGGTGATCATTACGCGGGAGACGGTGATCGACAACGTCAACCCCACCATCGTCCC
>NYMS01000042.1 GCA_002529455.1 Glycomyces fuscus
TCCTGGGCCTGGTGGTCTCGGGTCTGGGCACGATCCTGGGCGCGGTCAACTTCATCACCACCGGCCTGTGCATGCGCGCGCCCGGTATGACGATGTTCCGCATGCCGATCTTCACCTGGAACACCCTGCTCACCAGCGTGCTGGTGCTCATCGCGTTCCCGGTCCTGACCGCGGCCCTGATCGCCCTGGGCGCCGACCGCATGGTCGGCACCCAGGTGTTCAACGCCGAGCACGGCGGGGCCATCCTGTGGCAGCACCTGTTCTGGTTCTTCGGCCACCCCGAGGTGTACATCATCGCGCTGCCGTTCTTCGGCATCGTGACCGAGATCCTCCCGGTGTTCAGCCGCAAGCCGATCTTCGGCTACAAGAGCCTGGTCGCGGCCACCATCGCCATCACCGGCCTGTCGGTCACCGTGTGGGCGCACCACATGTTCCCGACCGGCGCGGTGCTGCTGCCGTTCTTCTCGTTCATGAGCTTCCTGATCGCGGTCCCGACCGGGGTGAAGTTCTTCAACTGGATCGGCACCATGTGGCGGGGCCAGGTCACCTTCGAGACGCCGATGCTGTTCGTCGTCGGGTTCCTGGTGACCTTCCTCTTCGGCGGTCTGACCGGGGTGCTGCTGGCCTCCCCGCCCATCGACTTCCACGTCACCGACTCCTACTTCGTGGTGGCCCACTTCCACTACGTGGTCTTCGGCACGGTGGTGTTCGCGATGTTCGCGGGCTTCTACTTCTGGTGGCCCAAGTTCACCGGAAGGATGCTCAACGAGAAGCTGGGCAAGTTCCACTTCTGGCTGCTGTTCCTGGGCTTCCACGGGACCTTCCTGGTCCAGCACTGGCTGGGCGCCGCGGGCTTCCCGCGCCGCTACGCCGACTACCTGCCCAGCGACGGCTTCACCGAGCTGAACCAGATCTCCTCGGTCTCCTCGTTCGTGCTGGCGGCCTCGACGCTGATCTTCTTCTGGAACGTGTTCCTCACCGCGAGGAAGGCCCCCCAGGTGGGGGTGGACGACCCGTGGGGCTACGGCTGCTCGCTGGAGTGGGCGACCTCCTGCCCGCCGCCGCGGCACAACTTCGCCTCGCTGCCGCGGATCCGCTCCGAGCGTCCCGCGTTCGACCTGAACCACCCGCACGCCGCGGCCCCGGGCGCCGAGCGTGAGCACGCCGCCCAGAAGCACTGACCCGCGGACGGGGGCGGGGCGGGCGGTGGCGCCCGCCCCGCCCTCCCGCTCACAGGAGCCGGCGGAGCAGCTTCTCCTTGAGGTCGGTGACGGGCGCGTAGGCGAGCCGCATGGAGTCCATGAACAGCGACTTGTCGAGTACCGGCTTGGTGTGCGAGAAGGTGTCGAGGGAGGCCGCGGCGTGGTAGGCGCCCATGCCGCTGTCCCCCACCCCGCCGAAGGGCAGGTCGGGGACGGCCAGGTGGGCTATGGGCAGGCCGAAGGCCAGGGCTCCCGAGGAGGTCTCGGTGGTCAGGCGGCGCTTGGTCCGCTCGGAGTCGGTGAAGCCGTACAGCGCCAGCGGCTTGTCGCGCCCGTTGACGAAGGCGATGGCCGCGTCCAGGTCGGGGACCCGCAGGACGGGCAGGACTGGGCCGAAGATCTCCTCGGACATCACCGGGGAGTCGGGGTCCACGTCGCCCAGGACCGTGGGGGCGACGTAGAGCCGTTCGACGTCGTGCTGTCCCCCGGCGACCACGGTGCCGCTCTCCAGCAGGGCGGTGATCCGGGCGAAGTGGCGCTCGTTGACGATGCGCCCGTAGTCGGCGCTTCGGGAGGGGTCCTCGCCGAACATCTCGGTGATGGCGGCGGCCAGCTCGCGCTGGAGGGGTTCGGCGGTGTCGCCGATGGCGAGCACGTAGTCGGGGGCCACGCAGGTCTGTCCGGCGTTGGTGAACTTGCCCCAGGTCAGGCGGCGGGCGGTGGTGGCCAGGTCCACGCCGGGCTCGACGATGGCGGGGCTCTTGCCGCCCAACTCCAGGGTGACGGGGGTCAGGTGCTTGGCGGCGGCGGCCATGACGATGCGGGCCACGGCGCCGTTGCCGGTGTAGAAGATGTGGTCGAAGCGCTCCTCCAGCAGGGCGGTGCTCTCGGGGATGCCGCCCTCCACGACCGCGACCGCCTCGGTGTCCAGGTAGCGGGGCAACAGCTCGGCCAGGACGGCGGAGGTGGCCGGGGACAGCTCGCTGGGCTTGACCAGGGCGGCGTTGCCCGCGGCGAGGGCGCCGGCCAGGGGCGCCAGGGACAGGTTCACCGGGTAGTTCCACGGGGAGATGATGAGCACGGTGCCCAGCGGCTCGCGTACGCAGCGGGCCCTGGCCGGGGCCAGGGCGAGGGGGACGGGGACCCGCCGCGGGCGCAGCCAGGACGCCAGGTGCCTGAGGGTGTGGTCGACCTCGTTGACGACGAAGCCGATCTCGGTGGTGTGGGCCTCGACGGGGCTCTTGCCGAGGTCGGCCCTGAGCGCGCGTTCGAAGGCGGGACGCTGCTCGGTGAGCATGCGGCGCAGCGCGCGCAGCTGGGCGCGGCGCCAGGCGACGGGCTTGGTGCGGCCGGAGTCGAAGGCGGCGCGCAGGCGGGCGACGATCGGGGGGATCTCGGTGGTCAGGGTCAGCGGTTCGGCGGGGGGCCGGGGGGTGTCCTGGGCGGCGGGAGCGTCCTGGGTGTGGGTCATGGAGCGATACTAAACGAAACGCTTTCGTTTCCACAGGGGTCGTTCACATAGGATTTCGGCATGACCACCGACCATCTGCCGGACGCGCCGCGCGCCCCCCACCGGGGCAGACCGCGCGACGCCGCCCGGGACCGCGCGCTGATGGACGCCACCCTCGCCGAGCTCGAACTGCACGGGTACGGCGGCCTGACCACGGCCGCCGTCGCCAGGCGGGCCGGCGTCTCCACCGCCACCCTCTACCGGCGCTGGCGCTCCAAGGAGGACCTGGTGCTGGGAGCCGCCCGGGACTGGGCGGAGAACCTGGGGCCCGACCGCGACACCGGTGCGCTGCGCTCGGACCTGTCCCTGCTCCTGCACGACAAGGCCGCGGCCCTGGAGGGGGCCTCCGGGAGGCTCCTGCGCGCGGTGCTGGGTGAGGCCGCGCACAACCAGGCGCTCGCCGACGCGCTCTTCGGCGACTTCGTCGTGCCGCTCCAGGACCGCGTGCTGGCGGTGGTGGAGCGCGCCGTCGCGCGCGGGGAGATCCCGCCGGTGGCCGACCCCCTGGTGGTGGCGGAGATGGTCATCGGCCCGATGGTCAGCCACACCTTCCTGCTGCCGCCCGCGCCCGGGACCTCCCCCGGCCACGACATCGCCGACCGGCTCCTGCCCTACCTGCTGCGCGCCCTGGGCCACCGCGGGGACGGGGGCGCCGACGGGGCCGCGCCCTCCGCCCCGCCCGGGGAGGCCCCGGGCGGCCGGGCCGGCTGAGGGCCCGGTCCCGCCCGCCCAACGCCCCGAGGGCGCTTCCGGGGCCGCCCCGGCACCGGGGCCCAGGCACCCGGAGCGGCGAGGACGGGCCCGGGGGTGAGAAGGGGCCGACCCGGCGGGCCCAACCCAACGGGGTCAGTCCACCGTCGCGGGCTCCCAGGCGCGTTCGACCACGCGCACCAGGCCCCGGTCGGTGATCTTCACGCTCGGGGACACCGCCAGGGTCAGGGTCGACAGGCTCATGAAGGCGTTGCGGTTGTCCCAGCCCCACTCCGCCAGCCCGGCGCGCAGCTCCCGGGTGGCCCGCGCCACCTCGGCGGCGGGCCGTTCCGACATGACCCCGCCGATGGGCAGGGCGACCCCGGCGCCCGCGGCGCCCTCGCGGACCAGGCGCATACCGCCGCCCCAGGACACCACCCGGGCGGCGGCCGCCAGGAGCGCGTCCTCGCTCGTGGCCACGACCGTCAGGTTGTGGCTGTCGTGGGCGTAGGTCGTGGCGAAGGCCCCCGCGCCCAACCGCTGTCCGGTGACCGGCGCGAACGTCACACCGCCCGCCCCGGTGTGGCGCTCGAAGACCGCCACCACGGCGGTCCTGCCCTGCCAGTCGACCACTCCCCCGCGGACGGGGAGCACGACCTCGTCCTGCTCGGTGTAGGTGTCCACCGCGTTCACCCGCATCGCCCGGAAGGCGTGTTCGCCGTCGGGCAGGTCCACCCGCCAGCGGGCCGCCTCCGCGTCCGGCGCGCCGATGCGCACCGAGCCGCCGAACGGATGGCGCGGCGCGGGGCCCGGACCGGTGACCGGGGCGCCGTCACGGCCGACGACGGCACCGCCCGCGATCGCGACCACGGGGGTGAGCTCGGTGAGCGAGCGCAGCAGGACCAGGTCGGCGCGCTTGCCCGGGGTGACGGTTCCCCGGTCGTCGAGGCCGAGCCTGCGCGCGGGCTGGAGCGTGAGCGCCCGCAGCACCGCCAGCGCGGGCAGCCCCCGTTCGAGGGCCACCGACCCCACCCGGTCCAGGTGGCCCGTGCTCACGATGGCGTCCACGGCGATGTCGTCGGTGACCAGGCAGAGGTCCGGCAGGTGCGGCAGCTCCAGCAGCGCCCGCACGACCTCGGGGGTCAGGCACTTCTCCTGGAGCATCAACAGCATGCCCAGGCGGGCCTTCTCCACCGCCACCTCGGCGGTGTTCTTGCAGTGGTCGGAGTCGATCCCGGCCCACAGGTACTCGCCCAGCTCGGCCCCGGACAGGTTGGGGCAGTGCCCGTCCAGGCGCACGCCCCGGCCGCGGGCCGCGGCGATGATGGCGAGCATCCTGGGGTCGCCCGAGACCACCGCGCGGTAGTCCATCACCTCCCCGAGGGTGGTGACCCCCTCCCAGCCCAGCATCTCGGCGACGTCCTCGGCGTCGAGCCGGGCCCCGGCCGTCTCGAACCCGTCGAGCGCGGGCACGCAGGAGGGGACCGCCCAGCGCATCGTCTGCCGGGTCCCCCCGCCCTGCTCGATCATCCACGCCTGCCCCTCGCGCCCGGCGACGTTGACGATCTCGTGCGCGTCGGCGAGCACGGTCGTCGTACCGCGCGCGAGCGTCACCCGGGCGAACTCGGCCGGGGCCAGCAGCGAGCTCTCGATGTGCATGTGCGCGTCCACGTAACCGGGCGCGACCATGAGACCTTCGGCGTCGACGGTCTGGGCGGCCTCCACCGGTGTCCCCGGCGGCAGCACCGCGCGGATCGCGTCGCCGACCACGGCGACGTCGGCCCGCCACACCTGGCCGGTGTGGACGGAGACGACGTCTCCTCCGCGGATGAGCAGGTCTGCGGTGAGCATCGGAGTCGGTTCCCCTTCCGGTGCGCGGTCGCGGTTCACCGCGTCCCCGCGCTGTCGTTCGGTTCTGCGGCGTAGGCGGCGACGCCCTCGGTGAGGCGGGCGGCGAACCCCCCGGCGTCGACGGTGCGGGCCACGCGGACGTGCCGTGCGCGGCCGGGGGTGCGCACGTCGGCCACGAGGGCGCCGCGGGTGAGCTCCCCGGCGCACTCCACCGAGGCCGTGCCCTCCTCCCAGCCGAGCAGTTCGGGATGGGCCACGGCGGCCACCGCCAGCGCGTCGTGCACCGGCACGGCGGCGACGCCGAAGCGGTCCCGGTAGCGCAGGGCGTAGTCGCGCAGCAGCCCTCCGGCGACCCCCGCGGTCCCGGGCAGCGCCGCCAGCTCCTCGGCGTCGCGGAGCGGGTACAGCGCGGCGCGGGTGACGTCCAGGCCCACGATCCGCACCGGCAGCCCCGACTCCAGGACGTAGCGGGCGGCCTCGGGGTCGGCGTGGAAGTTGAACTCCGCCGCCGGGGTGACGTTGCCCTGGGCGAAGGCGGCGCCGCCCATCACGACGATCTCCCGCAGCGCAGGACCGGCCTGCGGATGGCGGGCGAGCATGGCCGCCACGTTGGACAGCGGGCCGATCGCCACCAGCGTCAGCTCGCCCGGGGAGCGCAGGGCCTGCTCGGCCAGCCAGTCGACGGCGTGGCCGGGGCCGAACGCCCGGGGCGGGGAGGCGGGGACCAGCCCGCCCAGGCCGCCGGCCCCGTGCATGGGCTCGTCGCGCAGGCGCGAGGTGCGGGCGATCGGCCCGGCCAGTCCCGAGACCAGCGGGAGCCCGGCCGGGGCCGCGGCCAGGTCCAGCACGTGCGCGGCGTTGCGGTCGACGTCGGCGAGCGAGGCGTTCCCGGCGACCGTGGTCACCCCCCGCACCTCCAGCCGCGGCGAGGCCAGCGCGAGCAGCAGGGCGAGGGCGTCGTCGACCCCGGGGTCGCAGTCGATCACGATGGGGACGCTCACCGCGCCACCTCCTCGGTGAAGCGGTCCAGCCAGGCGGAGCGCTCCTGCGCGATGAGGGCCAGGTCGCCCTGGTGGTAGCCGCTGTCGGCCGGGGATGAGGCGGCCTCCCCCGAGACCCGCTCCATGAGGGGGGTGGGGTCGGCCTCCAGCGCCACGGGCTTGTCGTACAGGGCCCGGGCCATCCCCTCCTGCACCTCGGGGCGCAGCAGGAAGTCGACGAAGGCCAGGGCTCCGGCCTCGTTGGGCGCCCCGTTCACCACCTGCACGGTGTTGGCGGTCATCACCCGCCCCTGTTCGGGCACGGCGAAGCCGATCGGCTGTCCGGCCTCCACCGACCCCATGGCGAAGTTGTCCAGTCCGGGGGCCATGGCGATCTCACCGCGCTCCAGCAGGCTGGTGAGCTCGGTGGAGCGGGTGTAGAACTGCAGCGCGTCCGGGCCGATCCGGCCGATCGCCTCGAAGCCGGCGTCCGGGTCGGAGGGGCCCGAGCCGAAGTGCTCGCCCGCGGCCAGGACGAACATCGGACCCGCCGAGACCGAGATGTCGGGCAGCACGTACCCTCCCTCGGGCCCCTCCCACAGGTCGTCCCAGGAGTCGGGCTCCCGCCCGACCATGTCGGTGCGGTAGAGCAGGCCCAGGAGCTGGAAGGTGTAGGCGGGGCCGTACCCGTCCGGGTCCACGGCCCAGGGCTGGATGGCGTCGAGGCCCGGCACGTCGTCGGGGTCGATCGGGGCGAACAGCCCCATGTCCTTGCCGATCTGCGCGTAGTAGTCGGAGATGAGCACGACGTCGGTGTCGGGCGTCTCGGCGTTGATCCTCAGCTTGGTGAGCCGCCCGGCGTTGTTCCCGGTGTCCAGGACCACCCGGATCCCGGTCTCGGCCTCGAAGGGTTCGGCCACCACGCTGGTGAACTCCTCCGTGGCGAAGGAGAAGGTGCTCACCACGAGCGTGTCGGGGTCGTCCTGGCGGACCGGTGCGCACGAGGCGGTCACGACGGCCAGCGCCGTCGCCCCGGCCAGCGCGGCGAGCGGTCGGCGCGGGCGCGTGGAGCGGCTCATCCGGCCTCCTCCGCGAGCTCCACCAGGTGGCGGTGCGGCAGGGCGATCCGCACGGGGTCACCGGGGCGCAGGTCGTCGGCCGGGTGCAGGGAGCGCAGGACCGCTCCGGGCCCCTCCACCCCGTCGATGCGGGCCTCGACCAGGCAGTTGCTGCCCTGGAAGGTGACCTCGCCGACGGTGCCGTCCAGGCCGGTCTCGCCGTCGTCCTCGCGGGCGCCGGCGGGCAGCAGCCGCACGTGTTCGGGCCTGACGGTGACCGCCCCGTGCCCGGGCACGCGGGGGAAGTTGTCGTAGCCCAGGAACTCGGCGACGAAGCGGTTGGCGGGCCTGGGGAAGACCTCCCGGGGCGCCCCCTGCTGCTCCAGGCGCCCATCGTTGAGGATGACCATGGTGTCGGACAGCTCCAGCGCCTCGTCCTGGTCGTGGGTGACCAGGACGGCGGTCAGCCCGGTCTCGCGCTGGACCCGCAGCAGTTCGCGCCGCATCTGCACGCGCAGCTGGGCGTCGAGGTTGGACAGGGGCTCGTCCAGCAGCAGCACCGAGGGGCGGATGGCCACGGCACGGGCCAGGGCCACGCGCTGCTGCTGGCCGCCGGACAGCTCGGCGGGCTTGCGGTCGGCCAGGTGCGCCAGACCGACCAGGTCCAGCGCCTCGCCGGCGCGCCTGGCGACCTCCGGGGAGGCGATCTTGCGGGTGCGCAGCCCGTAGCCCACGTTGTCGCGCAGCGTCATGTGCGGGAAGAGCGCGTAGGACTGGAAGACCATGCCGATGTTGCGCTTCTCCGGCGGTGTGCGGGTGGCGTCCTCCCCCTCCAGCAGGATCCTGCCGGAGGTGGGCTGGAGGAACCCGGCGATCATCCGCAGCGTGGTGGTCTTGCCGCAGCCGCTGGGGCCCAGCAGCGTGGTGAACCTTCCGCGCTGCACGGCCAGGTCCAGGTCGGCGACGGCGGCGGGGCCGTCCTTGCCCCTGCGTCCGCCGAAGCGGTGGGTGACGCGGTCGAGTTCGACGACGGGTGTCATGTGGTGTGTCCTTCTTCCCGGTTAGCGGCCGAAGACCTTCGTGAAACCGACCATGCGTTCGGTGGCGAAGGCGACCGCGACGCTGAGCACCAGGAGCAGCACGCTGACCGCCGCGACCACCGGGTCGAACGAGGACTGGACGTAGTTGAGCATCTCCACCGGCAGCGTCGCCACGCCCGGACCGGTGAGCAGCAGGGACAGCGGAACGTTGTTGAGGGAGGTGATGAAGGCCAGGATGGTGGCGGACAGGATGCCCGGAGCCATGACCGGCAGGGTCACGGTGAGGAAGGCGCGCACCGGCCCGGCGCCCAGCCCCCGGGCCGCCTCGTCCAGGCGGGCGTCGGCCAGCGACAGCGAGGCCCCGACCACGCGGACGGTGTAGGGCAGCAGCAGGACGGTGTGCCCGACGATCAGCGCGCCCAGCGCCGTGACGCGCATGCCCACCATGAGCTGCTGGAACAGGGCCAGGCCCAGGACCAGTTCGGGGACCACGACCGGGGCGAAGAAGAGGTTCTCCATCACCCTGCGGCCGCGCGGGTCGCCCCGGTGCAGCGCCAGGGCCGCCGGGACGCCCAGGAGCAGGGCGGCCGCGGTCGAGGCGAGCGCCACGGCGACGCTGGTGCCGAAGGAGGCGATGAAGGGGCCGTAGTCCAGGGCGGCGGCGAACCAGCGCAGGGACAGGCCCTGCGGCGGGAAGGCCAGGGTGCTCCCGGCGGTGAAGGCGACCCCGACGAGGATCACCACGGGGCCGAGCATGAGGACGAAGGCCGCCGCCGCGAGCAGCGACAGGAGGGGGCGTCTCAGGATCATGAGGTGGGGCTCCCGATCTTGCCGAGCCGTCCGGACAACGCGCTGACCGCCAGCACCAGCACCGTCATCACCAGGGCGACGGCGCTGGCGGAGGGCCAGTCGAGGCTGACGTTGACCCGGCTGTAGAGCAGGGTGGACAGAAGTCGCTCGCGCGACCCGCCGAGCAGCTGGGGCGTGGTGAAGGCGGTGACCGCGCCCGCGAAGACCAGCGTGCAGCCGACGAGCACCCCGGGCAGGGCGAGCGGGAAGACCACGGTGCGGAAGGCGCGTCCGGGCGAGGCGCCCAGTCCCCGGGCCGCGTCCTCCAGGCGGTGGTCCTGCTGGGCGAGGCTGGAGTAGGAGGAGAGGATCATCAGCGGCAGGAACAGCTGGACCAGGCCGAGCACGATGGCGGTCTCGGTGTAGAGCAGCTGGACCCGGCCCATGCCCAGCGCCTCGCTGACGCCGCTGATGAGGCCGTTGCCGCCCAGGATCATGATCCAGCCGTAGGTGCGCACGACGGTGTTGAGCAGCAGCGGGAAGATCGCCAGGGCCAGGAGGCGGCCGGGCCAGCGGCCGGGGGCGCGGGAGATGAGGTAGGCCACCGGGAATCCCATGAGCAGGCAGAGCGCGGTGGTCACCACGGCGACGCGGACGGTGCGGGCGACCACCGGGAGCAGGTAGGGGTCGGTGAGCAGGGAGCCCGTCTCACGCGCGACCGCGGCGGGGTCGCCGTCGGGCGGCCAGGCCAGGGTGGCCACGACCGGATAGCAGAAGGCGAGCAGGACGACGGCCAGCCCCGGGACCAGCAGGACCGTGACGGGTGGTCGTGGGAGGCGGCCGCGGCGCGGAGCGGCTCCGGTGGCGCCGGCGGTGGGTGACGGGCGGGGCAATTCCACTCCCGGTCGCTGTCGATGGGATGTTCTGGGATCTTCACAGCGCTTCATCTGCGAAAACAGATGCAAGCGCTTGCACAAGCGCTTGCACACCGTAACCTGTGTCGGGGACACGGGCCAACCCCGGGGTCACGAGTGTGACCGGAGGCACGACCGGCGTGAGGAGCTGCAATGGCGAGTCTGGACGACGTGGCCAGGGAGGCCGGTGTGTCGGCGTCCACCGTTTCGCGGGCCCTGTCGCGGCCGTCCATGGTCTCCGAACCCACCCTGCTGAGGGTGCGCGCCGCCGCGGAGAGGCTGGGCTTTCGCGCCAACCCGGCCGCGCGGGCGCTGACCACCGGCCGCAGCGGCTTCTTCGCCCTGCTCGTCCCCGACCTGGACAACCCCTTCTACTCCACCACCGCCACGGCCGCGCAGGAGCTGGCGGGCAGGAGCGGGCGCCGGGTGATCATCGCCGTCACCGGGGGCGACGCGGCCCGGGAGGCCGAGGTGCTCGGTGAGCTGGAGAGCCAGGTCGACGGCTTCGCGCTGCAGTCACCGGTGGGCTCGGCCGCCGACCTGAAGGAGGCGCACCGGCGCAAGCCGCTGGTGGTGATCAACCGCCGCGTTCCCGGGCTGACCTCGTTCACCGTCGACACCCCCGGCGGCCTGGGCACCGTCTACGACCGCCTGGTCGAGCTCGGACACCGCGAGGTCGCCTACCTGGCGGGGCCGCCCAGCTCGTGGATGGACCGGCGCAGGCGCGAGGAGCTGGTGGAGCACGCCGCCCGGTCCGGGTTGCAGGTGCGGGTCTTCGGCCCCGTGCGGCCGGCCTTCGCCGAGGGCGCGGCCGCCGCGCAGGAGATCGTGGACTCCGGCTGCACCGCGATGCTCGTCTACAACAGCCTGCTGCTGCTGGGCGCCATGTTCGAGTTCGGCCGCCTGGGGGTGCGGGTGCCCGGGGACATCAGTGTCGCCGCGGCCGACGACATCGCCCTGGCCGACCTCCCGGGGCCGCCGATCTCGGCGGTGCTGGCACCGGCGGACGAACTGGGCCGCGCGGCGGTGTCCGCGCTGATCGAGCTGGTCGACGGATCCGCGGGGGCCCGCCCCAGGGGACGCAGGCTGCCCACCACGGTCAGGATCACCGACTCCCTCGCGCCGCCGCGTGCCGCGGGCGCGTGGGCGGGGGCCGGGAAGGAGCGCCCCGGGACCCGGCGGTAGCGGCGGTCCGGGGCCGGCGGACAGGCGGTGTGCCGTCAGGGTGGCGGCGCCGGAGCGCGGGAGAGGGTCACAGCCGCGTGGCCGTGCGGACCAGCCCGGCGAGCGCGAGGGAGCGGCTGTGCGCGGGCCAGGCGATGTGGGTGACGACGGGGGGCGCGTCGGCCAGGGGAACGGCGGTGTGCTCGGCCCACAGCCAGGCGCGGGCCGAGTCGGGGAAGACGGCCACGGTGCGTCCGAGGGCGATCAGCTGGGCCAGCTGCGTCTGGTCGTGGATCTCGGGGCCCGGTCCGGGCGGGTACACGCCGTGGCGGGGCCAGCGGGCGAGCGGAAGGCCGGGGATGTCGCTGACCTCGGCCAGGGACAGGGTTCTGCGCGCGGCGAAGGGGTGCCCCGCGGGCAGGACGGCGATCTGGCCCTCGGTCATCAGCTCCTCGCTGTCGAACCCGGCGAGGGAGTTGAACGGCGCGTGCATGAGCGCCACGTCAGCGCGGCCGTCGCGCAGCATCCCCTCCTGCTCGCACGTGCCGCTCGGCAGCACCTCGACCTCGGCGGCGTCGGGCTCGGCCGCGTAGGCGTCGAGGAGCTTGTGCAGCAGCTCGTGGGACGCACCGGCCTTCACCGCCAGTACCAGGCGGTCGCGGGGTCCGCCCGGGCCGTCGGCGCCACCGGCGCGACGGGTGCGGCGAGCGGCGGCGGCGGTCGCGTCGAGGGCCGCGCGGCCCTCGTGCAGCAGCACCTCTCCGGCGCCGGTCAGGCGGACGCCGCGGCGGTTGCGTTCCAGCAGGCGGACGCCGAGGCGCCGCTCGAGCTGCTGGACCGCCCGGGACAGCGGTGGCTGGGCCATGCCGAGGCGCTCGGCGGCGCGGCCGAAGTGCAGTTCCTCGGCGACGGCGACGAAATACCTCAACTCGCGGGTCTCCAGGGCGTCCATGGCCACACCCTACTCCAGTGATACCCGCCGGGTATGACAGGGCACCGTATCGGTGTTGGATGCACCGGTCTCCGACGGGCGAACATCGACGGCATGAGCGAAACGAAGATCGCGCTGGTGACCGGCGCGAACAAGGGGATCGGATACGAGATCGCGGCCGGGCTGGGCGCCCTCGGCCACCGGGTGGGCGTGGGGGCCCGCGACGGGGTCCGGCGCGAGACCGCCGTCGAGAAGCTGCGCGCCGCCGGGGTGGACGCCTTCGGGGTGCCGCTGGACGTGACCGGCGACCAGAGCGTCACCGATGCCGCGGAACTGGTCGAACGGCGGGTCGGGCGCCTGGACGTCCTGGTCAACAACGCCGGCGTCTCAGGAGAGACGGGGCCGGGGTGGGAGCAGGACCCGACCACGCTCGACCTCGACGTGGTCCGCGCGGTCGTGGAGACCAACGTCATCGGTGTCATCCGGGTGACCAACGCGATGCTGCCGCTGCTGCGGCGCTCGACGTCACCGCGCATCGTCAACGTCTCCAGTTCCGTCGGCTCCCTGACCCGGCAGGCGGACCCGGACACCGAGGTCGGCCCGATCATGGCGGCCTACGCGCCGTCGAAGTCGTTCCTCAACGCCGTCACCGTGCAGTACGCCCGGCGGTTCGCGGGTACCGGCATCCTGATCAACGCCGCCTGTCCGGGCCTGGTCGCGACCGACTTCACCGGCTTCCAGGCGCCCCGCACCCCCGAGCAGGGCGCGGCCACGGCGATCCGGCTCGCCACGCTGCCCGACGGCGGCCCGACCGGTTCGTTCTTCGAGGACGACGGCGTCATCCCCTGGTGACACCGGACCTGTCGTGGTCGTTTCCCGGCCCCCGTGTGCGGTGGTTTGCACATGACCGCCACCTTTACGACGTAGATTCAATATTGGTGGCGGCGCCCTGCCCACGGGGGCGGCAGGGGTCGCGGTCGCGGTTCAGGGCTTCCAGGGGCCGACGCGGTCCAGGCGGCGGCGCTGCTGCTGCGAGGTGGGGGCGTCGAGTCCCCGGCCGCGCTCGGAGAGGCGGTCGGCGACGGCGGTGCGGTGCTCGACGGGCTTGTGGTCGTCGTACTTGAACTTGGCCAGGACCCGGCTGACCTCCAGGCGCAGGCCGCGGATGCCGGACAGCATCCGGCCGTAGGGGGGCTGGTCGACGGCGACGGCGGCGTGGTCGCCGTCGGGCTGGAAGTGGGCGAGCTGGCGGCGCAGCAGCTCGGCCTTGGCCTCGGGGTCGTCGACGATGTCGGCGCGGCAGGTGAACTGGACCGCCGTGTAGTAACTGGTGGGGACTCCGTCGCGGGGCGGGGTCCCGGCCTGCGCCCGCCAGAGGCCGGGGATGTAGGCGTAGTCGCCGATGACGGTGAAGGCGACGTTGGGGTCGCGCTCGATCGCCTTCCAGACCGGGTTGGGCCGGGCGAGGTGGACCAGGAGGTGGTTCCCGTCGAAGGTGAAGTGGGTGGGGACGGTGACGGGCGGGTGGCCCGGTCGGCCGTTGACGCTCAGCTGTCCGAAGTCGTGGCCTCCGGCGATCCAGGACTGCCATTCGGCCTCGTCCAGGGCGGCGTCCCAGGGGTGGACCAGCATGTCGTTCTCCTCGGTCTGGTGGCCTGGTGGTCTGCGGGCGTGCGTGATCGGGCCGGGGGGAGGCGGATGGGGATGCCCCTATATCTACCGTGGCGCGAGCACCGGAACCTACGTGCCGACCGCACCGGTCCCCCACCCGGAGCGCCCGCCGGCGGGTAACGCGTGCGCGCTGGCCGAGAAAACGGCCCCGCCCGGAAGCCGCCCTCCCCTGGCTCGATCCGGATGCCGGTGACGAGGACCGGTCCCGCCCGGCACGTGCCACGATCCCCGGCGCGGCGGACGCCGCCTACTCCGGAGCGACGGCGCGGCGGACGCAGTCCCGCAACAGGGCGCGCCGCTGGTCGTGCACGTCGGAGGGCTCCGTCGCGGTGGCGGCGTAGACGTTGCTCACCGGCGACCACGCCATGGACATGGCGATGACCACGGCCATCACGTCGAAGGGGTCGCCCTGTCTGACGCGCCCGGCGGCCTGGGCCTCGGCGATGGCGCGGAGCTTGCGGTCGTCGTACCGCTCGTGGTCCTCGACGAGATGCCCGGTCGGGCGCCGCTCCAGGCGGGCCCAGGTGGCGAGGCGGATGAGGTCGGGACGGGCGAGGTACTCGTCGTAGAGGCGCACGGCCCAGTCGGCCAGGTCCTCGACGTCGATGGGGACGACGTCGGTGATGCGCTCCAGCGAAGCGAAGAAGATCGCGTCGAAGAGCCGTTCCTTGTTGCCGAAGTAGCCGTAGAGCTGCGCCTTGTTGGTCCGAGCCGCCGCGATGATCCGTTCGATGCGGGCTCCGGCGATGCCGTACCGGGCGAACTCCTGGGTGGCGGCGTCGACGATCCGCTGGTGCGTCGCGGCTCCGCGCGCGCTCGATGGCTGGTCGGGCATGACCGCCATATTAACAGACAGACCAGTCTGTTTGCATAGTCGGGCCAACCCGCCTAGGGTCAAATAGACCGAACAGTCTGTCTTTGGAGAGCAATGCGTACCACCACCGGCTGGCAGGCGGATCCCGCGACTCGGGCCCTGCGCCGCACACACCTTCGACGCCGAGACCTACGCCCGGACGACGTCGCGATACGCGTGGACTACTGCGGCGTCTGCTTCAGCGACCTGCACGCTCTGCACGCCCACGAGGACAACCCGGACGGGGCCCTGGTGCCGGGGCACGAGTTCACGGGCACGGTGAGCGAGGTCGGCGGCGCGGTCACCGGCTTCACCACGGGCGACGCCGTGGCCGTCGGCAACATCGTCGACTCGTGCGGGACGTGCCCCATGTGCCGGGCCGGTCAGGAGAACTTCTGCCGCGACTTCCCGACCCTGACCTACGGCGGACGCGACCGCCGGGACGGAACGACCACCCTGGGCGGCTACTCCCGTGAGTACCTCGTCCGCGAGAAGTTCGCCTACCACCTGCCCCCGGGCCTCGATCCGGCCGGAGCGGCCCCCCTGCTCTGTGCCGGCGTCACCGTCTGGGAACCCCTGCGAGCCCTCGGGGTGGGCCCGGGCAGCACGGTCGCCGTGGCCGGGCTGGGCGGCCTGGGACATCTCGCCGTCAAAATGGCCGTCGCACTCGGCGCCACGACCTCCGTCCTCAGCCGCACACCGGACAAGGCCGACGAAGCACACGGCCTCGGCGCGGACGGATTCGTCGTCTCCACCGACGCCGGGCAGATGGAGGCCGTCCGGGACCGGTTCGACGTGGTCATCGACACCGTCTCCGCTCCCCACGACCTGACCCCCTACCTGCGCGCGGTCGCCATGGACGGCACCCTCAGCCACCTCGGCCACCTCGGCCCGGTCACCGTCAACACCACCGACCTGCTCATCGGCCGCAAGAAGCTCAGCTCCGCAGGCAGCGGCGGCCGCACGTCCACCGCCGCCATGCTGCGCTTCTGCGCCGAACACGCCATCACCGCCGACATCGAGCTGCTGCCGTCGTCCCAGGTGAACACGGCCCTCGAACGCCTGGAGCGCAACGACGTCCGATACCGCTTCGTGCTCGACATGTCCGACCTGGACTGACCGGCCCGAAACCGCGCCGGATGCCTCGCTCCCCGCTCGTGTCACGGCCACTCCCCCGTCGCTCCGGCGCACCGGCGCACCGGCGCACCGTCCAGAAGGGGACCAAGGAACTTTCCTTCCTCCGTCGAGTGAAGTACCCCTGGCCTCCATGAGCGAGAACAGACGAGTCCCCTGGGACGGGTTCTTCAACACCCGCGACCTCGGCGGCCTCCCGGGCCGGGACGGACGGACCGTTCGACAGGGCGCCTTCATCCGGTCCGCCGACCCGCGCTTCGTCACCGACAGGGGCTGGCAGGCCGCGTACGGCGCCGGTGTGCGCACCGTCGTGGACCTGCGCAACCCGGACGAGGTCCTGCCGACCCCGGGAGAGGGCCTGACCGCCCGAGGGGGGTCCGCGGCGTTCCCCGCGCCACCGTTCCAGGCGCCCCTCCCAGCGGGGATGGCCCGCCTGGCGGTGCCCCTGGACGATGTCGGGGACGTCCGGTTCTGGGAGGACGTCAACCGCCGGCGGCTGAACGGGACCCCGCTCTACTACCGGCCCTTCCTCGAACACAAGGGTGAACGGTGCGCCGCGGTGGTCACCGCCCTGGCGCAGGCCGGACCCGGCGGTGTCCTGTTCCACTGCGGAGCCGGACGCGACCGCACCGGTCTGGTCGCCCTGCTGCTGCTCTCCCTGGCCGGTGTCGGAGCCGACGCGATCGCCGACGACTACGAGCTCTCCACGACCGAGCTCGTCCCGCTCTTCGCCGCGATGGGACGCCAGGACCAGGGCCCCGTGATCGAGGCCATGCTGTCCGAGCGCGGGCTGACGCTCCGCGACACCGTTCTCGACGCCCTCCGCGGACTGGACGTGTACGCCTACCTGTTGGAGGCGGGAGTCCGGGAGAAGGACCTGGCCGCCCTCCGGGAACGGCTCCTGGGCTGACCACCGCCCTCGGAGGACGCGGTTCGGCCGACCGGCGGGGTGGCTGGGAATCCTGGACTGCCGTGGTGAGGACGGATCCACCTTTACGCCGTAGATTCATGCTTTGCCCCTCCCGGCGCGGCCTCCCAGGCGCACCGCCGCAGCAGTGGGACGACGCGGTTCAGGCTCGCGGCCCGAGCTGGTCCAACCCGTGCACGGCATCGCCGAAGAGGAGCTCCAGGACGGCCTCGTCGCGCTGACCGTCCGCGCCCGCGGCCATGATCGTCTGTACCGCCGGATAGCCGCGCAGGCCGACCTCGGTCGGCCGTCCCGCGGAGATGATCGTGTAGACCTCGCGGACCGGATAGGTGTGGACGGCCCCGACCTGTTCGGCGAGTTCGTCGATGGCCACGCCCGACAGGAGGTCGCCGACCACACCCTCGGTACGCACCGCCAGCTCGATCCAGCCGAGGTAGGTCTCGTCGGTGGGCCACCGCCGCTCCACGCCGGGCGAGCCCATCGCCGAACGCTCGTAGGGGGGAAGCGGCTCGACGCGCAGGCGCATGACGTCCGGATGCTCGCTCCACGGGCGTGCGACGTGCTCGGCCAGGTAGCGGTGGAACGCCTCGTCCGACACGACTCCGCCTCCCGGAACGAAGCAGAGCACGAAGGTCGGTACGGGGGGAGGGCCCTGCATGGCGGGATCGTTGACGCGGTCGACGAGCGTGCGACCGCCGCCGGGAGGCGACAGCTGGGCACCGATGCGACCGAGGAAGTTGCGCGCGTCCCGGGGGATGGTCTCCCTCGCGAGCGGATCGGCGCTGAACGCGGCCAGGTCGGTCCCGGACAGGAAGAGCCCGTGCGGCAGGCCTTGGGGCTGGGCCTCGTCCGGCGCGTCGAACGAGATGCCCCCGACCCTCGGCCACAGATCGGGGCGGTTGGCCGCCAGGCGCAGCTGTCGGCACTGCCACAGGCCCGGAGCGCGGGCGAACATGATGCCGTGCACGTCGCGCCAGTAGGCCTCGCACACCTCCTGCGGGAGGTCGGTGCGCCACCAGCAGAAGGCCGTCAGAGCCCGTTCGGCGGCGTTCTCGAGGTCGGCGGTGTTCACGCCCCCGGCCCCGGCAGCGGCCACCGGCCCAGCGGACGGTTCCCCGCCCGGCCGGGCGGTCTTCCCCGCGGTCTGCTTCCCGTCACCCATGGTGCGCTCCTACCCGTTCCCGGACAGTGGTCAGGAGTGGCCCGGGGACCACGCCCGTCCCGGACGGCCACGGACGGGCCGGGCCGGGTGGATGCCCACGGCCCGCGGCACCGCCCCGTCCCGGACGGCACACGACCACTCCATCATGGACTCC
This sequence comes from Glycomyces fuscus, assembly GCA_002529455.1. Lineage (GTDB taxonomy): Bacteria > Actinomycetota > Actinomycetes > Streptosporangiales > Streptosporangiaceae > Nocardiopsis > Nocardiopsis fusca. The sequence goes on from NYMS01000042.1 coordinate 18,032, forward strand.
AGCCCAGCTCCTCGCTGATGTCACGCGCGGTGGCGGTGAGGTCCTCGGTGAGGGCGAGCAGGCCGGGGCGGTCGAGCACCATGCTGGGGGCCGACACCGAGATGGCCGCCGCCACCCGCCCGGCCGCGTTGAACACGGGCGCGGCCACGCAGTGGATGAACTCCTCGTGCTCGAAGTCGTCCAGGGCCCAGCCCCGCTCCGCCGCGCGGTCGAGTTCCGCGTCGAGTCCGGCCCGGTCCGTACGGGTGTTGGGGGTGTAGCGGGGCAGCGGCGCGTCACCGAGCAGGGCGCCGCGTTCGCGTCGGGGGAGATGGGCCAGGATCGCCTTGCCGATACCGGTGGCGTGCACCGGCGCCAGTGCGCCGATGTACGAGTACATGCGCACCGCGTGACGTGACTCCACCTTGTCCAGGTAGACGACGCGGTCGCCCTCCAGCGCCCCCAGGTGGACGGTCTGCCCGCAGGAGGAGCCCAGGTCGCGGAGGTGCCGGGCGGCCAGGCCCCGGATGTCGAGACCCTCCAGGGCGGCCGCGGCGAGGGTGGCCATACGGGGCCCCAACTGGTAGCTGCCGTCGTCGGCGCGGCGGACGAAACGCTGTTCCTCCAGGGTGCGCAGCAGACGCAGCGAGGTCGTGCGGTGCACGTCGAGACGTCGGCCGAGCTCACTGATCGTGGTGGGGCCGTCGGCCAGCTCCACGAGTATCCGCATGGCGCGTTCGACACTGCTGGACACCTGTGGTCCTCTCCCTTGCTCGTCACGGGCGGGACCCCTGGGCGGGGGTGGTGCCAGTTTCGCAGGACGCGGGGGCGGTTTCCCGGGATGCGCCGTTCGGGGACCGGCAGCGCCACCGTCCCGCCCGCGCACACGGCGCCACACGGTCCGGGCCCTCCGCCGGAGCGCGTGGCGGACGGTTCCCCCCGGCTCCGGGCCGTTGTGGCTCGCTCACCCACGACCTCCCCGTGGTTACCCGCGTCACACGGGATGTTGACCTGCGTCACTACGGAATGCTATTCAAGCTGTTGACGAATGCGCAACGTTGCTGCGCATATCGCAGCACGAGAGGGGATGGTCAGAGTGTGGGACCTGCTGCTGCACGGCGGTCGCGTCATCGACCCCGCCTCAGGACGGGACGAGACAGCCGACATCGCCGTGCGCGCGGGCCGGATCGCCGCCGTCGCCACCGCCCTCCCCCGGTCCCGGTCCGCCCAGGCCGTCGACGTCTCCGGACAGGTGGTGCTCCCGGGCCTGGTGGACATGCACACGCACGTGTGGCACGGCGCCACCTACTGGGGGCTGGAACCGGAGGCCCTGGCCTGGCGCACCGGTGTGACGACCTGGGTCGACGCCGGATCCGCCGGCGCCTACGCGATGGAGGGGTTCAGGCGCGCCGTCGCCGACCCCGCGCCGTTCCGCGTCCACGCGATGATCAACGTCTCCGGGCTCGGCCTGGTCGGCCGCACCGGCGAGCACCACGTACTGGACAACCTCGATGTGGCCACCGCGGCCGCGGTGGCCGCCCAGCAGGGCGACCTGGTCCGCGGAGTCAAGGCGCGTATCGACCGCCACACCGTCGGGCGGCACGGGCTGGAGCCGCTCCGCCGGGCGGTCGAGCTGGCACGGCGCATCGAGAAGCCGCTCATGGTGCACATCGGCTACGGCCCGCCCGGGCTCGCCGACGTCGCGCCGTTCCTCGACGAAGGCGACATCCTCACCCACTGCGCGACGGGGGCCGCCACCGACCTGGTCGCCGACGGGCGGCCCACCGACGCGCTGTCGCGCCTGAGGGACGACGGCGTCGTCTTCGACCTCGGCCACGGGTCGGGCGCGTTCGACTTCGACGTACTCGAAGCGGAGCTGGCCGCCGGGGTGGTCCCCGTCGTCTCCACCGACCTGCACATCCGCTCCGTCCACGGCCCGGCCTTCGACATGCCGACCGTCATGGGCAAGGCGCTGGCGGCCGGGATGGGGCTCTCCGAGACGGTGGCGGCGGCCACCGTGCGCCCCGCGCGTGCGCTCGGCCTGGCCGCCGGGACCCTGGAGGTCGGAGCCGCCGCCGACATCGCCGTGTTCTCCCTGGAGGAGGGCGGGTTCCCCACCGTCGACGTGCACGGAGGGGTGCGCGAGGCCCCGCTGCGCCTCGGCAACACCGCCACCTACGCCGCTGGCCGCCTGCTCGCGCCCCGCGCCGCCGGACCCCCGCCCGTATGGGTACCGCTCAGCGAGGCCCAGCGGCGCGCCGAGGCCGAACGCCGCGAGCAGGTACGAACCTCCGTCCGCTACCTGGACCGGCCCGAGGACTTCGACGAGCACTTCCCCCGCCCCGAAGCCGCGGCGGGCCCGAAACAGCAGGGAGCGTCACGTTGACCGGCACCCCCTCGCGCACCGCCTCCCCCCTCGCCGGAGCGGGGCTGCCCGCCGCGGCACTGGCCGCGCTGGACGCGGCCCCCGTCGAGGCCCGTTCCCTTCCGCACAGCCCCGCGACGGCCGCCGGGGTCCGCACCGCCGGACTGCGCCTACGCGACCTGTGGCTGCCCGCCGTCACCCTGGACGAGGCCGCCGTGCGGCACAACCTGGACCGCTTCGCGCGCTGGTGCGCCGACCGGGGGCTCGACCTGGCCCCCCACGCCAAGACCACCATGTCGCCGCACCTGTGGTCGGCGCAGTTGGAGCACGGCGCCTGGGGGCTGTCCGTGGCCACCGTCGCCCAGGCCCGCGTGGCGCGCTCCTTCGGCGTCCCCCGCGTACTCATCGCCAACGAGGTCGTGGAGGACGGCCAGCTCGCCTGGATCCGTGACTCCCTGGCCGACCCGGACTTCCAGGTCCTGTGCCTGGTGGACTCCCGGGAGGGGGCACGGATCATGGAGGCCGCCCTGGCCGGCGCGGCACGGCCCCTGCCGGTCCTGGTGGAGCTGGGAGTCGAGGGGCGGCGCACCGGGGTACGCGGCATGGACGACGCGCTGGCCCTGGCCCGGGCGGTGGCCGCCAGTACGCGTCTCACCCTGGCCGGCGTCGAGGCCTTCGAGGGGGTCTTCCCCCAGCGCAGGGACGACGACTCCCCCGCCCGGGTCCGGGACTGGCTCGACCGATTGTTCGGCTTCGCGCGGAGCGCCGACGCCGAGGGCCTGTTCTCGGGGGTCTCGGAGGTGGTCGTCACCGCGGGCGGCAGCAGCTACCCCGACCTGGTCGCCGACGCCCTGTCGGAACCGCCCGGGCTGTCGCTCCCGGTCCGCAGGATCGTCCGCTCGGGCTGCTACATCACCCACGACGACCTGTTCATGGAGCGCGCCTCGCCGCTGCGCTCCTCCGCCGTCACCGACCCCCTGCGGCCCGCCCTCAGCTGCCACGCGCGGGTGCTGTCATGCCCGGAGCCGGGACGGGCACTGCTGGGAGTCGGCAAACGCGACGTGTCGTTCGACATCGACCTCCCCGTCCCCCGCGCCCTGTGGCGGGGGGAACGCAGGACACCGCTGGACGAGGGGACGCGCGTCGTCGAACTCAACGACCACCACGGATTCCTGGAGTCCACCAGCACCGGCGACGCCGCCCCGGGGGTCGGGGACGTGGTCGAGCTGGGGTTGTCCCACCCGTGCACGGTGTTCGACAAGTGGCCGCTGATCCCGGTACTCGACTCCGAAGGCCGGGTCGTGGACGCGGTCCGCACCCTGTTCTGACCGCGCCGGCCCTCCGGCGCACCGAAACCAGACGAAGACGGAGGAAGACGCATGAGCAAGAAGAAGCGGATCGTCACCGCCCCGGACGCCGCCCCGCCCGGCGGCCCCTACTCCCAGGCGGTCGTCGCCGGAGACCACATCCACCTCGCCGGCGCGACCCCGCACCGTACCGACCGCTCACTGGTGGAGGGGTCCTTCGAGGAGCAGGCCCGCGCGACCTTCGACAACCTCGCCGCCGTGGCCAGGGCCGCGGGCGCCAGCCTGGCCGACGCCGTCCAGGCCCGGGTGTACCTGCGCGACCTGGACGACTTCCAGGCGATGAACGAGGTGTTCGCGGAGTACTTCGGCGACGAACCGCCGGTGCGCACCACCATCCAGGCCGACCTGCCCGGATTCCTCATCGAGGTCGACGCGGTGCTGTACAGGCCGGCCGGGTAGGGACCGGCCGCGCCGTCCGGGAGGACGCCCGGCGCGTACGGCGCCGCGCATCCTCCCCCCCACCCTCTCCGCCCGGTCCCGGGCTCTCTCCCCTCGGACCGCGGACGCCATCCCCCCACCTCTCCTGGAGACGTCTCATGATCGAAACCAACATGGGCTACATCGTCGCCCTGCTGGTCGCCGTCCTCTTCATGCTGGGTATCAGCTGGTGGGTGGCCCGGCGCACCAGCAGCGGTGAGGACTTCCTGCTCGCGGGACGCAGGCTCGGCACCCCGCTGGTGATGGGAAGCACCCTCGCCACCCTGGTCGGCACCGGCTCCAGCCTGGGCGCGGTGGGCTTCGCCTACCAGAACGGCTGGGCGGGAATGCTGTACGGGATCGGCGGTGCGTCGGGCGTGCTCCTGCTGCTGTGGCTCTTCTCCGACGTGCGCAGGCACGGCTTCATGACCTTCGCCGAGGAGATGAGCTACTACTACGGCGCCAGCCGCGCGGTGAAGGGCGTGGTGGCCGTGCTGCTGTTCCTGGCCTCCGTGGGATGGCTGGGCGCGCACATCATGGGCGGGGCGATGTACCTGTCCTTCCTCACCGGCATGGACGCGAACACGGCCAAGATCGTCATCGCCCTGGGCTTTGGCGTCTACACCGTGGTCGGCGGTTACCTGGCGGTGGTCATCACCGACGCCGTCCAGGGCACCCTCCTGTTCCTGGGGTTCACCCTCCTCGCGGTGCTCGCCCTGGTGACCGTCGGCGGGCTCGGCGAGCTGAACGAAGGCGTCACCGAGGAGGCCGCCTCCCTGCTGGGCGTCGAGGCCATGGGACCGGTGCCCGCGCTGTCGCTGGCGCTGGTCATCGCCGTCGGCGTGTTGGCCACGCCGTCCTACCGCCAGCGGATCTACTCCGCGGCCGACGTCCGGACCGTACGGCGCAGCTTCCTGCTCGCCGGGGTGCTCTTCGCCGTGTTCGCCGCCCTTCCGGCGATCGCCGGGATGTCGGCCAGTGTCCTGGCACCCGGCCTGGAGAACCCGGACATGGCCTTCCCCTACCTGGCGACCACGCTGTTCCCGCTGTGGGTGGGGGCCTTCCTGCTGGTCGCGGGCCTGTCGGCGACGATGTCCTCCGGTGACTCCGACGCCATCGTGGGAGTGACCATCCTGATGCGCGACGTCTCCCAGGTGGTCACCGGCAGGCTCCCCGAGGCGGAGAACCTCGTGCGCCACTCCCGCTGGGCCCTGGCCGCGGTGCTCACGTTGTCCCTGGTGTTCGCCCTGATGGCCACGACCATCATCGGCTACATCACCCTCATGATCTCCACCGTGCTCACCGGCCTGCTGGTGGCCTCCCTCCTCGGCAGGTTCTGGCCGCGCGCCACGTGGCAGGGCGGAATCGCCGCGATGCTCGGTGGTTCGGTGGCGGCCCTGGTCGTCAACAACGTGGAGTCGTTCACCGCGTTCTGGGGCAACGCGGTGATCCCCTCGCTCGTGGTGGCCCTGGTGTCAGGAGTGGTCGTCAGCCTGGTCACCCCGCGTACCAGGGTCTCCCGGGAGGAGGCGCTGCGGCTGCTGGCGGAGGAGCGCGCCACCCTCGACGTCGGCACCAGGCTGCGCGGCGGCGGTTCCACCGAGCACCAGCCGGGCTGACCCGGAGCCGTTCGCGCGGCTTCGCCCGGCGGGACCCGGCCCGCCGTCCCCGGTCCGGGGGTCGTCGCGACGCGGGGGTCGGCTACTCGTTCGAAGCGGGTCCGGCGGCGGTGCCCTCCTCGGGACGAGGGCACCGGCCCGCACCGGGTGCGTCCGGTGAGGCCGCCCGGTGCGCCGCCGACGTGACCGGTTATGGTCAGAACCGACCGCACGTGCCCCGCCGCCTGCGATCCTGAACCGACCCCCCTGCGGCACTCGGAGCGCACGTGACCTCTCCCGAACCGCCCTCCCGGTCCGCCCAGACCTTCCAGCCCCTACGGCCCCGCGACCCCGGGTCCGTCGGCGGGTACCGGATCACGGGCCGTCTCGGTGCGGGCGGCATGGGCACCGTCTACGCCGGTCGGAGCCCCTCCGGCGACCTGGTGGCGATCAAGCTCGTCCACGGCGACCTCGCCGCCGACCCCGACTTCCGGGCCCGGTTCCGCCGCGAGGCCGACCTCGTGCGGCGGGTGTCCAGCCCCTGCGTGCCGCGTTTCCTGGACAGCGACACCGGCGCCGCCCAGCCCTGGCTGGCCACCGAGTACGTCGCCGGTCCCACCCTGCGCCGGCACGTGCGCGAACACGGACCGCTGACCGGCACCGGCCTGCGGGCCTTCGCCACCGGGGTGGCCGAGGCGCTGCGGGCGATCCACGCGGCCGGGATCGTGCACCGCGACCTCAAACCCGGCAACGTGGTACTCGCGGCGGACGGCCCCAAGCTCCTCGACTTCGGCATCGCCCGCGCCCTCGCGGAGACCGCCATCACCCGCACCGGAGGGCTGTTCGGCACGCCCGGCTGGGTGGCCCCGGAACTGCTGCGCGGCGGACTGCCGGGTCCGGCGGCCGACGTGTTCGCCTGGGGCGTCCTGGTCGCCTTCGCCGCCACCGGAAGAAGCCCGTTCGGGACCGGTTCCGCCGAGACCGTGGCGGTGCGGGTGCTGGAGGGCCGACCGGACCTGGCCGGGGTCCCCGACGACCTGGTGCCGCTGGTCACCGCCGCCACCGGGGGCGACCCCGCACGGCGGCCGACCGTGGGCCGGGCGCTGTCCGAGCTGCTCGGGACGGAGCTCACGGGGGTCGGCGGCACGGGTGCGGCCGAGGAGGCGACCGCCCTGGTCACCCGGGTGCTCCGGGAGGGCTGGGAGGCTCCGCCGCCGCCCACCACGACCGCCCCTCCCCGCTCCCCCGCCCCGCCTCCGGGGACCGGTCGGCCCTCGGGCCGGTCGGCCGCGCGGGGACCGGGGAAGCGCCGCTGGCCGCTGGTCGCGGCGGCGTCCGCTGCCGTGCTGCTGGTGACCGGAGGCGGCTGGTTCCTGGGCGACCGGTTCGGCCCGGGTGGCACCGGCTCGGGCTCTGACGGGCCCGGGGCCGCCGGGGCAACGCAGGGGACCGGCGACGGGGGCGGAGGGAGCGGGGACGGCCCCGCAGAGGGCTCGGACGGCGTCTCGAACACCGGCGCCGACGGCGAGATCGCGGTGGAGCTCTCCGGGAACGGGCTGTTCACCGTGCACGCGGACGGCTCCGGAGCACTCGGGATCACCCCGGGGTTCGACGGGGTCGGCCCCGCCCTGCCCGAGGGGGTCGGGCGCGCCGAGTACGCGGTGGCGACCGTCCGGGTGGAGACCGTCCGCTCCGACACCGCCGCCCGGACCGGGGCCACGGTGTTCGGCGAGGTCGAGTACGTGGCGGACACCGGTGAGTTCACGCTGCGGTCGGGCGACCTCACCCTCCTCGAGGTCGGCGAGGGGCTGGACCCGCTCCCCGACGACCCCACCGCCGACGGGCGGCCCGCCCACGTGGCCGACCCCGACGAGGTGCTGGCCACCGTCAGCCGGGAGACGACCCGCGCGGAGTTCGAGGTGCGCTTCCCGGAGGCGCCCGAGAGCGGGCTGCTCGCCTACCTGCCCGCCCCCACGGCGCTCGGCGGGGACGGGGCCGCCGCGCGCGGCGCCTACGCGTGCTACATGAACTGGCACCCGTACCCGCCGGTCGACATGACCGACGAGGAGTTCGTGCCCTGCCCGGAGGAGCGCCCCAGTGAGTGAGCACCCCGACCACGGCCCGCGTCCCGGCGGACCGCACCCACGCGACGCGGGACCGGTCGGCCCGGGCTCGGAACCGGGTCCGGGCCCGCGTCCGGGAACAGGACGGGCACCGGGAAGCGGGTCGGGGACGGGAGCGGGGCCGGGCCCGCGCCCCGGGTTCGCTCCGCTGCGCCCGGACGACCCCGAGACCCTGGGCGGGTTCCGCATCGTCGGCAGGGTCGGCACCGGTGGCATGGGCACCGTGTACGCGGGGCTGCGTCCCGGCGGACGCGCACGCAACGGCTACACGGCCGTCAAGGTCATCCGGGAGGAGCACACCGAGGATCCGGACTTCCATGCCCGGTTCACCCGCGAGATCCGCCTCCTCAGCCGGGTCCGCAGCCGGTCGGTCCCGGCGTTCCTGGGCTCCGGCCAGGACCCGCACGGGCCGTGGCTGGCCACCGAGTTCGTGCCCGGGTTGTCGTTGTCCGCGCACGTCAGACAGCACGGGCCACTCCCGCCCCACCTTCTCCTGGGGCTGGCCGCCGGGGTCGCCGAGGCCCTGCACGCCGTGCACGCGGCCGGGATCGTGCACCGCGACCTCAAACCCGGCAACGTCATGCTCGCCCCCGAGGGCCCCAAGGTGCTGGACTTCGGCATCGCCCGCGCCGTCGACGAAACCGCGCTGACCCACACCGGCGGTGTGGTGGGCACCCCCGGGTGGATCGCCCCGGAGGTACTGCGCGGGGCACCGGCCGCGCCGCCCGCCGACCTGTTCGCCTGGGGCGCCCTGGTGGCCTACGCCGCCACCGGCCGCGCGCCCTTCGGTTCGGGTTCCACGGACTCCCCCGTCCACCGGGTGCCCGACCAGCCGCCGGACCTGGCCGGAGTGCCCGGACCGCTGCTGCCGCTGGTGGCCGCCGCGCTGGACCCCGATCCGCACCGGCGCCCCACGGCGGCCCGGGCCGCCTACGCCCTGCTCGCCCTGGAACGGGGGCGGGGGCAGGACGTCCCGCCGGACGGGTCGGGGCTGTCGGACGCGGTGGGGGCCCTCCTGGACCGGGAGTGGCGGGGGGTGCGCGCCGTGCGGCCGCCCGCTCCGCCTCGCCGGACGCCCAGGGCCCTGGCGGTGGCCGGCGCCGCCGTCCTGCTGCTGGGAGCGGTGGGCGGCGGGTTCCTGGCGGCCCGGGTGCTCTCACCAGACGGCGATGAGAGCGGGGGGACGGGAGAGGGCGCGGCCGCGGAGGGGACGGAAGAGGATCCAGGGACGGGAGGGTCCCAGGAGGAAGGGGCTTCGGGAGAGGAGGGCACGGAGGAACCCGGCGCGGAGTGGGTGATGCCGGAGCCGACGCCCCTCGACACCAACGCCGAGTGGCTGGCGGAGGTGATCACCTCGTCGAACGGCATGCCGACCTTCCAGGCCACCCCCGACTCCTACGAGACGCTCTTCCACCTCTCCGTGAGCTCCGTGGAGGAGGTCCCCGAGGGGGTGCGCTTCACCGTGCTCGTCGAGAACCTGGTCGAGGGCCACGGCGTCCCCGTGGCCGAGCTGTTCACGGTGCCCACTCCCGGGGGCCCGATCGGGCCGGAGGAGGTCCCCGGCCCGGTCTCGGCCGGCGACGAGCTCGTCCTCACCTTCCCGGGTGCTCCCGAGCGGGGCCCGCTCACCTTCGGCGACCCCGGCTTCGCGCCGGGCGTCTCCGGGATACCGCCGGTCAGCCAGTGCTACGACGCCGCGGCCGGAAGCGCGTCCGTGGACTACGAGTCCTGTCCCTGAGGCCCCGGGGGGGGCGGCCGTTTCCCGGCCCCGGCCCCGGAGGCTGCGGGGCGTCCGCGCAGGGTGCCCGCCCCGCCCTGCGCGCAAGGCATGGAGCGCCGCGCGGCCGCGCGGACCGCGGGACGGCGACGTCTTGCGCGTCGGGCAGCGCCCGTGGCCATTGTCTTGCGTAAAACGCAAATCATCATGCTCAGCACGCATGACCGTCCTACTGTGGAGGCATGAACCAGACACACCCGCACGCCCCCCGCCACGGCACCCCGCACGAACACCACCGGGAGCACGACACCGACGTCCAGGCGGAGATCCTCGACCTGGACGCCGAGGTCCTCGCCGAGCACACCGCCTCCATCACCGCATGGCTGCCGCTGGGGAGGGGCCCGCGTCAGATCGTGGACCTGGGCTGCGGCACGGGCGCGGGCACCTTCGCCCTCCTCGACCGCTTCCCCGACGCGCGCGTCACGGCCGTCGACACATCCACCGGACACCTCCAGCGGCTGCGCGCCAAGGCCTGCGCACGTGGCGTGGAGGAGCGCGTGCGCGCCGTGCAGGCCGACCTCGACGACCCCGACTGGCCCGACCTCGGCTCACCGGACCTGGTGTGGGCCTCGGCCTCGATGCACCACATGGCCCACCCCGACCGGGCACTGCGCAACGTCCGCGACGCGCTCGCCCCCGGCGGCCTGTTCGCCGTCGTCGAGCTGTCCGGCTTCCCCCGCTTCCTGCCCGAGAGCGCCCCCGAGGAGCGGCCCGGCCTGGAAGAGCGCTGCCATGCCGCGGCCGACCGCTTCCACGCCGAGCGCATGCCCCACCGCGGCGCCGACTGGGGCACGATGCTGACCGCCGCCGGCTTCACCGTCGAGGGTGAACGCACCATCACCGTGAACGTCGAGGGCTCGCGCAGCGAGGCGATCGGCCGCTACGCGCTCGGCGGACTGCGGCGCATCCGCACCGCCGTCGCCGGGGAGCTCTCCCCCGAGGACCTCACCGCGCTCGACCGGCTCCTGGACGCCGACAGCCCGCACGGCATCCTGCGCCGCGACGACCTGGCCGTGCGCACAGAACGCACCGTGTGGGCCGCCCGCCGCACCTGACGCCGGCCCGAGGGCCCCGAGCCGCCCGCCCCTGAGGCGGGACCGAGGGACGACGTATCCGACCTGCTCCGGTCACCTCACCGCCGCGTGCGCAGGGTTTCCGCATGTCCTCGGGGCGGTGTCCGTACCGGTCCGTCCGTGGGGCGGGGTCCACGCGGGGTCCGCGTCGACGGGAGGGGCGGGCGGAGGCCTCACGCCAGGACCGCGACCGACCCCCGCTCCACCAGGCGCACGGGCAGCCGAACGGCGGCGCCGGGGCCCTCCACGAGCAGGTCCATGATCCGCTCCCCCAGGGCCTCGCGCTCCACGGCGATCGTGGTCAGGCCCGGGTCCAGCAGGGCCGAGGTGGGCAGGTCGTCGTGGCCCACCACGCTGACGTCCCGGCCCACGCGCAGGCCCAGGGAGCGGGCGGCGTCGTAGACGGCGGCGCTCAGGTGGTCGGAGTTGACGATCAGGGCGCGGTGCCCGGGGCGCGCCATCATCTCCGCGGACCTGCGGGCCACCGCGTCGTAGTCCAGGGGGCCGTAGGCCACCGAGCCGGCCACCCCGTGCTCGGCGCAGCGGCGCCGGAAGGCCTCCTCGCGCCCCCAGTCGGCGGCCAGGGCCTCGGGGGCCATCAGGAGCGTGGCCTCGCGGTGGCCCCGCTCCGCCAGGTGCGCCACGGCCTGGGCGACGGCCGCGTCGTCGTCGGGGCCGACCGTGGACAGGCGGCTCGCGGTCCCCTCCCGGCCGGGTTCGGGAGTGCAGTTGAAGGCCACCACCGGGACGTGGGCGTGACGGTCCATCCACTCCAGGAGGCGGTCGCGCCGCCCGATGGGCGCGATGGCGATCCCCGCGACCGCCTCGGCGGCGAGCCTGCGCAGCGCGGCGCCCTCCCGCTCCTGGTCGTAGTCCGAGCTCATGATCAGCAGGAGCGCCCCCCTGCGGTGCGCGACGGTCTCCATCCCGCGCAGCACGTCCAGGAAGAAGGGGTTGCGCATGTTCCGGATCACCACGCCGTAGGCGGAGCGCCGACCGGTGCGCAGCGCCTGGGCCCGGCCGTCGGCCTGGTAGTCCAGTTCGGCGGCGATCCGGCGGACCCGCTCCGCGGTCGCGGCGGCCACGCGGCCGGTGCCGTTGAGGGCGAAGCTGGCCTGGGCGACCGAGACGCCCGCCCCGGCCGCGACGTCCCGCAGGGTCGCGCGCTTGGTCGGTTCCGGCATGGCTCTCCTCGGGGGACGGTGGCCGTGGACTCGAAAGGTACCGTGCGCCCGCCCCGACCGGGCACCGGCGGGTCCGGTGGTACGGGACTCTGTTCCACCAGCGTTCGGTCCACGGTCACCGTTTGCGAAACCTCAGGTCACTGCACTGATTAATCGTTTAATCACGCACTTCCGCACAGCGGTGCCCCACCGGCGCCGCACCGACCACGGAGCCCCCATGACCCTCACCCGCGGCCGCGGCGCCCTGAGCGCCGCCGCGATCACCGCCGTCCTCGCCCTGACCGCCTGCGGCAACGCCGACCTGCCCGCGGCCTCGGCCACCGGCGACGGTGGCACCGTCATCACCTACAACTCCCCCGCCGAATGGGGCAACTACGGCGAGGTCCTGGCCGCCTTCACCGAGGAGACCGGGATCCAGGCCCCCAACGACCCGAAGAACTCCGGACAGGCCCTGGCCGCGCTCCAGGCGGAGAAGGGCGCGCCCGTCGCCGACGTCGCCTACACCGGCATCGCCTTCGCCGGACAGCTCGTGGAGGCCGGCGTCCTGCAGTCCTACGTGCCCGAGGGCGCGGAGGAGGTCCCCGAGGACCTGCGCGACCCCGACGGGAACTGGACGGCCGTCCACACCGGCACCATCGCCTTCATCGTCAACGAGGACCACCTGGACGGCGCGCCCGTGCCCAGCGGCTGGGAGGACCTCCTCGACCCCGCCTACGAGGGCAAGGTCGGCTACCTCGACCCCACCCAGGCGGCCGTGGGCTACTCCGCCGCGACGGCGGTCAACCACGCGCTCGGCGGCGACCTGTCCGACTGGCGGCCGGGCCTGGACTACCTGGCCGAGCTCAAGGACAACGGCGCCTCCACCTCGGCCCAGACCGCCACCGCCAAGGTCGCCCAGGGCGAGATCCCCATCCTCATCGACACCGACTTCAACGGCTACAAGCTCCGGGACGAGGGCGCCAACGTCAGCGTCGTCATCCCCGAGGAGGGCTCGCTGCAGATCCCCTACATCGTCGGCCTGGTGGAGGGCGCCCCCAACGCCGAGAACGGCAGGGAACTGCTGGACTTCTACTTCTCCGAGCGGGGCCAGGGCCTCTTCGCCGACGGGTACATGCGCCCGGTGGTCGGCCAGATGCCCGAGGAGCTCGCCGACCAGGTCCTGCCCGAGGCCGACTACGAGCGCGCGATCACCATCGACTACCTCGAGCAGGGCGAGCGGCAGCAGGAGTTCATCGGCCTGTACCAGAGCGAGGTCGGCTTCTAGTGCCCCCCGGTACCGCGCGCGTGCGCCGGGGCGCACCGCCCCCGTGGTCCGCCGCGCTCCCGGCCCTCACCCTGATCTGCCTGTTCAGCGCCTACCCGGTCGTGGTGCTGGTGGCCAACTCCCTCGGCCTGGGCCGGTCCCCGGCCGACGGGGGCCCACTCTGGAGCACTACGCCGACGCCCTGGCCTCGGCGGCCGTCCGCGAGTCCCTGGCCGCGTCGGCGCTGGTCGCCGGGGTGGCGGTCCTGGCCACGCTCGTGATCGCCGTCCCCGTCGTCCTGCACCAGGCGCGGCAGGACCGCGCCGGGGGCGGCGGGGCCTCCACCGACGCCCTGCTCACCCTGCCGATCGCCCTGCCCGGCATCATCATCGGGTTCTTCGCGATCGTGCTCAACGGCAGGACCGGGCTGCTCGCGCCGCTGTGGGAGGGCTTCGCCGGACTCGCCTACACCCTGCCCGGCCTCCTCGTCGCCTACGTCTACTTCTCGCTGCCCCGCGTCCTGGGGCCGCTGCGCGCCGCCGCGGCCGGGCTGCCGCCCTCGCTCACCGAGAGCGCCCGCACCCTGGGCGCCTCCAGGGCCCGGGTACTGGTCACGGTCACCCTGCCCCTGCTGCTGCCCGCGCTCATCGAGACCGGGGGCACCGCGGCGGCGATCGCCCTGGGCGGGTACGGCACGGTCGCCACGCTCTCGGAGGGCGTCCGCCTGCTCCCGCTCAACGTCGCCAACGAACTGACCACCGGCTACCGGCTGGCCGCCTCCTCCACCCTGGCGGTGCTGCTGGCGGCCATGGCCGTGGCCGCGCTGGTCCTCGGCCGCGGCATGGGGCGCCTGGTCGGGCGGGTGGTGGCCTCGTGAACCGCGTCGTCACCTGGGCCGTCTGCGCCTTCGTCCTCATCCCGATCCTGGCGACCATGGTGGTCGCCACCAGCGTCGACTTCTCCCAGGGGCCCTGGGGCGGAGGGGCCACCCTGGACTGGTTCGCCCACGCCTGGCCCCCGCTGGCACCCGTCATCGGCCGCAGCCTCGCCGTGGCGGCGCTGGTGGTGGTGCTCAACCTCGCCCTGGGCGGCCCGCTGGCCTGGTGGGTGGCCCGCCACCCCTCACCGCTGACCCGGCTGACGGGATACCTCGTCAACGTCCCCCTGGCGGTGCCGGGCATCGCGTTGAGCGTCGCCCTGGTGAGCGCCTACGCGGCGCTGCGCCCCAGCGGACTGCTGCTGCTCATGGGCCACGTGGTGTTCACGCTGCCCTTCACCCTGGCCGCCCTGGTACCCGCGCTGGCCGATGACGAACTGCGCCTCAACGAGGGGGTCGCCCGCAGTCTGGGGGCCGGCCCGGCCAGGGTCCTGGCCACGGTCACCGTCCCCGGCTGCCTCATCGCCCTCACCCAGGCGATGACGATGGTCTTCGCCCTCTCCTTCGGCGAGTTCAACATCTCCTTCTTCGTCAACCCGCCCGCCACGCCCACCGTGCCGTTCGCCCTGTTCGACTCCTACTCCACCCAGAGGCTCGAACCCGCGTCCGCGCAGTCGATCATCTTCATCGCCTTCGTCGCCCCGGTGCTGACGGCCATCGTGCTGGCCCGGAGGCACGCCCTGAGGAGCACTCCGTGACCGACCTCCGTGAACCCGGGGCGCGCACGCCCGCCTCCGCCACCCGCGCGCCCGGCCTCACCGTGTCCGACCTGACCATCCGCTACGGCGACACCGAGGCCGTCCGCGGGGTGTCCATGGAGGTGCTGCCCGACGAGACCGTGGCCGTCGTGGGCCCCTCCGGCTGCGGCAAGAGCAGCACCCTGCGCGCGGTGGCGGGGCTCACCCCGGTCGCCGGAGGAGGCATCGGCCTGGGCGGGCGCGACATCACGCACCTGGACCCGGCGCGCCGGGGCGTGGGCCTGGTCCCGCAGAACTACGCGGTGTTCCCGCACCTGAGCGTGGCGGGCAACATCGCCTACGGCCTGCGCGCCCGGCGGGTCCCGGCCGACCGCAGGCGCCTGCGGGTCGCCGAGATGCTGGAGCTGACCCGGCTCACCGAGCTGGCGGGGCGGCGGCCCGACCAGCTCTCCGGCGGCCAGCGCCAGCGCGTGGCCCTGGCGCGGGCCCTGGCCGTCGAACCGGACGTCCTCCTCCTGGACGAGCCCCTGGCGGCCCTGGACCCGCAGTTGCGGGGCGGCCTGCGCAGGGAGCTGTCCGCCATGCTCTCCTCCTCGGGGTGCGCCACGCTGATCGTCACGCACGACCAGCGTGAGGCCCTCTCCCTGGGGTCGCGGATCGCCCTGATGCGCGAGGGGTCCCTGGTGCAGTTCGGGACGCCCCGGCAGCTCTGGGAGGACCCCGCCGACCCCTTCGTCGCGGACTTCCTGGCCAACGCGGTCCTGCTGGAGGCCGAGCGCTCCCAGGGCGAGGCCGCGGTGCTCGGCGGCCTGTGGAGGATCCCCCTGGCGGACCTGCGCACGGGGCCGACCGGACACGGCCGCACCCGCCTGCTCCTGCGCGACGACAGCCTCGCCGTCACCGACCGCGACGACGCCTCCGCCGTGACCGCGCAGGTCACGCACGCCGAGTTCGTCGGCGACGCCGTCCGCCTCACGGTCGACGCGCACGGCCGCGTGTTCGGCGTCCGGGTCCCGCCCGACGCCCGGATCGGCCGCTCCGTGTCGCTGGCGGTCGTCCCCGGCCGCGCCAGCCTGCTCGTCCCCACCCCCTGAGCCCACCAGGCCATCGGGCCACCGGGCCACGGGGCCACGGGGCCACGGGGCCACTGCACCACCGGACCACCGCACGACGGAGGAACCATGCTCGAACTCGAGATCCTCGGATCCAACGCCACGGCGCCCACCGCGGAGGGCCCCGCCTCCTGCTACCTGCTGCACACCGACGACGGCGTCCTGCTGGTCGACGCCGGGCCGGGGTCCCTCCTGGCCTACTGCGCGCGCTACGGGCTCGACCGGCTGCGCGGGATCGTGGTGACGCACCTGCACGCCGACCACAGCCTGGACCTCATGGCCTGGGCCTACCGGTGGACCTTCCCCGAGGTCCTGCCGCGCGTCCCCCTGTACTACCCGGCGGGGGAGGCCCAGCGCCTGGCCGCCTTCGACGCGGTCTTCGGCATCCCCACCCTGCCCACGATGAACAGCCCGATCGCCCAGTCCTTCGAACCCAGGGAGATGGCCATGGACGGGACGACCCGCTACGAGGTGGCCGGAGCGGCCTTCCGCTCCTTCCGGGCCCACCACAGCGTCCCCTCTGCCGCGCTCCGGTTCGAGGACCCCGACGGCAGGGTGGTCTCCTTCTCCTCCGACACGGGGTACTGCGAGGCCGTCGTGCGCGCGGCCGAGGGGGCCGACCTGTTCGTGTGCGAGGCGACCTACCTGGAGGCCGACGAGCAGGCCCTGACCGGCCACGGCCACCTCACCGCCGCGATGGCCGGAGACCTGGCCGCCGAGGCCGGAGCCGGCCACCTGGTGCTCACCCACTTCGCCGACCCCGGCATGTGGGAGGAGGGCAGGAGGCACGCGGCACGCGGCTTCTCCGGCGCGGTGAGCGTGGCCAGGCCCGGCAGCCGCTTCTGAGCGGCCGATCCGGCCGGGGCCGCGTCGCGGGGCACCCGGCTCACCGTGTGCCAGGAGACGGTCGGCGTGACAGGAGAGGGGCGGCATGCCAGGAGAGGGGCGGCGCCTCACCGGTCAGGGTGATCGACGCGGTGACCGAACGGCGGGCCCCTTTCCGCCCAACCCCGCGCTCGGTGCCGCACGCTCTTGTACGATCCAGCGATGGGCGTGAGGAACTACCTGGTCGGAGGCGTTTCCGGCACCGGCAGGACCTCGGTCCGCGAAGGACTGCGGCGGCGCGGCCACCACGCCGTCAACGGGGACCGTGAACTGGCCTACCAAGGCGATCCGGAAACCGGTGAGCCGACGGACGGCTTCGGGCACGACCACCACATCTGGCATGTCAGCAAGGTGAGATCCCTGGTCGCCGACCAGGGCAACGCCGTGACGTTCTTCTGCGGCGGCTCCAGGAACCTCCCGAAGTTCCTGGACCTGTTCGACGGCGTCTTCGTCCTCGAGGTCGGCCTCGAGACCTTGAACCGGCGGCTTGACGGGCGACCGGGCGACGAGTGGGGCGGGAAACAGGTAGAGCGAGACCTCATCGTGCACCTGCACCAGACGAAGGAGGACATTCCGAAGGACGGCGTCGTCATCGACGCCACACAGCCGCTCGCGCGCGTCGACGACGAGATCATCCGCCGAACCGGGGAACGGACACTCCCGGCGACGCGGGGGTGAGGTTGTGGACGGGCCGGCCTTCGCGAGGACATCTGCGGTGGCCTCGGTCCGTACGGACAGGTGGGAGCACTGGTTCCACCCGTCGCCGTCGCTCCCCGCGGTAGGCCCGCTCGACATGGTGGAGGAGCAGGAGCAGCAGGACCTCCGTGTTCCCGTGCCGGGATTCGAGCGCGGCGATGGCCCCGCCGGTGGCGATGCCGAGCGCGGCAAGCGAGGTGGCGGAACCGTGTCGGTAGCGATCTTCTAATCCGATGGTCGCAGGTTCGAATCCTGCCGGGTGCGCCACAAAACCCCAGTTCATAGCCTTGTTTGGTGAGAACCCGAGGGAGTTGTCCTGCCGGTGGGTCCAGGGTGGGGCCCGGGTGGGACCAACACCAGGCCCCGTCGACCACGCCGCCTCTTCGTATGCCGACCGGTCCTCCCGGCGTCCCGCAACACCAGCCATGCCGTCCGCTCCGCCGCCTCCCGCGCCACCTCCGGGAGGACACTGGCATAGGTGTCCGCGGTCAACACGATGCTCGCGTGACCCAGCATCGCCTGCACCACCTTCAACTCCACCCCCGCCGCCAACGCCAACGTCGCCGCACCGTGGCGCAGATCGTGCAACCGCACCGGCGGCAAGGCGCTCTCATCGTTCAGCTTCCGAAACAGACGCGACAAACGCTCCGGAGCCAGCGGGCCACCACGCAGGGCGGTGAACACATACCCCTGTGAGGTCCAGTCGTGGCCGCGTCCGGCTGCTTCGTGCTGCTGGCGCCACTGGTGGCGGCGCAACACCCCGACCGTGGCATGGTCCAACGTCAGCATGCGGCGGCTCGCCGTACTCTTGGGCGCATGTCTCGTACCGGGTTCTTTAGAGGCTCGGAACCAACGCTTCCCCTTCCGTTGAACCCGACAGGTGATGGTAGAAGCCGTCCTCGAACTCCGCCGGCGGGACCAAGCCGATCTCGCCGTGCAACCGGCGATGATTGAACCAGTCCACGTACTCGGCCACCGCGATCTCCACCTCGTCCAGGCCCCTCCACGGGCCCCGGTTGCGAACCAGTTCGGCCTTGAACAACGAGTGGAACGCCTCGGCCAGGGCGTTGTCGTAGGAATCGCCCGTGGACCCGACCGAGGCCACCGCCCCCGCCTCGGCCAGGCGCTGGGTGTAGCGCACCGCGAGGTATTGCACGCCCCGGTCGGAGTGGTGGACCAGCCCGTCGATACGCCGGTCCACGTGCTGGCGGTTCCACACCGCCATCTCCAACGCGTCCAACGCCAGATCGGTGCGCAGCGACCGCGACACCTGCCAGCCCACCACGCGGCGGGAGAACACATCGATCACGAACGCGGCGTAGACCCAGCCGTTGAAGGTGCGGATGTAGGTGATATCGGCGACCCACAACCGGTTGGGCGCCTGGGCAGTGAATGCGCGTTCGACCAGGTCCGGGCGAGTATCGGGAGCCGCACCCGGCACGGTGGTGCGCGGGCTCTTGCCGCGGGTGATGCCGCGCAGACCCGCCTGCTTCATCAGCCGGTGGACGGTGCAGCGGGCGACCCGGTGGCCTCGGCGGTTGAGTTCGGCGTGGACCTTGCGCACCCCGTAGACGCCGTAATTGTCGGCGTGCACCGTGCGGATCTTGGCGGTGGTGGCCTCATCGGTGCGCGAGCGCAGCGACGGAGCCCGCGATTTGGCCGCGTAGTAGGTAGACGGGGCGATCTGCAGGGTGTGGCAGATCGGCTCGACCCCGAACTGGTGCCGGTGGACGTCGATGTAGGCGACTACTTGGTGTGTGGGCGGTCGAGCTCCGCCGCGAAGAAAGCCGACGCGGATTTGAGGATCGCGTTGGCCCGCTTCAGTTCGCGGTTCTCGCGCTCCAGTTCGGCCAGGCGCTGGGCCTGGTCGGTGGTGGTGCCGGGGCGGTGGCCGGCGTCGACCTCGGCCTGGGTGACCCAGTTGCGCAGCGTTTCGCGGTTGATGCCCAGCTGGTCGGCTACCCGGGCGATGGCCCCATCGCGAGTGGCCGGGTTCTGTCGGGCGTCCACAGCCATCCGGATCGCTCGTTCGCGCAGTTCAAGCGGGTACTTCCTCGGTGCTGGCATGTCTCTCATCCTTCCCAGGGTTGAGAGCCTCCA
>NYMS01000043.1 GCA_002529455.1 Glycomyces fuscus
TCCTGGGCCTGGTGGTCTCGGGTCTGGGCACGATCCTGGGCGCGGTCAACTTCATCACCACCGGCCTGTGCATGCGCGCGCCCGGTATGACGATGTTCCGCATGCCGATCTTCACCTGGAACACCCTGCTCACCAGCGTGCTGGTGCTCATCGCGTTCCCGGTCCTGACCGCGGCCCTGATCGCCCTGGGCGCCGACCGCATGGTCGGCACCCAGGTGTTCAACGCCGAGCACGGCGGGGCCATCCTGTGGCAGCACCTGTTCTGGTTCTTCGGCCACCCCGAGGTGTACATCATCGCGCTGCCGTTCTTCGGCATCGTGACCGAGATCCTCCCGGTGTTCAGCCGCAAGCCGATCTTCGGCTACAAGAGCCTGGTCGCGGCCACCATCGCCATCACCGGCCTGTCGGTCACCGTGTGGGCGCACCACATGTTCCCGACCGGCGCGGTGCTGCTGCCGTTCTTCTCGTTCATGAGCTTCCTGATCGCGGTCCCGACCGGGGTGAAGTTCTTCAACTGGATCGGCACCATGTGGCGGGGCCAGGTCACCTTCGAGACGCCGATGCTGTTCGTCGTCGGGTTCCTGGTGACCTTCCTCTTCGGCGGTCTGACCGGGGTGCTGCTGGCCTCCCCGCCCATCGACTTCCACGTCACCGACTCCTACTTCGTGGTGGCCCACTTCCACTACGTGGTCTTCGGCACGGTGGTGTTCGCGATGTTCGCGGGCTTCTACTTCTGGTGGCCCAAGTTCACCGGAAGGATGCTCAACGAGAAGCTGGGCAAGTTCCACTTCTGGCTGCTGTTCCTGGGCTTCCACGGGACCTTCCTGGTCCAGCACTGGCTGGGCGCCGCGGGCTTCCCGCGCCGCTACGCCGACTACCTGCCCAGCGACGGCTTCACCGAGCTGAACCAGATCTCCTCGGTCTCCTCGTTCGTGCTGGCGGCCTCGACGCTGATCTTCTTCTGGAACATCTACGTCACCGCCAAGCGGGCGCCGCTGGTCACCGTGGACGACCCGTGGGGCTACGGCTGCTCGCTGGAGTGGGCGACCTCCTGCCCGCCGCCGCGGCACAACTTCACGTCGCTGCCGCGGATCCGCTCCGAGCGTCCCGCGTTCGACCTGAACCACCCGCACGCCGCGGCCCCGGGCGCCGTCCCGGTGGGCGCCACGAAGGAGTAGGGCGCAATGAAGACG
Source organism: Glycomyces fuscus (assembly GCA_002529455.1). Lineage (GTDB taxonomy): Bacteria > Actinomycetota > Actinomycetes > Streptosporangiales > Streptosporangiaceae > Nocardiopsis > Nocardiopsis fusca. Next base: position 1,194 of record NYMS01000043.1, read on the forward strand.
CAGGCCTATCTGTTCATGGGCGTCTCGACCTTCTTCGGTCTGGCCGCCGCCCTGTACGTGTACTGGTCCTGGCAGGACACCGGCACGATCGAGTGGACGGGCACCACCGCCCTGGTGGTCTCCATCGGCTTCGGTTGGATGATCGGTTTCTGGCTCTGGCAGGCGGCCCGCCGCAGCGAGCACTTCCACGGGCTTCCCGCGGAGGAGCGGCTGGACGGGGAGATCTACGAGAACTCCGGCGAGTACGGGTTCTTCAGCCCGCACAGCTCATGGCCGCTGTGGGTGGCGCTGGCCGTGGCGTTCACCGCGGTGGGCGTGGCGATCGGCTGGTGGATGGTGTTCATCGGCGCCTTCGCCATCATCCTCACCGCCATCGGCTGGATCTTCGAGTACTACCGCAACGAGTTCCAGCACTAGGGGGCCGGGCCGCCGCACCGCGCGGCGGCCCCCGCCCCGTCCGACGGCCGGACGCGTCCCCGTGACGCGTCCGGCCGTCTTCTTCGTCACGGCCCGGCCCGTGTGCCATGGCCGTTGGCACTCCCGTCCCGGTGTCTCGCGTCGTGACCGTGCGCACTCCCACCCCGGTGTCTCGCGTCGTGACCGTGCGCACTCCCAACCCCGGTGCCCCGCGTCATGACCATCCACCGGGGTAGGGTTGCCCTGCACTTGACCTGACCCGACAGGGCACCGCGGACACGGGCCCGCCCCGCGCGCCGAGGTCCCGTCGCAACGGACGCTGGAGGTCCTTGGCGTGAAGGGACGAGTTTGCGCACCCCGCCGCCTGGTGGCGGTGGCCGCCGCGGTCGCGCTCGCGGCGACGGCCTGTACCACCCCCGCCCCCGCCCCGCAGGAGCCCGCGGCGACTCCCAGCGAGGAGCCCGAGACCGGGCCGCGGATCACCGTGACCCCCGAGGAGGGGGCGGCCTCCGTCGCTCCCAACACCCCGGTGCGGGTGTCGGTGGAGGAGGGCTCGCTCACCGACGTCCGCGTCGAGCAGAGCCCCTCCGAGGAGCGGGACGAGGGCGCCGGGACGGCCGAGGACGCTGAGGAGTGGGAGTTCACCGGCACCCTGAGCGAGGACGGCACCCGGTGGGTGAGCGACTGGAACCTGGACCCGGGGTCGGCGGTCACCGTCCGCGCCAGCGCCGAGGACGAGGAGGGGCAGGCCTCCGAGACCGTCGTGGAGTTCTCCACCGAGGCGGCCGTGCCCGGGCGGCGCCTCGAACTGGCCTCGAACTTCCCCAACTCCGGTGACACCGTCGGCGTGGGCATGCCGGTCATCGTCAACTTCGACCTGCCGGTGGCCAACAAGGCCCAGGTGGAGAACTCCATGGAGGTGACCTCCGAGCAGGAGGTCGAGGGCGCCTGGAACTGGGTCGGCGACAAGACCGCGGTGTTCCGGCCCCGCGAGTACTGGGAGCCCTACCAGGAGATCAGCGTGGACCTGCGCCTGTCGGGGGTGGAGGCCTCCGACGGCGTCTACGGCGTCGAGAACCACCGCCTGGAGTTCGAGGTCGGCCGCGAGCTGGTCGCCACCATGCACGTGCCCGACCACGAGATGCTGGTGGAGATCGACGGCGAGCCGGTACGCACCATCCCCGTGAGCAACGGCGAGGCCTCCAGGCGCTTCAACACCACCACCTCGGGGACGCACCTGACCATGGAGAAGTACGAGTCCCTGGTCATGGACGCGGCCACCGTGGGCATCCCCGAGGACTCGCCCGACTACTACAAGCTCGACGTGGACTGGGCGGTGCGCACCTCCAACAGCGGCGAGTTCACCCACGCCGCCCCCTGGAACGAGCGCATCGGGTCGGCCAACACCTCCAACGGCTGCACGAACATGTCGGTGGAGGACGCCCGCTGGTTCTACGAGACGGTCCTGATGGGCGACGTCCTGGAGACCACCGGGACCGACCGGGAGCTGGAGTGGGACAACGGGTGGGGCTTCTACCAGCGTCCGTGGGAGGAGTGGCTGGCCAACAGCGCCACCGGCGAACCGCAGGTGACCGACGGTTCGGGCACCCCCGGTCCGGTGCACGGCGAGGGGTTCTAGCCGCGGGAGCCCTTCCGGAGGCGGGAGCTAGGCGGGGAGCCGCGGGGAGCCCTCCAGGAGGGCGCCCAGGCGCTTGGCGGTGTGCTCCCAGGTCCACGCACGGCTCACCCACGCGCGGCCGCGTGCGCCCATCTGGGCGGCGCGCTCGGGGTCCTTCAGCAGCGCGATGAGGGCGCGCGCGGAGGGGCCGGGCCGGGAGCCGTCCACGACCAGGCCGGTCTCGCCGTCCAGGACCGTGGCGGGGGCGCCCCCGGAGTCGCCCGCGACCACCGGCAGGCCGCAGGCCGAGGCCTCCAGGTAGACGATGCCCAGGCCCTCGGCCTCCAGGCCGCCCTTGCGGGTGCGGCAGGGCATGGCGAACACGTCGGCGGCGTCGTAGTAGGGGGGCAGGTCCCGGTGGGGGACCGAGCCGGTGAAGACCACCGAGTCCGTCCCGCGCGCGGCCGAGAGCAGGCTCCGGCGGTGGGGGCCGTCGCCGACGATGAGCAGGACCGCGTCGGGCACGTCGGCCAGGACGCGGGGCCAGGCGCGGATCAGGGTGTCCTGTCCCTTGCGCGGCACGAGCCGGGACACGCACAGCACCACGGGGCGGTCGCCCAGGCCCAGGCGCGCGCGGACCTCCTCGCCGCCCGTGCCGGGGCGGAAGGCCTCGGTGTCCACGCCGGGCGTGAGCTGGCGCATGCGGGCGGCCGCGTCGGGTGACAGGGCCCGGGCCAGGTGGCGCCGGGTGTACTCGCCCAGGTAGGTGATGGTGTCGGTGGTGTCGCCGATGCGGCGCAGCGCCTCGCGGGACCCGGGCATCGTGGCCCACCAGGTCTCGTGGCCGTGGCTGATGGCCACCTGGCGCTTGACGGGGGTGCGCTCGCGCAGTCCGGCGGCGAGCAGTCCCAGCGGGGCCGCGGCGCCGTAGAGCACCGTGTCGCAGCCCTCCAGGTCGGCGATGGCGCGTGCCCGCTCCGCCACCCGGGGCGTGGGCAGAAGGACGCGGGCGGCGTCGCGCACGACGGGGAAGGGCTGGCGCAGGTCGAAGTTGGGGTCGGCGGCGGCGTCGGCCCGTGCGGGGGAGGAGCAGTAGACCACGACCGATCCGCGGGGGCGGCGCAGGGCCATCTCGTGGACGAAGGCCTCGATGCCCCCGGCCTTGGGCGGGAAGTCGTTGGTGATGATCAGAGTTCGCGACACAGGGGCGAGTCTAGGGTGTGTCCGCCGGACACGCCCCGGGCGCGGCGGGGGCGGCGGGGGCACCCCACGCGTGTCGGGCCGCGGGCGCGGTCCGGGACGGGGCCGTGAACGGCGGTGCCCCGCGACGGCGTGCGTCGCGGGGCACCGGGGCCGGTCCGCCGGTCAGGGGCGGACGGCGGTGACGAAGTTGGCGCGGTAGTAGTCGTTCAGGGTCACCGTGCCGATGGGGCGGGCCGAGGTGGAGGCGTGCACCATGACGTTGTCGCCCGCGTACAGGCCCACGTGGTCGGGGCCGCTGCTGCCGGGGTAGAAGAACAGCAGGTCGCCGGGCTGCTTGTTCTCCCAGGAGACCCGCTGGCCCGCGTTCACCTGCTGGTAGGTGGTGCGGGGCAGGCTGACGCCGGCGGCGGCCCAGGCGGCCTGGGTCAGGCCGGAGCAGTCGTACCCGCCGGGCCCGGTGCCGCCCCAGACGTAGGGCTTGCCGATCTGCTCGTAGGCGAAGTCCAGCGCGGTCCGGGCGTTGCCCGAGGCGGGGCCGGTGTAGCTGCCGCCTCCGCCACCGCCTCCGCTGCTTCCTCCGGCGCCGCCCCCTCCGCCGGTCTGGCCGACGTTCTCGGTGGCGGCCGCCTGCTCCTCCGCGGTCAGCTCCTCGAGCAGGCCCTCCTGCTCCTCGATGGCCTCCTCGGCCTCCTCGGTGGCCTCCTCGGCCTCCTCGAGGGCCTCGGCGGCCTCCTCCTCGGTCGCGCTGGCCTCCGCCTCCAGGACCTCCAGGTTCTCCAGCTCGGTGACGTACTGCTCCAGGTTGCCGTCGTGCTGGGAGGACAGGTAGTCCAGGTCGGCCTGGTGGGCCAGGGCGTCCTCGGGGCCGGTGGAGCTGAGCAGCTGGTGGAAGGAGGTGAAGTCGACGCCGGTGTAGGTGGTGCTGGCGAGCCGGCGGGCGCCCAGGCCGAGTTCGGCGGTCTTCTCCTCGGCGGCCTCGATCTCCTCGAGGATGCTCTCCAGCTTCTCCTGGGCGGCCTCGTGGGTCTCCTTGGCCTCGTTGTAGGCCGCGTTGAGCTGGATGTACTCCTCTTCGAGGGTCTCGATCTCCTCGCGGACCTCCTCGGCCGTCGGATCGGCGTGGGCCACCGCGGCGGGGAGCAGCAGGGCGGCGGCGGTCAGGGAGGAGAGGGCCGCGGTGCGGCGCCTGCGGACGCGACGGGATGCCAACACGTGGTAAGACCTTTCTCCCCTTGTCCCATGCTGTGGGGAAGGGCCAAGGGATGCACCGGGCGGGGCTGGGGCCTTCCGGAGGGGGCCCGAAGGATGGGGGCCCTCACCCGCGGGGGCGGGTCGGCCCGAACGGGGCGCGGCTGTCACCGCCGGGGAGCGGTGAACGAGGTGGCAACCGCGCTCGGCGATGAACACTAGTGCATCGGCCGGGCCGCTCTCAACCTTTTCGTGATGTTCCGCCGGTTGGCGCTGTGTGTCCGAAAAACGGGGTGTTGTCCGTTAAACGGCGACGGGGCCGCCACCCCGCGGGTGGCGGCCCCGGCATGCCCCGAGGGTGCTTCGGGCGCCCGAACACGGGCCCAAGCGAAGCGGAGGCCCAGGAGAACCCTGCCTAGGGACGGACGGCGAACTGGAACTCGCTCGCCCAGTACGCGGCCAGGCCGACGACCTCGATGTTGCGGCCGCTGCTCGGCGCGTGCACCATCTGGCCGTTGCCCGCGTAGAGCCCGTCGTGGCTCAGGCCCGAGTAGAAGAACATGATGTCGCCGGGCTGGAGGGCGTTGATGTCGTAGATGCGGTTGCCCACCTCGGCCTGGGCGTAGGTGGTGCGGGGCAGGTCCACCCCGCCCGCGCGCCAGGCCGCCTGGACCAGGCCGGAGCAGTCGTAGCCGTTGGGGCCGGTGCCGCCCCAGACGTAGGGCTTGCCGACCTGCTGGTAGGCGAAGTCCAGGGCCGCTCCCGCGCTGCCCGAGGCGCCGCCGGTGTAGGACTGCCCGGCGCCGTCGTCGGCGCCCTCGGCGGAGGGGTCGGAGTCGGGGAACTGGGCGAGGATCGCCTCCTGCTCCTCGATCTTCTCCTCGACCTCGGTCTTGGCCTCCTCGGCCTTCTCCAGCGCCTCCTCGGCCTCCTCCAGGGCCTCCTCGGCCTCGTCCTTGAGGGCGAACAGGCGCTCGTGGGAGGTGCCGAACTCGTCGAGCTGGGCCTTCTGGGCCTCCGAGAGGTAGTTGAGGTCGGCGTTCTGCTCCAGCAGGCTCTCGGGGCCGTCGGAGGAGAGGATGTTGCTCATGGAGTCCAGGTCACCGGACTGGTAGGTCGCGTTGGCGAGCTGCTGCACCTTGTCGCGCAGCTCCTCGTAGCGCTCCTCCTCGTCGCCGACCTGCTCCTCCAGGTCCTCGTAGAGGGTCTCGGCGACGTCGTGGTCCTCCTTCGCCTGGTTGTACTCCTCTACGGCGGCGGAGGCCTCCTCGTTCAGCTCCTCGATACGGTCCTCGACCTCGTCCTGGGTCGGCTCCGCGTAGGCGGTGCCCGGGACGAGCATGGTGCCCGCGACGACCGCGCTGATTCCGGTCGTGGCGGCGAATCGGCGAGCCGTACGTCGTCCACCGGGGTTCTTCATGGCGGTCCACGCTCCTTGGGGTCGGGCAAGTCCGCATAGGGGTGCGGGGAGAACAGGGACGGGGCCCGCGCGGGGGCGCGGGCGGGTGAGTGTGCGGTTCCCGACCGGCGGGCGTTGCCTCGGCCTTCTGTCCGGTGGAGCACTCACGTTCCGGGAAGAACCTAGCGGACCGCTCTGCACAGCTCAACCACGGGACCCCGTACGTGCCGGTGTTCACAGCGCGAGCCGCGGTTCGCGGCCGGCGCGTCGTTCCTGGGAGGGAGCCGCGGGCCGAATCGGGTAACGAAAGGATAACGTCTGGGGCGGGGGTGTCTCCGCGGCGCCCGGACCGGGCCGCGCCCGCCCGGTCCGCGGACGCCGGAGCCCCGTCAGCCGTGCGTCTCCAGACGGCGCAGGAAGATCGTCGAGGGCACCGCGCGCGCCCCCGCGCCGCGCACCGCCGTCACGATCTCCCGGTCGGAGGTGACCACCGCGATCGGCCTCCCCGGGGGTTCGGCGCGCACCATCCGCACGATGAGCTCGTCCGCGGTCTCCCCGGGGGCGCTGAACAGCAGCCGCACCCGGCGCGCCGCCGCCATCACCGGCGGGGTGTCCACGTCCGCGCCGTCGAACACGCACGTGATCTCGGCCTTGGTCCGGCTCGCCAGCCCCTCCAGGGAGTTCATCAGCCGGGTGCGCTGGTCGGCCAGGGGGAGGGTCCCGTAGCCGGTCTTGGTGACGTTGTAGCCGTCCACCAGAAGGTGCACCCGGGGCGCGGTGAGCAGGTGCTCCAGCAGGCCGGGGTCGTCGTCGGGCAGCCCGCCCAGCGACACCCGCCGCTGCTGCTCGGTCTCGGCCACCAGGTCGGCCGGGCTGTCCAGGACGGTGGGCAGCGCCAGTTCCCGGCGCAGCCCGTGGGAGGCCTCCACCAGCACGTCCAGGAGCACGCGCAGCCGGGCCTCGTCGGCGTTGCGTCCGGCGCGCACCGCCCGCCGGGCGTTGTCCAGCTGCGTCTCGGCCGCGGCCAGCCGCGACCGCAGCCGCCGGTTCTCCGACTCCAGCGCGCCGACCTGCGCGGCCGACTCCGACTCGCGCCCGGCCGTCTCGGTCAGCGCCCGCGAGGCACGCTCGGTGGCCTCCTTGGCCCGCTGCCGCTCGGTGTGCACCTTGCGGCGCAGCTCGGCGATCTCGGCGCGCTGGGCCTTGATCTGGGACCGCAGCCGCTCCAGCTCCTCCTGGTGGCCGTGCCGGGTCTCGTCCAGCTGGCGGCGCGCGGCGTCCAGCGCCTCCGCGGCCTGGTCCGCCTCCTTGGCGCTGGTCTGGCGCTCCAGCTCCCGGTGGACGTCCTCGACGATGCCGGGCCATCCCCGGGGCCTCAGCAGGTAGGCGCAGGCCGCCACGGCCACGGGGTCGGCCGCGGGCGGGACCACGCCCGAGCGCAGGCCCTCGGCCAGCTCGGGCCAGACCTGGTCGACGCGGGCCGCGACCATTCCCCGGAAGGCCTCGTCGCTCTCCAGCTGGGCGGCGATCTGCGGTCCGGCGAGCCGGGCCCTGCGGCGCGGCTCGAACCTGGCGACCCTGCGCAGCAGCGGCGGCAGGTCGCTCGCGCGCATGCCGCCGAGCACGTCCGAGCCGTACTCGACGACCCGGGCGCGCACCGGTTCGGGCAGCGGCCGGGCCAGCCGCTCGCCGCCGTCGGTGCCTCTGCTGGCGTCACCGCCGCCGCCGCTGTCGCCGTCGCCGCCGTCGTCCGCCGGGTGGACGTCCCCGTCGAGCGGGCCGCCGCCGTCGGAGTCGCCGCCCGCCCCGGGGCGGGCGCTCATGCCCGACCCGTCGGGCTCTCCGCCGAGGAACCGGAGACCGACCGGTCGGCGTCGGGGCGGGCGATGGTCTCCACGCTGTCGGTGGCGCCGCACCAGCGGCACCTCACCCGCTCGATGGTCTCGGAGAGCACGGTGCGCTCCTCGACGCCGCCCTCACCGGCCAGGTCCAGGTGGACGTAGTCCTGGGAGCGCACGGTCCGGGTCACGTCGAACCGCGTGAGATTGCCGCATCCGGTGCACCGCCACCGCTCACTGTCACCCGGTATCGCGATCCCCACGGTTCCTCCCTCGTGTCGTGCTCTGGTCGGGCGGCGGTCCGGCCGCTGCCCCGATGACCCACATCTTTGCATGTCGGGCAGGTCAGACCGTATTCCGACGGGTTGTCCCCGCCGCCGACTACCCTGACCGGGTGGTTCGACAGTCCGCGGCGCCCGCCGGCGTCCAAACCAGCATCAGCGATCTCGGCACGCCGTTGGCCGCGGCGTCCTTCGTGGTGCTGGACCTGGAGACCACCGGCACCAGTGCGAGCGGCTCCCGGATCACGGAGGTCGGAGCGGTCAGGGTGCGCGGCGGCGAGGTCGTCGACGAGTTCACCACCCTGGTCGATCCAGGTACCCCCATACCGGCCAACATCACCCTCCTGACGGGGATCACCCAGTCGATGGTGGCCGCGGCGCCGCCGATGGAGGAGGTCCTGCCCCGGCTGCTGGCCTTCCTCGACGCCGAACCGGGCACCGTGCTGGTGGCCCACAACGCGCCCTTCGACACCGGCTTCCTCAAGGCCGCGTGCGAGCGCCACGGGACGGAGTGGCCCGGCTACCCCGTGGTCGACACGCTGCGCCTGGCCCGCGCCGTGCTCGCGCGCGGCGAGACGCGCAACCACCGGCTGGCCACGCTGGCCGCCTACTTCGGGGTCCCGACCGCGCCCAACCACCGCGCCCTGGAGGACGCCCGCGCCACCGTCGGCGTCCTGCACGGGCTCGTGGAGCGCCTGCGCCCCATGGGCGTGTCCAGCGTGGAGGAGCTGCGGGCGGTCGCCAAGCCGCCCACCAAGGCCCAGCGCAGCAGGCGCCACCTGGCCGAGGGCCTGCCGGAGGAGCCGGGCGTGTACGTGTTCACCGACGCCCGCGGGGCCAGCCTCTACGTCGGCAAGAGCAAGAACCTGCGCCGCCGGGTGCGCTCCTACTTCACCGCGGCCGAGAGCCGCCAGCGCATCCGCGAGATGGCGGGCCTGGTGGAGGGCGTCACCCCCATCGTGTGCTCCAGCGAGCTGGAGGCCTCCGTCCGCGAGCTGCGCATCATCGCCGAACGCAAACCGCCCTACAACCGGCGCTCGCGCAACCCCGAGCGCGCCTCCTGGGTCAGGCTGACCGCCGACGCCTACCCGCGCCTGTCCGTGGTGCGCTCGGTCGGCGGCGACGGCGCGGCCCACATCGGCCCCTACGCCTCGCCGCGCGAGGCCGAGCAGGCCAGGGAGGCGCTGTTGCAGGTCTTCCCGCTGCGCCAGTGCGCGCACACCTTCCGGCCCCGGGAGGCGGCCGGGGGGAGCCGGGGCGAGACCCCCGCCGCCCCGGAGGTGGTCTCCTCGGGCGCGCGGTGGACGGGTCCGTGCGTGGTGGCCCAGCTGGGCCGCTGCGGTGCGCCCTGCGACGGCAGCGAGAGCGCGGCCGAGTACGCGGTGCACGCCGAGGCCGCCCGCACCGCGATGACCGGCGACCCCGCCGCGGTGGTGGACGCGCACACCGCGCGCATCGGCGAGCTCGCGGCGGCCCTGCGCTACGAGGAGGCCGCGCACCTGCGCGACCGCCTCACCGCGTTCCTGCGCGGCGCCCGGCGCGCCCAGCGCCTGGCCGCCATCGCCGCGGTCCCGCACCTGGTCGCCTCCCGCCGTACCGACGCGGGATGGGAGACCTGCGTGGTCCGCCACGGCCGCCTGGCCGCCAGCGCCGTGCTGCGCCCGGGCACCGACCCCGCCGCGTTCCTGTCCTCGCTCGTGGCCACCGCCGAGTACGTGCCCGCCGGCCGCGGGCCCGGCCCCGGCGCCCTGCCCGGGGAGACCGAGCTCGTCCTGGACTGGCTGGCCGACCCCGCCACGCGGCTGGTCGAGATCGACGGGGAGTGGACATGCCCGTTGCGCAGCGCCGAGGCGCACACCGGGATGACACACTGGGCGCATGGCCGCGCTCCCGCTCAATGACGACTACCCCGTCCGCCGCGTCCCCGTCGTCTCGTACACGCTGGTCGCGGCCAACGTCCTCGTCTACCTGGTGTCGCCGCAGGCGCTGACCGCGGTGTGGTATCCGGCGGACATGTTCGAGCGCTTCTGCGCGATCCAGGACTACTTCATGTTCTGGGGGGCGGTGCCCGCCGAGATCCTGGGCCGGGCCGACCAGGTCCCGCACCCGGTCCCCGAGTGCGGTCCGGTCGACGGCAAGCCGGTGTGGTTCTCGGTGGTCAGCTCGATGTTCCTGCACAGCGGACCGGAGCACCTGATCGGCAACCTGGTGTACCTGTTCGTGTTCGGGCCCGTGGTGGAGGACAGGATCGGCAAACTGCGCTTCGCGGCGCTGTACCTGGCCACCGGGGTCGCCGCCGTCTACGGCTTCGCGCTGACCGACGCCGACGCCGCCATGCCCATGGTCGGCGCGTCCGGGGCCATCTCGGGCGTGCTGGGCGCCTACCTGGTCGTGCAGTTCCGCAGCCGGGTGACCACGCTGGTGTTCGGGTTGATCCCGATGCGCCTGCCCGGGTGGGCCGTGGTGGGCAGCTACTTCGCTCTTCAGTATCTTCTCTACGTCACCACATCGAGCGCCCCCGGCGCCGGAGGCGGCGTCGCCTACGCGGCGCACGTGTACGGGTTCATCGCGGGGGTGGTCGTGGGACTGGTGGTCTACCGGCTGCGATGGCGCTCCGGGACGCGGCTCTCCGACGTCTACTAGCGCGCCCGGGCGCGGTCGGCGCGCCCGTCCCGTACCGAGGAACCGTCCTGGAGGCACAGTGATCACCGCGATCGTCATGATCAAGGCCGACGTCCACCGCATCCCCGAGGTCGCCGGGGCGATCGCGGAGATCGACGGGGTGAGCGAGGTCTACTCGGTCACCGGCGGCGTCGACCTCATCGCCATGGTGCGGGTCCGCAAGCACGAGGACCTGGCCGAGGTGATCCCCGGCCGGGTGAACAAGGTGCCCGGCGTCCTCTCCTCCGACACCCACATCTCCTTCCAGGCCTACTCCAGGCACGACCTGGAGTCGGCCTTCGCACTGGGCTGGTAGCCGGCCGTGGCCGGTTCCCGGGGTGCGGGGGAGGCGGGGGAGCTCGCCCCGCCCTCGGGCAGACTGGTGCGCGGCCGGGGCCTGAGGCGTCCCCTGCCGCCCGGACCCCCGCCCGACCTCGGGCTGTGCCTGCTGGGCCGTGAACCGAGGCCCGTGCCCTGGGAGGGGCGCTGGCTGCGATGGCGGGACTCCGGGCCGCCCTCCGACCCCGGGGCCGCGGGCGCGGCCCCGCGCGAGGCCTGGGAGCGCTCCGGGACCGAACGCGTCGAGGCGGCCTGCGGGGGCTACCGGCACGGCGCTGGCGTGCCTGGCGGTGCTGGACGGGGTCCCCGCGCACGAGAGGCGGTCGCCTACGTCCGCGCGCACGCCTCCCCGCGTGCGGTGGAGACCCCCGGCAGCGCCGTTTCGTGGCCCGCTTCGGGGCCTGGGCCCCGCCGCGCGGGCGGACCACCGGGCCCGCCGGGGAGAACGACCGGGGGCGCGGCGCCGGGCGGCCCCGGCGCCGCGCCCCCGCGGCCGTCGAAGGATCAGAGCGACTTGGCGTACTGCTGGCTGGTCTCCACCCAGCGCTCCAGCGCGCGCTCGGCGGCGCCGCTGTCCACCGCCGCGGCGGCCCTCTCGTACCCGGCGCGCACCGACTCCAGCAGGGAGCCCCGCACGCCGTCCACGGCGGCCAGCGCGGCGCCCGCGTTGAGCAGCACCGCGTCGCGCACCGGACCGGTGCGGCCCGCCAGCAGGTCGCGCACCGCCTGGGCGTTGAACCCGACGTCGCCGCCTCGCAGGTCCTCGGGCCGGGAGCGGGTGATGCCGAGGTCGGCCGGGTCGAGCCTCTCGCGCCGGGCGCCGCCGTCGCGCACCACCCACACCGTGGAGGTGGTCGTGGTGGTCAGCTCGTCCAGCCCGTCGTCGCCCCGGAACACCAGCGCCGAGGAGCCGCGGCGGGCGAACACCCCGGCGATCACCTCGCACATGCGCTCGTCGAACACCCCGATGGCCGAGGTGGTGGGCTGCGCCGGGTTGGTCAGCGGACCCAGGAAGTTGAACACCGTGGGCACCGCCAGCTCGCGGCGGGGCTTGGCGGTGAAGCGGAACGAGGGGTGGAAGACCGGGGCGAAGCAGAAGGCGATGCCCGCCTCCTGGGCCACCCGCACGGTCAGCTCCGGCGGCAGGTCCAGGACCACGCCGAGGCGCTCCAGCACGTCGGCGGTGCCGCAGGAGGAGGAGGCCGCCCGGTTGCCGTGCTTGACCACGCGGGCGCCCGCGGCCGAGGCCACGATCGCCGCCATCGTCGACACGTTCACGGTGTGGGCGCGGTCGCCGCCGGTGCCGACGATGTCCAGGGTCGGTCCGGGGACGTGGATGCGCACGGCGTTGTCGAGCATGCCCTGGGCCAGGCCGGTCACCTCCGACACGCTCTCGCCCTTGGCGCGCAGCGCGATGGCGAACCCGGCGATCTGCACGTCGGTCGCGGCCTCGGACATGATCTCGTTCATCGCCCACGCGGTGTCGTCGGCGCTGAGGGTCTGCCCGCCCAGCAGGGCGGTGATGAGGTTGGACCAGGTCCGCTCGGTCACGGCGGACCGCTCGTCGGGGACGGCGGCGCCGGGGCCGGCGGGGGAGTTCGCGGCGGGGACGTTCATTCTGGGTTGCTCCACGGTGAGGAAACGGGCACGGAGGGGCCGGGGCGCGGCGCGTGGCCGGACCGCCCTCAGGCGCTGGGGACGAGGGGCGCGGTGTGGGCGCGCCATCGCCCGATGTCGGCGCCGTGGTGCAGGGCCGCGCCCACCGCGCGGCGGCGGCGCGGCTCCGTGTCGCCGTGGCGCCCCGTCCCGAGACCGTGTCGCACGTGTGTCACCCGCTCAGGGCCGCGGCCCGCTGGCGCATGAGCTCGGCCAGGGCCTCGGCGAGCGCGACGGGGTCGATCGGGTGGCTGACGACCTGCTCGGCCTGGGACCAGGTGGCCAGCCAGCCGTCGTCGCGCCGTCCCACCAGCAGCAGGACCGGCGGGCAGCGGTAGATCTCGTCCTTGACCTGGCGGCACAGCCCCATCCCGCCGACCGGGGAGGCCTCGCCGTCGAAGATCGCCACGTCCACGCGCGCGGCGGGGTCGGTGTCCTCCAGCCTGCGCAGGACCATGGGCGCGGTCGCGCACTCGACGAACTCCACGCGGGGGACGTCGAGGGCCGGGCGGCGTCCGACCGCCAGCCGCACCTGCTCGCGGGTGTCGGCGTTGTCGCTGTAGACCAGCACGCGCATCCTGGCGCCCGTGTCCGTACCGCTGACCACCATCGCGCAACCGTCCCATCGCGTCTGTCCGCGGCCGCCGCCGTGGGGGGTGCGGCCGAGGCGTTCGTTGGCTGTATGCCCTCTGACTGTATTGCCTCACGGTCCCGCTGCACAGAAGGGGCCCGGAGGCCGTGTCCGGCACTGAGACCTTCGACACCAAGGATGCCAGCACCTCGGGGCCGTCCGTTCATCCGCCCCCGGCGCGACGTTATGCAACGGTGATGCTTTCGATGCCTGGGCGTTGACCGGCGGAGGTTGAGGTGTCATCCGGAGGGGTACGGAACGCCTCAGCCGCCCAGGATCGCGATTTTCGGCCCCGCCCGGCGCGCCGCGAGCCCCGACGGAGCCGCCGGGCCGCTACAGTAACGTCCCAGTCACGGTGAACAGGGCGTCCGAGGCGCCGGGAGCGCCCCGCGCCGGTGCTGATCCGCCCCGTTACGGGGGGTCGGGTACGGCCCTCCGCGAGATGCCGTAATAATGCTCCCGTGGCGACAGCAACCGCGAACCCAAAATCAGCACCGACACCAGCACATGGTGCGGCAAAGCGTCCTGACCTGGTGAGCGTTGGCACCATCGTTTGGTTGGCCAACGAGCTCATGTTCTTCGCTGCGCTGTTCGCGATGTACTTCACCATCCGATCGGTGACCAATGGAAACCCCGATCTGGGGCAGTGGCCCGACACCCACCTCAACGTGCCGTGGGCGTTGGCCATCACCGTGGTCCTGGTGGCTTCCAGCTTCACCGCGCAGGCAGGCGTCTGGGCCGCCGAGCGCGGTGACGTCAAGAAGCTGCGCATGTGGTTCTTCATCACGTTCTTCATGGGCCTGTTCTTCGTCCTTGGACAGGCCTACGAGTACTACGAGCTCATCGTCCACGAGGGCCTGACTCTTCAGTCGAGCGCCTACGGGTCGATGTTCTACCTGACCACGGGCTTCCACGGACTCCACGTCATCGGTGGGCTGATCGCGTTCCTCATCATGCTGGGACGCACGTACGCCGCGAAGCGCTTCACCCACCAGCAGGCGACCAGCGCGATCGTCGTGTCCTACTACTGGCACTTCGTCGACGTGGTCTGGATCGCTTTGTTCTGCACCATCTACTTCATCCAGTAACCCGAAACGGGGAAACCGTGAAATGGATTACCGCGCGGCGACGGCATCCCCTGGCGGGGTATGTCGTCGTCATCCTCGCGCTAGCCCTGTTCGGGGTGGGGTACGCCGCCCTGGCGCCCACCGCCGACCAGGCCCAGGCGCAGACCCTCGCCGCTGAGCCCCCGTCGCCGGACGACGTCGACGTGGCCAACGGCGAGGACATCTTCAACCAGACGTGCGCGACCTGCCACAACTACGACGGCAGCGGCACGTACGGCGAGGACGGGGAGTACACCCGGGGTCCGGACATCCGTGACTCCGGCGCCGCGGCCATCGACTTCCAGGTCAGCACCGGGCGCATGCCGTCCATGAACCCCGACGCGCAGATGCCGCGCAAGCCCATGGCGATGTCGGAGGAGGACCTGCAGGACCTGATCGCGTACTACAACGCGGAGATCAGGACCGGCGGGCCCGACGTTCCCTACGACGTCCCGGGCGAGGCGCCCGAGCGCGAGAACTTCGAGGACGAGGCCTCCTACGAGGCCGCGCTCGAGGAGTACGAGGGCGAGTACGAGGCCTACGTCGAGGGTGCCGACGACACCGACATGGGTATGCGCCTCTACCTGACCAACTGCGCGCACTGCCACGGCTGGTCCGGCGGCGGCGGCGCGCTCACCGACGGCCGCTGGGCCCCCGAGATCCACGACGCGTCCCCGCGCCAGATCTACGAGGCCATGGTCAGCGGCCCCGGCGCCATGCCGATGTTCAGCGACACCGTCATCGAGCCGGAGGAGAAGCAGGAGCTCATCTCCTACGTCAAGACCCTCCAGGCGGAACCCAACGCCGGAGGCATCTTCGACCTCGACCGGGTCGGACAGGTCGCCGAAGGGCTCATCGGCTGGGTCGTCGGCCTTGCCCTGATCATTGCCTGCGCGATCTGGATCACCGCGAAGCAGCGAGCCCATGACTGAGAACAACACCAACGACAACAACGAGGCCGGGGGGACCGCGCCCGAGCGCGTGGTCGGCACCCCGAAGGCCGGGGAACCCGTGGTTTCCGGCGCCTCCACGGCTCCCGCCGGTGAGCACGCGGGTCCGTACAAGGCCTCCGAGACGCACGCCCGACCGGAGGAGGTGCAGCGCCGGGGCGAGAAGCTCGCCTCCCTGTGGTTCGTGATCGCCTTCCTGGGCGGGATCGGCTTCCTGGCCTCCTACTTCGTGTTCGGGCCCAGCCGGATCGCGGACCCGCAGATCGGCCAGTACTCGAACATGCTGCTGGGCGGCACGCTCACGCTGGCGATGTTCGGCATCGGCGCGGGCATGACCGTCTGGGCCCGCCAGGTGATGCCGCACTACGATGTGGCCTCTCCCTACGACGAGCTGCCCTCCGACGAGAAGGAGAAGGGCTCCTTCAGCGCCTTCTTCATGCAGGGCGCCGACGAGAGCGGCTTCACCAAGCGTCCCCTGATGCGCCGCACGCTCATCCTGGCGATGCTGCCGCTGGGCCTGGCGCCGATCGTGCTGCTGCGCGACACCGGCCCGCTGCCCGGCGACAAGCTGAAGAACACCGTGTGGGAGCCGGGTCGGCGGATGTACGTCGAGGGCACCCACCGCGCCATCCGTGCGGAGGACTTCGAGAACGACCCCAACGGGATGGTCTCGGCCCTGCCCGCGATCGACGACGAGCACCACCCGCACGGGATCAGCCTCAACGAGATGGCCAAGTCCGTCGTCCTCCTGATCAAGATCCCGGAGGAGGACTGGCAGGAGCGGATGACGCAGGAGGTGGAGGGCACCGACGGCCAGACGCGTCTGAACTGGACGCACAACGGCATCGTCGCGTACTCCAAGATCTGCACCCACGTGGGCTGCCCCGCGGCCCTGTACGAGCGCACGACGCACCGCATCCTGTGCCCGTGCCACCAGTCGACCTTCGACGCGTCCAACGCCGCGGAGGTCGTGTTCGGACCGGCACACCGGCCGCTGCCGCAGCTGCCGATCGGCGTCGACGACGAGGGCTACCTCATCGCGACCGGTGACTTCACCGCGCCTCCCGGTCCGACGTTCTGGGACTACGCGAAGGACTAGTCGATGAGTAAGACCACGCAAGCACCCAAGGCGCTTCGCGGCGTCGGCAACTTCATCGACGACCGCTTCCACCTGGCCAAGACCGGCGAGAAGAACCTGCGCAAGGTCTTCCCGAACCACTGGTCGTTCATGCTGGGCGAGATCGCGCTGTACTCGTTCATCATCCTGCTGCTCACGGGTGTCTTCCTCACGCTCTGGTTCAAGCCGAGCATGGTGGAGGTCATCTACGACGGCTCCTACGAGCGCCTCCAGGGCGTTCCCATGTCGGAGGCCTACGCCTCCACGCTGTACATCACCTTCGAGGTGCGCGGCGGGCTCCTGGTCCGCCAGATCCACCACTGGGCCGCGCTGATCTTCGTGGCCTCGCTCGTCGTGCACATGCTCCGGGTGTTCTTCACCGGCGCGTTCCGCAAGCCGCGCGAGATCAACTGGCTGATCGGCGTCGCGATCTTCGTCCTGGCCATGCTCGAGGGCCTCTTCGGCTACTCGCTGCCCGACGACCTGCCCTCGGGCATGGGCGTGCGCATCCTTCAGGGCGTGATGATGGCGCTGCCGCTCATCGGCCCGTACGTGTCGATGTTCCTCTTCGGCGGGGAATTCCCCGGCGAGGACATCATCACGCGGCTGTACATGCTGCACGTGCTGGCGATCCCGGCCCTGCTGCTGGGCCTGATCGTGGCGCACTTCATGATCCTGTGGCACCAGAAGCACACCCAGTACCCCGGTACCGGGCGCACGGACAAGACCGTGGTCGGAACACCCATGTTCCCGGCCTTCGCGGTCAAGGCCGGCGGGTTCTTCTTCTTCACGTTCGCCGTGATCGCGGGCCTGAGCGCGTTCGTGCAGATCAACCCGATCCACCTGTTCGGGCCCTTCACCCCGACGTCCATCACCTCCGGGCTCCAGCCCGACTGGTACATGGGCTTCATGGAGGGGTCGCTGCGCATCTTCCCGAACTGGTTCGACATCGCGCCCTTCGGTTACGCGATCCCGACGGCCGTGCTGGTGCCGGGCCTGATCATCCCGGGTCTGGTCTTCGGCGGCCTGGCCGCCTGGCCGTTCATCGAGCAGTGGATCACCGGCGACAAGCGCGCGCGCAACGTCGCCGACCGTCCGCGCAACGCGCCGGTGCGCACCGGCGTGGGCGCCATGGGCATCACCTTCTACGGTCTGCTCTGGCTGGCCGGGTCCAACGACATCCTGTCGGAGACCTTCTCGATCGAGCTGTACCTGACCACGTACATCTTCCGTGTGCTGGTCATCGTGGGCCCGATCGCGGCCTTCTTCATCACCAAGCGGATCTGCCTGGGTCTGCAGCGCCGTGACCGGGAGACCCTGGAGCACGGCTACGAGAGCGGCACGATCCAGCAGCTGCCCAGCGGTGAGTTCGTCGAGGTGCACAAGCACAACTCCCCGGAGACGGTCCACGTCCTGGAGAGCAAGCCGGTCATCACCTCGACGGCACTGGCCGACGGAGCCGACGTCGACGACAAGGGTGTGGAGAACCCCGAGGCCCGCAAGGGCAGCGGTAAGGTCCGCCGCGCCCTGGCGCGTTGGTACACCAAGGACGACGTGTCCCTGGAGGGGGTGGAGGCGCACAGCGGCCACCACCTGCACCACGGCGCCCCGGAGGCTGAGAAGGAGGCGGCCCACTAGGGCTTCTTCCACCTCGTCGACGGACCCGGCCGCGCTGCGGCCGGGTCCGTCGTGTTGGGCGCCCGTGCGCGCAGCGCCGGGCGGCCGGCAGGACGCCCTGGCCGGGGGCCGCCCGGGAGGCCCCCCGGACGGCCGCCGTACCGGTCGGCGCCGCACGGAGCCGGTGCGAACGCCGCCCCGGGGCTGGCGGGCGGCCGGGCCGGGCGGTGCGAGCCGTCCCCCAGCGCCCGGCAGGAGGGCTGGTGCGCGGCCTCCGCCCCCGGGAGCGCCTCGGCGGGTCCGGTGCACGAGCGGGCGTCTGGCGGCGGCGCGGCCCGCCCGGCGCGGAGGGGCCGACGACGACGGGAGCCGGTCACCCCGAGGTGACCGGCTCCCGTCGTGTTCTCCGCGGCGGCGTCAGCCGGCGTAGATGTCGTCGATCTCCTTGCTCCACTGCTTGCTGACCACGTGGCGCTTGACCTTCAGGGAGGCGGTCATCTGGCCGCTCTCCTCGGTGAAGTCGCTGGGCAGGATCTTGAACTTCTTGATCCCCTCGGCCTTGGACACCGCCTTGTTGGCGTTGTCCACGGCCTCCTGGATGGCGGCGTTCAGGTCCGCGTCCCCGGTCAGGTCGGCGATCTCGCCGGTCTTGTTGTTGGCCTCGCGCCACTGGACGAAGGCCTCGGGGTCGATCGTGACCAGCGCGGCGATGAACTTGCGGTTGTCGCCGACCACCATGCACTGGCTGACCAGGGCGTGGGCGCGGATGCGGTCCTCCAGGACGGCCGGGGCGACGTTCTTGCCGCCGGCGGTCACGATGATCTCCTTCTTGCGGCCGGTGACGCTCAGGAAGCCGTCGTCGTCCAGCGCGCCGAGGTCACCGGTGCGGTAGAAGCCGTCCTCGGTGAAGGCCTCCTCGGTGGCCTTCTCGTTCTTCCAGTAGCCGACCATGATGTGGTCGCCCTTGAGCAGGATCTCGCCGTCCTCGGCGATCCTGATGGTGGTGCCGGGCAGCGGCTGGCCCACGGTGCCGATCTTGTTGAACTCGGGGCTGTTCACCGAGGTGGGGGCGGTGGTCTCGGTGAGGCCGTAGCCCTCGATGATGGTGAAGCCGATGCCGCGGAAGAAGTGGCCCAGGCGCGCGCCCAGCGCGGAGCCGCCGGAGACGGCGTACTCGGCGTTGCCGCCCAGGGCGGCCAGGAGCTTGCCGTAGACCAGCTTGCCGAACAGGGCGTGCCTGAGCTTGAGGCCCAGGGGGATCCGGCCGGTGGCGAGCGCCTTGCTGTAGGCGATGGCGGTCTCGGCGGCGGCGTTGAAGATCTTGCCCTTGCCCTCGGCCGTGGCCTTCTGCTCGGCCTTGGTGTAGACCTTCTCGAACACGCGGGGGACCGCGAGCAGGAAGGTGGGCCGGAACACCGAGAACTGCTCGATCAGTTCCGGGCCCGTGGAGGGGAAGTGGCCGAGGGTGGCCTTGGCCTCGATGACCATGACCTGGACGAAGCGCGCGAAGACGTGGGCCAGCGGCAGGAACAGCAGCGTGGAGGGGTTCTCCTTGCTGCGCAGGACCTGTCGGGCCGGGCCCTCCAGCGCGCTGTGGGAGATGAACAGGAAGTTGCGGTGGGTGAGCTTGCAGCCCTTGGGGCGGCCGGTGGTGCCCGAGGTGTAGATGAGGGTGGCGGTGTCGTCGGCCTTGACCGCGGTGCGGCGCTTCTCCAGCGCCGCGTCGTCCACCTCCGAGCCCGCCGAGCGCAGCTCGGTGTACTCGGGGCCGTCGAAGCGCCAGACGGGGCCGAGCTCGGGGGTGCGGGCGCGGATCGACTCGACGCGCTCGGCGTGGGCGTCGGTCTCCACGAACGCGGCCTTGGCGCCGGAGTCGGTGAGGATCCACTCGATCTGCTCGGCGGAGGAGGTCTCGTAGATCGGGACGGTCACGCCGCCGACGGACCAGATGGCGTAGTCGGCGACCGTCCACTCGTAGCGGGTGCGCGACATCAGGGCGACGCGGTCGCCGTGCTCGATGCCCGCGTCGATCAGGGCCTTGGCGTACGCGGCGATCTCGGCGTGCAGCTCCGCGACGGTCACGTCGTGCCACTGGCCGGACTCCTGGCGACGGGCGGTGACGGCGTCGGGCTCGCTGGCCGCGCGCGCGTAGAGCGTGTCGGTCAGTCGCGCGTCGTCGGAGATCTCAGCCTTCGCGGGAGAGCTGTATTCGCGCACGTGGTGCTCCTGGACGTGTACGGGTTCGGGTAGTACGGGACGTGATGACCGTAACAACACAACCCTACTCATGAGTAGAACACGTTGTCGTTCGGTATCCAACGGTGACCCTGGGTCGTGTCAGGGGCGGGAGGCCGGTGCGCTGGTCAGCGCGGCGCCCTCTCTCCCCGGCCCCGCCGCGGGCCAAGGGCGCACGCGGGCCGGGCCCGCTCCCGCCGTGCGCGGCGTCCTGTGGCGGACGCGGGAGTGCGCAGGTCGGACAGGAATTCGGGCTACTCCTCGTACGCACGCGAGACTATACGCCCGGCGTAGCATTTGCGCACCTTGTGAGAACTATGAGTTGTATGTGACATTCACGAGCTTTATAGCTGTTTGAGGATTATTGCGGTTCTTTCTCGGTCTCACGGTCCGTAGTCACGCGACCCCCCCGGCCGCGCCCCTGGTTCGCCCCTGAACCTGCCCTGAGAAACCTCCCCGGCGCTCGGACGGCCGGTTACCGTGAAGCAGAACGCGGCGCCAAGGAGGGAACTGACATGACGGAGAACACCGGTCGCAACGGCGGTCCGGGTGCGGGCAGGGGCGAGGACCCCGACCTCATCGACGACGCGCTGAAGCTGGTCACCACGCTTCAGCGCAGGCTGCTGACGGCCGGCGTCAAGCGCGGGGTGAGCGCCGTGACCTCACCGCCCCCGAGCAAGGGCGACGTGTGGGAGGAGGCCATCCGACTGGAGTCGGGCGTCCGGCGCCCCCCGCTGGAGGAGCTCCTCGACATCGTGCGCACGTCGGGCCCCGAGGTCGCCGGTCACCTCGGCCGGGCGGGACTGGCCGCGGTCGGCGCCCTGGGCCGCACCTGGGACGTGGTCGAGCGCTCTTTGGAGCAGACCCGCGCCGACGCCGCCGAGGGCCGCCCCCAGGGGCGTTCGGAGGGTGGCACGGGCGCGACGCACGGTGAGGAACGCCAGGTCACATCGGGGTGAACGGGAGGAGATCACGGTTCGACTCCGGGGGTGTCGGGGGTCGCCCCATGCCTGGTTTAATCAGATGGCACACATCATCTGAAAACACTTTGCCATGAACCTTGAGACTTATGTCAGAGTTCGGGCGTAAGTACGAAGGAGCTGCCCCCATGCTGACCATCGGCGTAGACATCGGCGGGACCAAGGTCGCCGCCGGGGTCGTCGACCCCGAAGGGCAGATCCTCGACAAGGTCAAGTACCCCACCCCCTCCAACGATCCGCAGGGCCTGGCCGACGTCGTGGCCAGGGCGGTCGGGGAGCTGCGCGGCCGACAGGACGCCGACGCCGTCCGGGCCGTCGGGGTGGGGGTGGCGGGGTTCGTGGACGAGGACCGCGCCACCGTCCAGGTCGCCGTCAACCTCGGCCTGCGCGACGAGCCCCTCAGGGACCACGTCCAGGAGCGCGTCGGGCTCCCCGTGGTCATCGAGAACGACGCCAACGCCGCCGCCTGGGCCGAGGCCAGGTTCGGCGCCGGGCGCGGCAGCGCCCACATCGTGTGCATCACGCTGGGCACCGGCATCGGCGGCGGCCTGGTCATCGACGGCGCCCTGCACCGCGGCCGCTACGGCGTCGCCGCGGAGGTCGGGCACTACCGGATGGTCCCGCACGGGCGCCGCTGCGCCTGCGGCAACCACGGCTGCTGGGAGCAGTACGCCAGCGGCCGCGCCCTGGTCGCCGAGGCCCAGGACCTGGCGCTGACCGACCCCGTGGCCGCCGAGCGCATGCTCAAGCTCGCCGACGGCGTCATCGACCAGGTCGAGGGCCACGTCATCACCCAGGCGGCGCTGGAGGGGGACGGGGCCGCCCTGGAGTGCTTCGCCAAGGTCGGGGAGTGGGCCGGACTCGGGCTGGCCGACCTCGCCGCCATCCTCGACCCCGACTGCTTCGTCCTGGGCGGCGGCGTCTCCGACGCCGGAGCCATCCTGCTGGACCCGGTCCGCGCCTCCTTCGCGCGCCACGTCCCGGGCCGCCCCGGCCGCCGCATGGCCGAGGTGCGCCTGGCCGAGCTCGGCGGCGAGGCGGGCATCGTCGGCGCGGGCGACCTCGCCCGGCACTGATCCGGGGCCCGGCGGGGCCCCGCCGCCACGGGCCCGGCCGCGAGAGCGGACGGCCCCCGCGACCTCCACCGTGGAGGTCGCGGGGGCCGTTCGCCGTACCCGGCCGTGGATCCGGCCGACGCGGGGGCTACTCCCGCACGGCAGTGCTCCCGGAGTCCCCGCCCCTGTCCTTGCGCGCGGCCCGCTTCTCCTCGCGGCGGGTCCGCCGCTCCTCCTTGCGCCGCGCGCGGTCGGACCGCCTGCGGTCCTTGTCGCTGGCGTGCTGCTCGCGCCGGGCCTCCTTGGCCTCCGCCTCCAGCTCGGCCTTGACCGACTGCGCGTAGCGGTCCACGTACTCCTGGCCGGACAGCTCCATCAGCGCGTACATGATCTCGTCGGTGATGGCCCGCAGCACGCGCGGGTCCTTCTCCATGCCGTAGTAGCGGGAGAAGTCCAGCGGCTTGCCGAACTTGACCTTGGGGCGCACACCCAGCTTGGGCACGGTGCGGCCGGGGGGCATGATCTTCTCCAGGTTGATCATCGCCATCGGCACCACCGGCGCCCTGGCCTCCAGCGCCAGGCGCGCCACACCCGTCCGGCCGCGGTAGAGCTTGCCGTCGGGGGAGCGGGTGCCCTCGGGGTAGATGCCCAGGAGGTCGCCGCGCTTGAGCACCCTCAGGCCCGTGCGCAGCGCCGCCTCGCTGGCCTTGCCGCCCGAGCGGTCGATGGGGATCTGCCCCACGCCGGTGAAGAACGCCCGGCTCAGCAGACCCTTCACACCCGTGCCGGTGAAGTACTCGGCCTTGGCCAGGAAGGTGATCTTGCGCGGCAGCGGCAGCGGGCCGAAGAAGTGGTCGGAGAAGGACAGGTGGTTGCTGACCATGATCGCCGGGCCGCGGCGCGGCACGTTCTCCACACCCTCGGCGCGCGGTTGCCACAGCACGGCCAGGACCGGCCCCAGGATCGCCTTGACTACCCAGTAGAACATCGCTCAGATCACCCCTGCACACGCGGGGAGCACTGGGCAGGGTCTGCCACGAAACTGTCCCGCTCTGCCGACATTGCCAGGAGGGCTCGCGCCCGGAGAGTACGGGGGAGCCGCCGCATGACGTGCGCCATCCTCCCACCGCGCGAGCGCGAGTGCCAAAGCGCCCCCGAACGGGCCGTCGGCCCGACGCAGAAGAGGATACTCAGTCGGCCCGCGTGGCGGGTGCCTGCCTCCCGGCACCGGAGACGGGGACGTTAGTCTGCACTCATGGCGAACGGGCCGCCGAACGGTTAGCCTCACGGCAGGAGCCAGGGTTCCTCGTGCCTCCGCGCTCCGGTCGCCGCACCCCCCGTTCCCGCGCACCGCACGACTCTGGAGCCGCTCCGTGAGACCGACCGACGCCCCTCCCCTGATCCCGGGCGCTGAGCCGTTCAGTCACCACGGGTCGGGAACGGGCGTCCTGCTCTGCCACGGCTTCACCGGCTCCCCGTACTCGATGCGCCCCTGGGGCGAGCACCTGGCCGCCGCCGGGCTCAGCGTCGAGGCGCCCCTGCTGCCCGGCCACGGCACGGTCTGGCACGACATGAACCTCACCACCAGCGACGACTGGCTCGCCGAGGTCGAACGGGCTCTGCTGGACCTGGCCTCGCGCTGCGAGGAGGTGTTCGTCATGGGGCTGTCCATGGGCGGAGCCCTCACCCTGCGCCTGGCCCAGAGGCACCCCGACCTCGTGCGCGGGGCCGTGCTCGTCAACCCCTCCCTGGCGGTGGAGGACCTGCGCCTGCCCTTCATCGCCCCGGTCCGCCGCCTGGTCTCGCGGGTCATGCCCTCCACCCCCGGCCTGGGCTGCGACGTCTCCAAGGACGACACCACCGAGGGCGGGTACGACCGCGTCCCCACCGCGGCGGCGGCGACACTCCCGAAGCTGTGGCGCGAGGTTCAGGAGGGCATGTCCGGTTTGCGAGCGCCGATCCTGGCCTACCGGAGCACCCAGGACCACGTTGTCGGACCGCGCAGTCTGCGTATCCTCGCTAGGAGAGCGGTCAACGCCAGGCTGACGATCAACCTGCTCCACGACAGCTACCACGTGGCGACCCTCGACCATGACGCCGCCGTCGTCTTCGACGGGAGCCTCGCCTTCGTGCGAGAGCACAGTAGAAGCGGGGAAGGAGCCGACCGATGACGCAACGTCGGGGCAACGGCCTGCTCGCCGACGCCTACGTTCCGCTGATCCTGCTCGCGCCCTCGCACGCCGACCTCATGCTGGAGGCGCTCCGGCGCAGCGGTATCGCCGCCTACGCCGTACCCCTGGACGAGGACGTCCTGGAGCCCGCGGGCAGCCAGGCCGACGACCCGCCCACCGACCACCTGTACGTGGACGCCGAGGAGCGGGCCGCCGCCGAGCGGGTCCTGGGCACCGAGCTGCCCGACCTGGACGGGGAGCCCGAGACGGCCCCCGACCTGCTGGCGCCGCGCGGCGAGGCCCGGGCCGACTCCGACGCGGAGGAGGGCGGGGAGGCCGCCGCGCACGAGGCTTCCGACACGCCGGTCGGCGGCGACCTGCTGGACGGCCCGCCCGCCAACGTCGACCCCGACGCCGTGCCCGCCCGGTCCGCGGACGAGGACGAGGTCTGGAACGACCTGGTCGCCCGCTTCTACGACGACGCCGACACCCAGCGGGAGCGCCGCCGCGCCGCCTGGCCCGACGCCGAGAACCTCAGCGCCGGCGGCGGGGACGCCTCCTCCGGCGGCGACCTCCTGGCCGGAGGGCCCGTCGGGAGGGGTGACGGGGAGGACGGCGACCGGGCGGGGGAGGAGGCCCGGCGCCGGGCCGAGGCCGACCTGGAGGGCCACTACGAGCCGCCGCCACCGCCGCCCCTGCTCCAGGGCGACCGGGTGGGCATCGCCTCCTGGCTGTGCCTGCTGGGCGCGCCGGTGCTGGTGTTCGGTGCCGCCTTCGTCGGTGTCACCCTGCCCAACTGGCTGATGTTCGTCGCGGTGCTGGCCTTCCTGGTCAGCTTCGTCGTGCTCATCCTGCGCATGACCGACTCCCGCCCGCCCGGAGACGGCGGGCCCGACAACGGGGCGGTGGTCTGACCCCTGGGCTTCGACTTCCCCCTCTGGCGCGCCTTCGCCGTCTTTCGCGCAGCGTCCCTGGTCTACGCCCTGGTCCTCCTCGTCCAGCACCACGAGCACCTGACCCGGCCGTGGCTGGCGTGGACGGTGCTGGCGGTCATGGTCGTGTGGACGGTGTTCACGACCCGCGCCTACGCCCGTCCGCACCTGCGCGACTGGCGCCTGCTCACCGCCGACCTCGCGGTGGCCTTCGGGTGCCTGTTCGCCACCGCGCCGGCGGCCACGCCGTTCTACCTCACCCAGGCCCCGCCGCTGAGCGGCTACTGGTTCGCGGGGAGCGCCCTGGCGGCCAGCGTCATCTGGGGCGGGCGCGGCACCGCCGCCGTCGCCGTGCTCTACGGCGCCGCCGACCTCGCCCTGCGCACGGTCATGGACGCCGCCGTCACCGCCGCGACCGCCCGCGGCGTGGTCCTGCTGCTCCTGGCCGGAGTGGCCGTCGGGTACATGTCCTGGATGTCCGAGCGGGCCGAGCTGCGTTTCGCGCAGGCCGTGGCTCTGGAGGCGCGCAGCCGCGAGCGCGAGCAGCTGGCCCGCTCGATCCACGACTCGGTGCTCCAGGTGCTGTCCCTGGTGAGCAGGCGCGGCGCGGAGGCCGGGGGAGAGGCCGCCGAGCTGGGCCGGATGGCCGGTGAGCAGGAGGCGCGCCTGCGCGCGCTGGTCGCGATCAGGTCGTCGGAGGACGCCGCCGGCGGAACGGACGGGACGGGCGGGGCCGGTGGAGCGGTGCCGCCTCCCGCGGAGCGCGGAGCCTCGGGCCGTAGGGCCTCCGGGCGCGGCGCCCCCGGCCGTGGCGCCGCGGGACGCGGGATCCTGGCGGTCGGTGCCTTCGGGCGCGCGACCGCGCCCGAGCC
Source organism: Glycomyces fuscus (assembly GCA_002529455.1). GTDB lineage: Bacteria > Actinomycetota > Actinomycetes > Streptosporangiales > Streptosporangiaceae > Nocardiopsis > Nocardiopsis fusca. The sequence goes on from NYMS01000043.1 coordinate 27,460, forward strand.
CGAGGACACGGTGGACCTGCGCGAGCCGCTGCGCCGCGCCGAGTCGGTCCGCGTGTCGGTGTCCGCGCCCGCCACACCCGTCACCCTGCCCGAGCGCACCGCCGCCGAGCTGGCCGCCGCCGTCCTCGCCGCACTGGACAACGTGGAGCGGCACTGCCCCGAGGGCACGCGTGCCTGGGTGCTGGTGGAGGACGAGGACGACGCGGTGACCGTGTCCGTCCGCGACGAGGGTCCCGGCATCGCGCCAGGGCGCCTGGAGCGGGCCCGCTCCGAGGGCCGCCTCGGCGTGGCCCAGTCCGTGCTCGGCCGTGTGCGCGACCTGGGCGGCACCGTCGAGTACGTGTCGGTCCCCGGCCAGGGCACCGAGGTGGAGATGCGCGTCCCGCGCCCCTGAGGCCGCCGCGCGGCTCACGGCGGCGCGTCCCGGCCCGGCTCCTCCTGGTGGGAGAACCGCTGCTCCCGCCAGGGATCGCCCCTGTTGTGGTAGCCGCGCTCCTCCCAGAACCCGCGGCGGTCCGCGGCCATGTACTCCACCGCGCGCAGCCACTTCACGCTCTTCCACCCGTACAGGTGCGGCACCACCAGGCGCACCGGCGCGCCGTGCTCGGGGGCGAGCGGTTCGCCGTCGCGGTGGGTCGCGAGCAGGACCCCCTCCGCCAGGAAGTCGTCCAGGCGCAGGTTCGCGCTGTAGCCGTACTCGCCCCAGGCCATCACGTGCGTGGCCTCCGGCGCGGGCGGGGCCGCGGCGACCAGGTCCGCGGCGCGCACTCCGCGCCAGGGCACGTCCGGGGTGCTGAACCGCATCACGCAGTGGAAGTCGCTCACCGAGTCCGTGCACGACAGCCGCGCGAACTCCTCCCAGGTCCAGCGGTACGTCCCCAGGTCCTCGGTCGCGCCCAGGACCCGAAGGTCCCACCGCTGCGGGCGGAAGGCGGGCACCGGCCCGTAGTGCAGCGGCTTGTGCTCGTGGCGCACCGCCTGCCCGGGAGGCATCCGGGGTCGGGCCCTCCCCGTGTCGTCCTCGTCCGTTCCCTCGGACACTTCCGTCCCCCTGCTCGTCTTCGGACTCCCGCGGCGCGCCCGCCCTGCGGGGCCGGCGCGAACGCCTTCCCCGTGGGGAGGACGTGCGTCCGGCCATCCTGTCAGGCGCCCGCGAGAGGCAGGTCACTCGCCCCGGGTGTGCGCACACGCGGCGGCCGTGCGCTATAGTTCCTGCCATGCAGCGGAACTTCTGGCGCTTTTATGGCTACCGGCCCGACACCCCGGTCGCCTGTAAAGCGCTGCGCTGACACAGACGACTTGAGCCCCGGGCCGACAGAGCCCGGGGCTTTTCTCGTTCCGGGCGCCGGTCGGCTCGGTCATCCAACCGACAAGCAGCTAGGGACAACGCACATGGTCATCGTGATGACACCGGACGCCACCCCCGAGAACATCGACGATCTGGTCGAACTCGTCTCCTCCGCCGGAGGCGAGGCCTACGTGACACGCGGCGTGAGCCGCACGATCATCGGCCTCGTCGGTGACGTCGAGCGGTTCCAGGACCTCGGCCTGGCCGCCAAACCGGGCGTCAGCGACGTCCTGCGCATCTCCGCCCCCTACAAGCTCGTCAGCCGCGAGAACCACGACAGCCGCAGCGTCGTCAGCGTGCGCGGCGTGCCGATCGGCGGCGACAACGTCACCGTCATCGCCGGGCCGTGCGCCGTCGAGACCCCCGAGCAGACCCTGGCCGCGGCCGAGATGGCGCTGGAGGCGGGGGCGTCCCTGCTGCGCGGCGGCGCCTACAAGCCCCGCACCTCCCCCTACGCCTTCCAGGGCCTGGGCGAGGAGGGACTGAGGATCCTCGCCGACGTGCGCGAGGAGACCGGCCTTCCCGTCGTCACCGAGGTCGTGGACGCCGCCGACGTCGAGCTCGTCGCCTCCTACGCCGACATGCTCCAGATCGGCACCCGCAACATGCAGAACTTCGCCCTCCTGCAGGCCGCGGGCGACGCGGGCAAGCCGGTCCTGCTCAAGCGCGGCATGAGCGCCACCATCGAGGAGTGGTTGATGGCCGCCGAGTACATCGCCCAGCGCGGCAACCTCGACATCGTCCTGTGCGAGCGCGGCATCCGCACCTTCGAGAAGGCCACCCGCAACACCCTGGACATCAGCGCCGTCCCGGTCGCGCAGAACCTGTCCCACCTGCCGGTGATCGTGGACCCGTCCCACTCGGGCGGCAAGCGCGAGCTGGTGCTGCCGCTCTCGCGCGCGGCCGTGGCGGTCGGCGCGGACGGCGTCATCGTCGACGTGCACCCCCACCCGGAGAACGCCCTGTGCGACGGCCCGCAGGCCCTCCTGGAGGGGGATCTGGCCGAGCTGCGGGACCTGGCGGGCACCCTGGCCGCCCTGACCGGCCGCACCCTGACCCCGGCGCCCGGCCGGGAACTGGCCGGTCTGTGAGACCGCGGGCCTGAACACGGCGGTGCCCCGGCCGCTCCCCGTACGCGGGGGCGGGCCGGGGCACCGTTCCGGGAGGCGGGGCCTAGGCGGTGGTGGCCACCGACGCGGTCGCGGGCGCCACGCGCTCGGGCGCGGCCTCGCCCAGGAAGCTGGGCTTGTGCACCTGCGCGGTGGTGACCAGGTGCTCGGCCAGCTCCTCGGCGTCCAGGCGCTTCTCGATCTGGCGCAGGTCCGGGATCTTCGCCGCGGTCTCCACCTGGCGCGGGGTCAGCATGGTGCAGCAGTCCTCGTCGGGCAGCTCCGAGATGGCCAGGGTCCCGATCCTGCGGGCCTGGTCCATGATCTCGGTCTTGTCCATGCCGATGAGCGGACGCAGGATCGGCAGGTCCACCGCGTCGTCCAGGGCGGTCAGGTTGGTCATGGTCTGGCTGGAGACCTGACCCAGCGCGTCCCCGGTGACCAGGCACTCCGCGCCCAGGTCGTCGGCCAGGGCCTCGGCGGTCTTGAGCATGAGGCGGCGCTGGGCGACGATCTGCAACCGCTCGATCCCCGAGCTCTTCAGCTGCTGCTGGGCCTTGCCGAAGGGGATGACGAACAGTCGCGAGCCCACCTGGTAGCGGTCGAGCTGGCGGACGAGGCTGTAGGCCTTGTAGATCGACTCCGGGCCGGTGAACGGCATACCCGAGAAGTGCAGGAAGTCCACCTTGAGCCCGCGCCGGATCATCCGGTGCGCGGCGACGGGGGAGTCGATCCCGCCCGACATCAGCACCAGGCCGCGGCCGCTCATCCCGGCGGGCAGACCGCCCTGGCCGGGCACGCCGTCGGTGAACACGAACGCCTCGTCCTTGTCCACCTCCACGTACAGGGTGTTGTCGGGGCGCTTGAGGTTGACCTTGTAGCCGTGCGCCTCGATGATCTTCGAGCCCAGGTACCCGGCCAGCTCCGACGAGGTCATCTCGAAGCGCTTGTCGCGGCGCCGGGCGCGCACGGCGAAGGTGCCCTCGCGCCCCTCCATGACGCGCACGCCGATGTCGGTGACGGCGTCCAGGTCCTTGGGCACGCGGCGGACCAGGTGCACCCACACCACGCCCATGACGTTGGCCATGCGGTCGGCGATCTCGGCGACCTCCAGGTCGGAGGCGCCGGGCTTGCGCACGATGATCACGCCCGCTCCGCGCTGGGAGAGGCGGACCTCGCCCAGGTCGCGCACGGAGGCGCGGATGTTGTTGTGCAGCCTCCGCTCGAACAGCTTGCGGTTGGAGCCCTTGAGGACGATCTCGCCGAGCTTCATGAGCACGCAGAGCTCGCCGAGCCCGGCCACGGTGTCGGCCGGGGCCTCCGGGAGCGGCGCGGACTCAAGCGACGCGGACATGGTGCTACCTCCGGTGGATACCTTGGTGTCCCGGTGTGAGGTGGGATTGGCGGTGACGGGGCCGGGAGCGTCCATCGCCACCCCCAGTATCGAACATCCCGTCCACCGCTCCATCCATTTTCGGACAGGACGGGCGGGAGGCGGTGGGCACACGGTGGCGGTCCCCCCGGACGCGGCTCCCGGCCCCGGACGCGGCGCGCCCCCCTCCCTGGGAGCTGGGAGGGGGGCGCGGACCGTTCCGGAGGGGCCGGCGCACGTGGCCGGTGGCCGACCTCCGGAAGGAGCCTCGGGGGAATCCGGTCCCCGGGCTCCTGGCCTCTGGCCGTGTGGTCTGCGGCCGGGCGGTCCCGGCCGTCCTCGGCCGTGCCTAGCCGAAGAAGACCTCGGCCTCCTCGTAACGCGCGGAGGGCACCGTCTTGAGGGTGTCGGTCGCCTCGGCCAGGTTCACGCGGACGATGTCCGTGCCCTGGAGGCCGACCATCTTGCCGAACTCGCCGTCGTGCACGGCGTCGATGGCGTGCACGCCCAGACGGGTGGCCAGCACGCGGTCGAAGGCGGTGGGGGTGCCGCCGCGCTGCACGTGGCCCAGGACCACCGAGCGGGCCTCCTTGCCGGTGCGCGTCTCGATCTCCTCGGCCAGCCGCTGGCCGATGCCGCCCAGGCGCACGTGGCCGAAGGAGTCCTTCTCCCCGGTGGCCAGTTCCATCTGGCCTTCCTTGGGGTGCGCGCCCTCGGCGACCACGATGATCGGCGCGTACTGGGTCTCGAAGCGGCTCTCGACGTGCTTGACGACCTCGTCGATGTCGAAGGGGCGCTCGGGGATGAGGATGACGTTGGCGCCCGCGGCCATGCCCGAGTGCAGCGCGATCCATCCGGCGTGGCGGCCCATGACCTCCACGACCAGCGCGCGGTGGTGCGACTCGGCGGTGGTGTGCAGGCGGTCGATCGCCTCCATCGCGATGTTCACGGCCGTGTCGAAACCGAAGGTGTAGTCGGTCGCGTTGAGGTCGTTGTCGATGGTCTTGGGCACGCCGACGACGTTGACGCCGCGGTCGTGCAGCTGGCGGGCCACGCCGAGGGTGTCCTCGCCGCCGATGGCGACCAGGGCGTCGACGCCCAGGCCGGCCATGTTGTCCTTGACCCGCTCGACACCGCCCTCGATCTTCATGAGGTTGGTGCGCGAGGAGCCCAGGATGGTGCCGCCCCGGGGCAGGATGCCGCGTACGGCGGTCACGTCCAGCGGCATGGTGTCGCCCTCCAGCGGACCGCGCCAACCGTCCCGGAAACCGACGAACTCGTAGCCGTAGTCCTTGATGCCCTTGCGGACCACTGCTCGGATGACCGCGTTCAGACCAGGGCAGTCTCCGCCGCCGGTCAGCACCCCGACTCGCATACGAATTCTCCTCGACGTTGCGTGCTCTGACGGCGCATGGCGCCATATGGTCTAGACCATAGTGGGAGCGGTGAACCGGGGCCAACCCGGGGAGGCGAATAGGCGGTGAACGCGTCCGGCGCGAACGGGACAGACGGCGCGAACGGGACGCGCGGACGCGGTGGAGGGCGGCGGACGCGGGCGCGCGTCAGTCGTCCAGGCCCCGGTCGATGGCGTACCGCACCAGCTCCACCCTGTTGTGCAGGTGCAGCTTGGTGAGGGTGTTCTGCACGTGGTTCTGCACGGTGCGGTGGGAGATGCCCAGCCGCTGCGCGATCTGCTTGTAGGCCAGCCCCTTGGCGACCAGGCGCAGCACCTCGGTCTCGCGCGGGGTCAGCGCGGGCGCCTCCGGTTCCCCGGAGCGGTCCGCGGACGAGAGCCTGCGGTACTCGCCCAGCACCAACCCGGCCAGGCCCGGGGTGTACACGGCCTCGCCCGCGTGCACCCGGCGCACCGCGTCCAGCAGCTCCTCCCGGCCCGCCGACTTGACCAGGTAGCCGGTCGCCCCGGCCTTCACGGCGGCCAGGACGTCGTCGCTGGCGCCGCTCGCCGACAGCACCAGCACCCGCGGGGGCAGGGGGAGCGCCACCAGGCCGGCGGTCAGCTCGACCCCGCTCATGTCGGGCAGGTGCAGGTCCACGACGGCCAGGGTGGGACGCGCGGCCGGGGCGATGCGCAGCGCCTTGGCGCCGTCGCCCGCGGTTCCCACGACGTCGATCCCCGCCTCGCCGAGGTCGCGCGCGACCGCGTCGCGCCACATGGGGTGGTCGTCCACCACCAGTACCCGGACCGCCTCGCTCTCCATGCAGGCGACCTTATCCCGGGCGGACGGCGCACACGGCGAGGGGGCGGGACCGGTTCCGGTCCCGCCCCCTCGCGGACTGGGCGTGCTCAGGCGCCGCACCCGCGCCGGTCAGTCGTCATCGTCGTCGTTGCCGTTGCCGTTGCCGTTGCCGTTGCCGTTGCCGTTGCCGCGGCCGTTGTTGCCGTTGCCGCCTCCGCCGAAGTCGCCCAGGTCGATGCCGCCCGGAGTCGCGGTGATCGTGATCTCGGTGTCCTCGGGCACCCTGCCGGTGTGCGACTGGTGCGCCACCTCGCGGCCGCCGAGAACGCGCTCGACCTTGACCTTGAAGCCGGCCTCCTCCAGCGCCTCGCGCGCCTCGTCCACCTGCATGCCGACCACGTCGGGGACGTCCACGCCCGGCGGGCCGGTGGAGACGGTCAGGGTGACGGTGGTGCCGGCGCCGACGCTGGAGCCGCTGTCCGGGCTCTGCTGGATGACCTTGCCCTCCTCGACGTCCGCGCTCGCCTCCTCGACCACCTCGACGGTCAGGTCCTCGTCCTCCAGCATCTGGCGGGCGGTCTCCAGGTCCTCGCCGACCACGGCGGGCACCGGGACGCCGCGGCTGACGGTGATCGTGACCTGCTCCTCGCGGTCGGCCTCCGCGCCCGCCTCGGGGTCGGTGGAGATCACCGTGCCGGGTGCGAAGTCCGTGGAGTCCACGTCCTCCTGGGTGATGTTCTCCGCGGCGAAGCCGAGGTCCTCCAGCTCCTTGAGGGCGTTGGCGACCTCCATCTCGGCCAGGTCGGGCATGTCGACCGTCTGCGGGCCCTTGGACAGGTACACGGTGACCACGTCGTCGGGGGACAGGCGGGCGCCCACCTCGGGGTCGGTCTCGCCGACCGTGCCCTCCTCGGCGTCGCTGTAGACGGTCTCGGAGGACAGGTCGTAGCGCAGGCCCTCGTCGCGGATCATCTGGCTCGCGGCCTCGGGGTCCCTGCCCACCACGTCCGGGACGTTCTCGTACTGGCCGACGAGGAACCACCAGCCCGCGCCGAGCAGGACGACGGCCAGGACCGCCGCGCCGATCCCGACCAGCAGGTTGCGGCGGCGCCGGTCGCCGTGGCCGCCCCGGTAGTCGTCGTACCCGTCGTCGTCGCCGTATCCGTCCTTGCCGTCGTACCCGTCGTCGAGACCGGCGGAGGCCATGTCCACGACCATGGTGGCGTTCTCGGTGCCCGGACCGGCGCCGCCGGCGATGAGCTGGGGGGCGGTCACGGAGGCCGTGGCCGCCGCGGCCGGGGCGACGGGCGCCAGCGGGGCCTGGTCGGCGGCGGAGGGGGTCGCGGGCAGGCCGTTGAGCACCTTCAGGACCTTGGCCAGGTACTGGCCCGCGTTGCTGGGGCGGTACCTGGGGTCGCGTTCGGTGGCCTTGGTGACCAGCGCGTCGACCTCCGCGGGCAGGCCGGGCAGGAAGTGCGAGGGGCGTGGGACGTCCTCGTTGACGTGCTGGTAGGCGATCGCGATGGGCGTCTCGCCGGTGTGCGGCTGGCTGCCGGTGAGCAGCTCGTAGAGCATGATGCCCGCCGCGTACACGTCGCTGCGCGCGTCGGCGACGCCCTTCTCGATCTGCTCGGGCGCCAGGTAGGCGGCGGTGCCCATGAGGGTGCCCGTGCGGGTCAGTCCCTGGTTGGACTGCTCCACGGCGCGCGCCAGGCCGAAGTCGGCGACCTTGACCCGGCCGTCCTCGGTGATGAGGACGTTCTCGGGCTTGACGTCGCGGTGCACCATGCCCGCCTGGTGGGCGGCGCCGAGCGCGGCCAGCACCGGGGCCATGACGTTCAGGGCGTCGCGCGCCGGGAGCCTGCCCCGGGACCTGAGCAGGTCGCGCAGGGTCCGTCCGGGCACGTACTCCATGGCCAGGAAGACGTGTCCCTGGTCCTCACCCTGGTCGAAGACCTGCACCACGTTGGGGTGGGAGAGCTTGGCGACGGAGTGCGCCTCGTTGATGAAGCGCTGCACGAAGGTCGGGTCCTGGGCCAGCGAGGGGTGCATCACCTTCAGCGCCAGCCGTCGGTCCAGCCTCAGGTCGTGGGCGACGTAGACGGTCGCCATCCCGCCTCCGGCGATCCTGGACTCCACGAAGTAACGTCGGTCCAGGGTGGCGCCTACGAGCGGGTCGGAAGTCGTCATGTCCACGGCGGAGTAGTGTCCTTGCTGCGGGGAGCGCGGGCTGTCGCGGCCGGTGGCGCGTACCCGACACCGGGTGTCGAACCGACACGATAGCGGAAGCCCACGCCAGGTCTGCCCCGCGGTTCGCGGTCGCGCCGTCCCGTTCCGGTGTCGGTGGGGCCCGTCGGGCCCCGGGGCGGGGTCCGCCCCGGCCTCGACGGGGCTCACGCCACCGGTCGGGGGTTGTCCCGGCCCCGGTGGGGTCCGCTCTGTTCGCGGTGGGGACGTTCGCGCCTGGGTCGTCTTCGGGTGCGGGGTGTTCCCTTCCGGGCCGCGCACTCGTTCCACGGTAGGCGACGGCACCAAACGCCCCAGGTGGGACGCACCGGTCGGGGCGGAACACGGGGTCGGGGTGTCCCAACTCTCATCGGTTCCACCCGCGAGCGGGGCGCGTGGTGCGCGAGGTGCTCGCGGGCGTCCCGGGGGCGGGTCCGGGAGCGGGTGTTCCGAGAACCCCGCCTCCCCGGTCAGCCCGCCCCGTCCCGCGGAGGCACCGGTCGCGCCGGCCCCCGCCGCCCCGGTCGGCCCGGCCTCAGTCCACGGCCGGCGAGGAGGCCTGGGCGTGGCGCCGCACCGGGATGCGGCCCGCCAGGCGCGCGCCGCGGCCCGCGCGTACGGCGTCGCGCATCGCGGCGGCCATGCGCACCGGGTCCTGCGCGCGGGTCACGGCCGTGGCCAGCAGGACCGCGTCGCAGCCCAGCTCCATGGCCAGGGCGGCGTCGCTGGCGGTGCCGATCCCGGCGTCCACGATGACCGGCACCCCGGCCTGCTCGACGATCAGCTCCAGGTTGTGCGGGTTGCGGATGCCCAGCCCCGAGCCGATCGGGGCGGCCAGCGGCATGACGGCGGCGCAGCCCAGCTGCTCCAGGCGCCGGGCCAGCACGGGGTCGTCGTTGGTGTAGGGCAGCACGGTGAAGCCCTCGTCCACCAGCTGTTCGGCGGCCTCCAGCAGCTCGACGGGGTCGGGCAGCAGCGTGTGCTCGTCCGCCACCACCTCCAGCTTCACCCAGTCGGTGTCCAGCGCCTCGCGGCCCAGGCGGGCGGTGCGCACCGCGTCGACCGCGGTGAAGCACCCGGCGGTGTTGGGCAGCGCCCGGATCCTGTTGCGGGTGAGGATGTCCCACACCGACCCCTGGGTGCCGGGGGAGACCCGGCGCATCGCCACGGTGGTCAGCTCGGTGCCGGAGGTGACCAGGGCCTCCTCCAGGACCTCCAGGGAGGGGGCCCCGCCGGTTCCGGTGATCAGCCGGGACCCGAAGGAGGTCCCCGCGATCACGAGGTCGTCGTTCATCTTCAGCCTCCCTGTACGGCGGTGAGGACGTCCACGCGGTCGCCCTGGTTGAGCGGGCTCGCGGCCCACGCGGCCCGGCGCACCACCTCGTCGTTGACGGCCACGGCGATACCGCCGGGGATCTCGGTGCCGGTCAGGTCGCGCACGACCGCTTCCACGGTCGTGTCGTCGGTGAACTCGCGGCGGTCGCCGTTGATGATCAGTTCCACTGCTACCTACTTGCGCGTCGTGCCGCGAAGCGGCGGGCGTACTCCGGCAGGTCTCCGGTGGTCAGGGCCTGGGCCATGGCCTCACCGGTCACCGGGGTCAGCAGCACCCCGTGCCGGAAGTGGCCGGCGGCCAGGTGCAGTCCCGGGACCCGGGTGGGCCCCAGGAGGGGTTCGTTGTCGGGGGAGCCTGGGCGCAGCCCGACGCAGGTCTCGGTGACCTCCAGCTCGCTCACCCCGGGGACGAGCTCGCGCGCGTCCCGCAGCACCTGCCAGAGCCCCCCGACGGTGAGCGCGGTGTCGTGGCCGAGCTCCTCCTGGGTGGCGCCGATGACGACCTCGCCGTCGGCGCGCGGTACCAGGTAGGTCGGAAAGCCCCTGACCAGGCCGCGGACGGTCCGGTTGACGAGTGGCGGCTCCCCCTCGGGCACCCGGGCGCGCAGCAGCTGGCCCTTGACCGGGCGCAGCGGCGGGACCACGGGCTCGGGGACCCCGACGCCGTTGCCCCAGCAGCCCGCGGCCAGCACCACCTGGTCCGCGGGCAGGTCCTCACCGGGCGGGGGCCCGCCCGCGGGGGCCTCCCCGACCAGGCGCACGCCCAGCCGGGCGCCCTCCGGGCCGGGGGAGAGGACCTCCCCGACCCGTGCGCGGACCTCGGTGACGCCCGCGCGCCCGCCCGCCACGGCCAGGGCGCGCAGCAGCCGCCGCGGGTCCACGGAGTGGTCGTCGGGTGCCAGGACGCCGCCGCGCACGGACGGGGCGAGCATGGGCTCCAGACGTCGGCATTCACGGCTGGTGAGGCGCTCGGCGGCGATGCCCAGCCGCTGCTGGAGGGCGTGCAGTTCGGTCAGGACGGCCAGGTCGTCGCGGTCGAAGGCGACCAGCAGTGTGCCGGTGGCGCGGTGGCCCACGTCCAGGCCGCTGGCCTCCTGCAGTTCGGCGACGAAGTCCGCGTACATGCGCGCCGAGCGGATGCCCAGCTCCATGAGGGGTTCCTCACCGAACGCCGCCTCGGTGGCGGGGGTCAGCATGCCCGCCGCCACGGCGGAGGCGGCGCGGGCCGGATCGGACTCGACCAGGGTGACGCGCAGGCCGCGTTGGGCGGCGCGCCAGGCGGTGACCCGCCCGACGAGGCCGCCGCCGACCACGACGACGCGGTCACGGTGGGAATCGTTGGGGGTGCGCACGGCTGTGGCTTCCACTCCCTTCGCCGGCATGACCCGGATCAGGTTCGTGCGGTCGGAGGCTCACAGCCTCCCTCTCAGCCGGGTCCCACCCGGCTCCCGCGGGATGTAGGTGTCTGCCCCCATTCTAGGGCGTGTGTCCGCCGAGCCCCTGCCGGGGGGAAGGAGGTGCGCGGATGTGGCAGATTGGTGGTGTGACACAACGCGACATCGACACGCTGATCGGCGACTGGCTGACCCTCAAGGAGGCGGCCGAGCCGCTGGGCGTGAGCCCGAACCGGATCAAGACGCTGATCCGCGAGAACCGCATGGTGGGTGTGGTCCGCGACGGCGAACTGTCCATCCCCGCCGCGTTCATCGACGGCGACGACCTGGTCAAGGGGCTGCCGGGGACACTGGTGCTGCTCACCGACGCGGGCTTCTCCACCGAGGAGTCCCTGCGCTGGCTGTTCACCCCGGACGACTCTCTGCCGGGCACGCCGATCCAGGCCATGCGCGAGAACCGGGGAACCGAGGTGCGCCGCCGGGCCCAGAGCATGGCCTTCTAGTCCGCGCCCCGGCGGGACCCGGGGCGCGAGGGGGCGGGTTCCTCGTCCGCGCCCGACGCGGCGTTCTCCGCCGGCGGCTCGGCTCGCCTCGCGGGACCCGGCACGCCCCTCGCCGCCGCCCGGGCGGGGGAGGGGCACGCCGCCGTGCCCTCTCCCTTGGGTCCGACCGCGCCAGGGCCTAGGGTGGACCGTGTGAGGACCAGTCACGGAACCAGCCTGCGCAAGCGCCTGGACGCATCCCTTCTGTACCTGTGCACCGACGCCCGGACCCGGCGGGGCGATCTCGCCGAGTTCGCCGACGCCGCCCTGGCCGGGGGCGTGGACATCATCCAGCTCCGGGACAAGGGCCTGGAGGCGCGCGAGGAGATCGCGGCCCTGGAGGTGCTGAAGGAGGCGTGCGAGCGGCACGGATCCCTGCTCGCGGTCAACGACCGCGCCGACATCGCCCGCGCGGTGCGCGCCGACGTCCTCCACCTGGGCCAGCGCGACCTTCCCGTGCCCATGGCCCGCGACATCGTCGGCGCCGACCCCGTGATCGGCCGCTCCAACAACGACATCGCCGCCGCGGCCGTCTCCGCCGAGGAGCCCGGCACCGACTACTTCTGCGTGGGTCCGACCTGGGCGACCCCCACCAAGCCGGGCCGCCCGGCCGCCGGGCTGGAGCTGGTGGAGGGGGCGGCCGCGCTGGGCACCGACCGTCCCTGGTTCGCCATCGGCGGGATCGACGCCGACAACATCGACCGCGTGCTGGACGCGGGGGCCCGCCGGGTCGTGGTCGTGCGCGCGATCACGGAGGCGGAGGACCCCCGGGCCGCCGCCGCCGGTCTGCGCCAGCGCCTGGCCGCCCGCGCCGGGGGCTGACCGGCGGCCGGGCGCCGCACGCCCGCCGGGGGCCGGACGGTCCCGGGGACGAGCCCGTCGGGGTCGGGGCGACCGCCCTCGCCGCACGGTCCCGGGGAGTGTTCCGCGGAGGCCTTCGGGCCGGCGGGCGGCCGTCCGGGCCCTCCCCCGCACGACGGTTCGCGCGGGTCGGCCCGGTGGGCCCTTCAGGCGGAACCGGCGCGGTGAGAGGCGGCCCGGTGGTCGCGGGCCCGAGATGATCCAGGGAACACGGCCTAGGGCACCAGCAGGACCTTGCCGAGCACCGTGCGCTCCTCCAGCGCGGTGTGCGCCTCGGCGGCCCGCTCCAGCGGCAGGGTCAGCCCCACGTGCGGGGCGATCCTGCCCAGTCGGGCCATCTCCAGCACCAGCCGCAGGGAGTCCTGCCCGTCGCCGTCGGCCTCCTTCAGGTCGAACAGGCCCAGGACCTCGATCCCGCGGCGCTCGGCCTCCTCGGCGTCCACCTCCGTGAAGCTCCCGCCCGCCGTGCCGTAGCCGATGAACCGGCCGCCGTCGGCCAGCGTCTCGAAGGCCGCCTCGCCCAGCGCGCCCCCGGCGCCGTCCAGGACCACGTCCACCCCGGTGCCGCCGGTCAGCTCGCGTACCCGCTCCTGCCAGCCCGGCTCGGAGTAGTCCACGGTCTCCTGCGCGCCCAGTTCGCGGACCAGGGCCAGCTTGGCCTCGCCCCTGGCCGCGCCGATGACCCGGGCCCCGGCCGTGCGGGCCAGCTGGACGGCCAGGCTGCCCGCCCCTCCGGCGGCCGCGGCGACCAGGACCGTGCCGCCGGGCCTGAAGCCCGCCGCCCGCTCCAGGGCCATCGCGGTCGTCCCGTCGTGCAGCAGGGCCAGCGCCGCCAGCGGGTCCACCTCCTCGGGAACCCTGACCAGTGCCGACTCGGGGACCACGACCCGCTCGGCGTAGCCGTCCACGGGCAGGGTGGGGCTTCCCGGCACCGCGTCCGTGTGCCCGGTGTCGGTGACCACGGTGGCCCCCTCCCAGCCGGGGTCCACGCCCGAGCCGATCCGGACCACCCGACCGGCCACGCCCGAGCCGGGGACGTAGGGGGGAGACACGGGGAAGTAGTCCAGCCCCCAGCCGCCGCGGACCAGGGTGTCCAGGTACATCACGTTCGACGCGGCGACCTCCACCAGCACCTGCCCCGGACCCGCCTCGGGCTCGGGCACCTCCCGGGCCACCAGGACCTCCGGGCCGCCGAACTCGTCGACCTGTACCGCTCGCATGTCGTTCTCCCTCGCTGTGCGTCGCTTCCGACACAGCACAGCCTCTTACCTCAACAATTATTGAGGTCAAGGTCCGGGCAGAAAGGAGACCCACGGCACAGGAAGGCCGCCGCGCCCCGTGCGCGGCGGCTCGCGGGACGGGGCCGCGGTCAGACCGCGACGTGTGACAGGGCGCTGGGATGGCGCCGCAGGAAGCCCTCGATGGACTGGGCGGGATGGCCGGTCAGGTCGGGGACGGCGGACGAGACCACGTCGAGCTCCCCGGCCGCGATCGCGGCGTAGGAGGACACCCAGCCCTCGACCGCCCACTCGGGGGCGCCGCTGGAACGGCGCGACTCCAGCGCCTCCTCCCGGGTCTGGGGCACGTAGCGGACCGAGCGCCCGGTGAGCACGCTCAGCCTCTCCACCGTCGCGCCGAGGGACAGCGCCTCCGGGCCGGTGATGTCGTGGCTGGTGTTCTCCGAGGCGAGCGCGGCCACCGGGTCGGTCAGCACCGCCGCGGCCACGTCCGCCACGTCGTCGCGCGAGACCCACGCGATCCGGCCGTCGCCTGCCGGGCCCAGCACCGCGCCCCCGTCGTCCACCCAGTCGGGCAGCAGGTCCAGGTACAGGCTGGGTCTGAGGAAGGTGTACCGCACCCCCGTCGACCGGATGTGCGCCTCGGTGAAGAAGTGCGTGCGCGCGAACGTGAAGGTCGACGCCGGGCCCGCCCTCAAAAAGGACAGGTAGACGATCCAGGACACCCCCGCCTTGACCGCCGCGTCCACCGCGCTCAGGTGGACGTCGATCCGGTCCTCGGACTCGGTCGCCGAGACCAGGAAGAGCGTGTCGACCCCCCGACACGCCCGCTCGAAGCCCGCCGAGTCCTCGTAGGCCGACATCACCGCGCTGCTGCCGGGGTACTCGGGGGCGCGGTTGAGGTCGCGTACGATGAGCCGCTGGGGCCTGCCCAGCCGCGCGATCCGGGCGGCGACCCGCCCGCCCAGCGCCCCGGTCGCCCCCGTCACCCCTATGGTGTGGTTTGTCGTGTGATCGTCGCCCATGACACACCATCCTGCGTTACGAGGGCGTGCCGGGCACTGAGCGGCACGCGCCTTTTTGCGCCGCCGGGTCAGGTCGCGGTGCGGTCGGCCCCGCCGTTCGCCGCCGAACCGGTCGCCGGTCCCTCCTGCGGGCTCCGCTCGGACTGCCGCGCGCCCGCCGCGACCGGGTGGCGGTAGGCCAGACGACGCAGCAGCACCTCGGCCGGTCCGCGTCTTCCCGCGCGCTCCAGGGCGTAGGACGCCGCCACCGTCACCAGCCACACGCCCACCGCGAACAGGGCCATCGACCACGAGGCCAGTTCCGCGCCCAGCCCCAGGCCCCAGGCCGCCAGGAGCGGCGCGCACAGCACCGACTGGGCCAGGTAGGCCGACAGCGAGCGCTTGCCGGTCGCGGACAGCGCGACGACCACCGCGCCCGGTCCGCGCCCGCGCCCCTGGATCCGGTGCGCGGCCAGCGCGATCAGCGCCACGTAGCCCAGACCGCAGGCCAGGCCCGTCACCATGTGCGGCATGGTCAGCATGCCCGCCTGCGCGGGGGACAGGTCCCAGACCCCGATCTGGGCCAGGGCCGGGGGCAGCCCGCCCAGCCAGCCCACGCCGATGCCGAGGACCGCGGTCCAGCGCAGCATTCCCAGGTGGCTGCCGGGCTCCTCCAGGATCCGACGGCGCGCCGCCCAGTAGCCGAGCAGGATCGCCGCGGGCACGACCATGCCCAGCAGCCCCTGGCCCACCGTGACGAGGGGCCAGGCCAGGACACGGCCCAGCGCGGCGCCCAGGATCGAGGTGTCGCCGATGTTGGCGGCCGTCTGGTCCATGCTGAACGCGGCCGAGGAGGAGGCGTCGTCGGGCATGAAGGCCAGGCCCAGCAGGCTGAACGCCGCCAGCAGGGCGGCCAGCCCGGTGAACACGCCCGCCCACACCACCAGCGTGGTGTCCCTGCGCCGCAGGAACAGCCAGCCCAGGAGCAGCCCGGCCAGGCCGTAGGCGCCCAGGATGTCGCCCATCCACAGCAGCAGGGCGTGGACGAAGCCGAACGCGAGCAGCCACAGGTTGCGGCGGCGCAGCAGCGCGTTCACGTCCCGCACGGACGAGCCCGACGCCTCCTGGCGCCGGGCCAGCTGCACCATGCCGTACCCGAACAGGAAGGCGAACATCGGATAGCTGCGCATGTCCACCGCCATGACGACGAGGAACTGCGCGATCCGGTCCAGTGCGCCGCCCGGCTCGGGGTGGACGCCGCCTCCGCTCGCCGGAAGCGCCCACAGGTACCAGGCGGTGTTGGCGAGTGCGATGAACAAGAGCATGAACCCGCGGGCCAGGTCCGGTGCGAGGGCTCGTTCGCCCGCACCGACCGGACCGCGGGAAACGGTGTGCCCAGACATGGGAGACTCCCCGGTTTCGCGATATGTCGTGTTAGCGATTCAATCGGAGTGGGAGGCCGGGCACAATGCACCTTCGTCAGGTGCGGACCCGGGGAATCCCCCTAGGGAGGGACCCTCAGAAGGAGCGCGAGGTGGCGGCCACGACCAGCCGGCGCAGCGGCTCGCGGGCCGAACCGTCCAGCTCGGGGCTCTCCAGGGCCGCGACGGCCCGGTCGGCGTACTCCGCGATCGACTCCTCGCACACGGCCAGCGCGCCCGACTCCTCGATCAGGGAGCACATCCACTCCACCGAGGACACCGACAGGTCCGGCGCCCCCAGCAGCGAGCGGAACCGTTCGGCGTCGGCCGCTCCCGCGCGCGCCAGGGTCTCGGCCACGACCAGCGTCCGCTTCCCCTCGCGCAGGTCGTCCCCGGCGGGCTTGCCGGTGGTGGACGGGTCGCCGAACACGCCCAGCACGTCGTCGCGCAGCTGGAAGGCGATCCCCAGCGGGATGCCGTAGGCGGTGTACACCCCGGCCAGCTCCTCGTGGCGGCCCGCCAGGGCCGCGCCCAGGTGCAGCGGGCGCTCCACCGTGTACTTGGCGGACTTGTAGCGCATCACGCGCAGCGCGGCCTCACGGGTACCGGTGCCCCGCACCTGCTCCAGGGTGTCCAGGTACTGCCCGGCCATGACCTCGGTGCGCATCGCGTCGAAGGGGCGCCGCCCCCGGCCCAGCACCTCCGTCGGGAAGCCGCTGGCCTGGTACATCTCGTCCGACCAGGCCAGGCACAGGTCCCCGATGAGGATCGCCGCGCCCTGGCCGAAGCCCTCGCTGTCGCCGCTCCACCCCTGGTCGGCGTGCAGCTTGGCCAGCCGCTTGTGCGTGGCGGGCAGCCCGCGCCGGGTGTCGCTGTTGTCGATCACGTCGTCGTGGACGAGCGCGCACGCCTGGAGGAACTCCAGGGAGGCCGCCGCGCGGACCATCCGGTCGTCCTCGGCCGCGCCGCCCGCGCCCCGCCAGCCCCAGTAGCAGAAGGTCGGGCGCAGGCGCTTGCCCCCGGCGAGCATCGCCTCCAGCGCGTCCATCGCCGGGGCCAGCTCCTCCCCGATCTCCAGCAGCTGGGCGCGGTGGTCGGCGCAGAAGGAGGTCAGCTCGCGGTCCACGGCGGAGCGCACCACGGAGACGGGAGAGGCGGACGGCGAAGAGGAAGGCACCATGACCCGCACATTATCGGCTGTCGGACGCGGCCAGGTCCCGCTTCGTCTGGCCGGGCCGCTTCCAGCCGGCCACCAGGACGAACGACACCGTCACCAGCAGCGCCCACGCGCCGAGCTTGGCCGGGTGCACCAGTGCCCACACCTGCTCCTGGTGCGGGTAGCGCCAGGCGTCGAGCAGGGTGGAGACGTTCTCGGCGATCCACAGGAACACCCCGATGAGCAGGAACGACAGCGCCAGCGGCATCCGCAGGCGCTGCGCGCCCACGGTGAAGCGCACCCACGTGCCCCACGTCACCGCCAGCAGCAGCACCGCCAGCGGCACCCGCAGGTCCGGCAGCCAGTGGTGGGTGAGGAAGTTGAGGTAGACCGCGACCGCGACCGCCGTGGTCGCCGCGGTGCGGTAGCGCACCAGCTCCAGGTCCAGCAGCCGCCAGGCGCGCACGATGTAGGAACCCACCGCCGCGTACATGAAGCCGCTGTAGAGCGGCACACCCCACACCACCGTCCAGGCGGGCTCGGGGTAGGACCACGAGCCCATCCGCACCTTGAACAGCTCGAAGGCCAGCCCCACCACGTGGAAACCGGCGATCGCGGCGATCTCGTGCCCGCTCTCCAGGCGCAGGCCCCAGAACAGGGCCGTCAGCGCCACCGCGTAGACGAGCAGGGCGTCGTAGCGGGGCAGGGGGAGCGGCAGCACCGCGGAGAGCGCGAACCCGGCGAACATGCACACCGCGAACGCGCAGGCCCGGGCCTGGAGCCAGGCGAAGCGCAGCAGCTGGGCGGCCCAGAACAACGGGCGCGGTGGGGGGACACGGCGGGGGGAGGCGGCGGAGGGGAGAGGAGCCATGCCGCATCCTCGCACGTTGGGCCGTGCGCGACCGGCCCGGCAGTGGCGTACGCCACGGGTCTCACAGGGTGGGACGCCGCTCCCACCGGGCGGGGGAGTCTGACCTAAGGTGGTGTGCATGCTGGCTGCACCGACACGCCCCGTGGCGCCCCGAAGCCCGGCCCCCAGGCCGCGTCATATCCGCGAACTCCTCGACGCGGGCGAGCCGATGTTCTCCTTCGAGTTCTTCCCGCCCCGCACGCCCCAGGCACAGGAGCGCCTGTGGCGCGCGATCCGGGAGATCGAGGCCCTCGGACCCGCCTTCGTCTCGGTCACCTACGGCGCCGGCGGCAGCACGCGCGGCCTGACCGTGGAGACCACCGAGCGCATCGCGACCGACACCACACTGCTGCCGGTCGCGCACATGACCCTGGTCGACCACTCCGTCGCCGAGCTGCGCCACCTCGTCGGCCGCCTCGCCGACGCGGGTGTGTCCAACATGCTCGCCGTGCGCGGCGACCCGCCCGGCGACCCCGACGGGGAGTGGATCCCCCACCCCCAGGGGCTGACCTACGCCGAGGAGCTGGTGCGCCTGCTCAAGGACAGCGGCGACTTCTGCGTGGGCGTGGCGGCCTTCCCCTACAAGCACCCGCGCTCGGCCGACGTCGAGACCGACACCGACCACTTCGTGCGCAAGTGCGAGGCGGGCGCCGACTACGCCATCACGCAGATGTTCTTCGACCCCGAGGACTACCTGCGCCTGCGCGACCGGGTGGCCGCGCGCGGCTGCGAGGTGCCGATCATCCCCGAGGTCTTCCCGGTGGTGCGCACCTCGTTCATCCCGCGCTCGGAGCAGCTCTCCGGCGCCCCCTTCCCGGCCGACCTGGCGGAGAGGTTCGCCTCCTTCGGCGACGACGCCGAGTCCGTGCGGGCCTTCGGCATCGAGCACGCCCAGCGCATGTGCGAGCGGTTGCTGGCCGAGGGCGCGCCGGGCATCCACTTCATCACCTCGAACCAGTCCACGGCCACCAGGCAGATCTACCGGGAGATCTCCGGTCACCGGAGCCCGTCAGGGGAAGCCGGGCGGCCATGATCGAGAAGGGCTGACCGGGGCTGCCGGGGAAGCGGAAGTCCTCCAGCACCTCGGTGAACCCGCACGAGCGGTACAGGTGGCGCGCCGCGGAGGGTCCCGAACGCGTGGACAGCACCGCGGTGCGCTCCGGTCTGTCCCTGCACAGGGCGTGGAGCAGGGAGCGGCCCACGCCCTGGTTCTGCGCGTCCGGGTGGACGTGCACCTCGGCGATCTCCAGCGCGTCGGACAGGCAGCGGCGCGCCTGGCGGGCTCCCGCGCCCGCGCGCAGTCCCTCCGCCACCGTGTCGTGCCACCACTGGCCGCTGTGCCCGTGGAAGGCGTAGGCGAAGCCGACCGGGAGGCCGCCGCGCACGGCCACCACCGAGCGGAAGCCCGGGTTGTAGGCGTGGCCGTTCATCACGGAGGCGCGCCCGGGCAGTTGCTCCGGGGGCGGCCGCATGGCCGCCTCGTACACCTGGAGCAGCGCGGGGACGGCGTGCGTGAAGGCGGGTGGGGCCAGTTCGCGCAACTCGGTATCGGCTACCACGGGCCAAGGGTAGTTCCCCGGCGGTCCGGCGTCCCGGGATTTCCGTGCGGACGGGGCGCGCGCAGCGCCGCGCGGGGTCCTTGACGGCTCCGGCGGGCTGGGGTTAACTGGATCGTGTCGAACAGGAGTTCGACACCACTCCGTCGGACCCCCCTCCGGCGGGAGGGCGGCGCGGCCGGGTTGGGGAGGGGAAGCCCCACGTCCGGCAGGCGCGCCGCCCGGCCCCGTCCGGTCGCCAGTCCCCGGCCTCCGGACACGACGAGAACCGGCGTCCCGTCGGGGTCGCCGGTTCTCGTCGAGCGGGTGCGTGTCCTCGGTCGGTCCGGTGTCAGGACCGGTCAGAAGGCGTCGACCGCGCGGCGCGCCTCGGGGTCGAGGACGCCCCAGTTGATGAGCTCCTCGGTCAGGTCGCCGGGCGACTTGTCGTAGATGACCGCGAGTGAGCGCAGGTCCTCCTGGCGGATGGAGAGCACCCGCCCGTTGTAGTCACCCCGCTGGCTCTGGATCGTGGCGACGTAGCGGGACAGCGGCCCGGCCTTCTCCTGCGGCAGCTGCTGCATGCGCTCCAGGTCGATGACCAGCTTGGGCGTGGGGCCCAGCGGGGTGGGAGCCGCGCCGCCCGGCAGCAGCTCCGACATCGGCACACCGTAGAAGTCCGCCAGCTCGGCGAGCTTCTGGACGGTGACGGCGCGGTCGCCGCGCTCGTAGGAGCCCACCACGACGGCCTTCCAGCGACCGTGGGACTTCTCTTCCACCCCGTGCAGGGACAGGCCCTGCTGGGTGCGGATGGCACGCAGTCGCGCACCGAGGGACTTCGCGTATTCGGATGGCATCTTCTTGTCGCTCCCGGCCGTGACAGTGGCTGGCGTGGTGGGGGGACGTCCGCTCGTACTCGGCGGGCCGCCTGGGCGGTCCAGCGGATGGTCACGGGATGCAACCCCACCCGGCAGTGGTTACAGACAGTGACGGTAGGGGGGTCTGCCTTCCAGGTCAAGCCGTTGGTGTGAAACGCGACTAATCGGTGGCCAAACCGTGCGTAAGTGAGACACCTCTCATGTGGGGACCGAACGGGACGAGCCGTGCGTCAGGATGGCACGAAAAGCCCGCTCCTCCTGGGTATTTCAGGTTTTTGCCGCTTCGTAGCCGTATCCACTGGGTGACGACATGACCACATTTCGGTGGATAGATGCTCGCTTGGGGTGTGACCAGAGTCACATTTATAACCTCGGGTCATCAGCCGCCTCGCGGGGGTCGCGACCGTCGCTGGTAGCGTGGATCCGATCGACATCCTTTAACGACCTGTTCAGTGAGGCAGGGAAGGGGGTCACTACTTTGCGTGCGCAAAAACCGACGACCGGTGACACCGGTGGCGGCGCCTCCCCACCCGAGGCGCCCGAGGGCACCCGCGCCGTCCTCGACGGCAACGAGATCAACCGGGCGCTGACCCGTATCGCCCACGAGGTGCTCGAACGCACCAAGGGGGGCCGGGGAGTCACCCTCCTGGGCATCCCCTCGCGCGGGGTCCCGCTCGCCCGCCGCCTGGCACGGCGCATCGAACGGGTGGAGGACATCACCGTCCCCGCGGGCTCGCTCGACATCACCATGTACCGCGACGACCTGCGCTCCGCGCCCGTCCGCGCCCTCGGCCGGACCGAGATCCCCCAGGGCGGACTCGACGACCGCGTCGTCGTCCTCGTCGACGACGTCCTCTTCTCCGGCCGCACCGTCCGCGCCGCCCTGGACGCCCTCGGCGACCTGGGCCGCCCCCGCGCCGTCCAGCTCGCCGTCCTGGTCGACCGCGGCCACCGCGAGCTGCCCATCCGCGCCGACTACGTGGGCAAGAACCTGCCCACCTCGCTGCGCGAGAGCGTCACCGTGCGCCTGGAGGAGACCGACGGACACGACGCGGTGCTGCTCGGCCCCGCCCGTCCGTCACCCTCCACCATCCTCAACCGACGGCCTCCGGCCGCAGAGCCCCCCTCTTCGTCACCCTCCACCACCCTCAACCGAGGCCTGCGGTCCGACTCCTCCCCGGGCCCCGGCGCCACCGAGGGGAACGACTGATGCGACACCTGCTCTCCACCGGCGACCTCAGCCGCGACGAGGCCACGCTCATCCTGGACACCGCCGCCGAACTCGCCCAGGTCGGCGACCGCTCCGTCAAGAAGCTGCCCACCCTGCGCGGGCGCACCGTGGTCAACCTCTTCTACGAGGACTCCACCCGCACCCGCACCTCCTTCGAGCTGGCCGCCAAGCGCCTGTCCGCGGACGTCATCAACTTCTCCGCCAAGGGCTCCAGCGTCTCCAAGGGCGAGAGCCTCAAGGACACCGCGCTGACCCTCCAGGCCATGGGCGCCGACGGCGTCGTCATCCGGCACAGCGCCTCCGGCGCCGCCCACCGCCTCGCCAACTGGGTCGACGGGTCCGTCCTCAACGCGGGCGACGGCACCCACGAACACCCCACCCAGGCCCTGCTGGACGCCTTCACCATGCGCTCGCGCCTGGGGCGCCTGGAGGGGCTGCGGGTGGCCGTCGTCGGCGACATCCTGCACAGTCGGGTCGCCCGCTCCAACGTGCTGCTGCTCACCACCCTGGGCGCGCACGTCACCCTGGTCGCGCCGCCCACCCTGCTGCCGGTCTCGGTGCACACCTGGCCGTGCGAGGTCTCCTACGACCTCGACGGCGTCCTGCCCAAGTCCGACGTCGTCATGATGCTGCGCGTACAGGCCGAGCGCATGCACGAGTCCTTCTTCCCGTCCACGCGCGAGTACAGCCGCAACTACGGCCTGGACGGCGAGCGCCTCTCCCGCATGCCCCAGGACGCGATCGTCATGCACCCCGGCCCGATGGTCCGCGGCATGGAGATCTCCGCCGAGGTCGCCGACTCGCCCCGCTGCACCGTCACCGAGCAGGTCGCCAACGGCGTCAGCCTGCGCATGGCCGTGCTCTACCTGCTGCTCGGCGGCTCCTGAGAGCCAGGTGCCGCCCGCGCCCCGCAGCCACCGCATCCGGGGGACGCGGGCCCGCCCCGGACCCCGCCGCGCCCCGACCGGACGGGCGCGCCCGGGGGACCCGGCGCCGCCCCTCCCCACCCCAGAACACGAGGAAGCCAACATCGCGATGCCCGACACCCACGGACCGCACCTGATCCGCGGCGCCCGCCCGCTCGGCGGCGACCCCGTCGACCTGCTCCTGGCCGACGGCCGGATCGCCGCGACCGGCCGGGACCTGGACGCCCCCGAGGGGGCCCGGACCGTCGACGCGGCCGGCCTGGTCGCCCTGCCGGGCCTGGTGGACCTGCACACCCACCTGCGCGAGCCCGGACGCGAGGACGCCGAGACCGTCGCCACCGGCTCCCGCTCCGCCGCCATGGGCGGTTACACCGCCGTCCACGCCATGGCCAACACCGACCCCGTCGCCGACACCGCCGGGGTCGTCGAGCAGGTCTGGCGCCTGGGCCGCGAGGCCGGGTACTGCGACGTGCGCCCCGTCGGAGCCGTCACCGTCGGCCTGGCCGGGGAGCGCCTCTCCGAGATCGGCGCCATGGCCGACTCCGCCGCGGGCGTGCGCGTCTTCTCCGACGACGGCCTGTGCGTCTCCGACGCCCTGCTCATGCGCCGCGCCCTGGAGTACGTCAAGGCCTTCGGCGGCGTCATCGCCCAGCACGCCCAGGAACCGCGCCTGACCCAGGGCGCCCAGATGAACGAGGGCTGCGTCTCCGACCGCCTCGGCCTGCCCGGCTGGCCCGCGGTCGCCGAGGAGGCGATCATCGCCCGCGACTGCCTGCTGGCACAGCACGTGGGCTCGCGCCTGCACGTGTGCCACGTCTCCACCAAGGGCTCGGTCGACATCATCCGCTGGGCCAAGGCCCGCGGCTGCGACGTCACCGCCGAGGTCACTCCCCACCACCTGCTCCTGACCGAGGAGCTGGTGGAGAGCTACGATCCCGTCTACAAGGTCAACCCGCCGCTGCGCACCGCCGAGGACGTCCAGGCGCTGCGCGAGGGGCTGGCCGACGGCACCATCGACATCGTCGCCACCGACCACGCCCCCCATCCCGTGGAGGCCAAGGAGACCGAGTGGTCCACCGCCGCCATGGGAATGGTCGGACTGGAGACGGCGTTGGCGGTCGTGCAGCGCACGATGGTCGACACCGGTCTCCTGACCTGGTCCGACGTCGCCGACCGCATGTCGGCGGCACCGGCCCGTATCGGCCGCGTCCACGACCACGGACGTGACCTGGCCGTCGGCGAGCCCGCCAACGTCGTCCTGTACGACCCGGCCGCGCCCGTCGACGTGGACGGAGCGGCGATGGCCAGCAAGAGCGGCAACACCCCCTTCCGGGGCATGACCCTGCCCGGCCGGGTGCGCGCCACGTTCCTGCGCGGCGCCCCGACCGTCCTGGAAGGGAAGATCCAGTGAGCACAGCACAGAACACCCGGGCCGCCGCCGGCCCGGAGGAGGGGGCGAACGTGTCCGAGAGCGGACCCGCGATTCTGGTACTCGAGGACGGCCGGGTCTTCCACGGCCGGTCCTTCGGCGCCGCAGGGGAGACCTTCGGCGAGGCGGTCTTCAACACCGGCATGACCGGCTACCAGGAGACCCTCACCGATCCCTCCTACCACCGCCAGATCGTGGTGATGACCGCCCCCCACATCGGCAACACCGGCGTCAACGACGACGACCCCGAGTCCGGCCGCATCTGGGTCGCCGGGTACGTCGTGCGCGAGCCCGCCCGCATCACCTCCAACTGGCGCGCCCAGCGCACCCTGGACGAGGAGCTGCGCCGCCAGGGCGTGGTGGGCATCTCCCTCACCGGCACCCGCGCACTCACCCGCCACCTGCGCGACAGGGGCGTCATGCGCGCCGCCATCAGCACCACCGAGACCGACCCGCAGGCCCTGCTGGAGCGCGTGCGCCGGCAGCCCGCCATGGCCGGGGCCGACCTGGCCGCCGAGGTCACCACGCGCGAGTCCTACGAGGTCGTGCCGCCCGAGGGCGTGCCCGTCCGCTTCCACGTCGCCGCCGTGGACCTGGGCATCAAGGCCATGACCCCCCAGCGCCTGGCCGAGCGGGGGTGCCGGGTCACCGTGCTGCCCGCCACCGCCACCACCGAGGACATCCTCGCCCTGGACCCGGACGGGGTCTTCTTCAGCAACGGCCCCGGCGACCCCGCCACCGCCGACGGCCCCGTCACCGCCATGCGCGGGGTCCTGGAGGCGGGCAGGCCGCTCTTCGGCATCTGCTTCGGCAACCAGATCCTGGGCCGGGCCCTGGACCTGGGCACCTACAAGCTGCCCTTCGGGCACCGGGGCATCAACCAGCCGGTGATCGACACCCGCTCCGGCAGGGTCGCCATCACCAGCCAGAACCACGGCTTCGCGGTCGACGCCCCCCTCGACACGCCCTTCGACACCCCCTACGGCCGGGCCGAGGTCAGCCACATCGGCCTCAACGACCGGGTCGTCGAGGGCCTGCGGTTGCTGGACCGGCCCGCGTTCAGCGTCCAGTTCCACCCCGAGGCCGCCGCCGGCCCCCACGACGCCGCCGAACTCTTCGACGCGTTCGTCGACCTGATGTCCGCCCAGCCCGCTCCGGCTGCCAAGTAGCAAGAGGGAACACAGCATGCCGCGCCGTAGTGACCTTTCATCCGTCCTCGTGATCGGCTCCGGCCCGATCGTGATCGGGCAGGCGGCCGAGTTCGACTACTCGGGCACCCAGGCCTGCCGGGTTCTGCGGGCCGAGGGCCTGCGGGTCATCCTGGTCAACTCCAACCCGGCCACGATCATGACCGACCCGGAGATCGCCGACGCCACCTACGTCGAGCCCATCACCACCGAGATGATCGAGAAGATCATCGCCAAGGAGCGCCCCGACGCGCTCCTGCCCACCCTGGGCGGGCAGACCGCCCTCAACGCCGCCGTCTCCCTGCACGAGGCGGGCATCCTCGACAAGTACGGCGTCGAGCTCATCGGCGCCAACATCGAGGCCATCCAGTCCGGCGAGGACCGCGAGAGCTTCAAGGGCATCGTCGAGCGCATCGGCGGCGAGTCCGCGCGCTCGCGCATCTGCCACACCCTGGAGGAGTGCCTGGCCGCGGCCGAGGAGCTCTCCTACCCGGTCGTGGTGCGCCCCTCCTTCACCATGGGCGGCGCGGGCTCGGGCTTCGCCCACGACGAGACCGAACTGCGCCGCATCGCCGGCCAGGGCCTGGCGCTCTCCCCGACCACCGAGGTGCTCCTGGAGGAGTCCATCCTCGGCTGGAAGGAGTACGAGCTGGAGCTGATGCGCGACACCAACGACAACGTCGTGGTCGTGTGCTCCATCGAGAACCTCGACCCCATGGGCGTGCACACCGGCGACTCCATCACCGTCGCCCCCGCCATGACCCTCACCGACCGCGAGTACCAGAAGCTGCGCGACCTCGGCATCGCCGTCATCCGCGAGGTCGGCGTGGACACCGGCGGCTGCAACATCCAGTTCGCCGTCCACCCCACCACCGGCCGGGTCATCGTCATCGAGATGAACCCGCGCGTGTCGCGCTCCTCGGCGCTGGCCTCCAAGGCCACCGGCTTCCCGATCGCCAAGATCGCCGCCAAGCTCGCCGTCGGCTACACCCTCGACGAGATCCCCAACGACATCACCCGGGAGACCCCGGCCAGCTTCGAGCCCACGCTCGACTACGTCGTCGTCAAGGTGCCCCGCTTCGCCTTCGAGAAGTTCCCCGGAGCCGACCCCGGCCTGACCACCACCATGAAGTCGGTGGGCGAGGCCATGGCCATCGGCCGCTCCTTCCCCGAGGCCCTGCAGAAGGCCATGCGCTCCCTGGAGAAGAAGGGCATCGGCCTGACCTGGGAGGGCGAGCCCGGCGACAAGGACGAGCTGCTGCGCCTGGCCGCCACCCCCACCGAGCACCGCCTGCGCCAGGTCCAGCAGGCCCTGCGCGCCGGAGCCACCGTCGAGGAGGTCCACGAGGCCACCCGCATCGACCCCTGGTTCGTGGACCAGATGCTGCGCCTGGAGGAGGCGGCCCGCGTCCTGGCCGACGCCCCCAAGCTCGACGCCGACCTGCTGCGCGAGGTCAAGGGGCTGGGCTTCTCCGACCTCCAGATCGGCCAGATCACCGGCAGGAGCGAGGACGTGGTCCGCGAGCTGCGCCACGCCCTGGGCATCCACCCCGTCTACCTGACCGTGGACACCTGCGCCGCCGAGTTCGAGGCCCGCACGCCCTACCTGTACTCCAGCTACGACGAGGAGACCGAGGTCCCCTCGGGCGACCGGCCCAAGATCATCATCCTGGGCTCGGGGCCCAACCGGATCGGCCAGGGCGTGGAGTTCGACTACTCCTGCGTCCACGCCTCCTTCGCCCTCTCCGAGGCCGGGTACGAGACCGTGATGGTCAACTGCAACCCCGAGACGGTCTCCACCGACTACGACACCAGCGACCGGCTCTACTTCGAGCCGCTCACCCTGGAGGACGTGCTGGAGGTCGTGCGGGCCGAGCAGGCCGCCGGACCGGTCGCCGGGGTCATCGTCCAGCTGGGCGGCCAGACCCCGCTCGGCCTGGCCCGCCGCCTCAAGGACG
This sequence comes from Glycomyces fuscus, assembly GCA_002529455.1. Lineage (GTDB taxonomy): Bacteria > Actinomycetota > Actinomycetes > Streptosporangiales > Streptosporangiaceae > Nocardiopsis > Nocardiopsis fusca. The sequence continues at coordinate 54,718 of NYMS01000043.1, forward strand.
CCGGCGTGCCCATCATCGGCACCAGCCCCGAGGCCATCGACCTGGCCGAGGACCGCGGCGAGTTCGGCAAGGTCCTGGCCGACGCCGGGCTGCCCGCGCCCAAGTACGGCACCGCCTACTCCTTCGCCGAGGCCAAGGCCGCCGCGGACGAGATCGGCTACCCCGTCATGGTCCGCCCCTCCTACGTGCTGGGCGGCCGCGGCATGGAGATCGTCTACAGCGAGACGATGCTCGCCGACTACATCGAGCGCAACGCCGAGGTCAGCCCCGAGCACCCGGTGCTCATCGACCGCTTCCTCGACGACGCCATCGAGATCGACGTCGACGCCCTCTACGACGGCCGGGACCTGTACCTGGGCGGGGTCATGGAGCACATCGAGGAGGCGGGGATCCACTCCGGTGACTCGGCGTGCACCCTGCCCTCCATCACCCTGGGCCGCGAGGACATCGAGCGCATCCGCTACTCCACCGAGGCCATCGCCCGGGGCACGGGCGTGCGCGGGCTGATCAACGTCCAGTACGCGCTCGCCTCCGGCGTGCTCAACGTCCTGGAGGCCAACCCGCGCGCCTCGCGCACCGTGCCGTTCGTGTCCAAGGCCACCGCGGTGCCGCTGGCCAAGGCCGCCGCCCGCGTCATGGCCGGGAGCACCATCGCCGAACTGCGCGCGGAGGGCATGCTGCCCGCCAGCGGCGACGGCGGCGACCTGCCCGCGGACGCCCCGGTGTCGGTGAAGGAGGCCGTGCTGCCCTTCAACCGCTTCATCGACAAGGAGGGCGAGGGGGTCGACACCATCCTCGGCCCCGAGATGCGCTCCACCGGCGAGGTCATGGGCCTGGACACCGAGTTCGGCGCCGCGTACGCCAAGTCGCAGCTGGCCGTCAACGGCTCCCTGCCCGAGCGGGGCCGGGTGTTCGTCTCGGTGGCCAACCGCGACAAGCGCTCGATGATCTTCCCGGTCAAGCGCCTGGCCGACCTCGGGTTCGAGATCCTGGCCACCGAGGGCACCGCCGTGGTCCTGCGCCGCAACGGCGTGCACGCCACCGTGGTGCGCAAGCACAGCGAGGGCAGCGGCCCGGCGGGCGAGCCCACCATCGTCCAGCTCATCCACGCCGGGGGCGTCGACCTCATCGTCAACACGCCCTTCGGCAGCGCCGGGCAGGCCGGTCCGCGCCTGGACGGGTACGAGATCCGCACCGCGGCCGTGGTGCGCGGCGTGCCCAGCGTGACCACCGTGCAGGGCCTGGCCGCCGCGGTCCAGGCGATCGAGGCGCGGGTGCGCGGCGACGTCGGCGTGCGCTCCCTCCAGGAGCACGCGCGCACCCTCACCGCCAGTCGGTCCTAGGAGGCCGCGCCCCTTCGGGGGGCTCCGCCCCGTGTTCGGGCGCCCGGGGAGCGGGAATCGGGGTGGAGCAGGCACAGCGGTGGCGCGGGCGGGCGGGTCGGCGAGGAACGAGCCCACCCGCCCGCGCCACCTCCAGAACCCCGCGGGCGCCCGTGTTTCCTGTGGACCTCCGCTTCGCTTCGGTCCGTGTTCGGGCGCCCGGGGAGCGGGAACCTTCGGTGTCTTCCGTGCGATGGCTCGTTCCTCGCGATCGCACGTCCGACACCTCCAGAACCCCGCGGGCGCCCGAACCGGCCCCCGCAAGCTGAGGCCGGTTCGACGGCAGGACCCGGGCTGTGCCCCTTGCCTCTGCTTCGCTTCGGCCCGCGTCCGGGGGCGCCGTGGACATACCGTCCACGGCGCCCCCGCCTATACGGTTGGCGCACAGGACGACGCAGGAATTCCAGAGGGGGGAGGGCGGCGCCGACGCCCCGGTGTCCGCGACACCGGGCTCCGGCGCCACGACCTGATGAGCGACAACGGACCGGTGCAGACCAGGTGCCCCGTGCTGAACGTGCGCAGGGTGGACGCCTACTACGCCATCACCGTGGTCGCCCCGGGCATCGCCGAGCGGTTCCGCTCCGGGCAGTTCGTTTCGGTGGCCGTGGGCGGTGACCACTCCAGCACCCTGCTGCGCCGCCCCTTCGCCATCCACGACGTCAAACCCGACTACGGCGGCACCGTCGAGTTCCTGTTCTCGGTGCGCGGCACCGGCACCGCCTGGCTGTCCGAGCGCAGGTCGCGCGACCTGCTGGACGTGGTCGGCCCCCTGGGCCGCCCCTTCCCGCTGCCCCGCGAGCCGGTCAACTGCGTGCTGGTGGGCGGGGGGTCGGGCAGCGCCCCGCTGTTCCCGCTCGCCCAGTCGCTGCGCAGGCGCGGCTGCCGGGTGGACTTCGTCCTGGGGGCGGCCTCCGCCGACCGGGTGTTCAGCGCCATCACCGCCCGCCGCATCGCCGAGACGGCCGTCTTCACCACCGACGACGGCTCCTTCGGCACCCGCGGCCGCGTCACCGACGTCCTGGGCAGGGTGATCGAGGACTGCCGCTCCGACGCCGTCTACGCCTGCGGCCCCATGCCGATGCTGCGCGCGGTGACCTCCGTGGCGGGCAGCCACGGCATCCCCGTCCAGGTGGCGGTGGAGGAGACCATGGCCTGCGGCACCGGGATCTGCATGACCTGCGTCATCCCGGTGGTGGGCGAGGACGGCATCACCCGCATGGTGCGCTCCTGCGTGGACGGCCCGGTCTTCCGGGGCGAGCAGGTGCGCTTCGACGACGTGGGCAAGATCCCCTTCGACGCCCTGGGCGCCCCGGGCTGGAAGGCCTCCAGCGCCGCCCGCGCGGCGGAGACGGCCCGCGACATCGCCTGAGGGTCCCCCGCGCCCCGTCCCGGCCCCGACCACCAGCATGAAGTGGGAGAGAGTGAACGCAGACCTCAGGATCCGTCTGGGCGGCTGGGAGCTGCCCAACCCCGTGGTGACCGCCGCCGGGTGCGCCGGGGCGGGCCGCGAGCTGGCCCAGTTCTTCGACATCGCCTCGATCGGCGCCGTCACCACCAAGTCGGTGATGCTGGAGCCCCACGCCGGTCGCCCGTCCCCGCGCATGGCCGAGACGCCCAGCGGGATGCTCAGCACGACGGGCATGCAGGGCCCGGGCGTGGACGTGTTCCTCCAGCGGGACCTGCCCTGGCTGCTCTCCCGCGGCGGCCGGGCGATCGTGTCCGTCGCGGGCACGGGCGTGGGCGAGTTCGGTGAGCTCGCCAGACGCGTCTCCGCCGCCGACGGGGTCAGCGCGATCGAGGTCAACCTCTCCAGCCCGGACCCGGCCGACCCCTCGGGGCGCCGCTACGTCGACGACACCGCCCAGGCCGCGGCGGTCGTGCGGACGGTGCGCTCCCACACGCGCTCGGGGCTGCCGGTGCTGGCCAAGCTCGCCGCCGACGTCCCCGACGTGGTGGAGCTGGCGACCGCGTGCGTGGAGGCGCGCGCGGACGGGCTGTCCATGGTCAACACGGTGCGCGGCATGGCCGTGGACACCCGCACGCTGCGCCCGGCGGTGGCCGGGGGGATGGGCGGGCTGTCGGGGCCGGCGATCCGCCCGCTGGCGGTGGGGTGCGTCTACCGGGTGCACGAGGCGCTGCCGGACGTGCCCATCATCGGGATGGGCGGGGTCCGCACGGGCGCCGACGTGGTGGAGTTCATGGCGGCCGGGGCCTCCGCGGTGGCGGTCGGCACGGTCAACTTCTCCGACCCCTCGGCGTGCGCCCGCGTGCTCCGCGAGTTCACCGAACTGCTGGAGGCCCGGGGGTTGAGACGGGCCGCCGACCTGGTGGGTGCCGCCCACCGGACGGGTGTGGGGGCGTGACAGGTCGGGCACGGGGCGCACAAGGGCCCTGACCGGCCTGAACGGCGTTCAGATGGCGCTGTGCGACCAAACAGGCGCAATTGGTCTCTACCACTGTCCTCGCCGCCAAGACCCGCCTGCGGCCGTCTGGGGGGCCGTTACGGGGAAGTGACACGGGTGGGGCGCATGAAGCGGCTCATCCGGGGAACCGCACACCTTGATGGTGTGCACATGACAGCGAACGTGCATCCTCAGGTGCCGCGGTAAGCACGTCCGCAAGTACGTCCGTGCCTTGCACGCGCCGGCTCCGGCCGGCGGCACACGATGGGAGATACCGAACATGACCGAGACCACCGCGCCCGCCGCGCCCATCGCCGTGGCGCTCGACGCCAGGGACCTGGAGACCGCGGCCACCTGGGCCTCCGATGTCGCGCCGCACGTGAGCACGGTCAAGGTGGGCCTGGAGCTGTACCTGCGCTACGGGCCCGACGTGGTCAGCGCCGTGCGCGGCGCCAGCCGGCTGGGGGTCTTCCTCGACCTCAAGCTGCACGACATCCCGGCGACGGTCGCCGGTGCCGCGCGCAGCGTCGCGGGCCTGCGGCCCTCCATCCTCACCGTGCACGCCGGAGGAGGGGCGGACATGGTCCGGGCCGCGGTGGAGGCCGCGCCGGACACCAGGATCGCCGCCGTGACGGTGCTCACCTCGATGGACGAGGACGACCTGGAGCAGGTGGGGCTGCTCGGTCCGGCCCGCGACGCGGTGCGGCGCCTGGCGGTCCTGGCGGTGGGCGCCGGGGCACGCGCCCTGGTCTGCTCGCCGCAGGAGGTGGCCATGCTCCGCTCCGAGGTCGGGCCGGACATCACCCTCATCACGCCGGGCGTGCGCCCGGCGGGGGCGGACAGGGGCGACCAGTCGAGGGTGGCCACCCCGGAGGAGGCCGTGGCGGCGGGGGCGGACCTGTTGGTCATCGGCCGCCCCATCACCCGCGCGCCGGACCCGGGGGCGGCGGCGGCCTCCCTCGCGGCGGCCGTGCGGCGGGCCGGTGTCCGCGTCTAGGGAGCGAAGGGGAACGGGGGCGCGCGAGCACCCTTCGACGGTGTCGTGGGGTGCTGGGCGAAGGGAACGACGGTTCAGGGAGACGAACCCGTGCACAGGGCCTGACACGCCGAGTTATGTGTCACTGTCGGTCACTAATTTGGTGTGTCCGAAACTTGCCGAGCACTGCCGAGAGTGACCCGCGTCACCCCTGTGTGACCTGCGCTGGTGACACCCTTCGTGCTCCGTCCAATCGGGACCAAAGTCCTGGTTTTCGTCTCCGCATGCAGTCGGATAACAACTCTCTGTAGTTAGTTCGACGAAATAGCCGCTGAAAGGGCACTTTGCGTTGCCTAACAGGGGTCAGACCTACTAACTTGCGCAGGCGTCCGCCCTCTACAAACGAGTAGAAATCCGAGGTGACCCGGCGTGGCCCTTCCTCCCCTGACACCCGAACAGCGCACCGCGGCTCTGGAGAAGGCCGCTAAGGCCAGAAAAGAGCGCGCGGAGGTCAAGAACAAGCTGAAGAACGGCGGCATCTCGCTGTCCGAGGTCCTTTCCAACGGCCTCAAGGACGACGTCATCGGCAAGATGAAGGTTTCGGCTCTGCTCGAATCCCTTCCCGGCGTCGGCAAGGTCCGGGCCAAGCAGATCATGGAGCGGCTCAACATCGCCGAGTCGCGCCGTGTCCGCGGTCTGGGAACCAACCAGCGTGCCGCCCTCGAGGCCGAGTTCGGCGACCTCACCAAGTAGTGCCAGGCATCACCCGCAGTACCGAGCAGTACCAGTAGCACCTGAACGCAGCAGTGCACCGGTCCGCCGCGTCCCCCACAGTCGCGGCGCACACCGCGCCGCGACAGCGGCCGACCCCCGGTGAGCTCTGGCCGGGCCGCGGCCGGCGGACGGGTGGCCCCAGGTCACGACCGTCCGCCGCGCCGCGGCCCGGTGGTATAAAGGAAGCTTCCCGCGACCGTACGCGGACACCCCGCACACCAGACCGCCCGCACGGTGACGGCGTCCGGACCGGCACCGGTCCCGGCGCGCGACGCGAGGGCCACGGCCCCGCCCGTGGCTGGCGGCCCGAAGGGAAGCCTCGAACACACATGCCCGATCCCGGATCCCAGTCCCGCCCGGCGCAGAAGCGGCTGACCGTTCTGTCCGGACCCTCGGGTGTGGGCAAGAGCACGGTGGTGGCCCACCTGCGCCGTGAGAACCCCGACGTGTGGCTCTCGGTCTCGGTCACCACGCGCAGACCCCGCCCGGGCGAACAGGACGGAGTCCAGTACCACTTCGTCACCGACGAGGAGTTCGACCGCCTCGTCGCCGAGGACCAGCTCCTGGAGTGGGCCCAGTTCGCGGGCAACCGCTACGGCACCCCGCGCCGGCCCGTCGAGGAGCGCCTGCGCGCCGGAGTGCCCGTCCTGCTGGAGATCGAGCTCCAGGGCGCCCGCCAGGTGCGCGAGTCCATGCCCGACGCCCTGCACGTCTTCCTCGCTCCGCCCTCGTGGGAGGAGCTGGTGCGCCGCCTCACCGGACGCGGCACCGAGTCCGACGAGGTCATCCAGCGCCGCCTGGACGTGGCCAGGATCGAGCTGGCCGCCGAGAAGGAGTTCGACACCACCCTCGTCAACACGTCCGTACAGGAAGTGGGCGACGAGCTGCTAGCGTTGATCACCGCGCCCAAGGTGTGATAGCGGCCGGGCCCCGAGGCCCGCGCCACCCGCGCCGCGCCGGGAACCGTCCCGTCGGCGCCCCACCGTCCGTCCACCGCGGCTCCGCGATGAGCCGCGGACCATCCCTGGGGGTAATGAAGTGGCTGGTACCGAGCCCGTCGCCGAAGGCATCACCAACCCGCCGATCGACGAACTGCTGGAGCTGGTGGACAGCAAGTACAGCCTGGTCACCATGGCCTCCAAGCGGGCCCGCCAGATCAACGCCTACTACGCCCAGCTGGGCGAGGGCCTGCTGGAGTACGTCGGCCCGCTGGTGGAGACCCAGGTCCAGGAGAAGTCCCTGTCCATCGCCCTGCGCGAGGTCAGGTCGGGCCTGCTCACCGCGGAGCCCTACGAGGGCTCCTGAGTCCTTTCTCCGCGTGCTCGCGGGCTCGCACGGGGCTCGGGGCGCGGAGGAGCCGGACCCTTCTGCCCCGCCGGCGCCCGGCCCGTTCCTCGCCGGCGGCTCGGCCCCTCCTGCGGGTCCCGGTGCGCCCCTCGCGTGTCCACGGGGCCGCCCGCCGCGCCCCTGGCGCACGCGGGGCGGCCGGGGGCTGGTAGAACTCCTTTCTGTGAGTGAGACGAACGTTCCCCGCGTGGTCCTCGGCGTCGGCGGCGGCATCGCCGCCTACAAGGCCTGCGAGCTGCTGCGCCGCCTGACCGAGTCCGGCCACCGGGTCCGGGTCGTGCCCACCGCCGAGGCCCTGCGCTTCGTCGGTGAGCCGACCTGGGCCGCCCTGTCCGGCCAGCCCGTCGCCACCGGAGTGTGGGACGGGGTCCACGAGGTCCCGCACGTGCGCATCGGCCAGGAGGCCGACCTGGTGTTCGTGGCCCCGGCCACCGCCAACATCCTGGCCAGGGCCGCCGCGGGCCTGGCCGACGACCTGCTCACCAACACCCTGCTCACCGCGCGCTGTCCGGTGGTGTTCGCGCCGGCGATGCACACCGAGATGTGGGAGCACCCCGCCACGCAGGACAACGTGGCCACCCTCCGCTCGCGCGGCGCCCTCGTCCTCGACCCGGCCGTGGGCCGCCTGACCGGCGCCGACACCGGACGCGGCCGCCTGCCCGAGCCCGCAGAGCTGTTCGAGGCCGCCCGCCTGGTGCTGCGCCGCGGCACCGCGGCCCCGGACCTGGCCGGACGGCGCGTGGTGGTCTCCGCGGGGGGCACCCGTGAGGCCATCGACCCGGTCCGCTTCCTGGGCAACCACTCCTCGGGCAAGCAGGGGTACGCCCTGGCGCGCACCGCCGCCGCCCGCGGCGCCGACGTGACCCTCGTCGCCGCCAACGTCTCCCTGCCCGACCCGGCCGGGGTGCGCGTCGTGCGCGCGGGCTCGGCCGTGGAACTGGCCGAGGCCATGGAGGCCGAACGGGTCGGCGCGGACGCGATCGTGATGAGCGCCGCGGTGGCCGACTTCCGGCCGGTCGCCAGCGCCGCCTCCAAGATCAAGAAGTCCGGTGCGGCGCCCGCGCCCATCGAACTGGTCGAGAACCCCGACATCCTCGCCGGACTGGTCGCCTCCCGCGACGCCGAGGGGCTGGCGCAGACCGTCGTGGGCTTCGCCGCCGAGACCGACGACGTGATCGCCAACGGCCGCGCCAAACTGGCCCGCAAGGGCTGCGACCTGCTCGTGGTCAACCAGGTCGGCGGCGGGCGCGCGTTCGGCACCGAGGACAACCAGGCCGTCATCCTGGGCTCGGACGGCACCGCGGTGGACGTGCCCACCGGGCCCAAGGAGGACCTCGCCGACCGGATCTGGGACCTGGTCCTGCCGCGCCTGGACTGAGGAGCGCGGGTGCGCCCGGACACCCCGGAGCGGGGGGCGGCCGCGGGCGGGGGCCGGCCCCGTGGGGCCACGCGTGCCCAGGACTGGATTCCTACCGCCGAGTACGCCAGACTTCAACGTGCACCCGTGGCGACCGGGGAGGTCGGCCGCGGGGTGCCCGCCCCCAGCAGTCCCGTTACAGTGGACCAATAACCAACCCCGTCGGTCGGTATTGGCCGCCCCGGCAGGCAGCCGGGGGCGCCCGTCCCGTACCGGCACATGTCAGCCAGCAGCCGCTGCAAGGAGTCACGCAACGTGTCCCGCCGCCTTTTCACCTCCGAGTCGGTCACCGAAGGCCATCCCGACAAGATGGCCGACCAGATCAGTGACGCGATCCTCGACGCGATGCTCACCCATGACCCGCGCAGCCGGGTCGCGGTCGAGACGCTGATCACCACCGGTCAGGTCCACATCGCGGGCGAGGTCACCACCCAGACCTACGTCGACATCCCCGCCATCGTGCGCGGCAAGATCCTCGAGATCGGCTACGACTCCTCCGCCAAGGGGTTCGACGGTGACTCCTGCGGGGTCAACGTCTCCATCGACGCGCAGTCCCCCGACATCGCCCAGGGCGTCGACACCGCCTACGAGGCGCGTGTCGAGAACGAGGACGACGCCCTCAACCGGCAGGGTGCGGGCGACCAGGGCCTGATGTTCGGCTACGCCAACCGCGAGACGCCCGAGCTCATGCCGCTGCCGATCAAGCTGGCGCACTCCCTCTCCGAGCGCCTGGCCGGGGTCCGCCGCAACGGCACGGTGCCCTACCTGCGTCCGGACGGCAAGACCCAGGTCACGGTCGAGTACGACGGCCAGACCCCGGTCCGCCTGGACACCGTCGTGGTCTCCAGCCAGCACTCGGCCGACATCAACCTCGACGAGATGCTCGCCCCCGACATCCGCGAGCACGTCATCGAGCCGGTCGTGGCCGCCTACGGCCTGGAGTCCGACGACTACCGGCTCCTGGTCAACCCGACCGGCCGGTTCGAGATCGGCGGCCCCATGGGCGACGCCGGGCTCACGGGCCGCAAGATCATCGTGGACACCTACGGCGGCTACGCCCGCCACGGCGGCGGCGCCTTCTCCGGCAAGGACCCGTCGAAGGTGGACCGCTCGGCCGCCTACGCCACCCGCTGGGTCGCCAAGAACATCGTCGCGGCCGAGCTCGCCGAGCGCGCCGAGGTCCAGGTCGCCTACGCCATCGGCAAGGCGCACCCGGTCGGTGTGTTCATCGAGACCTTCGGCACCGAGAAGGTCGCCCCGGAGCTGATCGAGAAGGCCGTCAAGGAGGTCTTCGACCTGCGCCCGGCCGCCATCGTGCGCGACCTGGACCTGCTGCGTCCGATCTACTCCCGGACTGCCGCCTACGGCCACTTCGGCCGTGAGCTGCCCGAGTTCACCTGGGAGAGCACCGAGCGCGCCGCCGCGCTGCGCTCCTTCGTGGGCGCCTGACCCCAGTCCGCGTCACCGGCCCCCGCGGGGGCCGTCCAGGGCGCGTGCGGCCGTTGCGGCCGCACGCGCCCTCGCGCGTGTTCCGGGTTCCTCCGCATGGCGCACGATCGAAGTGACTACTCCGTGTTATTCCGTATAGACGTAATGTCATTTCTGTGCTCGTACGCGGAGGAGACCATGGCCGTACCAACGGCGGTGTCTGCGGTGGGGCTGGTGGCCCTGCTCGCCCTGCCCGGCGCCCACCACGCACCCGAGGGCGGGGGAGGGGAGGTCGTGCCCGGCGCGGAGAGCCTGCACGTGGCCCTGGAGTCCCGATCCGACGCGCAGCGGCTGGGGCCGGGAGACCGGATCCACTACACGGTCAGCGTGCGCAACTCCGGCAGCGAGACGGTCTCCGAGGCCGAGATCGTGCAGTTCCTCCCCCCGACGATGCGCTACGTCTCGGGCTCGTCCGGAGCCCAGGCGCAGGAGGGGCGCGTGACGTGGTCGCGGTCCCTGGAACCCGGTGCCCGCGCGAGCATGCGGGTCACCGGCGAGATCACCGGGGTCCGGGGCGGGGGGCTGCACCCCGTCGCCACGGTCTGCGCGCGCCCGGAGCCGGGAGCGGTGCTGGTCTCCTGTGACGCCGCCGTGCACCGGGTCCACGGGGTGGTGCCTCCGGTGTGGGTGGTCACGGGACTGGCGTTCGCGGCCTCCGTGGCGCTGTGCGTCGGCGGCCTGATGGGCCACCGCCAGACGCGGGACCGGCAGGCGGAGGAACCCGTGGCGGCGCTCGTGCCCGGACCGGAGACGGTGCCCGCCCCCGCGGGCGGGGCCGGAACGGCCGCCGGGACGGTGCCCGCCCCCGGAGCAGCGGAGGGGGCCGCCCGGCCGGGCGCCGTGCTGGAGACGCTGATCGTCCACAGGGCGGCGCCCGTCCCCGCCACCCCGGAGAGCGTCGGAGCCGTCGTCGCGGCGGCGGGGGAGCCGGAGCCGGAAGGGGCGCACGGGACCGCTCGCGTGCCTGTTTCCGGATCGGGGCCGGAGCCCGGGGCCGGTCTCCGGGCCGAGCCGGAGTGCGTACCCGCGGCCGAGTCCGGACCCGGGCACGCGTCCGCGGAGGAACCCGAACCGGTCGCCGTGCCGCCCGTCTAGGCGGTGTTCTCTCGGGGGCTCCGCTGCGCTTCGCCCCGTGTTCGGGCGCCCGGGGCACGGGAATGGGGTCGTAGCAGGCACGGTGGTGGCGGAGGCGGATTGGCTCGTTCCTCGCGAATCCGCCTGCGCCACCTCCAGAACCCCGTGGGCGCCCGAACCAACCCCCACAAACCGGGGCCCGTGCAAAGAACAGACCCTGGGTCCCCGCCGGAGCCGTACACGCGGACGGGCCGCGCCCCCGGCGGGGAGCACGGCCCGTCCCGGGGCTCAGCTCAGCTCGTTGAGCGCCTTCTCCGCCTCGGCCAGCCACGAGCGGCGGGCCTCCAGCGCGTCCTCGTACTCCCGGACCCGGCGCTCGTCGCCCTTCGCCCTGGCCTTGTCCAGCTTGGTCTCCAGGTCGGCGATCGCCGACGCCAGCTGGGCGGCCGTGTCCCTGGCACGGGCGCGCGCCTCGGGGTTGCTGCGCTCCCACTCCGCGTCCTCGGCCCGGCGCACGCCGTCCTCGATCTGGCGGAAGGCGCCCTCCAGCTGGTCGCGCACGTCCCGCGGCAGCTCACCGGCCTCCTCCCAGGCGTCCTGGAACTCGCGCAGCCGCGCACGCGCCCGGCGCGGGTCGGAGATCTCCGGGATCTCCGCCCTGGCCTCGGCCAGGATCCGCTCCTTGGCCTCGGCGTTGACCCGCAGTTCGGCGTCGCGCTCGGCGAAGGTCGCGTTGCGCGCGTCGAAGAAGGTGTCCTGCGCGGCCTTGAAGCGCGCCCACAGCTTGTCCTCGCTCGCCCGGTCCGCGCGGCCGCTGCTCTTCCAGCGCTGCATCAGGTCGCGGTAGGCGCGGGCCGTGGCCCCCCAGTCGGTGGAGCCAGACAGGGCCTCGGCCTCCACCACGATGCGCTCCTTCTCCGCGCGCACCGACTCGCGCTCCTGGTCCAGGTTGGCGAAGTAGGCCTTGCGCCGCTTGGAGAAGGAGTTGCGCGCCGCCGACATGCGCTTCCACAGCGCCTGCTCGGTGGGCCGGTCGGCCCGCGGGGCCTTCTTCCACTCCTCGATGAGCTGGAGCATCCGCTCGCCGCCGGACTTCCAGTGCGTCGTCTCCACCGCGACCCGCTCGGCCTCGGCGACGATGCGCTCCTTGACCTCCCGGGCCTGGCCGCGCGCCTGCTCCTGGGCCTGCTTCTGCTCGACCTTGCGCTCCTCGGCGCGGTCCGCCAGCGCGTCCAGGCGCCTCATCAGCGAATCCAGGTCACCGACCGCGTGCGCCTCCCGGACGGAGTCGCGCAGCTTGTCGATGTTCGACATCGCGGCGGAGGCGGACAGGTCGGTGTTGCGGAGCCGGTTCTCCAGCAGCTCCACCTCGGTGACCAGGGAGTCGTACTTGCGCCGGAAGAAGGTCAGGGCCTCCTCCGGCGCCCCCGCCTGCCACGATCCGACGACCCGCTCGCCTTCGCTCGTGCGCACGTAGACCGTGCCTTCGTCGTCTACGCGGCCCCAAGGGTCCGTGGTCACCGTGTCCTCCTGCTGTCATGAACCCGGCCGTGGGGCGGGTTCGGGTCGTCGCGTCGCACTCCCCGCCGGTTCGCGCCGGGAACCACCGTGCTGAGCACGATATCCCCGCGATCCGACGGAAGGCGCCGCGCCGTGAATTCACGTCTGCGCAGATCACGCGGGTCCGCGCGTCCCCGGGCACCGGGCCGGGCCCTCCCGCCCAGCGCAGGCGCGGGCAGGGGCCCCGGCGTGCACCAAGGACGGTGACCAATATGGCATTACCACGCGGTTTGGCAAAGAGGCCAGCCGCGCGCGGTGATCGAATGGTGATCAAACGCGTACCGTCGGACGATCGCCGGGTCGCCGCCCCTCCCGTGCCTCGGTAGGCTGCACCCGGGGGACGCTGCGTCCGGACCGCGGACCCGCCGCCCCGCGACCGCGCACCCGACCGAGGACAGGACGACATCCGCCGTGCTCATCGCCGCACTTCCCACCGGGCCCCTCGCCGCGAACTGCTACGTGCTCGCACCGGCCCCGGGCGGCGACTGCGTCATCGTCGATCCCGGCCAGGAGGCCTCCGAGCAGGTGGACAAGGTCCTGTCCGAGCACGGGCTGACCCCCGCCGCGGTGCTGCTCACCCACGGCCACTTCGACCACGTGTGGTCGGCCGCCGACCTGTGCGCGCGCCACGGCGTCCCCGTCCACCTGCACGCCGAGGACCGCGGGCTGCTCACCGAGCCCGCCGCCGGCGTCGACCCCGGCTTCGCCGCGCAGCTGTCCGCCCTGCTGGGCCCGGGCCCGTACACCGAGCCCGACGACCTGGTCGAGGTCTGCGGCGGCGACACCCTCACCCTGGCCGGACTGGACCTGGCGGTGGAGCACACCCCCGGCCACACCCCCGGCTCGGTCGTGTACACGGTGACCACCGAGGACGGGGTCCCCGTGATGTTCGCCGGGGACCTGGTCTTCGCCGGGTCCATCGGCCGCACCGACTTCCCCGGCGGCGACCACGCCGCCATGCTGCGCAGCCTCGCCAGCGCGGTGCTGGGCCGCCCCGACGCCACCCAGATCCTGCCCGGCCACGGTCCGGCCACCACCGTCGAGCGCGAGCGCGCCACCAACCCCTACCTGCGCGATATCACCGGCTGACCCCGGCTCCCGGCCGCCTCTCCGTCCCGCAGGAACGACGTATGACCACCCCACACCACCGAGGCGTCCACCGCCCGGGCGCACCCGCGCGGCCGCACGGCGGACGAGATACCCGCACCGGTCCCGCCTGAGGGCGGGTTCCGGTGGCTTCGCACGCCCTTCCCCGGGCTTTCCCCGCCGGGTGCCCGAAGGCCGTGTGCGCAGGATCTGGCCCGTACCCGAGTGCAGGTCGGGCACACTTGACACGAACAAAGACGCTGAAGGAGTAGTCCGTTGATACGCACGCATGAGGCAGGTGCGTTGCGCGCCGAGCACGCAGGCGCGACCGTCGTCCTCGCCGGGTGGGTGGCACGCCGCCGCGACCACGGCGGCGTTGTCTTCCTCGACCTGCGCGAGGCCTCCGGGGTGGTCCAGGTCGTCGTCCGCGAGGACGAGCTCGCCCACGACCTCCGCGCCGAGTACTGCATCAAGGTCACCGGCTCCGTCCGGGTCCGCCCCGAGGGCAACGAGAACCCCGAGATCCCCACCGGCGCCGTCGAGGTCGTCGCCGACGAGATCGAGGTGCTCAGCGAGGCCGCGCCGCTGCCCTTCCAGCTGGACAGCGCCGCCGACGTGGCCGAGGAGACCCGGCTGCGCTACCGCTACCTGGACATCCGCCGCCAGGAGATGGCCGACAACCTGCGCCTGCGCTCCAAGGCGACCTACGTCGCCCACGAGGTCATGCGCGACCTGGGGTTCACCTACGTCGAGACCCCCTACATGACCCGCTCCACGCCCGAGGGCGCCCGCGACTTCCTCGTCCCGGTCCGCCTCCAGCCGGGCCACTGGTACGCGCTGCCGCAGTCCCCCCAGCTGTTCAAGCAGCTGCTCATGGTCGGCGGCATGGAGCGCTACTACCAGCTCACCCGCTGCTTCCGCGACGAGGACCTGCGCGCGGACCGCCAGCCGGAGTTCACCCAGATCGACCTGGAGATGAGCTTCGTCGACGAGGAGGACCTCTTCGCCGTCGGCGAGAAGCTGTTCACCCGCCTGCTGCGCGAGGTGCGCGGCGTCGAGCTGCCCGAGCGCTTCCCGCGGATGCGCTACGCCGAGGCCATGGACCGCTTCGGCTCCGACAAGCCGGACCTGCGCTTCGGCCAGGAGCTGGTCGAGGTCACCGACTACTTCGCCGACACCCCGTTCCGGGTCTTCAAGGCCCCCTACGTGGGTGCCGTGGTCATGCCGGGCGGCGCCTCCCAGACCCGCAAGGAGCTGGACGCCTGGCAGGAGTGGGCGCGCTCGCGCGGAGCGAAGGGCCTGGCCTACGTGCTCGTCCAGGAGGACGGCTCCCTGGGCGGCCCGGTGGCCAAGAACCTCTCCGAGTCCGAGCGCGAGGGCCTGGCCGCCAAGGTCGGCGCCTCGCCGGGCGACGCGGTGTTCTTCGCCGCGGGCCCCCGGACCGGGAGCCAGGAGCTGCTGGGCGCCGCCCGCCTGGAGATCGGCAGGCGCTGCGACCTGGTCGACACCTCCCGCTGGGAGATCCTGTGGATCACCCACATGCCCCTGTTCGAGGAGGCCGACGAGGAGGGCGCCTGGAAGCCGGTGCACCACCCCTTCACCGCTCCGGCGGTGGAGGACGAGGCCGACTTCCAGGACCACCCGGGCACCACCGACTCCCGGGCCTTCGACCTGGTGCTCAACGGCTACGAGCTGGTGTCGGGCTCCATCCGTATCCACCGGGCCGAGATGCAGCAGCGGATCTTCGACGTCATCGGCCTGAGCAAGGCCGAGGCCGAGTCCAAGTTCGGGTTCCTGCTGGAGGCGTTCAAGTTCGGCCCGCCGCCGCACGGCGGCCTGGCCGTGGGCTGGGACCGCATCGTCATGCTGCTGGCCGGACAGCCGACCATCCGCGAGGTCATCGCCTTCCCGAAGACCGCCTCGGGCGGCGACCCGCTGACGGGCGCGCCCACGCCGATCACCGCTGACCAGCGGGCCGAGGCCGGGGTGGACGCCGACCCCGAGGCCGAGGAGCGGGCGAAGCAGAAGTAGGGGCCGCGGGCCCCGCCGGGGACGGCGCGCACGGCGCGCACGGCGCGCCGTCCCCGGCGTGTGTTCGGGGGAGGACCCCGAAGACCCCGGTCCCGCCCTCCGGACGGCTCGGAGCCGGAGCGGCGACGGCCGGGGGACGGGGCGCCCCCGGGGCGTCACGGCCTCCTGCCTCCGCAGTTCCCGCAGTTGCCGTCACCGTCGGGGTTGCCGGTTCCGCACAGGCGGCACTGCCAGTCCCACACGGTGCCGCTGACCTCGAACCTCACCACGGCGTGCCTGAGCACCGGGTACATGGGCCTGTCCTCGGGGGTCGAAGAATTTCGCACTTCCAGTGGGGTGCCCGAATTCCTCCTATTTTGAACCTGTCCCATTCGGTCACTCGGAGAAAACGGGCGGTTATCGGGCGTCATAAACGGGTGGGTGTGTGGCCGGACACGGCCGCAGGGCCCCGGAGCGGATGCGCGGACAGCCGTCATCCCCTACGGTTGAGGGCGAATCACCCCTTCCGAGCCGCGATGAGAACGTGTTGTGGAGTGGACACGGAACTCACGGGGACCCCCGCTCGCGGGTGGAAGTGGTGGCGGAGTGCATTCTGCGCTGTTGAGTCACACGGGCGTAACGATTTTCGCCCCGCGATCGGTCGGGTGCGGCCGCGGGTGCGGGATCCGGCGCCCTCCCGCCGCGCCGACGGAGCACGCGGGTCCGCGTCCATCCAGGTCACAGGAACGCCGGATGGCGCGTGCGTCGGCTCCGCCCCCGTCCCGGCACCGGATCCGGCCCAGCCCCGAACACTAGAATGAGCCGGTCGGAACGTTTCAGGGGTGACCGTGCCCGAGCGCGGGTGTGACGTCCGAGACGACATGAGGATGAGTCATACGTGAACGGAAAACGCGCTTCAGGCGATGGTTCCGAGAGCGCTCTCGCGGAGGCGTTCTCCCACGCCCCCGAGCCCATGGCGCTCACCCTGGCCGACGGCGCGATCGTGCACGCCAACCTGGCCTTCGGCGAGCTCTTCGGCCGCGAAGCCTCCGAGCTCGCCGGGCGGACCTGGTTCGACCTCCTCGGCGGTGACGACGCCCAGCGCGGCGCCCGCGTCCACGGCGAGGCCCTCGCCGGGCGCTGGGGGCGCCGGTCCCGCCTGCGCCTGAACGTCGACGACAAGGCGGCCCACCTGGTGGAGGCCGAGCTGCGCCCCCTGCCCGGGGACGGGGAGGAGGACGCCCGCGCGGTCGTCCTGCTGCACGTGCTCTCCACCGAGGAGGCCGACCTGCGCGTGATCGGCGAACTGCGCACCGACAACTCCGACTCCGTGCTGTGGAGCCTGGACCCGGCCAGCGGACGCCTGCGCGAGATGTTCGGCCCCACCCCGCTGGGCGCCCTGCTCGCCGGGAACGACCGCGAGCTCGAACGCATCCTGGAGCGGGTCCACCCCGACGACATCGCCCGCGTGCGCGACGCCATATCCGCCTCCTTCGCCGGGCGCGACTACGAGCAGCGCTTCCGCGTCTTCGACCGCCTCGGCGACGAGCGCTCCCTGCACGTGCGCGCCCGCTACGTGCCCGGCGACCCCGACCGCCTCGTGGGCATCGTCGACGACGTCACCGAGCACGTCCAGCTCGTGCGCCGCCTCGCCGACCGCCGCCGCACCGAGGCCGAGCACGGACGCCTGGTCACCGAGCTGTCCTCCAAACTCGTCTCGGCCACCACCGTCGACAAGGTCATGGACCTGCTCAGCGAGGAGTTCCTGCCCATCTTCGGCGGCGTCCAGGCCATCGCCCTCTACGTCGAGGGAGGGCTGCTGCGCAGCTCGCCCAGCGCCCGCACCCGCAGCGGCAACAGCAACATCGACCACATAGACGGCCGCCGCGCCGACGACACCGACTTCCCCATGGGCGCCGTCATCCAGGACCGACAGCCCCGCTTCTTCGAGAGCCGCGCCGAGATCATCAGCCGCTTCCCCGCCGCCGTCGAGCTCATGCGCCAGGTGCGCGGCCAGGCCTGGGCCACCGTGCCCATCTTCGGCGACGGCAAGGTCGCCCTGGGCGTGTGGCAGATGGTCTGGGACCGCCCCCACCACGCCAGCCGCGACGAGCGGGCCCTGATGCTCACCTTCGCCGGACTCGCCGGGCAGGCCCTCCAGCGCATCAAGGCGCAGCAGGCCGAGCTGGAGCTGGCCGACGCGGTCCAGCGCCGCATGCTGCCCCGCCAGGTCGCCAGCTTCCCGGACATGGACATCGCCACCAAGTACCTGCCCTCCCGCGCGGACTGGCGCATCTGCGGCGACTTCTACGACGTCATCGAGCTCCCCGAGAGCAAGGTCGGCCTCCTGGTCGGCGACGTCCAGGGGCACGGCGTCGAGGCGGCGGCCGCCATGGGCCAGATCCGCGTGGCCTTCCGCGCCTACGCCACCAACCAGTCCGACCCCGGCGTCGTCCTGGGCGAGACCAACCGCCTGCTCGCCGAGACCGGCGAGATCGTCTTCGCCACCTGCGGCTACCTCGTCGTGGACCGCGAGAGCGGTGTCATGCAGGCGGCCTGGGCCGGACAGCCGCCCGTCGTCCTGGCCACTCGGGACGGCTACGAGCTCTGGGAGCCCGAGACCGGTCCGCCGCTGGGCGTGCTCTCCGACCCCGAGTACGCGGTCACCACCCGCATGCTCCCGCCCGGCACCGCCCTGCTGCTGTGCTCCGACGGGCTCGTGGAGAGCTCCGAGGTGCCCATGGGGGAGGGGCTGGCCCGGGTCGGCGCGGCGCTCGCCGAGCACCACGAGAGCCCCGAGGACGCCGCGCACGTCATCGCCGAGATGGCCCCGGCCGGACGCGGCGACGACATCGCCCTGCTCATCACCCGCATGGTCCCCTCGGTCGAGCCCGCGCGGGACCGCGCGGCCGTGGCGTCGACGACCTGACCGGTGCCCTCCGCGGCCTACCCTGGACAGGTGTCCGACACGCTCTTCGACGACGCCGGCGCGGAGGCCGCCAGGGGCCAGGAACCGCTCGCCGTGCGCATGCGCCCCCGTACCCTCGACGAGGTCGTGGGCCAGCGCCACCTGCTCGGCGAGGGCAGCCCGCTGCGCCGCCTGGTCGAGGACGACGCGCCCATGTCCGTGTTCCTGTGGGGCCCGCCCGGTACCGGCAAGACCACCCTGGCCACCGTGGTCAGCCGCGTCACCAAGCGCCGCTTCGTGGAGCTGTCCGCCGTCAACGCCGGGGTCAAGGACGTGCGCGCCGTCGTCGACGACGCCCGTCGCCGCATGGGCATGCACGGCACCCGCACCCTGCTCTTCGTGGACGAGGTCCACCGCTTCAACAGGACCCAGCAGGACGCACTGCTGCCCGCCGTGGAGAACCGCTGGGTCAGCTTCATCGGCGCCACCACCGAGAACCCCTTCTTCTCCGTGGTCAGCCCCCTGCTGTCGCGCTCCCTGCTGCTGTCCCTGGAGTCGCTGGAGGAGGCCGACGTCCGCGCGCTGGTGGACCGGGCCCTGGCCGACGAGCGCGGACTGGGCGGCCGGTACACGCTCTCCGACGACGGCGCGGACCACCTCGTGCGCCTCGCGGGCGGCGACGGCCGCCGCTCCCTGACCTACCTGGAGGCCGCCGCGCTCGTGGCGGGGCCCGCCCCCCGCCCGTCGCCCCCCTCAGGCGACGCCTCCGGCGAGGCCCTCCCCGACGCCGGGCCGGTCACCATCACCGCCGACCACGTCGAGCGCGCCGTCGACCGGCACGCCGTGCGCTACGACCGCTCCGGCGACCAGCACTACGACGTCGTCAGCGCCTTCATCAAGAGCATGCGCGGCTCGGACCCCGACGCCGCCCTGCACTACCTCGCCCGCATGATCGAGGCGGGGGAGGACCCCCGCTTCATCGCACGCCGCCTCGTCGTGCACGCCAGCGAGGACGTCGGCATGGCCGACCCCACCGCCCTGCAGACCGCCGTGGCCGCCGCCCAGGCCGTCGAGCTCATCGGCATGCCCGAGGCTCGCATCAACCTCGCCCAGGCCGTCATCCACATCAGCCTGGCCCCCAAGTCCAACGCGGTCATCGCCGCCATCGACGCCGCCGCGGCCGACGTGCGCGCGGGCCTGGCCGGGCCCGTCCCCGCCCACCTGCGCGACGGCCACTACCGGGGCGCCGCCGAACTCGGCCACGGCAAGGGCTACCGCTACGCCCACGACTTCCCCGGCGGCGTCGCCCCCCAGCAGCACGCCCCCGACGGACTCGTCGGCCGCGAGTACTACCGGCCCACCCAGCACGGCGCCGAACGGCGCTTCGGCGAGATCCTCCAGCGCATCAAGGGGGTCCTGCGGGGCGGCGGCCAGCGCGGCTGAGCGGCCGGGGGCCGCGGGCCCCGCCGGAGTGCGCCCGCGCGCGTCCGCGGGCGCACCCCACGGCGGTCAGTCGGTGAACAGCTCCGTGACCTGCACGATCTCCCGGGGGCCCTCGTCCCCCTCCCCGTCGGCCTCGGCGAAGGTCACCTCCACGATGACCACCGGGCCCCACGACAGGTAGTCGACGAAGTCGCTGCCGGTCAGCTCCCAGGTGCCGCGGCCCTCCTCGTCGATGAACAGGTGCTCGGGCGCGGCGCAGAACTTCGCGCAGAGCACCTCGGCGTCCGGGGCGATGACGGCCTCGCCGGGCTCCCCGGCCACGTCCCACTGCTCGGCCCAGGCCGTGTGGCTGGGGATGCCCCGGCCGCGGACCGGCTCGTCCTCGCGGTCGACCGGGGTGTAGACCCACGGCCCCGACTCGGGGGACTCCTGCTCGGCGGGGTCGAACCGCACCACCAGCGTCAGCGGGTCCTGCTCGGCGACGGGGCTCGGCGACGCGGAGCCCTCCCCGGAGGCGCCGGAGGCCAGGGCGTCCCCCTGGTCGGAGCCGACCAGCCGCGAGACGCCCCACACGCCGCCGCCGACCAGCGCGAGCGCGAGCGCCGCGCTCCCGGCCAGGAACACGACGCGGGCGGGGCGCCGGTTGGCCATGCGCCCCTCCAACCGGATGACCTCGGGCACCCGGGCGGGCGGCTCCACGGCGTGCCACTCGCGCTCCATGATGCGCGCCAGCTCGTCGCGGTCCGGGACGGCGGACGCGCCCCCGGCCGGGGAGCCCGCCGCGCCCCCGCCGCCCTCCACGGCGTTCTGCGCCTGCCACACCGCGATGACCGCGCCGATCACCTCGCGCAGGCTGGGACGGCCGTCCGGGTCGGGGTCCAGGGAGCGCCCGACCACGGGCTGGAGCCCCCTGGCCAGTCCCGTCAGGTCGAAGGCGCCCCGTGCGGCGCGCTCGGCGATCTCCTCGGGCTCCCCGGGGCCGAAGGGCAGGCGCCCGGTCCCGGCGAAGGCGACCACGGCGCCCCAGGCGAACACGTCGGCGGCGGGCGTGGCCGCCCCGCCCCGGAAGCGCTCGGGGCTCAGCCAGGTGGCCCCCGCCCCGCGCATCCTCTCCGGGGACGCCACGACCGCGCACTCCATGATGTGCGGGCCGCTCGACTCCAGCAGGATCTCGCTGGGGCGCAGCGACCCGTGCGCCACACCGCGCGCGTGCAGCGCGGACAGGCCCTCGGCCAGGCCGGTGGCCAGCGCGATGAGCTTGCCGGTGCCCAGCCCGCCGCGCTTGGTGACGAAGTGGGACAGCCGCTCGCCCGCCGTGTAGGGCATGGCCAGCCACGGGGGGTTGGCGTCGCTGTCGAAGGCCAGGGGGACGACCACGCGCCCGGAGCCGACGCCCGACAGGGCCCGCAGGCGCCGCCCCAACGCGGGGTAGGCGTCCGCGGAGTCCAGTTCGGGGGATGTGAGGACCTTCACGGCCACCAGGCGGTCGTCCGCGCTGGGGGAGGCGGTGTCCACGGCGGCGTAGACGGTGCCGCTGCCCCCCTGCCCCAGGCGTCCGAGGACGAGGTAGGGGCCGATCCGTGAGGGGTCGTCCGGATAGAGAGGGGCCAGGTCCGGCGGTACCAGTACGGAGATCTCTCGGGGAGAACGAGGGCTCATGAGCGTCCTGTCGATGCTTCTGGGGCCGAGGGGCGGCTGAGTGTTCGCACATCGTAGTGAAGATCCCGCTTACCGGAGATTGTCTCCCGGGGACGGGCGGACCGTCGATCCCCGCGGCCCGGACCGGCCGCCCCGCGCGGGGCGCGGACGCACCGTGGCGTCCCCGCGCAGCCGTAGTCGGGACACGATAGGGTCGGCCGAAACCGGCCCGACCCGTGCGGACCACAGGGGAGGATCCGCCGAGCCCGGGACGCCCGTTCGCGGCACCCGGCCCGGCGCGGTCGCCGGCGTCCCCCGTGGAGCCCGGCCCCGGGTCCCGGCGCGTGCGCGAAGGGCCGCCGCACACCCTCGAAGCCACCCTCTATCTGCCCACGGAGCCCGCATGCTTACCGGAGGAGAGGTCGCCGCGCTCGTCGCCGCGGTGGTCTGGGCGGTGCTGGCCACGTTCATGTGCGTGGCGCTCGTCAAACTCATCAAGCTCATCAACGAGGCGACCAAGGTCGTGTCCGAACTGGGGGACCGCACCCCGCCCCTGCTGGACGACGTCGCGTCCACGGTGGAGCGCACCAACACCTCGCTGGAACGGGTCGAGGAGATCACCGCCAACGTGCAGGCCAGCTCCGAGGACGTCTCCACGATGACCGCGCTGACCCGCTCGGTGCTCACCGGACCGCTGGTGAAGGTGGCCTCGCTGTCCTACGGCGTGCGCCGCGTCCTCGGCCAGCGCAGGGCCCTGGCGGTCGTGCGCACCCGCAGGAGGAAGGCGAACCGGTGATCGGCAGACTGTTCTACCTCGCCGCGGGGGCGGCCCTGGGCGGCTACGCGGTCCACCGGGTCCACCGCGCCCGGCGCGCCCTCACCCCGGGCGGTATCGCCGAGCGCGTGGAGGGCCAGGTCAGCGAGTACCGGGGCGCCCTGCGCGAGCTCAACGAGGACCTGGCCGAGGCCGTGCGCGAACAGGAGGAGGAACTCCTGCGCCGGTACGCGCCGAAGAAGGGCCGCCGGGCCCCGACGGGGGCCGACGACCGCGAGCTGCCCGGCCCCGGCGGGCCGCCCACCGTCGCATAGGGTTGCCGGTGAGACGCGTCCCCCGGCGGCTGGAGGCA
Source organism: Glycomyces fuscus (assembly GCA_002529455.1). GTDB lineage: Bacteria > Actinomycetota > Actinomycetes > Streptosporangiales > Streptosporangiaceae > Nocardiopsis > Nocardiopsis fusca. Next base: position 77,350 of record NYMS01000043.1, read on the forward strand.
GCCCGTGTACCCGCAGCAACCCCCGAACGGCCCCTACCAGGGCGGCTATCCGCAGCAGCCCGCGCCCTACGGCGGCCACCACCCGACCGGCCCGTTCCCCCCGGGCCCGGTCAGGATGCCCGGCGCGGCCGTCACCGTGCGGGTGCTGATGTTCATCGGCGGCGTCTGCGGCCTGCTGTTGGGCGGGCTGCTGTGGCTGGCCGCCGCGATGGCCTCCGGTGACGGCCGGTTCAGCGAGGACTTCATGCAGGGCGTGCAGGAGGGGGCGGGTTTCCCCGTCTCCTCCACCGAGGCGGGGCTGCTCTTCGCGCTGGTGGGCGCCGTCCCGTTCGTCTACGGGGTCCTGTCCACCCTCCTGGCCGCGCTGATGGGCCGCCGCAGCGCCGGCGTGCTGTGGTCGGTCGTGGTCTTCCAGGCCCTGGCCGCGCTCTGCCTGGTGCTCAACGTGGCCAGCGCCGGCGCCCTCGTGTCGGTCGTCCCGCTGGCCTTCGCGGTCCTCATGCTCGTGCTCATGCTGCTGCGGGGCACGCGCGCCTACTACACCCGGTCCGCTCCCGCCGCCTACTGAGCCGGGACGACCCCGTACACGGGAGAGGGGGACCGCGGCCGACCGCGGTCCCCCTCTCCCCGCGCGGGGCCGCGTTCCACCCGCGCGTTGCGTGCTCCTGCCGGGAACCCCCGGAGAGCCGGCCCTCCAGGCGTCCCGGGTTACGGAAAGGCCGAAACGTGAACCCCCATCCTCCGCAGCCCCACGGCGGGCAGGGGCCGCCCTCGGGAGCGCCGTACGGGCACGGCGGACGGGCGCGGCCGTCCGGACGCCCTCCCCGCGCCGGCGCCCGCGCCGTCCGCGGCCCCGGCTCCCGGGGCCCGGCGGTGGTCAGCGACGATAGCCTTGGAACAACCAGGCCGCCGCCGTTGTCCTGATCAGGGCGGCCCCGGCGGCCACCCGCAAACCACGCGCGCTGGCGTGGCGGCTCCCTCTACGATGGGCGCCTACCGACCACGCGTGACAACGGTCCCGCACAGGGCCACGCACGCCGCCCGGGGCGGCGGAGCCGAGCACAGGAGGGCATCAATGGAGACGGCAGAGATCGCGCGCCGCTTCCTCAGTTTCTTCGAGAAGAACGGACACACCGTGGTGCCCTCGGCAAGCCTCATCGCCGAGGACCCCACGCTGCTGCTGGTGCCCGCAGGCATGGTTCCGTTCAAGCCCTACTTCCTGGGCCAGCGCACGCCCTCCTACGACACCGCCACCAGCGTTCAGAAGTGCATCCGCACCAAGGACATCGAGGAGGTCGGCAAGACCTCCCGGCACGCGACGTTCTTCCAGATGCTCGGCAACTTCTCCTTCGGCGACTACTTCAAGGAGCGGGCGATCCCGCTGGCCTGGGAACTGGTCACCTCCCCCGTGGAGGAGGGCGGCTTCGGCATCGACCCCGAGAGGCTGTGGGTCACCGTCTACCTCGACGACGACGAGGCCGAGGCGATCTGGCGCGACAAGGTGGGCGTGCGGCCCGAGCGCATCCAGCGCATGGGCAAGGAGGAGAACTACTGGGACATGGGCGTGCCCGGTCCCTGCGGCCCCTGCTCCGAGATCTTCTACGACCGCGGCCCCGAGTACGGCGTCGACGGCGGCCCCGAGGCCGACGAGGACCGCTACATCGAGATCTGGAACCTCGTCTTCATGCAGTACGAGCGGGGTGAGGGCAGCGGCAAGGAGTACCCCATCCTCGGGGAGCTGCCCAAGAAGAACATCGACACCGGCCTGGGCCTGGAGCGCCTCGCGGCGGTCCTGCAGGGCGTCGACAACATCTACGAGACCGACATCATCGGCCGGGTCCTGCACCGCGCCGCCGAGCTCACCGGCACGCGCTACGGCGACAGCGAGGAGCAGGACGTCATGCTCCGCGTGGTCGCCGACCACGTGCGCAGCGCCGTCATGCTCGTCGGCGACGGCGTGCGGCCCGGCAACGAGAAGGCCGGGTACGTCCTGCGCCGCATCCTGCGCCGCTCCATCCGCAACCTGCGCCTGCTGTCGGGGAGCGACACCGCCTTCATGCACGAGCTGACCGGGGTCAGCATCGACGCGATGAAGGACATCTACCCCGACCTGCTGGACCGGGCCGACGTCATCCACGGTGTGATCGACACCGAGGAGCGCAACTTCGCCGAGACGCTGCGGGCGGGTACCGCGCTGTTCGGCCGCGCAGCCGAGCGCACGCGCGCCGGGGGCGGCACCGTCTTCTCCGGGTCGGACGCCTTCCAGCTCCACGACACCTACGGCTTCCCCATCGACCTCACGCTGGAGATGGCGGCCGAACAGGACCTGTCCGTGGACGAGGACTCCTTCCGGCAGCTCATGCAGCGCCAGAAGGACACCGCCAAGGCCGACGCCAAGGCCAAGAAGCTCGGCAACGCCGACATCTCCCTGTACGCGCAGCTGCTGGAGGGCGCGGGGGCGACCGACTTCCTCGGCTACACCGAGTCCGAGAGCGAGTCGCGCGTCAAGGGCATCGTCGTGGACGGCGTCTCGGCGCCCGCGGCCCGCGCGGGGGACAAGGTCGAGATCGTCCTGGACAGCACCCCGTTCTACGCCGAGAGCGGCGGCCAGCTCGCCGACACCGGCACGCTGAGCGTGGACGGCCGCGGCGTGGTGGACGTGGAGGACGTGCAGAAGCCGCTGCCCGGCCTGTTCGTGCACCGCGGCACCGTCCGCTCGGGCGAGGTGGTCCTGGACGACACCGTGCACGCCGGCATCGACACCGGCCGCCGCCACGCCATCGAGCGCTCGCACTCGGCGACCCACCTCATCCACTCGGCGCTGCGCAACGCGCTGGGCCCGTCCGCGGGCCAGGCCGGTTCGGAGAACCGCCCCGGACAGCTGCGCTTCGACTTCACCGCCGACACCGCGCTGGGCGGCGAGCGCCTGGCCGAGGTCGAGGAGGAGGTCAACACCGTCCTGGCGGGCGACATCCCGGTCCAGACCGAGGAGAAGAGCCTGGACGACGCGCTGAAGATGGGCGCCATGGCCATGTTCGGCGAGAAGTACGGCGACCGCGTGCGCGTCGTGGAGATGAGCGACTACTCCGTCGAGCTGTGCGGCGGCACCCACGTGCCCTCCACCGCCAGACTGGGCATCGTCAAGCTGCTCGGCGAGTCCTCCATCGGCTCGGGCGTGCGCCGCGTGGAGGCGGCGGTGGGCGTGGACGCTTTCCGGCGCCTGTCCAAGGAGTCGACGCTGGTCGGGCAGCTGTCCGAGCAGCTCAAGACCCCGCGCGAGGAGCTGCCCGAGCGCATCGACTCCATGGTCTCCCGGCTGCGCGCCGCGGAGAGGGAGATCGAGAAGCTGCGCGCCGCGCAGGTGCTCCAGGCGGCCGGTTCGATCGCCGAGGGCGCCCGCCGCCACGGCGCCGCGCTGGTCGTGGCCGCCCCCGCGCCGGAGGGCACCAGCGGTGACGACCTGCGCAAGCTGGTGCTGGACGTGCGCGGGCGCCTCGGCGAGGACGAGCCCGCGGTCGTGGCGATGACCGCCGTGCCCAAGGACCGCCCGGTCGTGGTGATCGCGACCAACAAGGCCGCGCAGAAGGCCGGGATCAAGGCGGGCGAGCTGGTGGGCATCGCGGCCCGCGCGCTCGGCGGCGGTGGCGGCGGCAAGCCCGACATCGCCCAGGGCGGCGGAAGCGACGCCACCAAGGTGGACGAGGCCCTGCGCGCCGTCGAGGAGCGCGTGGCCAGGGGCTAGGGGACCGGTTCCCACGGGCGTGTGCGGCACCGGCGCCGCACACGCCCGGCGCATGTGCGCGGAGGTCCGTCCGGCGTGACGAGGGCCACGGGGGCGGGCCGTGTCCCCCGGCGCGCCGACCGAACCCCGCGTGGACACGAAGTGAACACGCGCCATGACCGGGAGTGGCGGGGCGGAGGATTCCACGGCTCCCGGGCCCGGTGGCCCCCACGGATCCCGGACCCGCCACCACCTGCGGGGGAGCTGTCCGGTCCCCGCGCCGGGGCGCCCCGGGGGCGTCAGACCGCGCAGTAGCGGCTCCGGGGTGTTTTACACTCTGACGGAACGCGTCCGTCCCGGACCCCGCCGGAGCCGCCCCGTACGAGGCGGTCGGCGCGGCCTGCGGTCCCGCACGGCGACCAGCGCTGTCGAAGCTGCGTGCTGTCATCGAATCGGGCATACTGTGGCGCGTCACAGCCGATCACACGGCTGTCTGTGCGGAGTTTCCCGCGATCCAGCTGACGAACAGGACCACCGTGTTGAGGATTTCCCAGCCGCGGTGCCGTACCCGCAACGGCACGGCCCGCCCGAGCACCGCTCCCGGTTCCGGGGAGAGGTCCTCTTGAGGCACGGTGTGCGCCTGGCTGTCGACCCCGGCAACGCCCGTATCGGGGTCGCCGCGAGCGACCCCAGCGGCACGCTCGCCAGCCCGGTCGAGACCATCCCGCGCGGCAGGGGCGACACACAGCGCATCGCACTCCTGGTCCTGGAACGGGAGGCGCGGGAGGTCGTGGTGGGCTACCCTGCCTCACTGTCGGGGGATGAGGGCCCGGCGGCCCGCTCCGCGAGGGAGTTCGCGCGCACGCTCGCCGCCCTCCTGCACCCCGTCCCCGTCCGTCTGGTCGACGAACGCCTCACGACGGTGACCGCCCAGAGCCAGCTGCTCTCCGGCGCCTCCTTCTCCGCAAGGGGAGCCAGGGGCGGCCGGGCCCGCAGGTCGGTCATCGACCAGGCCGCCGCCACCGTGCTCCTCCAGAGCGCCTTGGACCAGGAACGGTCAACAGGCCAGCCCCCGGGCGAGATCGTCCGCTCCAGCCAGGGAGAATGATGAACGACAGGGATGACTACCCCGACACTCCCTATCGTGGGCGCGCCGACCGCGAACGCGGTTACGACTACGACCCGCTCAGCGACCCCCTGCCCGCGCAGCCGCCGCGCGGCCGCAGGGCGCGCCCCGAACCCGCGGACTGGAACGAGACCCCCGGCACGGGTGAGTTCCGCACGCCCCGGTACGGGCCCCGAAGCGGTGCGGAGCACGACCCGCTGAACCCGGACGGAGGGCAGCCCGGCCGCCGGCGCCGCGCCGAGCCGCCCGCGGAGGGGCCCTCGGGCCCCGCCCGGCGCGGAGGCGCCGCCGACGCCCTGCGCGGCGGACGCGCCGCCCGTTCCGAAGCCCCCCGCCGTCAGGAGCGGGAGGCCCCCCGGCCTCAGGAGCCCGCTCCGCCCCGCTCCCAGGGCCCCGCGCGCTCCCGGCACGCCGGACCGGCGGGCGACCCCACCCAGGACGCCCTGGCCGCTCTGGCCAACCTGGGAGAGGCCTCCGCGCCCGCCCGGCCCGCGCAGAGCGCTCCGGACGCCTCCTCCGGCGCGGAGGAGCCTCCCAGGCGCGGCCGCCGCGCCCGCTCCGGGCCGGAGCCCGACCCCGAACCCCAGCCCGAGCCCGAGCCCCCGTCCGAGGAGTCCCGTCGCCGCGGCGGGCGCCGCAGGCGCGGCGCCCCGGCCGACGAGGCCCCCGCCGCCGCGGCCCCGCCCCCCGAGGAGGAGCCCCGCGGCCGTCGCGCGCGCCGCCGCCGCGGCAGGCGCGAAGACGAGCCCACCGGCGGCTTCCTGGACGACGCGCCGGAGGACAGCGGGATCTTCGACTCCGGGACCTTCCCCGGCGTCAGCGGCTCCGCCGACACCGGTGCGTTCGCCGCGGTCGACGAGCCCCCGGCCCGTCGCAGCCGCCGCGCGCGCGCCGACCGCGACGCGCGGGACGAGCGTTCCGGCGCCCCCGCCGACAGCGGCGCCTTCCCCGGCACCGACGCCTTCTCCCCGGCCCCGGAGCCCGACTCCGGCGCGTTCGAGGCGCCGGACGCCGAGGAGGAGCCGCAGGAGGAGTCCGAACCCCGTTCCCGCCGCTCCCGCCGCAGGCAGGCGGCGGAGGACCGGGCCGGACGCCGCCGGGGCGGGCGCCGCAGGCGCGGCGCCCCCGCGGAGGAGGCCCCCGAGGAGGACGAGGCCTTCGAGGAGGAGCCGGCCGACTCCTTCGCGGAGGAGCCCCCCGAGGAGGAGCCCGAGGCCGAGCCCGAGCCCCGCTCCCGCCGCAGCCGCCGCGCGTCCGCGGCCGACGACGGCGGGTCCGGCCGGCGCGGCGGGCGCCGCAGGCGCGGCCGTCGCGAGGAGCCGGAGGAGGAGCCAGAGGAGGAGTACGAGTACGAGGAGCCCAACCTCGCCGACATCGCCGAGGCCTACGGCGGCGGCCGCAGCAGCCGCAAGAAGGCCAAGGAGCTCAAGAGGGCCCGCGCCAACGCGGGCAAGGGCGGCCGGAAGCGCCGCGGCAGGAGCAGGGCCCTGACGATCGTGCTGGCCCTCGTTCTCCTCCTGGTCGTGGCGGGCGGCGGGTACGCGGTCATCCGCACCTACGTCCTGCCCGCCGACTTCGACGGCCAGGGCAGCGGGGAGACCGTGTTCGTCATCGAGCAGGGTGACACGGGCTCGACCGTGGGCGAGAACCTCGCCGACGCCGGGATCGTGGCCAGCTCCCGCGCGTTCCTCAACGCGCTGGACGCCGTTCCCGAGGAGGAGCTCGGTGCCGGGCTGTCCCCGGGCACCTACTCCCTGGCCCAGGGGATGAGCGGCGAGGCCGCCGTGGAGGCCCTGCTCGACCCCGCCAGCCGCGTCGGCGGGCGTGTCAGCATCCCCGAGGGGCTGCGCACGGACAAGATCTTCGAGCGGATCTCCGCGCAGACCGACCTGAGCGTGGAGGAGCTGGACGAGGCCTACGCCCGGACCGACGAGCTCGGCCTGCCCGAGTACGCGACGCAGGGGCCCGAGGGCTACCTGTTCCCGTCCACCTACCAGTTCGACCCGGGAGTCGAGGCGCTCTCGGTGCTCCAGAGGATGGTGACCCAGCACAAGCAGGTCGCCGAGGAGATCGACCTGGAGAACAGGGCCGAGGCACTGGGCTACGACGCCAACGAGATCATGGCGATCGCGGCCATCGTCCAGGCCGAGACCGGCACCGAGGAGGACATGCCCCTCATCTCGGCGGTCGTGCACAACCGCCTGGAGCAGGGCATGCAGCTCCAGATGGACAGCACGTGCTTCTACGTCCTCGGTGAGGAGGGCACGTTCCTGAACAACGACCAGCGCGCGTCCTGCGAGGCCGACCCGCGCGGCTACAGCACCTACGGCATGACCGGGCTGCCCGCCGGACCGTTCGTGGCCCCCGGGGAGGACGCCATCGAGGCGGCGCTGGAACCGGCCGACGAGGACTACCTCTACTTCGCGCTCATCGACCCCGAGAACGGGGAGACCGGCTTCTCCACCACCCTGGAGCAGCACAACGAGATGGTGGCCGAGAACCAGGCCGAATGGTAGGGAGAGGTGACACGGGGCTGATGCGCGCCGCCGTACTGGGCTCGCCGGTGGCCCACTCGCTCTCACCGGTCCTGCACAACGCCGCCTACGCGGCGATGGGCCTGGACGACTGGTCCTACGGCCTGCACGAGTGCGGGGAGGAGGGGCTCGCGCCCTTCCTCTCCGGACTCGGCGGGGAGTGGGCCGGGCTGTCCCTGACCATGCCGCTCAAGCGCCGCGCCATGGAACTGGCCGACGAGGTCTCCGGCCCGGCCCTCCAGGCGGGCGGCGCCAACACCCTGGTCCGCAGAGCGGGGGAGTGGCACGCCTCCAACACCGACGTCGCGGGGATCGCCGAGGCCCTGGCCGAGGCCGGGGCGGACGCCCCGCGCAGCGCGGTCATCCTGGGCGCCGGGGCCACCGCGGCCTCCGCCCTCGTCGCGTTGCGCCGGCTCGGGCTGACCGCTCCGGTCACCGTGCTGGCCCGCGACACGGCCCGCGCGGGGCAGGTGGCCGCCGCGGCCCGCCGGACGGGGCACCCGCTGGAGGTCGCGCCGCTCTCGCAGGCGGAGCGCCACCTGGACGTGGACCTCGTCGTCTCCTCCCTGCCCTCGGGCGCCGCCGACCTCCACGCCGACCTGCTCGCCGCCTCGCGCGCCGACCTGTTCGACGTCGTCTACTCGCCCTGGCCCACCCGCGCCGCGGAGGCCGTCGCCGCGCGCGGCGGCCGCGTGGTCGGCGGCTTCCCCATGCTCCTGCACCAGGCCGTCGAGCAGGTCCGCCTGATGACCGGTGTCCAGGAGGTGCCGGTGGAGGCCATGCGCGCGGCGGGTGAGGCGGAGCTGGCCCGCCGCTCCGCCTCCGCCTGAGCGCGGCCGGAGGCGGCGCACGCGCGGGTGGGACGAGCGGGCCCCGGGCACTGGTACTATGAGGTATCGACTTGGTCCGGTGTGTCCCACACCGGAGCCGCAAGCGGAGATGATCCTCCCACCTGCCGGGTACCGCCCGCGCGGGTTCCGGCCCGGCGATCGATCGCGCCGCGTTCTGTCGACCGAGCACCCGTGTCCGGGGTGCCCGGTCCGCGCGTCCGCCCTCGCTGGGAATATCCGGTCGGATCACCCCGCTTGCACACGCTGGCGGGGTTTTCGCTGTATGCGGACCCCGACGCGACCGGCGGCCCGACGGACAAGGGCGGCCCGGTCCACACGGCCGTCCACCACCGGGCGGGCGGCCGGTCCCAGGTAATCCGACATAGCTAGGGAGGGGTCTCATCAGCGCCGAGCCCCGCATCAATGACCGCATCCGGGTTCCCGAGGTCCGTCTCGTCGGACCCAACGGCGAGCAGGTCGGCATCGTCTCCGTGCAGGACGCCCTGCGTCTGGCCCAGGAGTCCGACCTCGACCTCGTCGAGGTCGCACCGACCGCGCGTCCGCCGGTCGCCAAGCTGATGGACTACGGCAAGTTCAAGTACGAGTCCGCGGTCAAGGCCCGCGAGTCGCGCAAGAACCAGTCGAACACGATCATCAAGGAGATCAAGCTCCGCCCGAAGATCGACCCGCACGACTACGAGACCAAGAAGGGTCACGTGGTGCGGTTCCTCAAGAGCGGGGACAAGGTCAAGGTGACGATCATGTTCCGTGGCCGTGAGCAGTCCCGGCCCGAGCTGGGCCGCCGCCTGCTGGCGCGCCTGGCCGAGGACGTCCAGGACCTTGGCACCGTGGAGTCGCAGCCCAAGCAGGACGGTCGCAACATGGTCATGGTGATCGGCCCGCACAAGCGGCGGTCCGAGCACAAGGCCGAGGCCCGTGCCGCGGCGGGGGACAAGTCCCGCCGCGAACAGAGCTCGGACGCCTAGCGACGGGGAGTCCCCCACCGCCCGGTCGCCGGTAGGGACCGGGTGGTGGGAAGGGTTGTGCGTGCACGGCCCGGATGCGGCGCACCGGCGCGCGGTGTCCCCGCCACAGCAGCGGAAGAACCGTGCCATCCGCCCCTCGGGGCGGGCGGCACTCCGACGGAGTAGGAGACGACGGCCACATGCCGAAGAACAAGACCCACAGTGGGGCCAAGGACCGCTTCAAGGTCACCGGCTCCGGCAAGATCATGCGCCGCCGTGCCAACAAGAACCACATCCTTGAGCACAAGACCTCCAAGCGCAAGCGCAAGCTGGGCAACGAGGCCGTGCTCTCCCCCGCGGACGCCAAGAACATGCGCAAGCTGCTCGGCAAGTAGTCCCGGGCCCCTCACCTCCGCGGAAGCGCCCGTCCGCCGGCCACGGCCGGTGCGGTGACGGCCCCGGGGAGGGAACCACCGAAGCAACACGGCCGCCGGGTTCGACGCAGCCGGGCCGGTCGGCGCGCCGCGCGCGCCGGAAGAGACAACTAGGGAGTTCCAGTGGCACGCGTGAAGCGGGCTCTCAACGCCAAGAAGAAGCGCAAGGTCGTTCTCGACCGGGCCAGCGGCTACCGCGGGCAGCGCTCGCGCCTGTACCGCAAGGCCAAGGAGCAGATGCTCCACTCGATGACCTACTCCTACCGGGACCGCAAGGACCGCAAGGGGCAGTTCCGTCGTCTGTGGATCCAGCGCATCAACGCCGCCTGCCGCGCCCAGGGCCTGACCTACAACCGCTTCATGCAGGGCCTGAAGCTGTCCGGCATCGAGGTCGACCGCCGTATGCTCGCCGAGCTGGCGGTCAACGACGAGGCCGCCTTCGCCAGCCTGGTGCAGACGGCCAAGAAGGCCCTCCCGGCCGAGGCCGCGGCCTAGGCGAGCGGTGATGGCGAGCCACGAGTTCACGAGCATCCGCTCACCCAGGATCAAGGGAGTTCGGCGGCTCGCCAAGCGCACCTTCCGCCAGCGGGAGCGGCGCTTCCTCGCCGAGGGCCCGCAGGCTGTGCGCGAGGCCCTGGCCGCCGCCGTCGACGACACCCGGACGCGGTCCCCCCGCGGGGGGACCGCCCCGGGCGTGGTCGAGGTCTACGCCACCGCGGAGGCCATGCAGCGCCACATCGACCTGGTGGACGCCGCCCGCGCGGTGGACGTGCCCACCCACAGGGTCAGCCTGGACGTGATGTCGGAACTGGCCCAGACGGTCACCCCGCAGGGGATCATCGCGGTCTGCGAGTTCGTCGACGTCCCCCTGGAGCGGGTCGGCGACGTCCGCCTCGCGGCGGTGCTCTCCCACGTCCGCGACCCGGGCAACGCGGGCACGGTGCTGCGCACCGCCGACGCGGCCGGCGCCGACGTCGTCATCTTCACCGATGCCTCCGTCGACCCCTACAACGGCAAGTGTGTGCGGGCCTCCGCCGGAAGCCTGTTCCACCTGCCCGTGGTCGTGGGCGTCCCCGTGGCGCGCGCCGTCGACTTCCTGCGCGAGGCGGGCGCGCGTGTGTGGGCCGCCGACGGCAGCGGTCAGCGCGACCTGCACTCCGTCGCCGACAGCGGCGACCTGGACGGCCCGGTCGGCTGGGTGTTCGGCAACGAGGCCTGGGGACTGCCCGAGGAGACCGTCGCCCTGACCGACGGCGCGGTCAGCGTCCCGATCTACGGCGGGGCCGAAAGCCTGAATCTGGCCACCGCGGCCGCGGTCTGCCTGTACACCACGGCGCGGCAGCAGCGGCGTTCCTGAGCCGGTCCGGAAGGGTTCGGATCGGCCCAGCTCACAACAGAGATGGTTACTCTCCGTGGTTGTTCGTGTGCGCTTGCGGCGGCTCCGGGCGCGGGCCCGGGCACCGGAGCCCGTGCGGATTCCGGGTGCCGGGTTCATCCGAAGTGCACGTGCATCGGCACCGCATGCCTATAGGGTCGGGGCCGAGGGATCGCGGAAGACCCATGCGCGTCACGCGTAGGCCCCGACGGGCCTACCCGCGTCACGGGTGGAACGCTGTGTCCTTCCTGCCCCACCCGGCAGGCTTGGCGACACCGCGTGAGCACGCGCCGCGCGCTCGGGTCCGCGGTCCCCGTTCCCGGGGGGCGGGCCGTCGGGAGGGGCTTGTACGCTCGTCTGTCGTCGGGCGCCCGTTCCCGGGCCGCGAGGCGTACCCGGTGGAAGTGCAGGGTAGACAACCTGCGGTGGTGTCCACGGGTGCCGCGGACACGACCGGTCAGCGGTCCTCGGCCCAGGAGCCTGTGGTCGTGGACCTTCAAGGGGGAGCGGGGAGAGGCGTGGGCAGCGGCCGGCAGGTGGACCACCCGGCGGAGGACTCGGGCAGCGGGACCGCTCGCTCCGCGGACGACCCCGGGCACGGAGCCGGACCGGCCGCGGGCGTCCCCGCCCAGGACGCTCCCGGCGCCCGTCCGAGCGGCCGCGTCCCCGCGACCCTGTGGGAGGTCGACGGCGGCTCGCCCGCCGGGCCGGGCGGAACCCCGCTGCACGCCGACGACCTGCCGGACGGCGTCGTGGTGGCCGACTCCCGCGGCCGCGTGGTGCTCTTCAACACCCAGGCCGCCCAGCTCCTCGGCATTCCCGCCGAGTCCGCCCTGGGCCGCGACTACCGCTCCGTCCTGCCCCTGCTGGGCATCGACGGCAACGACTGGTGGGAGGCCAGCGACCCCTACGGGGGGGCGCGCGACCGCGTCCGCCAGGCCGAGCGCGCACTCCTGCTGCCCGACGACCGCGAGGTCCTCGTCGCCGCGCGCTACGTGCGCGCCCGCCCCGGCGGGGAGCTCATCCGCCTGGTCGTCACCCTCCGGGACGCCTCCGCGCACGCCGAGCGCTCCCGCGCCGACCTGGTCTCGGAGGTCGCCCACGAGCTGCGCTCACCCCTGACCAGTGTCAAGGGCTTCACCTCCACCCTGCTCGCCAAGTGGGAGCGGCTGACCGACAAGCAGAAGCTGTTCATGCTGGAGACGGTCAACGCCGACGCCGACCGCGTCACCCGCCTCATCCACGACCTGCTCGACGTCTCCCGCATCGAGTCGGGCCGCCTGGAGGTGCGCCGCCAGGTGGTGGACCTGCCCGACGCCGTGCGCCGCGTCGTGGCCGGGCGCGTCGCCTCGGGGGAGCCGGAGGAGCGCTTCCGGGTCGAGACCCGCGGCGAGCTCCCGCGGATGTGGCTGGACGCCGACAAGATCGGGCAGATCCTGTCGAACCTGGTGGAAAACGGGGTGCGGCACGGCGCTGGTACTGTCAGTATCGTGATCGAGCCCTGCGAGGGAGGAACAGCGGTGTCGGTGCGCGACGAGGGCCAGGGCATAGCGCCCGAGACCATTCCGCGCGTCTTCCGCCAGTTCTGGCGCAGCAAGCGCCGGGGCGGAACCGGCCTCGGACTGTTCATCGTCAAGGGCCTCGTCGAGGCCCACGGCGGCACGATCACCGTCGGACGCGCCCCCAGCGGCGGCGCGGAGTTCCGATTTACCATGCCCGCCGGGGCACCCGAGTTCGTCTGAGGCCTTCAGACCCTCCAGCCTCCCCGGTGGGCGCAACGGCGTGCCCCGGGCTCCGCGACGGAAAGTCCCTGTGCCGGGCCCGCCCGAAATCCGCCTGTGCTCTTCCTGTCGGCTTCGTCCGCCCCGTCGCGGACCGTGACTGCCGCCCGTCCTCCATGCCGGGGACGTCGGCGGCGAGGCAACCAACCATGTCTGCACCGAACAATTCCTTCGACCCGGTCGAGGTGACCCCCCTGCACCCCGACGAGGTCGCCCGCATGCGCGAGGAGGCCCTGGCCGCCATCGAGGCCGCCGCCGACCTCGCCGAACTCAAGGAGGTCCGGCTGGCGCACGCCTCGGACCGCTCCCCGCTGGCCCTGGCCAACCGGGAGATCGGCGCGCTTCCCCCCGCGGCCAAGGCCGACGCGGGCAAGCGTGTGGGCGGCGCCCGCCGCGACGTCGGCCAGGCCCTGAAGGCCCGCCAGGCGGTCCTGGAGGCCGAGCGCGACGAGCGCGTCCTCATCGAGGAGCGCGTCGACGTCACCCTGCCCTGGGACCGGGCCCCGCGCGGCTCCCGCCACCCGCTGACCACCGTCGCCGAGCGCGTGGCCGACATCTTCGTCGGCATGGGCTTCGAGATCGCCGAGGGCCCCGAGGTCGAGGCCGAGTGGTTCAACTTCGACGCCCTCAACTTCGAGCCCGACCACCCCGCCCGCACCATGCAGGACACCTTCTTCGTGCAGGGCCCGGACGGGGGCGAGTCCGGCCTGGTCATGCGCACCCACACCTCGCCGGTGCAGATCCGCGCACTGCTCTCGCGGGAGCTTCCGGTGTACGTGGTCGCGCCCGGCAAGACCTTCCGCACCGACGAGCTCGACGCGACCCACAGCCCCGTCTTCCACCAGCTGGAGGGCCTGGTCGTGGACCGGGGCGTCACCCTGGCCCACCTGCGCGGGGCCGTCGACGCCTACGTCGAGGGCGTGTTCGGCGAGGGCCTGCGGACCCGCTTCCGCGCCTCCTACTTCCCCTTCACCGAGCCCTCCGCCGAGGTGGACATGGAGTGCTTCGTGTGCCGGGGCGCCTCCGTGGGCAACCCGGACGCGGCCTGCCGGACCTGCTCCAGCGAGGGCTGGATCGAGATCGGCGGCTGCGGCGTGGTCAACCCCCGCGTGCTCACCGCCGCGGGCGTGGACCCCGAGGTCTACACGGGCTGGGCCTTCGGCCTGGGAATCGAACGGACACTGATGTTCGCGCACGGGGTGCGCGACATGCACGACATGGTCGAGGGCGACATCCGCTTCACCTCGGCGTTCGGGAGTGAGAACTGATGCGCGTCCCCCTGAGCTGGCTGCGGGAGTACGTCGACCTTCCGGCCGGCACCACCGCCCGCGAACTCGCCGGCCGCCTCACACTGGCGGGCCTGGAGGTCGAGACCGTCGACAGGCTCGGCTCCGACATCACCGGCCCCATCGTCTACGGCCGCGTGCTGGAGATCGAGGAGCTCACCGGGTTCAAGAAGCCCATCCGTTACTGCCGGGTGGACGTGGGCGGGGCCAACGGCACCGGTGAGCCGCAGGAGATCGTCTGCGGCGCCCGCAACTTCTCCGAGGGCGACCTGGTCGTGGTCTGCCTGCCCGGAGCCGAGCTGCCCGGCGGCTTCCGGATCGGCGCCCGCAAGACCTACGGGAAGATGTCGGCGGGCATGATCTGCTCGGCCAGCGAGCTGGGCCTGTGGGAGGACCACAGCGGCATCGTCGTCCTGCCCGAGGGCTTCGGCCGGGTGGGGGAGGACGCCATCGGGCCGCTGGGCCTGCGCGAGGACGTCCTGGACATCGCCGTCACCCCCGACCGCGGCTACGCCCTGTCCCTGCGCGGCGTGGCCCGCGACGCCGCCGCGCTGTACGGGGTGGACTTCCGCGACCCGGCCGACGTCGCCGTCGCCGAGTCCGGCGGCGAGGGCCACCCCGCCGAGGTCGACCCGGCCCTGTGCGACCGCTACGTCCTGCGCGGCGCCACCGGTTTCGACCCCGACGCGCCCAGCCCGCTGTGGATGAAGCGCCGCCTGCACCAGTGCGGCGTGCGCCCGGTCTCCCTGGCCGTCGACGTCACCAACTACGTGATGCTCGAACTCGGCCAGCCGCTGCACGCCTGGGACCGCGCCCAGCTGCGGGGAGCCCTGCGGGTGCGCGCCGCGGAGGCGGGGGAGAAGCTGGAGACCCTGGACCACGTCCAGCGCTCCCTGGACACCGACGACATCGTCATCGCCGACGACAGCGGCCCGGTCAACATCGCCGGGATCATGGGCGGCCTGACCACGGAGATCTCCCTGACCAGCACCGAGGTGCTGGTCGAGGCCGCGCACTTCGACGCCATGCACATCGCCCGCGCCTCGCGGCGCCACCAGCTGTCCTCGGAGTCCTCCCGCCGCTTCGAGCGCGGCGTGGACTCGGCCGTGCAGCTGGCCGCCGCCACCCGCGCGGTCGAACTGCTCGCCGAACTGGGCGGCGCCACGGTCGAGACCGCCTACACCCACCTGGATCGCACCACCGCGCGCGAGCCGATCGCGGTGCGGGCCTCCCACGCGGGCGCCGTCGCCGGGGTGGACTACCCCGAGGGCACCACGCAGCGGTGGCTGCGCGCCATCGGCTGCGAGGTGGAGGCCGACGGGGACCTGCTGAGGGTCGTTCCGCCCAGCTGGCGGCCCGACATCACCGACCCCAACGACCTCGCCGAGGAGGTCATCCGCTTCGAGGGCTACGAGAACATCCCCTCGATCCGCCCGCAGGCCTCGGGCCGCGGCCTGACCGCGAGCCAGCGCCTGCGCCGCGCGGTCGGCCGCACCCTGGCCGAGACCGGCTTCCACGAGGTGCTCAACTACCCCTTCGTCGGCGAGCGCGACCTCGACGGGCTCCAGCTGGCGGCCGACGACGACCGCCGCACCGCCCTGCGCCTGGCCAACCCGCTCAACGAGGGCGAACCGCTGCTGCGCACCACGCTGCTGCCGGGCCTGTTCAAGGCGCTGGCCCGCAACGCGGGCCGCGGGTTCACCGACGTGGCCCTGTACGAGACGGGCCTGGTCTACCGGCCCAGGCCCGGCGCCCCGCGCGCGCCCATGCTGGCGGTGGACCGCGGGCCCACCGCCGAGGAGCTGGCCCGGGTCGAGGCGGCCCTGCCGGACCAGCCGCGCCGGGTGGGCGCGGTGATCTCCGGCCACGCCGAGCGCGCCGGATGGTGGGGTCCGGGCCGGGAGGCCGGCTGGGCCGACGCCGTCCAGACCGCGCGCGACGTCGCCCGTGTCGCGGGAGTCGGGCTGGAGGTCGAGGCGGACCAGCACGCCCCGTGGCACCCGGGCCGCTGCGCCGCGCTGTACGTGCGCGTGGACGGCGAGCGCCTGCTCGTGGGACACGCCGGTGAGCTGCACCCGCGCACCGTCCAGGCGTTCGGGCTGCCCGAGCGCACGGCCGCGGTGGAGGTCGACCTCGACCGGATCGAGCGGGCCCGCACCCCGGTCACCGCCCCGCAGGTGTCCACGTATCCGGTGGCCACACAGGACGTGGCCCTGGTCGTGGACTCCTCGGTGCCGGTCGGACAGGTCAGCGCCGCGCTGGCCGAGGGCGCGGGGGAGCTGCTGGAGAGCGTCCGCCTGTTCGACGTCTACACCGGTGACCAGGTGGGAGAGGGCCGCAAGTCGGTGGCCTTCGCCCTGCGCTTCCGGGCCGCCGACCGGACGCTGACGGCGGAGGAGGCCGGAGCGGCCCGCGACGCGGCCGTCGCCCTGGCGGCCGAGCGCACGGGGGCCGTCCTGCGCGGCTGAGGCATCCGCGTTTGGGCCGGGCGGGGCCGGTCACCTCCTGGGAGGGGGGGTGACCGGCCCCGCCCCCGTGTGTGCGGTGTGTGCCGCGCACCGTCACAACACGGCCCGCGTGTCGGCGAAAGCTCCGGTGGCGACACCAGATTCCAGATTGTTTTTTCGGCGTGTTTTTCCAGCCCAGTAAGGGTTTTGGCGTCAATCCCGCAGGGTACCCGGCATGAAGTTTGTGTTTCGGGGCATGGATCTCCGTTTTGGCTCTTGCTGTGAGGTGGGTCCCCCGCTTAGCCTGCAAGCACCTGCCACCATCGGGCGCCCGGGTGCAGGCTGGATCAACCTGAGTTTTCCACTGCGCTCTCGCGCATGACACGGCTCGGAGGTCGCCATATGACCGAAACGGTTGTCTCGTCCGCACTCGCTCCCACGCAACAGAGGGAGCCCAGTCGGCTCTGGCACACCTTCTGCGACATGAACACGGTGGTCAGGGGCCCGGAGTTCATGGTGGCCCGCGCCGAGGGCGTGTGGCTCTGGGACAGCTCCGGCGACCGCTACCTGGACGGTACGGCCAGCCTCTGGTACTGCAACGTCGGCCACGGGCGCACCGAGATCGCGGACGCGGTCCACCGCCAGATCAGCACCCTGGACGCCTACACGGTCTACGGTGACTTCGCCAACGGACCCGCGGTGGAGCTGTGCGAGCGCCTCGCCGCGCACGCCCCCGTGGCCGATCCGCGGGTGATCCTGACCTGCGGGGGAGGGGAGTCCATCGACACCGCCGCCAAGCTGGCGCGGCGGTACTGGGCGGTCACCGGCCAGCCGGCGCGCACCCACCTGATCAGCCGGACCGGCGGCTACCACGGCCTGCACGGGTTCGGCACGAGCATCTCGGGCATGGACCGGTTCCGCAACGGCTACGGCAGGCTGGTCGAGGACACCTCCGTGGTGCCCCACGACTCCGCCGAGGCACTGGAGGCCGAGATCCTCAGGGTCGGCCCCGAGCGGGTCGCGGCCTTCTTCGCCGAGCCGGTGGTCGGCGCGGGCGGGGTGTTCCTGCCTCCGGAGAACTACTTCGCCGAGGTCTCGCGGATCTGCCGCAAGTACGGTGTGCTGTTCGTCGTCGACAGCGTCATCTGCGGCTTCGCCCGGATGGGGAACTGGTTCGGCATCGAGCGCTTCGGGGTCGACCCGGACATGATCGTCTTCGCCAAGGGCGTCTCCAGCGGGTACCTGCCGCTGGGCGGGGTCGTGGTCAGCGGACGCGTGGCCGATCCCTTCTACAACGGCGAGGGCAACCCGTTCCTGCACGGGACCACCTACGCCGGGCACCCGACGGCGTGCGCGGCGGCGATGGCCAACCTGGACATCCTGGAGCGCGAGGACCTGTTCACGGTGTCGCTGGAGATCGAGCGCCAGCTGGACGGCGCGCTGCGGAGTCTGGCCGACCACCCGATGGTGGCCGAGGTCCGCTCGGGCCTGGGGGTCATGGGCGCCGTGGAACTCACCGAGGAGGCCCTCACCGGACGGGGGATCACCACCCAGGAGGTGTTCGCCGAGGCGCGGGCCCGCGGGGTGATCGTACGGCCGATCCCCACGGCGCTGCTCGTCTCGCCGCCACTGGTCATCACCTGGGAGCAGATCGACCACATGGTGTCCACCCTGTCGGCCGCGCTGGACGCGGTCGTGGCCCGTCACTGACCATGGGGCCCCGCCGCGTCCCCGGCGGGGCCCCATGGAGGAACCCCCCTTCCACCGCCGCCCCTTCCGGCCCGGTGCGCGACTCCGCGCGCCGGGTGTGACGTGTTCGCGGTAAAACCACTGGGCGAAACGTCCCGCGTCGAGTAAAATTTACTGGGAAGATATTTCTTGTGGGTGAGATGCGCGCCGGCGTCCGCCCCGGGAGGGACAGGGAGCGGGCATGACCACACAGCAGACCGGGGCCGCGGCCACCGCGGGCAGCGCACCGAGCGACGACGACCTCATCACCGCCTGGGGGCTGGTCCACGAGGCCATGAACGCCATCGAGCCCAAGCTCCTGGGCGGCATCACCCCCGACGGCAGGGACATGGCGGGGCCGTGGTTCGAGGTGCTCATACGCCTCCAGCGCACCCCCGGCCACCGGCTGCCCATGAGCCGTCTGGCCCGCGAGGTCAGCCTGAGCACGGGCGGGTTCACCAAGCTCGCGGACCGGCTGGAGCGCGAGGGCTACCTGGCGCGGGAGAACTGCGCCTCCGACCGCAGGGTCGTCTACGCCGTCCTCACCGACAGGGGCCTGGACTTCATCGGCAAGGCGCGCACCAGACACGTCGAACGGCTGCGCGAGCACGTCTTGGGCCCGCTCGGCGAGGACGGGGTGCGCCAGCTCGCCACCATCGCGCGGACGCTCCGTGACAGCTCCTGCTGCTGACGGCGCCTCCGGGGCGGAACTCCCCGTAGCCGAATCCGCGCCCTCCCGGCGTTGCGCCGACTCCGAAGGCGGGGAAGACATCCCACCAGCCGCCGTTCCCGTGTAGGTTGGCGGAAGTTCGTGGGTCCCGCCGGGCGGACCGTGAGCGCACAGTTTTTCGGGGGGAATGCATGGGACTGTTCACCACTGCCGCGCAGATGAGGGCGATTCCCCGGTCCCCGCGCTTCGCCAACGGAGGGGTCTCCTTCTGGTTCCGGGAGACCGGGCTCCCCGAGCGCCGCGCGGCCCTGCCCGGCACCGCCGACTACGACGTCTGCGTGGTCGGGGCCGGGTACACGGGCCTGTGGACCGCCTACTACCTCAAGAAGGAGCAGCCGGACCTGCGCGTGGCGGTGGTCGAACGCGAGTTCGCCGGGTTCGGCGCCTCGGGCCGCAACGGAGGGTGGCTGTCCGCGGAGTTCGCGGGCTCCCGCGAGCGCTACGCGCAGTCACACGGCAAGGCCGCGATGGTCGCCCTGCAGCGGGCGATGATGGACACCGTCACCGAGGTGGTCTCGGTCACCGAGGCCGAGGGCGTCGACGCCGACGTCGTCCGCGGCGGCATGCGCCTGGTGGCCACCAACGCCGCCCAGCGCGAGCGCCTGGCCGAGGACATCGAGTACCTCCAGGAGTGGGGCTACTGGCCCGACGACATCCACCTGCTGGACGGTGAGCGCGACCCCCGGCTCTCGGTGTCCGGCGCCGTCGCCTGCGCCTACTCCCCGCACGCCGCCCGCGTGCAGCCCGCCAAACTGGTCACCGGCCTGGCCCGGGTGGTGGAGGACCTGGGCGTGGCAGTCTTCGAGGGCACCGCCGTGGAGGAGATCCGCCCCCGCCAGGGCGCGTCCCGTCCGGCGGTCGTCACCGAGCACGGCACCGTCTACGCCGACCACGTCGTGCGCGCCACCGAGGGCTTCACCTCCACCCTGCGCGGCCAGCGCCGCGACTGGCAGCCGGTGAACTCCTCGATGATCGTCACCGAGCCCGTCCCCGCGCAGCTGTGGGAGAAGATCGGCTGGGAGGGCCGGGAGCTCCTGGGCGACACCGCCCACTCCCACGTCTACGCCCAGCGCACGGCCGACGACCGCATCGCCATCGGCGGGCGCGGCGTCCCCCACCGCTTCGGCTCGGTCCAGGACGACGAGGGGGCCACCCAGCCGCAGGCCATCGCCGAACTGTGGCAGGCGCTGGTGCGCATGTTCCCCGACGTGGCCGACGTGCCGGTCGAGCACGCCTGGTCCGGTGTGCTGGGGGTGCCGCGCGACTGGCGCCCCACCGTGCACCTGGACACCGACACCGGCCTGGGCTGGGCGGGCGGCTACGCGGGCAGCGGCGTGGCCGCCAGCAACCTGGCCGGGCGCACCCTGCGCGACCTGATCCTGCGCCGCGAGACCGACCTGACCCGCCTGCCGTGGGTGGGCCACCGCGTCCGCGGCTGGGAGCCCGAGCCCCTGCGCTGGGTGGGAACCCAGGTCATCCACGGCCTGTACCGGAGCGCCGACCGCCGCGAGTCGCGGACCGAGGACAAGGCCCACACCTCGCGCCTCGCCGGCATCGCCTCCCGCATCTCGGGCCGCTGACGCGGGAGCGCCCCGGGGGAGTGCCCGCCGACCGGGTCCCCGGGTGTCCGGCCGGGCTCCGCCGGGTGTTCCGCCGCGGGTGAGACCCCTCCCACACCGACGGGGTCCCCGTCGAATCTGGTTGCATAAATTTACACGTGAGTGCATGATAGTTCAGTCGAACTGATCAGGGGGCACCACCATGGGACACACAGCGGCCATCGCCGGAGCCAGCGGCTACGCGGGAGGCGAGCTGCTGCGCCTGCTCCTGGGCCACCCCGAGATCTCGATCGGCGCGGTCACCGCCGGAGGCAACGCCGGGACCCCCCTCATCCAGCACCAGCCGCACCTGCTGCCGCTGGCCGACCGGATCCTGGCGCCCACCACCGTCGAGGAGCTGCGCGGACACGACGTCGTCTACCTGGCCCTCCCGCACGGCCAGTCCGCCGACATCGCCCAGCGGCTCGGCGACGACACCCTCGTGGTCGACTGCGGCGCCGACTTCCGCCTCAACGACGCCGCCGCCTGGGAACGCTTCTACGGCACCCCGCACGCCGGAACCTGGCCCTATGGCCTCCCCGAACTCCCCGGCCAGCGCGAGCGGCTCACCGGAGCCCGCCGCGTCGCCGTCCCCGGCTGCCACGTCACCGTCGCCACGCTGGCCCTCCTCCCGGGCCTGGCCGAGCAGCTCGTCGAGCCCGACCTGACCGTCGTCGCCGTCACCGGCACCTCCGGCGCGGGCAAGGCCCCCAAGCCCAACCTCGTCGGCAGCGAGGTCATGGGCGCCCTCAGCCCCTACGGCGTCGGCGGCACCCACCGGCACAACCCCGAGATCGTCCAGAACCTCACCTCGGTCACCGGCGAGCCGGTCAGGCTCTCCTTCACCCCGGTCCTGGCCCCGCTGCCCCGCGGCATCCTCGCCACCTGCACCGCGCCCCTGAAGGAGGGCGTCACCGCCGACCAGGTCCGCGCCGCCTACCAGACCGCCTACGCCGACGAGCCCTTCGTCCACCTGCTCCCCGAGGGCACCTGGCCCAGCACCGCCATGACGCTGGGCGCCAACACCACCCTCGTGCAGGTCACCGTCGACCCCGACGCGGGCCGCATGGTCGCCGTCGCCGCCCTGGACAACCTCACCAAGGGCACCGCCGGCGGCGCCGTCCAGAGCACCAACCTCGCCCTCGGACTGCCCGAGGACACCGGCCTGCCGCTCGCCGCGGTCGCACCCTAGGAAGGCAGCACCGTGAGTGTCACCGCACCCCGGGGCTTCCGCGCCGCCGGAGTCGCCGCCGGGCTCAAGGGCGGCGGCGCCCGGGACGTCGCCGTGGTCGTCAACGACGGCCCCTCCCGGGCCGCCGGAGCCGTCTTCACCGGCGCCGAGGACAGGGCCGCCCCCGTCCTGTGGTCCCAGCAGGTCCTCTCCGGCGGGCGGGTGCGCGCCGCCGTCATCGACTCCGGCGGGGCCAACGCGGGCACCGGGCCCCCCGGTTTCCAGGACGTCCACGCCGCGGCCGAGCACACCGCGGGCCTCCTCGACGACTCCGCCGCCGAGGTCGTGCTCTGCTCCACCGGCCCCGTGGGCGCGCGCACCGACTCCGGCGCCCTGCGCGGGGGCGTCACCTCCGCCCTGGCCCAGGCCTCGCGCGGCGGCGGGCTGGACGCCGCCGACGCCATCCGCACCACCGACACCGTCGCCAAGATCGCCTTCCGGCGCGGCGGCGGCTACACCGTCGGCGCCATGGCCAAGGGCCCGGACGCCTCCGTGTCCACGGCGCTGTGCGTGCTCACCACCGACGCCGACGTCACCGCCGACCAGTGCCAACGCCTGCTGGCCACCGCCGTCGAGGCGTCCCTCGACCCCCTGACCGCCACCAACGACACCGTGCTGCTCATGGCCAGCGGAGCCAGCGGCACGTCCCCCCGCGAGGACGACCTCGCCGCACTGATCACCGAGGTGCTGGCCGAGCTGGCCACCCAGCTGCGCGCCGACACCCCCGCCACCGACCACGACCGGACCCAGAACTCATGATCGCGCGCTCACCCCACACCACCGACGACCCGGCCAGGGCCGTGGCCCTGGACAAGGCGGCCCACCTCATCGAGGCGCTGCCCTGGCTCTCCCGCTTCCACGGCCGCACCGTCGTGGTCAAGTACGGCGGCAACGCCATGGTCAGCGAGGAGCTGCGGGTCCGCTTCGCCGAGTCCATCGTCTTCCTGCGCTACGCGGGCCTGCGCCCCGTCGTCGTGCACGGCGGCGGCCCCCAGATCAGCGCCCAGCTCGAACGCTCCGGCGTGGAGTCCACCTTCACCGCCGGACTGCGCGTGACCACCGACGAGGCCATGGACATCGTCCGCATGGTCCTCACCGGCCAGGTCAACCGCGAGATCGTCGGACTGGTCAACCAGCACGGACCCTTCGCCGTCGGCATGTCCGGCGAGGACGCCAACCTCCTGTCCGCCGTGCGCAAGACCGTCGAGGTGGACGGCGAGACCGTCGACATCGGCCGCGTCGGCGAGGTCACCGGGGTCGACCCCGGAGCCGTCGCCGCGCTCCTGGACGACGGCCGCATCCCCGTGGTCTCCAGCGTCGCCCGCGCCGACGACGGCGGCGTCTACAACGTCAACGCCGACACCGCCGCCTCCGCCCTCGCGGTCGCCCTGGGCGCCAGCAAGCTCATCATGCTCACCGACGTCGAGGGCCTGTTCTCCGACTACCCGCACAACACCGAGCTGATCAGCCGTCTGAACGCCGACGAGCTTCGCGCCCTGCTGCCCTCCCTGTCCTCGGGGATGCTCCCCAAGATGGAGGCGTGCCTGCGCGCCGTGGAGGGCGGCGTCCCCCAGGCCCACATCATCGACGGCCGCGTGCCCCACTCCCTGCTCCTGGAGGTCTTCACCGACCAGGGCGTGGGCACCATGGTCGCCGACGAGGAGTTGGAGGCCGCCCTGCTCGCAGGCAACGGCCACACCCCGCGCCCCTGGCGCAACACCCATACCACCGTCACCAACACAGGAGGCGTACAGTGACCAGCGGTTCCCAACTGCGCGAGCGCTTCGCCGCCTCGCTCATGCCCACCTACGGCGTCCCGCCCGTCGCCCTCACCCTCGGGCGCGGCTGCGAGG
Source organism: Glycomyces fuscus (assembly GCA_002529455.1). GTDB lineage: Bacteria > Actinomycetota > Actinomycetes > Streptosporangiales > Streptosporangiaceae > Nocardiopsis > Nocardiopsis fusca. Next base: position 100,989 of record NYMS01000043.1, read on the forward strand.
TCTACGACGCCGACGGCCGCCAGTACCTGGACCTCATCGCCGGGATCGCCGTCTCCAGCCTCGGACACGGGCACCCCGCACTGGTCAAGGCGGTCGCCCACCAGGCGGCCACGCTCGCCCACACCAGCAACCTGTTCGTCCACGAACGCGAGGTCCAACTCGCCGAGCGCCTGATCGGCCTGGTCGGCGGCGACGCCAAGGTCTTCTTCACCAACTCCGGGACCGAGGCCAACGAGGCCGCGCTCAAACTGGTCAAGCGCGCCGCCGGCCCCGGCCGCCACTACTTCGTCGCCGCCGCCCACGGCTTCCACGGCCGCACCTCCGGCGCACTCGCCCTCACCGGCAAGGACGCCATCCGCGAGCCCTTCGGCCCCTTCGGCATGGACGTGCGCTTCGTCCCCCACGGCGACCTGGACGCCCTCGCCGAGGCCGTCGACGAGCACTGCGTCGCGGTGTTCACCGAACCCACCCAGGGCGAGGCCGGGATCGTCACCGCCCCCGAGGGCTACCTCGCCGGGGTCCGGCGCATCTGCGACGACACCGGCGCCGCCTTCGTCCTCGACGAGATCCAGAGCGGCATCGGCCGCACCGGCCGCTGGTTCGCCCACCAGGAGGAGGACGTGCGCCCCGACGTGCTCACCCTGGCCAAGGGCCTGGGCGGCGGCCTGCCCATCGGCGCCTGCCTCGGCTTCGGCCGCTACGCCGACGCCTTCGCCAAGGGCGAGCACGGCTCCACCTTCGGCGGCAACCCCGTCGCCTGCGCGGCGGCCCTCGCCGTCCTCGACACCATCGAGAGCGAGAACCTGCTCGCCCACACCGCCGTCATGGGCGACCTGCTCGCCGAGCAGATCGACGCCATCGACCACCCCCTGCTGGCCGGACAGCGCGGCAGCGGACTGTGGCGTGCGCTGGAGCTCACCGCACCGCACGCCGCCCACGTGCAGGAACAGGCGGCCGTCCGCGGCTTCCTCGTCAACGCCGTGGCCCCCGACGCGATCCGGATCGCCCCGCCCCTGGTCATCACACCCGAACAGATCGGCCTGTTCATCGAGGCGCTGCCCACCATCTTGGACGCCGCCGAGGCCGCCGCGACGAAGGAGCAGCAGTAGCCGTGACCCGCCACTTCCTGCGTGACGACGACCTGACCCCGGCCGAGCAGGCCCGGGTCCTCGACCTCGCCGACGACATGAAGAAGGACCGTTTCGGCCACCGGCCGCTCGCCGGTCCGCGCACCGTCGCCCTGATCTTCGACAAGCCCTCCACCCGGACCCGGCTGTCCTTCGCCGTCGGCGTCGCCGACCTGGGCGGCAGCGCCCTGGTCCTGGACACCGCCAGCACCCAGATGGGCCGCGGCGAACCCCTGGAGGACACCGCCCGCGTCCTGGAGCGCCAGGTCGCCGCCGTCGTGTGGCGCACCTTCGCCCAGAGCGACCTGGAGACCCTGGCCGCCCACATCTCCATCCCGGTGGTCAACTCCCTCACCGACGAGTTCCACCCCTGCCAGATCCTCGCCGACCTCCAGACCGTCCGCGAGCACAAGGGCACCCTGGCCGGGCTCACCCTCGCCTACCTGGGCGACGGCGCCAACAACATGGCCCACTCCTACCTGCTCGGCGGCGCCACCGCCGGACTCCACGTACGGGTCGGCGCCCCGGAGGGGCACCAGCCCGACCCCGCCGTGGTCGCGCGCGCCGCCGAGATCGCCGCCACCACCGGCGGATCGGTCGCGGTCACCGCCGACGCCCGCGAGGCCGCACGGGGAGCCGACGTCCTGGCCACCGACACCTGGGTGTCCATGGGCCAGGAGGACGAGGCGGCCGACCGCGAGGCGCCCTTCCGCCCCTACGCGATCGACGCCGACCTGCTCGCCACCGCCCACCCCGAGGCGGTCGTCCTGCACTGCCTGCCCGCCTACCGCGGCAAGGAGATCTCCGCCGAGGTCATCGACGGGCCGCGGAGCGTGGTCTGGGACGAGGCCGAGAACCGCCGCCACGCCCAGAAGGCCCTGCTCGCCTTCCTGCTGGAGGCCAGCGACAACCCCGGAGCCCTCCGGCCATGACGGCGGAGAACGGCGGCACGGCGCCGATGACCAAGGCCGCCAGACACGCCCGGATCACCGACGTCCTCACCCGTGAGGACGTCAGGTCCCAGGGCGAACTGGCCAGGCGCCTGGCCGAGGCGGGCGTCCAGGTCACCCAGGCCACCCTCTCCCGGGACCTGGACGAGCTGGGCGCCGTCAAGCTCCGCACCGCCGACGGCCACCTGGTCTACGTCCTGCCGGGGGAGGGGGGCGAACGCCTCCAGCGCACCCGCCCCGACAGCCTGGACCTGGAGCAGGTCTCCGGCGCGCGCCTGACCCGCCTCGCCGAGGACCTGCTGGTCTCGGCCGAGGCCTCCGCCAACATGGTCATCGTCCGCACCCCGCCCGGCGCGGCCCAGTACCTGGCCTCGGCCATCGACCACACCGACTTCCACGCCATCCTGGGCACCATCGCGGGGGACGACACCATCCTGGTCATCTCCCGCGACCCCCGGGGCGGCGAGGACCTCGCCGCCGCCCTCCTGCGGCTGGCCGACCGCAGACCGTAACCTCGTACGAGAACGCCCTCGGCACGCCCGCCGGAACCGCCGGGCCGCGCGACCAGCGCCCGCACGAGTAGCACCCGCGCGGCGCGGGGCCCCGGCCCCGCACCGCCGCACCACACGTCAAGGAGAGACCACCATGGCCGACCAGCCCGAGGCGCTGCGCCTGTGGGGAGGCCGTTTCGAGGGCGGCCCCGACCAGGCCCTGGCACGCCTGTCGTTGAGCACCCACTTCGACTGGCGCCTGGCCCGCCACGACATCGCCGGATCGCGCGCCCACGCCCGCGCCCTGCACCGCGCGGGCCTGCTCACCGGCGACGAGCTGGACCGCATGATCGAGGGCCTGGACCGGCTGGAGGCCGACGTGGCCTCCGGGGCGTTCACCCCCGTCCTGGAGGACGAGGACGTGCACACCGCCCTGGAGCGCGGCTTCATCGAGCGGGTCGGCGCCGAACTGGGCGGACGGCTGCGCGCCGGACGCTCCCGCAACGACCAGATCGCCACCCTCGTGCGCATGTACCTGCGCGAGGAGGCCCGGCAGATCGCCGACCAGCTCCTGGACCTGGTGCAGGCCCTGGCCGACCAGGCCGCGGCCCACCCGGACGCCGCCATGCCCGGCCGCACCCACCTCCAGCACGCCCAGCCCGTGCTGCTCGCCCACCAGCTCATGGCGCACGCCTGGCCGCTGGTGCGCGACGTCGAGCGGCTGCGCGACTGGGACCGCCGCGCCGCGGTCTCCCCCTACGGCTCCGGCGCCCTGGCCGGGTCCTCCCTCGGCCTGGACCCCCGGGCGGTCGCGGCGGAGCTGGGCTTCCCCGACTCGGCGGACAACTCCATCGACGGCACCGCCGCCCGCGACGTCGTCGCCGAGTTCTCCTTCGTCACCGCCATGATCGGCGTGGACCTGTCCCGGCTCTCGGAGGAGGTCATCCTGTGGGCGACGAAGGAGTTCTCCTTCGTCACGCTCGACGACGCCTTCTCCACCGGCTCCTCGATCATGCCGCAGAAGAAGAACCCCGACGTCGCCGAACTCGCCCGCGGCAAGGCCGGACGCCTCGTCGGCGACCTCGCCGGGCTGCTCACCACCCTCAAGGGGCTCCCGCTGGCCTACAACCGGGACCTGCAGGAGGACAAGGAGCCGGTCTTCGACGCGGTGGACACCCTCCACCTGCTGCTGCCCGCCATGACCGGCATGGTCGCCACCCTCACCTTCCACACGGACCGGATGGCCGAGCTCGCCCCGCAGGGCTTCTCCCTGGCCACCGACATCGCCGAGTGGCTGGTGCGCGAGCGCGTGCCCTTCCGGGAGGCGCACGAGATCGCGGGCACCTGCGTGCGGGTGTGCGAGGAGCGCGGCATCGACCTGCCCGACCTCGGCGACGACGACCTCGCCGCCATCTCGGAGCACCTGACCCCGGCGGTGCGCGAGGTCCTCACCGTGTCCGGCTCGCTGGCCTCGCGCTCCGGCCGTGGCGGCACAGCCCCCGTGCGCGTGGCCGAGCAGCTGGAGAAGCTGCGCTCGGGCGTCGAGGAACACCGCAAGGCCTTCACCGCCTGATCCCCGCGCGACCCCCACGGGCGCGCCGGCCCCGCACCGGGGCCGGCGCGCCCGTACGCGTTCGGACCCCCTCCGGGACCGCCTCCCGGCCCTCGCACCCGCGTCGCGCCCATTTTGGGATTCGCCCGGCACCCGCGGTGAGAGTGCGGTAACGTCCTGAGTCTGCGGGCACCAGGCGTGGTCTGCCCTGTGCGAACCGTGACGATCTCCTCGGTGCACGGCCCCCCGGCGCATCCGCGCGTCGTGCGGTGCGACCACGCCCGACAGGCGCCCGCGACCAGTCCGTGGGAGGAACGCAATGGGGAACAAGGGAGGCACCGGCCGCAGCGCCATCAGGGCTCAGATCAACAAGATCGTGCTGATCCCCAGCATCACCTTCCTGGCGCTGTTCGTCGTCCTCAGCACGGCCGTACTCGCCCAGGCGGTGTCGCTGCGGTCCTCGGTGGGCGACGGCCGCGCCGGGATCCAGCTCGCCGCCGCGCTCACCCTCCTCCAGGAGGAGCGCCGCCTGAGCGCCGAGTACCTCGCCGCCCCCGCGGAGGAGGGCCGCGCTGCCCTGGCCGAGGCGGCCTCGCGCACCGACGAGGCGCTCGCCCCCGTCCACGATCTGCGCAGCACCATCGGCGACCCGGACGACCCGGTGACCGCGCCCCTCACCGAGGACTTCTTCGCCTCCCTGTCCGCGGTGGTGGAGCTGCGCGCCCAGAACCTCGCCGAGCCCGGCCCGCCCCAGGACGCCCTCACCGTCTACACCACCGCGATCGGGCAGGGCATCCGCCTCTACGCCGGAACCGCGCGCTCCCTCGACAACGGCCCCGCCACCGCCGAGGCCGCCGCCGCCACCGACCTGATGTGGGCCCAGGAGAGCTTCAGCCACGCGGACGCCCTCATCGGCGCCGTGGTCGCCGAGGACTCCCTCGACCGCTTCCAGCAGACACAGGTCGCCGCGCTCACCACCGACGCCCGCCACCGGGTCGCCACGGCCCCTCCCGGACCCGCCGCCGACGACCGCGACCCCCCCGCCCTGACCGCCCTCGCCGAGAGCCGTCCCTGGCGGGACGCCCTGGCCATCGCCGACACCCTCGCCGCGCACGAGGCCGCGGTCAGCGTGGACGCCCTCACCGGCGAGCAGGTCCGCGACCCCGCGCCGCCCGACGGGCTCGACGGCTGGCGCGAGGCCGCCGACCAGGTCAACGCCGACCTGGCCGACATCACCGCCGCGCGCGCCGAAGCCGTCGTCACCGCCACCGAGGAGGCCAGTTCCTGGATACTCACCCTCGCCGTGGGCGGCAGCATCATCTCCCTGTTCGCGGGCACCCTCGCCTACGGTGTGGCCGCCCGCTCCGCCGGACGCCTCACCTACCGGCTCGCCCGGCTGCGCGCCGACACCCTGGGCAGCGCGCGCAGCGACCTGCCCCGCATCGTGCGCCGCCTGGAGACGGGGGAGCAGGTGGACCTCGACACCGAGATGAAACAGCTCGACCACGGTGACGACGAGGTCGGACAGGTCGCCGACGCCTTCAACATCGCCCAGCGCACCGCCGTCGCCGCCGCGGTCAAGCAGGCCGACATCCGCGCGGGCGTCAACCGGGTCTTCCTGGGCATCGCCCACCGCCACCAGTCCCTCCTGCAGCGCCAGCTCCAGCTGCTGGACCGGGTCGAGCGCGAGGAGGAGGACCCCGACCTGCTGGAGAGCCTCTTCCAGCTCGACCACCTGGCCACCCGGGGCCGCCGCCACGCCGAGAACCTCATCATCCTGGGCGGCGCCCAGCCCGGCCGCCGCTGGCGCCACCCCGTCCCGCTCGTGGACATCCTGCGCGGCGCCATCTCCGAGACCGAGGAGTACACCAGGGTCCGGCTGACCTCCGTCCCCGACCTGTCGCTGTCCGGCACCGCCGTGGCCGACGTCATCCACATGCTCGCCGAGCTGGTCGAGAACGCCACCGCCTACTCGCCGCCGCACACCCAGGTCACCATCGCCACCGAGTCCGTACCCAAGGGCGTGGCCGTGGAGATCGAGGACCGGGGCCTGGGCATGACGGAGGAGGTCCTGACCGGCTCCAACCGGACCCTCAGCGAGGCGCCCGAGTTCGACGTCATGACCTCCGACGGGGACTCGCGCCTGGGCCTGTTCGTCGTCGCCCGCCTCGCGGCCAAGCACGACATCCGGGTGCAGCTGCGGCACTCGCCCTACGGCGGCACCCGGGCCGTGGTGCTCATCCCCGGCGCCCTGGTCGCCTCCTCCTCCAACGCTCCGGAACGACCCCGCGTCGCCGTCCGCCAGGGCGCCCACCCGGCGCCGCGGGAGTCGTCCGAACAGCAGCACAGCGACCTGCTCACCGCGCAGGACGCCCCCCACCGGACCCGGCCCGTCCTGCGCCCGGTCCCCCGTGACGGCGACGGCGGACGCCCGGCCCGCGGAACGCCCCTGCTGCGCCGGGTACCCCCGCCCGCCCCCGACCCCGAACCCGCCGACGCGGCCCCCGGGACCGAAACCGGTCCCGACCGGGTCGGCGCCGGACCCGACCGCCCCGGACTCCCCCGACGCAGGCGGCAGGCCAGTATCGCCCCCCAGCTCAGAGCCGCGGACCTGCCGGGGCGCGAGGAACCCGACCCCCCGGGCTCACCGCAGCGCAGCCCCGAACAGGCACGGCGGATGATGGACGCCTTCAGTACCGGGACCCGGCTCGGCCGGGCCGCGGACATCGGGGCCGACGCTGACGGGCGTGAACACAGCAGTGACGGTCAGGTCGGTGCGAGCACCGACGATCACACGGGAGAGAGCGACTGACATGGTGGGCAAGAGCAAGGCCGCGGACAACCTGGACTGGCTCCTGGACGACCTGGTCGACCGCGTTGTCGGAGCCGAACACGCGATCGTGCTGTCGGCCGACGGACTGCTGCTCGGGGGCTCGCGTGGGCTGGCCTCTGAGGACGCCGAGCACCTGTCGGCCCTGGCGTCGGCGTTCCAGAGCCTGGCGCGCGGGACGGGCCGCCACTTCGGCGGCGGCGACGTCCGCCAGACCGTGGTGGAGATGGAGCACTCCTACCTCTTCGTCACCGCGGCGGGCGCGGGGGCGTGCCTGGCGGTGCTGGCCGGCGAGGACGCCGACGTCGGACTGGTCGCCTACGAGATGAACCTGCGGGTCAAGCGGGTGGGCCAGTTCCTCACCGCCGCGCCGCGCAGGCCGGGCCACCTCACCGTCACGGGGAGCGCCGGTTCATGAGCACCTCCGGAGAGCGGCCCGGAGTGCCACCGGCCGGTCCCGCCGCCCTGGACGAGGCGGCGCAACCGCTGTCCGGCCACCGGGCGCCGACCTGGTACGGGGGCCGCGGGCACCCGACGTCCGAGGGCCCCTCCGCGGGGATCGTGCTCGGCGACGCCCCCACGGGCCAGCTCGTGCGCCCGTACACCATGACGGGGGGCCGTACCCGGCCCCGCAGCGGCCCGCGCCTGGACCTGGTCACCATCGTGGTCGCCGCCGCGGACCGCGGGGACCGGGAGGGGGAACCCGAACAGCAGGCCATCCTGCGCCTGTGCCGCAGACCAATATCGGTGGCCGAGATATCCGCTCGGCTCGACATCCCCCTGACCGTCGTCAGGGTGCTCCTGGGTGACCTCCTCGCCGACGGCGACGTGCGCACCCGGGCGCCCATGACCCAGCTTCCCGAGAAGAAAGTACTTCAGGCGGTACTTGATGGCATCCGCAGACTCTGAGACCAGGCCGCAGGAGGCGATCCCCCAGGCGGTCAAGATCATCGTGGCGGGGGGATTCGGCGCGGGCAAGACCACACTGGTCGGCTCCGTCAGCGAGATCGCCCCGCTGAGCACGGAGGAGGTGATGACCGAGGCCAGCTACGGCGTGGACGATCTGGGGGGAGTGGAGGACAAGACCACCACCACGGTCGCCCTGGACTTCGGCCGCATCACCATCAACCCCGACATCGTCCTGTACCTGTTCGGCACCCCCGGACAGGACCGTTTCTGGTTCATGTGGAACGAGCTGTCCCAGGGGGCGTTGGGCGCGGTCGTGCTGGCCGACACCCGCCGTCTGGACACCTGTTTCCACGCCGTGGACTTCTTCGAGCGCCGCGGGGTGCCGTTCGTGGTCGCGGTGAACCGCTTCGAGGGCTCCACCGCCTACCGTCGGGAGGAGGTCCGCGAGGCGCTGGACATCTCCTCCGAGGTGCCGATCGTCATGGCCGACGCCCGCGAGCGCGACTCGTGCAAGGAGGTGCTGGTGGAGCTGGTCACCCACGTGATCCGGGGCCGGAGCCCCGTCATGAGCGGGTGACACGTACGGGTCGCCGACCCGGGCACTCCCTGCGGATTCGATCCGGTATACGTTCGGGGGACACGCCCATGAAACAGGGTGCCGAACGCTACAATGTCGCGGCAGTGACCACCGGCCCCACCGGGCACCCCATCCGCCTCTCATCTGAATCCTGGTATGCGAAACTCTGACCGACTTCCCCCACGCGAACTGCCCAAGCGGCGCTCCGGCCGCCACCGCAACCCGCTGTCCTTCGACAACTGGTTCGGCACCCCCGCCCTGATCATGGCGGTCCCGGGCGCGGCCGACCGGGCCAGGGGCGCCGACGGTGAGTCGATCGGTGCCCGGATGGCCGACCTCGTGCGCGCCTACCGCCCCGAGGTCACCATCCGCTACGGCCACACCGAGGGCGACGAGCAGAGCCTCACCGAGGCCCTCACCGATCTCAAGGACGCGCAGGGCAGCCCCCTGTCCGCCGTCGTCGTCCCGCTGGTCACCGCACCGCACGCGGGCATGTCCGCCGCGATCGAGGCGGCCGTCGCCCAGACGGGCACCGACGTGCGCGTCACCGAGGGCCTGGGCCCGCACCCCATGCTCGCCGAGGTGCTGCACCTGCGCCTGGCCGAGTCGGGATACGTGCGCGCCGACCGCATGCGCCTGATCAGCGTGGTCGCCCGCGACACCACCATGGCGGACGGCATCATCGTCGGGGCCGTGGGCGGCGAGGCCGCTGCCGGGGCCGCCGGTGTGAGCGCGGTCCTGCTCGCCGCGCGCCTGGGCCTGACCGTGCTGCCCGCCGACCTCGAGAACGAGGCCGCGGTCGAGCAGGTCGTGGGCCAGCTGCGCCAGGGCGGCTGCAAGCGCCCGGTGATCGCGCCCAGCGCCCTGGGGCCGGAGCTGCCCCGCGAGGAGCTGGAGGCCCTCGCCGCGCGCTTCGGGGCCAGACTCGGCGCGCCCCTGGGCGCGGACAGCCTGCTGGGCAAGATCGCCGCCCTGCGCTACGCCGAGGTCCTCAACTCCCTGGGAGTGGAGCAGCCGCCCACGGTCGACGAACTGCCCGCCCCGGTGGGTTCCCGGCACCGCCCGGAGTCCTGACGGCGCGCAGCCGCGACCACACGGCCTCCCCGGCGGTGCCCGAGGGCGCGACACGCCGTACCCTGGCACAGAACGGTGCGCCTCCCGAGGGCCGTCCGCACAGCGGGCGGCCCTCTTCGTGTGCGCGCGGAGCCCGGACCTGCGGCTTCGTCCCCCGCGAGCGCCCGGGTAGCACATCCCCCGGAGAGAGGCGTTCAAAGAAAAGACAACTGATAGTGATCGTTTGACAGCATAAAGCAAGGATTTTTCGATAGTCTCGGCTCGACCGAAAGCCGCCGGGGCGCCCTACCGCAGCCGGCAACCGCACAGGCTGGAGGGGGCCATGCGCAGAACCCGCGACAACGCGCCCACGATCCGGAGGCAGCTCACCCGCATCGTGCTCATCCCGAGCCTGTGTTTCATCGCGCTCTGGCTCGTCGTGGCCGCCGTCGGCACGATCCGCGCCGTCCAGTTCATGGGCGCCGTCGTCCAGGCCCGCGAGGGAACACAGGCCTTCTCCGACGCGGCGGAGGAGGTGCGCGCCGAACGCCGCCTCTCCCTGGTCCACCTGGGCCGCTTCGAAAGCGCCGGCACCCCTGACGACGAGGTCGGCGCGGCCCTCGACCGGCAGCGCGAGGACACCGACACCGCCATGGCCGAGGCCGTCGCGTTCGCCGAGCGGCTGCGCGGCACCCGCGACGACGAGGTCGAACGCAGCGCGAGCGCCCTGGTGGACAGCGCCGGGGTCCTCGACGAGGTCCGCGCGGACGTGGACGGGCACAGCGTCGGCCAGGAGGAGACCATCCTGCGCTACGGCGAGGTCCTGGAGGGCACCACCGGGGCCACCACCGCCCTCGTGCACACCACCGACGGCGGGGAGAACCTCACCGACGCCGTCCTGACCAGCGAGCTCATGGGCGCCTCCTCCGCCTACTCCACCGCCGACGCACTGCTCGCGGGCAACATCGCCCGGGGCGAGATGAGCTACGAGGAGACGGCGCACTTCACCTACCTCACCGCCTCCTACCGCGACACCCTGGAGTCGGTCGGCACCGCCATGCACCCCAGCGTGGCCGCACGCTACGAGGAGGTGGTCTCCCTGCCCGCCTGGTCCCGGGCGGAGGAGCTCAGCCGCGAGGTGGTCACCCGGTACCCGCGCGCGGAACCGGCCGAGCCGCGGGAGGAGCCCGCCGGCTCCGACTGGAACACCGACGTCGGCATCAGGGCGGACGCGTGGGACTCCTCCTCGGCCGAGGCCGCGCTCGCGCTGCAGGACCTGGCCCGGACCCAGGCCCAGCGCACCGTCGACCTGGCCTGGAGCGCCGCCCTGCTGCGCGTCTCCCTCGGCGTCGCGGCGGCCGTGCTCACCCTGGGGGGCGGCGTGGTCGCCATCGCCGCGGTCGGCCGCTCCTCGCGCCGCCTCACCGGACGCCTGACCCATCTGCGCGAGCAGATCCTGGACCGCGACGGCGACCTGCCCGGCATCGTCGACCGCGCCCAGCGGGGCGAGAAGGTCGACGTCCAGGAGGAGCTGCCGCCGCTGGACGAGTGGGGGGACGACGAGATCGGCCAGGTCGCCGAGGCCTTCGACACCGCCCAGCTCACCGCCGTGGAGGCGGCGGTGCTCCAGGCCGAGATCCGCCGGGGCGCCAACCGCGCCTTCCTGGGCATCGCCTTCCGCAACCAGGCCCTGGTCCAGCGCCAGCTCCGCCTGCTCGACGAGATCGAGTACCACGAACACGACCCCGAGGCGCTGCGCCGCCTGTTCCGCCTGGACCACATGGCCACCCGCGCGCGCCGCTACGCCGACAACCTCATCATCCTGGGCGGCGGGCAGTCGGCCCGCCGCTGGCGCCAGCCGCGCCCGCTCGTGGACGTGCTGCGCGCCGCCATCGCCGAGACCGAGGACTTCGAGCGCGTCCGCCTGACCTCGGCGCCCCGCGTGCTCATGCACGGGCAGGTGGTCGCCGACGTGGTGCACCTGCTCGCCGAGCTGGTCGAGAACGCCACCCAGTTCTCCCCGGCGGGCACGCCCGTGGACGTCGGCTGCACCCCGGCCGCGGAGGGGCTGGTGGTGGAGGTCGAGGACCGGGGCCTGGGCATGTCCGATCGGGGGTACGCGGAGGCCGAACGCACGCTCACCCAGCCCCCCGAGTTCGACGTCCTGGCCCTGCCCGACGACCCCCGACTGGGCCTGTTCGTGGTCTCCCGCCTGGCCGGTAGGCACGGGGTCCGGGTGTGGCTGCGGCCCTCGCCCTACGGGGGCACCCGGGCGACCGTGCTCATCCCGGCCTCCCTGCTGGAGCCGGTCGACAACCTCGTGACGGTCACGGGCCCACCGGCGAACGGCAGGGACGCGGGTGTTCCGGCCGGACGGGGGGCGTTCCCCGCCCGTGCGGCCATCTCCCTCCACAGCGACGCCCCGGACGGTGCGGACGGCCCCGTCCACGGCCGGACCGGCCCGCAGGCCCCCGTGCCGCCGCCCGGACAGAGCGGCCCCCAGCCCTTCCCCGTACGGGAGGACCGGACCGGCCCGCAGGTCCCCGTGGGGGCGGGGCACACCGGGCCCCAGGCCCCCGCGGGCCCTCCCGGGCAGACCGGTCCGCAGGTCCCCCTGGTACCTCACGGGCATACCGGCCCGCAGGTCCCCGTCGTACCTCCAGGACACACCGGCCCGCAGCCCCTCGTGCCGCCGTCGGACGGGACCGGCCTCCACGGCGTCGTCCTCGCGCACACCGGACCGCAGGGACCCGCCCCCGCGCACGGCGGCCCCGGAGGCACCGCTTCGCCGGACGGCACGGGGGGATACCGCCTCCCCGGCCCGCACGGCCGTCCCCTCGGGCAGGAACCCGTCCCCGGACCGTGGCCCGGCGGCGCGGCGCGCGCACCCGCCCCCACGCAGCCGAGGGGGAACGGTGAGAGCTGACGGCGCCCGCGGTCGCGAAGCGGCCGCCAGCACCCACAGAACCCGTCCCGTCCCGCCCGCGCCCCCGGCCCGCCCCGCCCCGGAGGAGGAGCCCGGCCAGGAGCGCTTCCTGCGCCCCTTCGCCGTGACCGCGGGCGACCCCGACGCACACGCCTTCGGCGTCCCCTGCGGTGAACCGGACGAGCCCGACCTGCTCAGCCTGGTCGTCGCCGCGCGTATGCCGGGCCGCCACGAGGAGCTCAGGCCCGAACGCGAGGCCATCCTCCGCCACGCCCTGTGCGCACGCACCGTCGTCGAGCTCGCCGCCGAGGTGCGCCTGCCGGTCGGCCAGGTCAGGGGCATCGTCTCCGGCATGGTCGCCGACGGCTCGCTCCAGCGCTGCGGCCCCTCGCGCCCACTCGGCAAGGAGGACCTGCTGCACGCCGTCCTCGTCGGGCTGCGCGCCCTGTGACCGGTCCGCCCGCCCCCGCCCGGGTCCGGCTTGCTAGCGTGCCGCCATGCGCAGCACCGAACACATCGGCGTCATCGGAGCGGGCATCGTCGGACTGGCCCTCGCCCGCCGCCTCACCCTCCGGCGCCCCGGCACCCGCGTCACCGTCCTGGAGAAGGAGGACCGGGTCGCCGCGCACCAGAGCGGTCACAACAGCGGCGTCGTCCACGCCGGGCTCTACTACAGGCCCGGATCCCTGAAGGCCACGCTGTGCCGACGCGGCGTCGGACTGCTCAGGGACTACTGCGCCGAACACGGGCTGCCCTACCAGGAGGTCGGCAAGGTCCTCGTGGCCGCCGACGCCGACGACGAGTCACGCCTGGACGACATCGAACGCCGCGCGCGGGAGAACGGCGTCCCCGGCGTCACCCGGCTGGGGCCCGAGGGCCTGCGCGCGATCGAGCCCCACGCGGCGGGGGTCGCCGCCCTGCACTCGCCGACCACCGCCGTCACCGACTTCGTCGCCGTCGCCGAGCAGTTCGCCGACGACGTGCGGCGGTCCGGCGGCCGGGTGCTGCTCAACACACCCGTTCTGGACCTGCGCCAGGAGCACGACGGCGTCCGCGTCCTCACCGGCGACCCCCGGGGCGAGCGGTTCGTCCACCGCTTCGACCGCCTCGTGGTCTGCGGCGGCCTGCACAGCGACCGCCTCGCCCGCATGGCGGGCGCCGCCGAGGACCCCCGGGTGGTGCCCTTCCGCGGCCAGTACCACGAACTCGTCCCCGAGCGCCGCCACCTGGTGAACGGCCTGCTCTACCCCGTCCCCGACCCGCGGTACCCCTTCCTCGGGGTCCACCTGACCCGCCACGTCCACGGCGAGGTCATGGCCGGTCCCAACGCCATCCTCGCCACCGCGCTGGAGGGCTACCGTGCGCGCGACCTGCGCACCCGGGAACTCGCGCGGACCCTGTCCTGGCCGGGGTTCTGGCGCCTGGCCCGCCGCCACTGGACCGTGGGCGCCCGGGAGACCCTCGTGTCCGCCTCGCGGGCCGCGTTCGCCGCCCAGGCCCGGCGGCTGCTGCCCGAGCTGGCCGCCGCCGACCTGCGCCCGGCCCCGTCCGGGGTGCGCGCCCAGGCCCTGGCCCGGGACGGCTCCCTGATCGACGACTTCCACGTGGACACCCACGGGCGGGTGGTGTGCGTGCGCAACGCGCCCTCGCCCGCGGCCACGTCGTCCCTGGCGATCGCGGAGTTCCTCACCGACACGTTCGTCCCCTGACCGCCGGGGTAGGGGGCTCCGACGCGGGCCCGCGCGTGTCGGAGCGGGTTGTCCACAGGTTCGAGGACACCCTGGTACGGGCCCCGCGGCGGTCCCACCATAAGAGGTGGCGGCGGTGCGGGAGGGTCCCGCGACCGCCGCCGGAGGTGACCATGCGTGTTCTCCGGTGGGTCGCGGCGGTCCTCGCCGCCGTGCTCGCGCTCGTCGCGGTCCCGGCCGCCGCCAGCACACGAGGGGGAGAGTTGGACGGATTCACCATCGGGCACCTGCCCGACCAGATCGACGACCGGACCTCGGTCTCCGACTTCGACTACGAGTGGGGCGGGGTGTCCTTCTCCAGCCGGGTGTGGGAGACGACCCTGGAGGGGGGAGGGGCCAGGGTGGTCCTCCAGGTCCTGGTCATGCGCGGCGCCAGGCTCGCCGACCTGCCCGCCGTACGCGACTTCCTGACCGAGTACCACGAGCGCTCACCCGACTGGGAGCTCACCGAGTTCGACAACAACGGCAGTACCGCCCTGCACGGCGAGACCGAGGCGTTCTGGACGCCCGCGCGGGGGGTGGCGGTGGAGGTCCGCGACGCCTTCGGCCTCGTCGGCCAGGAGGAACTCCTGGCCACCGCACGGGGAGTCAGAGCCGCCGACCCCGCCTGAGACGGCCTCAGCAGCCCGAGAGCACCTCGCGCAGCGCCGCCTCCTCGTCCGGATCGACGGTCAGGTCCCACACGTGCTTGACCTCGATCCACGAGACCACGTAGTCGCAGTGCGAGGACTCCAGCGGCGGCAGCCAGTCCGCGGGGTCGGAGTCGCCCTTGGACCGGTTGGTCGACGCGCTGACCGCCCACAGCTGGGAGGAGTCCAGGTCGTTGGCGAAGCGCCCGCGCTCCTCGGTCGTCCACGCGTGGGCGCCCGAGCGCCAGCCCTCCTTCAGCGCCACCATGTGGTCGATGTCGATGTCCTCCGCCTCGGTGAGGGTCTCCCCGTCATAGGGGCTGTACCAGGAACCGGACACCGGCTGGCAGCCCTCGTCGACCCGCACGTCCTCGCCGTCGCGCAGCAGGACCACCTGCCGGGTGGTGCAGTTGTCCTGCACACCGCTGTCCCAGTGGGGGAACAGCGCCCGGTCGTACCCGGGCGGGTCGTTCTCCTCCTCCACCCGCAGCTCCTCCATCTGCTGGCGGGCCTGCTCCACCGACGAGGAGGCGCCGCCCTCCCCCGGCCCTGTGGCGCCGTCGTCCCGGGGCTCCGCGGAACCGTCGTCCTGTGGACGGGCGGGGCGCTCGGAGTCCGGCGCGATCACTCCCAGCTGGTACAGCACGAACACGGCGACGGCGAGGACGCCGACCACGGCGGACACCAGACCACCGATCTTCGACGCGGCCTTCTTGGGCATCAGGGGCTCCACAAGGGGTTGGGCGCCGTGCACGGACGGCGCACGGTCGTGTCCACCAGCTTGGCCCATGCCGGGGGAGGGCCGTAACACCGCACGGGGCCAGGTGTCGCTCACCGGGGGACCGCGCCGCAGGGAGGGGGAACGTCAGGACGCGAGGAGGTCGAACAGGAAGGAGCCCACCAGCAGCAGGGCGACACCCGCGCTGTAGAGCCGCGCCCGGACACGGTCCGGTTGGTCCCGGAGCGTGCGCCAGGCGTACAGGGCCGTGCCCGCCAGCACCAGCGCACCCTCCACCACGGCAGCGGCCGCCGGCAGCTCCCACAACCCCAGTCCCAGCAGGGGCAGACCGCCGGCGCCACCGGGCAGGAACGGCATGTCCGGCCGGTGTACGAGCAGGTCCAGGAGCCAGTGGCTGAACACCACCCCGCCCAGGACCGGGCCGGCGTCCCGACCCCACCGCTCACGAAGGAACAGGTGCGCCAGTCCGCCCACCAGAAGCGCGAGCACCAGGTTGCTGGCCAGGGCGTGGGAGTACTCCGCTCTGATGAGGAGGGATCCGTAACCGCTCAGGCCGGGCTCGGCCGCGCCTCCGCTCTCCACCCCCAGCGCCGCCAGCGGTAGGAAGACCAGGTCCGGCAGCTGCGTCGCGACCAGGAGCGCGCCCATGGGCAGCTCCGGGCGCCACGCCCTGACGATCCCCGCGACTCCGAAGTGTCCTGCCAGCATCGCCTACCTCTTCCTCGTGTCCTCGTGTGCCGCCGCTGCGCCGGGCGCGGTGCCCGGCCACTCCTGGAAGGCGCGGACGAACCCCTCCACCAACAGCGCGTAGGACCGGTCCACGTCCTCGGGCAGACCGAAGCCGCCGCGCGTCTCCAGGTCCACGAACCCGTGCAGCGCGCTGCGCAGCGCCCGGATCGCGTGCACGGTCTGGTCCTCGGTGATGCCGAACCCGCGCAGGACGGCGGCCAGGACCTGCACGGGGTCGGTGGTCAGCTCGATCCCGGCCCCGGCCAGCAGGGGCAGCTGCTGGAGAGCGGCGTAGCGCCCCGGGTGGGCGTGTGCGTAGCGGCGGTAGGCGTCGGCCGTCGCGCGCAGCGCGTCCGGACCGGACCGGCCCACGGCGGCGCGCTGCACCTCCTCGCCGATCCCGTTCACGCCCAGCAGCGCCACCTCCCGGCGCAGTCCCGCCAGCCCGTCGACGTGCTTGTACAGGCTGGGCGTGGCCACTCCTAGCCGTTTGGCGACCGCGGCCAGGGACAGGGAGTCGAACCCCTCCTCGTCGCTGAGCCGCGCCGCCTCCTCGGCCACCACCGCCGGGGTCAGTCCCGCCCTAGGCACCGGTCACGACCTCCTCGACCAGCGCCTCCACGGCGGCCACGACCACGTCGGGCCGCTGGGCGTGGGCGTAGTGGCCGCACTCGGGCACCATCAGCACCGAGCCCCCGACCACGGAGGCCACCCGTGCCGCCTCGGCGCGGGGGTCCTTCCAGTCCGGGTCCTGCTCGCCCATGACCACCACGGCCCGGGCCCGCATCCCCTCGGCGTCGGTGACGGTCTCGTTGGGCGCGTAGATCGTCTGGTACACGGCGCGGTAGCGGTCGGCCGGGCGCAGCATCCCCAGGACGAGTTCCAGCTGGTGCCGGTGCCCCTCGGGCCTGCGCCCGGTGTGCAGCCGGTCGTAGAGGGTGACCAGGGCGCGGGGGCCCCAGGGCCGCATCAGGAGCAGCCGCTGGCCGACGCGCGTGAACAGGCCGGGGGAGGGCGGACCCAGGAACGGGCCGAGCAGGGCGATGCCCGCCACCAGGTCGGGGCGCTCCTTGGCCGCGATGGCGGCGGCGGCCGCGCCCAGGGAGTTGCCCACGACGACCACGTCCCCGCCGCCCAGCTCCTCGGCGAGCGCCAGGGCGTCGGTGGCCGCGGCCCGGCTGGTGTGGTCGTCGAAGGTGGTGTCGCTGTCGCCGTGGCCGCGCAGGTCCATGGCGGCGACCCGGTAACCGGCCTCGGCCAGGCCCGCGCCGACGAAGCGGAAGGAGTGGCGGTGGTCGAACATGCCGGGCACGCAGACCACGAGCGGTCCGGTGTTCCCGGCTCCGTGGAGGTCGTAGGCGATCCGCCCCCGGGGGCGCGTGAGGTGGTGCATGGTGGGGCTCCCTGCTGCTTGGCTTTCCCTGATAACCAAAAAGCTAATGGCATTAGCCAACCGGGTCAAGCGGGTCGGGCCGGGTTCTTCGGAGGCGGATCGCACCCGCGCCGCGACGGGGCCGTGTGAACAGCGGCTCCACCACAGCCGATAGCGTGAGGACGGAGGAAAACCGGATGGCGTTCCGTGGCGTCTGGCCTACACTTCAAGGCAGATCGGGCCCCGCGGAGCCCGCCTACACAACAGAGAGCAACACAGTGACCGACATCATCGACGAACTCCAGTGGCGCGGCCTGCTCGCGCAGACGACCGACCTTGACGCACTGCGCAAGGCGCTCGCCGATGGTCCGATCACCCTGTATTGCGGTTTCGACCCGACGGCGGGCAGCCTGCACGTCGGCCACCTCACCCAGATCCTGACCCTGGCCCGTTTCCAGCAGGCCGGACACCGCCCGATCGCTCTGGTCGGGGGCGGAACCGGTCTCATCGGCGACCCCAAGCCCAACGCCGAGCGCCAGCTCAACTCTCTGGAGACCGTGCGGGGCTGGGTCGACAACCTGGGTGGGCAGTTGTCCGCGTTCCTGCGCTTCACCCCCGAGGGGGAGCAGCCGGAGCCGACCGACGCCGTCCTGGCCAACAACGCCGACTGGCTCGGCGAGATCGACGCCATCGAGCTGCTGCGCGACGTCGGCAAGCACTTCAGCATCAACCAGATGCTCGCCCGGGAGACGGTGAAGAGCCGGCTCGACGGCGAGGGGATGAGCTACACCGAGTTCAGCTACGTGCTCCTGCAGTCCTACGACTACGTCCAGCTCTACCGGCGCTACGGCTGCACGCTCCAGACGGGCGGCTCCGACCAGTGGGGCAACATCACGGCGGGTCTGGACCTGGTCCGCAGGATGGACGGCAACGAGCCGCACGGCCAGGCGCACGGGCTGACCACGAACCTGCTCACCAAGGCCGACGGCACCAAGTTCGGCAAGACGGAGTCCGGCAGCGTCTGGCTCGACCCCGAGCTGACCTCGCCGTACGCCTTCTACCAGTTCTGGTTCAACGCCGACGACCGCGACGTGGTCCGCTACCTGAGGACCTTCAGCTTCCGCGGTCGCGACGAGATCGAGGAGCTGGAGCGCCAGACCGAGGAGCGGCCGCAGGCCCGCGCCGCCCAGCGCGTCCTGGCCGAGGACCTCACCACCCTCGTCCACGGCGAGGAGGAGTGCCGCAAGGTCAAGGAGGCCAGCCTGGCCCTGTTCGGCCGCGCGGACCTGTCCGACCTGGACGCGCGCACGCTGGACGCCGCCCTGGCCGAGGTCCCCAGGGTCGAGGTCGACGGGCCCGTCGACGGACTGCTGGTGACCGACGTGTTCGCGCGCAGCGGCCTGACGCCGAGCAAGTCCGCCGCCCGCCGCGCCATCCAGGAGGGCGGGGCCTACGTGAACAACGTCAAGGTCACCGATGTGGAGGCCGTGCTCGGTCCCGAGGACGTGCTCCAGGGGCGCTTCGTCGTGCTGCGCAAGGGCAAGCGCAACATCGGCGGACTCGTCCTCAACGGCTGACGCGCCGATCCGTGGGCCGGTGCCGAGCACCGGCCCACGGCCGTGTCCGGCTGCCGCGCGCCGGCATCCGGCGTGGTCCGGTCGCCTCCCGTCCCGCGCCCGTCGCCCTCGGAGGACTCCTGCGAGCGCGGGGGTGTGGACAGGGGCACAGGGGGTGGGGGTTTCGAGAAGGAATCCTCTGGGCAGGATGCCCGTTGTCTGAACAAAAGCCGACGTAACAGCGCGGATCGGGTGTGAGGACCGCGCACGTCACAGGGGCCTGTACAAGCCGCCCGCAAGGGGCGACAGGGTCCCGGATCGCGGGGTTGACACGCGGACCGGGTTCTGGTTTGACGTCTGCCCCCACCCTCCCTATACTCGAACGAGTCGCTGCGGGACGGCGAGGGCCCCTCGGGGCCGCCTCGGAACCGGACCGCGAACGCGCACTCTCTTCCTCTCCAAGACGAACCGGTCCGAGCACCGCTCTGAATCGGCTAGGCTCGGGGAGCGCTTCCGGGGAAACGCGGAGGCGAAACGGGCTTTACCCCGATCAGAAACACCGCAAACCGCCGATTTGGCGGGGCGCGGAACACCTGATAAAGTAAAGACACAACAAAGCGGAAACGCACAACGCCTTCGGCGGAAAAGCCCACACGGGCTCGTAAGCGAAGAGCGGTTGTTTCTTGAGAACTCAACAGCGCGTGTTTGATTTTCTTTAAGCCATGTTTGTTTTGGCCCCGTCACACGCAACCATACGGTTCGTGTGCAGGGTTCCTTTGATTAGCCGGGGAGACCCGGTTGGTCAGGATTACTTCTAGGTTCACCCGCCCGACCCGTCGGGCAGGGTTGCAAGACCTTTATGGAGAGTTTGA
>NYMS01000044.1 GCA_002529455.1 Glycomyces fuscus
GTTCCAGAAGAAGATCAGCGTCGAGGCCGCCAGCACGAACGAGGAGACCGAGGAGATCTGGTTCAGCTCGGTGAAGCCGTCGCTGGGCAGGTAGTCGGCGTAGCGGCGCGGGAAGCCCGCGGCGCCCAGCCAGTGCTGGACCAGGAAGGTCCCGTGGAAGCCCAGGAACAGCAGCCAGAAGTGGAACTTGCCCAGCTTCTCGTTGAGCATCCTTCCGGTGAACTTGGGCCACCAGAAGTAGAAGCCCGCGAACATCGCGAACACCACCGTGCCGAAGACCACGTAGTGGAAGTGGGCCACCACGAAGTAGGAGTCGGTGACGTGGAAGTCGATGGGCGGGGAGGCCAGCAGCACCCCGGTCAGACCGCCGAAGAGGAAGGTCACCAGGAACCCGACGACGAACAGCATCGGCGTCTCGAAGGTGACCTGGCCCCGCCACATGGTGCCGATCCAGTTGAAGAACTTCACCCCGGTCGGGACCGCGATCAGGAAGCTCATGAACGAGAAGAACGGCAGCAGCACCGCGCCGGTCGGGAACATGTGGTGCGCCCACACGGTGACCGACAGGCCGGTGATGGCGATGGTGGCCGCGACCAGGCTCTTGTAGCCGAAGATCGGCTTGCGGCTGAACACCGGGAGGATCTCGGTCACGATGCCGAAGAACGGCAGCGCGATGATGTACACCTCGGGGTGGCCGAAGAACCAGAACAGGTGCTGCCACAGGATGGCCCCGCCGTGCTCGGCGTTGAACACCTGGGTGCCGACCATGCGGTCGGCGCCCAGGGCGATCAGGGCCGCGGTCAGGACCGGGAACGCGATGAGCACCAGCACGCTGGTGAGCAGGGTGTTCCAGGTGAAGATCGGCATGCGGAACATCGTCATACCGGGCGCGCGCATGCACAGGCCGGTGGTGATGAAGTTGACCGCGCCCAGGATCGTGCCCAGACCCGAGACCACCAGGCCCAGGATCCACAGGTCACCGCCCAGACCCGGCGAGCGCACCGCGTCCGACAGCGGCGTGTAGGCGAACCAGCCGAAGCTGGCCGCGCCGCCCGGGGTCAGGAACCCGCTGATGGCGATGAGGCTGCCGAACAGGAACAGGTAGTAGCTGAACAGGTTCATCCTCGGGAACGCCACGTCGGGCGAACCGATCTGCAGCGGCATGATCACGTTCGAGAACCCGACGAACAGCGGGGTCGCGAACATCAGCAGCATGATCGTGCCGTGCATGGTGAACAGCTGGTTGAACTGCTCGTTGGACATCGCCTGCATGCCCGGCAGGAACAGCTCGACGCGCATGAGCACCGCAAGCAGACCGCCGAACAGGAAGAACACGAAGGAGGTGATCAGGTACATGTACCCGATGACCTTGTGGTCGGTGGACGTCATCCAGTTGACGATCATCGACCCCTTGCGCGACGGTCGCTGACCGCCCGCGAGAGTGGGGCTTGGCGTGGTGGTGCTCATGACTGCTCATTCTCCTCGGCGTCGGAACCGCCGGAACCGGTGTCCTGCTCCTCGGTACCGGAGCCCTCGGCGTCGGAGCCGCCGACGCCGGTGCCGGTGCCCTCCTCGTCGGTGTCGCCGCCCTCGGCGCCCGCACCCTCGGCGCCGGAGCCCTCGCCGGATTCCGGCTGGTCGCCGGTGTCGGCGGCCTCGAGCTCAGCCTCCTCGGCGGCCCGCTGCTGCTCGGCGGCCCAGGCGTCGTACTCGTCCTGGGGCAGGACCTGGACGTTGAAGAGCATGCGGGCGTGGTCGACACCGCACAGCTCGGCGCAGCGGCCGACGTACTCGCCCGCCGTGCCCTCGTTCAGGTCGGCCTGGAAGGCGTTGTCCCGGCCGGGGATGACGTCCATCTTGAAACCGAACTCGGGGACCCAGAACGAGTGGATGACGTCCGGCGAGTGCAGGTCGAAGTGGACGGTCGCGCCCTCGGGCAGCACCAGGGTCGTCTGGGTGGAGGGGTCGGCGGTGCCGTCCGGGTTGGGGATACCCGTCTCGGAGAAGAGCACCTCCCCGCCGTTCTCCTTCTTGTCGTCGAGGTAGTTGAACTGCCAGGCCCATTGGAAGGCCACGACCTCGATGTTGACGTCCGCCGGCTCGTCGGTGTCGAGCAGGATCGCCTGGTCCCGGGCGGTGAAGAAGAACAGCACCGAGATGATGACGATCGGCAGCACGGTGTAGAGCGCTTCGATGGGCATGTTGTACCGCACCTGCGGCGGCAACTGCTCAGAGCGCTTGCGGTGGAAGATGACCGACCAGACGATCAGCCCCCACACGAGAATGCCGACCGCGAAAGCCGCCACCCAGGAGCCCTGCCAGAGCGAGAGAACACGCTCGGCCTGGTTGGTGATCGGCTCCGGCATGCCCAAACGAGTGAGATCGTTCGACGCGCAGCCGGTCGCGGCCAGCCCCAGCACGGCGAGCGCGGCGCCGCGTGGTGCCCATCGGCGCAGGTTGCGGCGCCGATTCTCTTGGCGGGTCGGACTCACGGATTGCCTTCCCAGCGGTGTAGCCCGTGGAACCTCCACGGGCGGCCTAAGTATCCAAAGCTTTTCAGGGGGAAACATTATCGCGAACCGCCCAGCGCCCAGTTCAGGGGCTTGCCTGGTCAGCGTGTTGCCGACACCCCCGAGCGGAGCTCGCGGCGGTACGTGGAGCCGGGCCCGTTCGCCCGCGGAGGATGCCCTCCCGGCTGGCTACGGAGCGCGGCCCGGCGTTCCCCCGGGCCCTCTTCCTTTCTTCGATCGCGTCCCCTCCGCCTCTCGGGGGCGGCGTGGACGTTTCACGAGGAGAGAACAAGGTGAGCGTATCGCTGGGTTTACGACGCCCTTAACCGGGTTCGCCTTAGGGACGTGACCGGGTCAGGATGGTCCTCACAGGACGACGACACACGGGGGTTTTCCGTGCCCGAGTACCCGCCCCGGCCTCCTCTGGTCACCGTGGAGGCGGTGGGCCGCAAGTGCCCCATCCCGATCATCATGCTCGCCGCCAGGCTGCACGAGGTGCCCATAGGCGCGGTCATCGCGGTCACCGCGGACGATCCCGCCGCCAGCGCGGACATCCCCGCCTGGTGCCGGATGAAGATGCACGAGTTCGTCGCGGAGCAGCCCCTGGCACGGGGTAGCGCTTTTCACATCCGGCGCATGTACTGACCCGCTCCGGGGCCCGGCAGCCGTCCCCCGCCCCGGGGGCGGGAGAAGGTTAGGAGGGGGCCGAAAACCCCGCGGTACGGGGCTCGGGAGTTCCGGTTCCGGTGCGATAACGATTCACACCCCGCCGAATCCGGGACGTGGCGTGCTCCACACCACCCCCGGACACGGCGAGGCCGCGCGGACCGGGTCCGCGCGGCCTGCCTGGTCCGCGTCGGCCGCTCCCCGGGGAGGAAGCGGCCGTGCACTCGGCTCGGCGAGCGCCTAGCGGGCGTAGAACTCCACGACCAGCTGCTCGTCGAAGGGCACCGGGATCTGCTCGCGCTTGGGACGGTCGACGACCGCGACGCGCAGGTCCTTGTGGCTCACGGCGAGGAAGCCGGCGATCTTGTCGTCGGCGTGGACACCCTCGGTGGCCTCGACGAACGGCACCATGTTGCGGGACTTCTCCCGAACACTGATGATCTGGCCGGGCTTGACCTGGTACGACGGGATGTCGACCTTCTTGCCGTCCACGGTGATGTGACCGTGGTTGACGAACTGGCGGGCGGCGTAGATCGAGGCGGCCAGACCGGCGCGCAGCACGACCGTGGCCAGACGCAGCTCCAGCTCGGCGAGCATCTCCTCACCGGTACGCCCCGGGCGCTTCTTGGCGCTCTCGTAGACGCGCAGCATCTGCTTCTCGGTCAGGTCGTAGTACCAGCGCACCTTCTGCTTCTCCGCCTGGCGGACCGCGTAGTCGCTGCTGTTGCGGCGGACGCGGCGGCCGTGCTCGCCGGGCGGGTAGGGACGCTTCTCGAAGTAGCTGACCGCCTTACGGGTCAGCGGGGTGCCGGCGCGCCGGGACAACCGCACCTTCGGTCCGGTGTAGCGCATGCAATGTCCTTTCCGGATGAATCAGGGGAATCCCAGGTAAGGCTGGCCTAGATCTGGGAGGCGCTCAGCGCGCCCGGGCCCGCGTGGGCGTGCCGGAGCACACGCAGCGGGACAGGTTCCCCACCGTCGCGGCGACCCGGCGCGGACGGCTTGGGCTGGGTAACCGGCACGCGTTTCAGCGCACCGGCGGGCACGGGGCTCCCCGTGCGGGACGCCGTCTCCCAGGGAGCGGCGGCCGTGCGGGGCGCGGCCCGGTCCGTCAATCGGACACGGGTCGTGCGGGTCGCGGCTACCCACTCTACGGGTTCGCGGACACCACCCCGACCCGAAGCGGCGGCCGAAGCCGGGCGCGGCCCCCGCCGGCGGGCCCGGACGGGGGTGCGAACGCCCGGCCCCCGGGACCCGAGGAACCGTCGCCGCACGGACCCGGCGGACGGGGCGGAGCGGCACCCGCCGCGACCGCCCCGCTCCGGCTACAGGAAGGGCGCGACCTCGGCCGAGGCCCCGGCCCCGTAGGACTTCTCCAGACGCGCCAGGAGCGAGGCCCCGGTCAGCGTGTACTCCTGCGGCCCGTCGGCCTCCAGGCAGTGCACCGCGGTGGCGTTGCCCACCTGGGCGGCCCGCTCCAGCGACAGCCCCCAGGAGTGCGCGGCCAGGAAACCGGCGCGGAACGCGTCCCCCACACCCGTGGGGTCGACCAGCTCCCCCACCGTCGCGGCCGGCACGTGCACGCTCGGCTCACCCACGCGGTCGATACGCGCCCCCTTGGCCCCCAGCGTGGTGACACGGGTGCCCACCCGCTCCAGGACGTCGGCGTCGGACCAGCCCGTCTTCTGCTCGGCCAGCGCCTTCTCGTACTCGTTCGTGAACAGGAAGGCCGCACCCTCGATCAGACCCCGCACCTCGGGCCCCTCCATCCGGGCCAGCTGCTGGGAGGGGTCGGCGGCGAAGGCGATACCGCGCGTGCGGCACTCCTCGCTGTGACGCACCATCGCGGCCGGGTCGTCGGCCCCGATCAGCACCAGGTCCAGGCCGCCGACCCGGTCCGCGATCGGCTGGAGCTCGATGTTGCGGGCCTCGGCCATGGCCCCGGCGTAGAAGGACGCGATCTGGTTCTGGTCCCGGTCCGTGGTGCAGATGAACCGGGCGGTGTGGCGCAGCTCGGAGATGTAGACCGCGGAGGTGTCCACACCATGGCGGTCCAACCAGGCGCGGTAGTCCTCGAAGTCGGCCCCCGCCGCGCCCACCAGCACCGGGTTGAGGCCGAACCCGCCCATGCCGAAGCAGATGTTGGCGGCGACACCGCCGCGCCGGACGTCCAGCTCGTCGATCAGGAAGGACAGCGACAACTGCTGGATCTGGTCGGGGATGATCTGTTCCGCGAAACGCCCCTCGAAGGACATCAGGTGGTCGGTGGCGATGGATCCGGCAACCGCGATACGCACGGGACGAAGGCTCCTTGGTCGGGAGGTGTCGGTCTGCTGACCGGACGGGGGCTGCGGGCATGCCGAGGACGTGCCCGGTTCGGACTGCCCCAGGGTAGTGCAGTGCGCCCGCGGCGCCGTGGACGCCCGCCCGCGGCCGCCCCGGAGCACACCGCGGGCCCGGGGCCCCGCCACGGGCCCCGCCCGCACACGAAAAGGGGGGGAGGGCGGCACGAACCGCCCTCCCCCCGGAAACCGGGCCACCCGGCCGACCGGGACCCTACGCCCCGGCCCGCCCGACGGCGCTCCCGAACCTAGTTGAAGGAGTCACCGCAGGCGCAGGAACCGGTGGCGTTGGGGTTGTCGATGGTGAACCCCTGCTTCTCGATGGTGTCGACGAAGTCGATCGTGGCACCGACCAGGTAGGGGGAGCTCATCCGGTCGGTGACGACCTCCACACCGCCGAAGTCGCTGACGACGTCGCCGTCGAGCTCGCGCTCGTCGAAGTAGAGCTGGTAGCGCAGCCCCGAGCAACCACCGGGCTGAACGGCCACGCGAAGACGCAGGTCGTCCCGCCCCTCCTGCTCAAGGAGCGCCCGGACCTTGCTGGACGCCTCGTCGGTGAGGATGATGCCCTCGGTGGTCTCGCTCTGAACCGTCATGCTGGAAAGCTCCTCTGGAAAGGGGTAGCGGCTGGCCGGCGACCCCCTTGGTCGCGTCTGGACCGGCCCGCCGCAGCGGGTCCCGTCCTCTTCAACGGTTCCCAACGCCCGACACCGGTACCGCATTCCTGCGCACCGGCGGACACGGGCGTCGCGGCGCCGCTGTGTTCTCCCCGCCGCCCCCGACCCGCACTGCGGGCGGGGCCGCGGCCGGACACGGACGTGCCCGTCCTCCCAGGGTAATTTGTCCCGACCCGGGACGCCATCTCCCAGCCGGACCTGTGCACGAACCCACCCGGCCCCGCAAGCGCGCACCGGCCGCACCCCGCACAGCGGGCGGGGGCGGAGCCCGCCAACAGGCCCCGCCCCCGCCCCGACGCCTCAGCCCTTGGCCAGCGTCCCCAGGTACAGCTCGATCACGTTGGGATCGTTCAGCAGGTCCGCGCCCGTACCGGTGTAGGCGTTGCGCCCCTGGTCCAGCACGTAGCCGCGGTCGCAGATCTGCAGGCAGCGCCGCGCGTTCTGCTCCACCATGATCACCGACACACCCGTCCGGTTGACCTCCTTGACCCGCTGGAAGACCTCCTCCTGGTAGATCGGCGACAGACCCGCCGTCGGCTCGTCCAACAGCAGCACCGACGGCTCCATCATCAACGCACGCCCCATGGCCACCATCTGACGCTCACCGCCCGACAGCGACCCCGCCTTGGCCTTGCGCCGGTCCGCCAGCAGCGGGAACAGCTCCGCCACCGCCGCGAACCGCTTCGTGAACGTCCGCGGCCGCAGGAACGCCCCCATCTGGAGGTTCTCCTCGATGGTCAGCGACGGGAACACGTTCTGCGTCTGCGGAACGTAGCCCACCCCCCGCTCCACCAGGCTGTGCGCGGGCAGACCCGCGATGTCGGCCCCCCGCAGCGTCAGAGCCCCCTCACGCACCGGGATCAGCCCGAACACCGTCTTGATCAACGTGGACTTACCCGCCCCGTTCGGGCCGATGATCGCCACGACCTCGCCCTCGGACAGCGTCAGGGTGCACCCGTTGAGGATGTTCACCCCCGGCACGTACCCCGCCACCAGCTCCCTGGCCAACAGCAGGTAGTCCTGCGGACCGCCCACCGGCGCCGCCCCACCCGCGTGCTCCAGGACCTCCTCACGGTGCTCCTGCACGGCGGCGGCCTCCCCGGCCTCAGCCGGGACCCCCTCCGCGACCCTCTCCGGACTCGGCTTCGCGCTCTCAGTCATCACCACTCCCCGGGGCCTCGGCCGTCTCCTCCTGGGCACCCAGGTAGGCGTCGATCACCTGCTGGTTGGACCGGATGTCCGAAGGACGGCCCTCCGCGATCACCCGCCCCTGGGCGAGCACCACGATCCAGTCGCTGATACCCATGATCACGTCCATGTCGTGCTCCACGAAGAGCACCGTCTTGCCCTCGTCGCGCAACGACGTGATGTGCCCCAGCAGCGACTGCACCAGCGCCGGGTTCACCCCCGCCATCGGCTCGTCCAGCATGATCATGGCCGGATCGGTCATCAGCGAACGCGCCATCTCCAACAGCTTGCGCTGACCGCCCGAGAGCGAACCCGCCATGTCGTCGCGCTTGTCGATGAGCTTGAAACGCTCCAACAGGTCCATCGCGCGCCGCGTGTTCGCCTTCTCCTGCCCCTGCCACACCGGACGCAGGAACGCACCCGCCATCCGCTCACCGAACTGCCCCGGCGCACCCAGCAGCATGTTGTCCAACACCGTCATCCGGGTCAGCGCCTTGGTCAGCTGGAAGGTCCGCACCATCCCCGCACGCGCCACCTGGTGACCGCGCCTGCCGTTGATCGGCCTGCCCTGGAAGGTCCACCGGCCCCCGTCCACCCGGTCGAAACCGGTCAACAGGTTGAACAGCGTCGACTTACCCGCGCCGTTCGGACCGATCAACGCCGTGATCGTCCCCCGCTGCACCTCCAGGTGCCCCACGTCCACCGCGGTCAGACCGCCGAAGGAACGGCGCACACCGTCCGCCACCAGGATCGGATCCGGCTTCGCCGAACCCGGCACCGGCTCCGCGCCGGCCACGCGGTCGACCCCGACACCGGCGCCGCCGTCCACCTTGTCACTTGACATTGATCAGCATCTCCTTGCGGTCGCCGATGAGGCCCTGCGGCCGGAAGACGATCAGCAGCACCAGCAGCAGACCCACGAAGGCAAGCTGGATCGCACCGTAGTCCGGACCGTCCAGGAACGGCAGCCACCCCAACGAGCCGAAACCCTGGAGCACACCGTCGGTGAAGTTCATCAGGAACCAGAACGCCATCGCGCCCAGCACCGGACCGAACACACGGCCGGCACCGCCCAGCAGCAGGATCACCCACAGGAAGAACGTCACCTGCGGCTTGAACTGGTCCGGCTGGATCGACGCCTGGTACACGGCCAGCATGCACCCCGCCAGGGCACCCACCAGACCACCGAGCACCAGCGCCTGCATCTTGTACGCGAACACGTTCTTGCCCAGGCTGCGGACCGCGTCCTCGTCCTCACGGATGCCCTTGATGACACGACCCCACGGGCTGTGCATCAGCATCCACGTCAGCCCGGCCATCAACAGCACCAGACCCCACGTCACCACCAGGACCCACAGGTGGTTGCCGTTGTAGGACAGCGCCCCGAAACCGTAGCGCTCACCCCCGTCGAACGGGTTGACCGCGCGAAAGTCCGACGCCAGGTTCTGCAGACCGTAGACGCCGCCGGTCAGCGGCTCGGCGAAGCCCGCCCGGTACACCAGGCGGATCACCTCCGCCGCCGCGATCGTCGTGATCGCCAGGTAGTCCGACCGCAGCCGCAGCGTCGGGATGCCCAGCAACAGGGCCATCACGAACGCGCACAGCAGGCCCACACCGAAACCCACCACCAGCGGCAGGTCGAACACCGCCACACTGATACCCACGCCGTAGGCGCCCACCAGCATGAACCCCACCTGGCCGAAGTTCAGCAGCCCGGTGTAACCGAAGTGGAAGTTGAGTCCGATCGCGGCGAGCGCGTAGATCGCCGCGATCGGGCCGAGCGCCGATCGGGTGGACTCGGCGAGGATCGAAAGGATGTCCATCGTCTTCTCTCCTAGCCGACCCGCTCACGCCGGCCGAGCAGACCCTGGGGCCTGACCAGCAGCATGAGGATCATCAGCGCCAGAGCCCATGCCTGCATGAGCTGGGACGGGAACCACAGGGTGGACAGCATCGCCACGAGGCCGACCGCCAGGCCGCCGACCATCGCACCGTAGGCCGTGCCGAGGCCGCCGAGGATCACCGCGGCGAACATCATCAGCAGCAGACGGAAGCCCATCTCGTACTCGACCACCTGGTTGAGCCCGTAGAGCACACCGCCCAGAGCGGCCAGACCGCCGCCGAGCCCCCACACGTACAGCGTGACCCGGTCCACGTCGATACCCGACGACTCCGCCAGGTCCCGGTTGTCGGACACCGCGCGCATCGCCTTGCCGATCCGGGTGAACTGCAACAGGCAGGCCACCCCCACCAGCACCACGACCGCCACCGCCATGACCACCAGGTCGCGCGGAGGCATCGACACCGGACCCAGCTCCACCATCTCCTGGAGCTGGAAGCCCGCGTAACGCTCCCGGCCCGCCCCGAAGAGCACCAGGACCACGTGGCGCACGACCAGCGCCAGACCGATCGAGACGATGAACATCTGGATCATCGCCACGTTGCGGTGCCTCAGCGGACGCCAGATGTAGCGCTCCATCGACCCGCCCAGCACCGCGCCCATGACGACCGCGACCACCGCCGCCAGCCACAGGGGCACGCTCCAGCCGACCGCGTCCCCCAGCACGCCGAGGACCGTCGCCAGCGCGATACCCGCGAGGATCGCCGCCCACTGCGCGACGACCAGCACCGTCCGGGACAGCCTGGACTCCAGGAAGCCGCCGATCAGGACCGCGGCCCCCAGACCCGCGAAGAGCGCCAGCAGCGCGTTGCCCATACCCGCGGCACCCGTGCTGAAGAGCAGCGCGATCATCGCACCGAAGGTGACCAGGTCGCCGTGGGCGAAGTTGATCAGCTTCGTGGTGCCGAAGATCAGCGAGAGCCCGATCGCGGAGACCGCGATGACCAGGCCGAACAGCAGGCCCGCCACGGTGAGCTGGATCGCCCGGTCACCGAAGGAGCCGCCGCTGTCGGTGGCGGGCGCCAACGACTCCCCGTCGGCCTCCTCCCCACCGGAGTCCTCGGTCTCCTCCTGCGAGGGAGAGGCCGACTCCTCGTCGGCCGCACCCGCGGCCTCCAGGGCGACGATGAGCGGGCGCTGGTCGTCCGCCTCCACCTCCACCTCGGTCTCGCCGTCGACGAAGAGGGCCTCCCTCACCGCGAACTCCTCGGGGACGGACTCCTGGTCCACCACCACGCGGTAGGTGCCCGGTCCGGGCAGCCCCACTTCCCACATTCCTTCAGAGTCGGTCTCCGCCGCCCCGACCTCGTCCTCGCCGTCGTAGACCGTGACCACGATGCCTTCGACACCCTGGTCCCGGTTCTCCGGATTGAGGATCTGACCGTGCAGCGCTTCACCGCCCTGTTCGTCTGCCGTCGCCGCTGGCCCCGGGATCACCAGGATGGCGGTGATCAGGGCGAGCAACACGGTCACAAGACGTGTGCGCACGCGCGCTCCTTGCGCATCTGAGGGTGGCGGTACCGAATGCGCGCATTCGCCACCGCTGTCCTTTGCTGTTCGGTGCGGTGAGTTTAGCCCGATTTAGGCAAGTTGTTCAGCTGCGCTAATGCCACGTGACCCAACCGTCATCCCATCGTGCGCAAACGAGACCAAACTGGTACACCTGGCGCATTGACCCTGAACATCTGTCTCGTTTCCGACCCGTTAAGTACCTGATCTGCACATTCCCGCCGCACTGGGCGTACCGGAGGGACCACGGAGGAGACCGGGCGGAGGGAGGCGGAGGAGGCCGCGGGCGGGGACGCCGAGGGGGCCGCACCCGGCTGGGGTGCGGCCCCCTCGTTCGATCGGTTCAGCCCGGCTGGAAGGCGGGCGTAAGGCGCGCTTACCGCCCGGCGCCTAGCCGCCGAGGGTCTCCACGACCGTCTCGGCGACCTTGCGCATGGTGAGCCGCCGGTCCATCGAGTTCTTCTGGATCCAGCGGAACGCCTCGGGCTCACTCATCCCGTGGCGACTCTGCAACAGCCCCTTGGCCTGTTCGACCAGCTTGCGGGTCTCCAGCCGCTCCTGGAGGCTGGAGACCTCGGACTCCAGCGCGGACAGCTCCGCGTAGCGCGAGGTGGCCATCTCGATGGCGGGCACGAGGTCCGCCTTGTTGAACGGCTTGACCAGGTAGGCCATGGCCCCGGCCTCGCGCGCCCGCTCGACCAGCTCCCTCTGGGAGAAGGCGGTCAGGATCACCACCGGGGCGATGCGCTCGGCGGCGATGCGCTCGGCGGCCGAGAGGCCGTCGAGCACGGGCATCTTGATGTCGGTGATCACCAGGTCCGGCTTGAGTTCCTGGGCAAGGCGGACCACGGTCTCACCGTCACCGGCCTCACCCACGACGGCGTAGCCGTCCTCTTCGAGCATCTCCTTGAGGTCCAGACGGATCAGGGCCTCGTCTTCCGCGATCACCACACGGCTCTGCGTCCTCGTCACGTACACGAGGTTACCGAGATCAGCTAGGATGCTGGACGTCGGGACGGGCATGCGCGTCAATCGTGATACCACTGTTGACGGAGCGGCCTCGATCGAAGACCCGAGGCCAAACCGGACAAACAAGCCGGAATGATGGAATGGTAGACATAGAGGCCTCAAAAGCCTTGGCTCGTAAGAGCGTGTGGGTTCGAATCCCACTTCCGGCACCGACGACATCACACAAAGAGCCGCCTCAATCAGGCGGCTCTCGTCATTTGGGGCATACTAACCCGGTGTAGTTGAGCCATCAACGGAATGTCATAGCCATGAGTAACCATTCACGCTATGTATTCACGTGACGTAGTAGACGAAACCTTCCGCCTCAAGGCTCTGGGCCTGACCGACAAAGCCATCGCGACGCAGTGCGGTGTCTCCGTACAGGCGATCAGGCACTGGCGCTACGGCAACCGTCGTGCTCCCGCGACCGAAGCCCGCCGTCAGAACCGCACGACCTACTGCCCCAGGTGTAGCAACGCACGCCTTGATGAGCACGCCTACGCCTACCTGCTGGGGCTTTATCTCGGAGATGGCCACATCACCGCCTCACGACGAGGGGTGTACGTCCTCTGGATCTTCTGCGACAACAAATACCCGGGACTGATAGGCCTCTGCAGCGACGCCATGCAGAAGGTGTTCCCGGTCACCTCTTTCCGTGCCAGCCGCGGAGACGGGTGCACTGCGGTCAAGGCCACCTCCAAGCACTGGCCGTGTTTGTTCCCCCAGCACGGACCGGGCCACAAGCACTCCAGGAGGATCGTCCTGGAAACCTGGCAGCAGAAGATCGTCGACGACCACCCTGAGCCGTTCGTCCGGGGCCTGGTTCACTCCGACGGATGCCGTGTCCTCAACCGGATACGGAAGGGGGGTGGGAAGGACGAGTACTACGAGTACCCGCGCTACCACTTCTCCAACACGTCGCAGGACATCGTGGGCATCTTCACGTCGTCCCTGGAGCAGCTCGGCATTCCCTGGACGAGCCACATCCAGCGCCAACCCCCGTTCAAGGACAAGACGGCCATCTCGGTATCGCGCAAGGAGGCCGTGGCGCGCATGGACGCCTTCGTCGGGCCCAAGCACTGAGGGACCGGACAGACGGGCCGGAACCTGCGTAACCACCCAGCCGACACCGCCCCAAATGGGCCTTTTGTCACTTTATGCCGGTGCAACCCCACTGGACCGGTCACATCACGGCCACAACCTGAGTACAACCCGTGGGTTCGGTCGCCTCCGCGGTCGCGCGTCCATGATCCTTGGAGTCCAGAGGCGAATTCTTCAGGAGAGGAGCGGCGGGTGCTGACCGCGGTGGCCGGGATCGTCGGCGCACTGGTTATCGGCGCCTGGGTCGTGGTGGCGTGGGGTTCCCAGCGCCGCCAGCCGTGGCTGCTGACTCCCGTCGCGCTGCTCATCGTCCTTCTCGTGGCCGTGGGCCAGCCGGGGTGGGCGTTCGTGCCCGTCGTGGCGCTGGTCGCCGGCTCCTTCGCGGAGCTGGTGGTGGGCTCGCGCGAGTCCCCGGCCCTGCGCACCAAGGACCCTGACGCGCCGTTGAGCACCGAGCGCTGGGCGGCGGCCGTGGCGGCGCCGTTCCGGGTGGCGTTGGCCGAGCCCTGGGACGTGGTCGCACGGCCGTCCCTGCGCCGTCCCTACCAGCGGATGCTGGAGCGCCAGTGGGGGGTCACCGACCGCGAGTCGCTGCTGGAGGCCGTGGACGCCCTGTTGGAGGAGCTGCGCACGGGTCCGAAGCTGGACCTGGTGGTGGATCTGAGCGCCGGGGTGGCCAGGTCGCGTCTTCCGCGGGAGCGGGGCGGCCAGGTGACGGGGGCGCACGTGCGGCTGAGTGAGGAGCAGGTGGCCCGGTTGCGCGCGGTCACGGGGGTGGCCGAGGCGGACGAGACGGTGCTCATCGGCGCCTACCAGTGGTGGAAGTCGGTGCACGTGATCCGGCTGGTGTGCGGGGGCGCGTCGTTGGACTGGCTGAGTCCGGTGGAGACGCAGACGCTGTTGCGCCGGGTGGCCTCGGACCTCCAGCGGCGGTACGCGTCGTGGCAGCAGTTGTCGATGGCCTTCCACGCGGGTTACCTGTTGTGGCCGGAGAAGGGTGTGGAGGGCGACCACGGCGGGACGGACCGGGTGTGGGCGGCGCTGGGTCTGCTGACGGAGGACGCGCGCAGTCCGTGGAACCTGTTGCCGTGGGACATGCCGTTGGAGCGTGTGCTGCCCGAGGGCGGCGCGGCGGCGGCCGGTCCGGAGCCGCGCGGGGAGTCGGCGGCCTGAGGCGGTGCGGCGGGGCCGGTCGTCGGGGCCGCACCTGGTCCTGACCCGGTGGGCGGCGCGGCTCATACGCCGTCTCCTCCGGGCCGGACCTGATGCGGCACGTCGGGGGCGTCCGGTGCGGGCGCCCGGGTTTCCCTACTGCGTCGCGAGGGCGACGGCGTCGCCGAGGCGGTGGACGCGCAGGGAGTTGGTGGAACCGGTGGTTCCGGGCGGGCTGCCCGCGACGATGACGACCTTGTCGCCCTTGTGGTAGTCGCCGAGCTGGAGGAGTTCGGCCTCCACCTGGCGGACCATGTCGTCGGTGTTGTCGACCCAGGGCACGAGGTTGCTCTCGACTCCCCAGGTGAGGGAGAGCCTGCCGCGGGTGGCCTCTTCGGTGGTGAAGGCCATCAGCGGGATGGGTGAGCGGTAGCGGGCCAGGCGTCGGGCGGTCTCGCCGGACATGGTGAAGGCGACCAGGGCCTTGGCTCCGACGGTGGCGCCGATCTCGGCGGCGGCGCGGGCGATGGCTCCGCCGGTGGTCTCGGGTACCCGGTTGAGGATGTGCGAGGCGCGCAGGGACTCCTGCTCGGCGGCGCTGATGATGCGGGCCATGGTCTCGACGGTCTCGACGGGGTACTTGCCGACGCTGGTCTCTCCGGAGAGCATGACGGCGTCGGCGCCGTCGAGG
This sequence comes from Glycomyces fuscus, assembly GCA_002529455.1. GTDB lineage: Bacteria > Actinomycetota > Actinomycetes > Streptosporangiales > Streptosporangiaceae > Nocardiopsis > Nocardiopsis fusca. Next base: position 14,745 of record NYMS01000044.1, read on the forward strand.
ACGGCGTTGGCGACGTCGGAGGCCTCGGCGCGGGTGGGCCGGGGGGATCCGATCATGGATTCGAGCATCTGGGTGGCGACGATGACCGGTTTGGCCTTGTCGCGGCAGCGCTCGACGGCGCGCTTTTGCACCATGGGGACGTTCTCGAGGGGGAGTTCGACGCCGAGGTCGCCGCGGGCGACCATGACTGCGTCGAAGACCTCGATGATGTCCTGGAGCCGTTCGACGGCCTGGGGTTTTTCGACCTTGGCGATGAGGGGGACGGTGATGCCCTCCTCGTCCATGATGCGGTGGCACTCCTCGGCGTCGGCCGGGCTGCGGACGAAGGAGAGGGCGACCATGTCGACGCCCTGGTGGAGGGCCCAGCGCAGGTCCGCCTCGTCCTTGTCGGTGAGTGCGGGGACGCTGACGGCGACGCCGGGGAGGTTGAGTCCCTTGTGGTTGGAGACGGTGCCGCCGACGATGACGCGGGTGTGGACGTCGGTGCTGGTGGTCTTGGTGCACTCCAGCGCGATGCGGCCGTCGTCGATGAGGACGCGGTCGCCGGGGCGGACGTCTGCGGGGAGTCCCTTGTAGGTGGTGGAGACGCGGTGGGCGTCGCCGGGGACGTCGTCGGTGGTGATGGTGAACTCGTCGCCGACGTTGAGGTCGACGGGGCCGTCCGGGAAGGTGCCGACGCGGATCTTGGGCCCTTGGAGGTCGGCGAGGACGCCGACTGCTCGTTGTGCGGCCTCAGCGGCGTCTCGCAGGTTGGCGAGGTTGGCGCTGTGGTCGTCGTGGGTTCCGTGGCTGAGGTTGAGTCGGGCGACGTCCAGTCCGGCTTCGACGAGCTTGCGGAGGACTTCCGGGCTCGAGGTGGCGGGACCGAGGGTCGCGACGATTTTTGCTCGACGTGTCACGCATAACACTCTAGAGCGTCTGGGGGATGGAGTGGTCTAAACCAGGTTGCGAAAGGACGTATGTGGGGCTGCGGGAAGTCGAACGGCGGACACCCTGGGTGAGGGTTCGGGGCTTTGGGTAGGGTTTCGCTTTCGCTGTGGGTGAGGGGTGTGGGCGTGTCGGGTCGGGTGGGTGTGTTGGGGGCTCTGGCTGCCGAGGTGGCGGCTCTGGAGGGTGTTCTGTCGGGTTTGTCGGAGGCCGAGGCGGGCTTGGCGACGCGGTGTGCTCCGTGGGACGTGGCCGCGTTGGCGGCGCACACGGTGGGTGCTGTGGTGCGTGTGGAGGGGATGTTGGTCACGGAGGCACCGGAGGGGGCGCTGGTGTCGGCGGCGGGGTACTACTCGCCGGATGCGCGGTTCTCGGTGGAGGTGAACCGGGAGCGGGTGGACTCGGCGGTGGAGGCGGCGGCGCGTCGTGCGGACGCCGGGGAGCCGGGGAGGGTGCTGCGGGAGCGGTGGGCGGTGCTGGAGCCGGTGTTGCGGGGTGCGTCGGCGGGGCGGACGGTGGTGACGCGTCATGGTGATCCGATGCTGTTGTCGGAGTTCCTGGTGACGCGTGTGGTGGAGGTGGTCGTGCACGGTCTGGATCTGGCGGATGCGCTGGGGCGGGAGCCGTGGACGACGGGCCGGGGTTTGGACGTGGTGCGGGGGCTGTTGTTCGGGTCGGCTGACGCGGAGGCGTTGGAGGGGGTGTTCCCGGGTGCTCTGTCGGAGCGCGGGGCGGGGTTGGCCGCGGTGCGCGCGGTGACGGGGCGTGCGGGGTCGGGTGGGGGGCGTGTGGCCTTGGAGGAGGCCGGGGTGCGTTTCCTGGCGTTGGGTTAGCCGTCTGGGAGCGGTCCTCGGGTGGTGTGGTACCCGGCCCGTGGGACGGGGAGGGTCCGCCGCCCCTGGCTCTCGTCCTGCCCTCCTGCGCGGTCAGCCGTCGCGGCGGCGTGGTGGGAGGAAGGTGTTGACGCGGCCGTAGGCGCACAGGATGCGCAGGCGTTGGACGGTGCGCATGCCCTCGCGTTCGAGGGTGGCCGCGGTGTCCCAGTGCTGCCAGGTGGCGTCCCAGCCGCCGTCGGGGCGCTGGGTCTGTTCGAAGAAGTCGAGGTTGCGTCGGATCTCGGCGTCGGTGAACAGGGGCCGGGCGATGTGGTCGGGGTGGGTGGCGAGGTCGAGTGCCGTGTGGACGTGCCGGTGCGGGTCGGGTTCGGGGTCGGTGTCGATGACGGCGCGGATCATGGGGTGGAGCCGGCTGGTGGTGCGCAGGGCGCGGTCGCGGTCGGGGACGTACTGGAGGAAGGTGCAGATGCCGATGGCCTGGTGGGGGTCGGTCCAGTGCAGGGCGTTGATGCGCTTCCAGCAGTAGGCGGTGGCGTTGTCCCGCCAGGTGTGGCTGATGTTGTGTTTGTGGAGGTATCCGGCGAGGAGTGCGGTGAGGCCGAGGTCGCTGGTGAAGTCCTGGTGCTGTCGCCACCAGGGGGCGGATTCGCTGTGGCGGACGTTGGGGCGCACGCAGGGCAGGCCGCCGTCGGGGTTGGTGGCGGTGGTGAGGTAGCGGCAGATGCCGGTGCCGAGGCCGCTGGGGATGGGCCCGAGGTCGTCGAGGTAGCGCAGGGCGAGTTCGGTGGCGACGGGTTGGCTGGCGTGTCCGCGCAGGTCGGGGTCGAGTCCGTTGCCGTAGCCGCCGTCGAGGTTGCGGTAGGCGCAGAGCGCTGAGCGGATGGGTTCGGTGGGCCCGTTCTGGAACAGGTGGGCGAAGCGGAGCCGGTCGATGAGCCGGGCGTTTCGCATGGTGAAGAGTTCTGCGGCGCGAAGAGAGTCCCAGGTCACAACGGTCATGTCTTCGACGGTACGTCCGCGGCCGTGGCGGGGAAATGGTTGGCGGGCCAATCCATTCGCGATCTTTACGCGCGGTCCGGGGTGGTGTGGCGTGTGTGCTCCGGGGTGGGGGTGTGCGCGGTCCGGGGTGGCGGAGTGGTCGGATCGCCGGGTGGCCGGGTAGCGGGCTCGGAGCCAAAGGGCCGGGGCGGCCGGGGGCGCGGATGGCCGGGAGGCGGGGGGAGTCCGGGGGCCGGGGATGCGTCGGCGGTCGCCGGAGGAGGCGTCGGGGGCGGGGGTGAAGGGGTGCGTGCGGTGGCTGGTCAGCCGCCGCACGCGCGGGGGTCCTCAGACGGCGGTGGGGGCTTTGGTGCGTCGTCTGCGCAGGGTGAGGACGGCCAGTCCGATCCAGGTGAGGACGACGACCACGCCGACGCCGACCTGGACGGTGACGAGGTGCTCGGCGGGGTAGATGACGCCGGTGAGGTAGTGGTCGATGAAGCCTTCCTCGGTGAGTCCGGTCTGTCCCGCGCGTTCGCGGCCCCAGTTCTCGACGTGGGTGAGGGGGCAGGGCCAGCCGACGACGCTGATGCCGAGTCCGTAGAGGGCGCAGCCGAGGTGGATCCAGAAGGTGCGGGGCCACTTCCAGGCGAGGAGTCCGCCGAGGGCCATGTAGAGGATGAAGGCCAGGTGGATGACCATGGCCGTGTCACCGATGATGCGGTAGAGCATGTGCGGCCCTTCGCGGCGCCGTGGACGGAAGGTTGTCCACAGCCGGAGGCACGGGCTTGTGGGGTGCGGTGCGGGCGGTCGAGACTGGTTCGGGGGCGCTGTGGGCGCCCGGTGGTGGGGTGGGTTCCCCCTGTTTCCAGTATCCCAGTTGTCTTCTTGGCGGGCCAGGGGCCTGTGGACGGTGGTTGCTCGTCAGCCGGGTTCCACGGGTGGGGGTCGGTCGTCGGCCCGGGTGCTTGCTCGACCTGTGGGGGGCGCCGGCTCTTGTGGTGCCTCGGCCCCCGGAGGTGGGTCCTGCGGGTTCTGGACATGCCGCGCGCCGGGGGGAGCCTCTCCCCCCGGCGCGCGGGTTGTTCGGGTGTCGCTAGACGAGCGGGCGTGCGGTCGGCGGGATGGCGACCGGCAGTGCGGTGTCGTCGGTGAGGTAGCGGTCCACTCCGGCGGCGGCGGAGCGGCCCTCGGCGATGGCCCAGACGATGAGCGACTGGCCGCGGCCCATGTCACCGGCGCAGAAGACGCCGTCGACGGTGGTGCGGTAGTCGTTGTCGCGGACGACGTTGCCGCGTCCGTCCAGCTCCACGCCGAGCTGGTCGAGCAGGCCCTCCTTCTGGGGGCCGACGAAGCCCATGGCGAGCGTGACCAGCTGGGCGGGGATCTCGCGCTCGGTGCCCTCGACGGGTTCGAAGCCCTTGTCGGTGCGCTTGACCTCGACGAGCTTGAGGGCGCGGACCTGGCCGTTGTCGTCGCCGAGGAACTCGACGGTGTTGACGGAGTAGATCCGCTTGCCGCCCTCCTCGTGGGCGCTGGTGACCTTGTAGAGCATGGGCATGGTCGGCCAGGGCTGGTTGTCGGGCCGCGTGGCGGGCGGCTTGGGCATGATCTCCAGCTGGGTGACCGACGCGGCGCCCTGGCGGTGGGCGGTGCCGACGCAGTCGGCGCCGGTGTCGCCGCCGCCGATGACGACGACGTGCTTGCCCTGGGCGCTGATGGCGGGGGTGTCGTAGTCACCCTCCTGCACCCGGTTGGCCAGGGGCAGGTACTCCATGGCCTGGTGGATGCCGCCGAGTTCGCGGCCCTTGGCGGGCAGGTCGCGCCAGGCGGTGGCTCCGCCGCTGATGACGACGGCGTCGTGGTCGGCGCGCAGCTGCTCGGCGGTGATGTCGACGCCCACGTCGACCCCGGTGCGGAAGGCGGTGCCCTCGGCGCTCATCTGGGCGAGGCGGCGGTCGATGTGCCGCTTCTCCATCTTGAACTCGGGGATGCCGTAGCGCAGGAGGCCGCCGACGCGGTCGGCGCGCTCGTAGACGGTGACGTCGTGTCCGGCTCGGGTGAGCTGCTGTGCGGCGGCGAGTCCGGCGGGGCCGGAGCCGACGACGGCGACCTTCTTACCGGTGCGGGTGGTGGGGGGCAGGGGCTTGACCCAGCCCTCCTCCCACGCGCGGTCGATGATGGAGACCTCGACGTTCTTGATGGTGACGGCGGGCTGGTTGATGCCGAGCACGCACGCGGACTCGCACGGGGCGGGGCAGAGCCGCCCGGTGAACTCCGGGAAGTTGTTGGTGGCGTGCAGGCGTTCGATCGCCTCGGCCCAGTCGTGGGTGTGGACGAGGTGGTTCCACTCGGGGATGAGGTTGCCGAGCGGGCAGCCGTTGTGGCAGAAGGGGATGCCGCAGTCCATGCAGCGCGAGGCCTGCTTGGTGACGGTTCCCCGGTCGAAGTCCTCGTAGACCTCGCGCCAGTCCTGGATGCGCACGTCGACGGGTCGGTGCTTGGGGAGCTCTCGCTCGGTGGTCTTCAGGAAGCCCTTGGGGTCGGCCATGTGCCTTCCTCCTCTCGTGTCAGGACTGTGCGGAGGCCATGACGGCCTCGTTGACGTCGCGGCCCTCGCGTTCGGCCTCGGCCTGGGCGAGCAGGACCCGCTTGTAGTCGCGCGGCATGATCTTGGCGATGCGGTCGAGTCCGGTGCCGCCGTCGGCGAGGAGGCGGTCGGCGACGGCCGATCCGGTCTCGGCGCGGTGGCGGGTCAGGACGTCGGTGAGGAACGCGCGGTCCTCGTCGGTGAGGGCCTCGATCTCGACCATCTCGGTGTTGACGCGTTCGCGGTCCAGGTCCAGGACGTAGGCGACGCCTCCGGACATGCCGGCCGCGAAGTTGCGTCCGGTGCGGCCGAGGATCACGGCGCGACCGCCGGTCATGTACTCGCAGCCGTGGTCGCCGATGCCCTCGACGACGGCCGTGGCGCCGGAGTTGCGGACGCAGAAGCGCTCGCCGACGACGCCCCGCAGGAGGATCTCCCCGGAGGTGGCGCCGTAGCCGATGACGTTGCCGGCGATGATGTGGTCCTCGGCGACCAGCTGGGAGTCGTTGTCGGGGCGGACGATGACACGTCCGCCGGACAGGCCCTTGCCGACGTAGTCGTTGGCGTCGCCGGTCAGGCGCAGGGTGATGCCCCTGGGCACGAAGGCTCCGAAGGACTGGCCGGCGGATCCGGTGAAGGAGACGTCGATGGTGTCGTCGGGGAGGCCCTCGGCGCCGTGGCGCTTGGTGACCTCGTGTCCAAGCATGGTGCCGACGGTGCGGTTGACGTTGCGTACGGGCAGTTCGAGGCGCACGGGCTGGCCGAAGTCCAGGGCACCCTCGCTGAGCTGGATGAGGGTGTTGTCCAGGGCCTTCTCCAGGCCGTGGTCCTGCAGGCGCTGCTGGACGCGGTGGTCGCCGGCGCGGGGCTCGACCTCGTGCAGGATGGGCGACAGGTCCAGGCCCTGGGCCTTCCAGTGGGTGACGGCGTCGGTGGTGTCGAGCAGGTCGATGGAGCCGATGGCCTCGTCCAGGCTGCGGAAGCCGAGCTGGGCGAGGTACTCGCGGACCTCCTGGGCGATGAACTCGAAGAAGTTGACGACGTACTCGGCCTTGCCGGAGAAGCGCTCGCGCAGGAGCGGGTTCTGGGTGGCGACGCCGACGGGGCAGGTGTCCAGGTGGCACACGCGCATCATGATGCAGCCGGAGACGACGAGGGGCGCGGTGGCGAAGCCGTACTCCTCGGCGCCGAGCAGGGCGGCGATGACGACGTCGCGGCCGGTCTTCATCTGGCCGTCGGCCTGGACGACGATGCGGTCGCGCAGGCCGTTGAGCAGCAGGGTCTGCTGGGTCTCGGCGAGGCCGAGCTCCCAGGGGGTGCCCGCGTGCTTGAGGGAGGTCAGCGGCGAGGCGCCGGTGCCTCCGTCGTGGCCGGAGATGAGGACGACGTCGGCGTGTGCCTTGGACACGCCGGCGGCGACGGTGCCCACGCCCGCCTCGGAGACCAGTTTGACGTGGACCCGGGCGGAGGGGTTGGCGTTCTTGAGGTCGTGGATGAGCTGGGCGAGGTCCTCGATGGAGTAGATGTCGTGGTGGGGCGGCGGGGAGATGAGCCCGACGCCGGGGGTGGAGTGGCGGGTCTGGGCGACCCACGGGTAGACCTTGTGGCCGGGCAGCTGGCCGCCCTCGCCGGGCTTGGCGCCCTGGGCCATCTTGATCTGGATGTCGTCGGCGTTGCTGAGGTAGTGCGAGGTGACGCCGAAGCGGCCCGAGGCGACCTGCTTGATGGAGCTGCGGCGCAGGTCCCCGTTGGCGTCGGGGGTGAAGCGGTCGGGGTCCTCGCCGCCCTCTCCGGTGTTGGACTTGCCGCCGAGGCGGTTCATCGCGATGGCGAGGGTCTGGTGGGCCTCGGCGGAGATGGAGCCGTAGGACATGGCTCCGGTGGAGAAGCGCCGGACGATCTCCGAGACGGGCTCGACCTCGTCGACGGGTACGGGCTCGCGCACGCCGTCCTTGAAGCGCAGGAGACCGCGCAGGGTCATGAGCTTCTCGGACTGGTCGTCGATCTGGGAGGTGTACTCCTTGAAGATCTCGTACTTGCGGGTGCGCGTGGAGTGCTGGAGCTTGAAGACGGTCTCGGGGCTGAACAGGTGCGGTTCGCCCTCGCGGCGCCACTGGTACTCGCCGCCGACCTCCAGGCGCCGGTGGGCGCTGGGGTTGGCGGTGTGGGCGCGGCGGTGGCGGATGGCGACCTCTTCGGCGAGGACGTCGAAGCCGACGCCGCCCAGGCGGGAGGTGGTGCCGGTGAAGCAGCGGTCGATGACCTCGGCTCCCAGGCCCAGGGCCTCGAAGATCTGGGCGCCGGTGTAGGAGCTGACCGTGGACACGCCGATCTTGGACATGATCTTCAGGACGCCCTTGCCGAACGCCTTGACGGTGTTGCGGACGGCCTGGTCGGCGTCGACGCCGCCGATGGTGCCGCGTTCGACGAGGTCGCGGACGGTGGCCAGCGCCAGGTACGGGCTGACGGCGGAGGCGCCGTAGCCGATGAGCAGGGCGACGTGGTGGCATTCGCGCACGTCGGCGGCCTCGACGAGGAGGCCGACCTCGGTGCGGGTCTTCTCGCGGACGAGGTGGTGGTGGACCGAGCCGGTGAGCAGCAGCGACGGGATGGGCGCGCGGTCGGCGTCGGCGCCGCGGTCGCTGAGCACGAGGATGTGGGCGCCGTCGGCGATGGCGGCGGAGACCTCGGCGTTGATCTGCTCCAGGCGTGCGGAGAGCGCGTCGCCGCCGCCGTCGACGGGGTAGGTGCCGTCGACGGTGAAGCTCTTCAGGGCGGGGTTGCCGTTGCCCGCGGCGACGATGGCGGCCAGTTCGGCCTGGTCGACGACCGGGGTGGGCAGGACGAGGCGCTGGGTGCTGCCGGGTGCGGCGTCGAGGATGTTGTGCTCGGCGCCCAGGAGGGTGGCCAGGCTGGTGACCATCTCCTCGCGGATGGCGTCCAGGGGCGGGTTGGTGACCTGGGCGAAGTTCTGCGAGAAGTAGTCGAAGAGCTGGCGGGAGCGCTCGGAGAGCGCGGCCACCGGGGTGTCGGTGCCCATGGAGCCGATGGGTTCGGCGCCGGTGCGGGCCATCGGGGTGAGGATGACGCGCAGTTCTTCCTCGGTGTAGCCGAAGACCTGCTGGGCGCGCTGGAGTTCGGTGACCGGGACGGGCTGGGCGTCGGGCAGGTCGGCCAGGCGCAGGACGCCGCTGTCGATCCACTCCTGGTAGGGGTGTTCGGCGGCGAGTTCGGCCTTGATCTCCTCGTCCTCGACGATGCGCCCCTGGGCGGTGTCGACGACGAAGATGCGGCCGGGCTGGAGGCGTCCCTTGCGCACGATGGTGGCGGGGTCGATGTCCAGGACGCCGGCCTCGCTGGCGAGGACGACGAGGCCGTCCTCGGTGACCCAGTAGCGGCCGGGGCGCAGGCCGTTGCGGTCCAGGACCGCACCGACGACGGTGCCGTCGGTGAAGGACACCGAGGCGGGGCCGTCCCAGGGCTCCATGAGGGTGGAGTGGTACTCGTAGAAGGCCCGGACGGCCGGGTCCATCTCGGTGTGGTTCTCCCAGGGCTCGGGGATCATCATGAGCACCGCGTGCGGCAGGGAGCGCCCGCCCAGGTGGAGCAGTTCCAGGGCGTCGTCGAAGGAGGCGGTGTCGGAGTCGTCGGGGTCGACGATCGGGAAGATCCGCTCGAGGTCTCCGGGGATGAGGTCGCTGGCGAGCTTGGCCTCGCGCGCCCGCATCATGTTCCGGTTGCCCTTGACGGTGTTGATCTCGCCGTTGTGCGCGACGTAGCGGAACGGGTGGGCGAGCGGCCAGGACGGGAACGTGTTGGTGGAGAAGCGGGAGTGGACCAGGGCCAGGCCGGAGGTGTAGCGCCGGTCGGACAGGTCGGGGAAGAACGGCTCCAGCTGCGGGGTGGTGAGCATGCCCTTGTAGGCGATGGTGCGCGGGGACAGGCTCGGGAAGTAGACGTCGGTCTCGTGCTCGGCGCGCTTGCGTACGCAGTAGGCGTGGCGTTCGAGTGCGATGCCGGTGAGGCCCTCGGTGGCGGTGCCGGGGGTGCCGGTGATGAACAGCTGCCCGAAGTAGGGCATGGCCTGGCGGGCCGCGGGGCCGCTGTACTGGGGCTCGAAGGGCAGTTCGCGCCAGCCGAGCAGGGTCAGGCCCTCCTCGGCGACGATGGCGTTGATGCGCTCCACGGCGGCGGCGCGCTCGGCCGCGTCGGCGGGCAGGAAGCCGATGCCGGTGGCGTAGGCGCCCGCTTCGGGCAGGGTGAAGTCGCAGACCTCGGTGTAGAGCTCGTGCGGGACCTGGGTGAGGATGCCCGCGCCGTCGCCGTCGTCGGGGTCTGCGCCGGAGGCTCCGCGGTGGTCGAGGTTGCGGAGTACGGTGAGCGCCTTCTCGACGATGTCGTGGCTGCGACGTCCAGCGAGGTCGGCGACGAAGCCCACACCGCAGGCGTCGTGCTCGAAAGTGGGGTCGTACAGGCCCTGGGGAGTGTTCTCGGGGTTCGTTCGGACGGACGAACGCCGCACCTGGCCAGCAGGCATCTACCCTCCTGTCGTCTTGCGTCGGCTTCGTGAAAAGCGCATCCGGGACGACGTTGGCCCTGCTGCGTGCGGATGAAGTTGTGTCGCCGCGTGGTGCGGCGGTCGCCGTCTCCTGGGCGCCCTGGCCGCCTCCGTGGTGCGGCCACGTCCTCGTGGTCGCCGGTGGCGGGTGGGGTCGCCCGTGACGGGCAGGTTCCCTTATACATGCCGGTCCAGCCGCGACGCCAATCGCAGGTCTAGACCATGTGGCGCCGCGGTGCGCCGGTGGCCCCTGCCGTGCCCGTGTGTCGGGCTCGGGCACGGTCCCTTCCGGGAGGGTTCCCGGTGCGGGCTGGCCTAGCCGGTTTTTCCACGAGGGAACTCCGCTAAACCTCCCGAAGGGGCCGAAACACCGACATCGAGGCCGGGGACGCCGCTTCGGGCATGCGGGCGCAACACGCCGCGCCCCCACATTACCCCGGTGTCAATCCCGTCCCCAAGGGGGTGGGGCGCGGGTCGCCGAGTGATATCCCCCTCATCGCCCGGTGCCGCTGACCTGCGCGGCGCCGCCGCGCGCGCCGCCCCGGCGCGCGTGGGACGATCGGTGCATGCACGCGACTCCTCCGGGCCCGGACGGCCCCCCTTCCGCTGCCTCCGGGCGGGTACCGGGCGCGGACGGCTGCGCCGCCCGCGCCGACCGCTCCCCCGACGGCCCGCCGCCCCTTCCCGAGCCCGCGTCGGAGCTGCTGTGCGGCCACGGCGTGGACGCGCCCCGGCTGCGCCGCGTGCTGGCGCTGCTCGCGGACGGGCGCGAGTGGGAGGCGAACGCGCTGGTGCGTGCCAGCGGTGTCGCGTACGCGCTGGTGTCCTCCCTGGTGGAGGCCCTGGTCGGGGCCGGTGAGCTGGTGCCCGGGGAAGGGCGGGGCCGGGTGCGCCTGGCGCGGCCCGAACGCTACGCGGGTGCGGCCGGGGACGAGCCCGCCGACCCGGTGGCCCACCTGCTCCCCCGCTACTCCCGTGCCCTGGCGGAGCTGACGCGCGCCGTGGCGGAGGGGCCCGCCTCGGACCTGGACCTGGACCACGTCGCCGCGACGGCCGAGACCGCGCTGCGCCGGGCCCTGCTGCTGTCCACCCGGTTCGACCTGCGCGACCGCACGCTGCTGTGCGTGGGCGACCACGACCTGACCTCGGTCGCACTGGCCCTGGTGTGCCCGGGCGCCCGCGCGGAGGTCGTGGACATCGACGAGCGCGTCCTGGCCCACGTGGACGCCCTGGCGGCCGAGCTGGGGCTCGCGGTGCGCACGCACGCCGCGGACCTGCGTCTGGGGCTGCCGCCCGCGGTGCGCGGCGGTGCGGACGTGGTGTTCACCGATCCCCCCTACACGCCCGACGGGGTGGAGCTGTTCGTGCGGCGCGGCGTGGAGGGGATGGCCGACCCCCGCCGGGGCCGGGTGCTGGTGGCCTACGGGGCCAGCGAGACCACCCCGCGGCTGGCCGCGGCCACGCAGGCGCGGCTGGTGCGGATGGACCTGCTGCTGGAGGCGGTGTGGCCGGACTTCAACCGCTACCACGGGGCCGAGTCGATCGGCGCGGCCTCGGACCTGTACGTGCTGCGGCCGCTGGCGCGCACGCTGCCCGCGCCCTCGGGTGAGGTGGCGCGCGTGTACAGCCAGGGGGTGAACGCCAAGGAGGCCCGGGGAGGGCTGGACGCCGACCGGGCCCGCGCCGTGCTGGACCGGGTGGCCGAGGAGGTCGCAGGGTCCGGGAGGGCTGAGGAGGCCGGGGAGTCTCCGGAGGGCGGTGGCCCCCGTGGTGGCCGAGCGCCGGTGCTGGTGGGCGCGTGGCCCGTCGAGGTGGCCGGATCGGGCCGGGTGCGCCTGTCCACGTGGATGGAGGCGCCCGGGCAGGACGGCGGGTGCGCGGTGGTCAATCTCACGGGCGGTTGGGACCGCTGGGCGGCGCGCGCCGCCCTGGCCTCGGCCGGGGACACCGTGTACGTGCTGGTGCCGTCCTCGGCGGCGTGCGTGCGCGACGAGGCGGGGCAGCGGGGGCTGCGCGCCCTGGTGGAGCCGCGTTTCGGGGTGCGGTTCCTGCGCGGGTTCGGCGCGGACGGCCTGACGGCGGTGCGGCTGACCCGGCGCCCGGACGCGGACTCGGCGGTGGAACGGCTGCTGGTGCACGTGCAGGAGAGGGCGCACGGCACGCTCACCGCGACCCTGCGGGCGGGGCTGGTGGAGGTGTCGGCGTGGCGGGGGAGCCCGGTCAACAAGCGCACGGCGCGCCACGCGGTGGCCGCGGCGCCGGACTGGGTGTCCGGGCACACCCTGCTGGACCTGCCCGAGCACCGCTTCGGTGAGCTGCGCGGGGTGGCCGCCGACCTGCTGGAGCGGGTGGAGGTGTCCCCGGCGTAGGGCGGTGGCCGGGAGGGTTGGCCGGTCCGCTCCCTCCGCCGCGGTCTCGTACTCGTGGCGGGCATCGGGCGTCGGGTGTCAGGCGCCGGCCGGGGCGCGGGGCAGGCTCTCGCGCCCCGCACCGGTGACGCCTCCGGTCGGCCGGCGAGCCGCTGCGCGCCCCTCCCCCGCCCCGGGAACGCCGAAGGGGCCCGCGACGCCGCGGGCCCCTTCGTGTCGTGGGGGTCAGCCGGTGCCGGTGGTCCCGGTCCCGGGCAGCCCGGTGCCGGTGCCCTCCGTGCCCGTGCCCTCGGTGCCCGTGCCCTCGGTTCCGGTCCCGTCCGTGCCCTCGGTACCGGTTCCGCCGGTACCCGTGCCCTCGGTCCCCTCGGTACCGGTGCTCTCGGTGCCCTCGGTCCCGCCGCCGGTGGTGCCCTCCTGCTGCACCATGCGGCGGTAGAGCGGGTCGCGGAAGTTGGACAGCGCCACGAGCGGCCCGGACAGGCTGACCCTGTCCTCCACCGACTCGGACTCGGTGGGCTGCACCCACACCAGGACCAGGTAGTGGCCGCTGACGACCGCGTCGCTGGCGCTGTAGCCGCTGCCCAGCCGATCGAAGGGCTCGGCGCCGGACGGGGAGAGCACGAAGCCGGGGTCCTCGCCCCCCTCCTCCTCGGGCTCGGCGAGGGCGGCGGCGACGGCGCGGCTGCCCTCGACGTCGGCGAGGTTGAACACGGCCGCGACACCGAAGTAGCCGTCGGACACGTAGGTGGCGCGCCCGACCTGGGTGCAGTCGGCCTCGGCCAGGGCGGCCTTGGCGGGCTCGCCCCACACCGCGGCGGCGCAGTCCTCGGCCAGGGCCGAGTCGCGCAGGGTGAAGTCGATGCTCTGGCTGGAGATCTCGGCGTTGCGGTCCCCGAAAAGCTCGTTCTCGTTGAAGGGGCGGCTGTCGGCCTCGCGGGTGGCGAGCACCTCGTTCATGCTGCCGGCGTCGATGACCCGGTACACCGCGGGTCGGGTCTGGGGGGCGGCCTGTCCCTCACCGCCCTCCTCTCCCCCGCCCAGGTACAGCACCACGCCGAGGGCCACCAGGGCCACGACCAGCACGCCGGCCACGATGCCGATGAGGGGGCCCAGGCGCCTGGACTCCTGCTTCCTGCGCCCCCCGGCCCGTCGGCGCCCGCCCTCCCGGGAGGAGCGCCCCTCGGGCTCGGTGTCGGGCTCGCTGCTCTTCCTCCGACGCCCCGCGGGTCCGGACGCCGACGGTTCAGAAGGGGACACCCAGTGGACCTTTCCTCGGATGCGGTCCGGCCCGCGCGTACGCGGGCCGGACCGATGTGTTCGGGGGTGTGTGAGGCCGGGAATCCTCGCCGCGCCTCGTGTGACCTCGGGTCGGTCTGTCGCAGATCCTATCGGGGCCTCCGACAGGCCGGGACAGACTACTCCTCGGCCTGCTCCGCCGCCTGGTTCACGGCCACGACCTCCTCGTAGACGTAGCGCGCGGCGTTCATGGAGGCCACGCTCAGTGTCGCCATGTCGGTGCTGTCCCCGGGCGGGGTGCCGTCGGTGTCGGCCACCCAGAACACGGCCAGGTAGTGGCCCATGACCTGGGAGGTGGCCTGGCTGTAGCCGTCCCGGAGGCCGGGGACCTCGTCACCGGTCTGGGTGAGCAGGAACCCGGCCCCGCTCTCGGCGTTGGTCGGGTCCAGTTCGCGCTCGACCTCGGCCGCGGCTTCGGCGTTGGCCAGGTCGAACAGGGTGAACTGGGCGACGTGCTGCTCGTCCCCGTCGGTGTACACACCGGAGGCGGCCTGGACGCAGTTGGCGTCGATCAGGCTCTGGCCGAGGTCCTCACCCCACACCAGGGAGGTGCAGGAGTCGGTGACGGCGCCCTGGCGCAGCTCCAGGTTCATGTCGTCCAGCCCGATCTCCCGGACCGGCTCGAACACGCTCTCCTCGGTCATCGGCTCGGTGCCCTCGGGGCGCTCGTTGATGGCTCCGAAGACGTCCTCGCGGTTGGGCTCGGACAGGTACAGCTCCGGGGTGAGGGTGCTGTGCCCCTCCGGCGGGGCCACGACCGTGTCGTCCCCGCCCGCGACGGTGCCGCCGCCCCCGGCGAAGAGCTGGTAGGACAGCAGGCCCAGCAGGGCGACCAGCGCGATGCTGAACGCTCCGAGCAGGAGGCCCAGCACGGCGGTGCCGCGCTTGCGCTTGCTCTGCTCGGCGAGGGTGTACACGATCTGGTTGGGCCGCTCGCCCAGGACCGAGACCCTCTTGATCGCGGCGGCGGAGAAGGCCGAGACCTTGTCCACTCCCGTCGCCCCGGCCCGCCTGCCGCCGGCCCGGTCTCCCGGGGCCCTGCGCCGGGAGGGGCCGCGGGTCCCGCGGCCCCTCCCGCGGCGCGGGGCGCGGCCGCCGGCCTCGTCGGCGTCCTCGTCGTGGGGACCCTCGTCGTAGGGCCCGTCGTCATACCCGTCGTGGCCGTCGTCGGCGGGACGGGTGTGGCCGTACTCCTCGGAGAAGTCCTCCTCGGGGTCGTACCCCTCCTGGTCCCGGCCCAGGGTCTGGTCGTCGGCGCGGTCCTCGGTGTGGGCGCGTCGGCCTCTGCGGCCGTACCCGGACTCAGCTCTGCTCACGGTCTTTCTCAATCGTCAACCCGTGGTCTGCTCGAAAGGTACAGGGGCCCGGATGCGTGGCCGGACACGGCCGGTCCACGTGGCTTCCCTGCGTCTACTCGGGCTTCGTCCCGGGTTCGGTTCCCGTGTCCCCGGCGTCCGTGTCGGTCGAGCCCTCGCTACTAGATCGTTCGGGGCTCGGGTGGTATTCCGTCCCCGCCTCCTGTGAGCTGGACCTTTGCGAACCGACACGCGATTCTTCGCTGTCCAGGGCGCTGTAGACGGTGCTGTCGTCGCGCGTCTCACCCTCGGTTGTGGGCCCGAACACCTGGGTCCCGGCGTCGCGGCCGTGGGGGAGGACGGCGCTGGAGAAGGAGTCGAGGCGCCGTCCCGCCCACACGAAGTAGGCCAGGGCGGCGAGGAGGACCACGAGGGAGGTCCAGTTGTTCAGGCGCATGCCCAGGAAGTCGTTGGCGGGGTCCACGCGCAGGTACTCGATCCAGAACCGGCCGAGGCAGTAGCCCATGACGTAGAGGGCGAACAGGCGCCCGCCCTGGAGGGAGCGCTCGTAGCGGCGGCCCGCCCAGGCCAGCAGGACGGCCAGGCCCAGGCACCACAGGGACTCGTAGAGGAAGGTGGGGTGGTAGGTGCTCACGCCCAGCTCCATGCCCGGGCGCAGGGCGCCGTTCGGGTAGGGGGAGATCTCCACGGCCCAGGGCAGGTCGGTGGGCCGGCCGAACAGCTCCTGGTTGAAGTAGTTGCCCCAGCGGCCCAGGGCCTGGGCGAGGGGGAGGGTGGGTGCGATGGCGAAGGAGAGCTTGGACATGGACAGGCCGCGCTTGCGGGCCACCAGCCACACGCCCAGGGCGCCCAGGGGGATGGCTCCCCAGATGCCGAGTCCGCCCTCCCAGATGTACAGGGCGCGGATGGGCTCGCGTCCCTCGGCGAAGTACAGCTGGGCGTCGCTGATGACGTGGTAGAGGCGTCCGCCGATCAGGCCCAGGATCACGGCCCACACGGCCATGTCCATGATGGTGCCCTTCTCCCCGCCCATGGCGGCCCAGCGCCGCTCGCTCCACAGCACCGCGACGATGACTCCGGCGAGGATGCACAGGGCGTAGAAGTGGATCTGCAGCGGCCCGATGGGGAGGGAGTTGACCTGCGGGCTGGGGAAGGCCGCGAGGGCCCGGCCGAACTCGACCGCGCCCTCCGTGGCTGTCGACGACAATGTCACTGGTCTGCTCTCGGGTTCGCCCCGCGTGCGGGGGTGTCTTGGGGGATGGCTACTGCGCGCCACCCCCGTCGCCTGTGGGTTGGGTGTCGACCTCACCGGGCTCCGCTGAGGCGATCGCCTCGTTGAGCCCCCGGGCGGTCATGGCGGTGTCGTTGTCGAGCAACTCACCGTTGATGTAGACGGAGGGCGTTCCGCGGAAGGCGTTGTCTCCGCTGTAGCGAGTGTAGGCGTTCCCGGTGGCTTCGATGATCTGGCCCGTGTACGTCCCCTCCAGGAACGAGGGGTCGTGGCCGTGCTCGGCACCCCAGGCGAGGAGGTCGGACAGCACCATGGTGGCGAGGGTCTCCTCGCCGATCTGCTCCGTGGCGTCCCGGCTCAGCGCGGGCAGGAACTCCTCGGTGAACCGGGAGACCACGGCGGCCTCCTCGTCCACCCGCTGGTCGAACCGCTCCTGCTGCTGCGGGGTGGGGCCGGTCTCGGCGAACCACTCCTTGAGCTGGTCGGTCTCGAAGCCCACGGTGCGCTCGGTGGGCTGGTTCTCGAAGAGGATGTCGTTGTACTGCGCGAACCGGTCGTGGTCGGCGGCGGCGCGGGCCGCGGCCCCGGCCCGCAGCGAGTTGCTGCTCAGGGGCACCGGCTGCTGGGCGAAGATGCTCACCGGCCGGTAGTGGACGATGGCCTCGCCCTGGGCGGCGTTCTCCTTGAGGACTCCGCCGTTGAGGAGCTCGAACTGGCGGCAGGCGGGGCACTGGTAGTCGGCGTAGACCTCGACGACGGGGGCCGAGACGCCTTCCCGGGCCATGACGACGCTGCCGTCCTCCTGCAGGGTCCGGGGCGCCAGGGCCCCCTCGTACTCGCCGCTGCGGCGGTCGGCGTTGAGGGCGACGTAGCCGATGCCGACGATGAGCAGCACCACGGCGGCGGCGATGCCCACCACCATGAGGGTTCTGTTGCGCTTGGCGTTGCGCTTCTCCTTCTCCCTCTGTTCCCTGAGCTTCTCGCGGGAGCGCCTGCGCGCTTCAGTGCCCATGTTCTTCCCTGTTCCTCACTGCTGGATACGGTCGGGTGTCCGGGGTCACCGGAAGAGTCCGAGGGCGCGGTCGACGGCGAGGGGTGAACGCGGCCAGACCGCGACGAAGGCGCCCATGGCGGCGAAGGCGATGTCGCGGGCGATGGAGAGCCCGTAGGTGGTCTCCTCCGGGTCGACCTGTCCGCCGCCGCCGAAGCAGCCGCAGTCGATGCTCAGCCCCCGGGCCATGGCGGAGAGGATCCCGGCGATGAAGACGACCATGAGCAGTGCGCTGACGGCGCCGACGTAGCGGGTGGCGATCCCGACCAGGAGCAGGGCGGCCAGGGCGAGTTCGAACAGGGGGAGGGTGTAGCCGATGAACCGCGCGACCTCGGCGGGGAAGAGGTCGTAGGCCTCGACCGCCTGGACGGAGAGGGCCGGGGGGAACTTGGAGACGGCGGCGAAGACCAGGACGGCGGCCAGCCCGACCCGGCAGGCGAGGGTGAGCCAGGGCTGGACTGCCTCCCAGCGCGATCCGGGGGCGGGATCGGAGGCGGGGTTCTGGTTGAGTGTGTCCATTACTGCGGCCTTCGGGGAGATAGGGGGCGGATTATCGCCTTCGGTGTTCGGAGTGTCGCTCTTCGTGTCGAATGAGATCCTACTGGCTGTAGCGGGTGGGTGACGCTGGACCCGGACGCCGGGCGCAGCGGACGGTGCCCCCGGCCCGCGGACGGTACCCATCACACCACTGGTCGCCTGGCCGCGGACGGGTTTCGACGGTTTCGGAGGGGTCCTCTCACCGAATCCTCACCCTCTTAACCCGGCCTTTGAGCGGGACGGACCGCAGCGGGGCACCGGCCCCGGACAGCACGGAGGCGGGGGCCTCCCCGTGGACGGCCCCCGCCGGTGTTCACGTGTCCCGCGGACCGCGGGTCCCCGGGTCAGGCCCGGCCCGAGCGCACCCCCTGCGCCAGTTCCTGGGCGAAGGAGCGGACCGCGACGAGCCCGCCCTCCAGGTCCGGTGCGTCCAGGACGCGCTGGCAGAACCCGGCGCCGACGATCACGCCGTCGGCGTAGGCGGCCACCTCGGCGGCCTGGGCGCCGGTGGAGATGCCCAGGCCCACGCAGACCGGCAGGCCGGAGTCGCGGGTCGCCTCGCGGGTGCGCCGCACCAGCGCCGCGGCGGTGTCGGCGACCTGGGTCCGGGTTCCGGTCACGCCCATGAGCGAGGCCGCGTACACGAAGCCGGTGCACTCCCGCGTGGTCAGGGCCAGGCGCCGGTCGGTGGAGGAGGGGGCGACCAGGAACACCCGGTCCAGGCCGGCGGCGTCGGAGGCGGCCACCCACTCCTCGGACTCCTCGGGGATGAGGTCGGGGGTGATCACCCCGGCCCCGCCCGCCTTGGCCAGGCCCGAGGCGAAGCGCTCGACCCCGTAGCGCTCGATGGGGTTCCAGTAGGACATCACCACGGCGGCGGCGCCGGTGGCGGCGGTGGCCTCGACCACGCGGAACACGTCGTCGGTGGTGGTGCCCGCGGCCAGGGCCCGGTCGGCGGCCCGCTGGATGGTGGGGCCGTCCATCATGGGGTCGGAGTAGGGCAGGCCGACCTCGATGACGTCGCAGCCCCCCTCGACCATGGCCTGGATGACCCTGATGGAGGACTCCACGTCGGGGAACCCGGCGGGCAGGTAGCCGATCAGGGCGGCCCGTCCAGCCTCGCGGGTCTGTGCGAGCTTGGTCTGCAGTGCGGTGGCGGTCACGCCTGTCCCTCCGGGTCCACGAGGCCGAAGTAGGCGGCCGCGGTGTCAACGTCCTTGTCGCCGCGCCCGGAGAGGTTCACCAGGATGACGGCGTCCGGGCCGAGGCGCTCGCCGAGCTTGCGGGCGCCGGCCAGGGCGTGTGCGCTCTCGATGGCCGGGATGATGCCCTCGGTGCGGCACAGCAGCCGGAAGGCCTCCATGGCCTCGGCGTCGGTGACCGGCTCGTAGGTGGCGCGGCCGGTGTCGGCGAGGTGGGCGTGCTCGGGGCCCACCGCCGGGTAGTCGAGTCCCGCGGAGATGGAGTGGCTGGGCAGGGTCTGGCCGTACTCGTCCTGGAGCACGAAGGTGCGCGCCCCGTGGAAGACGCCGGGGCTGCCCGCGGTGATGGAGGCGGCGGTGCGGGTGGTCTGCGCGCCCTCTCCCCCGGCCTCGAAGCCGTACAGGGCCACCTCCTCGTCGGGGATGAAGGCCGCGAAGATCGCCATGGCGTTGGAGCCGCCGCCCACGCACGCGGCGACCGCGTCGGGGAGCCTGCCGACGCGCTCCAGGACCTGCTCTCGGGCCTCCTGTCCGACGACGAAGTGCAGGTCGCGCACGAGCTTGGGGAAGGGGTGCGGACCGGCGACGGTGCCGAACAGGTAGTGGGTGCGGTCGACGTTGGCCACCCAGTCGCGGAAGGCCTCGTTGATGGCGTCCTTGAGGGTGCGGCTGCCGATGGTGACGGGGACGACCTCGGCGCCGAGCATGCGCATGCGGGCGACGTTGAGCGCCTGGCGGCGGGTGTCCTCCTCGCCCATGTAGATCACGCACTCCAGGCCGAGCAGGGCGCAGGCGGTGGCGGTGGCCACGCCGTGCTGTCCGGCGCCGGTCTCGGCGATGACGCGGGTCTTGCCCATGCGCCTGGTGAGCAGGGCCTGGCCGAGGACGTTGTTGATCTTGTGCGATCCGGTGTGGTTGAGGTCCTCGCGCTTGAGCAGGATCCGCGCGCCGCCGCAGTGCTCGGAGAAGTTGCGGGCCTCGCTCAGTGCGCTGGGGCGCCCGGTGTAGTCCTTGAGCAGTGCGGCGAGTTCGGCCTGGTACTGGGGGTCCTGTGCGGCCTTCTCCCACTCCGCGGCCACCTCGTCGAGGGCGACGATGAGGGCCTCCGGGGCGAATCGGCCGCCGAAGCGGCCGTAGTGCCCGCGCTGGTCGGGCAGGGACTGGTCGTGGCTCATTGCAAGCTCTCCTGGGAAGGGCCGACCGCGGGGCTCCCCCGGCCTCGCGCCGCGGGATCCGCGCGCCGACCGGTGGTGCGCCGCCCGGCTCCGGCGGCGCGTTCTGACTGTGGGTCAACGCGGCGGCGGGAACCCGCGGCTCACTGGCGCGGGTTCCCTAGAGCCATCGCCATCCGCGGACGGGGCGTGTCGCCGCGTCCGCGGGTGCCCGCGTCGTCCCTGTCACGGACTCCGACCCCCTAGTTCCGGTCCCGCAGGGCGGGGTGGGCCCCGGCGGTGACCAGGTCGGCGACGGCCTCGCGCGGGTTGCGGCCGCGGACGAGGCTCTCGCCGACGAGGACGGCTCCGGCTCCGGCCCCCGCGTAGGCCAGCAGGTCGTGCGGGCCGCGGACACCGGACTCGGCGATCTTGACGACGTCGGAGGGGATGAGCGGGGCGAGCCGGGAGAAGGTGTCCCGGTCCACCTCCAGGGTCTTGAGGTTGCGTGCGTTGACGCCGATGACGGTGGCCCCGGCGTCGAGGGCGCGCGAGACCTCCTCCTCGTCGTGGACCTCCACCAGCGGCGTCAGGCCGAGCGAGCGGGCCCTCTCGACCAGGGAGACCAGGGCCTCCTGGGGCAGTGCCGCCACGATGAGCAGCACGGCGGAGGCGCCGAAGACGCGGGCCTCCCACAGCTGGTAGGAGCTCACCACGAAGTCCTTGCGCAGCAGCGGGGTGTCGACCGCCTGGTGGACGGCCCGGAGGTCGGCGAGGCTGCCCTTGAAGCGGCGCTGCTCGGTGAGGACGCTGATCAGGGCCGCGCCGCCGGCCTCGTAGTCGCGGGCCAGGGCCGCGGGGTCGGTGATGGCCGCGAGGGGGCCCTTGGAGGGGCTGGCCCGCTTGACCTCGGCGATGACGTGCACACCGGGGCGGCGCAGGGCGGCTTCGGCGTCCTGGGGGGTGGGCACCGACCCGGCCTGGGCCTTGAGGCGGTCAAGGGGCAGGTCCTCCTGCCGCTGCGCCAGGTCAGCGCGTACTCCGTCGAGGATCTCGTCGAGCACGCTCACCAGTTACTGCTCCCTCGTGAAAGTGGGCCGGTCACGGCGGTGGCCCGTGGTGCGGGCCCTCGCGCGGCGGGATCGGACACCGCCGCACCGTGTTGCTGGTCATCGTATCCACCCGTGGGGGCCGGGGGGCCGCCGCCCCACCCGACTCCGTGTGTCCGCCGGGGAGGACGGGGGCCGTTCCGCGGGGAGGGGCTCAGCTCTCCGTGATGATCAGGTAGGCGAAGCCTCCGATCATGAAGAGGACGTAGAGGACGACGGGGATGAACAGGGCCAGACCGATGATGCCCAGGATCTTGGCGGTGCGCGCCGAGGACTCGGCGCCCATGTAGTCGCCCCGCGCCCACTGGTTGTTGACCTGGATGGCGAAGACCAGGCCGATGATCCCGATCACCGGGACGCAGGAGAGGATGCCCAGGATGTTGTGCACCAGGTAGTTCCTGGGCGGCTCCCCCGGGGGCGGGGCGTTGTAGCCGTATCCGCCGTGGGGGCCGTAACCGCCGTGAGGACCGTAACCGCCTCCGGGCAGGTGGCCGTAGCTCATGTGGGGAACTCTCCAGGGTCTGTGGTGTGGTCGTGGGCGTGTTCGTCGGCCCGGGCCGCGGGGCGCCCGTCGGGCCCTTGGGCTACCAGCCGGGGAACAGCGGGACCCCGGGAGCCAGGAAGGAGAACCAGGGCAGGTTGCGCAGGACCCAGTGCGCCGTGATGACGATGAGCATGCCCCACAGGAACCAGCCCGGTGTCAGTTTGGGATACCTCTTGGGTGGTCGGACGGAGTGGAGGAGCCAGCGCCCGTAGGTCCAGGCGACGTAGGGCAGCAGCAGCCACAGCAGGGGGTTCATGCTGATGGAGGCGAGGATCTCACCATGGGTGAGCAGGGCGATCGCCCGCATGCTGCCGCAGCCGGGGCAGAAGGTGCCGGTGAGCAGGAGCCAGGGGCAGGTGGGGTAGTTGCCGGGCTCGTTGGGGTCCACGAAGTGCAGGAGGGCGGCCCCGGCCAGGCCGAGCACGCCCAGCCCGGCAGGCCACACGGCCGGGTGCAGCGACGCGGCCCGCAGCCTGAGCCGATCCCCCAGGGAGCGCGGCCCGACCGGAACGTGGGGGGCCGCCGGGCTCTGGGGCGGCTCTTCGTGCTGTGGATACACGTGACCAGCCTAGGGGTTCGTGGACAGACAGAAAGGGCGCCCCCGAGCACCGGGGCGCTCGGGGGCGGACCAGACGTGGTGGGGTTGTGAACCCCGCCTCGCTAGTAGGTGGTGTACGACGTGGATGTGGCCGTGGCGCCCAGGCCGATGAGGATCAGAACGACGTAGAAGGCGATGACGAGCAGCCACAGGATGCCGCCGCAGATGAAAGCGATCTTCGTCCACTTCTTCGCCTGCTTCTGAGCCTCCATGGCCCCCGCCTGGTCACCGCGGTTCCACAGGTCGTTGACCTTGGTGGCGTTGACGATGCCGGGGATGGCGAAGGGCCAGCAGCAGAAGATGGCGACGATCGCCCAGACCAGGCCGTTGTCCGGCGGAGGGCTGGTGGGGGCACCGTAGCCGCCGGAGGGCGGGCCGTAGCCGCCCCCGGGGGGACCGTAGCCGCCGCCGGAGGGCGGACCGGGGTTGCCGGGGGGAGGGGGACCGTAACTCATGCTCGGTACAACTTTCAGGAAGAGGACAAGGGATTTGCGCGGCGCACGGAGGAACGCCCGGGCCCAACACGGGGCAGGTTTGGATCACCGGATCGCATACACCGCGAGCAGAAAGGAATGATGCCAGATCGGTGAGACCATCACCGAACCGAACCAACGCGGCAGTCGTGGCCGGTGGGCTGAATCTACCCGCCCCGTGGGACCTTCGTCCATATTTCCGTTACCCACTCGTTGTGAGCTGCGGTTCCCCGGGTGTTCCGTGCCTCTCAGGCCTTGGCCGCGTCCGGGTCCAGGGCGGGGCCGGGCTGGGCGGCGGCGGGCTCGGGCTGCGCGGCGGCGGCCTTGCGGCCGGCCTCCCACTCCTCGCGCGTGGGCGGAACGGGGCGGGGCTCCTTGCGGCCGAAACCGGCCTTCTTCATGACACCGGCGATCGCGGCGAGCACGATGCTGGCGACGAGGGCGACAGCGGTCCACACCAGCAGGTCGCCGCCGAAGAAGACGATGACGGCGGCCGCCACGGACCACGCCACGATCCAGGACACGGTGAGGAACCAGGCGGACAGGGTGTTGCCGTGGTCGTCGTGGTGCTCGTCGGCCATCAGGTGTTCTCCTTAGGTTCGGCTGGGCGTGCTGCCAGCGGTGCGTGTGCGGCGCCGCCGGAGTCCGCGGACGTGGCGCCTCCGGGCTCGGCGTCGAGAGTGGGGTCGTCACCGGCGTCCAGCGACCTCCACAGGTCGGAGGGCGTCTCGGACCGGGTCGCGCGCGGTGCGGCGTCCCGATCGTACCGGGTGCCCATACCCGGCCAGGCAGGGGCTCGTACCGCCGCGACCAGCCCCGCCGCGGCCAGGAGCACCGCTCCGGCCACGGCCATGGCGGGCCCCAGGGCCAGCAGGCGGGGGTCGGCGGCCACCTGCGCGGTCCCGGCGGCGTCGGTGGTGTTCTCGGCCACCGCGGTCAGGAGGGCGCCGGGGCGGGTGGCGCCCCAGACGGCGTTGAGGGCGGCCGCTCCGCCCAGGGCGACGAGGACGCCGACCGCGCGGCGGGCCCAGCCCCGGGCGGCGTACAGGCCCGCGATCCCGGCCAGCCCGGCCCAGCCGATGCCGCTCAGGGCGCCGGTGAGATCGGTTCCGGTGAGCTCGACGGCGACGGGGGCGACCGGCCCCGGCGCGGCGAGCTCGCCGGTCGCCCACCGGCGTCCGGCGGCGGCGAGCAGCAGCCCGGCCCCGGCGGCCAGGGCGAGCATGGCCAGGCCGTACTCCCGGCGCACGCGGACCGCGGAGGCGGAGGGACTCACAGGAGTCTCCCGGCGTCGAAGCAGGTGTGGTCGCCGGTGTGGCAGGCGGCGCCCTCCTGGTCGACGCGGACCAGCAGGGTGTCCCCGTCGCAGTCGAGTGCGACCGAGACCACACGCTGGGTGTGTCCGGAGGTGGCGCCCTTGACCCAGTACTCGCCTCGGCTGCGCGACCAGTAGGTGGCCGAGCCGGTGGTGAGGGTGCGGTGCAGTGCCTCGTCGTCCATCCAGGCGAGCATGAGTACCTCCCCGGTGTCGTGCTGCTGCACGACGGCGGGAACGAGGCCGTCCGGGTTGCGCTTGAGGCGGGCGGCGATGTCCGGGTCGAGGCTGGTGACGCTCATGCACTCCAGATTATGGCCGCCGCCGGAGCGTCCCGCACCGGGTGTCCCCTGTCGGCGGGGCGCGGGGCCGGGGAAGGCGGGTGCCGGGGAGCCGGAGGCGGGGGATGTCCTAGAGTTCGTGCGTCGTCCTTCGCCCTCCCTTCGCACCCTGGGGGTTCTGTGACCGCCGAGTCCCTGTCCCGCGACCTCGCGGGCAAGCCCGAGGCGCTGATCCGGCTCGCCGAGCGCTTCCCGCGGTGGGATCCCTACGCCGCGCTGCCCGCGCTGCTGGACGAGGAGCCGGCGGCGGTGCGCTTCCTGGGCCTGGGCGCGGCGCGGCACGCGTGCGAGGTGGCGGCGGCGCGTCTGCGCCGGGCGGGGATCGCGGCGAGCGCGGACTTCTCCTCGTCGGCGGAGCAGCCGCCCGCGGGTCCCGAGACGCTCGTGGTCGCGGTGAGCCTGGGGGGCGGGCAGCGTGAGCTGTACACGGTCCTGGACCGCTACGTGGCGCGGTCGCCGGTGATCGTGCTGGCCCCGTCGGTGGACGTGGTGGTGGGACGCCAGGCGGACCTGCTGGTGCCGCTGCACGCGGGTGAGGAGGAGAGCGGCACCGGCTGTCGCGTCTACCAGCACGCGCTGGCGCTGCTCCTGCTGCTGGGGCACCGTCTGGGCGCGCCCCCGTCGGGGAACAGCCAGAACCTGCCGGGGCTGCTGCGCCGCGCGGCGAACGCGACCGCGTCACTGCTGGAGAGCGCTCCCGGGTGGGTGCCCGAGGCCGCCCGGGCCCTGGAGTCGCCGCACGGTGTGCACCTGGTGGCTCCGGCCGAGCGCCTGGCGTCGGCCTGGCAGGGGGTGCGGGTGCTGCGCCAGGGGCCGGTGCGGGTGGCGCACGCGTGTGAGACCGGGGAGTGGTCCCACACCGACCGCTACCTGGCGGCGGTGACGGACTACCGGGCGCTGTTGTTCGCGGGTTCGGCCTACGACGAGCGCTTCGCCGAGCACCTGGGGCAGCTGCGGGGCTCGTTCGTGGCGGTGGGCCCCACCCCCGACCGCGAGCGGCTGCCGGGGGCGGAGCTGACCGTGCGCTACCCGGGCGACTCCGACCAGGACGTGAGGCTGCTGGTGGAGCCGCTGGTGGCGGAGCTGCTGGCCGCGCACTGGTGGCGCGGCCGGTGACGCTACCCGCCTGAGGGCTGTGGCTGCCGACCTGCCTCCCGGGCGCCCGAACACGGGGCGAAGCGCAGCGGAGCCCCACAACAAACACGGTCAGGCCGAGGAGCTCACCCAGGAGGCGTACAGGTCGGCGTACACGCCGGGGCTGTCCGCCAGTTCGGTGTGCGAGCCGCTCTGCACGATGCGCCCGTCGTCGAAGACGAGCACCCGGTCCGCGGCCTCGGCGGTGGACAGGCGGTGCGCGATGGTCACGGAGGTACGCCCGTGCGTGAGCCGGTCCAGGGCGCGCTGGATGCGCACCTCGGTGTGCGGGTCCACCGCCGAGGTGGCCTCGTCCAGCACCAGCAGGTCGGGGTCGGCGATGTAGGCGCGCACCAGGGCGACCAGCTGCCTCTCCCCCGCCGAGAGCGACTCGCCGCGCTGGCCCACGGGGGTGTCCAGTCCGTGGGCGAGGCTGTCGAGCCACTCCGCCAGCCCCAGCTCGGTGATGGCGGCCTCCAGTTCGGCGTCGGTGCTCTCGGGGCGGGCGAAGCGGATGTTGTCGCCCAGGGAGCTGTCGAAGAGGAAGCCCTCCTGCGGGACCATCACCACACGGCTGCGCAGGGAGGAGAAGGCCACCTCGCGCAGGTCGACGTCGTCGAGCCGGACGGTGCCCTGGACGGGGTCCATGAGGCGGGTGAGCAGCTTGACGAAGGTGGTCTTGCCCGAGCCGGTCTCTCCCACCACGGCCACGCGGGTGCCGGGGGTGATCTCGACACTGACGTCGTCGAGGACGACGGGGCCCTCGGGGTAGGAGTAGTTCACCTTGTCGAAGGAGACCCGGACCGGTCCGCGCGGCAGCACCCGGCCCGCCTCGCCCGGGTCGGCGATGTCGGGGACGGTGTCGAGCACGCCCAGGACGCGGCGCCAGCCCGCGATGGCGTTCTGGGCCTCGTTGAAGATCTCGGTGGCCATCATCATCGGCTGGATGAACAGGGTCATCAGGAACAGGAAGGCGATGAGCTGCCCGGCGGTCAGGCCGCCGTCCAGGCCCAACCAGACGCCGATGAGGACGACGGCGGTGTTGCCCAGGGCCGCGACGATCTCGGCGAAGGGCGAGACCGCCATGGACAGCCGCTGCGCGCGGACCTGGGAGCGCCGCGTGGTCAGGACGGTGGTGTCGATGCGCTCGGCGGTGCGCCGCTCGGTGCCGTGGGCGCGGATGACGGCGGCGCCCATGACGGTCTCGCCGATGACGCCGAGCATGTCGCCGGTGTTCTCGCGGACCTTGAGGTAGGCCTTGGACAGCAGTTTCTGGAGCCAGCGCACGCCGAACAGCAGCGGCAGGAAGCAGATCCACACCACGAGGGTGAGCTGCCAGGAGTAGACCGCCATCAGGATGGTGGCGACCAGGAGCTGGCCGCTGCTGACCAGCAGGAGCAGGCCGCCCCACTGCATGAAGGTGCTGATCTGGTCGACGTCGCTGGTGACGCGGGAGACCAGGGCGCCCTTGCGCTCGCTGTTCTGGGTGAGCACGGACAGGTCGTGCACGTGCCGGAAGGCCTTGCGGCGCAGTGTGGCCAGGCCGGACTCGGTGGCCCGGTACAGGCGCACGTTCATCAGGTAGGAGCAGACCATGGTGACCACGAGCAGGCCGGCGCAGACGGTCACCATCCGGGTGACGAAGCCCAGGTCGGGTCCGTCGGCCCCGGTCAGCCCGTTGTCGATGATCTGCTGGACGGCGACGGGCACGATGATCTTGCCCGCGGTGGCCACGACGGCGAAGGCCAGGGTGAGCCACAGGCCGTGGGCGAACTCCGGGGAGAGCCGCAGGCCGCGTTTGAGCGTGTCCATCGCCCCTTCGGAGGAGCGGTGCAGGGACACGGCCGGGTCGGGGGTGCGGTCGGGCCCCTCCTCCCGCTCCCGCTCTCTCTGGTCGTCGCGGGTGGGCGCGCTCATCGGGTGGCCTCCTCGGCGGCGTCGTCGCGGGTGGGGCGGGCGTGTTCGAGGGGGCCGGGCTCCTCGGGCAGCGGGGCGTTCTCGGCCTGCCCCTCGGCGGAGGCGCGTTCGTAGGCGGTGACGAGCCTGGTGTAGCCGGGCGAGGTGGTGAGCAGCTCCTCGTGGGTGCCGCGGGCCAGCACGCGTCCGCGTTCCATGTAGACGACCTCGTCGGCGAGTTCGATGGTGGCGCGCCGGTAGGCGACCACGACCACGGTGGCGGCGTCGTCGCGTTCGCGCAGGCCCGCCAGGATCTGCGCCTCGATCTGGGGGTCGACGGCGGAGGTGGCGTCGTCCATGATGAGCAGCCGCGGTCGGCGAACGATCGCGCGGGCCAGGGCCAGGCGCTGGCGCTGCCCTCCGGAGAGGGTGGTGCCCTTCTCGCCGAGCCGGGCGTCGAGTCCGCCCTCCAGTTCGCGGACGAAGCCGTCGGCGCGGGCCAGGCGCAGGGCGGCCCAGACCTGGTCGTCGTCGGTGTCGGAGCCCAGGGTGATGTTGTCGCGGACGCTGTCCTCGAACACGAAGGTGCCCTGGGGTACCAGGGCCGCGTGCCGGGGGATCTGGTCGCGGGCCAGGTCGCGCACGTCGACGCCGTCGAGGGTGACGGTGCCCGAGTCGGCGTCGACCAGGCGCATGAGGACCGTGGTGAGCGTGGACTTGCCCGACCCGGTGGGGCCGACCAGGGCGACGGTGCGCCCGGGGGCGATGTCCAGGTCCACGCCGTTGAGGACGGTGGTGCGCGGCGCGGTGTCGGCTCCGCCGTCCATCAGGTCGCGCGCGCCGCCTTCGGCGTCGTAGGAGTCGGCGTAGGAGAAGGTCACGCCGCGGGCGCTCAGGGCGATGCCGGCGGGGGTGTCCTCCAGGGTGCGGGTGCCGTGTTCCATGGCGCCGCCGGAGTTGAGGACGGTCTGGACGCGGTCCCAGCCCACGACGCTGCGGGGCAGGTCGCCCAGGATCCACCCGAAGGAGCGGATGGGCAGGGCCAGGAGGGTGAACAGGAAGGCGATCTGGACCAGGTCCCCGGCGTCGATGGCGCCGGTGGACAGCCGCCACATGCCCAGGAGCAGGACGGCGAGCACGCCGAAGTTGGGCAGGGCCTCCATGACCGGGTCGAACATCGAGCGCATCCGGCCGACCTGGATGAGCGCGTCGCGCAGGCGGTGGGCGGCGTGGGTGAAGCGCTCGGTCTCGGTGTCCTCGCGGCCGAGGGTCTTGACGACGAGGGCGCCGTCGAAGGACTCGTGGGCGACGCCGCTGACCTCGGCGCGCAGCGCCTGTGCACGGGAGGCCATGGGTGAGACGCGGCGCTGGAAGACGACGTTGGCGGCGGCCAGGACCGGGAAGACGACGAAGGCGACCAGGGCCAGGACCGGGTCGGTGGTGATCATGGCGATGGCCGCGATGACCAGCATGAACACGCTGCCGACGGCCATGGGCAGCGGTGCGAGCGGCTGCCAGGCGGCCTCGACGTCGGCGTTGGCGTTGGACAGCAGCTGTCCGGTGGGGTGGCGGTGGTGCCAGGCCAGGGGCAGTTCGAGGTACTTGCGGGCGACGGCCCGGCGGTAGCGGGCCTGCATGCGGAACTGCATGAGCGCGGCGAGCATGCGGCGCATGGCGATACCGGTCGCCTTGCCCAGGCCCACGCCCATGAGCAGTGCGGCGGCGCCGATGAGGGCGGCCGCGGTGGTGCTGCCCTGTTCGAAGGCGGGGAGGATGGTGTTGTCGGTGAGGTGGCCGAGGACCGAGGCGGAGCCGACGTTGACGGCGGCGTGCAGCATGGCGCCGACGACGGCGGCGAGGAAGACCCACGGCTCGGTGCGGGCGGCGACCCACAGCACGTGCATGCCCCGGGCGAAGATCCCGGTGTGGTCGGCGGTGTCGGCCCCCTCGCGTGTTCTCGGTCCGTCTCCGGTTCCGGGCGGTGCCGATTCCTCCTCGGTGTCCTGGTCCCTGGTGCTCGTACCCCGCGCCATACGCCCCCCGTTCTCCTCCGTGGCCGGGCAGGCCCGGCACAGCCCGACACGCGCACGGCGGCCCCCGGGCATGCCGAGGGCGTGGACGTGCGCGTGTCGTGTCAACCTATCCAGCGGCACCGACAAGGTTCCACCAGATTGTTTCAGCGCGCGGCGCCACGGGGCTATTCCGTCTGGTTCGGGGTGTGGCGGGGCCGGTTCCGGACGGGGGCGCCGCCGTCCGCGCTCCGCGGTGCCCGGGCCCCGGGGGGAGCGGGTCCGGGCGTCCTCCGGGGAGGGGTCGGACCGCTCCCCGGCGCGGTCCGCCGGGGAGCGGCGCCGGTCAGCGGTCGTACTCCTGGTAGCTGATCAGGGCCTGGAAGGAGACGGGGCCGAAGATCCCGTCGACGCCGATGCCGAAGTGCTCCTGGGCGGCTCTGACCGCCCGCTCGGTGTTGGGCCCGTAGACGCCGTCGGTGGCCAGGTGGGCGTTGAACTTGGCGTTGAGCTGGCGCTGGATCATGGTCACGACCGAGCCGGTGTCGCCGCGGCGGAACTGGTGCTGGCCGAAGACCAGGTCCTGCATCTGCGCCCAGGTCTCGCCGTTGAGGTCGCCGTCGCCGGGCAGGCCGAAGGCCTCCTGGTAGGACAGGAGCGCTTCCCGGAGGTCCTGGTCGAACTCCAGGTCCAGTTCGCCGGGGTTGATCTCGCCGTAGTCGAGCAGCATCTTGGCGGCGTAGACGTCGATGTCGGAGTCGCCGACGGTGTACTCGGGCCAGGGCTGGGCCTCGATGGCGGCGAGGGTCTCGGCGGGGGTCTGTTCGAGGTCGTCCGCCAGGGCGGCGGGCGCGGTGGCGAGGACGGTCGTCGCGGCGAGGGCGGCGGCCGCGAGGAGGGAGGCGGTCCGCCCGGTGGTGGTGGACATGGAGAGGTCCTTTCCCCTGTGGTCCCTGTGGTCGGTGCTACACACAGTTCGATGTGTGAGGCCCGCATCACGTTCACAAAATGCACGCCAATGCCACCCAAAGGACACAGTTTTCTGTCCTTGTCTCGTTTTCTCGGTACATGTGGCAACCGATTCGAAGGGGCGGGCGTGCACGGGACCAGCGGGAGCGGCCGGTTCCGGGCGGGGCCGGCAGGGAGCGGGCCCGCACGGGTGCGGGCCTTCCGGACGCGCGGTCGGCCTTCGCGCGCACGCGTGCGCGCGAAGGCCGACCGCGCGGGTTCCCCGGGCCGTTCGGGGCCCGGGCCCGCGCCGCTCAGCGGACGGGGTGGCCCGCCTCGCGCAGGCTCTTCTTGACGTCGGCGATGGTGAACTGCCCGAAGTGGAAGACCGTCGCGGCCAGCACCGCGTCCGCGCCCGCCTCCACGGCCGGGGCGAAGTGCTCCACCGCGCCCGCGCCGCCGGAGGCGATCAGCGGTACCTCCACCCGGGAGCGCACCGCACGGATCAGCTCCAGGTCGAAGCCCGACCGGGTGCCGTCGGCGTCCATCGAGTTGAGCAGGATCTCCCCCGCACCCAGCTCGGCGGCGCGCTCGCACCACTCCAGGGCGTCGACCCCGGCGCTGCGGCGCCCGCCGTGGGTGGTGACCTCGAACCCGCTCGGGGTCGGCCGACCGCCCTCGCGCACCCGGCGCACGTCGGCGGAGAGCACCAGCACCTGGCGGCCGAAGCGCTCGGCGATCTCACCGATGAGCTCGGGCCGGGCGATGGCGGCGGTGTTGACGCCCACCTTGTCCGCGCCCGCGCGCAGCAGCCGGTCCACGTCGTCGGGGGTGCGCACCCCGCCGCCCACGGTCAGCGGGATGAACACCTGGTCGGCGGTGCGGCGCACCACGTCGTAGGTGGTCTCCCGGTCGCCGCTGGAGGCGGTGACGTCGAGGAAGGTCAGCTCGTCGGCGCCGCCGGCGTCGTAGGTGCCCGCCAGCTCCACCGGGTCGCCCGCGTCGCGCAGGTTCTCGAAGTTGACGCCCTTGACCACCCGCCCGGCGTCCACGTCCAGGCAGGGGATGACGCGTACCGACACGCTCACCGCTGCACGCTCCCGGCCTCGCGCACCGTGGCCAGGGCGTCCTCCAGGGTGAAGGCGCCCTCGTACAGGGCGGTGCCCATGATGGCGCCCTCCACGCCCAGCGGCGCCAGCGTGGCGATCTGCCGCAGGTCCTCCAGGCTGGAGACGCCGCCGCTGGCCACCACCGGCTTGTCGGTGCGCTCGCACACGGTGCGCAGCAGGTCCAGGTTGGGACCCTTGAGGGTGCCGTCCTTCTGGACGTCGGTGACGACGTAGCGGGCGCAGCCCTGCGACTCCAGGCGCTCCAGGGTCTGGAAGAGGTCCCCGCCGTCGCGGGTCCAGCCGCGCGCGGCCAGGGTGGTGCCGCGCACGTCCAGGCCGATCGCGATCCGGTCGCCGTGCTCGGCGATGATCCTGGCGCACCAGTCGGGGTTCTCCAGGGCGGCGGTGCCGATGTTGACCCGCCTGCACCCGGTGGACAGGGCGGCGGCCAGCGACTCGTCGTCGCGGATGCCGCCGGACATCTCGACCTTCACGTCGAGGCGTCCGACGATGTCGCGCAGCAGGTCGCGGTTGTGGCCGCGGCCGAACGCGGCGTCCAGGTCCACCAGGTGGATCCACTCGGCACCGGCGGACTGCCAGGCCAGGGCCGCCTCGAAGGGGTCGCCGTACTGTCCGCCGGAGCCCGCCTTGCCCTGGACGAGCTGGACGGCCTGTCCGCCCGCCACGTCCACGGCGGGGAGCAGTTCGAGTACGGGGGTGGTGGTCTCGCCGGTCATGGAGTCATCTCGTTCTCGTCGGAAGGGTCGGTCAGGGTTTCTTCGGGCGTCCGCGGGGCCCCGGAGGTGACGCGGACGGGTTCGCGGGGGCGGGCGGACCCCCGTCGTGGGCACCGCCGTGCCCGCCTCGACCCGGTTCCCGCGCCCCGGGCGCCCGGACGAGGAGGGTCCCGCGCGCGGCGTCCGTCGGGGGCCGCGGCCCGGCCCGGCGCCGAGCGCCCCCGGCGGGCGGTGGCGGGCGGCGGGCGGGCGGAGCCCCCGACGGACACCGCTCAGAGGGTGTCGACCCAGTTGGCCAGGATGCGGGCGCCCGTGTCCCCGGACTTCTCCGGGTGGAACTGGGTGGCCCACAGCGGCCCGTTCTCGACGGCGGCCACGAACGGCTCGCCGTGCTCGGCCCAGGTCACGCCGGGCGCGGGGATGCGCTCGTTGGTGGTGGCGAACTCCCACTCGCGCACGGCGTAGGAGTGCACGAAGTAGAAGCGGTCCTCGGGTCCGATCCCGGCGAAGAGCCGGGTGTCCTCGGGCGGGCGGACGGTGTTCCAGCCCATGTGCGGAACGACGGGCGCGCGCAGGCGGTCCACCGTGCCGGGCCACTCGCCGCAGCCCTCGGTGACCTCCTCCCCGCCCCCGGGGCCGGAGTCGGCGCGCTCCACCCCCCTGTCGAAGAGCACCTGCATCCCCACGCAGATGCCCAGGACCGGGCGTCCCCCGGCCACGCGCCTGCCGATGATCCGGTCGCCTCCCGCGGCCCGGAGGCTGGACATGCAGGCGCTGAACGCGCCCACGCCCGGGACGACGAGGCCGTCCGCGTCGAGGGCGGCGTGCGGGTCGGAGGTGACGGTGACGTCGGCTCCGGTGCGCTCCATGGCGCGCTGCGCCGAGCGCAGGTTGCCGGAGCCGTAGTCGAAGACGACCACTCGTGACGGCATGGTGCTGCCCTTCCCCTTCAGAAGTAGTCCAGGCGCAGTACGCCGGAGGCCAGCGCGAGCACCGTGCATCCGGCCAGGACGACGGCGAGGAGCCGGTTGGCCCTCCACAGGGCGTAGGCGCCCCCGGCGAGGAAGCCCCCGAGCACGATGAGGGCGACTCCCCACAGGTAGCCGTCCATCTACAGGGCGCCCTTGGTGGACGGGATGCCGCTGACGCGCGGGTCGTCCTCGGTGGCCGCGCGCAGTGCGCGGGCCAGCGCCTTGAACTGGCACTCGACGATGTGGTGGGCGTTGCGGCCGTAGGGCACGCGCACGTGCAGGGCGACGCGGGCCTGGGCCACGAACGACTCCAGGATGTGGCGGGTCATGGTGGTGTCGTAGTCGCGGCCGATCACCGGGGCCATGCCCTCGGGCTCGCTGTGCACCAGGTAGGGGCGGCCGGAGACGTCGACGGTGACCTCGGCCAGGGCCTCGTCCAGGGGCACCTTGGCGTCGGCGAAGCGGCGGATGCCGCGCTTGTCGCCCAGGGCCTCGCGGAAGGCGGCGCCCAGGGCCAGGGCGGTGTCCTCCATGGTGTGGTGGGAGTCGATGTGCAGGTCGCCCTCGGTGCGCACGGTCAGGTCGAACAGGCCGTGCTTGGCGAGCTGGTCGAGCATGTGGTCGAAGAAGCCGACGCCGGTGGAGACGTCGGCGACGCCGGTGCCGTCCAGGTTGATCTCGACCAGGACCTTGGTTTCCTTGGTGGTGCGCTCGACGCGTCCGGTGCGGCTCATGGTGGCGTGACTTCCTCGCTGGTGCGGTTGGTGGCGACGGTTTCGGGGTCGGCCCCGGCTGCGGTTGCGGGGTCGGCGGACACGGCCCGGCGCCCGGTGGCGCGGAGCAGGGCCCGGCGGAAGGCGGCCATCTCCTCCGGGGTGCCGACGGTGACGCGCAGCCAGCCGGGCGGGCCGACCTCGCGGATGAGGACCTGCTGGTCGAGCATGGCCTGCCAGACCGCGGTGCGGTCCTCGAACTCGCCGAACAGGACGAAGTTGGCGTCGGACTCGGCGACCGAGAAGCCCTGTTCGCGCAGCCAGGAAACCAGGGAGTCGCGTTCGGCGCGCAGGTCGGCGACGGCGGCGAGGAGTTCGTCGGCGTGGTCGAGCGCGGTGAGCGCGACCGTCTGGGTGACGGCGGACAGGTGGTAGGGCAGGCGGACCAGCTGGAGGGCGTCGACCACGGCCGGGTGGGCGGCCAGGTAGCCCACGCGCGCTCCGGCCAGGGCGAAGGCCTTGGACATGGTGCGCGAGACGATGAGCCTGGGGTGGTCGGGCAGCAGGCTCAGCGCGCTGGGCGTGCCCTCGCGGCGGAACTCGGCGTAGGCCTCGTCCACGACCACGACGCCGGGGGCGGCCTCCAGGACGCGTTCGATGTCGGCGATGCCCAGGGCGGTGCCGGTGGGGTTGTTGGGTGAGGTGAGGAAGACGACGCTGGGCCGGTGCTCGGCGATGGCGGCCAGCGCGGCGTCCACGTCGACGCGGAAGTCGGCGCCGCGCGGCACGGACACCCATCCGGTGCCGGTGCCCCGGGAGATGATCGGGTGCATCGAGTAGGACGGCTCGAAGCCCATGGCGACCCGGCCGGGGCCGCCGAAGGCCTGGAGGATCTGCTGGAGGACCTCGTTGGAGCCGTTGGCCGCCCACACCCGGTCGGCGGTCAGGCCGTGGCCGAGGTAGGCGGCCAGTCCCTCGCGCAGGCGGACCGCGTCCCGGTCGGGGTAGCGGTTGAGGCCCAGGGCGGTGTCGGCGACCGCCTCGGCCAGGGCCTTGGCCAGCCGCGGCGAGGGCGGGTGCGGGTTCTCGTTGGTGTTGAGCACCACGGGCACGTCCAGCTGCGGTGCGCCGTAGGGCGATCGGCCGCGCAGGTCGTCGCGCAGGGGCAGGTCGTTCAGGGTGAAGCTCACGGTTCCACGCTCATCGTCGGTCGGATGCGGGGAGGGGCGTGCGGGTCGCGGCCGGTGCGGCCGCGCGGCCCGCGTGCCCGGAAGTCCCCGCCGGGCGGATGGCCGTCGGGCTCAGGCCGGGTCCGTGCGCGCGGCGACGGCCTCGCCGTGCGCGGGCAGGTCCTCGGCGTTGGCCAGGGCGATGACGTGGTGGGCGACGCCGGCCAGCGCCTCGCGGTCGTAGTCGACGATGTGCACGCCGCGCAGGAAGGTCTGCACGCTCAGGCCGCCGCTGTGGCAGGCGCAGCCGCCGGTGGGCAGCACGTGGTTGGACCCGGCGGCGTAGTCGCCGAGGGAGACCGGGGAGAAGTCGCCGACGAAGATCGCGCCCGCGTTGCGCACGCGCGCGGCCCGGGCGGCGGCGTCGGCGGTCATGACCTCCAGGTGCTCGGCGGCGTAGGCGTTGACGACGGCGAGGCCGTGGTCGAGGTCGTCGACCAGGACGATGCCGGACTGCGGGCCGGACAGGGCCTCGCGGACGCGGTCGCCGTGCTTGGTGGCGGCCACGCGCGCGGCGAGGCGGTCGGTGACCGCCTCGGCGAGCGCCTCGTCCGGGGTGACCAGGACGGAGGCGGCGACGACGTCGTGCTCGGCCTGGCTGACCAGGTCGGCGGCGACGTAGTCGGGGTTGGCGGTGGCGTCGGCGAGGATCGCGATCTCGGTGGGACCGGCCTCGGCGTCGATGCCGATGACGCCCTTGAGCAGGCGCTTGGCCGCGGCCACCCAGATGTTGCCGGGGCCGGTGACCATGTCGGCGCGCTCGCAGGGGCCCGCGCCGTAGGCGAACATGGCGACCGCCTGGGCGCCGCCGACGGCGTAGACCTCGTCGACGCCGAGCAGGGCGCAGGCGGCGAGGATGGTCGGGTGCGGCAGTCCGCCGAACTCGCTCTGGGGCGGTGAGGTGACCGCCAGGGAGCGCACCCCCGCCTCCTGGGCGGGGACGACGTTCATGACGACGCTGGAGGGGTAGACGGCCCGGCCGCCCGGCACGTAGAGGCCGACGCGGTCGACGGGGATCCACTTCTCGGTGACGGTGCCGCCGGGCACCACACGGGTGGTGTGGTCGGTGCGGCGCTGGTCGCGGTGGACGAGGCGGGCGCGGCGGATGGACTCCTCCAGCGCGGCGCGCACGGCGGGGTCCAGGTCCGCCAGGGCGGCCTCGATCGCGTCCTTGGGCACGCGGATGTCGGTCAGCCGCACACCGTCGAAGCGCTCGGTGAGTTCGACCAGCGCCTCGACCCCGCGATGGCGTACGTCCTCGCACAGGGGGCGTACGCGCTCGGCGGCGGCCGCCACGTCCAGTTCCGCGCGCGGAAGGGCCTGACGCGGGTCGCCTTGGGTGCCTCGGAGGTCGATTCGACTGATCACGCTCCCAGTCTAGGGGGCCCGGCCCATTCGGTGGGCGGTGACGTCCGGATGACGGACACCACACGCGCGCCACCGGCGGGTACGCGCCGGTCCGGGAGGCCGCCGACCGTGCGCAACAAATACTCACATAAGTGCGGCCTAAGTTTGGGACACCTAACCTTATTAACCTTCAGAAAGGCTTGCCTAACAAATTAAAGATGTGTCCGCCGGTTTCGCGAAATGCTTTTGTATGCGTTATCGTGTGCCCATGACTTCGAACAAGAGCAGCGATATCGGCCTTTCCAAGTTCCACCGGCTCCTCGTCGACCAGGTGCGGCACGAGTTCACGGCCTCCCACCAGTACGTGGCCATCGCCGCCTGGTTCGACGACCACGACCTGCCCCAGTTGGCGCGGGTCTTCTACGAGCAGTCGCTGGAAGAGCGCGACCACGCGATGATGATCGTGCGTTTCCTGCTGGACAGCGACGTCCCGTTCTCCCTTCCGGGCGTGAACGAGATCGAGACCGATTTCGCCGTGCCCCGGGACCTGGTCGCCCTGGCCCTGCGCCAGGAGCGCGAGGTGACCGACCAGTTCCACCGCCTGGCCAAGGTCGCCCGAGACGAGGACGACTACACCGGCGAGCAGTTCCTGCAGTGGTTCATCCAGGAGCAGACCGAGGAGGTCGCCAAGATGTCGACCCTCCTCAACGTGGTGGACCGCGCCAACGGCAACCTGTTCCACGTGGAGGACTTCGTCGCGCGTGACATGCCCAGCGAGGACGGCGGCAGCCAGGGCGCGCCCGGCACCGCCGGCCCGTCGGTCTCCTGAACCGCGCCGGGACCGCCGGCCGCCTCCGGGCGGCCGTCTCCGAGGCCCGGGGCACCGGACGCCCGTTCCAGAGGGGGGACGCGGGCTCCGTGCCCCGGGCCGCCCCGCGTCCGGGCGGCTCCGGGCCGGACGGGGACGCGCCGCCGCTTCCGGCACCAGCGTTCCCGGCACGAGGGGCATACTGGGAACCATGCCCTTGGCCCTGCCGATCTTTCCGTTGAACACCGTCCTGTTCCCCGGTATGACCGTTCCCCTGCACGTCTTCGAGCGGCGCTACCGCCGACTGGTCGCGGAGCTGCTCGGGCCCGACCCCGTCCGGGGCGAGGAGCTCGGGCGCGGCCGGGGGCCGCTCCGGTTCGGCGTGGTGTGGATCGAACTGGGCCAGGAGGTGGCCTCCGAGTCCGGCCAGGGCGCGGGAGGGGCCGACACCGGGGCGCCCACCACCGGCGGACCGGGTACCGCGCTGCCCCGGATCAGCGCGACCGGGTGCACCGCCCTGGTGCGCGACGTGCGCACCTACGAGGACGGCCGCTACGACCTGGTCGTGGAGGGCGGCGCGCGGTTCTCCATCACCGACCTGTCCGAGGTGGACGCCTCCTCTCCGGAGGAGTACTCGACCGCGTCGGTGTCCTTCCTGCCCGAGCCGACGGGCCCGGACGTGGAGGAGCACGCCGAGCGGGTGCGCGACCTGTTCGGGACCTACTCCCAGCGCCTGGCGTCGATCGGGATGTCTCCGGACGCCTCGCCCGACCTGCCCAAGGACCCCATCGCGCTGTCCTACTCGGTGGCCGCGGCCGCGGTCCTGGACCAGGCGGAGAAGCAGCGGCTGCTGGAGGCGGAGGACGCCGCGACCCGGCTGGCCGTGACCGCCCGGTTCCTGCGCCGGGAGAACCGCATCGTGGCCGCTCCCACGCTGCCCAACCTCCCCGCGGGCCCTTTCCTCAACAACGGCGTGTCGTTCAACTAGGGCGTGCGTCCGGGGCCCCGACCCCCTTTCAGGGCCGAAGGTCCCGATAACGGTGTCCGGCGGAGGAGGCACCGGCTCTCCCCGCACGTCCCCGCGCGGCCCCGGCCCGCGGTGGCCTAGCCTGCTGTGCGAACCGGTGCGGCGCGCCCGGGCCCCGACCCGGGCTGTTGTGAGGCACGCACCAGCGCGTTCGCGCGCAGAGAGGGAACCAGGTAACCGATGAGCGCAAAAGCCACTCCCGCGACCGTGGCCGCCGGGCGGACCAAGACCACGTACACACTGCACCCCTACGAGGTGGACGGCTCCTCCGACGGGCACTCCTACGGCACCGACGCGGCCGACGCGCTCGGCGTCCCCCGCGAGCACGTCTTCAAGACCCTGATCGCCGAGGTGGACGGGCAGCTCACCGTCGGGGTGGTGCCCGTCAGCACCACGCTCGACCTCAAGGCGCTGGCCGCCGCGGTCGGCGGCAAGAGGGCCGCCATGGCCGACCCCGCCCTGGCCGAGAAGGCCACGGGGTACGTGCGCGGCGGGATCAGCCCCCTGGGCCAGCGCAAGCGGCTGCGCACCGTGATCGACGCGTCGATCACCGGGCTGCCCGCGGTCTACGTCTCGGCCGGGCGGCGGGGCCTGCAGATGGAGCTCAAGCCCCGGGACCTGATCACGCTCACCGAGGCGGTCACCGCGCCGATCGGCGCCTCCTGACCCCGGACGGGGGCCGTCTGCGGGGGCGTGCACGGGCTGTTGCCGGGCCACCTACCCAGGGGTAGTTTCGTGACATGGGTAACATTTCATCCCCCTTTTCCTCCGTCCCCGATATGTTCCTCTCCCGCGTCGCCGAGTCCGCCGACTCCGAGGCGTTCAGTTATCCCCTCCCCGGCGCGCCAGGCGCGCCCGAGAGGTGGGAGAGCCTCACCTGGTCCCAGACCCGTGACCGGGTGCGCGACATCGCGCTGGGCCTGCACTCCCTGGGCGTGACCCCCCAGGCCCGGTGCGCGATCGCCTCCAGCACACGCATCGAGTGGATCCTCGCCGACCTGGCCGTGCTGTGCGCGGGCGGCGCCTCCACCACCATCTACCCCTCCTCCACCCCGCCCGACTGCGCCTACATCGTCTCCGACTCGGGCAGCATGGTGGCCTTCGCCGAGAACGACGAGCAGGTCGCCAAGCTGGTCGACCAGCGCGCCCAGATGCCGGGGCTGTCGCGGGTGGTCGCCTTCGAGGGCGCCGCCGGGGGCGAGGACGACTGGGTGATGTCCCTGGACGAGCTGGCGGCCCGGGGCGCCGAGCTCCACGCCGAGAACCCCGGCCTGTTCGAGGAGCTGGTCGCGGCGGTCCGGCCCGACCACCTGGCCACGCTGATCTACACCTCCGGTACCACGGGCAGACCCAAGGGCGTGCGCCTGGACCACGCGAACTGGCTCTACGAGTCCCAGGCCACGGTGGACCTGGACACCGAGCTGCGCGCGCAGGGCTGGGACCTGATGGGTCCCGACGACGTCCAGTACCTGTGGCTGCCGCTGTCGCACGTCTTCGGCAAGCTCATGCAGGTCAGCCAGCTGCGGATCGGTTTCCGGACCGCCGTGGACGGGCGCCCCGAGCGGATCGTGGACAACCTGGCCGTCGTGCGGCCCACCTTCATGGCCGCCGCTCCGCGCATCTTCGAGAAGGTGTACAACCGCGTGGTCATGCAGGCCCGGGAGGGCGGCGCGGCCAGGTACCGGATCTTCCGGTGGGCCGCGGGGGTGGGCGACCGGGTCGCCCGGCTCAGGGAGGAGGGCCGCGAGCCCGCCGGGCTGCTCGCCGCCCAGTACAGGGTCGCCGACAGGCTCGTGTTCGCCAGGCTGCGGGCGCGCTTCGGTGAGCGGCTGAAGTTCTTCATCTCCGGCAGCGCGCCGCTGTCACCCGAGATCGGCCGCTTCTTCTACGGCGCCGGGATCGTCATCCTGGAGGGGTACGGGCTCACCGAGACGAGCGCCGGGACGTTCGTCAACCGGCCCGGCGACGTGCGCTTCGGCACGGTCGGACTGCCCATGCCCGGCACCGAGGTGCGCATCGCCGAGGACGGCGAGGTCCTCATCCGGGGCGGCGGCGTGATGCGCGGCTACCACAACCTCTCCGGCGCCACCGAGGAGGTGCTCACCGAGGACGGCTGGTTCGCCACCGGCGACATCGGCTCCCTGGAGAACGGCCGCCTGCGCATCACCGACCGCAAGAAGGAGCTGATCAAGACCTCCGGCGGCAAGTACGTGGCCCCCCAGAGCATCGAGAGCCGCTTCAAGGCGCTGTGCCCCTACGTCAGCAACCTGGTCGTGCACGGCGACCGGCGCCCCTACTGCGTGGCGCTGGTGGCCCTGGACCCCGAGTCCATCGACGCGTGGGCGGCGGACCACGGGCTGGGCCACCTCGACTACAGGGGCCTGACCCGGGAGCCGAGGGTGCGGGAGATGGTGCAGGAGGCCGTGGACGAGCTCAACCGGGGCCTGCCCCGGCACGAGACCGTGAAGAGGTTCGCGATCCTGCCCAACGACCTGACGGTCGAGGAGGGCGAGATCACGCCCAGCCTGAAGATGCGGCGGCGGGTGGTCGAGGACAAGTACCGCGACCTGCTCGACGGCATGTACGACGAGAGCGCCCAGAGGTTCTGAGGGCGGGGTTGCGGGGGTCAGCCGCGGGGTTCCTCCGGCCCCGCCTGGTCGTGCTCGGCGGGGACCGGCTCGCCGGCGGAGGGGGGCTCCGCCGGGTCCGTGTCCGGGCCGCGACCGGCCGGCGTCCCGGACGCGGTGTGCGCCGCCGGGTCCGGAGCCCGCGGCACGGGCACGTGTTCGGGCACGCCGGGCAGGTCGCGGCGCATGAGGCTGATCGCGTCGAGCAGCCCGTACTGGAGGACGAACACCAGGGGCCAGATCAGCAGGAAGGCGGTCGCGTCGAGCTGGAGCCCGGTCTGGACGGTGGCGCCGGGCTCGGCCGCGGCGACGGCGGCGTGCGCCGGGCCGTCCAGGGCCACACCGATGCGCCAGGTGAGCACGGCCCCGCCCAGCGAGCCCAGGAAGCCCGCGACCAGGCAGACCATGCGCAGGTCCTGGAAGCGGCGGCGGGACAGCGGGAACTGGACCATGTAGGCGGTGTAGCCCGCGACCAGTCCGGTGAACGCGGTGATGAGGGCGAAGCAGCCCTCGGCCGCGAACACGTCCTCGGTGGTCCCGGTGAAGACCTCGCCACCGCCCAGGGCGGTGCCCTCCGCGCGCGGTGCGATCCCCCACCACAGCGGCCCCAGGACCGCGCCCAGCAGGAGCAGGATCCCGAGGACGCACGCTCCCACGACCAGTCGGCGTGTCAGCGCCGACGCCTCCCCCCGGTTGCGGCCCGCCATCTCCCCCACTCTCCGCGCCCCGTCCCGGCCTGCGGAAAACCAGTGGATACGGGGCATAGCCGGAACGGAGAATACCGGCATGAGTGACAAGAACAGCCCTCTGGCCGCCCCCGGGCTCCGGCGTGTCGACCCGCCCAGGGCCGCCGACGAGCGCACCATGCTCACCAGTTGGCTGGACTGGCACCGCGCCACGGTCCACGCCAAGTGCGCCGGGCTGTCCCCCGAACACGCCACCGCCACTCCCCTGCCCTCGTCCCCGCTGATGAGCGTGGGCGCCGTCGTCTCCCACCTGCGCTGGGTGGAGCACGCCTGGTTCGAGGTGATCCTGCTGGGACGGCCCGATGGGGGCCACGCCACCCCGGAGGACCCCGACGCCGAGTGGCGCCGGGGCGGGCGGGTCCCCCTGGCCCGTCTTTTGGAGGAGTACGAGGCCCAGTGCGCCCGTTCCCGCGAGATCACCGCCCGGCTGGAGCTGGGTTCGGGCTCGCGGCGCGCGCACCGCACCGAGGGGCACACCACGCTGCGATGGGTGCTGGTGCACATGGTCGAGGAGACCGCCCGCCACAACGGCCACCTGGACGTCCTGCGCGAGCTCGCCGACGGAACGACCGGAGAGTAGTCCGCGCGCCCGGGCGGGAGGAGCGGGGGCCCGGGCGGACGGCGCGCCCCGTCGGGAGGGGTACTGGAGGACGAGGTGCGCTGACGGTCGAAGGGGTGTCCGGGGGCGTGTCCGGCCCCCGGACCCCCTTCGCCGTTCCCGTCACCGGCCGGTGGTACCCGCCCCCTCAGTCCTCGTCGTCCGCGGGACCGGAACCGGTGTCCGCCTCCTCCTCGGCGAGGATGAGGTAGAGGCCCCGCCGGGTCTCGGCCAGGAGCCGCTTGGCCCGCTCCAGCTGGTCGGCGCTGCCCGCCTGGGCGACCTGCGCCGCGGCCGCGGTGACCTGGTGGGTCAGGGCCGCGACCTCCTCGTAGCGGGACCGGCTGTCGGCGTAGGCGTCGGCGACCGCCTCCCAGGGCGGGACGAGGTCGGCTCCGCGCTCCTCCAGGTGGGCGATGCCCTCCTCGGTGAGCCGGTAGGGGCGGCGGCGCCCCTCACCCTCCTGCTGGACGACCAGGCCCTCGTCCTCCAGCTGCTGGAGCACGGGGTAGACCGATCCCGGGCTGGGCCGCCACATGCCGCCGCTGCGGTCGCGGCCCTCGCGGATGATCTCGTAGCCGCTGCGCGGCTCCTCCGCGAGCAGCAGCAGGACGCCGGTGCGCACGTCGCCCCGCTTGGCGCGGTGCCCGCCCCGGCGGCCGCCTCCCGGGCCGAAACCCCCGCCCGGCCCGAAGCCGCCGCCGGGGCCGAAGCCCCCGAACGGCTGGCCCGGTTCGAAGGGGCCTCCTCCCCAGGGCGGCGGACCCGGCCGCATCGGGGGTTCGGGGGGCGGGGG
Organism: Glycomyces fuscus; assembly: GCA_002529455.1. Taxonomy (GTDB): domain Bacteria; phylum Actinomycetota; class Actinomycetes; order Streptosporangiales; family Streptosporangiaceae; genus Nocardiopsis; species Nocardiopsis fusca. The sequence continues at coordinate 57,865 of NYMS01000044.1, forward strand.
CGGGACGGCCGGGCCGAACGCGAACTGCTCGCCGCCGCGGCGCGACCCCCGGCGGCCCCGGTGGTCGGGGCTCCCGCGACGGTCGTCCTCCGGCTTCCGGTCCCAGGGGCGGCGCGAACGGCGCGGTCCGCGCGCGTCCCAGGACCAGGGGCCGGGAAGTGCCATGGCACTCATGGTGCTCTCCTTCGTTCGTGCGACACAGAGAGATACTCTCCCCTGTTCTGATAGGTCAAAGATATATCGTTAACTTCGCACTGGCAAGGCCGGGCACGGAAAAGGCCCCCGCCCGCCCGAGGGCGCACGGGGGCCGGAGGCCGGGGACACGGGTCAGTAGTCGACCGCGTAGGCCCCCAGCAGGCTCTTGACCTCACCGTTGAACTCCGGGGAGATCCGCACCGAGTAGCGGTCCACGGCGTAGATCCGGGACCGGACCGGGTTGTCCACCCGGATCCGCACCGGGGTGTCCCCCTTGTGCGTGGCCAGCACCTGGCGCAGGTCGCCGACCAGCTCGGGGGTGAGGCGCTTCTCGTCCACGGTCAGCAGCACCGGCGGCTCCCCCTCGGTGACGTGCGAGATGTCCAGGATCGACATCTCCGAGGCGAACATCGACCACGTGCCGTCCCGGTCGTTGAGCCGCCCCTTGACGGTGACCGCGGTGTCCTCCAGCAGGGCCTCCACGTACAGCGGGTAGGTCTTGGGGAAGAACAGGACCTCCATCGAGGCGTCCAGGTCCTCGACCGTGGCGATCGCCCACTGGTTGCCCGCCTTGTTGGTGCGCTTGTCGACCTTGGAGATCAGGCCGGCGATGCGCACCTCGCCCCGCTCCCGGGCCAGCTCCCCCGCGACGATCTGCGCGATGGAGGTGTCGCGCGAGCGCGCCAGCACGCGCTCGGCACCGGCCAGCGGGTGGCTGGAGACGTACAGGCCCAGCATCTCCCGCTCGAAGGCCAGCTTGGTCTTGCGGTCCCACTCCTCGTCGCCCCAGTTGATGTTGAGGCCGATGGGGGTGGAGTCGCCGTCGTCACCGCCGCCGAACAGGTCGAACTGGCCGTGCGCCTCCTGCTTCTTGGAGCTGATCATGCCGTCGACCGCCGTCTCGTGGTGGCGGTACAGCTCGCGGCGGGGCTGGCCGAGCGAGTCGAAGCCGCCCGCCTTGATCAGCGACTCGATGACGCGCTTGTTGCAGGCCGCCAGCTCGATCTTGGACAGGAAGTCGGTGAAGGAGGTGAACTTGCCCTTCTCCGTGCGGGTCTTGATGATCGAGTTGACGACGTTGGCGCCGACGTTGCGGACCGCGCCCATGCCGAAGCGGATGTCCTTGCCGACCGGGGTGAAGCGCAGACCCGACTCGTTGACGTCCGGCGGCAGCACCTTGATGCCCTGGGTCCGGCACTCGGCCAGGTAGACCGCCATCTTGTCCTTGTCGTCGCTGACCGAGGTCAGCAGCGCGGCCATGTAGGCGGCGGGGTGGTTGGCCTTGAGGTAGGCCGTCCAGTAGGAGACCAGGGCGTACCCGGCGGCGTGCGACTTGTTGAACGCGTACCCGGCGAAGGGCAGCATGACGTCCCACAGGGCCTGGGTGGCCTCCCGGGAGAAGCCGCGGGCCTCGGCCCCGGGGAAGAACTTGGCCTCCTCCTCCTCCAGGGCCTCCTTCTTCTTCTTGCCCATCGCGCGGCGCATCAGGTCGGCGCCGCCCAGGGTGTACCCGGCCAGCTGCTGGGCGATGGCCATGATCTGCTCCTGGTAGACGAGCAGGTGGAAGGTCTCCCCCAGGATCGGCTCCAGAGCGTCCTTGAGCTCCGGGTGGATCGGGGTGACCTCCTGGCGGCCGTTCGAGCGGTCGGCGTAGTCGTTGTGCGCGTTGGCGGCCATCGGACCGGGCCGGTACAGCGACAGCACGGCCGCGATGTCGCCGAACTTCTTGGGCTCCATGCGCTTGAGCAGGTTGCGCATGGCGCCGCCGTCCAGCTGGAACACGCCCAGGGTGTCGCCGCGCGAGAGGAGCTGGTAGGTCTTCTTGTCGTCCAGGGGCAGCTTCCCCAGGTCGATGTCGATCCCCTCGGCCTCCTTGATGGACTTGACCGCGTCGTCCATGATCGTGAGGTTGCGCAGGCCCAGGAAGTCCATCTTGAGCAGACCCATGTCCTCGCACTGAGGGTAGGGAAAGCCGGTGATGATGGCGCCGTCGGTGTCGCGCTTGTGCAGCGGGATGACGTCGAGCAGGGGCTCCTTGGACAGGATGACGCCCGCGGCGTGCACGCCGGTGCCGCGGGTCAGGCCCTCGATGCCGCGCGCGGTCTCCATGACCTTGGCGACCTGGGGGTCGTTGTCGATGAGGTTGCGCAGCTCGGTGGTCTCGCCGTAGCGCTCGTGCTCGGTGTTGGTGACCGCCTCCAGCGGGATCTCCTTGCCGCCGACCGCGGCGGGGAAGGCCTTGGTGATCTGGTCGCCCACCGAGTAGGGCATGCCCAGGATGCGGGTGGAGTCCTTGACCGCGGCCTTGGCCTTGATGGTGCCGAAGGTGAGGATCTGGGCGACGCGCTCCTCGCCGTACAGGCGGGTGACGTACTCGATCATCTCCCCGCGCCGGCGCTCGTCGAAGTCCAGGTCGACGTCGGGCATGGTGACGCGCTCGGGGTTGAGGAAGCGCTCGAACAGCAGCCCGTGCTCCAGCGGGTCCAGGTCGGTGATGCCCAGGACGTAGGCGATCATCGAACCGGCCGCCGAGCCGCGGCCCGGTCCCAGCGCGATGCCGTTCTTGCGCGCGTACTGGCAGATGTCGGCGACCACGAGGAAGTAGGCGGGGAAGCCCATCTCGTTGATGATGCCGAGCTCGAAGTCGACCCGCTGGCGGATCTCGTCGTTGATCCCGTTCGGGTAGCGGCCCGCGAGCAGCCGCTCGACCTCCTTGGCCAGCCAGGAGGCCTGGGTCTCCCCCTCGGGCACGGGGAAGACCGGCATCAGGTCGCGGTGCGCGAACACCGCGTCGTAGGCGCCGGGGTCGACGCGCTCGGCGACGAGCAGGGTGTTGCGGCACCCCTGCTCCCACTCGTCGAAGTTGAGGATGCCGCGCATCTCGTCCGCGGTCTTGAGGTAGTAGCCCGAGCCGTTGAACCGGAACCGGGTGGGGTCGTCCAGGTTCTTGCCCACGCCCACCGCCAGCAGCGCGTCGTGCGCGGCGGCCTGGGACTCGTAGACGTAGTGGGAGTCGTTGGTGACCAGCGGCGGGATGTCCAGCTCGCGGCCGACCCTGAGCAGGCCGTCGCGGACCTCCTTCTCGATGTCCACGCCGTGGTCCATCAGCTCCAGGAAGACGTTCTCCTTGCCGAAGATGTCCTGGAGCCCGGCCGCGTAGGCGATGGCCTCCTTCTCCTGGCCCAGCCGCAGCCGCGTCTGCACACCGCCCGAGGGGCAGCCGGTGGAGACGATGATGCCCTCGCTGTACTGCGACATCAGCTCCAGGTCCATGCGGGGCTTCATGTAGTAGCCCTCCATGGACGCCAGCGAGGACATCCGGAACAGGTTGCGCAGGCCCTTCTCGTTCTGCGCCAGCATCGTCATGTGCAGGTAGCGGCCGCCCCCGGAGATGTCCTTGCCGCCCTCGGCCGCCGCGTCGTCGGAGCCGCTGGCCCGCCCCCAGAAGACCCGCTTCTTGTGGAAGCGCGACTCGGGGGCGACGTAGGCCTCGATGCCGATGATCGGCGTGACGCCGGTGCCCTTGGACTGCTGGTAGAACTCGTAGGCCCCGAACATGTTGCCGTGGTCGGTCATGGCGACCGCGGGCATGCCCAGCCGCGACGCCTCCTTGAACAGGGGCTTCAGCTTCGCGGCCCCGTCGAGCATCGAGTACTCGGTGTGGACGTGCAGATGGGCGAAGGAGTCGGCCATGGCTCAGGTGCCCCCAGGAGGGTCGGTGGACGGGTGGTAACTCCTGAGCCTACGACTTTCCCGGCGGCCCCGCTGACGCCTGTGGACGGCGGGCCCGGCGGGCGGCCGGGCCCGCCGGCCGGGGTCCGGACCCGCGGGCTCCCCGGGCGCGGGGTCAGGCCCCGCCCAGCCACAGGTCCGGGCCGAACACCTCGTAGCGGATGCGGCGGGCGGGCACCCCGGCGCCGAGCAGCTGGGCGCGCACACCGCGCATGAACGGCAGCGGCCCGCACAGGTAGACCTCGGCGCCCTCGGGCAGGTCCACCCCCTCCAGGTCCATCAGCCCCCGGTCCGCGTCGCCGCCGGTCTCGTACCAGGTCCGGGCGCTCGCGCCGGGCAGCGCCCCGACCAGGGCGGCGGTCTCCTCGCGGTGGGCGTGCTCCAGCGGGCCGCGGTCGGCGTGCAGGACCAGGACCCTGCGTTCGCTGCCCAGCTCGGCGAGCCGGTTCAGCATGGCCACCATCGGCGTGCAGCCGATCCCGGCCGAGACCAGCACGAGGGGGTGGTCGCCCTCGGACAGGGTCACGTCGCCCGCGGGGGCGGAGACCGTGAGGACGTCGCCGGGGACGACGGTGTCGTGCAGCAGGGTGGAGACCTCCCCCGCGGGGTCGGTCCCGGTGGCGCGCAGGCGCTTGACGGTGATGCGGCGCCGCTCGCCGTCCCCGCCGGTCAGGGAGTACTGGCGGGCCTGGCGGACGCCGTCGGGCATGCGCGTGCGGACGCTGACGTACTGGCCGGGCAGGAAGGCGGGGAGCGGGGCGCCGTCCTCGGGCTCGAGGGTGAGGGAGGCGGTGTCGGGGGTCTCCTGGCGGCGCCGCGCGACCCGCCAGGGGCGCCAGACCCCGCGCCCGGTGTGCCCGCGCCCGGCGTACAGGCGGGCCTCCAGGGCGATCAGGGCCCCGGCCATGAGCCAGTAGACCTCGTCCCAGGCCCTGACGACGCCGGGGGTGGCCGCGTCCCCGAGGGTGTGGGCGATGGCGTCGAAGAGGTACTTGTGCACGACGACGTACTGGTCCTCGGTGACCCCGAGGGAGACGTGCTTGTGGGCGATGCGGGTGAGGAGGGCGTCGGGGCGCTCCTCCGGCTGCTCCAGGAGGAGGGCGGCGAAGGCGGCGATCGATCCGGCCAGGGCCCTGCGCTGGTCACCGGACGCCTGGTTGCCCCGGTTGAACAGGCCGTCGAGGAGTTCGGGGCGGTCGCCGAGCATCGTGTCGTAGAAGCGGGCGGTGATGGCGTCCAGTGCCCCGGCCACGGCGGGGAGGGTGGCCCGGACGGTGGCGGCGGACTCTGTGGAGAGCATGCGTCCTCCTAGCCGGGGAGAGGCCTCCCCGGACAGATAATTGGCATCTGAAATGCATATTAAATCCGCCCCGGGGAGGCCCCCGTCCGGGTCCCCGTTGGCGCCGTCGCGCCCGGTGGGAGGGGTGCGGCTACTCCGGGGCGGACCGCAGCAGGGTGAGGGCCTGCCGTGTCGGGGGCGAGACCAGCGACTCCACGGTGACGCCGTCGAGCGAGGCGTAGAACGCCTCGCGCGCCTGGCTCAGGGCACCGCGCAGGCGGCAGGCGGCGCGCAGCGGGCAGGGCGGGTCGTCCTCGCACCCCGCCAAGTCCCCGCCGCCCTCCAGCTCGCGGACGATCGACCCGACCGAGGCCCGCCTTCCGCCCTCGCTCAGGAGCAGGCCGCCGTTGCGACCGCGCCGGGCCTCCACCAGCCCCATGTCGGACAGCCGCGCCACGGCCTTGGCCATGTGCGTGTAGGGCACGCCGAGCATTCCGGCGGCGGTCCGGGTGGTGAGGAGCTCCCCGTCGTCCGCGACCGCGAGCCGCATGACCAGGCGCAGGGAGACGTCGGTGAAGGCGGTCAGGCGCATGCTCCCAACGTAGGCGACCGGCCCCGGTCACCGCTCCCGCCGCCCTTGAGGCGGCCCTCCGCGCCCGGGGCCGCCTCGGACGTCAGCGCGCGTCCCCGTCCCGGCAGGACTGCCTGCGCGGGCCGTCGGCGCCGTCCCGCCCGCCGGAGCCGCCCCCGGCCCCGGAGCCGCCGCCGTCCGCGGTGCCCAGCGGCTGGTGGCGCCCGGCCTCGCGCGGCATCCAGATCAGGACCACGACCAGTCCGAGGAGCCCGAAGCACAGCGACACCGCCGCCGCCGTGTGCAGCCCCGACATGAACGCCTCCTTGGCGGGGGCCACCAGGGACCGGCCCTCCTCCCCCAGGCTCCGGGCCAGGGCCAGGGTGCCCTCGATCGACTCCCCCGCCGAGCGCAGCCGCTCCGGGTCCGGGTCCCGCGCGGCCTCGTCCTCCGCCGCCGCCTCCAGGGCCGGGTCGATCGCGGCCCGGTACCGGAAGGAGATGACCGCACCCAGGACGGCCACGCCCATCGCCGTCGCCACCTGGCGGACCGTGTTCTGCACGGCGGAGGCGGCACCGGCCTTGCCGGGCGGTACCGAGGACATGATCGCGTCGGTGGCGGGGGTCAGCACCACCGCCATCGAGCCGGCCTGGAGGAAGAAGAAGGCGATGACGACCGGCAGCGGCGTGTCCGCCTCCAGCCGGGTGAAGAACACGAAGGTCGCGCACACCCCGAGCACGCCCGCGGCGGCGACCACGCGCGGACCCGCCAGGCGCACGAGCGTCGGGCTCAGGGGCGCCATGATCATCTGCCCCAGCGCGGCGGGCAGCACCAGCAGCCCCGCCACGAACGGGCTGAACTCCCGCACGCTCTGCCAGTAGAAGCTCAGGAAGAAGATGATCCCGGACATGCTGAAGAACAGGACCATGATCGTGGCGATGGAGACGCTGAACCGCGGGTCGCGGAAGAAGCGCACGTCCAGGGAGGGGAACGGGGTGCGCGACTCGTGCACCAGGAAGAGCGCGATCACCAGCACCCCGCCGACCAGGGCGCCGTACACGTCCCAGTCGGCCAGCGAGGCCCGCTCCCCCGCGGTGATGATGCCGTAGATCAGCAGCACCAGGCCCGGGACGGACAGCAGCACGCCCACCACGTCGGGCCGTCCGGGGTCGGCGTCCCGCGACTCCGGGACCAGGAAGAACATCAGCGCCAGGCCCAGCACCACGAAGGGCACGTTGATGAGGAAGATCGACCCCCACCAGAAGTTCTCCAGCAGCAGCCCGCCCGCCCACGGGCCGATGGCCATCGCCATGCCGACCGAGCCCGCCCAGATCCCGATGGCCCGGGGCCGCTGTTCGGGAGGGAAGACGTTGGTGACGGTGGACAGCGTCTGCGGCATCACCATCGAGGCGCCGAACCCCATCACGGCGCGGGCCAGGATGAGCTGTTCGGGGCTCTGGGAGTAGGCCGACAGGGCCGAGGCCGTGCCGAACACCGTCAGCCCCAGCACGATCATGCGGCGCCGCCCCCACCGGTCGCCGAGCACGCCGAAGGTGAACAGCAGGCCCGCGAAGACGAGCGTGTAGGAGTTGATCGCCCAGGCCAGCTGGGCCTGGCTGGCCCCCAGGCCCAGCTCGGGGTCGGACAGCACCCGCAGCGCCACGTTGAGGATCGTGTTGTCGGCCACGATCACCAGCAGGCAGATGACCAGCACCGCCAGTCCGCCCCACCTGCGCCGGTACGCCGTCTGCGCGTCCACGAACCACCTCCACCGCCGAAACTCCCGCCGATCGGACCGTACCCGCGAACGGTTCCGCCGGTGCGCCCCGGGGAGCGGAAACGGTGTGTCGGGCCTTCGCGCCGGCCCCGGAGGGAAACATCCGCGCGCCCGGACGGGTTGTATCCCGTGCGGAGAGGCCGAAGGCGTGCATGCGATGATGCTTGCGTGTGGTGGCCGCGGTCGGCCGTCCACAGACGCCGGCCCACGCCCTCCGCACCCGTCCGGTCCCCCGCGGACCGCCCGCGGCCCCCTCGGCCGCCCCGCGCGCGAGCGCGACAACACCATTCGTCCACACGTCCGGAGACACCCGCGAGGTGCTTCGAGACAACGGAGGAACGCATGAGCACCACAGGAAAGCCCCCCGCCCCGGCCGGGGCGCCGACAGGAAACGCCCTGTACGGCGGGGTCACCAGCCGACGCGTCACCATCCGCGACCTGGCCGCCGCCAAGGGGCGCGGCGAGCGCTGGCCGATGCTGACCGCCTACGACGCGCTCACCGCCCGGGTCTTCGACGAGGCCGGGATCCCGGTCCTGCTGGTCGGCGACTCGGCGGCCAACGTCGTCTACGGCTACGACACCACCGTCCCGGTGACGGTGGACGAGCTGGTCCCGCTGACGGCGGCGGTGTCCCGCTCCACCCGGCGGGCGCTGGTCGTGGCCGACCTGCCGTTCGGCTCCTACCAGGCCTCCCCCCAGCAGGCGCTGGAGGCGGCCTCGCGGTTCATGAAGGAGGGCGGGGCCCAGGCGGTGAAGCTGGAGGGCGGCCACGCGGTCGTCCCCCAGGTGGAGCTGCTGGTCTCGGCGGGTGTGCCGGTGATGGCGCACCTGGGCCTGACCCCCCAGTCGGTGAACACCCTGGGCGGGTACCGGGTGCAGGGCCGCGGCGAGGCGGCGGCCGGACTGCTCAAGGACGCCAAGGAGATGGAGCGCGCGGGCGCGTTCGCGGTGGTGCTGGAATGCGTGCCCGCCGAGCTGGCCGCGCAGGTGACCGAGCAGCTGTCCATCCCGACCGTGGGCATCGGCGCCGGTCCGTCCACGGACGCCCAGGTGCTGGTGTGGCAGGACATGGCCGGGCTGAGCCCGAAGGTGGCCAAGTTCGTCAAGACCTACGCCAACCTGCACGAGACGCTGCGCGAGGCGGCCTCCGCCTACGCCGACGAGGTCGTCAACGGGGCCTTCCCCGAGGAGCGCCACTCCTACGCAGGCTGAGGGGCGGGGCGACCGTGCCCCCTCCGCACACCTGTGAGCGCCGCCGGCCGGGGTCCGCCCCGACCGGCGGCGCGGTGCGACGGGGCCCGGCCGCGGGAACGCGGCGCCGCGCGGCGTTGTGTGAGCCGGACAGCGAACCGAACCGTACTCGGGAGTAGAGTCGCACCGTATCCAGCGCCGACGGGCCGGAGGTCCGGCCCTCCCGGGAGGACAGATGCGCATCTCGATGCCGCTCCAGTACGCGGGCGACCCCAAGGCCGCCGTCGACCAGGTGGCCGAACTGGAGAAGGCCGGCCTCGACACCGTGTGGGTCGCCGAGGTCTACGGGTTCGACAGCCCCACCCTGATGGGCTACATCGCCGCCCGCACCGAGACCGTGGCGATCGGCTCGGCCATCCTGCCGCTGTACAGCCGCACCCCCTCGCTCATCGCGATGACCGCCGCCGGGCTGGACGACCTGTCCGGAGGGCGCGCCATCCTCGGCCTGGGCGCCAGCGGCCCGCAGGTCATCGAGGGCTTCCACGGCGTCCCCTACGCCAAGCCGCTCGCCCGCACCCGCGAGACCATCGAGATCTGCCGCAAGGTCTGGGCGCGCGAGGAGCGCCTCACCCACGACGGCACCGTCTTCCAGCTGCCGCTGCCCCCGGAGCGGGGCACCGGCCTCGGCAAACCGCTCAAGCTCATCAACCATCCCGTACGCCCCGACATCCCCATCTACGTGGCGTCCCTGGGCGTGAAGAACGTGGCGATGACCGCCGAGATCGCCAACGGCTGGCTCCCGCACCTGTTCATCCCCGAGAAGGCCGACACGGTGTGGGGCGAGTCGCTGGCCGAGGGCCGGGCCAGGCGCGACCCGGCCCTGGGGGAGCTGGAGATCTCCGCGGGCGGCCTGCTCGCCATCGGCGAGGGCGAGGACACCAAGAAGCTGCTGGACCTCGTGCGGCCGATGATCGCCCTGTACGTCGGCGGCATGGGCGCCAAGGGCAAGAACTTCTACAACACGGTCGCCCGCCGCTACGGCTACGAGGAGGCCGCGGAGAAGATCCAGGACCTGTACCTGGAGGGGCGCAAGGACGAGGCCGCGGCGGCCGTGCCCGAGGAGTTCGTGGAGCTGACCAACATGGTCGGCCCCGAGTCCTACGTGCGCGAGCGCGTGGAGGCCTTCCGCGCCGCCGGGGTGACCCAGCTCAACGTGACCCCCGTGGGCGAGGACCCGGCCGCTCTGGTCGGCAAGGTCAAGGAGTGGGTCTCCTGACCCCCTCCCGACGCCCCTGACGACGGCTCCGCGCCCCCTCCGGGCGCGGAGCCGTCGCCGTTCGGCCCGAACGCACCGACTCCACAGCGTGACCGAAAACCATAGGAACACATACGTTACCCCGCATTCACACACCGGCCCCGGTGGCGGCAGGCAGCGGAGAACGGTCACGGTTGGAACGCAGATCCACGTGGAGGGCACCAGAGGACGTCGGATCCGCCCTCACCCGCTTCGTGTGATTCCCACTCGCGCCCCCCAGGAACGAACACCCGGGGTAACGGACCTGGAGATCTCCCCCGGCGTTCGAACTGGGGTTCGTGACCCGGATCACGGGAAAAACCCCGCGCCGGCCCGGCCGCCCGAAGGCCTTCGCCCCCGCCCGGGCCGCCCGCACCCCCGCGAGCCGTCCCCCACCGCAGGTCGGGGGCACGCTTCCACCAGAACGACCTGAGCCAGGTCAAACAACCCACCACAGGATGAAAGGCGACAAGAACCGCCGCCCGTCCGGTATCCGGTGAAGAAAAGATTCCTTCGCCGCCAAAGGGCCACCGCAGGACCGCTCGTGCACTCTGGGTGACCGATTCGCCCCGGACAGTTTTGTTAACCTGCGTTAAGCACCACATCCTCCCCCGACCAACGGAGAAGGCATGACCTCACCGCACCGGCGGCCACGGACCGTCACCCTCGCCGTCGCGACCGCGGCCGCGGCCCTGACGGCGACGGTCGCGGCGTCACCCGCCGCGACCGCGAGCGAGCGGCACTGCATCAGCGACACCGGCACCGGGCAGGAGCGCTGCTTCGCCTCCTTCGACGAGGCGATCGCGGCCGCGGAGGAGGAGATCGGCCGGACTCTGGAGGAGCAGGAACGGGCCCTGGACGGAGGCGGCGCCTCCCTCATGGCGGCCGGCGCCGACGTCATCATCGGCACGTACTTCGAGCACGAGAACTTCGGCGGGGCCACCTTCACCCTGTACGGCGACGGCCTGTGCACCGGAGGCGACGACACCGAGTTCTGGTTCACCTTCCCCTCCGAGTGGCAGAACCTGGTCTCCTCGGCCCAGCCCTGGGCCAGCTGCTCCCTGTGGCTGCACTCGGGGCCGGACGGGACCGGCGACCGCGACGGCCCCTACCGCGAGAACACCAACTACGTGGGCGACCACATGAACGACCGCGCCGTCTCCACCACCCTGGGCTGACCCGCCCTCCCCCCGCCCCCGCCCGAAGGGAGAACGACATGCGACGCACGTCCGCCGTGCTCTGCGCCGCCGCCCTGGCCGCGGCAGGCGCGGTCGCCGCACCCCCGACCGCCGCCCACGCCGACCACGAGGGCTCCCCCAGCGTGCGCGAACTGCTGGAGCTGTGCGACGTGGAGACCGACGTCTGCGAGTTCCACCCCAGCGGTGAGCCCGAACTCTTCGCCGCCCCGAGCCGCGTGGTGGGCTCGGAGGTGTTCAACTGCACCTCCGGCCGCCAGGACATGGCGGTGATCTGGTCCGACACCACCTCCCAGAGCAACAGCGTCGGCCTGACCCTGACCACCGAGGCCGGATTCGGCGAGGTCTTCTCGGTGTCCTACGAGCAGTCGTTCCAGCACACCTGGACCACCTCGCACACCGAGACGCAGACCACCTACGTCAACACCGCCCCCGGCGAGGTGGGCTGGGTCGAGCGGCAGCCGCGCATGCAGCGCGTCCACGGCACCTACGAGCTGCACTTCCCCGACCGGGAGTGGGGCCACTACGTCTGGTACGCCCCCTTCACCGTGGAGGGGCCCGTCCCCGACTCCCCCGACGAGGTCGTCACACAGAACGTGCGCCCGATGACCGACGCCGAGCGGGCCGCGTGCCCGTGACCCCCCGACCCCCACGAAAGGCGGAGCGATGAGAACCCTCGCAGCGGGCGCCGCGGCGGGCCTGGCGGCCGTCCTGGCGCTCACCCCCGCACCGGCGGCGGCCGACCACGAGCAGAACCCGACGGTCCGCGAGCTGCTGGAGCGGTGCGGTGAGGGCACCGACGTGTGCGAGTTCCACCCGTCCGGCCAGCCGGAGTACTACCAGAACACCTCCGAGCCGGTCGGCTCGCCGGTCTACAACTGCACCGACCACGAGCAGATGTCCATGGTGGAGTGGTCCAAGACCACGGGCGAGTCCAACAGCGTGAACCTGTCCATGACGGCGACGTTCGGCGCGATCTTCAAGCAGAGCTTCAGCGTCTCCTACGGCCACGAGTGGAGCTCGTCGCACACCCAGAGCCAGCGCACGCAGGTCGTCGCCCAGCCGGGCGAGGTGGCCCGCGTGTACTACGGGCCGCGGATGCAGCGCGTCCACGGCACCTACGAGCTGCACTTCCCCGACCGGGAGTGGGGCCACTACGTCTGGTACGCCCCCTTCACCGCCGAGGGGCCCGCGGAGGACCAGGGCAGCACCGTCACCCAGTCCACGCGGCCCATGACGGACGAGGAGCGCGCGACCTACTGCGGCTGACCGGGCCGACGCGTCCACGGCGCCGGTCCCCGGGGCGGGGCCGGCGCCGTACGCGTGCGACCGCGTCCCGGACCGGCCGGGACGCGGTCGGCCGGGGCTACAGGCCGGTGATCCGGATGCCCGCGTGGGTCTTGTAGCGGCGGTTCACCGCGATGAGGTTCGCGGTCAGGGCCTCGACCTGGTGGGCGTTGCGCAGGCGTCCGCCGAAGACGCCGCGCACCCCCGGGATCCGCTCGGCCAGGGCGCGCACCACGTCGGTGGCCTCGCGGTCCTCGCCCAGCACCAGGACGTCGAGGTCCACCTCCTCGACCTCGGGGTCCAGCAGCACCACCGCGGACACGTGGTGGAAGGCCGCCGTGACGCGGCTGTCGGGCAGCACCTCGGCGGCCTGCTGGGCGGCACTGCCCTCGGCGACGTCGAGCGCGAAGGGGCCCCTCTTGTCGAAGCCGAGGGGGTTGACGCAGTCCACGACGATCTTGCCCGCCAGCGGACCGGCCAGCTGCTCCAGCAGCTCCCGGTGGCCGTCCCAGGGCACCGCGACGATGACGACGTCGCCCGCGGCCGCCGCCGCGGCGTTGTCCAGGCCGCGCACGTCGACCGGGGCCGTCTCGGCCTCCACCAGCTCCCGGGCGGCCTTCTCGGCCCGCTCGGCGCTGCGCGATCCGAGGTGGACGGTGTGCCCCGCCAGGGCGAGGCGGCGGGCCAGACCCCGGCCCTGGTCTCCGGTCCCGCCCAGGACGGCGACGGACAGCCCGGCGATGTCCGTGCCCGCGGGTGTGCTCTGTTCAGTCATGCGCCGATCCTGCCAGAGGCGCCGAACGGGGCTCCGGCCGGGACGGCGCCCGCGCGGTGGGACGGTCCGCGCGGGAGCGGGGTCACAGCTCCTCCTCCTTGTCGGCCACGTCCCACTCCTCGTTGCGCTGGGCCGCGATGGCCAGTGCGCTGGCGGCCGTGGCCTCGTCCGGGTAGGGGCCCATGCGCACCTTGTTGGGGCAGCCGGGGCCTCGCTCCACCCGCTTGTGCTTGAGGCAGTACCACCACTTGTCGTCCAGCGGAGTGTCCTCGCTCACCGTGACTCTCTTTCTACGGGACGGCGCCCGCGCGGGAACGTGCTTGCCGTGGCACCTACCCAGGCCCGGGCGCTTCCCACACCCCGGGGGAGGGGGCGGCGTCCAGGACCGCGTGGCCGACCCACGAACTACAATCGGTGTCCATGACTACTCCGCTGGTTCCTGGGCGAATCTCGCCACAACGTTCGGTTCCCTCCCACATCGTCCGCCCGGAGTACGTCGGACGGAAGCATCCCGTGGAGGGGGTCCTGGGCGACGTGCAGACCCCCGAGACCATCGAGCGGATGCGCGTGGTGGGACGGATCGCGGCGCAGGCCCTGGAGGAGGTCGGCCGCAACATCCGGCCCGGCGTGACCACGGACGAGCTGGACCGGATCGGCCACGAGTTCCTGTTGGACCACGGGGCCTACCCCAGCCCGCTGGGCTACAAGGGCTACCCCAAGTCGCTGTGCTCCTCGCTCAACGAGGTGATCTGCCACGGCATCCCCGACGACACCGTGGTCTCCGACGGCGACATCGTCAACATCGACATCACCGCCTACCGGGACGGCGTGCACGGCGACACCAACGCCACCTTCCTGGCCGGGAACGTCTCGGAGGAGCACCGGCTCCTGGTCGAGCGGACCCGGGAGGCCATGACGCGCGGGATCAAGGCGTGCCGTCCGGGCCGCCAGATCAACGTGATCGGCCGGGTCATCGAGTCCTACGCCAAGCGCTTCGGCTACGGCGTGGTCCGCGACTTCACCGGGCACGGCGTGGGGCCGGAGTTCCACTCGGGTCTGGTGGTGCCGCACTACGACGACCCGCGCGCGGACACCGTCATGGAGCCGGGGATGACCTTCACCATCGAGCCGATGATCACGCTCGGCAGCGTGGAGTACGACATGTGGGACGACGGATGGACGGCCGTGACGGCCGACCGCAGGTGGACCGCCCAGTTCGAGCACACCCTGGTCATCACCGAGTCCGGCGCGGAGATCCTCACCCTGCCCTAGGTCGTGTTCCTTGGATCATTTCGGGCTCGCGACCACCGGGCTGCCTCTCGCCGCGCCGGTTTCGCTTGAAAAGCCAACCAGGCTGACCCGCGCGAACCGTCGTGCGAGAGATGGCCCGGACGGCCGCTCGCTGATCCGGAAGCCTCCGCGGAACACTCCCCAGCCGCTCCGGTCGCGGCGGGGCCCCGCGGACCTCGTCCCCGGGGTCCCGCCGTGGTCCGTCCTCCCGCGGAACGCGGCGCCGGACCGTGGATACGGGAGGGGCCGGGGCGTAGTGTCGTGCGGGTGAAGATCCTCATCTCCGCCGACATGGAGGGCGCCACGGGCGTCACCTGGCCCGCCGACGTCGAGCCCGGCACCGAGCAGTGGCAGCGCTGCCGCGCCATGTTCACCAGCGACGTCAACGCCGCCGTCGAGGGCCTGTTCGAGGGCGGCGCCACCGAGGTGCTGGTCAACGAGGCGCACGCGACCATGCGCAACCTCCTGTTGGAGGAGCTCGACACCGGGGCCACCATGATCACCGGGCGGCACAAGGAGCTGTCCATGGTCGAGGGCGTGCAGTCCGGCGACTGCGACGGCGTGGTGTTCCTGGGCTACCACTGCGGTGCCGGTGACGAGGGCGTGCTGGCGCACACCTACCTGCCCAACGCGGTGACCGGCGTGTGGCTCGACGGCGAGCCCGCCAGCGAGGGCCGCCTCAACGCCGCGGTGGTCGCCGAGTACGGGACCCCGGTCATCCTGGTCACGGGGGACGACCGCGCCTGCGAGGACGCCGCCACCTACGCCCCGTTCGCGCGGACGGTCGCGGTCAAGGAGCACGTCAGCCGGTACGCGGCCCGCTGCCGTCCCCCGGCCGCGACAGCGCGGGACATCCGGGCCGGGGCGCGCGCCGCCATGACGCTGGCCGGGCGCCTGGACCCGGTCGAGCCGGCCCCCAGGGCCGTGGAGGTGGAGGTCGACTCCGCCCAGCTCGCCCAGGCCGCCGCCGTCGTGCCCGGTGTCACGCGCACGGGGGTGCGGCGCGTCCGGTACGTCTCCCCGGACGCCTACGAGATGATCCGCTGCTTCAAGGCGGTCACCACACTCATCTCCAACGCCATGGAGGAGCACTACGGCTGAGGCGGTGTCCGGGAGGGCGGGACGCGGCGTCCGGGGCGCGGGGGAGGGTCCCGTGGGGCCGCCGCCTCCGCGCGGCGGACACGCCCGCGCCCCGGCCCGCGGGGGCCACCGCCCGCGAATGCCGGAGCGTCGCGGGCAGGGCTGGTAGAACTGTGCCGGGGAGCACTTCATCACCACTGGCCACCAGGGCCCTCCCCCGTTTCTGACACCTCAGCGAGAGCGAGGCCGCGCACGTGGGCCACACCGCCACTTCCTTCCCAGAAAGAACCGACGGCCTCGCCGCGGCCGGGGAGGACGCCGTCCACCTGGCCCGCGGACTCGTCCGCCGCGACTCCACCAACCACGGGGGCGGCCGGGGCGACGAGCGCGAGGCCGCCGAGTACGTCGCCGAGGCCCTGGGCGACGCCGGGCTGGACCCCCTGCTCCTGGAGTCGGCCCCCCGGCGCGCGAACGTGGTCGCGCGCGTTCCCGGGACCGATCCCTCGGCCCCGGCGCTGCTGGTGCACGGACACCTGGACGTGGTGCCCGCCGACGCCGCCGACTGGACGCTGCCCCCCTTCGCCGGTGAGGTCGCCGACTGCCCCGTCACCGGGGTGCCCGCGCTGTGGGGGCGCGGCGCGGTGGACATGAAGAACACCATCGCCACGGTCACCGCCGTCGTGCGCCACTGGGCGCGGTACGGGCTGCGGCCCCGGCGCGACATCGTGCTGGCCTTCGTCGCCGACGAGGAGGACAGCGCCGCCTACGGCGCCGACTACCTGGTCCGCGAGCACGCCGAGCTGTTCGAGGGCTGCACCACCGCGATCGGTGAGGGCGGCGGGGAGACCATCCACGCCCGCACGGCCGCCGGGGAGCCGGTGCGCCTGTACCCGGTGGGCGCGGCCGAGCGCGGCAGCGCCTGGCTGACCCTGCGCGCCCAGGGGACGGCCGGGCACGGGTCCCGGCCGCCGCGCGACAACGCCATCGGCGCCCTGGCCGCGGCCCTGACCCGGATCGACGGGTACGAGTGGCCGCTGCACCTGACCCCCGTCACGCGGGCGGCGATCGACGCGATCGCCGCCGCCCTGGAGGTGGAGCGCGTCCCCGGCGACACGGCGACCGCGGAGGCGGTGGACGCCCTGGTCGCCAGGCTGGGGACCGCCGCGCCGCTGATCGGCCCGACCACGCGCAACAGCGCGACGCCCACCATGTTCTCGGCCGGGTACAAGGTGAACGTGGTGCCCGGGGAGGCCACGGCGGGCGTGGACGGCCGGGTGCTGCCCGGCGCCGAGGAGCAGTTCGCCGCGGCCATGGAGGAGCTCACCGGCGAACGGGTGTCCTGGGAGTACGCGCACGGCTCCCCGCCGGTGTCCGCGCCCGTGGACTCCCCCGCGTTCGCGGACCTGCGCGAGGCCCTGCTGCTGCACGACCCCGGGGCCCACGTGGTGCCGGTGTGCCTGTCGGGGGGTACCGACGCCAAGGTGTTCTCCCGGCTGGGCATCGACTGCTACGGCTTCTCCCCCCTGGCCCAGCCCGAGGGCCTGGACTACACGGGCCTGCTGCACGGTGTGGACGAGCGGGTGCCGCTGGAGGGCCTGCGCTTCGGCGTGCGCGCGCTGGACACGTTCCTGCGCGCCTGAACGGTGGATCGGCCGGGAGGCCGGGGGCCTCGCGGGGCCCCGGGACCCGGTCACGGAACCGACACGGTGACGGGAGCGTCCGAGCACTGGTGGTGGGGAGCAGGAGCCGCGTCCGGCTGACGCGCACGAGCGGGGAGGGCCAAGGGTGGGAGAGGCGATGACCGAGGTGGCGGACGCGGCGGTACGGGTCCCCGATCCGCGGGGGGTGCGCGCGCTGGTCCGGCCGCCGCGCCTGCGGGAGGGCGGCCGGGTGCGCCTGGTGGCCCCGTGCAGCCCGGTTCCCGCGGAGCGGCTGGAGGCCGCGGTGGGAACGCTGCGCGGCTGGGGGCTGGAGGTGGAGCTGGCCCCGCACGTGCGCGAGCGCCACCCGCGGCTGCCCTACCTGGCCGGTGCGGACGCCACGCGGGCCGCCGACCTCCAGGAGGCCTGGTGCGACCCGGACGTGGACGCGGTGCTGTGCGTGCGCGGCGGTGACGGGGCGCACCGGACGGTGGACCTGCTGGACTTCGACGCGATGCGCCGGGCCGAGCCCAAGGCGCTGGTCGGGTTCAGCGACATCACGGCGCTGCACGAGGCGTTCGCGGTGGAGCTGAGCGTGGCCACGGTGCACGGGCCCGTGGTCGGCACGGGGTACTTCGTGGGCGACCCGGTGGCCCAGGAGGAGCTGCGGGCCACCCTGTTCGAACCCGAGCGGAGGACCGTGCTGACCTCGCCGGGCGCGCACGCGCTGGTGCCGGGGCGGGCCGAGGGGGTGACCTTCGGCGGGAACCTGAGCCTGCTCAACGACGGCCTGGCGACCCCGCACAGCCGCCTGTCGGCCTCCGGCGGCATCCTGCTGCTGGAGGACATCGGCGAGGACGTGGCCCGGATCGACCGGATGCTCACGCACCTGCTGCGCACGGGGTGGGCGGCCGGGGTGGCCGGGGTGGCCCTGGGCACGTGGACGGACTGCCCGCCCGGTCCGGAGGTGGTCGCCGAGCTGATGCGCGACCGGCTGGAGCCGCTGGGGGTGCCGGTGCTGTGGGGGCTGGAGTTCGGGCACTGCGCGGCCCAGCTCACGATTCCGCTGGGGGTGCCCGCCCTGCTCGACGCGGACGGCGGCCGTCTGGAGCTGGCCGCCCCGGGCCTGGCCTAGCCTCCCCCCGACCGCGGGGTGAGGCGCGGGGCCGGAGCCGCCCCCGCTTCGCCCCGCGCCGACGGCTCCCGAGGGCGGAGGCGTCCGGCCGGAGCACACGGAGGACCCCGGTCCCCGGCCGGGCGGCGGTCCGCCGCACCGCGCCCCTTGACCTCAACTTTGGTTGAGGAAACAGCATCCTGGCCATGGACACCACACACGGCGCAACGCTCCTGTTCCACAACACCATGCGGATCGCCGAGGGACACCTGGACGCCTTCGCGGAGGCCATCGGCGCGGCGGTCGCCTTCACCGAGAAGCACGCCCCCCAGCTGATGGTGGAGGTCTTCCTCGACGAGGAGGACATGCTCGCGCACAGCTTCCAGCTCTACCGGGACTCCGCCTCGGTCCTCAGGCACCGGGAACTGTCCGACTCCTACATCCGGGGTGTCATGGAGCACTGCTCGGTGGTGGGCTTCGAGGTGTACGGCGAGCCCGACCAGCGGGTGAGGGAGGGCATCACCGTGCCCGACCCCGGGTTCCCCGTGACGTTCCACCCGCGCGTGGCGGGCTTCACCCGGCCCCTGGCGACCGCCCGCCGGAGTGTGTTCGACGGGCACACGCCCTAGACTCGTCGCATGGTGCGTGAACCTCTGACCGCAGACCAGATCGAGCGCGGGCGCCTCCTGGGCGGCCTGCTCCGGCAGGCCCGCGCGGAGCGCACGATGGTCGACGTCGCACGCCAGGCCGGGATCTCGGTCGAGACCCTGCGCAAGATCGAGGGCGGGCGCATCCCCACCCCGGCCTTCTTCACGGTCGCGGCGGTCGCCGCCGCGCTCGGCCTGTCCCTGGACGACCTCCTGCGCCGGGTGGACGAGGCCGCGGCCGCGGCACCGGGCCCCGCGACCGCCTCCCTGGCCGTCTGACCTCCCGCCCGCCCCCTAACGTGGGTCGTGTACCCGCGGACCCGGGTCCGTGCGCGCCGCCCTCCGGCGGCGGGCGCGGGCCGGACCGCGTCAGCGAGGACCACAGGGGGAACACATGACCGAACAGGCACTGAGGTTGGACGAGGCCGAACTGCGCGGCCTCCTCGACGGCCGCTGGGCCCACGTGCGCGAGCACATGCGCGACGCCCTGCGGGGAGACCTGTACGCCCCCGTGTACGGACTGTCGGTGGAGGAGCACCGCGCCCGCACGCTCGCCCAGATCAAGGCCCTGGCCAAGACCGACCTGCCCGCCTACGGCTTCCCCTCCTCGGTGGGCGGGCGCGACGACGTCGGCGCGTCCGTGGTCGGCTTCGAGATGCTGGTCAACGACCTGTCGCTCATGGTGAAGATGGGCGTGCAGTGGGGGCTGTTCGGCGGGGCGATCAGCGCCCTGGGCACCGAGGCCCACCACGCCGAGTACCTGCCCGGCACCATGTCCATGGAGCTGCCCGGCTGCTTCGCGATGACCGAGACCGGCCACGGCTCGGACGTGCAGAGCCTGCGCACCACGGCCGTCTACGACCCCGCCACCGAGGAGTTCGTGGTCCACACCCCCGACGAGGGGGCGCGCAAGGACTACATCGGCAACGCGGCCCGCGACGGCCGCCTGGCGGTGGTCTTCGCCCAGCTGAGCACCGGCGGCGAGGAGCACGGCGTGCACGCCCTGGTGGTCCCCATCCGGGACGGGCGGGGCCGGCCGATGCCGGGCGTGCGCATCGGGGACTGCGGGCCCAAGGCCGGGCTCAACGGCGTGGACAACGGCCGGCTGGAGTTCGACCACGTGCGGGTGCCGCGCACCAACCTGCTCAACCGGTACGGGGACGTGGCCGCCGACGGCACCTACTCCAGCCCCATCGAGAGCAAGGGCCGGCGCTTCTTCACCATGCTCGGAACGCTGGTCCGGGGCCGGATCAGCGTGGCGGGCGGCGCGGGGAGCGCCGCCAAGGCCGCGCTGACCATCGCGGTGCGCTACGGCGACACCCGCCGCCAGTTCACCCGGCCCGGCGGCGAGGGGCGGCCCGAGCGCGAGGTGCGCGTCCTGGACTACCTGGCGCACCAGCGCAAGCTGCTGCCCGCCCTGGCCCGCACCTACGCGCTGCACTTCGCGCAGGAGGAGCTGGTCACCCGGCTGCACGAGCTGTCCCGCTCCCCCGGGCACGACGAGCACGCCCAGCGCGAGCTGGAGTCGCGGGCGGCCGGGCTCAAGGCGGTGGCCACCTGGCACGCCAGCCAGGCCATCCAGACCTGCCGCGAGGCGTGCGGCGGCGCCGGGTACCTGTCGGAGAACCGCATCCCGCAGCTCAAGGCCGACTCCGACATCTTCACCACGTTCGAGGGTGACAACACGGTCCTGCTCCAACAGCTCACCAAGGGCCTGCTGACCAACTTCAAGGACTCGTTCGGCGACATGGACCAGATGGCGCTGGCCCGGTTCATGGCGGGCAAGGTCTTCGAGACGGTCATCGAGCGCACCGCCGCGATTCCGCTGATCGAACGGCTCGTCGCCTCCGCCCCCGGGCGCGGCGAGGAGGCCAGCCTGTACAACCGGGGGTGGCAGCTGGAGCTGCTGGAGGACCGCGAGAAGCACGTCGTCGAGGGTCTGGCCGCGCGGCTGCGCAGGTCCGGCAGGAACGGCGACGACGCCTTCGAGGTGTTCAACCGCGCCCAGGACCACGTGCTCACCGCGGGCCGCGCGCACATGGACCGGGTGGTGCTGGAGGCGTTCGTGGCGGGGATCGACCGCTGCGGGGACACCTCGACCGCCAAGCTGCTCAACCGGCTGTGCGACCTGTACGTGATGTCGGTGATCGAGGAGAACCGCGCGTGGTTCCTGGAGCACGAGCGCCTCTCCACCTCCCGGGCCAAGGCGGTCACCCAGGCGGTGAACGACCTGTGCCGGGGCCTGCGCCCCTACGCCGTGCAGCTGGTGAACGGGTTCGGCCTGCGCGACGAGTGGCTGGCGGCGCCGATCGCGCTGGGCTCCGAGCACGCCCGCCAGGGCGACCCGGTCCCCGGGCGCGACTGACCCCGCCGCGCTCCGCGCCGTCTCCCGTGCCCGGGCGGGTACGGGGGGCGGCGCGGAGCGGCGGGCGGCGGGAAACGCGGGAGATAGACTAGTCAAAGTTGAATAGTAAAGACCGCGCGGATGAGATGAGGGGTGGGGATGTCGGCCATCCGGCTGCTGGTCCTGGGGGCGGTCCGCCTGCGCGGGCGGGCGCACGGCTACCAGGTGCGGGGCGACCTGGAGTTCTGGGGCGCGCACGAGTGGTCCAACGCCAAACCGGGGTCGATCTACCACGCGCTCAAGCAGATGGCCCGGCAGGGGCTGCTGCGCGCCCACGAGATCGCGCCGTCCACCGCCGGGGGGCCTCCCCGGACCGAGTACGAGATCACGGGAGAGGGCGACCGGGAGTACTTCGCCCTGCTGCGCCGGGCGGTGTCCTCGTACAACGAGCGCCTGGATGTGCTCTCGGCCGGCCTGGGCTTCATCGTCGACCTGCCCCGGCGGGAGGCGGTCGACCTGCTCAGGCGGCGGGCCGAGGGGCTGGAGGAGTGGCGCGGGGGCGTGGTCGCGCATTACGCCCCGGAGGAGGGGCCCGGCCAGATGGGCCACATCGGCGAGATCATGGACATGTGGGTGCACTCCGCGGAGTCGGACGCGGCGTGGACGCGCGCGCTGATCCGGCGGATCGAGGGCGGCGCCTACTCCTTCGCCGGCGAGGGGGGCCGCCCCTACGAGGGCGTCCTCACCGGCGAGGAGCCGGGAACCGACCCCTCCGGCTGAGGGGTCCGACCCGGCCGCACGCAGGAGGCGGTCACGGCCGCGCGTCCCGCCGGGCCCCGGGGCGGCCCCTCAGCCCCCGTCCGCCTGCGCGGCTCCCCCTCCGAGCCAGCGCCGCAGCTCGGAGGCGTTGCGCAGCTCTCCCTCGACCCTGCCCCTCTCACGGCTGGTGAGGGCCGTCCGGCCCAGCTGCGCCCGCCACTCCTCGACGCCCTCCTCCTCCCCGAGGGAGACCGCGAGCTCGATCAGCATGGCCAGCGCCAGCGCCCGGTCGGCGGCGGGGGCCGTGTCGCCGTGCCTGCGCAGCCCGGAGCGGATCCGCCGGAAGGCGGCGCGGTCGTCGGTCTTGAAGTCGCGCAGGATCCGGGCGCCGTCCAGGACGCGGGCGAGCCCGTCGAGCTCTCCCGAGCCGCCGTACTCCAGCTTCTCCGGCTCGTCGCGCTGGATGAAGATGAGCGAGTTCCCCGAGGGGTCCATGAGCGTGAAGCGGCTGGCGCCCGGCCGGTGGCGCGTGATGCGCGGCAGCCCCTTCGCCAGGACCCTGCCGTAGGCCCGGCGCATGGCCCGCGTGAGGGCGTCGTGGTAGGGCGCGACCGCGTCGACCATGACCAGGCAGCCCCCGCTGTTCTCCAGGTCCGGGTCCAGGCCCTTCGAGGCGCGGCCGTAGTGCAGGTCGAAGCCGCTCCAGTGGAACGCCAGGTAGAGGTAGGGCCTGGTCTGCTCGTGGGTGACCTCGAAGCCGAGCGCCCGGTAGAACTCCAGGGTGGCCTCGGCCGAGACGCACGGCAGCACCGGGACGGTCGTCTCGTTGGCCCGTACCGCGGCCGCCTCCCGCCGCCCCGGGTCCCCGCCCGTACCGGCGCCCGCACGCGCGGTGTCCGTTCCGGCCACGCGCACCTCCCATTAGTCAAGTTTGATTACTTTGGGAAGGGTAGCCCGCTCCGCACGCACTGGTCAAACTTGACTACGACGCCGGGGCTCCGGGGCTCCGGGGGCGCACGCGACGGGACTCCGGGCCCGTGGGCGCACCGCGTCCCGCGAACCGGTCCCGCCGCGGGTCTTTCCCCGGCAGGACGACCCCTCTAACATGAGGCAAATTCATGTTAGGTAGCTCACGCGTGCGCACACCCCCCGCACAGCCCTCCCCCTCCTCCGCCCCCGCTCCGCGGACGCCCGTGGCGCTCGCCGAACCCACCCGGCCCGTGCGCCGCCTGTGGGTGGCCGGGATCAGCCTGGCCAACCTCGGCATGTGGATGGCCTTCTTCGGTCCGCTCCAGGTCCTGCTGCCCGAGCAGGTCGGACTGCTCGCCCCCGGTTCCAAGGAGACCGCCCTGGCCTGGGTGACCGGGGCGGGCGCGGCCTGCTCCACCCTGGGCACCCCGCTGGCCGGGGCCCTGTCCGACCGGACCACCGGCGCCGCGTTCGTCTACGACACCCTGCACAACCGATGGCTCGCCGATTCCGCGCCAACCGGCTCCTACCCGGACCCGTCGGCGTCACGAAGGTCCCCGGCATGGGTGAGGGCGGCCTAAAGATAGTCGTGGGCGACGCGGCTGGCCTTGGAGCCAACTACTACAACCGTTCCTGAACAGTGATCAGAAATGATCCGGGGGATCACGCTGGCACTGCACCCCATCCCGAACGGTTTTGGATGGGCTGGGTCACCGCGTTCCTGCCGCGTCCGGCGCTCACGAATCTCGTCCGTGGTCCAGGCCCGCGAGGGCGGTTTCCCTCACGCCCGGGACCATCCGGTGCGGCCTGGGCGCTCCGATGCCCCACACCATCACTCCGGTGGTGTGGGGGCGGTGCCGTCCGCCGCCGGACCGAGTGGCCCTGGGCGCGCCGCCCGACCGCGATGCTCGCAGCATCGTGCCGCCCGGTCGGCACGGGGACCAAGAACGGGTCGGCGATCGGACGCAACCGCTGCGTGCTGGCCTGTGACACTCCTACCCCTCCTTTCGTCTCCACCGGTTTCGTCGCTGTGTTCGAGATGACCGTAGCCAGAATCGGAGGTGCTTGTCCGGAGAATCAGCGAACTTGTCGAACAGAGTTTCCTGGGCGAGCCATGCACAGGAGTGAGGGCACACAACCACGCACCGCCCTCCGACAGCAGCACAGGATCACTCCTGGGACCTCGTGTGCGTTTGAGTGGCCTCCCGAGCCAACAGCTGACAACCCCACCGTGGCCACCGCGCCCGACGGGGCGTCGGGCCTGCCGTTCGGGTTCGGGGAGGTGGCCGGGGCGCCGGTGACGGCGTTCGGGTGGCCGGTGGTGCCCAAGGGGCTGGGCCGGATGATCGACCTGCTGCGCGAGCGCCACGGGGACGCGCTGCCGCCCCTGTACGTCACCGAGAACGGCTGCTCCTACGAGGACCGGGTCTCCCCCGGCGGCCGGATCAGCGACCCCGAGCGGATCGCCTACCTGGAGGGGCACGTGGCCGCCGTGGAGGCCGCGCGGGAGCGGGGCGCGGACGTGCGCGGGTACTTCGTGTGGACGCTCACCGACAACTTCGAGTGGGCCGAGGGCTACCACCAGCGCTTCGGGCTGGTGCACGTGGACCACGCCACCCAGGCGCGCACCCCCAAGGACTCCTTCGCCTGGTACCGGGACCTCGTCGCCGCCAGGACCGCACCGCCCGGCGCGTGAGGGCGGGGCGGCGCTCAGTCCCCGACGGCGTCCAGGGTGGCGCTGTCGTGGCGTTCGGGGGCCTCCTCGCCGCGCTGGCGGGCGGGCTCCCACCACCACCAGTGCGACTCGGGGACCCAGGCGGGCACCTCCTCCTCGTCGAGCGGCCGGGCCCGGGCCGCCACCGAGGTGAGGGCCTCGTCGATGCGCGGGAGGGCCTCCAGGTCCCCCGGGCGCAGGAAGGCCTCCCAGGGCACGAACTCCTCGCCGAGCAGTTCCAGCATGGACCGCCTCCAGCAGGCGGGGCGGTAGGCCTCGTGCTGGCCGTTCTCGGCCGCGGTCTGGGTGCGGACCACGTACAGGCCGAGCCGGTCGGGGTTGTTGCCGCCCACGAGCAGTTCGGCCAGGGTGGCGCTGAAGTCCTGTCCGGCCGGGGACCTGCGCTGCGCGGGCGTGGTCGCCCGGTACAGGTCGAAGAGGGCGGCGAAGGCGTTGTCCATCAGGGCGTCGCGGTCCCTGCGGCGCGAGGCGCTCTCGGCGAAGGCGTCCAACGCCCGCCTGGCCAGGTCCGAAAGGTCCCTGCCCGCATCCGCGCTCACCTTCACACCGCCTTGTCCGGTCCGGGAATGACGTCCGCGGCGGGCCCGCGGCCCCGCCGCTTCGATGATAAGCACGCTCCGTGCCGCCGAGGTAGCCGGTTCACGGTGCCGGGGTCCGCAGCTGCTCGTCCAGGGTGCGCGCCCACTGGCGCACGATCCGGCGCCGCCGGGGCCCGTCGTCGGTGAGCAGGTTGGCCAGCCCCAGGCCGCGTGCCAGGTCGAGGGTGGCCTGGACGGTCTCGCGGACCCCCGGGACCGACTCGTCCACGCCCAGCAGCTCCACGGCGGCCCGGTGGATCTCGCGGCCCATCCGCTCCTCCACGGGGACGATCCGCTCGCGCAGGACCGGGTCGCTGGCTGCCGCCGACCACAGCTGGAGGGCGGCCCGGAAGTCCGTCCCGGTGAAGGCGTCCACGACCATCTGCACGACCGCCTCGGTGCGGCCGCTCCCCCGGGGGACGGCGGCCGCGCCGCGCCGGAGCTCCGCGCCGCGGCTGTCGAGCATGTGCCGCAGCACGGCCAGGAACAGGTCCTCGCGGGTGGGGAAGTGGTGCTGGGCGGCTCCGCGCGACACCCCCGCCCGCCGCGCGACCGCGCCCACGGTGGCTCCGGCCGCGCCCCGTTCGGCCAGGCAGGCCACCGCGGCCTCCAGCAGCCGGGCCCGGGTGGCCCGGCTGCGCTCCTGCCGCGGCTCGCGGTCGGCCCCGGTGTCCACGTCGCTCTCCCCCTCGCTCACCCCTGGGGCGGCCCGCGTCCGCGCGCCGGCCGCTCAGTACGACCTGGGCAGGCCGAGGGACTGCTGTGCCACGTAGTTGAGCACCATCTCCCGGCTCACCGGCGCGATGCGCGCCAGGCGGGCGGCGGCGATCGCCGAACCCAGCCCGTACTCGCTGGCCAGGCCGTTGCCGCCCAGGGTCTGCACGGCCTGGTCGACCGCGCGCACGCACGCCTCCGCGGCGGCGTACTTGGCCATGTTGGCCGCCTCCCCCGCCCCCGCGTCGTCGCCGGAATCGTAGCGGAGCGCCGCGTGCTGGGTCATCAGGCGGGCCTGCTCCAGTTCGATCTTGACCTGCGCCAGCGGGTGGGCCAACCCCTGGTGGGCGCCGATGGGGGTGTCGCGCCAGACCCTGCGCTCCCTGGCGTAGGCCACCGCCCTGTCCAGGGCGTACCGGGCGCTGCCCGAGGCCAGGGACGCGGCCATGATGCGCTCGGGGTTGAGTCCGGCGAAGAGCTGGAGGAGCCCGGCCCCGGGGTCGCCGACCAGGGCGTCGGCGGGCAGGCGCACGTCGTCCAGGAACAGCTGGTACTGGTGGTCGGGGCTGACCAGGTCCATCTCGATGCGGCGGGCCTCGAACCCGGGCGCGTCGGTGGGCACCGCGAACAGCGCGGCGGACAGGCGCCCGGTGTCCTCGTCCTGGACGCGGCCGACGACGAGGACGGCGTCGGCCACGTCCACACCGGAGATGAAGGTCTTGCGCCCGCTGAGCACCCACCCGTCGCCGTCGCGCCGGGCGGTGGTGGTGATGCGGTGGGAGTTGGATCCGGCGTCGGGCTCGGTGATGGCGAAGGCCATGATGGTCCGGCCCGTGGCCAGGCCGGGCAGCCAGCGCGCGCGCTGGCCGGGGGTGCCGAAGCGGGACAGGACGGTGCCGCAGATGGCCGGGGAGACCACCATCATCAGGGTGGGGCACCCGGCCGCGCCGAGCTCCTCCAGAACGGCGGCCAGGTCGCCGATGCCGCCGCCACCGCCCCCGTACTCCTCGGGGATGTTGACGCCCAGGTAGCCGAGTTCGCCCGCCTCGCGCCACAGCTCGGTGAGGTAGGCGCCCTCCTTGGCGCGGGCCCGGTAGTACCCGGACCCGTACCCC
The DNA here is from genome assembly GCA_002529455.1 of Glycomyces fuscus. Classification (GTDB taxonomy): domain Bacteria; phylum Actinomycetota; class Actinomycetes; order Streptosporangiales; family Streptosporangiaceae; genus Nocardiopsis; species Nocardiopsis fusca. Next base: position 85,147 of record NYMS01000044.1, read on the forward strand.
GCGGCGAACGCGGACACGGCGGCGCGCAGGTCGACGCGCTCGGCGGGTTCGTTGAAGGTCATGGCACCGGTCACGGCGTGGCCCCTTCGTAGTCGAGGACGGCGAGGGGCGCCCCGGCGGGCACCCTCTGCCCCGCCGAGACCGGGATCTCCCGGACGGCACCGGCGGCGGGGGCGGTGACGCGGTGCTCCGTCTTCATGGCTTCCATGCGCAGCAGGGTCTGTCCGGGCTCGACCCGGTCGCCCACGGCGACGTCCACGGCGGTGACCGTGCCGGGCATGGGCGCGGGCAGGGCGCCGGGGTCGACCGCGGCCTCGGGCGCGGGCAGGGGGTCGACGGGGGTGAGGGTGACCGGACCCAGGGACGAGTCGACGTGGACGTCGCCGCCCGCGGCGGGGCGGTGGACGGCGAAGGCTCGGCGCAGGCCCTCGACCTCCAGGACCACCCGGTCGGGCGCGGCCGAGAGCACGCGGACCCCCGCCTGTTCGGGCAGGTAGGAGCCTCGCCGGGTCCGGTAGGCGGTGGTGGTCCGCCTCCCCTCGTCCCCGTCGGCGTCGTGTCGGCGGACGAAGGGCTGGGAGGGCAGACTGCGCCAGTTGGCGGGGATCCCCGCGGGGGCGGCGGCGCCGGCGCGGGCGGCCTCGGCGGCGGCCAGGGACGCGGCCAGCGCGGAGAGGCGTTCGGCGGCGGGGTCGGCCAGGGGCCGCACGAGGTCGGTGAGGCGCTCGGCGTCCAGGTAGCCGGTGTGCAGTCCCCCGGGCCGGGTCCCGGCCCCGGCGAAGGCGGGGTCGCGCAGTACCCGCACGAGCAGGTCGCGGTTGGTGCCCACCCCGTGGACGCGCGCGGCGGCCAGGGCGGCGGCCAGGCGGCGGAGCGCGTCGCGGCGGTCGCGCCCGTGGGCGACGACCTTGGCGAGCAGGGGGTCGAAGTCGGCGCCGACGGTGTCGCCGGGCTCGACACCGCTGTCCAGGCGCACCCCGAAGGCGGGCGGCGGGGCGAAGCGGGTGTCGGCGGGGACGTCGAAGGCGTGCAGGACTCCGGTGCGGGGCCGCCAGCCGTCGCGGGGGTCCTCGGCGTACAGGCGGGCCTCGACGGCGTGGCCGCGCGGTGCGGGCGGGCCGCCCCCGGGCAGGGGTTCGCCCTCGGCGACGCGGATCTGCCACTCGACCAGGTCCAGGCCGGTGACGCACTCGGTGACGGGGTGCTCGACCTGGAGCCGGGTGTTCATCTCCAGGAAGACGGGGTCGCCGAAGCCCTCCTCCCCCACGGGGACGAGGAACTCGGCCGTCCCGGCGCCGGTGTAGCCGATGAGGCGGGCCAGGCGGCGGGCGGACTCGTGCAGGAGCCCGCGCAGGTCCTCGGGCAGGCCGGGGGCGGGCGCCTCCTCGACGACCTTCTGGTGGCGGCGCTGGACGGAGCAGTCGCGCTCGCCCAGGGCCCACACGGTGCCGTGGGTGTCGGCCAGGACCTGTACCTCGACGTGGCGGCCTCGGGGGACGTAGGGCTCGCAGAACACCGCCGGGTCGCCGAAGGCGGAGGCCGCCTCGGCGCGGGCGGCGGCGGCCCCGGCGGGCAGGTCGGCCAGGTCGCGGACCACCCGCATGCCGCGCCCGCCGCCCCCGGAGACGGCCTTGACCAGCACGGGCAGGTGTTCGGGGCGCACCTGGTCGGGGTCCAGGGCCTCGGCCACCGGCACCCCGGCGTCCCGGGCGATCCGCTTGGCGCGGGTCTTGGCTCCCATGCTCTCGACGGCCTCGGCCGGGGGGCCGATCCAGGTCAGCCCGGCACCGGTGACGGCGCGGGCGAGGGCGGGGTTCTCGGACAGGAAGCCGTAGCCGGGGTGGACGGCGTCGGCGCCGGAGGCGCGGGCGGCCGCCACCACGGCGTCGGGGTCGAGGTAGGCGTCCACGGGGCCGCGTCCCCCGGGCAGGGGCAGGCGCACGGCGGTGTCGGCCTCGGCCACGTGCGCGGCGTCCTCCTCGCCGGGGGCGTGCACGGCGACGGTGGCGATGCCCAGGGAGCGGCAGGTGCGCAGGATCCGGCGGGCGACCTCTCCCCGGTTGGCGACCAGGAGGCGGGTGACGGGGCGCGGCCGCGCGGGGGGCGCGGCGCCGGGAGACGGGGCGCAGTCCCCGGCGGAGGGCACGTCGTTCATGTTCTCCTCCCTCACATCCGAAAGACGCCGAAGCGGTCGGTGCCCCGGACGGGGGCGTTGTGGGCGTAGGACAGGCACAGGCCCAGGACGGTGCGGGTGTCGCGGGGGTCGATGACGCCGTCGTCGTAGACCCGCCCGGACAGGAACAGGGGCAGCGACTCGGCCTCGATCTGCCGCTCCACCATCTCCCGCACGGCGGCGTCCTGGTCCTCGTCGTAGGGTCGGCCCCTCCTCGCCGCGGACTGGCGGGCGACGGTGGACAGCACCTCGGCGAGCTGGCGGGGGCCCATGACCGCGGAGCGGGCGCTGGGCCAGGCGAACAGGAAGCGCGGGTCGTAGGCCCGTCCGCACATCCCGTAGTGGCCCGCGCCGTAGGAGGCGCCCACGATCACCGAGAGGTGGGGGACGGTGCTGTTGGAGACGGCGTTGAGCATCATCGAGCCGTGCTTGATGATGCCGCCCTGCTCGTACTCGCGGCCGACCATGTAGCCGGTGGTGTTGTGCAGGAACACCAGCGGGGTGTCGGCGCGGTTGGCGAGCTGGATGAACTGGGCGGCCTTCTGGGCCTCGGCGCTGAAGAGCACGCCGTGGTCGTTGGCGAGCACGCCGACGGGGTAGCCGTGCAGGTCGGCCCAGCCGGTGACCAGGCCGCCGCCGTAGGAGGGCTTGAACTCGTCGAACACCGAGCCGTCCACGAGGCGGGCGATGATCTCGCGCGGGTCGACGGGGACCCGCAGGTCGGGCGGCATGATCCCGAGCAGGTCCTCGGCCGGGTACAGGGGCTCGGGGGCCGCCGCGGCCGGGGCGGGACCGGCCCTGCGGTGGCCCAGGCGGGCCACGATCCGCCGCCCGATGCGGATGGCGTCGCGCTCGTCCTCGGCCAGGTGGTCGGCCAGGCCCGAGACCTCGGCGTGCATGCGGGCCCCGCCCAGCGACTCGTCGTCGCTCTCCTCGCCCGTGGCCGCCCGCACCAGCGGCGGTCCGCCCAGGAACACCTTGGAGCGCTCGCGCACCATGACCACGTGGTCGCTCATGCCGGGGACGTAGGCGCCCCCGGCCGTGGAGTTGCCGAAGACCAGCGCGACGGTGGGGATCCCGGCGGCGGACAGCCGGGTCAGGTCGCGGAAGGTCCGGCCGCCCGGGACGAAGATCTCCTTCTGGGTGGGCAGGTCGGCTCCGCCGGACTCCACCAGGCTGACCAGCGGCATCCGGTTGCGCTCGGCGATCTCGGCGGCCCGGGCGGTCTTCTTGAGGGTCCACGGGTTGCTGGAGCCGCCGCGCACGGTGGGGTCGTTGGCGACCAGCACGCACTCCACGCCGGAGACCTCCCCCACGCCGGTGACGAGGCTGGCGCCGACGTGGAAGTCGCTGCCCCAGGCGGCGAGCGGGGACAGCTCCAGGAAGGGGCTGCCCTCGTCCAGGAGGAGTTCGATCCGCTCGCGGGCCGGCAGGCCGCCCCGGGAGCGGTGGCGCTCCACGTAGCGCCGCCCTCCCCCGGCCAGGGCCCTGGCGTGCTCGGCGTCGATCTCGGCGATCTTGGCGAGCATCGCCTCACGGGCCTCGGCGAAGGCGGGCGAGGCGGTGTCGAGCCCGCTCCTCAGTACGCTCACGGCCGCTCCACCTCCGCCAGCAGGACCTCGGGAACGGGGACGCGCCGGGCGCGCAGCCACTCGCCCAGCCCCTTGGCCTGGGGGTCGTCGCCCTCGCGGCGGGCGGTGCCGGGGGCGAGCAGGCCCTCGATCCAGAAGTTGGCGGCGCGCAGGTTGGGCAGCAGGTACCGGGTGACGCGGAGTCCGGCGGTCTCCGGCAGGAGCTCGCGCAGCAGGTCGGTGGTCAGTGTGGTGGCCAGCCACCGCCACGCCGTCTCGTCGCGCGCCCACACGCCCAGGTTGGCGTCGGCGCCCTTGTCCCCGCTGCGCGCGCCCAGGACCAGGCCGAGCGGGACCCGGCGCACGGGGCCGTCGGGCAGGGGTTCGGGCAGCGGCGGCTCGGGGACCTCGGCCGGGACACGGGTGCGGGGAGCGGGGGCGACGGGCACCCGTTCGCCGTCGGGCAGGATCGCGGTGTGCGCGACCTCGGAGGCGGGCACGAGCGCGTGCGTGGCGGCGACCCCGTCGGGGCGGGCGTCGCGCGGCGGCGCGGTGAGGTGGAACCCGGCGTAGCTGCCCAGGGCCAGCTCCACGGCGGCCGCGCCGAAGGAGCGGCCCACGACCGCGGGGTCCTGGTCGCGGGCGACCACGCGCAGGCGGGCGGTGGCCGCGTCCTGGGTGTCGCCGTGGGGGTCCTGGGCGGGCACGAGGGTGAAGCGCAGGTCGTCCGGCTCGCGGTCGGCGAGGGCGGCGCGCATCTGGCGTTCGGCCTGCGCGGCCTTGGCCTCGGCGTCCAGGCCGGTGACGAGGAACTCGACCTCGTTGCGGAAGCCGGTGAGGCTGGTCAGGCCGACCCTGAGGTCGGGGGGCGGCTCCTCGCCGCGGGTGCCGCTGAGCAGGACCCGGTCGGGCCCCTGCCGGGTGAGGCGGACGGTGTCCAGGCGGGCGGTGACGTCGGGGCCGGGGTAGCGGGGTCCGGCGACCTCGTAGACGAGCTGGGCGGTGACGGTCCCGGTGGTGACGGCGCCGCCGCTGCCGGGGTGCTTGGTGATGACCGCGCTGCCGTCGGCGTGGATCTCGGCGAGGGGGAAGCCGGGCCGGTCCAGGTCGCGGCCCCGGCGCAGGAGTTCGGCGGCCAGGGCGTAGTTGCCCCCGGTGGCCTGGGTGCCGCACTCGATGACGTGTCCGGCGACGGTGGCCCCGGCCAGGGCGTCCAGGTCCCCGGGTGTCCAGCCGAAGTGGGCGGCGGCCGGGCCCACGACCAGGGAGGCGTCGGTGACGCGGCCGGTGACGACGATGTCGGCGCCCGCGTCCAGGCAGGCGGCGATGCCGAAGGCGCCCAGGTAGGCGTTGGCGGTCAGGGGGGAGCCCAGGTCGAGTTCCTCGGCGCGGTCGATGAGGTCGTCGCCGGTGACGCAGGCGATGCGGGGTTCGAGGCCGAGCCCGTCGGCGAGCTCGGTGAGCCGGTCGGCGAGGCCGCGCGGGTTGAGGCCGCCCGCGTTGGTGACCACCCTGGTGCCGCGTTCCACGGCCAGCGCCAGGGTGTCGCGCATCTGCCGCAGGAAGGTCCGGGCGTAGCCGCGGTCGGGGTCGTTCAGCTGGTCGCGGCCGAGGACGGCCATGGTGAGCTCGGCCAGGTAGTCGCCGGTGAGGACGTCCACGTGTCCCTCGGTGAGCATCTCGTGGACGGCGGCGAAGCGGTCTCCGTAGAAGCCGGAGGCGTTCGCGACCAACAGCGGGGGCGCCGGGGTAGCGGTCATGGACACGAGGGTGACGCCGGCCACACAAAAAAACAAGCACAGGTGATTGTTTTTCCGGGTCGATCGGCCACGACGTGGCCGAAACCGGCCACGGAGCGTGCGTTACTCCCTCTCGGAGAAGGGGCAGACGCGCGGTAGTTTGGCGCCGTGAACACCTCGCGAGAAGACACCAACCCCACCGGCGAGCCCGCGTCCACCGAGAAGACGGCGGAGACGGCGGAGACGGCGGAGGCGGCGACGGAGGCGGAGAGCGCCCCGGAGACCGGGGCCGCCAGTCCGCGCCAGGAGACCGCGGTCCCGGGAACGCACCGGGAGACCGAGGCCAGCGGCGCCTTCATCGCGGGCACGCCGGTCCACTCCCCCGGCGGCCTGTTCGCCGCCGAGACCTTCAGCGTCATCGCCCTGATGCTGTTCGCCCTCACCGCGCTGAACACCCGGCTCTTCGAGCTCTTCGGCTTCTTCTTCGTGGGCCGGGTCCCCACCGACACCAGCGCCGGGGAGGCGAGCGCGCTCGCGGCCGAGGTGATGGTCGCGGGCGGGCTGAGCGCGCTGACCGTGCTCGCCGGGGCCCTGGCGCTGCTGCGCGGCGGCGCGGGCACGCGGGCGTGGAGCCGCTGGGGCGCCGCGGCGGCCGTGATCGTGGGCACGCTGCTGGTCCTGGTCTCGGTGCTGACCTTCCTCACCCTGCCATCCGGGGCCTGAACAGGAGTTTTGTAGAGGCTTCCTTGGTACTTCGGCGGGTACGTTGACCGCGTGAGTACATCAGCGGAAGGCAACGACCCGACCGATCCCACCCGGGGGCCCGCACGGGACCCCGGCCACGCGCCGGAGCCCGGCGCCGACCCGGTCGCCGGGACCGGGGCGCCGGCGGAGGAGCCGGCCATGGTGGCGGAACCCGCCGCGGCGGACGCGGACACCAGGACGAGCCCCGGGGCCGGGTACGGGGCGCCCGTCCCCGAGCGCGCCGACCGGCCCGGCGGCGGCCCGCTGGGCGCCGAGACCTTCGCCCTGACCGCGCTGTTCCTGCTCGCCGTGACGGTGCTCTCGAGCCAGTTGGTGCAGCTCTTCACCACCGTGGTGCTCATCGGGGACCAGCCGGTGCCCGTGGACCAGGTGTCGCAGTTCTCCGTCCAGCTCCTCATCGGCGGCGGCCTGGCCGCGCTGACGGCGGTCCTGGCCGGGCTCGCTCTCGCCCTGTCCGGTGCCAGGACACGGCCCTGGGCGCGCTGGGTGGCCACCGCCGTGCTGATCGTGAGCCTGCTGCTGGTGCTGCTGGCCGTGGTGGCCTACGTCCTGATGCCCGCGGGCAGCGCGCCCCAGCCCATGCCGTTCCCGGACTGACCCGGTGCGGGGCCCGGGGCCCCGTCCAGCCGTGGGGCGGTGACCGTCGGTCCGGTCGCCGCCCCGCGGCCGTCAACGCCGGGGACCGGGGTCAGGCGATCCGGTCGATCACCAGCGGCCGGGCCTCGTACCCGCCTTCCGGGTCGATCTCGAAGGCGCCCTCCAGCGCCTGGGCCGCGCGCTCGAACCGCTCCGCCTCATCGGCGTGCAGGGTGAACAGCGGCTCCCCCGCCGCGACCTCCTCCCCCGGCTTGGCGTGCAGGGTCACCCCGGCCCCGAACGACACCGCGTCCTCCTTGCGCGCCCGGCCCGCGCCCAGCCGCCACGCGGCCAGCCCCACCTGGTAGGCGTCCAGCCGGGTCACCGTCCCCGAGGCCGGGGCGAGCACCACCCGGCGCTCGGCGGCCACCGGCAGCGGCGCGTCGGGGTCGCCGCCCTGCGCCCGGACGAGCCGCTTCCACGACTCCAGCGCGCTGCCGTCCCGCAGCGCCTCGGCCGGGTCCTTGACCCCGCCCTCGCCGGGGGTGAGCCCGGCCGCGGCCAGCATCTCCCGGGCCAGGGCCACGGTCAGCTCCACCACGTCCGCGGGCCCGCCGCCCGACAGCACCTCCACGGACTCGGCCACCTCCAGCGCGTTGCCGACCTGCCGCCCCAGCGGGACCGACATGTCGGTGAGCAGCGCGACCGTGCGCACCCCGTGGTCGCCTCCGATGCCGACCATCGTGCGGGCCAGTTCGCGGGCCGAGTCGGCGTCCTTCATGAACGCCCCGGACCCCACCTTGACGTCCAGGACCAGCGCGCCGGTGCCCTCGGCCAGCTTCTTGCTCATGATGGACGCGGCGATCAGCGGGATCGACTCGACCGTGCCGGTCACGTCGCGCAGCGCGTAGAGCTTGCGGTCGGCCGGGGCCAGCCCGGACCCGGCCGCGCAGATCACGCCGCCGGTGTCGTCCAGGACCCGCCGCATCTCGCCGGTGGACAGCGACGCCCGCCACCCGGGGATCGACTCCAGCTTGTCCAGGGTCCCGCCGGTGTGCCCGAGCCCGCGCCCCGACAGCTGCGGCACGGCCGCGCCGCAGGCCGCGACGGTGGGGGTGAGCGGCAGGGTGATCTTGTCGCCCACCCCGCCCGTGGAGTGCTTGTCGGTGGTGGGCCGCGCCAGGTCGGAGAAGTCCAGGCGCTCGCCCGAGGCCAGCATCGCCTCGGTCCAGCGGCTGACCTCGGCCCGGTTCATCCCGCGCAGGAAGATCGCCATGGCCAGCGCCGACATCTGCTCCTCGGCCACCTCCCCGCGGGTGTAGGCGTCGATCACCCAGTCGATCTGTCCGGGGGTCAGCTCCCCCCCGTCGCGCTTGGCTCGGATGACCTCGATGACGTCCATGTCATCTCCTCTCGGCCGGAAGAAGAAAGGGCCTCCCCGGACGCCGCCGCGCGACGGCGTCCGGGGAGGCGGAACTCGCGAAGGAACACTCGATCACGTGAGGCTGTGCGGCCCGAAGGCCTGCGGCAGGACCCTGTCCATGGTCCAGACCCCCTCGGGGGTGTCCACGAGCAGCCGCGGCCCGCCGTGTTCGAACAGGAGCTGGCGGCAGCGCCCGCACGGCATGAGCAGCTCGCCCCGCCCGTCCACGCAGCTGAAGGCCGTCAGGCGGCCCCCGCCGGAGGCGTGCAGTGCGCTGACCAGGCCGCACTCGGCGCACAGGGCCAGCCCGTAGGAGGCGTTCTCCACGTTGCAGCCGCTGACGATCCGTCCGTCGTCGACCAGCGCCGCCGCGCCCACCGGGTAGTTCGAGTAGGGCGCGTAGGCGCGGCCCATGGCCTCGCGGGCCGCGGCCCGCAGGGCCTCCCAGTCCACGCTCGCCGGATCCAGGGGTGCGTTCGTCATGACCGGCTCGCCCTCCACTGCTTGCCGATCCCGGCCGGCGGCCGGAGGCGCTGCGAGGCCAGCGAGAGCACCAGCAGGGTGGCGATGTGCGGGCTGTAGGTGGCCAGCTCACGCGGCAGCGAGTCGGTGGAGAAGTACCACGCGAACAGCAGGACCGCGACGAGCGCGCCGAAGGCGGCCAGGCCCTTGCGGTCCCGGCGCACCTGCCACAGGGCCACGCCCGCCAGGGCCACGGCCAGGAGCAGCAGCAGGGCGTGGACCGCCTCGCCGCCGCCGCGCACCTGGAGGGCGTCGGTGTAGCCGAACAGGCCCGCGCCCATGGCCAGGCCGCCCGGGCGCCAGTTGCCGAAGATCATCGCGGCCAGGCCGATGTAGCCGCGGCCGCCGGTCTGCCCCTCCTGGTAGATCTGCGAGGCGACGATGGACAGGAACACGCCGCCCATGCCGGCCAGGCCGCCGGAGACCACCACCGCGACGTACTTGAGGCTGTACACCGGCACACCGAGGGACTCGGCGGCGTCGGGGTTCTCGCCCACCGAGCGCAGCCGCAGGCCGAACGTGGTCCGCCACAGCACCAGGTAGGTCAGCGGGATCATCAGGATCGCGACGACCGTCAGCGCGGGCATGTTCGTGGTCGCGCCGAGCACCAGCGAGGCCAGGTCGCCGACCAGGAAGATCCCGCTGTCGGCGACCGGCCCGAGCACCCGGTCCACGAGGGGCACGTCCCACACCGGGAACGAGGGCGCCGGGGGCGACTGGGCCGCGCCGGCGCCGGGCACGTCGGAGTAGACCAGGATCGACAGGTAGCGCATGGCGCCGAGCATGAGGATGTTGATCGCCACGCCGGAGACGATGTGGTCCACCGCGAAGGTCACCGTGGCCACGGCGTGCAGGAGCCCGCCCGCCATACCGGCGAGCACGCCCGCCAGCAGCCCGATCCACGGGTTGCCCGTGGACCAGGCGAAGTAGGCGCCGAACCAGGTGCCCAGGATCATCATGCCCTCGAGGCCGATGTTGATGATGCCCGCGCGCTCGGCCCACAGGCCGCCCAGTGCGGCCAGCCCGATGGGCACCGCGAAGGTGATGGTGGTGCTGATGGTGCCCGCGTCGGTGAGCATGTCGTGTCCGGTGATGACCCGCAGTCCCGCGAGGGACACCAGCACCGCGCCGAACAGGGTGAGGAAGCGCCAGCGCGCCCATCCCCGGGGCCGGGGCGCGGGCTTGGCCACCGGCTGCATCACGTTGATCTCCTGGCTCACTTGGCCTCCCCTCCGCGCCTGTCCTCGGAGCCGGGGTCGGTGCCCTCGGCTCCGGCCCCGTCCACGGGGGGCGGGGACGCCTGGTCCGTGGACACCTTCGCCGTCTCCTGTGTGGTCGGCCCGGCGGTGGTGCCGAGCTGCCTGCCGATCTGCTGCTGCTGGTAGCGGCGGCCCCAGCGGTGCACGACCTCGTAGACCACGACCACGGTGAGCACGATGGTGGCCTGCGAGATGACCGCGATCTCCTGCGGGATGCCGTCGAAGGGCAGGATGCCCGACGCCTGGTTCAGGAAGGCCCAGAACAGGGCGGCGAAGACGATGCCCACCGGGTGGTTGCGGCCCAGCAGCGCGATGGCGATACCGATGAAGCCGATGCCGGTCGGGAAGTCCAGGGCGTAGTAGTGCGAGCTGCCCAGCAGCTGGGGCAGGCCCACCAGGCCGGCGACCATGCCCGAGAAGAGCATGGACAGGAACACCATCTTCTTGACGTTCACACCGCTGGCCTCGGCCGCGGACTGCGACTGGCCGGTGGCCCGCAGCTCGAAGCCGAAGCGGGTGCGGTTGAGCATCACCCAGTAGCCGATGCCGACGGCCACGGCCAGGAACACGAACCCGAAGATCCGCCCGTCCGAGCCGAGGAAGCCCGCCGGGATGCCGGGCACCCAGGAGGACTCGGGCATCGGCGGGGTGCCGATGTTGTTGGTGCTGATCTCCACCGCGAGGCGGTCGGTGCTGAGCAGGTAGGCGGTGACGCCGGTGGCGATGGCGTTGAGCATGATCGTGGAGATCACCTCGGACACGCCGCGGGTCACCTTGAGGTAGCCGGCGATGCCCGCCCACACGCCGCCCACGGCCACGGCCGTGATGACGATGACGATCTGGCTGAGCACCGGCGGCAGCACGAGGTAGCCGCCCACGGCGGCCGACAGCAGCGCGGCGAGCCGGTACTGGCCGTCCACGCCGATGTTGAACAGCTTCATCTTGAAGCCGATCGCCACCGCGACGGCGGCCAGGTAGTACGTGGTGCCGTCGTTGATGACGCGCACCAGGCTGTCGGGCCGGGTGCCGTACTCCAGCATCCGCTCGAACGTGGCCAGCGGCGGGATGCCGCTGAAGAACAGCACGGCCGCGGTGACCGCGGTCGCGATGACCCCGGCGGCCAGGACCGCGGCGAAGGACAGCGCCAGCATCGCCGACAGCCGGTGGAAGAGCCAGAACGCGGCGGCCGAGCCGACCAGCGCGCCCAGGGCGGCGGCCACCGGCTCGATCAGGGACAGGTCCAGGAACCACGCGGTCAACAGGCCGGCGGCCGCCGACAGGACCAGGGCGGTCGGCACCACCAGCGTGTTGTGCAGGGCGGTGCCCTCCTCGCGGGCGCCGTCGGCGCCCGCACGGCCCCTGGTGGGCACCATGGGCCCGGTCCAGGCCACGAGGGCGAAGGCCGCGACGACGCCGATGAGCAGCGCGGCCCACCACAGCAGCGCCCTGTCCAGGCCGACGGTCAACAGCGCGCCCAGGGCGGTCGCGGCGCCCAGCGCCGCGGGGGCTGGCAGGGTCCTCGCGGGACGGGGGATCCTACTCATGCGCCGCCCTCGCTTCCGTGTCGGTCGGCACCGCTGTCGCCTTCCGTGTTCTTCTCGGCCGCGTCCAGCCCGGCGCCGGTCATGGCCGATCCCAGCTGTTCGGGCGTGACGGTGGTCGGGTCGGCCTGGGCGACCAGGCGGCCGCGCAGGATCACGTGCAGGGTGTCGGACATGCCGATCAGCTCGTCGAGGTCGGCGGAGACCAGCAGCACGGCCAGGCCCGCGGCCCGGGCGTCGCGCAGCTGCTCCCAGATGGAGGCCTGGGCGCCCACGTCCACGCCGCGGGTCGGATGGGCCGCGACCAGGAAGCGCGGGGAGCCGCTCATCTCCCTGCCGATGATGAACTTCTGCTGGTTGCCGCCGGACAGCGCGTCGGCGATCACGTCGATGCCCGGGGTGCGCACGTCGTACTGGGCGACGATGCGCTCGGAGTCGGCGCGCGCGCCGGTCGTGTTGATCCAGGGGCCGCGCACGCTGGGCTCCTTGGTCTGGTGACCGAGGATGCGGTTCTCCCACAGGGGGGACTCCAGCAGCACGCCGTGCCGGTGGCGGTCCTCGGGGATGTAGCCGACGCCCGCCTCGCGGATCCTCAGGGTGGACCAGCCGGTGATGTCCTGCTGCTCCAGGCGGATGCGCCCGCCGGCCAGCGGGCGCATGCCCATGATGGCCTCGATCAGCTCGGACTGGCCGTTGCCCTCGACACCGGCGATGCCGACGATCTCGCCCCGGCGGATGTCCACGCTGACCCCGTCCACGACCGCGCGGCCGTCGGGGGAGTGCACGGTGACCCCGTCCAGGGACAGCACGACGTGGTCGGTGACGGTGGACTCGCGCAGCTCGGGCACGGGCAGCTCGCCGCCGACCATCAGGGTGGCCAGGTCCCGGGCGGTGGTGGTGCCCGGGTCGGCGGTGGCCACGGTGGTGCCGCGGCGGATCACGGTGATCTCGTCGGCGACGGACAGGACCTCGTCCAGCTTGTGGGAGATGAAGATGACGGTGAGGCCCTCGCGCTTGAGCTCGCGCAGGTTGTCGAACAGCTCGTCGACCTCCTGCGGGACCAGGACGGCGGTGGGCTCGTCGAGGATGATGGTCTTCGCGCCGCGGTAGAGGACCTTGAGGATCTCCACGCGCTGGCGGTCGCCCACGCCCAGTTCCTCCATGAGGCGGTCGGGGTCGACCCCGAGGCCGTACTGGGCGGACAGCTCGCGGATCCGCGCGCGGGCGCGGTTGCCGATGCCGTGGCGGCGCTCGGCGCCCAGGACCACGTTCTCCAGCACGGTGAGGTTGTCGGCGAGCATGAAGTGCTGGTGCACCATGCCGATACCGCTGCGGATGGCGTCGGAGGGCGAGCCGAAGCGCACCTCGCGGCCCTGGACGCGGATCTGGCCCTCGTCCGGCCGGTGCATGCCGTACAGGGTCTTCATCAGCGTGGACTTGCCCGCACCGTTCTCGCCGACGATGGCGTGCACGGTACCGGGAGCCACGGTGATGTCGATGTCGTGGTTGGCCACGACGCCGGGAAAACGCTTGGTGATCCCGCGCAGCTCAACGGCGGGGGGCGCCAGGGCCCCCTCGCCCGATGGCGTGCTGCTCATCATTCTCCTCGTGGGATGTGCGGTGTGGCGCCGCGGGGCCGGCCGGGTCGCGGCCGCTGCCGGGCGCCCCGCCGCCGAACGGCGACCGGGGCGGCACCGGACCGGGTGGTGCCCGGTCCGGTGCCGCCCGTGGATGCGGTCGCCGAGGGTCGTGCCTGCGGCGGCGTGTGTTCTCGGACCGGGCTCCGGAGCCTGCTTCGGGCGCCCGCGGGGTTGCGGAGGCGCCGGAGGCGGGACGGCGGGGAACGGGCCGTCCCACCGGGGGCACCGCTGTGCCCGCCTCAACCCGATTCCCGCGCCTCGGGCGCCCGGACACGGACCGGAGCGAAGCGGAGGGTCCGGGGGAACACGGTCTACGGCTGGGTCGGGACCTCGATCTCGCCGTCGATGATCTGCTGCTTGATCTCGTCCAGCTGCTCCTGGATCGGGCTGATCGCCTCCTCGTTGGAGGTGGTGTAGTCCACGCCGCCGTCGGCGAGCTCGAAGCGCTGGATGCCGCCCTCGACCTCTCCCTCGGTGGCGGCGGAGATCAGCTCGAACACGGCCACGTCCACCTGCTTGATGGCGGAGGTGAGCACGTGCGGCTTCTGGTCCTCGGCGGCGTTCTCGTACTGGTCGCTGTCGACGCCGATGAAGGTGAAGTCGTTGGCCACGGCCGACTCCAGGACGCCGTTGCCCGAGGCGCCGGCGGCGTGGTAGATGACGTCCGCGCCGCGGTCGTACTGGGCCTGGGCGGTCTCGCGGCCCTTGGCGGGGTCGCTGAAGCCGCTGAAGTCCGGCGGCTGGCTCAGGTAGTCGACCTCGACGGTGATGTCCTCGTCGACGTGCTCCACGCCCGCGGCGTAACCGGCCTCGAACTTGTGGATCAGCGGGGTCTCGACGCCGCCGACGAAGCCGACGTGGTCCTCCTCGGTGGTCAGCGCCGCGGCGGCACCGGCCAGGAAGGAGGCCTGCTCCTCGGCGAAGACCAGGCTGGTGACGTTGTCGATGTCGTCGATCTCGGAGTCCACGATGGCGAAGTGGACGTCCGGGTACTCCGGCGCGACCGCGCGCACGGCGCCGTCGTAGGCGAAGCCGACGGCGATGACGACGTCGTAGCCCTCCTCGGCCATGGTGGCCAGGCGGTCCTCCTTGGCGGACTCGGCCTCGCCGTCGCTGGGCTCGAAGTCGTTGGTCTCGACACCGAGCTCCTCGGCCGCCCGCTCCAGTCCGCGGTAGGCCGAGTCGTTGAAGGAGCGGTCACCGCGACCGCCGACGTCGTAGGCCAGTCCGACCTGCAGCTCGGAGGCGGACTCCTCGCCGCCCTCCGCGCCGGCGCCTTCCTCGGCCGCGCTGTCACACGCGGTGAGGGCGAGCACACCGGCCGCCGCGACCGCGGCGAACCTGACTGCGTTGCTGCGCTTCACTTCTCACTCCTCTTACGCCCTCTCAGCGGCCAGCATTCGCTCGCGACCGACCTGAGTTCTGCAGCCGGACGATATCCGGTGACCGAAAGTACATCTAACCAACGGGCAGAGTTGTTATGAAGGCGAGAGCGTAGCGACACGGGTCCTTACCCGAAAGTCGACAAGCGTGCGCCCGAAGCGGTCCGGCGTGTTTCGGGATTGTGTTACGAGGGGGCCCTTACCCGCCCCGACACGGCATTACCACGCTTGGCGCCCCCTCCTTCACGGGTTGTCACACCGGCACGTCGGAGCCAGCCGGTCTAGACCGGACCAACCACGCCGGACCGGCCGGGCGGGGCGCCGGGGCGAGGGGCGGGCGGCGGTGGGGACGGGGCGGCGTCAGCCGGCGAGGAAGTCCAGCACGGCCTGCCGGAAGTGCCTGGACGAGACGGCGTTGGCGTGGTCGCGCCCGGGGATCTCCACGTGGGTCCCCGCGCAGCGCTCCGCCAGGGCGGCGGCGCCCTCGGCGAGCGGGTCCCGGGCGCCGGAGACCAGCAGCACGGGAAGCCCGGTGAGCGGGGGCTCGGCGTCGAAGGGTCGCGAGGCCTGGCCGCGGGCGCAGGCGGCCAGGGCGGCGGGGTCGTTGGCGGGCAGGGCGGCCACCGTCCGGTAGACGAGGTCGAAGGGGGAGTCCCCGGACCCGGGGTCGGACAGGTCCGCTCCGTCGAAGGCGTTTTTCGGCCCGAAACCGCCGAGAACCACTCGTCTGACCCGTTCGGGGGCGGTCAGTGCCAGTTCCCAGGCCAGGCGCGAGCCCATGGAGTAACCCACCACGTCGACCTTGTCCACCGCCAACTCGTCGAGCATGGACACGAGGTCGGCGACGAAGTGTTCGGGCAGGTAGAAAGCGCTTTCGGTTGGTTTGTCACTGTTTCCGTGGCCGCGCAGATCGGGTCCGATCACCCGCAGCCCGGCCGACTCCAGGGCCCGCGTCCACCCCGCGGCCCGCCAATTCATGCCGAAGTCGGTGCCGAAACCGTGCAGGAGAAGCACGGGGACCCCGCCCTCGGGCCCCTGCGGACGCAAATCCACATAACGCATTGTCACGCCGCCGGTGAGATTCGCGGACATGAAACCACCCACCATGTTTTCGAAAAGAAAAGGAAAAACCACGGGGCCCGGCCGGAGATTTCTCCGGATAAGGCGCGCCGGAGGGCGCCGCCGTTCGTGCCTTCCTCCGAACGGGCCCCGCGGTCGGCCGCCGTCAGTCCGTGGGCGGCCTGAGGCGCACCCGGCGGGCGGGCCGGGCCTGCTCCTCGGGGACCCGGCCCACGATGCCCGCCCGCGGCGCGTCGCCGGAGGCCTGGACCGCGAAGGTCACCAGGGGCGAGCCCACCGGGACCACCTGGTCCTCCTCGGCGTGCAGCTCGACGACCCGGCCCGCCTGGGGCGAGGGGATGACCACCGCGGACTTGGTGGTCTCCACCTCCACCAGGGGTGCGTTGCGCTCGATCTCCTCGCCCACGGCGACCTGCCACTCCAGGACGGTCGCCTCGACCAGTCCCTCGCCCAGGTCGGGGAGGGAGAAGGTGATGTTGTCTTCTGCCATGGTCGCTCTAGTACTCCAGGGTCCGTTGCACCGCGAGCAGGACGCGGTCGATGGTCGGCAGGTACTGCGGCTCCAGGGGACCCGCGGGGTAGGGCACGTCGAACCCGGTGACGCGCTGGACGGGGGCGGCCAGGTCGCGGAAGCAGCGCTCCGTGACCAGGGCGGCCACCTCCGCGCCGAGCCCGGCGGTCAGCGGCGCCTCGTGCACGACCACGGCGCGGCGGGTGCGCGCGACCGAGGCGGCCATCCCCGCGGCGTCCAGGGGCTTGAGCCAGCGCAGGTCCAGCACCTCCAGGTCCACGCCGTCCTCGGCCGCCAGCTCGGCCACCTGCACGCAGCGGTGCACCATGGCGCCCCAGGCGATGAGGGTGGCGTGCTTGCCGGGGCGCACGACGCGGCTGGTGCCGATGGGCTCGCTGGGCTCGCGCAGCCGCACCGGCCTGCGGTCCCAGTAGCGGGCCTTGGGCTCCATGTAGACGACGGGGTCGTCGGAGCGCACCGACTGCAGCAGCAGGCTGTAGGCGTCGGCGGGGTCCGAGGGCGCGGCGACCTTGAGGCCGGGGGTGTGCGCGAAGAGCGCCTCCAGGCTCTCCCCGTGGTGCTCGGGCGCCTGGATGCCGCCGAAGGAGGGCAGGCGCAGGGTGATCGGCATGGGGGCCGCGCCGCGGGTGCGGTAGTTCATGCGCGCCACCTGGTTGACGATCTGGTCGATCGCCGGATAGGCGAAACCGTCGAACTGGAGCTCGGGGACGGGCCGCCAGCCGTTCATGGCCAGGCCGACCGCCATGCCCATGATGGCGGACTCGGCCAGCGGGGTGTCGAAGACACGCGTGTCCCCGAACTCCTTCTGGAGCCCGTCGGTGACGCGGAAGACCCCGCCCAGGGCGCCCACGTCCTCGCCGAAGACCAGCACGTCGGGGTCCTCGGCGAGCAGGTCGCGCAGGGCGCGGTTGATGGCCTGCTGCATGGACAGCTCGACCGCGGGGGCCTCGGCGGCGGTGTCGGCGCGTTCGATCAGCTCGGTCACAGCTCGACCTCTTCCTGCCAGGTGCGGCGCTGCCGGGTCAGCTCCTCGGTGGTCTCCCGGAAGACGTGGGTGAACAGCTCCGAGCCGTCGGGCTCGGGCGCGGAGGCCACGCCGTCGCGGATGCGCTCGGCCTCCCGGCGCGCCTCGGCGTCGACCCGGGCGAGGTCGTCCTCGTCGGCGTGCCCGGCGGCGAGCAGGGCCTCGCGCAGCAGGGTGACGGGGTCGCGCTCGCGCCAGCGCTCGGCCTCGGCGTCGTCGCGGTAGCGGCCGGGGTCGTCGGAGGTGGAGTGCGGCTCGACGCGGTAGGTGAGCGCCTCGATGAGGGTGGGGCCCTCGCCGCGGCGGGCGCGCGCGACGGCCTCGGCGGTGGCCTCGTGGACCGCGCCCGCGTCGTTGCCGTCCACCAGCACGCCGGGCATGCCGTAGCCCTCGGCGCGCGCGCTGACCGAGCCGCCCGCGACCTGGCGGTGGTTGGGCACCGACAGCGCCCACTGGTTGTTCTGGCAGAAGAAGACCACGGGCGCGCCGAAGACCCCGGCGAAGTTCATGGCCTCGTGGACGTCGCCCTCGGAGCTGGCGCCGTCGCCGAAGTAGGCCAGGGCCACGCCGTCGTCGCCGCGCAGCCGCTCGCCCACCGCCCAGCCGACCGCGTGCGGGACGGGGCCGCCGACCACCGCGTTGACGGCGCCGAACCGCGAGGCCATGACGTCGTGGAGGCCGCCGTGCCACAGGGCGCGGTGGGTGGCCATGTAGCCGACCATCTCCACCCCGTAGGCAAGGGCGGAGGCCATCTCCCGGTAGGTGGGGAAGACGAAGTCGCGCGCGGGGTCCAGGGCCGAGGCGCTGGCGACCTGGGCGGCCTCCTGGCCGCGTACGGACACGTAGGCGGGGAAGACGCCCTGGCGCTGCAGGGCGATGGCCTCGGTGTCCAGGTCGCGCGCGGTCCTCATGTGGCGGTAGAGCGCGCGGGTGAGGTCGGGCGGCAGGTGGCCCACGGTGATGGCGTCCCGGCCCGTCGGCTCGTGGGGTGACGGGGCCGGGCGCACAGCGCCTCCGTCGGGGGCGGTGGCCCCGTGCCTTCCGCGAAGCGGGCTCTGGGGTGATGGCGGGCGACGGGCGGGCATGTCGAGCGGCTCCCAACGTGGCCCTCCCCGCACGGTGGCGCGAGCCGGGCTCCGGGTGGTGTCTGTCCTGTACGCAGATTCTCCGGAAGACTCGACACTTTCGCTAGATATTCGCGGATAGTTGATACATACAGGAACGAAACGCACTATCTCGTTCTTTGTCGTCCAGCATGAACCCCGCTCTGGCCGAAAAAACGACACACGGCCCTATACACCTCACAAACGCCACCAAACCCCCGGAAGTACGAGCTGCGACCGGAAGCGCACTCCGGGTCGTCGGCGGCAGGGGCCGGGGCGTGTATCGCGGAGTACGCCCTACGGTCACGGAACAGCCGCGATCGGCCGCGGCGGATGCGCGGCCCGGCGCCGAGCGCATACGTTCGAGGCACCGGTCATCCGGTCAACGAAACCCCCCGTTCTCCCGACACTTGGGCTCCCCGGGGCCCCTCGGCAAGAAGTTCTGTCGTGTTCCGGTCCGCGCGGTGTAGCCGCCGCCGGTCCGGGAAACCACCCATCCACCGACAGCGTCAACCACGAGTACAGTCGGACCCCCGACGCGCTCCCCCGCCCCTCGGACCCCGCGCCAGGGTCCCCGCTCCCGTCCTCCCCCGGCGCCGTCCCCGCGGCGGCCGGAGGAGGTGCCCGAACGCCGCGCATCTCGCCGACTGAGATTCCGATAGACGGAAACAACGTTTACCTGGTAACTCGTTAGCCCCGGTCAATGACGACAGTGAGGGGCTTCGTCCTGAAACAAGAGCACACGAGGAGCACGCACATGGCCATGGGCGACCAGCGTAGGAACGGTCGGCGGCCGGACACGACCGACCAGACGATCCTGAGCGCGCTCGCCAAGGACGCGCGGACCGGGATCACCGAGATCGCCGCACTGGCCAACGTGTCCCGTGCGACGGCCTACAACCGCATCAAGCGGCTCACCGACGAGGGCGTCATCCGCGGCTACTCCGTGGTGACCGACCACTCCAAGATGGGGCTCGGCGTCACCGCGCTCGTCCTCATCTCGGGCAGCCAGCCGGACTGGCGGGCCAACCGGGAGATCCTGTCCTCCTACCCGGAGATCGAGTACTGCTGGTACGTCGTGGGCTCGGCGGACATCGTCCTCCTCGTCCGCGTCGCCAACACCAACCAGCTCCGCGACCTGATCCTCACCCGGTTGCAGTCGCTTCCCGGTGTGACGTCCACCCAGACGCTCACCGTCATCGACGAGGTCGTACACCGGCCGGTCGTGGAACCCGCCGACGGCGACTGAGGATCCCTCAACCCCCGACAGCCACGGCGACCGAGGCCATCAGCTCGGCGAGCATCTCCGAGCCCAGTGCGCGGGTGGCCGCCACGTCGCCGTCCACATCCAGAACCACCTCGACGTACGCCTTCAGCTTGGGCTCGGTCCCCGAGGGCCTGAGCGTCACACGCCCCCTGCCCTCCAACCGGAAGCGCAGGGCATCCGTCGGCGGCAGACCCGCGTGCCCGGCGGCGAAGTCGTCCACCCCCACCACACGCAGGGGTCCGAACGCGGCGGGCGGTTCGGCGCGCAACCGCCGCATCGCCGCGGAGATGACCGAGAGGTCCTCCACCCGCACCGACAGCTGGTCGCCCAGGTGCAGGCCGTACCGGCGCGCCTGGTCGTCGAGCAGGTCGAGCAGGGTCACCCCCTCGCGCCTGGCGCGGGCCGCGAGCGCCGCGGCCACCAGGGCCGCGCTGATGCCGTCCTTGTCCGCGACCGGACGGCCGCCGTCGGCGCCCACGCAGTAGCCCAGCGCCTCCTCGAACGCGAAGACCCGCCGCTGCCCGGGGCCGCCCGCGCGCGCCAGCCACTTGAAGCCGGTGAGGGTCTCCTCGTAGTGCACGCCCCGGTCGCGGGCGATCTTGCCGAGCAGGCTGGAGGAGACGATCGAGGCGGCCACCACCCGGTCGGACCCGGTGGTGTGGTCGAGCACGTACTCGGCCAGCAGCCCGCCCACCTCGTTGCCGGTGAGCAGGCCGTGCCCGGGGACCGCGAGCGCGAGCCGGTCGGCGTCGGGATCGTTGGCGATGACCAGGTCGGCGCGGTCGGCGGTACCGGTGGCCAGCGCCATGTCCATGGCGCCGGGCTCCTCCGGGTTGGGGAAGTCCACGGTCGGGAAGTCCGGGTCGGGCTCGAACTGGGCGGCGACCACGGACGGGCGGGGGAACCCGGCCCGCTCCATCGCCGCCAGCAGCACCCGGCCTCCCACGCCGTGCATGGCGGTGTAGGTGGTGGCCAGGTCGCGGTCCCTGCCCGGGACCAGCGCGGTGACCGCGTCCAGGTAGCGGTCCACGGCCTCCTCCCCCAGCACCGTCCAGCCCTCGCCCAGGGGCAGCTCGTCCACCGGGCCCACGGCGTCGATGGCTGCGGAGATCTCGGCGTCGGCCGGGGAGACGATCTGGGTGCCCGCGTCGGCGTCGCCGCCCGCCTTGGCCGCCCCCGCGTAGACCTTGTAGCCGTTGTCCTGGGGCGGGTTGTGGCTGGCGGTGACCATGATCCCTGCGTCGGCTCCCAGGTCGCGGACGGCGAAGGCCAGCACGGGTGTGGGCAGCGGGCCGGGCATGAGGGACACGCGGTGCCCGGCGCCGGTGAGGACGGCGGCGCTGTCGCGCGCGAAGTCCGCCGAGCGGTGCCGGGCGTCGTAGCCGACGACCACGTGCCCGGGCCCCTCCCCGAGCCAGGCGGCGATCCCCGCCGCGGCCCGCATGACCACCACCCGGTTCATCCGGTTGGGGCCCGCGCCGAGGGCGCCGCGCAGCCCGGCGGTGCCGAACTCCAGACGGGCCCCGAAGCGGTCGTCGAGGTCGGCCAGCGCGTCGGCCTCACCCCGGCCGGCGCGCTCCACCAGCCCCGCCAGCTCCGCACGCGTGTCGGGGTCGGGGTCCTGGTCGATCCACTGCCTGACCCGGGCGAGGTCGGTCATGGGGGCTCCCCTCAGAGCTTGGCGACGATGTCGGCGAGCAGGCGGCCGACGGTTCCCGCGGAGTCGCGGCCGGTGGCCAGCACGTCCTCGTGGTCGAGGTTGGCTCCCGTGAGCCCGGCCGCGACGTTGGTGACCAGCGACAGGCCCAGCACCCGGGCGCCCGCGGCGCGGGCGGCGATGGCCTCCAGCACGGTGGACATGCCGACCAGGTCGGCGCCCATCGCGCTGAGCATGCGGATCTCGGCGGGCGTCTCGAAGTGCGGGCCGGGCATGGCCGCGTACACGCCCTCGGGCAGGGCGGGGTCCACCGAGCGGGCCAGCTCGCGCAGGGCGGGGGCGTAGGTCTCGGTGAGGTCGACGAAGGTCGCGCCGGTCAGCGGGGACCGCGCGGTCATGTTGAGGTGGTCGGCGATGAGTACCGGCGACCCCACCGCGTAGGCGGGGTTGATGCCGCCCGCGGCGTTGGTCAGCACGACCGTGGTGGCCCCGGCCGCCACGGCGGTGCGCACGCCGTGCACGACCGCGTCGGTGCCGTGGCCCTCGTAGAGGTGGGTGCGGCCCAGGAAGACGAGCATGGAGCGGCCGCCCGCGCTGATGCTGCGCACCGTGCCGCTGTGGCCCTCCACGGCGGGGGGCACGAAGCCGGGCAGGTCGGCGGTGGGCAGCTCGTGCCCGGAGTCGCCGAGCAGGTCAGCCGCGGGCGCCCACCCCGATCCCATGACCAGGGCGACGTCGTAGGCGTCCACGCCGGTGCGCGAGCGCAGTTCGGCGGCGGCCTCCTCGGCGGCGGCCTGGGGTGTGCGAGTCACAGCGGGTCTCTCCGTTCGTTCGTGCCCTGAAGGGTTCACGGGTCCGGCGCTCTGTGCGCGATCCTGCACCCGTAGCGGGGTTCGAGTGTCCGAACCCGCCACAGGTACAAGATCACCGCAGCTCAGGACCCTTGCGTCACACCAGCGGCGTTTCCGGTCGGTCCACACCCGGCGCCCGCCGGCGGTCTCTCCCAGTACAAGACCAGCACAGGACAGGGCTCCCGTGTCACACCGGTGGCCTCTCCGGCGCGTCTTCTAGATCCCCACGGGGTGCCAGACCGTCTTGGTCTCCAGGAAGGGCCTCATCCGCGCGGTGCCGGGGTCGGGGTCGAGCCAGGCGTCCTCCCCGCCGTCGGCGCCGGGGCCGGGGCGCAGCACGCGGGTGAGGGTGTCGGCGGCGGCCTTCTCGAACTCCACGGCCAGCTCCCCGGCGCCGGTGAGGTCCAGGGCGTTGACGTCGGCGTGCGAGGCCAGGTGGGGGCCCAGCTCCGGCACGCGGCCGGTGAGCAGGTTGACCACGCCGCCCGGCAGGTCGGAGGTGGCCAGCACCTCGGCCAGGTCGACCGCGGCCAGCGGCGCGTTCTCGGAGGTGACCACGACGGCGGTGTTGCCGGTGGCGATCACGGGGGCGACCACGCAGGTCAGGCCGAGCAGCGGGGCGTTCTGGGGGGCGAACACCGCCACCACGCCGGTGGGCTCGGGCGCGGAGTGGTTGTAGTAGGGCCCCGAGACCGGGTTGGCGCCGCCGAGGACCTGGGCGACCTTGTCGGTCCAGCCCGCGTAGTACACCCACCGGTCGACGGCGGCGTCGACCACGCGGTCGGCGTCGGCGCGGGAGAGCCCCTGCGCGGCCACGGCCTGGGCGGCGAACTGCTCGCGGCGCCCCTCCAGCATCTCGGCGACCCGGTACAGGATCTGGCCGCGGTTGTAGGCGGTGCGCGCCGACCAGCCGCCGAAGGCCCTGCGCGCGGCGGCCACGGCGTCGCGGGCGTCCTTGCGGGAGGCGAGTGCGGCGTTGGCCAGGTGCTGGCCGCTGGCGGAGGTCACGGGGTAGCTCCTGCCCGATTCCGAGCGGGGGAAGGCCCCGCCCAGGTAGAGCTTGTAGGTCTTGCGGACCGCCAGCCGGGCGGGCGCCGGGGGCGCGCCCCCGGCGTCGGCGCCCTTGGCGCCCCTGGCCGCGTTCTTGGCGGTCTTCCGGTTCTCTCGCCGCTCAGCCAAGGTAGGCCTCCAATCCGTGCCGCCCGCCCTCGCGGCCGTATCCCGACTCCTTGTAGCCGCCGAAGGGGCTGGTCGGGTCGAACTTGTTGAACGTGTTGGACCAGATCACACCGGCGCGCAGGCGCTCGGCGGTCCAGAGCATGCGTGAGCCCTTCTCGGTCCACACCCCGGCGGAGAGGCCGTAGGGGGTGTTGTTGGCCTTGGCCACGGCCTCGTCGGGGGTGCGGAAGGTCAGCACCGAGAGCACGGGGCCGAAGATCTCCTCGCGGGCCACGCGGTGGGACTGGCTGACGCCGGTCAGGACGGTGGGCGCGAACCAGTAGCCGCTCGCGGGCAGCTCGCAGGCGGGCGACCAGCGCTCGGCGCCCTCGGCCTCGCCGGTGTCGGTGAGCTCGCGGATGCGCTCCAGCTGGGCGGCGGAGTTGATCGCGCCGATGTCGGTGTTCTTGTCCAGCGGGTCGCCCAGGCGCAGCCGGGAGACGCGCTCCCTGAGCCGGGGCAGCAGCTCCTCGGCGATCGACTCCTGGACCAGCAGCCGGGAACCGGCGCAGCACACGTGGCCCTGGTTGAAGAAGATGCCCGAGACGATGCCCTCGACCGCCTGGTCCAGGGCCGCGTCGTCGTAGACGATGTTGGCGCCCTTGCCCCCCAGCTCCAGGGTCAGGCGCCTGCCGGTGCCCGCGACCGAGCGGGCGATCTGGCGGCCGACCTCGGTGGAGCCGGTGAAGGCCACCTTGTCGGTGCCCGGGTGCTCCACGAGCGCGCGGCCGGTCTCGCCCGCGCCGGTGAGGATGTTGACCACGCCCGGGGGCAGGTCGGCCTCCTGGCAGATCTCGGCGAAGGCCAGCGCGGTGAGCGGGGTGGTCTCGGCGGGCTTGAGCACGACGGTGTTGCCGGTGGCCAGCGCCGGGGCGACCTTCCACGCGAGCATCAGCAGCGGGAAGTTCCACGGGATGACCTGGGCGGCCACGCCCAGCGGGCGCGGGTCGGGGCCCAGCCCGGCGTGGGCGAGCTTGTCGGCCCACCCCGCGTGGTAGAAGAAGTGCGCGGCGACCAGCGGCAGGTCGACGTCGCGCGTCTCCTTGATGGGCTTGCCGTTGTCCATCGACTCCAGCACGGCCAGCTCGCGCGAGCGCTCCTGGATGATGCGGGCGATACGGAACAGGTACTTGCCGCGCTCGGCGCCGGGCATCGGCCCCCAGACGGCGTCGTGGGCGCGGCGGGCCGCGGCGACGGCCCTGTCCACGTCGGCGGGTCCGGCGACGGCGACCTGGGCGAGCTTGGTCTCGTCCGCGGGGTTGAGGGTGGTGAGGTACTCGCCGCCCTCGGCCGGGGTGAAGGCGCCGTCGACGAACAGGTCGTAGGTCTCGCGCAGGGTGACGACGGAGCGGGACTCCGGTGCGGGCGCGTACTCGAAGATCACGGCTCTCAGTCCAGCGTGTAGTAGTCGGGGCCCGGGTAGGTGCCGGTGGACAGCCTGGTGCGCTGCATGAGCAGGTCGTTGAGGAGGCTGGAGGCGCCGATCCGGAACAGGTCGGGGGTCAGCCAGTCGGGACCGGCGACCTCGTTGACCAGGACCAGGTTGCGGATGGCGTCCTTGGTGGTGCGGATGCCGCCCGCGGGCTTGACGCCCACGCGCCTGCCGGTGGCGGCGTGGTGGTCGCGGACGGCCTCCAGCATGACCAGGGTGACCGGCAGGGTGGCGGCCGGGGACACCTTGCCGGTGGAGGTCTTGACGAAGTCCCCACCGGCCAGGATGGCCAGGTGGGAGGCGCGGCGCACGTTGTCGTAGGTGGCGAGCTCGCCGGTCTCCAGGATGACCTTGAGGTGGGCGGTGCCGCAGGCCTCCTTGACGGCGGTGATCTCCTCGAAGACCTTGAGGTAGTCGCCGGACAGGAAGGCGCCGCGGTCGATGACCATGTCGATCTCACCGGCCCCGTCGGCGACCGCGCGGCGGGTGTCGGCGAGCTTGACCTCCATGGGCGCCCGCCCGGAGGGGAAGGCGGTGGCCACCGAGGCCACGCCGACCCCGGTGCCGCGCAGCGCCTCGACGGCGGTGGCGACCATGTCGGGGTAGACGCACACGGCGCCCACGCGGGGCACGGTGGGGTCGGTGGGATCGGGGTGGGCGGCCTTGGCGCACAGGGCCCGGACCTTGCCCGGGGTGTCGGCGCCCTCCAGGGTCGTCAGGTCCACCATGGTGATGGCCAGGTCGATGGCCCGGGCCTTGGCGGTGGTCTTGACCGACCGGGTGGACAGGTCCTGGGCGCGGGCTCGCGCGCCGACCTCGTCCACGCCCGGGAGTCCGTGCAGGAACGCGCGGAGTCCGCGGTTGGTCGCCGCCTCGGGCGCGAATGCGGTGTGGGGCACGGGCACCTACAGCTCGTCGGGTTGCTGGCCTGTCCGTCCGTCGTGGCCAGCGGAAACGGGTCTGTCGGCGCGGCGCGCGGGGAGGTCCTCCCCGGGGCCGGGCCGTCAGGCAGTCACCCTAACGCCGGGCGGAGCCGCCGTCAGCATCCGTCCGGATCGAGCCGCCCAAGGTTGGAGGAGACTCCAAGGAGGGCGGCGGGGGCATGTCGTCCTTTCCTCCAATCAGCCCCTGAAAATCCCCGAAAAAGGACATCCAACCCGTTCCTTCACCGCCTGGGAGGACACTTCCGGTCTAGACCGGAACACTCCCTTCGCGTGCCGAGGCGGAAATGCGAGACTGGCCCGAACCCTCCCCCCGGAACCCCGCCCCGCCGGACCCGGGGGCCGGAGGGGCGGACCTGGGCGACGGGAGCGGTGATGTCAGCCGGAGAACGGAGCGAGCCGCGCGCGGGCGGGGCGGAGCCGGTGCGCCTGGTGCGGCTGGACCGGCGCACGCCGGAGGCGGCCCTGCTGAGGGGAACCGTGCTGCGCCACCGCCTGCCGCCCGGCCAGCGCGGTCACGTGCGGCTGCCGGTGTCCACCCTGCCCGCCGCCGAC
This sequence comes from Glycomyces fuscus, assembly GCA_002529455.1. GTDB lineage: Bacteria > Actinomycetota > Actinomycetes > Streptosporangiales > Streptosporangiaceae > Nocardiopsis > Nocardiopsis fusca. Next base: position 111,398 of record NYMS01000044.1, read on the forward strand.
GCCGACCCGGCGCGCACGCCCTTCGCCGTCGTGGGCGGCCCGGCCCCGGTCACCGACGCCGCCGGTGCGCGGGCGGCCTGCGCGGGCTTCGGCGTGCTGGACCGGGCCGTGCACGCGCGCGACCTGGTCCCCGACCCGGCGCGCGCCGTGCTGCTGCGGGCCTTCTACGTCACCACCGCCTGGCAGGGCCGGGGCGTGGGGCGCGCCGCGTGCTCCCCTCCGCTGCTGGACGGGCTGGCCGCCGAGGTGGCGCCGGACGCGGCCGAGCTGGTGCTGTGCGTCAACGAGGCCAACCGCGCGGCGGCCCGCGTCTACGCCCGCGCCGGGTTCGCCCCCACCGGCCGACGCTTCGTGGACGAGGCGGGGGAACCGCAGCTGGTGATGGTCCGCCCGCTGGAGCGGGGGTAGGCGCACCGGCGGCCGGGGCGGTCGCGTCCTCCCCGCGGCGTGGGGTGAGGCGAAGCGGAGGCCCCCGGCCAAACGCGGAGGTCCACAGGAAACACCGCCTAGTCTGTGAGCATGGCGGAGTTCCGGATCAGCAGCGACGACGAGCGGGTCGACCTGCGCAGGATGGCGGTGGCCCTGGCCGAGTCCCAGGGGTGGGCGCGCGAGGAGGTCAGCGTCTGGGACAACCGCCGGGGCGAGGTGATCGTGACGGTGGACGACTCCCTGCTGCGCAAGCCCGAGGCCGACCCCCTGCACCGCACCCGGCACACTCCCCGCGACGTGCACGAGGGCTGCGAGACGCTGCGCCGCGAGGACGCGTCCCTGCGCCGCGTGGACTTTCGCGTGCTGCGCGGCGAGACCGCGCGCTTCTTCTCCGCCGGGTGGACCGTCGCCGACGTGCTGCACGCGCTGGGGCACCGGCCCGACGGCGTGCCGTGGCCGAGCGGCCCCGACTACCAGGGCACCGACTGGCTGCACGCCCGGATGAGGGCGTGGCGCACCCCCGACGGGGACATCCGGCCCTCCAGGTCGCAGGAGGACGCCCAGCTGCGGGTGATCAGCCGGGCGGGGCTGCCCATGGACATCGGCCTTCCCGAGGACGCCGAGGTCGCGCAGCGCCCGGTGGCCAGTCCGTCGGTCGCGCGCTCCGCGGCCGACGACGCGCGCAGGCTCATGCGGCAGAACGCGCGGACCACCACCGACTCCCTCGCCCACCGGGACCGCACCTCGGCCAACATCACCCGGCGGGACGCCCCCCGGGGGGGTCCCCGCTAGGACCGCCGGCGCGTCCGCCGGGAGGGCGCCCGCCGGCGGCCCTCCGCTCCTCCACCAGGGCGACCATGCCGTCGGCGGCCTCGCCGAGGGCGAGCTCGGCCGGTCCCCTGCCCGCCACCAGCCGCCACAGTGTGGCGAAGACCAGCGCACCGAGGACGAAGCCCTCCAGCAGCCACGGCTGGCGCCACTCGGTCCCGCCGGATGCGGAGATGACCACCGCCAGGGCCAGGATGTGCCCGGTGTAGACGGTCAGCGGCATCCGGCCGACCGAGGCCAGCGGGTACATGAGGACCCGGAGGCGGTCGCACAGGAACATGCACACCACCAGCACCACGAGCCCTTGGCCGACCGCCTCGGCCATCTCGAAGGTGGTGCCGGTGTGGGGCGTGCCGACCGCCAGCCACCACCACGAGTCGGTGGGCACCTGGCCCGAGACCGAGTGCGTCTCCTCGACCACCGCGGCGCGCACCAGGGCCGCCGTCGCCTGGTCGGTGACCTCGCCGGAGGGCAGGCCCGTCAGGGCGGGGCCGCTGGCCTCCACCAGGCGCTCCATTCCGCCCAGCGGGTTGAGCAGCGCCCAGGAGCCGAGGTGGCCGAGCAGGAGCAGCACGGCGCCGGAGGCCAGCAGGCGCAGCCGCAGCGCGGTGGAGGCCAGGTCCAGCCGCCCCACCGCCATCCCCGCGGTCACGAAGGCCATGAAGGTGATCGCCGGGTAGTAGCCGGTCAGGAAGAACTCGCTGAACGAGGAGAGCGAGGACGTGCGCGGCGAGGGCGGGAAGACGTTGTCCCGCAGCAGGAACGAGAGCGGAGGGCCGAGCACGGCCAGAACCCCCGCCACCGTCCACAGCGCGCCCGAGCGCAGCCTGAGCAGGGGCAGGGCCAGCACGAAGAAGCCCGCGTAGTAGGTCAGGATGATGGCGACCGGGACCCCCATGACGTCCAGCGCCAGTCCCAGCACGCCGATGAGCGCCGCGCGGGTGAGGATGCGCACGACGGCCCCGCGCAGGCGGTCGCCGCCCACCGGGTCGGTGCGCCCGGTCATCATGGCCAGGGAGGTTCCCGCCAGGAAGGCGAAGAGCGCCGAGGAGTTGCCCCGCACGACGCCGTGCACGTCCCAGGCGTAGCCCTCGGGCGACAGCAGCCCCATCGACTCCACCCCGAGGTGGACGACGAACATCCCGAACACCGCGAGGGCGCGTGCCGCGTCGATGCCGTCGATCCGGCCCCGCCGGGAGGCCGGACCCGCGGGAGCGGCGGAGGTCTCGCCAGACTGGTTCTGTGTCACGCACGTCAGGCTATGCCCCTGCCTCGTAGGGCAACAACGGGCCGGGGCACATGGCCGCAGGCGGCCACGCGGCACCGGGAGGGCGCCCGGCCCTGCGGTGCGCCCACCGCCCCCCGCGACGCCCCGGACCCGCGGGGACGGGGCCGCCGGGGAGGCAGGGCCCCTGCCTCCCCGGCGGTGTCCCGGTCAGCCCGCGCTCCGCCCCTCCTCGACCAGGGTGCTGAAGAAGTCGAGCGCCTCGGGGTTGGCCAGCGAGTCGCGGCTGGCGACCCGGTCGGGCCGCTCCCCCATGAGGATGCGCTTGACCGGCACCTCCAGGACCTTGCCGGACAGGGTCCGGGGCACGGCGCCGATGACGCGGACGCGGTCGGGCACGTGGCGGGGCGAGCAGTCGGTCCGGATGCGGCGGGCGATCTCCCGGGGCAGGTCGCCCTCCAGGTCGGCGCCCTCACGCAGCACGGTGAACAGCTCGATCCTGGAGGAGCCGTCGGCCTGGGGCACGTCCACCACCAGGGCGTCGACGACCTCGTCCAGGGCCAGGACCGCGCGGTAGATCTCGCTGGTGCCCATGCGCACGCCGCCGCGGTTGATGGTGGAGTCGGAGCGGCCGTAGATGACCGCGGTGCCGCGGTCGGTGATCTCGATCCAGTCGCCGTGCCGCCAGACGCCCGGGTAGACGGAGAAGTAGCTGTCGCGCAGCCGCTCGCCGCTCTCGTCGCCCCACAGGAAGAGCGGCATGGACGGGGCGGGCCGGGTGACGACGAGCTCGCCGACCTCGTTGACGAGCTCCTTGCCGTCGGGGTCCCAGGAGGCGACGGCCATCCCCAGGGCCCGGGACTGGATCTCGCCCTCGTGGACGGGCAGGGTCGGGGTGCCGCCGACCAGACAGCTGCACACGTCGGTGCCGCCGGAGGTGGAGAACAGCCACAGGTCCTCGCCGAACTCCTCGTAGACCCAGGAGAAGGCCTCGGGGCTGAGCGGCGAGCCGGTGGAGCCGATGGCCTTGAGCCCGGACAGGTCGCGGCCCCGCCGGGGGTGGACGCCCTCCTTCATGCAGGAGGAGAGGAACCCGGCGCTGGTGCCGAAGACGGTGACCCCGGCCTCGGCGGCCAGGTCCCACAGCGCGCCCAGGTCGGGTGCGGCCGGGCTGCCGTCGTACAGGACGATGGAGGCCTTCGTCAGCAGCACGCTGACCAGGAAGTTCCACATCATCCAGCCGGTCGTGGTGAACCAGAAGACCCGGTCGTGCTCCCGGGCGTCCAGGTGCAGGTGGAGGTTCTTGAGCTGTTCGAGGAGGATGCCGCCGTGCCCGTGGACGATGGCCTTGGGCAGGCCGGTGGTACCCGAGGAGTAGAGCACCCACAGGGGGTGGTCGAAGGGCACGGACGCGAACTCCAGCTCGGCCCCGGCCCCGGACTCCTCCAGCCGGTCCCAGGGCAGGGTGCCGTCGAGGGACTCCCCGGGGTGGAGGTAGTCGAGCAGGACGGTGTGCTCGACGGTGGGCAGCGCCGCGCGCAGCTCCTCCACGACGGGGCGGCGGTCGAAGTCCCTGCCCCCGTAGCGGTAGCCGTCGACGGCGAGCAGGACCTTGGGCTCGATCTGCGCGAAGCGGTCGATGACGCTGCGCACGCCGAAGTCCGGGGAGCAGGAGGACCACACGGCGCCCAGGGAGGCCGCGGCGTAGAAGGCGGCGACGGTCTCGGGCAGGTTGGGCAGGTAGGCCACGACGCGGTCGCCGGGGCCCACGCCGAGGCCGCGCAGCCCGGCGGCGATGGCGGCGGTGCGCCGGCGCAGGTCGCCCCAGGTCCACTCGCCGAGGCCGCGCAGCTCGGTGGCGTGGCGGATGGCGACGTGGTCGTCGTCGCGGCCCTCGAAGATGTGCCGGGCGTAGTTGAGGGTGGCCCCGGGGAACCACTCGGCGCCGGGCATGGTCCGCTCGCCCAGGACCCGCTCGTAGGGGGTCTCGGAGCGCACGCCGTAGTACTGCCAGACCGACTCCCAGAACCCGTCGGTGTCGGTGACCGACCAGCGCCACAGGGAGTCGTAGTCGAAGGACGCGGCGGAGGCGTCCCCGAAGGCCCGGATCCCCCTCTCGCGCTCGGCCCACCGGGCGAACGCGACGATGTTGGAGGACGCGGCCCTCTCCTCGTCGGGCTTCCAGAGCACCCGGGGCACGCTGTTCTCCGTCATTGGCCCGCCTTCCCATTCGCACTGTGTGTTGCTGTGAGACCCATCTAACAACACCCCGTGCCGGCGGCCACGGCCCGGCCCCCGGGGCGACGGGGGCCGGGAGGCACGCCGAGTGCGCAGGTCACCGGCGGGAGGCGGACGGTGCGCGCGGCCCGCTCCCGGGCGGGCGCGCGGACGTGGACGGCACCCGTCGGCACAGGCCCGACCGGCGCAGGACCGGTGACCGGACCTTTCCGGCGCCCGGGCGCGGTCCGGCGCCTCAGTTCCCGCGCAGCGCGGCCACGGCGGCCTGCGGGGAGTCGACCACGGGGGATCCGGTGGCCTCCAGGCGGGCACGGGACATCAGGCCGCTGGCGACCAGGACGGAGCGTGCCCCGGCCTCGCGGGCGGCGCGGGCGTCGTCGTCGATGTCGCCGATCAGCACGACCCGGGCCGGGTCGAGGCCCTGGTGTTCGAGGTGGCGCACCAGGTGCTCGGCCTTGGAGTCGTGCTCGGTCTGGAACCGGCGCCCCTCCACCCGGGTGAAGTGCTCGGTCAGGCCGCGCTCGGCGACCAGCGGCACGAGGTGGTCGTGGGAGGCCATGGACAGCAGGGACTGGGTGCCCCCGCCGCGGGTCCACTCGTGCAGCACGTCGGGAACGCCCGCGGTCAGCTCACAGGAGGGCAGGTGCTCCAGGTAGCTGCTGTCGTAGTGCTTCTCGACCCGCTCCCACTCGCCCTCCTCCAGGGCCCGGCCGAGGAGCTCCTCGTAGCAGGGGACGAGGGGGCGGCGGAAGACGGAGCGCCAGTGGTCCAGCTCCACGGGGTCGCGGCCGAACAGCTCGCACACGGCGTTCACCGCGGCGAGGTTGGCGTGGTTGTCGTCCAGGAGGGTGCCGTTCCAGTCCCAGACGATGTGGGTGGTGTCGTGTCTGTCGAAAGTCGTCTCAGCCATTGACCGCACTTTACGGGCACCGGCCCCGGCCGGGGAATGCGTCGTACGCCACCCCCGGCCGGGCCCCCGCGCACGCCGGGGCGCCTCAGCCCGGGTGTGTCTCCCCCGCCTGGGCGGCGCCGTCCGCGCCGGTTCCCGCGTCCTGCCGTTCGGGGCCCGGCGCCTCGCGGCGTTCCCGGCGCAGGCGCCGCCTGCGCCGGACCGCCCACACGCCCCCCACCACCATGAGCGGGAACACGACGAGGATGAGGACGGGCACCAGGAGGGCCAGCAGCGAGGTGACGAAGCTGACGGCGTCCTCCAGGAAGGAGACGACCGGGGCCGCGCACCCGAGGGACACGGAGTTGGCCACCGGCCGGGCCAGGGCCTTGACCGCGTGGAAGGCCAGGGCGACCACCACGCCCGCGACCACCGCCCACCAGGAGACCCCGTCCCCTCCCGCGGCGGCGCCGGAGGCGGCCCCGGTGATCTCCTCGAGCTGTACCGCGGAGGCTCCCGCACCGAAGGTGATGCCGCCGGAGGTGGGGCGCACGACGGTCTGGAGGGCGTCGTTGAAGCTGTCGACCGCGGGGATCTTGTCCGCCGCGAACTCCACGACCAGCAGCACGGTGAGGACCACGAGGGTGACGGGGTGCTCGATCCACTGCCAGGACCCACCGAGCGGGACGAGGTCGGTGAAGCGTGCGAGCAGCCCGACGAGGAGGAGGGGGATGTAGGCGTTGAGCCCGGCCGCGGAGGCCAGGCCCAGCCCCGTGAGTGTGGTGAGCATGCGCTTCCTTCTGTGCTCCCGGGAGGGTGGGGCGCCGTGCGGTCATGCGGTCACCGCCCGGCACCGCTGTACCCGTGTTGACGCTCGCGGAGCACGCGGGGTTTTCGCCTCCGGCCCCTTACTGCCGGTAGTTCTCGACCTCGGAGACCGGGCGCGGCTCGGCCTCGTCGGGGTCCTGGCCGAACTCACTGCGGGCCCTGCGCTGGCGGAGCAGGTCCCAGCACTGGTCGAGCGCCTCCTCGACCTCCTTGATGCGGGAGCGCTCCTGCGGGTCCAGCCCCCCTGTGGTGGAGCGGAGCGCGTGCTCCTCGTCGATCAGTCCCCGGATGGTGGCCATGATGTCGTTCTCGGCGCTGTCAGTCATACCGCCCATGGTCGGTTCGGGTCGGGGCCTCGGGCAAGACCCCAGCCCCCGCGTTACCCAGAGCGGACCGGACGTTTACGCGCGGTGACGGACCGCGCGGACGGGGCACGCGCGCCTCCCGGCACCGGCGGCCGGTTCCCGTTCGTCTGGGAAACTCCTACTACGACCGCGTTGGCGGTGACACGCGCACCCGGCGGGAGCGCACCGGCGGAATGCGTTCCCAGCCCCCGCCGTTGAATACCGCGAGGGGGTATGGTAATGGCATCTGAGCAGGAACGACACGGAAGCGGGAGCATGGCTGCGACCCACGGTTACAGTAACGACAAGCAGAGCCACATCAACCGGCTGCGCCGTATCGAGGGCCAGATCCGCGGGTTGCAGCGGATGGTCGAGGACGACCAGTACTGCATCGACATCCTGACCCAGACGTCGGCGGCCAACAAGGCGCTGCGGTCCTTCGCGCTGTCCATGCTCGACGAACACCTCAAGCACTGCGTGTCCAACGCGGTCGCCAACGGCGGCGAGGAGGCGGACGCCAAGGTGCGCGAGGCCTCCGACGCGATCGCCCGCCTGGTCCGTTCCTGACCGTTCCTGAACAGTGATCAGAAGTGACCCCGGGGGTCACGCTGGCACCGCGCCCCATCCCGAACGGTGCTGGATGGGCTGGGTCACCGCGTTCCTGCCCCGTCCGGCCACGCGCATCGCGTGCACGCTCCGTGACGGGTGGGCGGTTTCCCTCACGCCCATGACTACCCGGTGCGGCCTGGGCGGTCCGATGCCCCACACCACCACTCCGGTGGTGTGGGGGCGGTGCCGTCCGTCGCCGGACCGGGTGGCCCTGGGCGCGCCGCCCGACCGCGATGCTGGCCGCATCGTGCCGGGAGACCTTCCTGCGTTTGGTGGACAGGGGTTTTGCCAGTGCTGGGCACCCCACCGGGAGGTATAAGCCGGATCCACGGCGATGACCGCCACCCCCAGGGTGTGGGCCATCGACGCCAACCGGGAGCGCAGCCGGGCGGTGGGAAAACCGCTGATCAACT
>NYMS01000045.1 GCA_002529455.1 Glycomyces fuscus
TCCGTGAAAAGTGTGCGCGAACATCCAATTATCTGCAGCGGACAAGCCCTCGGCCTATTAGTACCGGTCAGCTCCACCCCTCACAGGGCTTCCACACCCGGCCTATCAACCCCATCGTCTATAGGGAGCCTTACCCTCTCCAGGAGGCAGGAGACCTCATCTCGAAGCAAGCTTCCCGCTTAGATGCTTTCAGCGGTTATCCCTCCCGAACGTAGCCAACCAGCCATGCCCTTGGCAGGACAACTGGCACACCAGAGGTTCGTCCGTCCCGGTCCTCTCGTACTAGGGACAGCCCTTCTCAAGTCTCCAACGCGCACAGCGGATAGGGACCGAACTGTCTCACGACGTTCTAAACCCAGCTCGCGTGCCGCTTTAATGGGCGAACAGCCCAACCCTTGGGACCAACTCCAGCCCCAGGATGCGACGAGCCGACATCGAGGTGCCAAACCATCCCGTCGATATGGACTCTTGGGGAAGATCAGCCTGTTATCCCCGGGGTACCTTTTAGCCGTTGAGCGACACCGCTTCCACACGCCGGTGCCGGATCACTAGTCCCAGCTTTCGCTCCTGCTCGACACGTCCGTCTCACAGTCAAGCTCCCTTGTGCACTTACACTCAACACCTGATTACCAACCAGGCTGAGGGAACCTTTGGGCGCCTCCGTTACTCTTTGGGAGGCAACCGCCCCAGTTAAACTACCCACCAGACACTGTCCCCGAACCGGATCACGGTCCAAAGTTAGATGCCCGAAACAGTCAGAGTGGTATTTCACCAACGCCTCCACCGCCACTAGCGTGACAGCTTCACCGGCTCCCACCTATCCTACACAAACCATCCCAAACACCAATGTCAAGCTATAGTGAAGGTCCCGGGGTCTTTCCGTCCTGCTGCGCGAAACGAGCATCTTTACTCGTAGTGCAATTTCACCGGGCCCATGGTTGAGACAGTGGGGAAGTCGTTACGCCATTCGTGCAGGTCGGAACTTACCCGACAAGGAATTTCGCTACCTTAGGATGGTTATAGTTACCACCGCCGTTTACTGGCGCTTAGATTCCCAGCTTCGCAGGGCGAACCCCACTAACCAGTCCTCTTAACGTTCCAGCACCGGGCAGGCGTCAGTCCGTATACAGCGTCTTACGACTTCGCACGGACCTGTGTTTTTAATAAACAGTCGCTTCCCCCCGCTATCTGCGACCCCACCCAGCTCAGGATGCAAGATCCGTCACCAGACAGGGCTCCCCTTCTCCCAAAGTTACGGGGACAATTTGCCGAGTTCCTTAACCATGGTTCACCCGAACGCCTCGGTATTCTCTACCTGACCACCTGCGTCGGTTTAGGGTACTGGCCACACACGAACTCGCTAGAGGCTTTTCTCGACAGCATGGGATCACTCACTTCACCAAAAACGGCTCGGCATCACGTCTCAACCTTCATGGTGTGCGGATTTGCCAACACACCGGCCTACACGCTTACCCCCGGACAACCACCGCCGGGTAGAGCTACCCTCCTGCGTCACCCCATCACTTACCTACTACAAGCTCGGTTCCCAGACCAGTAGGCCAAAGCTCCCCGAAGGGACCCAAGACCACCAGCGTGGTTAGCATCACCTGATTCAGTACTGGACGCTCGTGCACGGGTACGGGAATATCAACCCGTTATCCATCGACTACGCCTGTCGGCCTCGCCTTAGGTCCAGACTCACCCTGGGCGGATTAACCTGCCCCAGGAACCCTTAGTCAATCGGCGGCAACGTTTCTCACGTTGCTTTCGCTACTCATGCCTGCATTCTCACTCGCACGCCCTCCACCACACGATCACTCGGCAGCTTCACCGGACGCACGACGCTCCCCTACCAACCCACACTGATGTGTGAGCTTCACAGCTTCGGCGGTGTGCTTTAGCCCCGCTACATTATCGGCGCAGAACCACTTGACCAGTGAGCTATTACGCACTCTTTAAAGGATGGCTGCTTCTAAGCCAACCTCCTGGTTGTCTCAGCAACTCCACAACCTTTCCCACTTAGCACACGCTTAGGGGCCTTAGCTGATGATCTGGGCTGTTTCCCTCTCGACTACGAAGCTTATCCCCCGCAGTCTCACTGCCGCGCTTCACTTCACCGGCATTCGGAGTTTGTCTGACGTCAGTAACCTTGTCGGGCCCATCAGCCAAACAGTAGCTCTACCTCCAGCAAGAAACACGCGACGCTGCACCTAAATGCATTTCGGGGAGAACCAGCTATCACGGAGTTTGATTGGCCTTTCACCCCTACCCACACCTCATCCCCCAGGTTTTCAACCCTGGTGGGTTCGGGCCTCCACGAGGTCTTACCCCCGCTTCACCCTGGACATGGGTAGATCACTCCGCTTCGGGTCCACAGCATGCGACTCAAACGCCCTATTCAGACTCGGTTTCCCTACGGCTACCCCACCCGGGTTAACCTCGCCACACACCATGACTCGCAGGCTCATTCTTCAAAAGGCACGCCATCACCAAAGACAAGCTTCAGCTCTGACGGCTTGACAGCACACGGTTTCAGGTACTATTTCACGACCCCTCACCGGGGCACTTTTCACCTTTCCCTCACGGTACTAGTGCACTATCGGTCACCAGGACGTATTTTGGCTTAGCAGGTGGTCCTGCCAGATTCACACGGACTTTCACGGGCTCCGCGCTACTCGGGAATACACCAACACCTAGCCGGTAGCTTCGTCTACGGGACTCTCACCCACTCCGGTACCGCTTCCCAACGGATTCAACTACCACCAACATCAGCGCTCCAGGTCGGCAGACCTGAAAAGGTGCATCCCACAACCCCGCACACGCAACGACTGCCGTCTATCACACGCCTGCGGTTTAGCCTCTTCCCCGTTCGCTCACCACTACTAGGGGAATCACTGTTGTTTACTCTTCCTACGGGTACTGAGATGTTTCACTTCCCCGCGTCACCACCAACCACCCTATACATTCAGGTGGCGGCAACCCGACACAACTCGGGCTAGGTTTCCCCATTCGGACACCCACGGATCACAGCTCGGTTGACAGCTCCCCGTGGCCTATCGCGGCCTCCCACGTCCTTCATCGGCGCCTGGTGCCAAGGCATCCACCGTGTGCCACTATCACTTGGCCACTACAGATAATAAGATGCTCGCGCACACTATTCACAAATCAAAACACCAACCGCATACCCCAACACCACTCAGCAACAAGCACCAGACACCAGGCCCGGCACCCACCGAGAGTTCTCGGAGGCGGTCCGCGGGAACCAACAACCCCTCCCACAAGGAGAGAGGAGGTTGCTTCCTCAGACACCCAACAGCGCGCCCCCGGACGCTTCTAGCCGCCCGAGGTCAAGTTCGATTCATCTTCAGCCACTCCCAAGCACCCCGGAGGGTGTCGGGTCCACTTTCGAGTCCGGCCGGCTGTAGAAGTAATGCCGACCTGTAAAGACTCCTTAGAAAGGAGGTGATCCAGCCGCACCTTCCGGTACGGCTACCTTGTTACGACTTCGTCCCAATCGCCAGCCCCACCTTCACTCACTCCCTCCCACAAGGGGTTAGGCCGCAAGTTTCGGGTGTTGCCGACTTTCATGACGTGACGGGCGGTGTGTACAAGGCCCGGGAACGTATTCACCGCGGCGTTGCTGATCCGCGATTACTAGCGACTCCACCTTCATGGGGTCGAGTTGCAGACCCCAATCCGAACTGAGACCGGCTTTTAGGGATTCGCTCCACCTTACGGTATCGCACGCCCATTGTACCGGCCATTGTAGCATGTTTGCAGCCCAAGACATAAGGGGCATGATGACTTGACGTCATCCCCACCTTCCTCCGAGTTGACCCCGGCAGTCTCCCATGAGTCCCCACCATTACGTGCTGGCAACATGGAACAAGGGTTGCGCTCGTTGCGGGACTTAACCCAACATCTCACGACACGAGCTGACGACAGCCATGCACCACCTGTCACCCGCCAACTAAATGACCTCACATCTCTGCGAGTCCACGGGTGATGTCAAACCTTGGTAAGGTTCTTCGCGTTGCGTCGAATTAAGCAACATGCTCCGCCGCTTGTGCGGGCCCCCGTCAATTCCTTTGAGTTTTAGCCTTGCGGCCGTACTCCCCAGGCGGGGCGCTTAATGCGTTAGCTACGGCGCGGAAACCGTGGAAAGTCCCCACACCTAGCGCCCAACGTTTACGGCATGGACTACCAGGGTATCTAATCCTGTTCGCTCCCCATGCTTTCGCTCCTCAGCGTCAGGTAAGGCCCAGAGACCCGCCTTCGCCACCGGTGTTCCTCCTGATATCTGCGCATTTCACCGCTACACCAGGAATTCCAGTCTCCCCTACCTACCTCTAGCATGCCCGTATCCACTGCAGAACCGGAGTTAAGCCCCGGTCTTTCACAGCAGACGCGACACGCCGCCTACGAGCTCTTTACGCCCAATAATTCCGGACAACGCTCGGACCCTACGTATTACCGCGGCTGCTGGCACGTAGTTAGCCGGTCCTTATTCCCCACCTACCGTCAACCCCCAGAGAACTGGGAGCCTGCGTTGGTGGTAAAAGAGGTTTACAACCCGAAGGCCGTCATCCCCCACGCGGCGTCGCTGCGTCAGGCTTTCGCCCATTGCGCAATATTCCCCACTGCTGCCTCCCGCAGGAGTCTGGGCCGTGTCTCAGTCCCAGTGTGGCCGGTCGCCCTCTCAGGCCGGCTACCCGTAATCGCCTTGGTAGGCCGTTACCCCACCAACAAGCTGATAGGCCGCGAGCCCATCCCTGACCGAAAAACTTTCCACCCTCCACCATGAGGTGGCGGGTCGTATCCGGTATTAGACGGCGTTTCCACCGCTTATCCCGGAGTCAGGGGCAGGTTGCTCACGTGTTACTCACCCGTTCGCCGCTCGTGTACCCCGAAGGGCCTTACCGCTCGACTTGCATGTGTTAAGCACGCCGCCAGCGTTCGTCCTGAGCCAGGATCAAACTCTCCATAAAGGTCTTGCAACCCT
>NYMS01000046.1 GCA_002529455.1 Glycomyces fuscus
TCCGTGAAAAGTGTGCGCGAACATCCAATTATCTGCAGCGGACAAGCCCTCGGCCTATTAGTACCGGTCAGCTCCACCCCTCACAGGGCTTCCACACCCGGCCTATCAACCCCATCGTCTATAGGGAGCCTTACCCTCTCCAGGAGGCAGGAGACCTCATCTCGAAGCAAGCTTCCCGCTTAGATGCTTTCAGCGGTTATCCCTCCCGAACGTAGCCAACCAGCCATGCCCTTGGCAGGACAACTGGCACACCAGAGGTTCGTCCGTCCCGGTCCTCTCGTACTAGGGACAGCCCTTCTCAAGTCTCCAACGCGCACAGCGGATAGGGACCGAACTGTCTCACGACGTTCTAAACCCAGCTCGCGTGCCGCTTTAATGGGCGAACAGCCCAACCCTTGGGACCAACTCCAGCCCCAGGATGCGACGAGCCGACATCGAGGTGCCAAACCATCCCGTCGATATGGACTCTTGGGGAAGATCAGCCTGTTATCCCCGGGGTACCTTTTAGCCGTTGAGCGACACCGCTTCCACACGCCGGTGCCGGATCACTAGTCCCAGCTTTCGCTCCTGCTCGACACGTCCGTCTCACAGTCAAGCTCCCTTGTGCACTTACACTCAACACCTGATTACCAACCAGGCTGAGGGAACCTTTGGGCGCCTCCGTTACTCTTTGGGAGGCAACCGCCCCAGTTAAACTACCCACCAGACACTGTCCCCGAACCGGATCACGGTCCAAAGTTAGATGCCCGAAACAGTCAGAGTGGTATTTCACCAACGCCTCCACCGCCACTAGCGTGACAGCTTCACCGGCTCCCACCTATCCTACACAAACCATCCCAAACACCAATGTCAAGCTATAGTGAAGGTCCCGGGGTCTTTCCGTCCTGCTGCGCGAAACGAGCATCTTTACTCGTAGTGCAATTTCACCGGGCCCATGGTTGAGACAGTGGGGAAGTCGTTACGCCATTCGTGCAGGTCGGAACTTACCCGACAAGGAATTTCGCTACCTTAGGATGGTTATAGTTACCACCGCCGTTTACTGGCGCTTAGATTCCCAGCTTCGCAGGGCGAACCCCACTAACCAGTCCTCTTAACGTTCCAGCACCGGGCAGGCGTCAGTCCGTATACAGCGTCTTACGACTTCGCACGGACCTGTGTTTTTAATAAACAGTCGCTTCCCCCCGCTATCTGCGACCCCACCCAGCTCAGGATGCAAGATCCGTCACCAGACAGGGCTCCCCTTCTCCCAAAGTTACGGGGACAATTTGCCGAGTTCCTTAACCATGGTTCACCCGAACGCCTCGGTATTCTCTACCTGACCACCTGCGTCGGTTTAGGGTACTGGCCACACACGAACTCGCTAGAGGCTTTTCTCGACAGCATGGGATCACTCACTTCACCAAAAACGGCTCGGCATCACGTCTCAACCTTCATGGTGTGCGGATTTGCCAACACACCGGCCTACACGCTTACCCCCGGACAACCACCGCCGGGTAGAGCTACCCTCCTGCGTCACCCCATCACTTACCTACTACAAGCTCGGTTCCCAGACCAGTAGGCCAAAGCTCCCCGAAGGGACCCAAGACCACCAGCGTGGTTAGCATCACCTGATTCAGTACTGGACGCTCGTGCACGGGTACGGGAATATCAACCCGTTATCCATCGACTACGCCTGTCGGCCTCGCCTTAGGTCCAGACTCACCCTGGGCGGATTAACCTGCCCCAGGAACCCTTAGTCAATCGGCGGCAACGTTTCTCACGTTGCTTTCGCTACTCATGCCTGCATTCTCACTCGCACGCCCTCCACCACACGATCACTCGGCAGCTTCACCGGACGCACGACGCTCCCCTACCAACCCACACTGATGTGTGAGCTTCACAGCTTCGGCGGTGTGCTTTAGCCCCGCTACATTATCGGCGCAGAACCACTTGACCAGTGAGCTATTACGCACTCTTTAAAGGATGGCTGCTTCTAAGCCAACCTCCTGGTTGTCTCAGCAACTCCACAACCTTTCCCACTTAGCACACGCTTAGGGGCCTTAGCTGATGATCTGGGCTGTTTCCCTCTCGACTACGAAGCTTATCCCCCGCAGTCTCACTGCCGCGCTTCACTTCACCGGCATTCGGAGTTTGTCTGACGTCAGTAACCTTGTCGGGCCCATCAGCCAAACAGTAGCTCTACCTCCAGCAAGAAACACGCGACGCTGCACCTAAATGCATTTCGGGGAGAACCAGCTATCACGGAGTTTGATTGGCCTTTCACCCCTACCCACACCTCATCCCCCAGGTTTTCAACCCTGGTGGGTTCGGGCCTCCACGAGGTCTTACCCCCGCTTCACCCTGGACATGGGTAGATCACTCCGCTTCGGGTCCACAGCATGCGACTCAAACGCCCTATTCAGACTCGGTTTCCCTACGGCTACCCCACCCGGGTTAACCTCGCCACACACCATGACTCGCAGGCTCATTCTTCAAAAGGCACGCCATCACCAAAGACAAGCTTCAGCTCTGACGGCTTGACAGCACACGGTTTCAGGTACTATTTCACGACCCCTCACCGGGGCACTTTTCACCTTTCCCTCACGGTACTAGTGCACTATCGGTCACCAGGACGTATTTTGGCTTAGCAGGTGGTCCTGCCAGATTCACACGGACTTTCACGGGCTCCGCGCTACTCGGGAATACACCAACACCTAGCCGGTAGCTTCGTCTACGGGACTCTCACCCACTCCGGTACCGCTTCCCAACGGATTCAACTACCACCAACATCAGCGCTCCAGGTCGGCAGACCTGAAAAGGTGCATCCCACAACCCCGCACACGCAACGACTGCCGTCTATCACACGCCTGCGGTTTAGCCTCTTCCCCGTTCGCTCACCACTACTAGGGGAATCACTGTTGTTTACTCTTCCTACGGGTACTGAGATGTTTCACTTCCCCGCGTCACCACCAACCACCCTATACATTCAGGTGGCGGCAACCCGACACAACTCGGGCTAGGTTTCCCCATTCGGACACCCACGGATCACAGCTCGGTTGACAGCTCCCCGTGGCCTATCGCGGCCTCCCACGTCCTTCATCGGCGCCTGGTGCCAAGGCATCCACCGTGTGCCACTATCACTTGGCCACTACAGATAATAAGATGCTCGCGCACACTATTCACAAATCAAAACACCAACCGCATACCCCAACACCACTCACACCCCCACCACAACGGCAAGGACCCGAGAGTTCTCGGAGGCGGTCCGCGGGAACCAACAACCAACCAGGCCTTACCGGCCACGGTCAGAGGTTGCTTCCTCAGACACCCAACAGCGCGCCCCCGGACGCTTCTAGCCGCCCGAGGTCAAGTTCGATTCATCTTCAGCCACTCCCAAGCACCCCGGAGGGTGTCGGGTCCACTTTCGAGTCCGGCCGGCTGTAGAAGTAATGCCGACCTGTAAAGACTCCTTAGAAAGGAGGTGATCCAGCCGCACCTTCCGGTACGGCTACCTTGTTACGACTTCGTCCCAATCGCCAGCCCCACCTTCACTCACTCCCTCCCACAAGGGGTTAGGCCGCAAGTTTCGGGTGTTGCCGACTTTCATGACGTGACGGGCGGTGTGTACAAGGCCCGGGAACGTATTCACCGCGGCGTTGCTGATCCGCGATTACTAGCGACTCCACCTTCATGGGGTCGAGTTGCAGACCCCAATCCGAACTGAGACCGGCTTTTAGGGATTCGCTCCACCTTACGGTATCGCACGCCCATTGTACCGGCCATTGTAGCATGTTTGCAGCCCAAGACATAAGGGGCATGATGACTTGACGTCATCCCCACCTTCCTCCGAGTTGACCCCGGCAGTCTCCCATGAGTCCCCACCATTACGTGCTGGCAACATGGAACAAGGGTTGCGCTCGTTGCGGGACTTAACCCAACATCTCACGACACGAGCTGACGACAGCCATGCACCACCTGTCACCCGCCAACTAAATGACCTCACATCTCTGCGAGTCCACGGGTGATGTCAAACCTTGGTAAGGTTCTTCGCGTTGCGTCGAATTAAGCAACATGCTCCGCCGCTTGTGCGGGCCCCCGTCAATTCCTTTGAGTTTTAGCCTTGCGGCCGTACTCCCCAGGCGGGGCGCTTAATGCGTTAGCTACGGCGCGGAAACCGTGGAAAGTCCCCACACCTAGCGCCCAACGTTTACGGCATGGACTACCAGGGTATCTAATCCTGTTCGCTCCCCATGCTTTCGCTCCTCAGCGTCAGGTAAGGCCCAGAGACCCGCCTTCGCCACCGGTGTTCCTCCTGATATCTGCGCATTTCACCGCTACACCAGGAATTCCAGTCTCCCCTACCTACCTCTAGCATGCCCGTATCCACTGCAGAACCGGAGTTAAGCCCCGGTCTTTCACAGCAGACGCGACACGCCGCCTACGAGCTCTTTACGCCCAATAATTCCGGACAACGCTCGGACCCTACGTATTACCGCGGCTGCTGGCACGTAGTTAGCCGGTCCTTATTCCCCACCTACCGTCAACCCCCAGAGAACTGGGAGCCTGCGTTGGTGGTAAAAGAGGTTTACAACCCGAAGGCCGTCATCCCCCACGCGGCGTCGCTGCGTCAGGCTTTCGCCCATTGCGCAATATTCCCCACTGCTGCCTCCCGCAGGAGTCTGGGCCGTGTCTCAGTCCCAGTGTGGCCGGTCGCCCTCTCAGGCCGGCTACCCGTAATCGCCTTGGTAGGCCGTTACCCCACCAACAAGCTGATAGGCCGCGAGCCCATCCCTGACCGAAAAACTTTCCACCCTCCACCATGAGGTGGCGGGTCGTATCCGGTATTAGACGGCGTTTCCACCGCTTATCCCGGAGTCAGGGGCAGGTTGCTCACGTGTTACTCACCCGTTCGCCGCTCGTGTACCCCGAAGGGCCTTACCGCTCGACTTGCATGTGTTAAGCACGCCGCCAGCGTTCGTCCTGAGCCAGGATCAAACTCTCCATAAAGGTCTTGCAACCCT
>NYMS01000047.1 GCA_002529455.1 Glycomyces fuscus
TGAGTGGTGTTGGGGTATGCGGTTGGTGTTTTGATTTGTGAATAGTGTGCGCGAGCATCTTATTATCTGTAGTGGCCAAGTGATAGTGGCACACGGTGGATGCCTTGGCACCAGGCGCCGATGAAGGACGTGGGAGGCCGCGATAGGCCACGGGGAGCTGTCAACCGAGCTGTGATCCGTGGGTGTCCGAATGGGGAAACCTAGCCCGAGTTGTGTCGGGTTGCCGCCACCTGAATGTATAGGGTGGTTGGTGGTGACGCGGGGAAGTGAAACATCTCAGTACCCGTAGGAAGAGTAAACAACAGTGATTCCCCTAGTAGTGGTGAGCGAACGGGGAAGAGGCTAAACCGCAGGCGTGTGATAGACGGCAGTCGTTGCGTGTGCGGGGTTGTGGGATGCACCTTTTCAGGTCTGCCGACCTGGAGCGCTGATGTTGGTGGTAGTTGAATCCGTTGGGAAGCGGTACCGGAGTGGGTGAGAGTCCCGTAGACGAAGCTACCGGCTAGGTGTTGGTGTATTCCCGAGTAGCGCGGAGCCCGTGAAAGTCCGTGTGAATCTGGCAGGACCACCTGCTAAGCCAAAATACGTCCTGGTGACCGATAGTGCACTAGTACCGTGAGGGAAAGGTGAAAAGTGCCCCGGTGAGGGGTCGTGAAATAGTACCTGAAACCGTGTGCTGTCAAGCCGTCAGAGCTGAAGCTTGTCTTTGGTGATGGCGTGCCTTTTGAAGAATGAGCCTGCGAGTCATGGTGTGTGGCGAGGTTAACCCGGGTGGGGTAGCCGTAGGGAAACCGAGTCTGAATAGGGCGTTTGAGTCGCATGCTGTGGACCCGAAGCGGAGTGATCTACCCATGTCCAGGGTGAAGCGGGGGTAAGACCTCGTGGAGGCCCGAACCCACCAGGGTTGAAAACCTGGGGGATGAGGTGTGGGTAGGGGTGAAAGGCCAATCAAACTCCGTGATAGCTGGTTCTCCCCGAAATGCATTTAGGTGCAGCGTCGCGTGTTTCTTGCTGGAGGTAGAGCTACTGTTTGGCTGATGGGCCCGACAAGGTTACTGACGTCAGACAAACTCCGAATGCCGGTGAAGTGAAGCGCGGCAGTGAGACTGCGGGGGATAAGCTTCGTAGTCGAGAGGGAAACAGCCCAGATCATCAGCTAAGGCCCCTAAGCGTGTGCTAAGTGGGAAAGGTTGTGGAGTTGCTGAGACAACCAGGAGGTTGGCTTAGAAGCAGCCATCCTTTAAAGAGTGCGTAATAGCTCACTGGTCAAGTGGTTCTGCGCCGATAATGTAGCGGGGCTAAAGCACACCGCCGAAGCTGTGAAGCTCACACATCAGTGTGGGTTGGTAGGGGAGCGTCGTGCGTCCGGTGAAGCTGCCGAGTGATCGTGTGGTGGAGGGCGTGCGAGTGAGAATGCAGGCATGAGTAGCGAAAGCAACGTGAGAAACGTTGCCGCCGATTGACTAAGGGTTCCTGGGGCAGGTTAATCCGCCCAGGGTGAGTCTGGACCTAAGGCGAGGCCGACAGGCGTAGTCGATGGATAACGGGTTGATATTCCCGTACCCGTGCACGAGCGTCCAGTACTGAATCAGGTGATGCTAACCACGCTGGTGGTCTTGGGTCCCTTCGGGGAGCTTTGGCCTACTGGTCTGGGAACCGAGCTTGTAGTAGGTAAGTGATGGGGTGACGCAGGAGGGTAGCTCTACCCGGCGGTGGTTGTCCGGGGGTAAGCGTGTAGGCCGGTGTGTTGGCAAATCCGCACACCATGAAGGTTGAGACGTGATGCCGAGCCGTTTTTGGTGAAGTGAGTGATCCCATGCTGTCGAGAAAAGCCTCTAGCGAGTTCGTGTGTGGCCAGTACCCTAAACCGACGCAGGTGGTCAGGTAGAGAATACCGAGGCGTTCGGGTGAACCATGGTTAAGGAACTCGGCAAATTGTCCCCGTAACTTTGGGAGAAGGGGAGCCCTGTCTGGTGACGGATCTTGCATCCTGAGCTGGGTGGGGTCGCAGATAGCGGGGGGAAGCGACTGTTTATTAAAAACACAGGTCCGTGCGAAGTCGTAAGACGCTGTATACGGACTGACGCCTGCCCGGTGCTGGAACGTTAAGAGGACTGGTTAGTGGGGTTCGCCCTGCGAAGCTGGGAATCTAAGCGCCAGTAAACGGCGGTGGTAACTATAACCATCCTAAGGTAGCGAAATTCCTTGTCGGGTAAGTTCCGACCTGCACGAATGGCGTAACGACTTCCCCACTGTCTCAACCATGGGCCCGGTGAAATTGCACTACGAGTAAAGATGCTCGTTTCGCGCAGCAGGACGGAAAGACCCCGGGACCTTCACTATAGCTTGACATTGGTGTTTGGGATGGTTTGTGTAGGATAGGTGGGAGCCGGTGAAGCTGTCACGCTAGTGGCGGTGGAGGCGTTGGTGAAATACCACTCTGACTGTTTCGGGCATCTAACTTTGGACCGTGATCCGGTTCGGGGACAGTGTCTGGTGGGTAGTTTAACTGGGGCGGTTGCCTCCCAAAGAGTAACGGAGGCGCCCAAAGGTTCCCTCAGCCTGGTTGGTAATCAGGTGTTGAGTGTAAGTGCACAAGGGAGCTTGACTGTGAGACGGACGTGTCGAGCAGGAGCGAAAGCTGGGACTAGTGATCCGGCACCGGCGTGTGGAAGCGGTGTCGCTCAACGGCTAAAAGGTACCCCGGGGATAACAGGCTGATCTTCCCCAAGAGTCCATATCGACGGGATGGTTTGGCACCTCGATGTCGGCTCGTCGCATCCTGGGGCTGGAGTTGGTCCCAAGGGTTGGGCTGTTCGCCCATTAAAGCGGCACGCGAGCTGGGTTTAGAACGTCGTGAGACAGTTCGGTCCCTATCCGCTGTGCGCGTTGGAGACTTGAGAAGGGCTGTCCCTAGTACGAGAGGACCGGGACGGACGAACCTCTGGTGTGCCAGTTGTCCTGCCAAGGGCATGGCTGGTTGGCTACGTTCGGGAGGGATAACCGCTGAAAGCATCTAAGCGGGAAGCTTGCTTCGAGATGAGGTCTCCTGCCTCCTGGAGAGGGTAAGGCTCCCTATAGACGATGGGGTTGATAGGCCGGGTGTGGAAGCCCTGTGAGGGGTGGAGCTGACCGGTACTAATAGGCCGAGGGCTTGTCCGCTGCAGATAATTGGATGTTCGCGCACACTTTTCACGGATTTCCGCCGTGGGTGGCTCCCCTGTGTTGGGTTGAGTTGCTTGGGGTGGTTGTGGTTTCCGTGGTGGTTATTGCTGGAGGGTCACACCCGGTCTCTTTCCGAACCCGGTCGTTAAGTCTCTTTGCGCTGATGGTACTGCCCTGTGGTGGGGTGGGAGAGTAGGTCGCTGCCACGGTTTTTCTTGGGGGAGGGGTCGCCTGTGGGCGGCTCCTCCTCTTTTTTTGTTGGGGGGGGCGCCTGGGGGCGGTGTGTCCCTCTTTTTTTGTGGGGGTGTTTGTGCGTTTGTGAACGCGGGGGTGGGTGTGCGGGGGTGCT
>NYMS01000048.1 GCA_002529455.1 Glycomyces fuscus
CCCCCTGGTCTCCAGTCAACCGCGGGTGGGTGGGGCGGGGCCAGGGCCGGCGGGGTCCTGTGGACAACTCTGAGCCCTGTGGACGACCGAGGCCAGGCCCCGCACACGACCCCGGAACCGCCCACGGCGGCCTGGTGAGAGCCGCCAGCTCCTTCGGCAAGGACCTGCGGCGGTCCCGCCCACGGGCCCTGTCCCCCAAGAGAGCTACGTGAAGGTGTCCACCGTACGGTGACGACTCCGACCCTCCGGATCCGTAGTGTTCGAAACAGCCGCGGCGCTCGGTCCGCGGATCCGGTAAAGGAGTTCTCGTGAGACTGGTGTGGCAGTTCTTGGCCGTTGCGGTGGTCGCCCTCATCGGAGGGCAGAGCCTCGCCGCGGTGCAGGGGAACATGTGGCTCACACTCGCCGTCGGTGTTCTGACGGCCGTGCTCTCGGTGCTCGCCTACCGGTGGGCGGTACGCCGGACGGAGCGCCGCGAGGTCACGGAGATCGCCCGGAAAGGCGCCGTGTCCGCGACCGGTCTGGGGACGCTGATCGGTGTCGCGCTGTTCGGATTCGTCATCGCCAACATCGCCTTCCTCGGATTCTACGAGGTCAACGGCCTGGGCTCGGTGACGGGCGCGGTGGGGCTGCTCGGCTTCATGGCCGCGGTCGCGGTGGGCGAGGAACTCATGTGGCGCGGCGTCCTGTTCCGGATCGTCGAGGAGTGGGCCGGGACGTGGCTCGCGCTGGTGCTGACCGGTGTGCTGTTCGGCCTGGTGCACCTGATCAACCCGCACGCCAGCATGTGGGGCGCCATCGCCATCGCGATCGAGGCCGGCGGCATGCTCACCGCCGCCTACGTCGCCACCCGCAACCTGTGGCTGCCGATCGGCCTGCACTTCGGCTGGAACCTCGCCGGGTCCGCCATCTTCAGCACCGCGGTCTCGGGCAACGAGACCTCCCAGGGACTGCTGGAGACCGCGTCGTCGGGCCCGATGCTGATCACCGGCGGCGACTTCGGGCCTGAGGGAAGCCTGTACTCGATCCTGTTCTGCACGCTGGTGACGATCGTGTTCCTGTGGATGGCCCACCGGCGCGGCCGCCTGGTACCCCTCCGCCGGCGTGCGGAAGGCACCGGCGCCACCACTACACTTTCCCGGTGATCGATCCACGTTGGCTCCGCGACCGGTGGCACGGGTTGGACGTGACGGTCCGGGACCTCCCGTTCGGGCTGCTGCTCCTCGCCATGTCGTTCGTGCCGGCGTGGCACGGTTACGGGACGCAGATCGGCGGTGTGGCGGACCGTCCCTTCGACGCACTGGCCGTCGTGGCGGTCGCCCTCCAGAGCCTTCCGCTGGCCGGGCGCCGGCGGTGGCCGGCCGCCTGCCTCGCCCTGGTGTCCCTGGGTTTCGTCATCGACCAGCTCAGCGGCTACCACACGGTCGCGGGCACCGGGATGGCCGTCGCGCTGCTGAGCGCGGGAGCCCACCTGGAGCGGTACCGGCGCGTCACCGCGCTCCTGCTGTCCGCGGCCTACGTGCCCCTGGCCGTCGTGCTCTTCCGGATCGGTACGGGTGAACCGCCGATGGAGTTCGCGACGTTCTACCTGGCCCTGGTCTTCTTCTGGGGCATCGGGGTGTGGCTGCGCTCCACCCGGGCCATGGAGTCCGAGCGCCGCCGCCGGGTCGCCGAGGACACCCGAGCCGCCGAACGCGCCCGCATCGCGCGCGAACTCCACGACGTCGTGACCCACCACGTGACGGCGATGGTGGTGCAGGCCGAGGCGGCACGGTACCTGACCGCCGCGCCCGACCGGCTCGACCAGACCCTGACCGCCGTCACCGACACCGGCCGACGGGCCATCACCGACCTGCGGCACCTGCTGGACCTGCTCAACCCCGACCACGGCACCGGGGCCGGGACGCCGCCGGTCGGCAGGCTGCTCACCCTCGTGGAGCAGACGCGCCGGGCCGGCCAGCCGGTGGAGTTCACCGAGGAGGGCACTCCGGCGGAGTCGAGCGGCAGCGCCGACCTGGTGGCCCACCGGGTCGTGCAGGAGGCCCTGACGAACGCCCTCAAGTACGCCCACGGCAGCCGCACCTCGGTCCAGGTGCGCCACGGGGCGAGGGAGATCACCGTGGAGGTCAGCACGGAGGGTTCCGGCACGCGGGCCGGGTTCCCGAACGGGAGCGGGCGCGGGCTCGCCGGTCTGCGCGAACGGGTCGACGTCCTGGGCGGCGACTTCAGCGCCGGTCGGCGGACGGGCGGCGGCTTCGTCGTGCGGGCGCGCATACCCGCGGGGAGCCCGTCGTGACCGCGCCGGTCCGGGTCCTGGTCTGCGACGACCAGGTGCTGATCCGCACGGGGCTGACGACCATCATCGACGCCCAGCCCGACCTGGAGGTGGTGGGCGAGTGCGGGGACGGGCAGGCCGCGGTCGACCTCGTCGGCCGTCTGCGTCCGGACGTCGTGGTGATGGACGTGCGCATGCCGGTGCTCGACGGCATCGAGGCCACCCGCCTGCTGGCCGGTTCCGGGGTGCCGCATCCCGTCAAGGTGCTCGTGGTGACGACGTTCAACCTGGACGAGTACGTCTACGAGGCGCTGCGCGCGGGGGCGAGCGGGTTCCTGCTCAAGGACGCTCCGCCTCCCCAGCTGCTGCACGGGATCCGTACCGTGGCCACGGGCGCGGCACTGCTGGACCCCGAGGTGACCCGTCAGCTCGTGGGAAGGTACGCCGCCCGGATCCGGCCCGCCGAGGGCGGCCCGGAGGACATCCCGCTGACCCCCCGCGAACTGGAGGTCCTCCGCCTCATCGCGGACGGCCTCTCCAACAGCGAGATCGCCGCGGCCCTCGTGATCAGCCAGGAGACCGTCAAGACCTTCGTGTCGCGCATCCTCAGCAAACTCGCGCTCCGCGACCGCGTCCAGGCGGTCGTCTACGCCTACCGCCGCGGCCTGGTGACCTGACGCGCCGGGCGGCCCGCGGGCGCGGCAGGGCCGTCAGGCCGCCGCCGCGGTCCGCGAACGGCGGATCGGACCCTCACCGGTTCCCCGTGGCCCCCGGCCGCCGTGCCGGAGGCCACGGGGAGCCGGGCCGTCAGTCAGGCAGCGCCGCGCCCGAAACCGGCGCGATCTGCCCCCGCATGTCCGCGGCCTCGATCTCCTCCCGGGTGATCCCGAGGATGAACGCGATCGTGTCCAGATAGGGCACGTTCACCGAGGTGTCGGCCTGCTGCCGCACGACCGGCTTGGCGTTGAACGCCACCCCCAGCCCCGCCGCCTGCAGCATGTCCAGGTCGTTCGCGCCGTCGCCCACGGCCACGGTCTGCTCCAGGGGCACACCGGCCTCCGCGGCGAACCGCTCCAGGGTGGTCGCCTTGCCCTTGCGGTCGATGATCGGCCCCACCAGCTCACCGGTGAGCTTGCCGTTGACGATCTCCAGGGTGTTCGCGGCGGCGTAGTCCAGCCCCAGGCGCTCCACGAGCACGTCCGTGATCTGCGTGAAGCCGCCGCTGACGATCCCGCACTCGTAGCCCAGGCGCTTCAGGGTGCGCACCAGGGTCCTGGCGCCCGGCGTCAGCTGGATCTCCTCGCACACCTTCGGGATGGCGGAGGCGTCCAGGCCCTTCAGCAGCAGGACCCGGCGGCGCAGCGACTCCTCGAAGTCCAGCTCGCCGCGCATGGCCTCCTCGGTGACCCGGGCGACCTCGTCCGCGCAACCGGCGTGCGCGGCCAGCAGCTCGATCACCTCGCCCTGGATCAGGGTGGAGTCCACGTCCATGACGATCAGGTGCTTGGCCCGCCGGTGCAGGCCGCTCGGCTGCACGGCCACGTCCACCCCCTGGGTGGACGCCTCCATGGCGAGCTCGGCGCGCAGCTGGTCGACGTCGCCACCGGAGATCTCCATCTCCACGGAGGTCACGGGGTAGCTGGACAGCCGCTCGATCCGGTCGATGTTCGCGCCGGCGCGCGCGACGCACGACGTGATGGCGCCCAGGGCGCCGGGACGCAGCGGGTCGGCCAGGACGGTCACGTGCAGGCGGTCGTGGACGACCGCCTTCACACGGCCGTTGTCCTTTCCGCCGCCCTTGCCGTAGCCGACCTCCATGTCGAGGTCGATCGCGGTCTTGTCGAGGGCGTTGCGGACCTCCTCGAAGACCCGTGCGGGACGCACACCGGGAGCCACCCGCTCGTCCACCTCCAGGACCGCGCCCAGCACGAGGCGGCCCGCGAGGACCACCTGTTCCAGGTCGACGATGGTCACCGGAAAGACGGAGAGGGTGCTCAGAAGACGAGCACTGATGCCCGGACGGTCATGGCCGGTCACCGTCACCAACAGCGTGGTTTTCTCATTCATGGCGCTGTCCACGGTACTCGCCCACCCCAGGGGGCCGTCGCGCAGGGCTGGCCCTTTTCCCAGCTAGTTCACTATGTGGACAGCTGGGGGCGCGACGTACGTCACCTGTCCTTCCAGCCCTTCTTCCTGCGCTTGGGCCCCTTGGCCTTGATGTCCACCCCGCCCAGCATGCAGGTCCCCGTCAACCGGACGATCGGGGCGTTCGGGTCGGTGACCTGGTCCGTTCCGTGCATGTCGGCGCCGCCCAGGATCGCCGACGTGTTGTTGATCACCCTGACCCCGTGGGGCACCGTGATGTCCACCCCGCCCATGATCACCGCGACCTGGATGGTCACCTCGTGCTGGCTGAGCACCGCCTCGCGCAGGTCCAGTTCCACGCCGCCGCACAGCACGGACACGTTCGTGCGCGGCTCGACCAGCCAGCGGCCCTTGCGCTCGCAGCCGCCGAACACCGCGACCAGGTTCTCCGAGCCCTTGCTCTGCCCGGCCAGGTCGCGTGCCTCGCTGCCCAGGACCTCCATGCCGCTGGGCGCGTCCGAACGCGGTTCCGTCGGAGCGTAGGCGTACCCGTGGCCGGGTGCGGGCAGGTCCTCCACGATGGGGGCGAGTTCGCCCACGGTCTTGGCCCTGTAGAGGGTGTCCAGCCGCTCCTCGTGCTCGACCGGGGACAGGCGCCCCTCGGCCAGTGCCTCGCGCAGCCGCTCGGCAACCTTGTCCCGGTCCGCGTCGGAGGCTCGGATGTGCTCGGGCTGCATGGTGAAAGGTCTCCTCGTTCCATCCGTGGGACCGGGGGTCCGGTCTGCCACACACCCAGTATCGGCATTCCCCGCCTCCACGGGATCAGGTAACGTCCCTGGCCCGACCCCGAGAATCCGGCTCCCCGCCCCAGGGTGGCCCCACCCCTTCCCAGTGTTTCCCGCGCGCCCGCGCGGAACAACCCCCGCCGTCCCGCCCGCTCCGCCGACCCGGGGCCCGTCCGCCCGGTCCGCACCGATACGTTCCGCCCCGCGGGCCTCCGGTCCGGACAGCCGCAGCCCGGCGCCCGCCTCCGGGGCCGGGGGTGGTGCGCACCGCAGGACCTCCGTGGTGCGGGCCCCAGGAGAGGTCCGGGGCCCGCACCATGGAGGCCGACCCGCCGCACTCCCTAGCGTGGCCGCATGATCCCGAGCCCTCCCCACCGAAGCCGCGACCGGGACCGGCGCGCCCTCTCCGTCCTGGGAGCCGCCGTGCTGCTGCTCCTGCACACACCCCCCGCGGCCTCGGCCGCCACCGCCCCGCACAACGGTGCGCCCTCCGCTCCGGTGACCCCGACCCCCGCGGCCGTCGACGCCCTCGTGGAGGAGTACCGGGAGGCCACCGGCCTGCCCGGCGCGGCGGTGGTCCTGACCCACGGCACGCGGACCGTGCACGCCGGCGGGTACGGCACGACCCCGGGCGGGGAACCCGTCACCGAGCACACGCCCATGGCGGTGGCCTCGGTCAGCAAGTCCTTCACCGCGCTGGCGGTCCTCCAGCTGGCCGAGGCGGGCGAGCTCGGCCTGGACGACCCGGTGCGGGAGCACCTGCCCGAGTTCACGATGGCCGACCCCCGCGCGGACCGGGTGACCGTGCGCCAGCTGCTCGACCAGACCTCCGGCATGTCCGACTCCGAGTTCGCCTCCTACAGCCGGGGCCGGAGCACCCCCACCCTGCGCCAGTCCGTCGAGGACCTGCGCGGTGCCCGCCTGGCCGCCGAGCCCGGCACGCGGTGGGAGTACCACAACCCCAACTTCCAGGTGGCCGCCCGTCTGGTCGAGGTGGTCGGCGGACGGCCCTTCGCCGACCACCTGGAGGAGCGGGTCCTCTCCCCGCTGGGGATGGAGGACAGCACCACCGTCGACACCGACCTCGACCTGCCGCCCAGCGCGCGCGGCCACGTCTTCGTGCTCGGCCGCCCGTTCCCGGCGGACGAACCCCCCGCGTTCGGCAACGGCTCGGGCGGGGTCCTCAGCACCGCCGCGGACATGGGCGCGTGGCTCGTCGCCCACACCAACGGCGGGCGGGGGCCCGGCGGCGACCGGATCCTGTCCGAGGAGGGCGTCCGGGCCCTGCACGAGCCCTCACCTGTCTCCGAGGGCTCCTACGCCCTGGGGTGGTCGCTGGACGAGACCGGCTCGGGAGCGCCGGTCGTGGAGCACGCCGGCAACCTGCTCACCGCCACCGCGCACCAGGCGCTGCTGCCCGACAGCGGCCACGGTGTGGCGGTCATGGCCAACAGCGGGTCGGAGGGCAGCGGTGCCTCCGCCCTGGCCGCCGCGCTCGTGGAGCTGATCGACTCCGGCCGGGCGCCCGCGCCGCCGACGGGCACGGCGATGCTGGTCGCGGACGCCGTCCTGCTGTCCCTGGGAGCCGCGGCCGTGCCGCTCGCCTGGCGCGGTGTCCGGCGTGCGGGCGGCTGGGCCCGGGCGCGCGGGGGACGCCCGTGGTGGACCGTGGCGGCGCGCCTGCTGCCCTACGCCGCGCCGCCGCTGCTGATGGCGGGCCTGCACGAGGTGGTCGGATGGCTGTACCGGGGCAGGGACGTGGCGTGGTTCCAGGTGCCCTACCTCTTCACGTCGTTCTGGGCGGCCCTTCTCACGGTCGCCCTGGCCTGCGCGGCGGTCGCCTCGGCCCGTGTCGTCCGCCTGGTGGCGGCGCGCCGGGGGCGCGGCGGGGGAGCGGGGCGCGCCTCCGGCTGAGCGGCCGGGGCGGTTCCGCCCTCGGGCGGTGGCCCCGCGACCCCGTCCCCCGACCCCGTTCCCGGGGTTCCGCCGTCCCCGTGGTCTCGCCCCGGCCCTGTTCCGCGGTCTCGTCCTCCCCGATCCCGGCTCCGCTCAGCGCCCCGGCACACCTCGGTCGGGCAGGGCGATCGCCCCGTGCGCGGCCACCAGGGCCCGGCGCACCGCCGCGTCCAGCCTCCGCAACCCCTCGGAGCGGGACGTCGCCTGGTGGGCGGTCAGCCCCCGCCCCGAGGACGGCTCGGCCAGCTCCACCACCCGCGCCAGGCGCGCCGCCTGCTCCGCCACCCGGTGCGCCCGCGGCGGGTACCCGCGTGCCAGGGACGACGGCCCGCCGCCGTCCAGCTCCCCCAGCCGACGGTGCACGTCCGGCCCGAACGGTGCGACGTCGTCCACGTCCTCCATCGCCCGGGCGGTCTCGATGAGGGCGAGCTTCAGCGCCTGCTCCGCCTCCGCCAGACCGGGCACCTGCGGCAGCGCGTCGTTCGCCGGATACGGTGTCCACGAAACGCCCACATAGGATGAACCACGCCGGTCGGCGGAGGGCACCAGGCCCACCTGCCGGTCGGAGAGCCGCACCAGCACCCCCTCCCGCGCCTCGACGGCGGCCTGGTTGAGTTCCTTCGGGCCCACCAGTCCGAGGGGATCCCCCCAGGTGGGCAGGGCCAGGCGGAAGGCGGACAGCCCCAGGCCGCGAAGCCGTACCAGTGCGGCCCGCAGCGGTACGCCGCTGTCGAAGGGCAGGCCCTCTGCCGGTACTGTCCCGATCAGGTTGGGGCCACCGCGCCGCTCGACGGCGTCGACGGCCTCGTCGAGGCCGACGTGTCCGGACAGCCAGGCGTTGCCCCAGGCGACGAGTGGTGCGGACGAGAGATGCATTGCTTCAGGGTAGGGCGGCCCGTGCACCGGCGTGGGACGTGACGTGAGGGAGGACGATGGACGGGCGGGTTCTGGGCCTGAGCGGGGTCACGGTGCGGAGGGGCGACGCCCATCTGCTGGACGGGGTGGACTGGACGGTCCTGGAGGGTGAGCGCTGGGTCGTCCTGGGCCCCAACGGCGCGGGCAAGACCACGCTGCTCAACGTGGCCTACAGCCAGACGCACCCGACCAGGGGTGAGGTGGAGATCCTCGGCGAGCGGCTGGGCCGGGTGGACGTGTTCGAACTGCGTCCGCTCATCGGCTACGCGGGCGCCTCGGTGGCGTCGCGGATCGAGGAGGACACCGAGGTCCTCGACATCGTGTTGAGCGCCGCCTACGGGTACGTGGGCCGCTTCCGCGAGGAGTACGGGAACCCGGACTACGGCCGCGCCCGCGCCCTGCTGGGCCACTGGGGCGTCGGCGACCTGGCCGACCGCAGGTTCCACACCCTCTCCGAGGGCGAGCGCAAGCGCGTGCTCATCGCCCGTGCGCTGATGTCGGACCCCGAGCTGCTGCTCCTGGACGAGCCCGCCGCGGGGCTGGACCTGGGCGGCCGTGAGGACCTGGTGCGCCGCCTGGGGAGCCTGGCCCGCAACGAGACCGCGCCCGCGCTGGTGGTGGTGTCCCACCACGTGGAGGAGATCCCCGCCGGGACGACGCACGCCCTGCTGCTGCGCGGGGGTTCGGTGGTGCAGGCCGGTCCCATCGACGGGGTCCTGACCGCGGACCACCTGTCGGAGACCTTCGGGCTCGCGCTGAAGGTGGAGAGGGACGGCGACCGCTGGAGTGCCCGGGCCGTCTGAGCACGTGTTCCGTCCGGGCACACGAGTCCTCCGAGGGCAGATTCCCTCATATTGGATTGCGATAACGACGCAAATGTATTGACCATAAACAGCGTTTCTGTCCGGATGTGGTCGCCCTGGCGTATATGGGGTAGCGTCAGCGAACGGTGAGCGGATCGCTCCATTTCGGCGCGCTTTATGATCTTCGGGTGGGCGGGGCCGCCGGGGGCGGTCCGTGCCCGCCTGTCACCCCCGTCAGGAGATCCGGAGCTGCCCAGATGCCGATACCGAATGACATCCTCCGTCCGGAAACCGGGGCGGCCCCATGACCATGATCATCATCGTGGCGCTTTTCGTCGCGGTTCTGCTGCTCGTCTTCTGGCGGAGCGTGCGTATCGTTCCGCACTCGATGGAGGACGTCGTCGAGCGTTTCGGTAAGTTCCACCGAACGTTGAGCTCGGGTTTCAACATCGTCGTCCCCGGTGTGGACCAGGTGCGCGAGCGCATCGACCGCCGCGTCCAGGTCGTGAGCTTCCCCCCGCAGTCGGCCATCACCGAGGACAACCTCGCGGTCGAGGTCGACTCGGCGGTCTACATCAGGGTCGTGGACGCCTACCGGGCCACCTACGAGGTCGCCAACTTCATCCAGGCCGTCGAGCAGCTGACCCTGGCCACGCTGCGCAACGTCATCGGCGGGATGAACCTGGAGGGAACGCTCACCTCCCGCGACGCGATCAACCGCGAGCTCAAGGCCGTGCTGGACGAGGCCACCAGCGACTGGGGCATCGAGATCAGCCGCATCGAGCTCAAGGGCATCGAACCGCCGTCCTCCGTGCAGGAGGCGATGGAGATGCAGATGCGCGCCGACCGGGAGAAGCGCGCCCAGCTGCTCAGCGCCGAGGGCGAG
Organism: Glycomyces fuscus; assembly: GCA_002529455.1. Lineage (GTDB taxonomy): Bacteria > Actinomycetota > Actinomycetes > Streptosporangiales > Streptosporangiaceae > Nocardiopsis > Nocardiopsis fusca. The sequence continues at coordinate 9,706 of NYMS01000048.1, forward strand.
AAGCAGTCCGCGGTCCTGCGCGCCGAGGGCGAGCGCTCGGCGGCGGTGCTGCGGGCCAGGGGCGCCGCCGAGGCGCAGGCGCTCACCGCCAAGGCCGACGCCGAGGCCCAGACCACCCGGGCCCGCGGTGAGGCCGACGCCATCCACATGGTGTTCAAGGCCCTGCACACCAGCCGGGTCGACCCGGACGTGCTGGCCTACCACTACCTCCAGAAGCTCCCGGAGATCGCCCGGGGCGACGCCAACAAGGTGTGGATCGTCCCGGCCGAGATGGGCCAGGCCCTCAAGGGGGTCGGCACCGCGTTCGAACGGCTGCGCGACGAGGTGGTCCGGGGCCCCTGAGGCCCGGCTCCGCCGCCGCCCGGCACCCGGGCGCGCGAACGCGGCGACGAGGGTCCCGCCCCGTGGCGGGGCCCTCCCCGCAACCCGGCCTGATCATCCGGCGAACCGCTCTCGTAGTCTGTTGTCGCCCTCGACCCTCGGGGGCGGACAGGGAGAGCTGGGCGGATGGAACTGTGGGAGGCGGCGGTCATCCTTCTCGCCGGCGTGGCCGCCGGCGGGATCAACGCCATCGCGGGGTCGGGGACGCTGTTCACCTTCCCCGTGCTCCTGGCGCTCGGCTACCCCCCGATCACCGCGACCGTCTCCAACAGCATCGGCCTGACCCCCGGGACGCTCAGCGGCACCATCGCCTACCGCCGCGAGCTGGTGGGCCAGCGCGCCCGGATCCTCCGGCTGGGCAGCATGTCCTTCCTCGGCGCGGTGACCGGCGCCCTGCTGCTGGTCTACCTGCCCCCGGGCGTGTTCGAGTCCGTGGTGCCGTTCATGATCGGCTTCGCCTGCGTGCTGATCATCCTCCAGCCGCGGATCACCCGGTGGGTCCGCTCGCGCAGGCCCGCCCACAAGGACGGCGGCCCGCTGCTGCCGCTGGGCGCCTACGCGACCGGCACCTACGGCGGCTACTTCGCCGCGGCCCAGGGCATCATCCTCATGAGCATCCTGGGCACCGCCCTGGACGAGGAGATCCAGCGGCTCAACGCCCTGAAGAACATGCTCGCCACCATCGTCAACGCCACGGCGTCGGTGTTCTACATCGTCCTGGCCGAGCCCGCCTGGCCGGTGGTCGGCCTCATCGCCTGCGGGACCATCGTCGGCGGGTACCTCGGCGGGAGGTTCGGGCGCAGACTCAGCCCGGCCGCCCTGCGGGTGTGCCTGGTGCTCGTGGGCATGTCCGCCGCGGTCCAGATCGTCATGGGCCGGGTCTGACGGCGGTGCCGGGCCCCGCCGCTCAGGACCGGAAGTAGCCGCGGCGGTCGGCGTCGTCCACCAGCGCGGTCGCGTAGGCGCCCAGCGCCTCCGACCCCTCCTGGATCAGCTTGACCTTCTCCATCACCTGCGCCCGGGTGATCCCGAAGCGCACCCACGTGCCGCCCTCGTTGTGCCAGTTGGCGAGCATGGGCGAGAGCCGGTCGACCGCGCGGGCGAACCGGGCCTCGGCGGTGGCGCGCGACTCGAACTCCTCCCACAGCTCACGGGCACGCTCGGCCTGGTCCTCGGGCAGGAGGGGGAAGATGCGGTCGGCCGCGGCGCGCTCGCGCTCCGCCTGGGTCTCGGAGTTGACGGTGTCGAAGAGGAAGGTGTCCCCGGCGTCGATCTCGACGATGTCGTGGAGGAGCAGCATCTCGACGACGCGGTCGATGTCGGTGCCCTGGGGAGCGTACTCGGCGAAGGTGCGGGCTGACAGGGCCAGGTGCCAGGAGTGCTCTGCCGAGTTCTCCCGCCGGGAGCCGTCCACCAGGAGGCACTGCCGCAGGATGCGCTTGAGCTTGTCGACTTCCAGGAGGAAGCGCAGCTGCGCGTTCAACCGCTCGTTGTCGACCCCGCTGGCAAAGACCGGTGCCGGTTCCGTCACGTGGTTCGCCCTCCTGAAGGATGAGTCGAAACGGTCAGGTGGACCGCTCGGTGCGGCCGCCCCTGGATGATCCCATGGAACGCGCACCAACTGTCGCGGCGGCGTCCGTCAAGGGGACGCGGGAGGAGGCGCCGGGGTGCACCCGGTGAACGGCGGGTTTCGAGCCGGGCCGGGGTGCGGACGGAGCACCTCCGGAGGGCCCGCCGGGTCCCCTATCCGGACGTCCGGACCTGGGCTGAAGAGGTGAGGTGCTGGTGGAACCACTCGGTCAGCGCCCGGTCGGTGAGGACCCCGGCCGGGGTGAGCGGGCCGGGTCGCAGGCCCGGCTCCGGACCGATGGTGTGGGCCAGGTCGGGGACCACGATGTGACGGAGCGCATGTTCGGGGGCGCGGGCCGCCACGGCGTCGTGCAGTGACCGGCCCCGCTCCGGGGGCACCACCTCGTCCCGGCCCCCGCTGACGACGAGCAGGGGGACGCGGTCGCGCGAGACCTCCTCGGCGCGTTCGCCGAAGTCCAGCCAGTCACGGGTGCTGCGGGCCTGCTCGGTCCACTCGTAGGCCGTGCCCGTGCGCCGTTCCCGCGCGGCGATGACCAGGGCGGGGTCCACGACCGGGTTGACGACGGCGGCGGCGCCGACGGGCAGGCGCCCCTCGGCCAGGGCGAGCAGGACGGCCGCGGCTCCGGCGCCCACGCCGACCAGCCCGACGGGGCCGTCGGTGACGGGGAAGGCGGCGCGCAGCTCCGCGGTGACGCGGTGGAGCTCGGCGGCGGCCTCCTCGACCACCGGGCCGAACAGCTCGATGAGGTAGTCGCGCTCGCCGCGCCGGTTGACCTCGGCGACGCCGCCCTCGGGGAGCCGGGCTCCGAACAGGGGCAGGCCCAGGTAGACGCGCCAGGCGGGGAGCGGGGCCATGGGCACGGTTCCGGCCAGGGCGGCCTCGGCCCGGGGCGGCTCGAAGGCGTGCAGGCCCAGGACGAGCGGGGCCGGGACGTCACCGCTGGCCGGCGGCAGGGCGAGGAAGGGTACTCCGGCGGCCGTTCCGGTGACGGGGCGGGAGAGGGTGCCGGCGTCGGCTACCACGGATGGTCGCCTCCGTTGCGTTGGGAGAAGTGGGACAGGTAACTGCTGACCAGGTGCTTGGCCTCGCGCACGAGTGCGGGGTCGCCCTCGGGGTCGTCGCGGAAGGCGAGCTTGAGCACGGCGTCCGCCGCCTCGACGGCGACGTTGATGGCCCGGTCGAGTTCGTCATTGTCGGGGATGCCGGTGACAGAAACGATGATCCTGCGCAGGCGGATGGAGATGACGCGGTTGTTGTCGGCGCCCCCGTTGAGGAGGCGTGTGTCGACGATGTCACCGAAGTGCAGGCTGCGAAAGCCGGGCACGTGGCGGTGCATGTCGATGTACTCGTCGACCACCGCGTCCACGGCCAGGGTCCAGTGGCTGAAGGAGGCGTCGGCGAGGCGCTCGGTGACGCGTGCGCCGAACTGGTCGAGGAAGCGCAGCCCGAGGGCCTGGGTGATGGCCTTCTTGTCCGGGAAGAACTGGTAGACGGAACCGATGGCGACTCCGGCGCGCTCGGCGATCCTGGTCGTGGAGAGGTTGTCGTAGCCGACCTCGTCGAGGAGCTCGGCGCAGCAGTCGAGCATGCGCTGGACCCTGAGCATGCTGCGCTGCTGGGCGGGCAGCCTCCGCAGCGGCGCCTGCGCGAAGGCGAGTTCGTCGTGGGCGACGCTGGCTCGTCCACGCTCCTCGCGTGACGCGTGGTCGCTTCCCGTGCTGCCAGGGGAGCGTCGTGACCGCGGGGGCGTTGAGCTTCGGGAGTTTGTCGTCACAGCTCCTATGATGCCTTTCCGGAATCACCTGGTTCCGGGGAAATTCCAGTTTCGTTCCGTCGCCGCTCCCGCGGGCGCGGTCGGCGGGCCGCGGCGGGAGGAGCCCCGGCCGGGGGTCTTTCGGACGCCGTGCGCGTAGGGGGCGTCCTCGTTTGGATAGCGCTTTCCAGATCGGCTCTGGCATGGTTGTATCAGGGTCGACGCAGCGTACACACCCTCCTGGAGGCTGAGCCATGACCACCGCCCCGGACACCACGCCGGAGGAACTCGACGCCGTCCTGGAACGGGCCGCCGCGGCGGCGCCGCTCCTGGCCGCCCTCGCCCCGGGCGAGCGCGCCGGGCTGCTGAGGGCCGCCGCCGACGCCCTGGACGGCGCCGCCGACGAACTCGTACCGATCGCGATGGAGGAGGCGCACTACCCGGAGGCGCGCTGCCGGGGGGAGCTGGGCCGCACCACCTTCCAGCTGCGCCTGTTCGCCGACTTCCTGGAGGAGGGCTCCTACCTGGAGGCCTCCGTGGACCCGGCCGACCCCGCCTGGGGCACCCCGCGCCCGGACACGCGCCGCCTGCTGGTCCCGCTCGGGCCGGTGGTGGTGTTCGGTGCGAGCAACTTCCCGTTCGCCTTCGCCACGGCCGGAGGGGACAGCGCCTCCGCCCTGGCCGCCGGATGCCCGGTGGTCGTCAAGGCCCACCCCGGGCACCTCCGGCTCGCCCGGCGCACCGCCGAGATCGTGGTCGCCGCCCTCGACGGCGCCGGAGCGCCCGAGGGCAGCTTCGCCCTGGTGGAGGGGGTGGAGACGGGCAAGCGCGCGGTCACCCACCCGCTCACCCGGGCCGTCGGCTTCACCGGATCCATCCCCGGCGGGCGGGCCCTGTTCGACCTGGCGTCCTCCCGGCCCGACCCCATCCCCTTCTACGGGGAGCTCGGCAGCGTGAACCCGGTGTTCGTCACCCGCAGGGCCGCCGCCGCGCGCGGGGACGAGATCCTGGGCGGGTACGCGGACTCGGCCACCATGGGCGCGGGCCAGTTCTGCACCAAGCCCGGCGTGGTGTTCGTGCCGGAGGAGACCAAGCTCGACGCCCTCGTCGCCGACTTCGGCGCGCGGGCCGCCGCCCCTCTGCTCAACGAGCGGGTCGCCGAGGGCTTCACGCGCGGGCTGGACTCCCTGAGCTCCCACCCGGCCACCGAGGTACTGGTCCAGGGCGTGCGCGCCGACGGCGACTGGACCCCGTCCCTGCTGCGCACCGACCTGGACTCCCTGCTGGAGAACGCCGACACCCTCCTGGAGGAGTGCTTCGGTCCGGCGACCCTCGTGGTCACCTACTCCGACGAGCGCCGCCTGCTGGAGGCGGCCGGGGCGTTCGGGGGCCAGCTCACCATGACCGTGCACGGCGAGGAGGACGACGAGATCGCGCCCGCGCTGCTGGCCCTGGGCGCGTCCCTGGCCGGACGGGTGGTCTGGAACGGCTGGCCGACCGGGGTGGCGGTCACCCACGCCATGACCCACGGCGGTCCCTACCCGGCCACCACCGCGCCGCTGCACACGTCGGTGGGCACCACCGCGATCCGGCGCTTCCTGCGCCCGGTCACCTACCAGTCGGTCCCGCAGTCGCTGCTGCCCCGGGAGCTGCGCGACGACAACCCGCTGGGTGTGCCGCGCCGCGTGAACGGCGCCGCGCCCTCCGTCTGACCGCCCGCCGGGCGCGTCGACGGACGCGCCCGGCGGTGCCGTGCCCCCCGGGGCCCGGGGCCCCGTCGTGGCGCCGCCGCCCGAGGCGGCCGGTGTCCCCGGACCCCGGGGGCACGGCGAGCGGGTTCGGCGCTCCCACCGGGGCCGCTTCTGACGGACCGGTGTGAACTTGGCCGGAAAGGGCTTGGGACGGCCGTCCCGCGCGCGTAGCTTGACGCCATGCACACCCACTCCGCTCCCTCCGGCGTCGAGGCTCTCATCCGCGACCTGCCCAAGGTGGAACTGCACGTCCACCTCGAAGGGTCGATGCCCGCCGACACCCTGTTCGACCTCGCCCGCAGGCACGGCGTCACCGACGTCCCCGACACCCTGGAGGCGCTCCGCGACTGGTACGTCTTCACCGACTTCCCGCACTTCGTCGAGGTCTACCTGGCCTCGGTCGCGACCCTGCGCGAGGAGCAGGACTTCGCCCTCCTGGCCTCCGCGGTCGCCGAGCGCCTGGCCGCGCAGAACGTGCGCTACGCGGAGATGCACGTCAGCCTCTACGCCCACCTGATGCGCGGGGTGCCCGCCCGCGTGGTCTTCGACGGCATCGAGGAGGCCCGCCGCGCGGCCGAGGGCGAACACGGCATCCAGCTGCGGTGGATCCCCGACTTCCCCGCCGACTTCGGTCTGGAGAGCGCCGAGGCCACCGTGGAGGCGGTCCTGCGCGACGCGCCGCCCAGCGTCGTCGGCTTCGGCGTCGGCGGGGTGGAGACCCCGCTGGAGCAGTACGCCGGGGTGTTCGGCAGGGCCCGCGCCGCCGGGCTGGCCAGCCTGCCGCACGCCGGCGAGCACGGCGGCCCCGAACGGGTGCGCGAGGCCCTGGACGTGCTCGGCGCCGAGCGCATCGGCCACGGCATCGACTCCATGCGGGACGAGGCGCTGGTCGGCCGCCTGGCGCAGGGGCGGATCCCGGTGGACGTCAGCCCCACCTCCAACGTGTGCACCCGCGCCGTGGCGGAGCTGGGGGACCACCCGCTGCCCCGCATGCTGGAGGCCGGCCTGCTGGTCACCCTCAACACCGACGACCCGACCATGTTCGGCACCGACCTGAACAACGAGTACCGCGCCGCGTACGGGCTGGGCCTGGAGGCCGCCGACCTGGTCGGGCTCGCCGCGAACGGCGTGCACGCCTCCTACCTGGGCGTGGCCCGCCGCCACGCGCTGCTGGCCGAGATCGCCGACGTCGCCGCGCGCCACGGGGTCGATCCGGCGGGGGTCGCGGCGCTCCGCTAGGGGAGCGCCGCACACAGCGCGGGGGACCTCCGCGTCGCGGCGGAGGTCCCCCGGAGTCCGGGCTCCGGACCTCTAGGCGGGCGAGTCGGTCAGCGGCAGACCGCACTCGGTGCGCATGTCCACCCAGGTCTGCGTGGCCTGCGCGGCGGCCTCCCCCTCGTAGGGGACGGGGACGCCGCCCTGGATCCGCGCCGGAACCCAGTCCGACCCGGTCACGCTGCCCTGGTCGAAGGTGAGGGTGAGCACGCCCGTCTCGGCGGTGGGGCCGTCGAAGTTGTAGAAGACGAAGTTGCCCAGCCCGTAGTGCACGTACGAGTCGCCCAGGAACCCGCCCGGGGACAGCACGTGCGCGTGGCCGCCGACGACGGCGGCCGCACCCGCGTCGACCAGCTCCTGGGCCAGGGAGGGGGCGTGCGGGAGCGGGCAGTGCGAGCCCTCCAGGCCCCAGTGCAGGAAGACCGCGACGTTGTCGTACTCGGCGGCGGCCTCCGAGACGGCGGTGAGCAGGCGCTGCTTCATCTCGCCCTTGGCGGAGGCCATGCCGGGCTTGCCCTCGCCCGACGTCCACTCCGTCATGAGGTGGTCGTCCAGGACGTCGGTGGCGCCGAACAGGGCGACGCTCTGGCCGTTGACCTCGGCGACGTGGGGCGTGTACGCCTCCTCGGCGTCGCGCCCGGCACCGACCAGCGCGACGGGGGAGGCCTCGCCGTTCGCCAGGGTGTCGGTCAGTCCGTCCACGCCGTAGTCCATGCCGTGGTTGTTGGCGATGGTGGCCACGTCCACCCCGGCGGCGTCCAGGGCCTCCAGGGCGGTGGCGGGCGCGCGGAACAGGTACGTCTTGTCCGGGGCGGGGGTACCGCCCTCGGTGACCGCGGTCTCCAGGTTGACCATGGTCAGGTCGGCGGCCGAGAGCTGCCCGGCGATCGGGGCGAGCGCGGTCCGGGGGTCGGCCAGGGCCGGTTCGAGCAGACCCTCGAACATCACGTCGCCGCCGAAGGCGATGGTGAAGGGGTCCGAGTCGTCGGGCCGCGCGCTCGGCGACGGGGAGGCCGTGTCCTCCTCGGTGGGGGCGACCGCACCCTCGGACCGGTCCGGGGCCTCGTCGCCCGGGGAACAGGCCGTGAGAAGGAGGAGGGCCAGCGTCGCGGCGCCGGCCGTCGTACGCGTGCGGGGACGCGGGGGTACGGGTTGCATGCATGCTCCAGTGGGGCGGGGGAAACGGGGGGCATGTCCCGTAAAGGGACGCACATCACACGCTTCCGGTTGGCCGTCGTGACTGGAGGGATGTCGGTTATCCCGACCCGTCACCGGCGGTGACCACGGGTGTCCGTCCCCCTACCACGGGGGCGGTGTCCCGGAGCCGGGTGCCGACGGGCGTCGACGGTCTGTCGGGCCCAGGGTACGCGCACGTGACCAGCGCTTTTGCCGTATTTGGTGAGGTCAGGGGCTTGTGAGCTTTTTGGGGTCTCTGTGGCTGAGGGGAATCGGGCCCCTCCGGGCGTCCGTGTGCCCGCCCGCCGTCGGCGGGTGGTCCGGTCGTGCGGCGGGCGGGACCTCCGTGAGTGGACCCCCTTTCCGACGTTTCGCCCAAAAGGGGATTTTCTTTGCATGAACGAGGAAATATGACAAAGGGTTTCGGGTGTCCTCGGATGGTCCGGGTGCGAATCTGCGAAGTTGCTTAGTAGGTTCACTTCCGGGGTTTACCGGGAAATTTTTCTTTTCCCTCTGCGACCTTGAGTGTGTGGTCATAAGCAAAGCGTAGTCAAGAAGACATGCTGTGAACTGCTGTTATGGCCGCAGGTAGTAAATCCGTTGCGCGCTGTACTTATACTGGGGAAGCGTATTTCCCGAAAACGCCTGCGAGCCTCCGGTGGCTTGCTAACGTTTCGGTCCGTCGGCGGTTCCGCGAACTCCCGAGCCGCGACTTCACACACGCGGGTCACCCCGCCGCCACACAGTGTTCTCCATTGGCGGACCCGCCCCGCCGTGGACAGCCGGGCCCGCGAGACGACGCGGGTGCCGGTTCCGCCGCGGTCCGCGCCGCGACGGCGCGATCCCCAAGCCGTATCCGTGAAAGGTCACCTCCGCACATGCGCAACACACTCCGTTACTCCTTCGCCACCGTCCTGACCGCGGGACTGGTCGTCGCGCCCGTCACGGCGGCCTTCGCCGACGCCACCACCGACGGCTCCGGCGGGATCGGCAGCGGGAACCAGGTCGTCGTGCCCGTGGACATCGAGGCCGACCTGTGCGGCAACTCGATCGCGGTCCTCGGCATCTCCAAGGCCACGTGCACCCAGGTCTCGGAGGTCCTCTACGAGGCCAGCGGCAAGGGCGGGGCCGCCACGGACGGCTCCGGCGGTGTGGCCAGCGGCAACCAGATCATCGTGCCCGTGGACGCGGCCATCGACGCCTGCGGCAACGCGGCCGCGGTCGGCGGCATCAGCGAGGCCGAGTGCGTCGAGGTGGTCGAGGTCCTGGAGGAGGAGAGCGCCGACGCGCCCACCACCAGGACCGACGGCTCCGGCGGTGTGGCCAGCGGCAACCAGATCATCGTGCCCGTGGACGCGGCCATCAACGTCTGCGGCAACTCGGTGGCCATCCTGGGCGGCTCCAGCGCCAAGTGCACCACCATCATCAACATCATCCAGGCCTCCCCCGAGAACGAGGGCTCCCCCGAGGCTTCCACCAGCGGCGCGGGCGGGATCGGCAGCGGCAACCAGGTCGTGGTCCCGGTCGACGCGGCCGTCGACATCTGCGGCAACGCCGTGTCCGTGCTCGGCCTGGCCCAGGGCTCCTGCATGGAGATCATCTCCGAGGAGGAGCGGCCCGAGGAGCCCGGCGAGGAGAACCCCGGCGAGCCCGAGGAGCCGGGTGAGGAGAAGCCCGAGGAGGAGAAGCCCGAGGAGCCGGGCGGGGAGAAGCCCGAGGAGCCCCGCGAGGAGGACAAGGGCGAGGACGACTCCAGCACCGGTGAGGAGCCCTCCCCCGCGCCCCAGGCCGACGAGCAGCTCCCCGTGACCGGTGGCGCCCTGGCCGGTCTGGTCGCCGCGGGCATCGCCGCGGTCGGCGCCGGCGGCGCCGGGCTGTACTTCGCCCGCAGGCGCAAGGCCGCCGCCGCGACCGGCGACGAGGAGTAGATACGGGCGGGACCCGGGTTCCCGCTCACACACGCGGGGCCGCCGGTGACCGGCGGCCCCGTCGTCGTGCGGGTCGGCGGGCGGTGGCCCGCGGCCGTCGGCCCCGGCCGCGGGGGCGGACGCGGGCACGCGCGCGGGTGGCCCGAGAAGCGGTGGAGAGGGTCGGTGCGAGGCGGCCGGAGACGTCTCATAACCTCGAAGACGTGCTCAAAGTCCTGTTCTCGCAACGCATGCTGGCCTTCCACGCGCTGGTGCTGGTGCTCGTGCCCAGCTTCGTCTGGCTGGGCTTCTGGCAGCTGGACCGGGCCGGGCAGCGCGGCGCGGCGGTCGACCTCCAGCAGTCCAACCTCGCCGCCGACCCGGTGCCGGTGGCCGAGCTGACCCGGGTCGGCGAGGACGTCGATCCCGACGACCGCTGGCGCACCGTCGAGGCCACGGGCACCTGGGACACCGAGCACGAGGTGCTGCTGCGCAACCGCGACGGCTCCCGGGGCGTGGGCTTCCACGTGCTGACCCCGCTGGTCACCGAGGAGGGGCCCGCGGTCCTGGTCAACCGCGGATGGGTCGAGCGCGGCGAGACCGCCCTGGACCGGCCGGAGGTGCCGCCCGTGCCCGAGGGCGCCGTGGAGGTGGCCGGGCGCCTGCACTACTCCGAGACCGAGGAGAACACCGGGCTGCGCAACCGCGACGACCTGCCCGAGGGTCAGCTGATGATGGTCGACGTGGACATGATCGCGGACGACCTGCCCTACCCGGTCTACGGCGGGTACGTCGAGCTGACCCGGCAGGACCCGATGCCGGAGGCGGCGCCCGAGCCGGTCGCCCTGCACGAGGAGGACGCGGGGATGAGCGCGTCCTACGCCGTGCAGTGGTGGGTGTTCGCGGTCGTCGCCGTCGTCGGATGGGTCTTCCTCGTCCGCCGCGAGACCCGGGACGCCCGTGAGGCCGGGGCCGGGGAGCCCGGTGCCGCCGCCGGGACCGGGGAGGCCGCGGAGGCCGCCGGGGCGGTGGAGGCCGACGGGGGGTCCGGGGGACCCGCGGAGACCGCGGGAACCGCTGGGGCGGTGGAGACCGACGGGGGGTCCGGCGCGACCGCGGGCACGGGGCGTTCGGAAACCGCCTAGCGCGGTGACCGGGAGGGTGCACCGGCCCGCCCCGTTCGCCGTGATCTTGTACTTATAGCGAGGTTCGAGCGCCGAGATCGGCTATAAGTACAAGATCACCGCAGGTCATGGTCCCATGCCTCACACCGGCGACACTTCCTGCCGCCCGGTCGCGGCGCAGCCCGGGACATCGAACACCGGCCGCGCGCCCGCGCCGGCCGGGGCGGTGAAGGCGCGGACGGACACCCGGGCGGACCGGGGTGAGCGCCCGCCGGATCTTCTGGGAGGCTGGGGGCCATGTACGACGACGGCTATCCGGTTCCCGGGCGCGTCGGGCGCCGCCCGGTGGACGCCGCGGAGAGCGCCCGCGCCGGACGCCTGTGGTGGGACGGCGCGGCCGACGCCTACCAGGCCGAGCACGGGGACTTCCTCGGTGACGCCGAGTTCGTGTGGTGCCCGGAGGGTCTGACCGAGGCAGGGGCGCGCCTGCTCGGCGACCCGGAGGACCTCCTGCGGTCCCGGGTCCTGGAGGTGGGCTGCGGCGCGGGCCAGTGCGGGCGGTGGCTGCGCGCCCGGGGGGTGCGCGAGGTGGTCGGGTTCGACCTGTCCTTCCGCCAGCTCCAGCACTCGCGCAGGATCGACGAGGGGACCGGGCACGCGCTGGCCGCCGTGCAGGCCGACGCCCAGAGGCTGCCCTTCGCCGACGCCTCCTTCGACGTGGTGTTCTCCTCGTTCGGGGCCTTCCCCTTCGTGCCCTCCGCCGACGACGCCCTGGCCGAGGCCGCGCGGGTGCTCAGGCCCGGGGGGCGGCTGGTGTTCTCGGTGACGCACCCGGTCCGGTGGAGCTTCCCGGACGACCCCGGCGAGGACGGGTTCACCGTGCACCAGTCCTACTTCGACCGCCGCGCGTACGTGGAGGAGGACGACGACGGCAACGCGGTCTACGTGGAGCACCACCACACGGTGGGCGACTGGGTGCGCGGGATCGCCCGCGCGGGCCTGGTGCTGCGGGACATGGTCGAACCGGAGTGGCCCGAGGGGCTGGACCGGGTGTGGGGCGGATGGGGGCCGGTGCGCGGCCGGATGATCCCCGGCACCGCGATCTTCTCGGCGGACAGGCCCTGACCTTCCCGGCGGACAGGCCCTGGCCCCCGGAGGAACACGCCCCGCGGCCGGTGGCGGCCGTGGCGGAGCACGCGTGACAGGAACCCGGAGGCGCGTGCGCGCCCTCCCCGGCTCCCGGCCCCGATCCCCGGCTCCGATGCCCCCCGGGCGCGCCTCCGATGATCCCCTCCCGGCCTCCGACGGGGCCAGGATTTTCGGTCGGCTGCCGGGACGGTGACCGGACGGAGAAAACTCCTGGCACAGGCGCGCACGGGGGGAGTAGGTTGCGTGACCGGTGAGGGGAGGGGCGCGTGTCCCAGAGGTTGCGTCGTGTGTGGCAGGAGACCAGGGCCGCGTTCGAGGCGCAGGGCTACCGGGCCGACGGCCGGGAGGTGGACCTGTCCGCCATGCTGTCGGCGATGCGCGCGGGGACACGGCTCCACCCGCCCGCCGAGCTGGAGGGGATGACCGCTCCGGAGGGCGGGCACGCCACCCGGTTCGAGGTGACCGGGGAGAGCACGCTCGCGGCCGCCGCCCGGCTGGCGGGCACGGGTCATGTGGCGGCGCTGAACTTCGCCTCCGCCCGCAACCCCGGGGGCGGTGTGGCCAACGGGGCGCGCGCACAGGAGGAGAGCCTGGCGCGGTCGAGCGCGCTGTACGCGTCGCTGACACTGTGCCCGGAGTTCTACGAGCACCACCGCGGTGAGCGGAGCCTGCTCTACAGCGACCGGGTGATCTGGTCGCCGGGCGTGCCGGTGTACCGCGACGACCGCGGCGGCTGGCTGCCCGAGCCCCTGCCGGTCTCCTTCCTCACCTGCGCTGCGCCCAACCGGCGGATGGTGGAGCGCAACGGACAGGAGGGCGCCGACGCCATCCCCCGGGTGCTCACCGCGCGGGCGCGCGGAGTGCTCGCCGTCGCCGCCGCGCAGGGGGTCTCCCAGCTGGTGCTCGGCGCCTGGGGCTGCGGAGTGTTCGGCAACCGTCCGGCCGAGGTGGCGCGGGCCTTCGCCACCCACCTGTGCGGGGAGGGCGGTTTCGCGGGGGTGTTCGAGCGGGTGGTGTTCGCGGTCCTGGACCGCGACGAGGCGGTGCGCGGGGCCTTCGAGGAGGTGTTGCCGTAGCGCCGCGCCCGGGGCGGGGTTCGCGGGCCCGCGGACGGGTACTTCCGGGGCCGGTGCGCCGCGACGACGACAGGAGCCCCAGCGTGACCGACGTCCGTGTCCGAACCGCCCTCCCCTCCGACCACCCGCGTATCGTGGCGGTCTGCGACGACTGGTGGGAGCGCCCGGTGGCGCACATCCTCCCCCGGCTCTTCCTCGACCACTTCCACACCACCAGCCTCATCGCGGAGGCGGAGGGGGAGCTGGCGGGCTTCCTGGTCGGCTTCCCCTCGCCGTCCGTGCCCGGGGAGGCGTACGTGCACTTCGCCGGGGTGGCTCCGGGGCACCGCAGGTCGGGACTGGCGAGCGGGCTGTACCGGCGCTTCACGGACGGGGCGCGGGAACGCGGGTGCACGGTCGTACGCGCGGTCACGTCCCCGGCCAACGAGCGCTCGATCGCCTTCCACCGCGCCCACGGCTTCGCCGTCACCGGCCCGCACACCGACTACGAGGGGCCGGGCGTGGACCGGATGGTCTTCACCCTGCGCCTCGGGGCGTGACCGGGGGCCGCCGACACCGGAGGGCGGGGCCGCGGCGCGGCCCCGGCTCCCGGCCCCGCGCCGCGTATGATCCGGCTACCTGACGCGGAGGAGGCACGTTGCGGCTCAAACTCGACCTGCACGACATCTTCAACAAGGGCCGCGACATCGACCGGGCCCTCAGCGACATCATGGACGAGGCCGAGCGCACGGGGGCCAAGAGCATCGAGATCATCCCCGGCAAGGGCTCCGGCCAGCTGAAGAAGCGGGTGCTGCGCTTCCTCGACCGCAAGGACGTCAAGGCCCGCTACCACCGGGTCGAGAAGGACTCCAAGAACTTCGGCCGCCTGTTCGTGCACTTCAAGCACTGAGCGCGCCCGTGCCGCCGCCGGGCCCCGCTTCCACGCCCCCGGCGGGGCGCGACGCGCCCCGCCGACAGCCCTCGTCCCCGGGCGGTGCGGGCAACGGTGAGTTGTGTGAGTCTTTGCCCCTCCGATCCCCGGAGCTCCGCCGGGTCGGGACAGACTCGAAGGGTGGCGTGTCCGCTACGGAGAGGGGCAGCGATGATCACCACCGACTTCATGCCCGGAACACCCTGCTGGACCGAGGTGTCCTCACCCGACGTCGAGGCCTCGGCGGCCTTCTACCGTGAGCTGTTCGGATGGGAGGCCGTGTCACCGGGCCCCGACAGCGGCGGTTACCTGATCCTGCGCCTGGACGGCGCGGCGGTCGGCGGACTGGGACCGATCTGGGTCGAGGGCGAGCGCCCGTCGTGGACGGTCTACTTCGCCGATCCCGACGTGGACGACACGATCATCACCGTGGAGCGCCTCGGCGGAACCCTGGTGGTGGAACCCTTCGACGTGTGGGACTTCGGCCGCACGGCGCAGTTCTTCGATCCCCAGGGCGGGTACTTCGGCCTCTGGCAGGCCGTCAGGATGCACGGGTTCGAGGCCACCGACCGGCCGGGCAGCCTGTGCTGGGCGGAGCTGTGGACACCCGACGGGGACGGTTCCCGCGACTTCTACACGCGCCTCTTCAAATGGGGCCTGACCGATTTCGACCTGCCGGGTGAGGCGGGGACGTACACGATCCTCACCCCCGCCGGGGCGGGACAGGAGCGCGCGCACGGCGGGATCATGGCGGTCGACCCCGCCCAGCTGACCGACAACGGCGGGTCCGCGGACTGGCACCCGGTGTTCACGGTCGCCGACTGCGACGCCGCCGCGGAGAGGGTCAGGGCCGCGGGCGGCCAGGTCTACACGGGACCGGAGAGCACCCCTGGGGTGGGGCGGCTCGCCGTCTGCTCCGACCCCTTCCGGGCCGGGTTCGTCCTGCTCGCCCCGTCACCCGGCTGACCCGGAGCCCGCTCGGACGACCCCGGGCGGCGTCCGCGGAACGCAACGCCGCCCGGCTGACGTGAACGCCGCCCGGCCGGCGCGGACACCGTCCGCGGGGCCCGGCGGGGAGGACGGCGCCGCGGTCGGCGCACCGGACCGCGCCCGCCCGGCCGGGGCCCTCCGGCCCCGTGTGCGGAGGAGGGGCCCGGCCGGAGCGCGGCGGCTACTGCCGGGACACCGCGGACGCGCCCCCGCGCAGCACGAACTTCTGGATCTTGCCGGTGGCCGTCTTCGGGAGCTGTTCCACGAACTCCACCCTCGTGGGCGCCTTGAAGTGCGCCAGGTTGTCGCGGGCGAAGGCGATCAGCTCCTCCTCCGTGGCCGTGGCGCCCTCGCGCAGGACCACGGAGGCCTTCGGCGACTCGCCCCAGCGCTCGTGCGGCACGCCCACGACGGCCGCCTCCAGAACGGCCGGGTGCCGCAGCAGCACCCCCTCCACCTCGACGGAGGAGATGTTCTCCCCGCCGGAGATGATGACGTCCTTGATCCGGTCCTGGATCTCCACGTACCCGTCCGGGTGGGTGACCGCCGCGTCGCCGGTGTGGAACCAGCCGTCGCCCATGGCCTTCTCGGTGGCCTCCGGGTCGTTGTAGTAGCCCTTCATGACCACGTTCCCGCGCACGGTGATCTCCCCGACGGTCGTGCCGTCCCAGGGGACCTCGGCGCCGTCGGCGTCCACCACCCGCAGCTCGCCGGAGGTGATCAGCTCGACCCCCTGGCGTGCCTTGACGGCGGCGCGGTCGCGCGGGGACAGGCCCCCGTGCTCGGCGCGCGGCTCGCACACGGTGATGAACGGCGTGGTCTCGGTCAGCCCGTAGACATGGGTCACGGTCCACCCGAAACCGTCCTCCAGGCGTTCGATGGTGTCGGCGGCGGGAGAGGCCCCGGCCGTCACCACGTGCACGCCGGACGGAACCTCGCCGCGCGCCTCCTCGGGTGCGTTCGCCAGCATGATCAGCACGGTGGGCGCCGCGCACAGCCAGGTGACCCCCTCGGAGCGGATCAGCTCGTACACGGCGGCCGGGTCCATCGCGGGCAGGCACACGTGGGTGGCGGCCGCCGCGGTCACCGTCCAGGTGTAGGTCCAGCCGTTGGCGTGGAACATCGGCAGCGTCCACAGGTACCGGTCACCGATGTCGATCCGCAGGTGGAGCAGCGTGCCCACCGAGTTCATGTACGCGTTGCGGTGGGTGATCACCACCCCCTTGGGCCGGGCCGTGGTGCCGCTGGTGTAGTTGATGGTCAGCAGATCGGTCTCGTCGATCCCGGGGCGGGTGTAGTCCGCGGAGGCCTCCGCGACGAGGGCCTCGTAGTCCTCCCAGCCCGGGCGCGCCCCCTCCAGGGCGACGAACCGCTCCACGCCCGGCATCTGGTCGCGGACACCGTCCACGGCGTCGAGCTGGTCGGCGTGCACGCACAGGACCCGCGCCCCGGAGTGGTTGACGATGTAGACGAAGTCGTCCGCCGACAGCCGGAAGTTGACCGGCACCAGTACCGCGCCGAGCTGCGGCACCGCGTAGAAGGACTCCAGCTGGGCGTGGGTGTTGGGGGAGATGTAGGCGACGCGGTCGCCCTTGGACACCCCCATGTTCTGGAGGGCCGAGGACCAGCGGTCGCAGCGGTCGAAGAACTCCTCGTAGGTCAGCCGGAGGCCGCGGTCGACCACCGCCTCGCGCCGGGGGTGCAGTCTGCGGGTACGGCGGGCGAACTCCAGGGGAGTCAGGGCGAGTTCCATGGTGCCGTGGTGCCTTTCTGCGTCGGGGATGGTGGGTGGGGGTCTGGGTCCGGCGGCGCTCAGAGCCCGAACAGGCGGGCGGCGTTGCCGTACAGGACGCCCCGCAGCCAGTCCTCGTCCAGTTCGAGCCGGGCCAGGGCCCGGAGCTGTTCGAGGTAGGGGTAGGGGATGTTCGGGAAGTCCGTGCCGAACAGGACGCGGTCCGCGACGTCCTTCAGGCGGGGGACCTCCTCGTCGGGGAAGGGCGCCCGGGCCTCGGCGAACTCGGTGAACACCATCGTGGTGTCCAGGTGGACGCGGTCGTGACGCTCGGCCAGGTCCAGGAAGGCGCGGTACTCGGGCGCCCCGGCGTGGGCGATGACGGCGGTGAGCCCGGGGTGCGCGCGCAGGACCTCGGCGAAGGGGCCGGGGCCGGTGAAGGGGCCCGCCTCGGGGCTCGAACCGCAGTGGACCACCACGGGGGTGCCCGCGTCCGCGAGGGTTCCCCACACGTCGGACAGCAGCGGGTCGCGCGGGTCGTAGCGGCCGACCTGGAGGTGGGCCTTGAACACGCGGGCACCCGCCTCCACCGCGGCGGCCACATAGTCGCGGGCACCGGGTTCGGGGTAGAAGGTGGCGCTGCGCAGGCAGTCGGGGTTGCGGTCGGCGAAGCCGCCCGCCCAGTCGTTGAGCCAGGTGGCCATGCCGGGGCGGTGCGGGTAGGAGAGGGCGGTGAAGTGCCGGACCCCGAAGCCCCGGAGCTGGGACAGGCGCTCGTCCTCGTCGCCCCGGTAGGTGATCGGCCACACGCCGCCGAGGGAGTCGAAGTGGGCCCACACCTTGCGCAGCACGTTGTCGGGCATGAAGTGCGTGTGGACGTCGATGAGCCCGGGGAGGCCGAGTTCCCGCCAGACCGCGCGGACGGCGGCGGACTCGGGCTCGTGGCCGGGCCCGGACTCAGGCGCGCGGACGGGCTCAGGCGCGCGGGCGGACCCGGGATCGAGACCACGAGCGGAACCGGGGCCGGTCCCGCGACCGGTGCGGGGTGCGGTTCTGGACGCGCCTCCGGGGGCGCTTGCGGAGCGGGGTGCGGCGTCGGCGTCCGTCGGGGCTGCGGACTCGGAGGTGGATGAGACTCGTGTCACGTCGGACACGATACGGGTGGGCGCTGCTCAGGGCCATGAAGACGCCGTCACCGCCGGGAGTGTCGCAGGCGCGTGCGAGCATCGGGGCCTGCCCAGTTGAGGAGGCCCCCATGTCGTTCCAGGCCTATCTGGACGCCGTCGAGGACAAGACCGGTCTGACCCCGCGCGCGCTCGTCGACCGTGCCGAGGAGAGGGGCTACGACGACCCTTCCGTCAAGGCGGGCACCATCGTCCAGTGGCTGGCCGAGGACTACGGCCTGGGGCGCGGCCACGCCATGGCCCTGGTCCACGTCATCAAGAAGGGTCCGCGGATCAGCGCCAAGCACGTGGGCACCACCGGTACCCACCGGGACTCCTCCACCGAACTCTGGCTCGACGGCAAGGCGACCAGGCCGCAGACGGCCTGAGGCGGCTCGCGCGCCCCTGCCTGGGCCCGAGCCCGTTCCCGCCGGACCTCATCGAAGAAGCCCTTGACGCCGGAGGCCCGGTGGCCTCGGCAGAGGCTGGGAACGACCCGATCGAGCGGGCCCGGGAACCGGCCCGATGACGGTCTGTTCGGACTTCTGCGCGCGGGATAGACTCGGCGCGGGATGAATACACGGAAGCCCCCACCCTCTGTGGGTGGGGGCTTCCGCATGTCTGCCTACGCCTCCCGGCGGGCCGTGTCGATCAGCGCCCGCCATTCAGTGGACGGGAAGGTCAGCATGCCCGCGTCGCGGTTCTGGGTGTCGCGGACGGCCGACATGCCGGGGGCGTCGGCGACCTCCACGCACGCGGCCTCGTTGGCGGAGTAGCTCGACTTGCGAAACTCCAGGGATGAATACACGGCGCCTCTTCTAGTTGGTGATCATGCTCTTGATCAGGTCGATGCTGGCGCCCTCGGACAGGGCGTCGGCAGCGACATCATCCAGCGCAAGCCGGTAGTCGGTCACCTGCGCAGGAGAGTCCAAGTAGGTTCCGCGGCCACGGGTCTCCAAGTAGACGAGGCTGGGGTCACGTTCGTCGTCGTAGTCGAGGAGCACCGTGGACCCGTGCATGCAGCCGTGCATGCCTACGCCGATCGGCAACACCTGGAGCGTGACCGTGTTGACGGCTTCGGCGACGTCCACCAGGTGCCGGAGCTGGTCGCGTGCAAGATCTGGGGTCACGGCCAGGCGGAGAAGCACGGCCTCGTCAAGGACGCACCGGAACTCCGGAGAGTCGGGGCGGGTGAGAAGCTTCTGCCGCTCCATCCGAGCCGCGACGATGCGCTCGATCTCCTCCTCCGTGCGTGCGAGGGACGCGCGGGCGGACGCGGCGGCATAGGCCGGGGTCTGGAGTAGTCCGTGCACAACGATCGGGTGGAACGCTGAGATACGGCGAGCGCGGGCCTCGAACCCTACGTACCCGTCGTCGAGGACGTCTTCGAAATCGTGCCACCACGGCCTCTGGCGGGCTTCCTTGCGAAGCGCGAGAAGGGACTCACGCCGGGCCGGGTCCGTCACCCCGTAGAGGTCCATGAGGGCCTTGAGCGCGGACACGTCGGGAACGGAATGGCGTCCGCCCTCGATGTGGTTGAGGCGGCCACTGGACCAGTCCAGCGCAAGACGGGCGTCCTCGGCGGTCATCCCGGCGGCCTCACGCATGCTTCGCAGCTCTGCGGCGAACCGCCTTCGCTCGATGCTGGGTCGGTCTTTCTGTGGTGCCACGTCTGCCTTCGCTGGGTGGTCGGGTGCCCTCTGGATCATAAAGCTCCTCTTCAGAAGTGGGCATAACGGTCAGTCTGACAGTGTCCTATTGACCTGTCAGTCTGACAGAGTCAGTATTGGGTCTTGTATTCATCCCTTGCCGGGCTTCCCACCCGGCACCCGACTGAGGAGTCGCCCCGTGCGATACCTGTTCCTGATCGCGTCCGCGCTGTGGCTGTTGGCCCGAGCGTCCGCCCATGCCGTCCGCCGCCGCGCCGCCCGCGTCCGGCGGTACGCCGCCGCTCCGCCAGCCCCCCGCCCGCACGTCGTCACGGGTCCGATCCCGCTGGTCCTGCCCAGCCAGACCACCGGCGCGGCGGCCCCGCCGCTGCCCGCGCCGAAGGCACTGCCCTGGCATGGTCCCGCACCCGCCCCCGTGGCGGTGGACGTGCTCCGCGCCGACCGCTCCCGCCTCGGCGTTCCCGTCCCCTCTGGCCCTCCCGCCCTCCCCGCCCCCCTCCTGTCCCGCCAGGAGCGGTACTCGGGGCGTCACCGGGCGGCGGTGGCCGCATGATCAGCGATCGCAAGACCCGCTCGCCCGACCCGGCCGACCCGGCCGCCCTGGTCGGTCTGGCCGACCTGGTCGAGGCGCTCGCCGACACCCTGTACGTGCCGCGTCCGCTGGAGCCCACGCCGGAGACGGAACGGCAGTTCCACGCCCTTCTCCGGGACCGCGTCGCGCACGCCCGCGACGCTCTCCTGAGCCTGCGGGGCGGAGGGAGGCGCCCGGACCTGGGAAGGCTGGCCGGGTGGCTGTACACCCACGCGGCGCAACCGCCGTACGGGGCCGTCTGGGACGAGGAGGTCCCGTGATCCCCCCGACGTGCCGCGAGACCGCGCTCGACCGCGACTGCCGACACCACGTGTGCACGGAGGACGCCGGGCACGAGGGCGACCACGTCTCCGTGCGCGGACACCGGTGGGAGGCACCCGGGGCGACGCTGGCGCGGCTCCGAGCGGTCTGGGGACGCACACACCACGTGGCGTGGACCGGTTCGTACTGGGTGGCGACCGCCCGGGACCGGCGGGCCCCGCACCGGTCCCACGTCGAGCCCACCCCCGGACTCCTGGAGCGTGAGCTCCAACGCCACACCGGGCACCCGCGGGTTCCCGCGCAGCCGGCCCGCCACAACCATCCGCAGGAGACCCGATGACGGGGCGCAAGCGCCCCCGGTGTCCGCCGGTCCACGGCTCCCGGCCGCTCACCGCCGAGGAGGAGCGCGCCGTCGAGCGACAGGGCGAGTACCCGGCACGGGTGCGCGAGCGGGAGCCGCCCGACGGCGGCCCGGCCCTGTTCACCGGTGGCGCCCGCGGCGGGGGCTCCGGCGGTACCCGGTAGGCCCCGCGCGGCCGGAGGTCCCCGACCCCGTCCGGCCGCGCGGGACCGGAAACCGTCCTCCGGCGAGCGGGGGAACGCCCGGGACGGTTCACCGGCGCCACGGCGCCACGGCGCCACGGCGCCACGGCGCCGGGCGGTCCAGGCCCGGTTCGGCAGGAGCCCCGGTCCTCCGACACGCCTCCACCACGGCCCGCCGCCCCCACCACCGAGAACGCGGTCGCACGAGTTCCCGTGGCCGGACTCGGCCACCCCCCGCTCCCGCCCCGCGACGGCGTCCCGCGCCCTTTCCCCCGTCGTCGCTGGCAGCCGTCCTCCCCTCCCACCCCTCCCCTCCAACCCGCCTTTCCCGCAGAACCCGGAACACTCCACTTCCCACTTCCGTCGCGTACCGGTGAGCAACCCCCGTCCTCCCTGCTCACGGCGCTTTCCGGGCCGGAAGAACGGTCGCGCGCGCCCCGAAGCCGCCCTTGTCCGGATCCGGGGCTACACCACTCCGGGAGTGGATTTTCCAGGTGATCTCTATCGTGCGGAGTACAGAACCAACAAAACTCACTAATAAGGGCAATAGGCTCATAATGACGGGATGAGAACCACACCCCTCGCCAGGTCCGCCGCGCGGGCCCGCGGACGGGGCAGTCGATCGCGATGACGGCGGAACAGGACCACCCCCTCTTATCCCCCGGCCAGGACCCGCCGGCCCCCGGTGCGGAGCGGTTCGTCCCCCTCGCCCGCAACCGCGACTTCCAGATGCTCTGGACCAGCCGCTTCCTCGCGGGGCTGGGCAAGGAGAGCGGCGAGATCGCCTACCCCCTCCTCGCCCTCCTCCTCGCGGGGTCGGCGGCGCAGGCGGGCGCCATCGGGGCGGCCCAGGTCACCACGGCCATGGTCACCGCCGTCCTCGGCGGTTCGCTCGCCGACCGGACCAACCGCCGCACGGTGCTGCTGTGCTGCGACCTCGGACGGCTCGCACTGCTCTCCCTCTTCACGTTCCTCCTGCTCACCCAGAACGTCACGCTCCCCGTCATCATCGGTGTCGCGATCGGCTCCGCCGCGCTGATGGGCGTCTCCAACCCCGTCGCGATGGCCGCCGTCAAGCAGCTGGTCCCCGCCCCGCAGATGGCCGAGGCCTCCGCCCAGAACCAGATCCGCCTCTTCAGCACCACCGCCCTCGGCGCGCCCTTCGCCGGATCCCTGTTCAGCGTGGGCAGGGCCTTCCCCTTCGCCGCCGAGGCCCTCACCTACCTGGTGTCGGCGTCCCTGGTGCTGCTCATCCGCCGCCCCATGCAGGCCCACCGGGCCGACGGGCAGGAGCGGTGGACGCTGCGCGGCGCGGTCAGCGGGTTCACCGTGCTGGCCAGGCATCCGATCCTGCGGCCGATGATCTCGTGGATCGTCGGATTCAACCTCACCTACACCCAGACGGGTGCCTTCCTGGCCCTCATCGCGACCGCCGAGAGCCAGGGCGCCAGCCACTTCCAGATCGGGCTGACCGTCTCCCTGGCGGGAGCCGGCGGCCTGCTCGGCGCGCTGCTGGCCGGGACGGTCGTCAGGTGGGTGCGGCCCTCGGCCATCTTCCTCGCCGCTGCCTGGGCCGCCCCGGTGTGCTCGCTCGGGCTGCTGTTCGCGCCCAACGTGATGTTCCTCGGAGTGCTGGTGGGCTGTGTGTTCGCCATCGTGCCCTGCGTGAACGCCGTGTTCTACGGTTACGTCGCCGCGTCGGTCAGCGACCGCTACCAGGGCCGTGTCCTGGGCGCGGTCACGTTCATGGCCCTGCTCTCCCAGCCGGTGGGCATCCTCGGGATCGGGGTGGTCTTCGACCACGCCGGACCCGCCTGGGTGTTCCTGACGATGGCGCTGGTCTCGGCGCTCGCCGCGCTGTTCAGCCTCTCCCCGGCCATGCGCCACCTGCCCCGGCCCGAGGAGGTGGCCGTGGCCTGACCGCGGCCCCTCCGCCGGAGTCCCCGCACACCGGACACCGCCCGCCAAGCGGACGCAACCCGCCAAAAGGTGGCAGGGCGGTCGGTCCCACCCCGCGAGTGCAGGAGGATGTTGCCCGTACGTCTCCTCAACGATCGGAGTTCCCCCACATGGCGAGGAAGTCGCCCCTACCCCTGGTCGCGCTGGCGGTCTCGGGCAGCCTCCTGCTCAGCGGCTGTACGGTCACCGCGGACATATCCGACTGGTGGTCCGAGACGTTCGGAGACGCGTCGGGCCCGCCCGAGGTCAGGGAGGAGTTCCCCTACGTCCGCGAGGGCCGCATCTTCCAGGACACCGGCCGGGACAACGAGATGCGCTTCTCCGTCACCGGCCTGGAGCGCACCGACGACTACACCGTCATGTACTACGAGGTCACCTACCTCGACGAGTTCTCCGGACCCAACCGGAACATGAGCATGGCCCACACCCTGGTCGACCCGCTCACCGGCCGCGTCTACCGGCAGTTCCTGGACGAGGAGGGCCTCAAGTACGGCTCCGAGAGCCCCAACCAGGACGGCCTCTACCCGGTCCACGACGGGGTCACCAACGAGTACGTGCGCTACTTCCCGCGCCTGCCCGACGAGGTCAGGCAGGTCACGTTCGTCGGCAGCGGCCTCGGCGCCATGACCGGCATCCCGGTCGTGGACGTGGAGGAGGAGCGGGCCGACCCGCAGGACCCCAACGGGGCCGACCACCTCACCCCGGACAACCCGCCGCCGCGCGGCGAGAACCTCACCTTCGCCAACCGCCGCCCGGACGAGGACGCCGTGGCCGACGAGGGCTGGGTGCAGAGCTTCGTCGACTCCGAGATCGCCTCCACCACCCGCGACGGCGACCGGGAGATCATCTCCCTGCACTCCGACGTCATGTTCGAGTTCGACCGCTCGGACCTGACCTCCGAGGCCGAGGACGTGGTGCGCCGCGCGGCCACCACCCTGGCCCGCAACGTCGACCCCGACGAGCCCGCCATCACCGTCATCGGCCACACCGACGGCATCGGCGACGACGCCTACAACGACAACCTGTCGGTGCAGCGCGCCGAGAGCGTGCGCGACCTGCTCGCCGAGGAACTGGGCACCGACTACACGCTGGAGGTGGAGGGCCGCGGCGAGCGCGAGCCGATCGCCCGCGAGGGCGGCCCCGACGACGACGAGGCACGGGCCCGCAACCGGCGCGTGGAGTTCTCCTACGTCTTCGACACCACCGCGGAGGCCACGGAGGAAGAGGAGTACGACGACGACGGCCTGGGCGCCGCCCAGCGCAACGTCACCTGGCCCGCGCCCTACGACGACGACCCCGGGTCCGTGGTGGCCGAGGGGGAGCTGGACGGGGTGCGCCTGGAGCTCTACCCGCTGCGCCGCGACGGCGCCTACGTCATCGGCACCGTGGCGCTGACCAACACCACCGACGAGCCGACCATGCCCGACATGGGCGGACGGGAGGCCATTCAGGCGGGCGGCCCCGAGCAGTTCAACAAGGGCACGCTCGGCGGTTTCCAGCTGCTGGAGCCGGAGAGCGGCCTGGTGCGCTACGTGGCCCAGATGGACTTCGGCGAGGGGCGCTACAGCAGCTTCGCCGAGGAGGTCCACACCCTCCAACCCGGGAACACCTACAGCCTGGTCGCGGTCTTCCCCGCGCCGCCGACGGACGTGGAGGAGCTGACCCTGCGGGCGGGCCCGTTCGGTGAGTTCGAGGAGATCCCGGTGGAGTACTAGCGGGCTGTCCGGAACCGTTGCCGGTGTGAGGCGTGGGTTCTGACCTGCGGTGATCTTGTACTTATAGCCGGTCTCGGCGCTCGAACCTCGCTATAGGTACAAGATCACGGGGAACGGGGCGGGACGGTGGACCCCTTTCGGTCACCGCGTCGGGAGAGCCGGTCCGCGCCCCGCGCCCCGTACTCCGCGCCCCGGGCCCCGCGCCCCGTACTCCGCGCCCCGCGCCCCGTACTCCGCGCCCCGGGCTCCGGGCTCCGTACTCCGCGCCCCGGGCTCCGGGCCCCGCACTCCGCACTCCGCATCCAGGACCCGGGCCCGGGGAGCGGGGGCGGGGCGGGGGCACCGGAGCCGCCCGGACACACGAGGGGGCCGCCCGCCGGGCGGCCCCCTCCGTCGTTCGCGCCGCGGGTCAGCCGCGGATGCGCTCGGCGGCCAGCATGACCACCCGCTCCAGGTCCTCGCGCGGGACCTCCTCGCCGTGGGCGATGGCGGTGACGTACAGCTCGTCGGGCAGCGCCAGGTACAGGTGGCGGCTGGAGCCGTCCACGGTGCCCACGTACTCCAGGTCGCCGCCCAGGGAGTCGGACTCCTCGGTGTGGTAGGTGTCCACGTCCACGTCGATGTCCACCTCCCAGTTCATCTGCTCCTGCTCGCCGGGCACCCGCACCACGTCGGGGTTGGCGCTCGGGTCGGCGTTCAGGGTGAACACCAGGGTGAACGAGGGCGTGCCGGGAGCGGTGCCCCCGTCGCTGAACGAGCACGCGACCTGCTCGGCGCCCTCGACGCCCTCCACCTCCCCGACCTCCTCGGTGAGCACCTGGCCCGGGGCCAGGTCGCCCACCACCTCCGCGGCACCGGCGGCCGCGCACGACTCGGGCAGCCCGTACTCCGGCACGGCCTGCTCCGGCTGCTCCTCCTCGGGGCTGGGCGAGGCTCCGGCCTCCTGCTCCGGTGCCTCCTCACCGTCCCCGAAGGACAGGTCCATCTCGAACTCGTCGAGGTCGATCACACCGAAGCCGACGAGGACGAAGCCCCCGACGACGGCGGCGGCGACGGCCGTGCCCAGGCACGACAGGGGAGTGGACGGGATCAGGCGCATGGATGGCTTTCGGTCGGGGGAGCACCGGAGGCCGGGATGGGGCTCCGGCGGGGGACACACGAAACTTAGCAAGTCCCCGGAGCGCCCGCGGCAGCGGCGGCGGCCCGCCCCGGGACGGCCGGTGCCTCTCGCCCCGGACGGGGCCGCGCCCCGCCCCCGCGTCCCACCGGCTCCGGGTGCCCCGGCGCGGACACGGCGCGGCCCCGCCGCCCTCCCCGGGGCGGCGGGGCCGCAGGCGACCGGTGCGCTACATGTTGATCATGTGGCCGGCCAGGCCGTGCACGGCCTCCTTGACCGCCTCGCTGAGCGTGGGGTGCGCGTGGATGTTGCGCGCGACCTCGTGCACGGTCAGGTCCCACTGCTGGGCCAGGGTCAGCTCGGGCAGCAGCTCGGTCACGTCCGGGCCGATCATGTGCGCGCCGAGGAACTCCCCGTACTTGCCGTCGGAGAGGATCTTGACGAAACCGCGCGTGTCCCCGAGGCCGTGCGCCTTGCCGTTGGCCATGAACGGGAACTTGGCGACCTGGACGTCGAAGCCCGCCTCCCGCGCCTCCTTCTCGCTGTAGCCGAAGCTGGCGATCTGCGGCTGGCAGTAGGTGGCGCGCGGGATGAACCGGTAGTCGATCTCCTGGGTCTCGGCGCCCGCGATGGTCTCCGCGGCGACGATGCCCATGGCCTCGGCGGTGTGGGCCAGCATGAGCTTGGCGGTGACGTCGCCGATCGCGAAGATGTGCGGGACGTTGGTGCGCCCCCGGGAGTCGATGCCGACGGCTCCCCGGTCGGTCAGCTCCACGCCGGTCTTCTCCAGACCGTAGCCCTCCACGTTGGGGGCGAAGCCGATGGCCTGGAGGAGCTTGTCGGCCTCCAGGGTCTGCTCCTCGCCGTTGCTGCTGACGGTGACGCGCACGCCCTCGCCGGTGTCCTCGACCGACTCCACGCGGGTGGAGGTCATCACCTTGACGCCGAGCTTCTTGTAGGCGCGGCCCAGCTCCTTGGAGACCTCCTCGTCCTCGGTGGGCACGAGGCGGTCCAGGAACTCCACGATCGTCACGTCCACGCCGTAGTTGGCCAGGACGTAGGCGAACTCGACGCCGATGGCGCCCGCGCCGGCGATGACGATGCTCTCCGGCAGGGTGTCGTTGAGGATCTGCTCCTCGTAGGTGACGACCCGCTCGGACAGCTCGGTGCCGGGCAGCAGCTTGGTGGAGGAGCCCGCCGCGATCACCGCGTGGTCGAAGGTGACGGTCTCGGTGGCGCCGTCCTCACCGCTGACCTCGATGGTGTGGTCGTCGGTGAAGGTGCCCCGGCCGTTCAGCTCGGTGATCTTGTTCTTCTTCATCAGGTAGTGGACGCCCTTGACCCGGCCGTCCGCCACCTCGCGGCTGCGGCTGTGCGCCTTGCCGAAGTCGAACTCGACCTTGCCGTCGACCTTGATGCCGAAGAAGTCGGCCTCGTTCTGGAACAGGTGGGCGAGTTCGGCGTTGCGCAGCAGCGCCTTGGAGGGGATGCAGCCCACGTTGAGGCAGACCCCGCCCCAGTACTTCTCCTCGATGACGGCGGTCGTCAGGCCGAGCTGGGCGGCGCGGATGGCGGCCACGTAGCCGCCGGGGCCCGCGCCGAGAACCACCAGATCGAAGTGTCGCTGTCCCATGACGGGATCTCCTTGAGTGTGTTTGTGACGCACCCAGCGCAGTCGGCTTGCCCGGGTTGTCGGATTGCCGAACGCCAGCCTAGTCGGGTGCCCCGCGCGCGTGGGTGACCAGCCGCTTCCTTCGCGCCACTTTCCGTGGAAGCGCCTGTCCGCAGCGGGTTCCGCGCGCTCGGAGGGAGGAGGTCCCGGCCCGCGGCGTCAGTCCTGCGGGCCCCGCGCCGCCTCGGCCTGCCCGGCGGCCTCGGCCTCCTCGGCGGCCTTGGCCCTCTTCTCCGCGCGGTTCTTCTTGAACACCGGGATGAAGGCCATGAGGACGACGATGCCCAGGGTGAACCAGAGGGCGTACCTGTCGACCAGGAGGACGACGTCCACCCCGGCCTGGCCCGCCGCGTAGCCGACGGAGGCCACGGTCGCGGTGAGGAGCAGGGCCCCGAGGGCGTCCAGGAGGAGGAAGGGCACCAGGCGCATCCCGGTCCAGCCCGCGATGACGAGGACGAACACGGTGGGAACACCCGGCACGTAGCTGAGGACGAGCGCGGTCCGCATGATCCAGGGGTTCATGTCCTGCGCCCTGTCGGCGAAGCGCTGCGCCCTGTCCCCCGGCGCGATGAGGTTGACGAAGCCGCGGCCCCAGCGCCTGCCCACCCACCAGAACAGCCAGTCGATCTTCACCTTGCCGACGATGCCCGCCACCACGACCAGCCACAGGGGGATCTCCCCGATCCGCGCGAACGCCGCGGCCGCGCCGATCGCCGCGTTGCTGCCGGTGACGAACTCCAGCAGGACCGGGTGGTGGGCGATCAGGAAGGGCTTCAGCGGCGTCAGCGCCATGAAGAAGAGGGGAACGCCGACGAAGGCGGCCATCAGCGCCTTGTCCTGCCGGGTCGCCCTGCCCTTCCAGGGCTTCATGGCGCGCAGGGCGGCCCTGGCCTCCTCCTTCTGCGCCTCCTTCTCCGCGGCCTTGCGCTCCTGCGCCGACACGGGCCCGTCGCCCCCGCCCGGGGAGTCCCCGCCGACGTGCGCGGACCCGGCTCCGTGCGCGGACCCGGTCTCGGGACCGGTCTCGGACCCGGTGTCGGAGCGGTCGTTGTTCACTGTCGTCATACCCCCAAGCTTGGCCGACCGGGGAGGTCCGCCCCCAGACGCAGGAATCACCACGTCGGTGTGAGAGCCGCCGGTGCAGCGGCATGACACCTGTCATACGGCGGCCCCGACGCCGAAGCAGGTGCCGGGGCGGTGGGCCGGATCCACGTCCGCCCGGGGCCGCCCGCGTCCTCGTCCGGGGAGCCCCCGCCGGCGTCGCGGGCCGCGGTCAGTCCGAGGAGCCGGGCGGCGCGGGCCACTTCCAGCCGGGCGCCCACGCCCAGCTGTCCGAGACACCCGGCGGCATGGGCGGCAGCAGCCGGGCGCCGGGGCGCCGGTCGTCGTCGGGCTCCCCGGAGCCCGCCGTGTCCGCCGGGTCCGCGGGACCGACCGGGGCCGCCGGCTCCCGGCTCTCCGCGGGGTCGGGCTGTCCCCAGGCTCCCAGCGGATCCTCCGGTGCGGCCAGGGGCCAGGACTCGGCCTGTTCCGGCCGCTGCTCGGTCTGCGCGGGTGTCCAGGAGTCCAGGGGCTCGGGGCTCCTCCACGCACCCAGCGGTTCCGCGGAACCCCAGGAGTCCTCCGGTGCGGCCAGGGGCCAGGACTCGGCCTGTTCCGGCCGCTGCTCCCCGGCCTCCGCGGGTGCCCGGGAGTCCAAGGGCTCGGGGCTCCTCCACGCACCCAGCGGTTCCGCGGGTTCCACCGGGCCCCAGGAGTCCTCCGACCGCGGGGAGTCCCAGGGCTGCGCCCCCTCCACCGGTTCCCCGGGCCGCCAGGGGTCCTGCGGGTCCGCGAGCGGGTCCACGGCCCCGGGGGCCTCCGGCGGTTCCGGGCGCGTGCGGGAGGGCAGCGGGTCGGCGGCCCACGGGTGCGGTTCGGGCTCGTCGGTCCCGGAGGGCTCGTCCCGGTCCCCGGGAGGGGTCCCCCAGGGTTCCGGCGGGGACTGCGGTTCCGCGGGCGCCGCGCCGGGCTCCCCGGGGGACAGGGCGTCATCGGCCTCCGGCTCCAGCGACCGGAACGCGGCCGACATCGGCCCCGAGTCGACCTCGGCGAAGTGCGCGGCCACGCCGAAGTGGCGTGGTTCCTGTGTCCGGTGGGTCCCCGTCTCGTCGAGCTCGATCGGCGGTGCCATGGGGTGGCGCACCGAACCGGCGGGGTGGATCCGCAACCACCACGCGGCCGCGTCCTCGTGGCGCAGCTCCTCCACCACCTCCAGCGACCCCGGGATGTGCGGGTGCCTGCGCCCCGCGCGCCAGGAGTGGCTGAGCGACTGCGGCTCCAGCACCAGCACCCGCGTGCCGTCCACCAGCGGGACGTCCCCGGGGTAGGCCTCGTTGCCCACCCACGTGCCGTCGCCGCCGACCAGGTCCCACTCGCCGCGCACCACGTCCGCCAGCGGGTCCACCGGGGCGTCCAGGCACGCGGCGGTCCACCGGGGGTCGGGCCGGGTGCCGGGCACCAGCCGCCCCTCCTTGCCGATCAGCGCGTCCGCGAGCAGCGTGTGCAGCTGGAAGTTGTCGCCGATCCCGTCGAAGCGCACCCGGAAGCCCCGGCGCGAGGCCCGGTCCAGCACCAGGAGCGTGCCCGCCTCCGCCATCCGCAGGAGCTCGTTCACCTCGACGAACTCGCTGAGCTGCGTGGACAGCGCGTGCACGATCTGGGTGAGCCCCTCCAGGGCGCTGGCGTCGGCGCGCACGGCCGCCCGCACCTCGGGGTCGCCCAGCATGGCCTTGGCGGCCAGCCCGTAGCGCAGGGACGTCCACCAGCCCACGGTGGCCAGCGGCGCGTTCTCCCCGAGGACCTCCTCGACGCGCTGCTCGTCCTCCGCCGACACGTCGTTGGGCGAGGGCAGCCGTCCGCCGCCGGTCTTGTCCCACGCGTGCATGAACGCCACTGCGGCCTGACCGTAACTTCCGAGCTGGCGCAGTACCTCCAGCCCCACCTGTCCCGCGGGCGCTCCGGCCTCCACGAGGGCACCGGCCAGGACCGCGAGGTCGGCCGCGATCCCCGCGACCGGTTCGCTGTCGCCCAGGACCGGGGCCAGCGCCTCCATGGCGATGGCGAGCTCTTCCACGGGCACCTGGGAGGACAGCCGGAACACGTCGTGCACGGCCGCCGGAAACCCGGGTGCCTGACTGGCTGCGGTGTCGAGCACGCGTTGGAACGCGGCACGGAACTCATCGGTCACCCATGAATCCTTCCATATCCACACGTAGTGTCCGTGGTCCGGTCACATGCGTCGATGTCGGACGCCGAAAGACCCATCAAAACGAACTTCTCAGGCGTACCCAGGTGGAAGGAGTCGATTCGGGGCGGATCCTCGGAGCGGGGGAGCGGGGGAGCGGGGGAGCGGGGGAGCGGGGGAGCGGGGGAGCGGGGGAGCGGGGGAGCGGGCCGGGACGGCGCGGGGCCGGAGGCGGCGGGGGACGCGCCGACGGGCGGGCGCGGCGGTCAGGCGGGCGCCGTGAACCGGACCTCGTGCCCGTCGCGCTCCGGTGCCAGGAAACCCAGCAGCCGCAACCCCTCGGCCTCCGCCCCGTCGCGGTCGGCGGCCCCGAACGGCCGGAACGGCGTCACCTCCACGGCCGCCGTCGCCTTCGTGCGGACCACCTTCCAGGAGCCGCGCACCTCGCCGTCCACGAGCACCGTGGCGGGCGGCATCCCGTTGCGGGAGGCGAGCCGCCCCAGGTCCTCGGCGGAGATGATCCGGCTGCGGTCGGCGTGGCCGCGCAGCACGTTGTCGAAGTCGTAGAGGAAGCGGACGGGCGCCGGGACGTCCGGACCGGGGCGCGGGGCGTCGGGGAGGTCGAACAGCTCGGCGCCGCCCTCGCCGCGCAGGACCACGAGCCTCTCCCCCAGGCGGTCGACCACCCCGCGCAGCCGGGTCAGCCCCGACCACGCCTGCACGTCCTTCACGGTGGCCGGCCCGAACGCGGCCAGGTAGCGCAGCACGAGCGCTTCCGGGTCGGGCTCGGCGTCCATGGCCAGCCCGGTCCAGGTGTCGGCGGGGGCGAACGCGGGCGGCCCGGAGGAGCCCCACACCCCGCGCGGGGGGATCTGGACGACGGGCAGCAGGGAGCGCACCACGTAGGCCAGGTCCCCGCCGGGGACGCCGGGCCACCGCTGGGCCAGGTGCGCGCCCAGCTCGCCGGAGGTGAGCGGACCCCTCTCCAGGAGGGCGCGCCCGGCCTCCACCACGGCGTCCAGGTCGACCCCGGCGGTGGCCTTGCCGTGGCTGCTGTGCGCCAGGCCGCTGGCGATGACGGGGTGGACCGTGGGGCGCAGCGAGCGGAGGTCCTCCGGGGTGACCAGGTGGAGGGTGCCGCGCATGAGCGTGGCGCGGACGAGTTCGCCGTCGGTGAGCTGGCGGCCGACCTCCTCGGGGGACGCGTCCTCGATCCGGTTCTGGAGCCCGACGTACCAGGTGTGCGTGGTCTGCGCCTGGAGCCCGACCAGGTGGGTGACGACCTCGGTCACCGGCCTGTCCACCCGGCGGAGGAGGAACTGGCGGGCGAGGGTGGCGCGGTTGAGCGCGCGCCGGGAGAGAACGGTGTCGGCCATTGCGCTCGTTTCCTCCAGGACTGCCGGTCGGTGGGGGCACACTACCGGCCGGGCCCGACAGAACGGGGCCTGTGGGAGGCGGCCCGCCGGTGCGCCGGGGAGGCTCCGTGCGCCGGAGGAGCCCCGCGGGCCGGGGGAGCCCCGCGTTCACGTTCGGGGGAACTCCGGCCGGTGTCGGCCGGCGGCCTCCGACGGAAGGCCCCTCGCGCACACCTGCGAGGTACCGCTGGGGGAGGGGGTGCTCCTGCGCCCTGTGGGCTTGGAGGTTCCTCGGACGCGGCCCGGGCCGCGTCCACCGGCTTCGCCGCAGGGCCCGCACCCTGCGGATCCGCGCCCCCGGACCGGTGGCGCGCGGAGCGGTGACCGCTGTGGGGTACCCCACTCGACGGACGGTTCGCGGGACGTCACTACAATCCGCAACGGACATAACGCCGTACACCGGAGGAGTGCCCATGCCGTGGTCCGAGCAGTCGCGTGTCCGGTTGGAGAACGAGCACGTGCTGCTCACTCCCCTGGTGGAGACGGACCGCGAGGGATGGCGTGAACAGGCCATGGACCCCGACATCTGGACGCACTTCGTGGCCCGTGTGGACGACCAGGCGAGCTTCGTCCGGTTCTTCTACTCCTACCTGGCCGCCAGCGACGGCGGTCAGCGCTCCACGTTCACCATCACCGACAAGGCGAGCGGACGCGTCGCGGGCAGCATGAGCTACGGGAACATGTCCGAGCCCGACCTGCGGCTGGAGATCGGCAGCTCCTGGCTGGGACGCGAGTTCCGGGGGCGGGGGATCAACCACTGGTCCAAGTACCTGCTGCTGCGGAACGCCTTCGAGGAGATGGGCGCCGAACGGGTCGAGTTCAAGACCGACGTGCTCAACGAGCGCGCCCGGCGCGGCCTGCGCTCCATCGGCGCCACCGAGGAGGGCGTCCTGCGCAGCTACAACGTCATGCCCGGAGGGCGCCGCCGGGACGCCGTGTACTACTCGGTGCTGCGCAACGAGTGGCCGGACGTGCGCGAGCGCCTGGAGGAGGGCCCGCGCTTCCGGTGAGGCCCGCGGCGCCCGTCCGGCCCCGGCGGCGGCCCGCTCGGTGAACCCGCGCCCCCGGCCCGGGGGAACGCCCGGTTCCCACCGTTCTCTAACGCGGACCACGGGAGAAGAGAAGGTTCGCTCCCTACCGTCGTCCCCATGACGAACACCACCGACCAGGAAACGGCGGGCGCCGGGCGCCACCCGAAACGCACGAAGGCGGCGTGGATCACAGCGGCGCTGCTGGCGGCGGGCCTCGCGCTCAGCGGTTGCGCCGCCGCGGACACCGCCGCGTCGGAGTCGGCCGCCGCCACGTCCTCGGCGTCGGAGGCGGCGCCCTCCGAGAGCGCGTCCTCCACGACGACCCGGGAGACGATCGAGGACACCGCCTCCGCGGCGGAGGCGTTCGCGGCGACCCTGTCGGACGAGCAGCGCGAACAGCTGGTGTACGCCTACGACGACGAGGCCAAGACGACGTCGTGGTCGAACTTCCCGGTCACCTTCGTCGACCGGGCCGGACTGAACCTGGAGGACCTGGACGGGGAGCAGAGGGCCGCGGCCATGGAGGTCCTCGAAGCGCTGCTGAGCGAGGAGGGGTACGAGAGCGTCACCGGCATCATGGGCGGTGACGAGTTCCTCCTGGAGCACAGCTCCAGCACCGAGGAGTCGCTGGGCCAGTACTACATCGCCTTCTTCGGCGACCCGTCCGACTCCGGCGCCTGGGAGGTGCAGTTCGGCGGACACCACCTCGGCGTGAACGCCACGCTGGACGGCGCCGACGGTTCGATCACGTTCGCGCCCACGCACCTGGGCTCCCAGCCCGCCGTCTACACCGACGAGGAGGGCGACGAGGTCCAGCCGCTCGCCGGCATGTACGAGACGGCCTTCGCCTTCCACGACAGCCTGAGCGACGAGCAGAAGGCCGTCCTGTACCAGGGCTCGGAGGTCGGGGACCTCGCCTGCGCGCCCGGCGGCACCTGCTCCTACCCGACGGGGACCGGGATCGCCGGGGCGGACCTGACCGACGGGCAGAGGCGGCTCCTGCTCGACGTGGTCGCCAACTGGGTGGGGCTGTCCGACGAGGAGACCACGGCCGAGGCCCTGGCCGAGGTCGAGGCGACCCTCGACGAGACCTACGTGAACTGGTCGGGGGCGACCGAGTACGACATGGCCCGGGGCGAGGGCGTCCACTTCCGGATCTCCGGCCCGAACGTCTACGTCGAGTTCTCCAACCAGCGGGGTTCGGCGGGCGCCGACGTGGACGGGTACACCACGGCGGGGTGGGGGCACATCCACACCATCTACCGCGACCCGACCAACGACTACGCCGGCAGCGCCACCCAGCAGGAGGCGTCCGGCATGGGCGGACCCGGCGGCGACGGGGCCCCGTCCGGCGGGCCCGACGGCGACCCGCCCGCGGGCGGCTGATCCCGCGCCCGCCCGCACCCACGCGGTCCTCGGGGCCTCCTCCCCCGAGGACCGCTCACGCCGGGGCCCGGCGGCACCGGCCCGGCGGCGTCGGAGGCGGGGCGCCGGACGCTCTGCGGGACCGGGCAGGGCACGGGAAGAGGCGTCGAACGCGGCAGAAGGTTCTGGAAGGGAACCGTTTTCTTTGCGGGTAAGTCGTATGTCCGGAACATGCCGTTCCGTACATGGCCCCGACCGAGAAGGCGCCGCCCCATGAACCCCTACGCCCCCGCGCCCCCGATGCCCGGTCCGCTCAAGGCGGTCCGCGTCATCCTCATCATCAGGATCGTGCTCGCCGTCATCGTCTACTCCCTGGCCCTCCTCGGCCTCGCCGCCGCCGCGGGCATGTCCAGCGAGCAGGTCGAGGCCGTGACGGGCATGGGGGCTGGCGGGATCGCCGCCGTCCTGATCCTCGGCCTCGCCCTCACGGCCTTCGAGGTCTACGTCGTCGTCGCCCTGGGGAAGGGCGGGGCCAGGGCGCTCACGCTCGTGCGCGTGGTCGTGGTCCTGGGGTTCGCCAGCGGGCTCCTCAACCTCGTCACCGACTCGTCCAACCCGGCTCTGGGCCTGGTGCTGATGGCGGTCGTCCTGCTCCTCACCCAGACCGAGAGCGCCAAGGAGTGGTTCCGCGTGACCGACCCCGGCCACCAGCCCCTCCAGGGCGGGTACCCCGGCCACCCGAACCAGCCGGGCCCCGGCGGGTACCCCGGCAACGGCGGGTACCCGGGTCAGCCCGGACACCCGCACCAGCCCGGCAGCGGCGGCCACCCGAACCACCCGGGCCCCGGCGGGTACTAGTGGGCTGACCGGAAGTGTCGCCAGTGTGAGCTGTGGGTTCTGAACTGCGGTGATCTTGTACTTATAGCCGGTCTCGGCGCTCGAACCTCGCTACAGGTACAAGATCACGGCGAACGGGACGGGCCGGCGGGCCCCTGCGGTCACCGCCCGGAACCCCCACAGCGGACAGGCCGCCCGTGGGCGCGCTCCCACGCCCTTCACGGGCCTGGGCGCGCTCCCACGCCCTCACGGGCCCGGGGGCGGTCCACGGACGGCCTGGCGGCCCTCAGAGGCGGTCGAGCAGCTGCGCGCAGCGGATCAGGCCCAGGTGCGAGTACGCCTGCGGGTGGTTGCCCAGCGCCCGCTCGCTGACCGGGTCGAACTCCTCCGGGATGAGCCCGGTCGGTCCGGCGCAGTCCACCAGGTGCTTGAACAGCTCGTCCGCCTCCGCGCGGCGGCCGGTCAGCAGGTACGCCTCGATCAGCCACGCGGTGCACAGGTGGAAGCCGCCCTCGCCGCCCGGCAGGCCGTCGTCGCGGTGGTACCGGTACACGGTCGGGCCGCTGCGCAGCTCCGCCTCCACGGCGGTCACGGTGGCCTGGAAGCGCTCGTCGGCCGGGTCGATCAGCCCGGACAGGCCGATGTGCAGGGACGCGGCGTCCAGGTCGGTGCCGTCGTAGGCGGTGGTGAAGGCCTGCGCCTCCTCGTTCCAGCCCTTCTCCAGCACCTCGGCGGCGATGCCGTCGCGCAGCTCCGGCCAGGACGGGTCCACCTCGCGGCCGTAGGTGCGGGCCAGGGCGACGGCGCGGTCCAGCGTCACCCAGCACATCACCTTGGAGTAGACGCGCTGACGGGGCTCGTCGCGCTCCTCCCAGATGCCGTGGTCGGGCTCGTGCCAGCGGCGGGCGACCGCCTCGGCCATCGACCGCACCAGGTCCCAGTCGCGGTCGGCCAGGGTGCCGCGCACCGACGACAGCTTCTCGATCAGCTCCACGACGGGGCCGAACACGTCCAGCTGCACCTGGTGGTCGGCCAGGTTGCCGATCCGCACCGGCCGCGATCCGGCGTAGCCGGACAGCGACTCGATGACCTCCTCCGGGCCCAGGTCGGTGCCCCGCAGCGAGTACAGCGGGCGCAGCAGCTCCGGGCCGGGCAGCGAGTCCACGACCCGGTGCACCCAGTCCAGGAAGTCCTCGGCCTCGGTGGTCGAGCCCAGGGAGACCAGCGACTGCACGGTCAGGGCGCCGTCGCGCAGCCAGCAGTACCGGTAGTCCCAGTTGCGGACGCCGCCGATCTCCTCGGGCAGCGACGTGGTCGCGGCGGCCATCACGCCCCCGGACGGGGTGCACAGGCCGCGCAGGGTGAGCGCGGAGCGCGCCGCCAGCTGCCGGGCGGTGTCGGGCAGGGTGAGCCCGTCGAGCCAGTGCGACCAGTGCTCGCCGGACATCCGCTGGAGCTCGGCCTCGGGCAGGGTGCCGCGCACGAGGGAGTCGGTGCCGCAGCGCAGCTCCAGCACCACGGGCTGCTCCGAGCGCGGGTGGACGACCGCGCGGGCGAGGTCGGAGACACCGTCGTGGACGATCTCCCACTCCACGCCGGGCGAGTACAGGGCCATGGGGAAGTCGGCGCCCTCCACGAGCAGGCCGTCCTCGTGGGGGGTGATGCGCACCGGCGCGCGGCCGAAGTCGGGCCGGGGGGCGAACTCCACCGTGGCCGGGGTGACACCGCTGATCACCCGGACCAGGTCGGTGCGCCCCTGCGGGGTGCCGTGGGCGAGGTAGTCGGTGACGTCCATGCGCGACCAGCGGGTGCGCACGGTCATGGTGCCGGGCAGGTAGCGCTGGCCCAGCGGACGGCCGCCGTGGGCGGGGGCGACGGCGAACACGCCCGCCTGGCGGCCGCCCAGGACCTCGGCGAACACGGCGTTCGAGTCGGGCTCGGGGTGGCAGAACCACAGCAGGCGCGCGTCGGGGCCGATGAGGGCCACGGAGCTCTGGTTGGAGAGCATCGACATGCGCTCGATGGGCGTGGGGCGCTCGCCGAAGACCC
Organism: Glycomyces fuscus; assembly: GCA_002529455.1. Lineage (GTDB taxonomy): Bacteria > Actinomycetota > Actinomycetes > Streptosporangiales > Streptosporangiaceae > Nocardiopsis > Nocardiopsis fusca. Next base: position 47,136 of record NYMS01000048.1, read on the forward strand.
AGGAGCGGCGCTCGGCGGCCAGCGAGGACAGCAGGGCCGCGGCGGTCGGGGTGTCGGCCACGCGGTGGGAGGCCACGGTGGGTCCCTCGCCGACCCGCACGCCCGCGTCCGCACCGGTCAGACGCATGAAGACGGGCTCCTCGCCCTCGCCGCCGCCGATGTAGAGGATGGCGGTGGCCTCGACCTGGTCGCGCAGCAGCTCCAGGGCGGCGGCCTTGTCCGAGGGCGCGTCGGTGGTGCGGTGACCGGGGTCGATGGTCACGTCGGTGTCGAACTCGGTGCCGTGGGCGCCCACGAGGCGCACCTCGACGGGCAGGCGCGAGAGCGCGGCCAGGTCGCGCAGGGGACGGCCGGAGATGACCGCGCACACGGTGCCGGGCAGGTCGGCCAGGTCGCGCAGCGCGCGCAGGGCCTCGGGCAGCGGGCGCCGGTCGGCCGGGTCCACCGTGGAGAGGGCGCCGTCGTAGTCGCAGGCGACCAGGAGCCGCGAGGTTCTGGCGAGTGCGGAGACACGTTGCCGGACGTCCACGGGCATGATCGCGGGAGCGGTGTCCTCCGGAATGCCCGGAACCGCTTCGACCGCTTGGGTGACCGTCACGTTGCCTCCTCCGTTGGTCCGCGTTGACCTGGGGAATCGGATGATCTGTAGGACTCCGCGCGCATGCTGCTGGTTCACGCTGGTATGGGTGTGCACAAAGGTGGGCCCAGGGCTTGTGGCGCGGGATGGGACTTCTGGGAACGCAAGAGGGATCCTCAGGAACTCTTCACGTGTGTGTGGGGCGAGAGGTGGTGCCGAACGCAAAGATCCGGTCCGCAGGAAGTCAACGCGAGACTACCTGCGCCTCACCCGTACCTGCGACCTCAGATTCCAGTGATGCAGGTCACGAATCGGTCGCAAAAATGGGCAAAGGCCGCGAAGTCCGGTCCGTGCGATCCCGTGATCACCCACCGTTGCGAGGGATCCGGGCCTGGGGGCGGGGCACGCGCCCCCCGCCGGCACCGGACGTGCGATGGGACACGTCGGCGCGGCCGCGGTCCTGACCGGCCCGTTCCCACCGTCCCGGACCGGCCCGGCTCCCCGGAGCCGACCGCCCGGGGCCGCTTCGGTCCCGACCGCCCGCCTCCCGCCGCCCGGCGGGCCGGTCGTCGGCGCGCGGGGCACGCGCCACCGGGCTCCGGCCGCCGCTCCCGCCGGAGGAGCCCGTCCCGCCCGGGATCCGGGTCACATCAGCCTGTAACCCACGCGGGGCACGGTCTGGATGGGGTTGGGGGTGCCCAGCTTGCGCCGCAGGGAGCGGATGGTGACGCGCACGATCGTGGTGAAGGGGTCGATGTTCTCGTCCCACACCCTCTCCAGCAGCGCCTCCGCCGACACGGGGGCGCCGTCGGCGCGCAGCAGCTCCTCCAGCACCCCGAACTGCTTGGGGGACAGGTGCAGGGGCCTGCCGTTGCGGGAGGCCTCGTAGCGGGCGGAGTTCAGCCGCACCCCCGACCGCTCCAGGACCGGCGGCTCGGCCCGGCCGGGGCGCCGGGCCAGGGCGCGGACCCGGGCGATCATCTCCTCGCGGTCCAGGGGCCTGGTGAGGTAGTCGTCGGCGCCCAGCTCGAAACCGGTGAGCCGCTCCTTCGGGCTGGTGGGAGAACTCGTCATGAGCACCCGCACCTGGCCGTGCAGGGCGGCGGCCACGCGGCACACCTCGTTCCCGCTCAGTCCCGGCAGTGCCCGTTCGAGCAGCATGACGCCGTACTCGTTGACGGCGAGCTTGTACAGCGCCGTCTCCCCGTCCGGGGCGGTGTCCACGGCGAAACCGGCCGCGCGCAACCACGAGGCGGTCGGCTGGGCGGGGTCCTCTCCGTGGTCCACGACCAAGACCCTCATACGCTCTTCCTTCTCCCTCCGCGCTCCGCGGGTGTTCCGTGGGACATGACGAAGCGGGTGCTCACACCCTGTTCACAGCGCGTCGTGTCTACTTTTTGGTCATGCCGTCGACCGACCCCGGGGAACGATCCTTCTGCCTTCCCGGCCACACGGTCTCGCCTCTGGGTGAGGCCCTCGTTGATATAAGCGCGATCGCCCACAATGTACGGTTCATGGCAAAGCGGACCAATTCCGAAATTCTTGCCGTCGTCAAGGCGAACGGCTTCGGCCACGGGGCCGTGGAGGTCGCCCGCGCGTCCCTGGAGTCCGGAGCGACCTGGCTGGGCGTGACCTCCCTGGAGGAGGCGCTGTCCCTGCGCCGCGCAGGGTTGGACGCCCCCGTGCTGTGCTGGCTGCACCGGGCGGACCAGGACTTCGACGCCGCCGTCGCCGCCGACGTGGACCTGTCCGTCCCCTCCGTCGGCCACCTGCGCGCCGTGGCCGACGCCGCGGTGCGCACGGGCCGTGTCGCGCACGTCCACCTCAAGGCCGACACCGGGCTCAGCCGCAACGGGGCGCCGCCGGACGCCTGGCCCGGCCTGGTCGGACTGGCCCGCGTGCTGGAACTGGGCGGCCTGGTCCGGGTACGCGGCGTCTGGTCGCACCTGGCCTCCGCCGACCTGCCCGGCGCCGCGAGCACGGCCGAGCAGGTCGCGGCCTTCGGGCGGGCGGTCTCCCAGGCGCGCGCGGCCGGGCTCGACCCGACGCTGCGGCACCTGGCCAACACGGCCGCGATCCTCAACGAGCCCGCCACGCACTTCGACCTGGTCCGGGCGGGGGTCGGCCTCTACGGAGTGGAGCCCGTCGAGGGCAGGCGCTTCGGACTGCGCCTGGCCATGACCCTGCGCGCCCGGGTGGCCATGGTCCGCCGGGTCCCCGCGGGGACGGGCGTCAGCTACCACCACACCTACACCACCCCGCGCGAGAGCCTGCTCGCCCTCGTCCCGCTCGGCTACGCCGACGGGATCCCCCGGGCGGCGGGGGACCGGGCCTACGTGTGGATCGCCGGACGGCGGTACCCCGTGGCCGGGCGCATCGCCATGGACCAGTTCGTGGTCGACGTCGGCGGCACGGACGTGCGCGAGGGCGACGAGGTGGTCGTGTTCGGCCCCGGCGACCGCGGCGAGCCCACCGTCGAGGAGTGGGCCGACTGGGCCGGAACCATCCCCCACGAGATTCTCACCGGCGTGGGCGCGCGCGTGCCCCGCCTCCACCAGGACCTGGCGCGGCCCCTGCCGTGCGAACAGAGCAAGGAGATATCGAGTGCCTGAGGCAAGGACACGCGTCGCCGTCGTCTTCGGCGGCCGCAGTGGTGAGTACGACGTCTCGTGCGCGTCGGCGATGTCGGTCCTCGCCCACCTGGACCGCGGCCGGTACGAGGTCGTCCCGGTCCGGATCACGCGCGCCGGGGCGTGGGTGGTGGGCACGGACACCGACGACCCCGCCGCGCTGGACGGGGAGCGCCTGCTGGCCCTGACCCCCGAGCCCGACCCCGAGGGGGAGCGGTCCGCGCGCACGGGCGACGGCCTGGGCAGCGCGATCGTCGCGATGGGCGAGGTGGACGTGGTCTTCCCGGTCCTGCACGGCCCCTACGGCGAGGACGGCACGATCCAGGGGATGCTCGAACTCCTGGGCGTTCCCTACGTGGGCAACGGCGTGCTCGCCAGCGCCGCCGGTATGGACAAGGCGGCCACCAAGACGCTGCTGCGCGCGGCGGGCCTGCCGGTCGCGCGGGACGTGGTGCTGCGCGGGCCGGACGACGAGGTCTCGCCGCAGGAGCGCGCCGAGCTGGGGCTCCCCGTGTTCGTCAAGCCCGCCCGCAGCGGTTCCAGCCTGGGCGTGACCCGGGTCGGCGACTGGTCGGAGCTGGAGGCCGCCGTCAAGACGGCGCGGGAGTTCGACACCAAGGTGCTGGTGGAGGAGGCGGTCGTCGGGCGCGAGGTCGACCTGGCCGTCCTGGAGCTGCCCGACGGCGCGCTCAGGGTCGGGCCGCCGCTGGAGATCCGGGTCGCGGACGCGGACCGCTTCTTCGACTACGACGCCAAGTACGGCGACGACGCGGTCTTCGACATCCCCGCCGACCTGCCGGTCGGGATCGAGTCGCAGCTGCGCGAGCTCGCCCTGGGCGTGTTCGAGGCGGTCGGCTGCTCCGGCCTGCTGCGCGTGGACTTCTTCCTGCGCGGGGGCACCGACCCCGTCGTCAACGAGGTCAACACCCTGCCCGGGTTCACCTCGCACTCGCAGTACCCCCAGATCTGGCGGGCGGCGGGCCTGGACTACCCCGAGCTGCTGGACAGCCTCATCCGGACCGCGCTGGCCTGAGGGCCGCGAAAGGGCCCGCCACGCGTGTGGCGGGCCCGGGTCGGCGGCTGTGTGCGGGGGGAGGTCCGGCTCAGCCCTTCCCCGGCTTGCGCAGGTGGTGCACCCACGCGGGCGGGACGTTGGCGAAGACCCTCTCGGAGCCGATGCCGTAGCGGTCGATCCACTCCTGGACCAGCCAGCTCGTCCGGGCCTGGCGCAGGTAGTCCTCGCGGCGGGCGATGACCGCCTTGACCTCCTTGGTGTACAGGTACCCGTAGAAGGACATCGTCCCGCCGGGTTCGAGCACCTCGAAGTAGTAGTCCAGGATCTCCCGGACGTCGTCGACGGTGAAGTTGGCGAACGGCAGGCCCGACACGATCACGTCGTAGGACCGGTCGGTGCCCATGTCGTTGACGAGCTTGGCGTGCACGCGGGAGCTGTCGGCGACCCGGGACAGGACCGGGTCGGTCTTGAGCAGGCCCTCCACGTAGTCGGCGAACTCGGGATTGGCCTCCACGAGGTCCAGGGTGTCCCCCGGACGCATCGAGGCGGCGATCCCGCGGCTGATCGCGCCGGTCCCGGCTCCGGCCTCCAGGATGCGCAGGGGACGGTCGGGCTCGGGGCGGCGCCGGACGTGCTCGGCCATCGCGCGCGCCAGCGCGCCGCTGCTGGGGAGGATGGAACCGGTGGCGTGGAAGGTGCGCAACGCCTGGCTGAGGAACAGTCGGGTGTCGCGCAGGCGCTCGTCCAACCTCAGGGAGGAAAGCGGTCCGGCAGGGCTGTGGGTCTCGGACATACACGCACGCTAACGCCTCAGCCCGCCCCAGAGGGAGTCGGCACGACCGGGTTCCGGGAAAACCCAGGTGAAACCCTGTGTGTCCCTACCCACCGCGCGGACGGGAACTCCGGCCGCGCCGGGAACCCCGCGCGGGCCGGGCGCCTCCGGGGCCCGCCCACCGCCCACCGCCCGCCGCGGCCGGGGTCCGGGGTCCGGGCGACCCGTGACGGCCTACCCTGGGGGTATGAGCGAACCGGCCGGCACCTCCGAGACCCCCGTCCACCCCCGGACCGCGCTGGTCACCGGAGCCTCCAGCGGGATCGGCGAGGAGTACGCCCGCAGGCTCGCCGAGCGCGGCTACTCCCTCGTCCTCGTCGCCCGCCGGGCCGAGATCCTGGAGGCCCTCGCCCAGGAGATCGGCGAACGCTACGGGGTCGGCGTCCAGCCCCTGCCCGCCGACCTCGGCACCGACGAGGGCCTCGCCCTGGTCGCCGAGCGCCTGTCGGCCGACGGCAGCGGTGACCAGGCCCCCGTGGACCTGCTCGTCAACAACGCCGGACGGGGCGACGGAGGCCCCTTCGCCGTGCAGGAGCCCTCGGAGATCGACGCCATGCTCGACCTCAACGTCCGCGCGGTCCTCCAGCTGGCCCGCGCCGTCCTGCCGGTGCAGATCGCCCGCCGCAAGGTCGCTCCGCGCCGGACCAGGCTCGGCGTCATCAACCTCTCCTCCGTGGCGGGCGAGGTCACCGCCAACCCCGGCGGCTCGGTGTACGGAGCCGGGAAGAAGTTCGTCTCCGTGTGGAGCGAGAGCGTGGCCGCCGAGGTCGCCGGGCACGGCGTGCACGTCACCGCGGTCCTGCCGGGGTTCGTGCGCACCGACATGACCAGGGAGGTCCAGGAGAGCGGACTGCCCGCGTTCGCCTTCGTCTCCAAGGAGCAGGTCGTGCGCGAGTCCCTCGCCGCCTGGGCGGCCGGGCGCACCAGCGTCGTCCCCGGAGCCCAGTACAAGGCGGCCGCCGGGCTCCTGCGCTTCGTCCCCAAACCGGTCATGCGCGCCGCCGCCCGCAGGGTGTGGTGAACCGGCGGGAGCGGCGGCCCCGCCGGGGGCGCGGCCGGGAGGCGGTGTGGCGCACGCCGCCGACCACATGTTGAGACATCCCCGCGTGGGTGCGGCATCGGGGCGCCGGACCGCCTACGCTGGTAGCGCATCTGTCGGTCGAGGAAAGACACCATGAAGACCTTCGAAGAGCTGTTCGCCGAGCTGTCCGAGAAGGCGCGTTCCCGCCCCGAGGGCTCCGGGACCGTCGCCCAGCTCGACGCCGGTGTCCATGCCATCGGCAAGAAGGTCGTCGAGGAGGCGGCGGAGGTCTGGATGGCCGCCGAGTACGAGTCGGACGACCAGGCCGCCGAAGAGATCTCGCAGCTCCTCTACCACCTCCAGGTCCTGATGCTGGCCCGCGGCCTGCGTCTGGAGGACGTCTACAAGCATCTGTAGGCCGACGCGCCGCCCGCGCGCATCCGGCCACCGACGCCACGTCCCCGTACACGCAGCCACGAGAAAGCCGTGAACATGCCCGACATGTTGAGAATCGCCGTGCCCAACAAGGGCCAGCTCTCCGAGCCCGCGGTGGAGATGCTCCGCGAGGCCGGGTACCGGCAGCGCAAGAGCAGCCGTGACCTGGTCATGATCGACCCCGACAACGACACCGAGTTCTTCTTCCTGCGCCCCAAGGACATCGCCGTCTACGTCGGCGAGGGCATCCTCCAGGCCGGGATCACCGGCCGCGACATGCTCCTGGACTCCGGCGCCGCCGTGGACGAGGTCCTGCCGCTGGGCTTCGGCGGCTCCACCTTCCGCTTCGCCGCGCCCGGCGGCGCCGACATGAAGGTGTCCGACCTCAACGGCAAGCGGATCGCCACGTCCTTCGACGGCCTCCTGCGCTCCTACCTGGAACGGCAGGGCGTCGACGCCCGCGTCATCCACCTGGACGGCGCGGTCGAGAGCTCCGTCCAGCTCGGTGTCGCCGACGCCGTCGCCGACGTGGTCTCCACCGGCACCACCCTGCGCCAGGCGGGCATGGAGACCTTCGGCGAGCCGATCCTGGTCTCCGAGGCGGTGGTCATCCGCCCGACCGGGGCCCCCGAGAACCCCAAGTTCGACACGCTGGTGCGCCGCCTGCGCGGCGTCCTGGTCGCCCGCGACTACGTGATGATGGACTACGACGTGCACGCCGAGCGCCTGGAGGCGGCGGTCGCGCTCACCCCGGGCATGGAGGGGCCGACGGTCTCCCCGCTGCACCGGGAGGGCTGGGTCGCGGTCCGGTCGATGGTGCCGAGCAAGGACGCCCAGCGGATCATGGACGACCTGTGGCAGCTCGGCGCCCGCGCCATCCTGGTCACCGACATCTACGCCTGTCGCCTGTAGGCCGTGTCCTGAGTGCGGGGACGGCGGGGGCCGGCGCCACGCCGGCCCCCGCCGTCCTCCGGTGCTCCACCGGGGTTCGCACGCGCGGTGGCGCCTCCGTCGGTCCTACGCCGTCCCGGCACGCCGCCGGTGACGCGAGCGGGCGAGGCCGTGGGCCGTGCGGAGCAGTTCCCGGACCGCCGCCCCGGTCCGCGGGCCCGGGTTCACCACGGCGAGCCAGCCCAGGCCGCCGTAGACGGGGTGCGCCATCACCGTGTCCGCCGCGCTCGGGTCCGCGTCCGCGGGGGCCGGCTCGCGCGGCTCGCGGCCCGTCCAGCTGACGAAGGCCTCCCTCCCGGCGGCGACGTTCAGGCGGAAGGCGCCGGGCCGGTCCAGACGCGACCCCCCGTCGTCGGGGTAGTCCTTCGTCACGATGGTCGCGAAGGGCTGGGTCGTGGTGGGGACGACGCCGTCGGGCGCGTAGTAGAAGAACGCGTCGCCCCAGCTGAGCTCGGGCGAACCGTCGCCGGGTCGCGGCCTGAGGGGCAGCACGCCCTCAAGGCCCTCGAGGAACTCAGTGATCTCGTCGATGCTCATGTGTTCTAGCGTTTCATTCATGTGCTTGTGGAGGCTTTTCCCGAGGACTGCGAGGTGAGGGCGTGAAAAGTCGCAAGTCGGCCGCCATGCGCACGGTCGACGTCGCCCGGAGCTCGGGGTACTCCGTCCAGCAGGTGCGCAACCTCGAGCGCGACGGCGTGCTGCCCCCGGCGGCGCGCACCGCCGCGGGTCACCGGGTCTACGCCGAGGTGCACGTGCGCTCCGCCCTGGCCTACCGGTCCCTCGCCGCCGGGACCGGGCCGACCGAGGCCGGGAGGATCGTGCGCGCCGCGCACGGGTACCCGGCGTCGGACCTGCTCGCCCTCCTGGACGCCGCGCACGCCCGGCTCCACACCGAGCGCCGGGAGCTCGGGCTGGCCAGGGAGGCCGCGGAGGCGATCGCCGCGGAGCCGATCGGGGACGTCCGGCCGTCGGACTCCATGGGCGTCTCCGAACTCGCCGCCGCGCTCGGCGTGCGGCCCTCGACACTGAGGCACTGGGACGCCGAGGGGCTCGTCGTGCCCCGCCGGGCCTCCGCCGGGGGAACGCGGAGGTACTCTCCCGGCGACGTCCGGGACGCGCGGATCGTCCACCAGCTGCGCATGGCCGGGTACCGCATCGCCCCGCTCCGGGACCTGATGCCGCAGCTGCGCCGCGCGCACCGGCGGGGAGAGGTGATGACCGCGCTGGCCGCCCGGGACGCGAGCATCGACGCCCGCTCGGCGGCCCTCCTCCGGGGCGCCGCCGCCCTCAGCGCCGTGCTCCCGCCGACGGCGCCTCCGGGCGCGGACCCTCACTCCTCCCACGCCTCCGCGTCCGCCAGGGGGCGCATCCCGACGGCGAACTCCACGCCCCCGTCGCACTCCGACTGACGGAGGGTGCCCACGTCGGCGAACATCCCCTCGACCTCGTGCCCGAACAGGTGCGTCATCGCCACGGTGAGGCCGCCCAGACTCTCCCGGCCGGGCATCATCAACCAGACCTCGGTGCCCTCGCCGTACTCCACCAGCTCCACGTCCTCCGGCAGCGGGGACGGCGGCGGCCCGGCCGCCGCGACCGGGACGCACACCCGGTAGCCCGCGCCCTCCGGCGCCGGCTCCAGGGTCTTCCACCACCGGCCGTCGGCGCGCCACCCGAGCTCCCCGGCCAGGGCGCCGAGCCGCCCGGCCAGGGCGTGCACCTCGGCGCGCGCCCGGTCCAGGTCGAAGTCCTCGCCCGCCCGCGCGGTCACCCCCGTGAGGGCGGTGCGCGCCCGCCGGGCCCGGACCCGCGCCCTCGGCTCCCACGCCAGGACCGCGGAGGCCTCCGACAGCGCCCGGTCCTGGGCCTCCCGCTCGCGCCGCAGGTCCTCGGCGTGCCGCCGCAGCGCGTCCGGGGCCAGGCCGGGGTCGTCCACCACGCGCCGGACGGCGTCCAGCCCCATCCCCGCGCGGCGCAGGGTGACGATCTGCCCGGCGCGCTCGATCTGGTCGACGGTGTACCAGCGGAACTGCGTGTCCTCGTCCACGCGGGCCGGAACCAGCAGTCCGAGGGAGTGGTAGTGGCGCAGCGCCTTGTGCGAGAGACCGGTGAGCTCACTGAAGGAACCGATGGGAAGCATGGCTCCACTGTGGCCCCTCCCCCAGGGGGAGGGGCAAACGGGCGCTCCGGGGGCGCCGGCGCCCCCGCCGGGCGGGCACAATGTGGGGATGGACCAGCCGACGACGCACACCGCCCCCGCCTTCCGCGAACCCGAGGAGGAGGCGGTCACGCTGGCGAGGGTGACCGGGGAGACCGGCGGCGACCTCGTGCTGCGCCGCGTGGGCGCGCACTACGAGATCTACTCCAACGGCGTCTTCCTCATGGACACCCGCGACGGCACCTCCGAGCGCGAGATGGTGCGCGCCAGCCTCGCCGCCCTCCCCGCGGGCCGCTCGCGCTCCCGGGTGCTCATCGGCGGCCTGGGCGTGGGCTTCTCCGCCCGTGAGGCGCTGGAGCACCCCAGGGTGGCGGTGGTGGACGTGGTCGAACTCGAACCCCAGGTGATCGCCTGGCACGACGGAGAACTGGGCGAGGCCGCCGAGTACGTGCACCGGGACCCGCGCTGCCGGGTGATCAACGCCGACATCGTGGCCTGGTTGGAGGAGGCGTCCTCGGCCGCGAACCCCGTCCGCTACGACGCGGTCTGCCTGGACACCGACAACGGGCCCGACTGGACGGTGGTGGAGAACAACAACCGCCTCTACGAGGCCGCGGGGCTGGACCGGCTCACCCGCCTGCTCGCCCCCGGCGGGGTCCTGGCCTTCTGGAGCGCCAACGCGGTGCCCGCCTTCGAGGAGTCGCTGCGCGGGCGGTTCGCGTCGGTGGAGGTCATCGAGGTCCTGGTCGCCTGCGGTGTGCCCGACACCGTCTACCTGGCGCGCGAACCCCGCTGAGGCGCAGCCGCGGGCGGCCCCGCCCCAGCGGCGGCGGCCGCGTTCGCGGCGGTGCCGTCGGCGTCGCACGGGACGGCGCCTCGGGGACTCAGCTCCGGGCGTCGGACATGTAGGCCGTGAACTCGTCCAGGGTGATGAGCCCGTCGCCGTCCTGGTCCATGGCCTCGATCGCCCGCAGGGCCTGGTCCTCGGTGCAGCTGTCCCCCATGCGGTGCATCAGGTCGGCGTACTCCTGGGCGGAGATGCGTCCGTCGCTGTCGGCGTCGACGAACGCGAAGGTCGTCGCGTACTCGTTGGTGTCGGACATCTGCGTTCGTCTCCAGGGAGTCTCGGGGCGGGGTCCGGCGCAAGATTACCGGTGAGGGGGCGGTTCGGGAAGCCGGTCGGGGACCGGGGCCCGCAGAGCCGAAGGGGCCGCGCACCGGAGGACTCTCCGGCGCACGGCCCCACGGGGTCGGGTCGCTAGCGGCTGCCCACGGAGGCCCGCGAGCCGATCCACCGCGCGATCACGGTGAACAGCAGCACCAGCAGGAACAGGCACAGGGCGGCGCCCCAGGCACGGTCGATACCGGCCTCGAAGGGCTGCATGGCCCCCCTGTACAGCTGCATCGGCACGGCGCCCTGCGGCTCGCCCTGGAAGGCGGTGACGACCAGGCCGGTACCGAAGGCGGTCAGCAGCAGCGGAGCGGTCTCACCGATACCGCGGGCGACGGCCAGCATCGACCCGGTGGTCAGACCGGGGGCGGCGGCGGGCAGCACCGTGTGCACGATGGTCTGCCACTTGCGCGCGCCCAGGCCGTAGCTGGCGTTGCGCATCTCGTTCGGCACCAGCCGCAGCATCTCCTCCGCGGACCGCGTCACGATCGGCAGCATCATCATCGCGATCGCCACGGCACCGGCGAAGGTACCGAAGCCCATACCGCCCCAGCCGATCACGATCAGGCCGTACACGAACAGGCCGACGAAGATCGAGGGGATGCCCGTCATCACGTCGGTGAAGAAGCGGATCGCGCCGGTCAGGCGGTTGGGCCCGTACTCCACGACGTAGACCGCGGTGGCGATGCCGAACGGGATCGACATCACGATCGCCAGCGCCATGATGTAGAGCGTGCCGAAGAACCCGGCGGCGTAACCGCCGCCCTCGCGACGCGGCGGGGGCTCGGTCGCGGTGAAGAACTCCAGGTTGACGACGCCGATACCGCGCCGGGTGACCTCGAAGATGATGAGGACCAGCGGGATCATCGCCAGGACCATCGCGGCGGTCAGCATCACCGACGCCGAGCGGTCCTTGAACCTGCGGAAGCCGGAGCCGGGGGCGCTCTGGCTCAGGGGGGTGTGCCGGGCGTCCGGAGGAGTGGTGGTTGCTGTGCTCATACGGCGGAGTCTCCCGTGAACTGCCCCAGGCGCCAGACGATGACGCGGGCCAGGACGTTGACGATCATCGTGACCAGGAAGAGGGCGACGCCGATGGCCATCAGCGCCGTCCGGACCTCGGGGGAGGCCTCGCCGAAGGTCGCGGCGATGTGCGAGGCCATGCTGCTACCGGTGCCGAACAGGCTGCCGCTCCATCCCTGCGTGCCGCCGATCAGCATCAGCACGGCGATGGTCTCGCCGAGGGCACGGCCCAGGCCCAGCATGGCGGCGGCCACGATCCCGGAGAAGCTGGCGGGCAGGATCACCTTGGTGATGACCTCCCACCGGGTGGAGCCCAGGGCGTAGGCGGCCATCTGCTGCTCGACCGGCTGGACGACGACGACCTCGCGGATGAGCGCCGTCATGATCGGCAGGATCATGATGGCCAGCACGATGCCCGCGGGCAGGTAGCCGACGCCGCGCACCGGGCCCTCGAACAGGAAGAACCACCCCATCGCGCCCTCGAGCCAGTCGAAGAAGGGCCGCAGCACGTTAGGCAGGAACCAGTGCAGGCCCCAGAGGCCGAAGATGACGCTGGGCACGGCGGCGAGCAGCTCGACCGTGTAGGACAGCGGCTTGGCGAGGCGGCGCGGGGCCAGGTGGGTCAGGTAGACGGCGACCATGATCGCCAGCGGCAGCGCGATGGCGATCGCGATGGTCGCCGTGACCAGGGTTCCGTAGATGAAGGGCCAGGCGCCGTAGGTGCCGGTGATCTCGGTGCGCGAACCACCGCTCTGCCAGTCCTCCCCGAGGAGGAAGCCGAAGAAGCCCTCCTTGACGAAGACCGGCCAGGCCTCGCTGGTGGTCCGGATGACCATCAGCGCCAGGATGATCAGCACGATGGCGCCGCAGGCGGCGACGACCCACTTGAAGATCGGATCGGCCAGGCGCCCCTTGCCGGAACTCAGCGTCCCCCGCCGGGAGTCCTCGGGGGCCTGGGGGGCCTCACGGGCCTCGGTGGACATGTGCTTCTCCTCTGTGGCTTTCGTGGGGAGTGGAGAGCGGCCCGCCCCGAGGCGGGGGCGGGGGGTGAAGGAAGGCGTGCGGGGCCGGGAGCGCTCTCCCGGCCCCGCGGGGCGTTCTACTCGGTGGTGGCTTCGGCGTCGGCGTCAGCGTCGGCTTCGGCCTCCTCGCCGCCGTTCTCGGAGTTGGTCTTCTCCAGCTCGGCGACGACGCGGTCGGTGAGCCCCTCGCCCAGCGGCGCGTAGCCCAGCTCGCCGGCCAGCTCACGGGCGCTCTCGTCGGTCAGGGCCCAGGTCCAGAAGTCGATGATGGCGTCGGCACTGGCCTGCTCGTAGCCGCAGGTGTAGGTGAAGATCCAGTTGGAACCGGCGATCGGGTAGCCCTCGCCACCGATGTCGTCGATCGCGAACTGGAAGTTCTCCGGGATGTCGGCCTCCTCGGAGGCCGCGATGGTGGACTCCAGGGTCGGCTCGATCGGGTTGCCGTCCTCGTTCACGATGTGGGCGACGGACAGGCCCGCCTCCTGCGCGAAGGACTGGTTCACGTAGCCGATGCCGCCGGGGTTCTGGGTGATGCCCTGGGCGACGCCGTCGTTCTGCTGGCCGCCGACCAGGCCGTCGGCCCACTCGAGCTCCTTGCCCTCGCCGTACGTGTCGGCCCAGGACTCGACCTCGGTGCTCAGGTAGTGCGAGAACACGTAGGTGGTGCCGGAGCTGTCGGAGCGGTGGACCGGGATGATCTCGTCGCCGGGCAGCTCCATGTCCGGGTTGAGCTCGGCGATGGCCGGGTCGTCGAACGTGGTGATCTCACGGTCGTAGATGGCCGCGATGGTCTCCGCGTCCAGGACCAGACCGTCCAGCTCGGGGTTGTTGAAGGCGATGACGACCGCGCCGAAGACGACGGGGAACTGCACGGCCTCGCAGCCGCGGGCGTCGGCCGCGGCGGCCAGGTCCTCTTCGCTCAGGTACTCCTCGGAGGAGCCGAAGTCGACGGTCTGCTCCAGGAACTGCTCCACGCCGGCACCGGAGCCCACGCTCTGGTAGTTGACGCTGACGCCCGGCTGGACGTCGTTGGAGTAGGTGTAGATCCAGTCCTGGAAGAGGGGGTCGGGGAAGCTGGCCCCGGCGCCGGTCAGGGAGGCGCTGAGGTCGCCGCCCCCGCCGCCGGAGCTGTCACTGCTGGTGTCGCCTCCGCTGCTGCACGCCGCCGCGAGCAGGGGGATGGCCGCCAGAACGGCGAGCTTGGAACGCCCGTTGCGCATGTCGTAGTTCTCCTCGTCGAAATCACCGCTGTCGGGGCTGACGTGAAACGACAGTAAGTGCGCAGAAAGACGCGGTGTCATCGAAATGAAGGCGGGATGGTAGAAGAAGAGTGAATGCGAAGTGAATGGCGGTAACCATTTGATAACGGGCACGTGTTTCGGGCCGTGCGGGGGGTTCCGTCATGTGCCGGAGACGGGCGGTGATGACCTGCGGGTATGACTGCGGGTGCCGGGGTGGCCCGATGGTCCGCCGGCAACGAAGGTGACGTGATGCATTGACCGACGATTCATCTTCGCGTTCGTCACGAAGCAGGGTGACGTGAAGATGAACAACGGGTCTCGCCGGTATCACCGGAGGGCCCGGTGGGGGAATTGCGAACCTCGCCCCGCGCTTTTGCCTCCGCTCAGGAACCGTTCGTCGTGTCCAGCCGGTACCCGATTCCGCGGACCGTGTGGATGAACCTGGGCTGGGCCTCGGAGTCGCCCAGCTTGTGCCGCAGGCGGCGGATGTGCACGGCGATGGTGTTGTTCACCGGAGGCAGCGGCTTGTGCCAGACCTCGGTCCACAACTCCTCGCGGCTGACCACCCTGCCGCTGTGTCTGAGCAGGAAGTCCATGATCCCGAACTCCCGCAGCGCCAGGTTGACCGGGTTGCCGTCCACGAAGAGCCGGTGCCCCAGCGCGTCCAGCTCCAGGGCGCCCGAGCGCAGCGCGGCCGAGGAGGCGGGGCCGTCCGGGCCGCCGCCGTCCGGGCCGGGGAGGGAGCCGCGCAGCAGGGCCGCCAGCTCCGGGATCCGGTAGGGGCGGTTGACGCACGCGGTGGCCCCGGCCGCCAGCGCGCGCATCGCCCGCTGGGAGTCGCCGGGACCCACTCCGATGAGGATCGGGATCTCCGTCGCCCGCCGGGTCACCCGCACCAGCGTCTCCAGGTCCACCTCGGGCGGCGTGGCGCTGGTGACCAGGGTGTCCGGCCGCATCATCCCCACCCGCAGCAGGGCCTCGGCGCCGTCCACGCACACCGTGATGTCCACGTCGTGCCCGCTCAGCGACAGCACCAGCTGGTGCGACTGCTCCGACTCGGGCTCCACCAGCAGGACCCGGAGCGGCCCCTCCGACCGTTCCGGGCGCTCGACCAGTTCGTCCTCGACCGGGACACCCGGAAACGGGACGGATGCGGACGTTGTGAGCGCGGGCATGGGAGGTCCACTTCGTCGAAGGAACAGCGGGGGGAGGTGTCCCGGGCGGGTGCTCCGACCTGACCGAAACGACCCTCCGATCGGCGGACGCGACCGGAGGGCCTGCGGCTGTCGGTTCGCCCGAGGCGGCCTCCCGATCAGCGGTCGTGGCTGGCCGCAGAACCGGTGACCAGCGGTTGAGCCGAAACGACCCTCCGATCAGCGGTCGTGGCTGGCCGCAGAACCGGTGACCAGCGGTTGAGCCGAAACGACCCTCCGATCAGCGGTCGTGGCCGGCCGCAGAACCGGTGACCAGCGGTTGAGCCGAAACGACCCTCCGATCAGCGGTCGTGGCTGGCCGCAGAACCGGTGACCAGCGGTTTAGCCGAAACGACCGCTGATATAGTCCTCGGTCCGCTGGTCGGCGGGCTTGCTGAAGATCGTCGCGGTCTCGTCGAACTCGACCAGGCTGCCGTAGCGCTCGCCCGCGTCGTCCACGCCGGCGGTGAAGAAGGCCGTGCGGTCGGACACGCGCGCCGCCTGCTGCATGTTGTGCGTGACGATGACGATGGTGTACTCGCTGGCCAGCTCGTACATCAGGTCCTCGATCTTGAGGGTCGCGATGGGGTCGAGCGCCGAGCAGGGCTCGTCCATCAGGATCACCTCGGGGTTGACCGCGATGGTGCGCGCGATGCACAGGCGCTGCTGCTGACCGCCGGAGAGGGCGAACGCGCTCTCCTTGAGCTTGTCCTTGACCTCGTCCCACAGGGCGGCCTTGGTCAGCGTCTCCTCGACCAGGTCGTCCATGTTGCCGCGGACGCCGTTGATCTTCGGGCCGTAGGCCACGTTGTCGTAGATCGACTTGGGGAACGGGTTGGGCTTCTGGAAGACCATGCCGATCCGGCGGCGCACCTCGATGGGGTCCACCTCCGAGGCGTACAGGTCCTCGCCGTGGTAGGTGACCCTGCCCTCGATGCGGGCGCCGGGGATGAGGTCGTTCATACGGTTCAGGGTCCGCAGCACGGTGCTCTTGCCGCAGCCGGACGGCCCGATCATCGCTGTGATCTGACGGGGGCCCACCTTCAGGTCCACGTCACGCACGGCCTTGTTGGAGCCGTAGTAGATGGAGAGCCCGGAGACGTCGAAGACGGGTTCGCCCAGGCCGGGAACCTCGCGGTTGTACCGGACGGTGTCGGGGGCGACGCCGCGACCGGTCTCGGTGCCGCGAGGGGAGGCGGTGTTGCTGACAGACATGAGGCCACTTCCGGGTCGGACGGTGCGTGCGCGGAGGTGCGCGGCCAAGGCCGCGAAGCGCGGTCGACCCCATGCAAATATGTCCGTGTGAAGCAACGGTGAACGAACCCCGTGGCGAAGGTGAACGTGGGCGGTGAACTCGGAGGCACCCCGATCGCCGGGCGTTGTCCGCCCGTCACCGAAGGAAGTGCGGACGGCCTCTGGAGTGCGGTTCGTCCCGTCCGGAGGGGTCGGGCTCCGCGGCGGCCGAGGCGCGCCGAACGGGCGTCCAGGTGACCGGCCGCAAACCCCTTGATGACTTTTCGGTCTTCCTGATCCGCCCTTTTCGGTCCATCCGAGACGGGCCGTAGCGGACTGCCCGGCGTTCGCCACCGCGGGCGGACGGCCGGTCCGCGCCCGGACACGCCGACGCCCCGGACACCGCCCTCCGCGGGAGGGGGCGTCCGGGGCGCGCGGGTCTGTTCCCCGCCGTTCCGGGGAGCTCTACTCCTCGGAGCCGCCCTGCTCGGCGATCTTCTCCCGGACCTCGTCCATGTCCAGCTCCTTGGCCTGCGTGATCAGGCTCTCCAACGCCTCGGAGGGCAGGGCCCCGGGCTCGTTGTAGATGACGGTGCGCTCGCGCACGATCATCAGGGTCGGGATGGACTGGATCTTGAACTCGAAGGCGAGTTCGCGCTGCGCCTCGGTGTCCACCTTGGCGTGCACGATGTCGGTGTGCTTCTCCGAGGAGGTCTCGAACACCGGGGCGAACTGCCGGCAGGGACCGCACCAGTCCGCCCAGAAGTCGATGAGGACGAAGTCGTTGTCCTTCAGCGTCTCCGCGAAGTTGTCCTTGGTGAGCTCGACCGTGGGCACGTGGTCTCCTGTATCTGTTCGTTGGTTGGTGTCGACCGTCGGCCAACCGCCATCTCTCAGTGCTACAGCGGTCGTGCCCGCTCGTTTGTTCCGCATGCCTGCCCGAGGCGGTGGACCGCTCCGAGAGCGGTTGTTCTCCGCCACGGCACGCCTTGCATACCTGTTTGGGAGGAAAAGCGGGCGGAAGCTAGTGTCGGTGGGAGGGACACGGGGCCAGCACGGCGGTTCCGGGCCGGGTCGGGGGGAGAAACCGGGATCTTCCCCGGTGAGAGGGGGCGCTGGATGGGTTCCGAGACCTCCGCGCGGGGCGCGGCGGGATCCCCCGTCGACTACCGGTTCACCCTCGCCAACGAACGCACCTTCCTCGCCTGGGTCCGCACCGCGCTGGCCCTCCTCGCAGGCGCCGTCGCCGTCCTGCACCTGCTCCCGCTCGGCTGGGAGGAGGGTCCGCGCACCGTGGTCGGCCTGCTGCTGGCGGCGCTGGCCGGGGTCATCACCGTCTACGCCCCGCTGCGCTGGTACCGCGTGCAGCGGATCATGAGCCGCGGCGGGACCCTGAAGCTGAGCGTGCTTCCGCTCGTCACCGCCTTCGCGGTGGGATTGGTGTGCGCCCTGGTCGTCCTGGGCCACCTGCTGTGACCACTCCCGTCGAACGCGACGACCCGGGCATGCAGCCCGAGCGCACACTGATGGCCTGGCAGCGCACGATCGCCCTGCTGGTCGTGGTGGGGCTGCTGTTCCTGCGCGGGCCCCTGGCCCCCGGCGACCGGGCCTTCCCGGAGGCGTCGCCCGAGGTGCGCGTGGCCACGATGGCCGGGCTGCTGCTCCTGGCGGCGGTGCTGGCCGCGCACGTGCGGCTGCGATGGCGGGCCAGCGGGCACGGTACGCGTGTTCCGGGGACCGGGCGGCCTCCGTCGTCCGTGGCGGGGCCGTGGGCGATGGTGCTCCTGTGCGCGGGCGTCCTCGCCCTGAGCTGCGTCCTGGTGCTGACGGTGCTGCTGGCGGCCTGAGGCCGCGGTGCAGGCGGGGGCCGGGCTTGGGCGCCGGAGCGCTGGCGTGGGAGGGGATGAGAGGCCGCGGTGCGCGCGGGGGCCGCGCTCACGGGTCGCTCGGGCGCTCGTTCGCCGAGGCCGCGGTGCGCGGGGATGGGGGGTGGGGGCCTGCCGGGTGCTCGGCCCCGTCGGTCGCCGCCCGGAGCCGGGCGTGCCCTTCCATGCCCTTCGCGGGCTGTCGAACACCGGTGCCGTCCGCCCTCGCGCGGGCACGGGGACCACCGGGACCCGTCGGGGCACGTGACCACCCCGTCGGGGAAGGGCCGCGACCCTGGCCCTTCGTCGCCTTGTCTCGTGTCGGTCGGCCGAGGCGGAGAGGGCGCCCCGGACCGGTCCTTTCCGGTTCGGTTACGCCGGCTGGGGCACGGAGCCGACCGCGCGGCGGTGCTCCACGATCGAGCGGATGATGTCGTTGAGGTCGCGCTCGGGGCGGTACCCGATCAGCCGCGCGGCCAGCGAGGTGTCCGGGTAGCGGCGCTGCATGTCCTCGTAGCCCTCGCCGTAGGCCTCCTCGTAGTCGACGTAGGTGACCGTGCTCCTCGAACCCGTCAGCTCCACGACCCGGTCGGCCAGGCCCTTGATGGAGACCTCCTCGTGCCCGCCGAGGTTGACGGCCTGGTTGTAGGCCTCGGGTGTGTCCATCAGCCGCAGGAGCGCGGGCACCACGTCGAACACGGAGCCGAAGCAGCGGCGCTGCGTCCCCGTCCCGTACACGGTGATGGGCTCGTGCGCCATCGCCTGGTCGACGAAACGGGGGACGACCATCCCGTACCGGCCGGTCTGGCGGGGGCCGACCACGTTGAAGAAGCGGGTGATGACGCACGGCACGCCCGACTCGACGCCGTGCACGTAGGCGACGAGTTCGTCCAGGCCCTTCGCCGCGGCGTAGGACCAGCGGCTCTTGGTGGCCGGGCCGTAGACGCGGTCGTCGCCCTCCTTGAGCCCGTCGGCGTCGTTCTTGCCGTAGACCTCGCTGGTGGACGCGACCATGTAGGGCACGCGGTGCGCCACGGCCGCCTCCACCACGTTCTCCGTCCCGTGCAGGTTGATCCGCAGGGAGCGCAACGGGTTGTCGACGATGTTGTACACGCCCACGGCCGCGGCGAGGTGGAACACGGCATCCGCCGGCGCGACCAGGGAGTCGACCAGCTCCCGGTCCAGGACGTCCCCCTCCACGAACCGGAACCCGGGCGATCCCTGCGCGCGGGCCAGGTTCGCCAGGGACCCGGTCGACAGGTCGTCCAGGACGGTGACCCGGTGCCCCTGGGCGACCAGGTGGTCACACAGATGCGAGCCGATGAAACCGGCTCCGCCGGTGACTACAGCCTTCATGGTTTCCCCTCCACTGAGTTCTCTCTCTGCTGTTCCTTGACCGGAAATGGCTTGTGCGCGGACGGCACGGCCGCACGCACGGTGAAACGGCGCGCGGCGTCGCGGGCCGCGGGTCCGGGAGCGCTCAGGCCAGGCAGCGCAGCACGTGGAACCCCTCCCCGAGCGCCACTCCCGCCTGCATGCCCCGCAGGACGGCGAGGCTGCGCAGGGTGGGCTCGGAGCGGGTGTGCGGGTGCTGGTGGGACTGCGATCCGTACAGCTGCATGCCGTGGAGCTTGTCCACCACCTGCACCTCGTCCAGCTCCACGATGAGGTTGGGCGGGCACAGCGGCTCCGAGCGCCAGTGGTCGGCGGCCTCCTCGTAGGCCAGTGCCAGGCACGGGTGGTGGCGCAGCGCGCTGTTGGACGGGCGCAGCGCCGTGTGCACGGCCTCGGCCACGGCCCGGTGGTCCTGGTTGTAGCTCGCGTGGTGCGGTCCGAGCACCACGGTCGGGCGGAGCCGCTCGATGGACAGCGGGCTCTCGCGCTCGATCAGCTGGGCGAGGTCCACCCGGGCGACGGAGTCGAGCCTCAGGTGGTACTGGTCGCCGGGCAGTGCCATGTGCCAGTCGTCCCAGCGGAAGTGGTCGGCGACCTTCTTGATCTCGGCGTAGCGCTCCTCCGCGGTGGAGAAGCCCTTGGGAGACATGTCGGCCGTGTCCCCGACGGTGAGGAACTGCACGAACACCTCGGCTCCGGCGGCCTTGGCCTTGCTCATGAGGCCGCCGCAGCCGAGCGTCTCGTCGTCGGGGTGGGGCGCGAAAACCAGGATGCGTTCCTGGGACCAGTCCGTCGTCATACCGTTTTCCGTCCTTTGCCTAGAGAGCGATCGGGTCTTTCCCGGGGAGCGACGCCGCGCCCGGTGGCGCGGCGCTGTGGTGGACCCGGTACGGGTCAGCTCTGGGTTCTCGCCTGCCTGAGCACGTGTAGTGCCTCCGGGCCGGTGTTGAGGAGAAGGTCGATCGCCGACAGACGGGGGACGAAGTCGGCAGGGTCGCGTCCGTGCTGCGGGTAGACCGGGTGGCGGAAGTCCTGCCACCGGACACCGATCCCGTAGCGGTTCAGGGTCTCGGGTTCCAGGTAGTCCCGGGCGCCGTCGCCCGAGAGCATGGTCTCCGCTCCCGCCTTGGCGCAGATCTGGGCGAGGAGCTCGCTCTTGCGTCCGGGGAAGTCCCCGATCTCACTGGCCAGAAGCAACGGCGTGTCGATCCCGAACCACCGCGTCAGCATCCGCGTGGTCGCTATGCACAGGTCCGCGAGACTGTCCCACTCCGCTTCGTACAGGTGGGCGATTTCGTCGCGGTAAACCCTCCAGTAGGGAGCTTTGCGGTAACAGTGTTCAGAGAGTGCCTTGTAGTGCCTGAGCTTCCAATTCTGACTGTTGTCGACAATCTTGTCCCGTATGCGGTCGTCCCGGCTTCCCTGGACGACCGGAACGGTGAGCAGGACGGGCTTTCCGCTGCCTCCGACGTAGTTGCGGTTCTGCCATCCGCGGCGCTCGAACTGGACGTTGTCGAGGAAGACGAAGCGGTCGCAACGGTCGATCTTGTCCAGAAGTCCCAGCCATGGAAGGTAGTGCGGCTGGTGCAGCGCCACGGTGCGGACCGTGCTGTCCTCGCTGTTCATGGCGGCGCGACCCCCTGGGCTAGTGGCCTGTGGGATTCGAGTGGAACCGGATGAGGATGAGGACGGAACGCTGATCACTCCGAGCATTCTCCTTCTCTCCGTTGGTCACTTTCCGCAGATTTTTCCGGGATCTGGACAATATTGGACAAACCGCAGACGAGCCATAACTACGACTCACAAATATCCTCTTATGGTTACCATCTAACGCAAGCCCGTGTATACGATTTGCGTGGCCTACATAGGACGCGAACCCGGGTGAACCCCTCGGTGTCGTAGAGCGTCAACCTAACGCCGACTTTGCGGGTTAACGTCGGCCCGAAACCGAGAACTTCGGAGGGTCCTAGCGCTGTGCGTATCGCACGTTTCATAGGCGGCCTGCTGATCGGGCTCATCGCCCTCACCCTGGCCGCGGCACTCTTTGTCTACTGGTTCGGCTACGCGACGGACATGGCCGAGGCCTCGGGCCTCGGCGCCCTGGGCTACGCGTTCCTGTGGCTGGCCTTCGGCGCCAACCTGCTGCTGTGGACGGTCGTCGGCCTCGTGCGCCTGGGCGAGGACTCGGTGCGCGCCGTGCTCCGGTCGCCGCGGGCCGGCCGCCGCGGAGCCGTCGGGGACAGGGCCCGTGAACGCGTCCTGGTGGGCGCGGGCGGCCCCGGCGGGGGCGCCGCCCCCGCCGAGCGGGACGGCGGTGCCCCGGCGGTCGCGGCGGCCCCGCCGCCGGGCTCCGAACCGGACAGGGCGTCCCTGGCCGTCGTCATCCCGGCGCACAACGAGGAACCCGTCATCGGCGGGGCCATCGCCTCCGCGATGGGGCTGTTCGACCGCTGGGACATCTACGTGGTCTCGGACTCGTCGGGGGACTCCACCGCCCAGATCGCGGCCAAGACCGGCGTGAACGTCCTCGAACTCCTCACCAACCGCGGCAAGGCCGGGGCCATCGAGGCGGTCATCGAGGAGTTCTCACTGACCGAGAACTACGACGGCGTCCTCATCCTGGACGCCGACACCGAGCTCGACCCCGGGTACGTGGAGGGCGCCCGCAGGCAGCTGGCCGACCCGTCGGTGGCGGCGGTCGCGGGCTTCGTCGTCTCGGAGTGGAAGCCCCGGGAGCGCGGCTTCGTCGGCCGGACGATCTCGGCCTACCGGGACCGCCTGTACTTCATGCTCCAGTACTTCATGCGCTTCGGGCAGACCTGGCGGCACGCCAACACGGCCTTCATCGTGCCGGGCTTCGCCAGCGTCTACCGCAGCGAGGCGCTCAAGGAGATCGACGTCAACCCCAAGGGGCTGGTGATCGAGGACTTCAACATGACCTTCGAGGTGCACCACAAGCGCCTCGGCCGGGTCTCGATGAACCCCGACACCAAGGCCTACAGCCAGGACCCGTTCACCTTCCGGGACTACTACAGGCAGGTCACCAGGTGGACGCTGGGCTTCTGGCAGACCGTCCGGCGCCACCGTGTGTGGCCGAGCCTGTTCTGGGCCTGCCTGGCGCTGTACATCCTGGAGGTCGTCCTGGTCTCCGCCGTGCTGCTGGCCACCACCGTGGTCGGCCTGTTCGTCCTCGTGGGCACGCTGGGCGGGGAGCTCGTCCTGGGCCTGCCGTTCGCCGGGGAGGCCTTCGGCGCGGTGACGGCCCTCCTGCCGCTGCTGGCGATCGCCATCGGCCTGTTCATCCCGGACTACATGCTCACCTGCCTGATGGCGGCGATCCGGCGGCGGCCGTCCTACCTGGTCTACGGACTGCTCTTCTTCCCGATCCGGCTCGTGGACGCCTACCTCGCGCTGCGGATGATCCCCAAGGCCTGGACCACCGAGTCCGACGGCCGGTGGAGCAGCCCGGACCGTGTCCCGGGCAGGTGATGCGACCTGCGGCGATGTGAGATCGTCCGGCCCCGGGTACCCCGGGCGCCCGGGGTACCGGACAGCGTTTAGGCTGATTTCCGCCCGCCCGTGGACCTGCCGTCCGGAGCGGGGACGCAGTCGTCTGAGGGGGATCAGCCGTGGACAAGAGGCGCGTGTCGTTCGCGTTGTACAGGGTGCTCGCGTACGTGACCGGAATCTTCCTGCTGGGCCTGACCTTCGTGGCCATGCCCGCCAAGTACCTGGTCGGGGAGACCGCCCGGTTCTCCCTGACGGCCGCGCCGCAGGGACTGGAGCACTGGTTCGGCCCCGAGTCGCCCCTCATGCTCTACATCGCGATGCCGCACGGCTACATCTACATGGCCTACGTCTTCGTGGTCCTGTGGGTCGCCCTGGACCGCCGCTGGAGCGCCGCCCGTACGCTGGGCGTGGCGCTCGCGGGCACCATCCCCGTGCTGGGCTTCGTGGTCGAGCACCGCGTCGTCCGCTCGGAGCAGGCCAAGGACCGCGAGGCCGGACGGGCTCAGGAGCCCGCGGCCGCGGGCTGATCCTTCCGGGAGCCGCCCTCGCGCAGCTCCCGCCGCATCAGCAGGATCCAGAAGACCACGGCGGAGACGCCGAACATCGCCCACTGCACGGTGTAGCTGAGGCTGCGCCAGTTGACGGTGAACCCGGTGGGCGGTTCGGGCGGCGGAGCCGGGACGAGCGAGGCCGTGGCCGGATCCGTCTCCGGCAGGGTGACGTAGCCCTCGTAGAGCGTGTGGTCCCACTCGTTGACGAGCACGGACGTGGCGATGCGCTCGACCTGGCCCTCGGAGACGTCCACCGGCACGATCCCCTCGGAGCCCACCGGCGGCAGCAGCCAGCCGGTCACCGTGACCTCGCCCCCCGGCACGGGCGGGATGTCCTGGCCCTCCTCGGCCCAGCCCCGGTTGACGGTCACGGCGGCGCCGCCGTCGGTGACCAGGGGCACGATGACGTCGTAGCCGCTCACGCCGTCCACGACGCGCGGCACCAGCAGCTGGGCGTCGGCGTCGTAGCTGCCGGTGGCCTCCACGGCGCTGTTGGCGAAGGAGTCCGGGTGCATGTACTGGCCCGGTTCGAGCAGGTCCGAGACGGGCACGGCGCCGGCCAGGTCCTCGACCGGGTTGGTGATGACCTCGCGGTCGGGTTCGAAGGCGCGGACGAACTGCCAGGAGGTGCCGGCGACGCAGACGGCGCCGACCAGCAGGGCGAGCAGGTGGACGCCGAGCCACCGGGGGCTCAGGAGCGGTGATCTCACCAGACCAGGCTAAGCGCGGCCCCCGACCGCCCCGTCATGACCCCGGGTTGACGCTGCGCACACGCGCTTGGTCCGCCGCCTGCCGAGGAATGGCAATCACTTTAAGTAGTTCCCCGTGACTGAGGGTTGTCCTTCGAGGTTGGGGTGGGTAGTGTCTCCATCAACGCGGAACGACAGGGTCGGTTCCGCGGCAGGCCTTCAAGGCCGCGACTCCAGGGGGGAGGAGTCGCCGGCCGCTTCCCAGCGCGAGGGTCGCTTCCGTACTTTGAGGGGGGATGCGGAGGCGACCCTCGCCACCTCTTGCCGGGGGCGTTCCCACAGGTCGGTGGGGACGCCCCCGTCGTCTTCCCACCGTTCCCGGAAGTTCTCTCAGGGGGTGTCCTGGATCCGGCGCTCCCTCAGGTCGGTGAGGTGGCGCGCGGCCGTCGCGAAGTCGTTGTCGTCATGGAGGACGACGAGTCCGTGGTGGGCGGCCGTGGCGGCGATGAGCAGGTCCACCGACGACAGTGCGCGGTGTGCGCCCGCGCGCAGGAGCCGGTACTGGGCGGACTCCACCCACTGCCAGGAGCTCTTCGGTACGGGGACGTTCGGGTGGAGCACCTCGAACATGTCGTTGAACTGTTCGTACTCGTCGAGGTTGCGTGCGGAGCGGCGGAACTCGACGCGCTGTACGGTGCATGAGCCCACGGCACCTTCCGTGATGACCTCACGCCAGGCCAGCCTGTACTTCTCGTCCCGGAGCACACGCCACAGCGCGGACGAGTCGATCAGGAACCGGATCACGTGTACGGCTCCTTCGCGGCCGCCCGCTGCTCTTTCCAGCCCTCGTAGTCCCAGTCCCTGGCCAGGTCGGCGAAGTGCTCCAGGGCCGCGATGCGCCGGTGTCTGCGCGCGTACTCCCGAAGGGCCAGGTTCACCGTTTCCTTCTTGGTGCGTGTGCCGGACAGGCGCATGGCCTCTCGGAGCGCCTCGTCGTCGACGTCGATCTGGGTCAGACTCATGTTCCACCTCGCATCATGGCGATGTACACCGCATATGGAGACCATGTACATCGCCATGATAGTCCGCCGGCGAGGGAACGGTGTGTCAGCCCATGGTCTTCTGGCCGTCCAGGGCCTCGCGCAGGATGTCGGCGTGCCCGCAGTGCTGCGCGGTCTCACGGATGATGTGCAGCAGCACGTCGCGGGCGGTCCAGGAGGCCCCCTCGGGGAACCACGGCGCGTCCGGGAGCCTGTGGCTGACCTCCAGGTCCGGCAGTGCGCCGACGAACGCCTCGGTCTCCCGCGCGGCCAGCGCGTACTCCGCCAGGACGCCGCCGAGGGTCTCGCCCTCCAGCAGTCGGAAGCTGTCGGCCTGCTCCTCCCAGGTGGCCGGGTCCTCGGGGTCCACGGCGCCGCTTCCCAGCGAGCCCTCCCGGAGGAACCTGATCCAGTTGCGCTCGGCCTGTGTCACGTGCTTGACCAGCCCGCCGAGGGTCAGTTCGCTCGCCGTGGTGCGCCGCGCGGCCTGTTCGTCGTCCAGACCCCTGACGGTGAAGCGCAGGAAGCCGCGCTGGTCCTCCAGGAACCTCAGGAGGGACGTGCGCTCGACGTCCACCGTGTCCGTCGCCGTTACCACCATGACCACCGCTTTCTCGCCGTTCTCGACTCGCTGTACGGGAACTCTAGAAAGCGTGGCGGTCAACTTCTGTCCTCCACTGACCGGAGGACGGAGGAAAAGGGTGCGGCCCCCGACGGGGCTCTGCCGATAGCCTGGCGTTCTGGCGACTCGGAGGTTCCATGGCCTTGATTCCGCTCCAGTACCGGCTCGACGGGCCCAG
This sequence comes from Glycomyces fuscus, assembly GCA_002529455.1. Classification (GTDB taxonomy): domain Bacteria; phylum Actinomycetota; class Actinomycetes; order Streptosporangiales; family Streptosporangiaceae; genus Nocardiopsis; species Nocardiopsis fusca. The sequence continues at coordinate 73,482 of NYMS01000048.1, forward strand.
GCACGCGCCCGTCGTCCTGCTCGTGCCGCCCTTCGGCACCACGATGTCGGTCTGGGAACCGCAGCTGCCCGAACTCACCCGCGACCGCAGGGTCCTGCGGGTCAACCACCGGGGGCACGGCTCCTCCCCGGCTCCGGAGGGCCCCTACACCGTCGAGGAACTCGCCCTGGACCTGCTCGGGGTCCTGGAGGCCCAGGGCCTGACCCGGGTCCACGCGGTCGGCGCCGGGCTCGGCGGGGCGCTGCTGGTGTGGATCGCGGCCAACTCGCCGCGCACCCTGGGGCGCCTCGTGCTGCTGGCCGCGGCGCCCCGCACCCCGCAGACGCACCGGTGGGACGACATCGCCTCGCGGGTGCGCTCGTCGGGTCTGGAGTCGGTGGCCGCGGACGTGCTGCGGCCCTGGTTCACCCCGGACATGGGTGAGGAGCGGCCGGAGGTCGTGGCCCGGTTCGCCGAGGACTTCGGCGGGCTCGACCCGGTCGGCTTCGCCGCGGTGTGCGACGCGGTGGCCGGGATGGACCAGCGCCACCTGGTGGCCTCCGTGCGGGTGCCGACCCTGGTGGCGTCGGCCGCCCACGACCCGCTGCTGCCGCCCGGCCACGGCCGCAGGCTGGCGGACGGGCTCCCCGACGCCCGGTTCGAGGTGGTCCCCGGGGCCGCGCACCTGCTCGGCGTGGAGCGCGCGGACCGGGTGAACGGACTGCTGGTGGAGCACCTGTCCGGCTGAGGGGGGCCCTTCCCGGGAGGCGGGATCAGACCTGCGCCAGGGGGATCAGCGGAGTGTTGATCTCCAGCAGGTAGCCGTCGGGGTCGCGGAAGTGCGCCGCGCGGATGCCCCACGCGGTCCAGTCGCGCGGCTCCATCACCTGGCGTGCGCCGTCCGAGACCAGTCTGGCGGCCGTGGCGTCGACGTCGTCCACCTCGAAGATCACCGCGAACCGGTCCTGGTGGGGCAGCGCGGGGTCGGCCGTGTCGGTCTCCAGTGCCTCCGCCATCACCTCGCGCTGGTTGATGGCCAGCCGCGTCCTCGACTCGACGTCGAACTCCGCGTAGCGGCTGCCCTCGTCCCCGCGCAGCACGGGGAGCTTGAGCACCTCGGAGTAGAAGCGGAAGCAGGCCTCGTAGTCATTGACGAGGAGCCTGATGTAGTTGCAGCGCATGGGGCCTCCTGCCGTTCGGCGTCGGTGTCCGCACCATTGTCCCGTTCCGGGGGTCGCGTGGGGGGTTGTCCACACCCGTTTCTCCTCTTCCCCAGCACCGTGTTCGAAACTCGTTTTCCGCGTTCCCGCCCGGACCCCTCCGGTCGGGCCACCGGTCCGCCGCGCCTCCGTGGGCCGCCTCCGCGTTCGTGCTGTAGCCCCTGTTCTTCATTATGTAGTACATGTACTATCAATGGCAGTAGGACAGTGACGGGATGGAGAACTGGTGTGATGAGTGCGGACGCGGACGGTCGCCGTCCCAGGGCGGCGGCCGGGGGCGGCGAGGCCGTCCACAACCGGATCGCGATGCTGCGGGCGGAACGCGACGTGTCCCGCCGCCAGCTGGCCGAGGCCCTGGGCGTGCACTACCAGACGGTCGGCTACCTGGAACGGGGCGAGTACAGCCCCAGCCTCCACCTCGCGCTGCGCATCGCGCGCTACTTCGAGGTCCCGGTGGAGGTCGTCTTCTCCACCGAGCCCTTCCCGCGCATCGGCCAGTAGTTCCCCAGACCCGAGGAGTTCCCCGTGTTCGCCAACAAGCCCGGTTCGCGCCAGCAGGAGCGGCTGCGCGCCTACATCGAGAACCCGCGCCGCCGCCGTTTCTGGGCCGCGCGGTCCCGCCGCCGCCTGACGGTGGCCGTGTTCGCCCTCGTCACCGTGCTGGCCGCGGCGTCCTTCGCCGTCGGGCTCACGGGCGGGGCGTCCGGCTCCCTCGTGCCGTTGACGCTCTACGGCCTGCTGCTGGTGGGTTCGGCCCTGCTCGCCACGCACGTCAACGTCGCCGTGCGCTGGGTGGCCGGCTACGAGGGGCTGGACGAGTTCCAGCGCGCCGAGATGGACCACGCCGCCCGCCTGGGACACAACGTGACCACGGTCCTGCTGATGGTCCTGCTCGTGGTGGGTGGTGTCTTCGGCAGCTGGGTCAGCGACCTGGAGCTGGGTGCTCGGATTCTCATGGCCGTCCTGGTGCCGCTGGTCGTCCTCACGACCATGTGCCACGCGGCCTTCCCGGCCTGCTACCTGGCCTGGACCCGCCCCGACGAGGTGCTCGACGACGCGGACGACGAGGACGCGTGACGGTGCGGGGGCGTCCACCGCACCGCGGACGCGCCCCGGGGGTCAGAGGATGTCCGGGCCCGCCCAGCCGTAGGCGTCGCGCTCGCGGACCCGGGCCAGCTCGTCCTCGGACAGCACGCGGGGCTCGCCGAGCTGGCGGGCCCTCAGGTACGCCCCGCTGAGCCAGTCCAGCAGCCGCAGGTTCTCCAGCGCGTGCCCCAGGTCGCGGCCCAGGGCGAGGCCGCCGTGGTCGGCGAGCAGCGCGGCGTCGCGGCCCTTGAGCGCCTTGACGGCGTGGTCGGCGATCTCTCCGGTGCCGTAGGTGGTGTAGGGGGTGACGGTGACCGCCCCGCCCAGGGCGGCGGCGCGGTGGTGGATCGCGGGAAGCTCTGCCAGGACCGAGGACACCGCGACGGTGTCGGCCGTGAACGCGTTCACCACGGCGGTGACGTCGCGGTCGTGCGCGGCGGCCAGGCGGTGCACGGCCATGTGCAGGGTGGCCTCGGCGGCGGGGTCGCGGCGTCCGTCGAGCACGCGGTCGTCGAGCGACATCACCGGGCAGTCGCCGGGCTGGATCTGGTCGAGGCGGACGCCGTGGGGCGTGACGGCCACCAGGTCGCCGCTGCGGACGCTGACGGTCCCCGACTCACCGGGCGCGGTGCCCGCGCACGCGGCGAGGGCGCGGGCGGTCAGGCACACGTCACGGCGTTCCTGTTCGAGCAGCATGTGTTCCTCAAGGGGTGCGCTATGGGCGCGGTCCGTGCCGCGGGGGCTCGGGAGTCCGGACGAACCCGCTTAGGTATGCCTCAACTAACGAGGCACAACACCTCAATGTACGTCAAACTCTCGCCCCCGTCTTCCCCAGGGGCGGGTGTCCGACCTCTCCCCGATCGTCACGAAGAGTAGTTGTTGGCCCGGGTGTGACGTGGACCGGACCACGGGCGGCCCCGGTGGGTCGGATCGTTTGCGCAGATCAGTCCGGTCTATAGGGCAAATGTGACTTATGCGTCTTATGAGACGAGGCTGTTTGTGACTAATGATCTTGGGCAAACCGGACCCGTGAACGAACCCTACGTAACCTTGCCGTCCGTGCCGTACCTGTCGGAACCGGGCTCGGCGACGGCCACCAGCCTGTACATCGACGGTCAGTGGAGGGCGGCCGGTAACGGCCGGGTACGGGAGATCCTGAACCCCGCCGACGCCTCCGTCCTGACCATCGTCAGCGAGGGCGGAAGGGCCGACACGGAGGAGGCCATCGCCGCGGCCCGCCGCGCCTTCGACGAGGGGGAGTGGCCCCGCACCCCCTCCGAGGAGCGCGGGCGCGTCCTCGACCGCATCGCCGACCTGCTCCAGCGCGACCGCCACGAGATCGCGGTCATGGAGTCCCTCGACACCGGCAAGACCATCGAGGAGGGCGGGATCGACGTCGACGACGTCACCAACGTCTTCCGCTACTACGCCGGCCTCGCCGACAAGGACGCCGGCCGCCTGGTCTCCGCGCCCGAGGGCGTGCACAGCAAGGTGGTCTACGAGCCCGTCGGCGTCTGCGGCATGATCACGCCCTGGAACTACCCGCTGCTCCAGCTCGCCTGGAAGATGGCCCCGGCCCTGGCCGCGGGCAACACCATGGTGGTCAAGCCCAGCGAGATCACGCCGGTCACCACCGCCAAGCTGGTCGAGCTCACCACCGAGGCGGGCGTCCCGGCGGGCGTGGTCAACCTGGTCACGGGCAGCGGACCCGACGCGGGCGCCCCGCTGTCCGAGCACCCCGACGTGGACCTGGTCTCCTTCACCGGCGGCCTGGCCACCGGCAGGCGGATCATGGCGGCGGCCTCCGAGACGGTCAAGAAGATCGCCCTGGAGCTCGGCGGCAAGAACCCCAACATCATCTTCCCGGACGTGGACCTGGACACCGCCGTGGACTACGCGCTCAGCGCCGCGTTCTTCCACTCCGGACAGGTCTGCTCGGCCGGTGCGCGCCTCATCGTGCACAACGACATCCACGACGCCTTCACCACCGAGCTCGCACGCCGCGCCGAGGCCATCCGCATCGGCCGCGGCCAGGACGAGGGCGTGCGCTGCGGCCCGCTGGTGTCGGCCGAGCACCGCGCCAAGGTGGAGGCCGCGGTCGCGCGCGGCGTCGAGGAGGGCGCCCGGATCATCGCCGGGGGCAAGCGCCCCGACGACCCGGACCTGGCCCGGGGCTACTTCTACCGGCCCACCGTGTTCGTGGACTGCGACCGCGCCATGGACATCGTCCAGACCGAGGTGTTCGGCCCGGTCGTGACCGTGGAGCGGTTCGAGACCGAGCAGCAGGCCGTCGAACTGGGCAACGACACCGACTACGGCCTCTCCGGCGGCGTGTGGACCGACGACACCGCCCGGGGCGAGCGCGTGGCGGCGGCCCTGCGCCACGGCACCGTCTGGATCAACGACTACGGCCCCTACTTCCCGGGCGCCGAGTGGGGCGGCTACGGCCGCAGCGGCATCGGCCGCGAACTCGGGCTCGCGGGCCTGGACGAGTACCGCGAGGCCAAGCACGTCTACCGCAACCTGGCCCCCGAACCGCAGCGCTGGTTCGGCTGACGGCGACAGCCCCGGACCGGTGGGCCGCCCGGGGCGCCCACCGGCCCGTCGGCGCGGCTCCCGGCCCGCGCACCGCCGGACACCGCCCCGTGCCGGAGCCCGACCCGCGCGAGGGGAGGACCCGCCACGGGTCGGTTCCCGGCACCCCCCGCGAACGGACGACGAGAGGAATCGAACCGTGGACCCGACCGAGAGCACCTACGACTACGTGATCGTGGGAGGCGGCACCGCGGGATCGGTGATCGCCAACCGGCTCACCGAGGACCCCGGCACCACCGTGTGCCTGATCGAGGGCGGTCCCGACGACCGCGACCTGGGGCACGTCCTGCGCCTGCGCGACTGGCTGAGCGTCCTGGACGGGGAACTCGACTACGGCTACACCACCGTCGAGCAGCCGCACGGCAACTCCCACATCCTGCACTCCCGGGCCCGCGTGCTCGGCGGGTGCTCCTCGCACAACACGCTCATCAGCTTCCGGCCCTTCGCCGAGGACCTCGACGACTGGGTCGCGGCGGGCGCCGAGGGCTGGGACAACGCCACCGTGCAGTCCTACGCGGACCGGGTCAAGTGCAACATCGTCCCGGTCGCCGAGAAGGACCGCAACACCATGGTCAAGGACTGGGTGTCCTCGGCGGCCGAGGCGGCGGACGTCCCGGTGGTGGAGGACTTCAACGCCCTGACCTCGCACGGGGGCGGCTTCTCGGGCGGGGCCGGCTTCCTGTCCATCGCCTACGACCCCTACACCGGCCACCGCTCCTCGGCCTCGGTGGCCTACCTCCACCCGATCATGGACGTGCGCGACAACCTCACCGTCATGCTGGAGACCTGGGTCGACCGGCTGCTGTTCGACGGCGACCGCGCCACGGGGGTCAGCGCCACGGCCGGGGACGGCACGCGCGTCACCGTCAGCGCCCGCCGCGAGGTGATCCTGTGCGCGGGCGCGGTCGACTCGCCCCGGCTGCTCATGCTCTCGGGGATCGGCAACGCGGAGGAACTGCGCGAGGTGGGCGTCGAGCCCCGCCACGACCTGCCCGGCGTCGGCGAGAACCTGCTCGACCACCCCGAGTCGATCATCATGTGGGAGACCAGCAGGCCGGTCCCGCAGAACACGGTGATGCACTCCGACGCGGCCCTGTTCGTGCGGCGCGACGGCTCCGACCCGCGTCCGGACCTGATGTTCCACATCTACCAGGTCCCCTTCGACGACAACACGAAACGGCTGGGCTACGAGTCCCCGCCCGACGGATACGCGGTCTGCATGACGCCGAACATCCCCCGCTCGCGCTCGCGCGGCAAGCTCTACCTCACCAGCAGCGACCCGCGCGAGAAGCCCGCGCTGGACTTCCGGTACTTCACCGACCCGGAGGGCTACGACGAGAGGACGATCGTGGACGGGCTCAGGATCGCCCGCGAGGTCGCCGCCACCGAGCCGTTCCGGTCCTGGATCACCCGGGAGGTCGCCCCCGGCCCCGGCGTCCAGAGCGACGAGGAGCTGTCCGAGTACGGCCGCCGCGCCGCCCACACCGTCTACCACCCGGCGGGCACCTGCCGGATGGGGGCCGCCGACGACGACGGCGCCGTGGTCGACCCGCGCCTGCGCGTGCGCGGGCTGCGCGGCCTGCGGGTGGCCGACGCGTCGGTGTTCCCGACGCTGCCGACGCCCAACCCCATGGTCATGGTCCTGGCGCTCGGCGAGCGCGCCGCGGACCTCATCCGCCAGGACGCCCTGGCCGGGGAGGACGCCCGATGAGCGCTCCGGCAACCGAGGCGGCGGCGCCGCACGGGGGCGCCGCCGACGTCACCTTCTCGGTCCGCAACCTGTGGAAGGTCTTCGGCAGGAACGCCGACAAGGTGGTCGGCACCGACCTGGAGAACGCCGACCGGGACCGCATCAAGGAGGAGACCGGGTGCACCGTGGCGGTGCGCGACGTCTCCTTCGACGTGCGCCCGGGCGAGATCTTCGTGGTCATGGGCCTGTCCGGGTCCGGCAAGTCCACGCTGATCCGGTGCCTGACCCGGCTGATCGAGCCGACCGCGGGCCAGGTGCTGCTCGACGGCGAGGACATCGGCGGGGCCGGCCCGCAGCGGCTGCGCGAGCTGCGCCGCCACAAGATGGCCATGGTCTTCCAGCACTTCGGACTGCTGCCCAACCGCAGGATCATCGACAACGTGGCCTACGGGCTGGAGGTGCGCGGGGTGCCGCGCGCCGAGCGCCACGAGCGGGCCCGCCGGATGATCGACATGGTGGGCCTGGGCGGGTACGAGAACTCCCGCCCCGGCGAGCTGTCCGGCGGCATGCAGCAGCGGGTGGGCCTGGCCCGCGCGCTCGCCGTCGACCCCGAGGTGCTGCTGTTCGACGAGCCGTTCAGCGCACTGGACCCGCTGATCCGCCGGGACATGCAGGCCGAGGTCAGCCGTCTCCAGCGCGAACTGGACAAGACGTCGGTGTTCATCACCCACGACCTCCAGGAGGCCCTCAAACTGGGCGACCGCATCGCCATCATGCGCGACGGCGAGCTCGTGCAGGTGGGCACCCCGGAGGAGGTGGTGGGCCGCCCCGCCAACGCCTACGTCGCCGACTTCACCTCCGACGTCGCCCGCACCACCGTGCTCACCGCCCGGTGGCTGGTGCGCGAGCCCTACCCCGAGGAGCGCACGGACGGCCCGGTCACCGCGCCCGGCACCGTGCTGGCGGAGGTGCTGCCGATGCTCGCGGCCAGCACCGCCCCCGTGCGGGTCGTGGAGGGCGACACCCTGCTGGGCTACGTGGGCCGCGACGACGTGCTGCGCGCCATCGCCGAGGACCAGCTGGACAACGCCGCCGCGGCCGCCGCCATCGAGGAGGAGGCGTCCGGGGAGCCGTCCGACGGGACCGTCGGCCACGGCCCCCCGGAGAACCGCGGCGGCACGGGAGGCCCGGCCCCGACCGGGGAGCGGGAGGTGACATGACCGCGATGACCCAACCCGCCACCACTCCCACTCCCACCCCCACCCCCGAGCGGCGCGACGGTCGGGAACGCGGCACGGACCGCGGAGGCGACGGCGGCAACCCCCTGCGCCACGCGTGGGTGCAGGCGCTGGTCGTGATCGCCGTCCTCGTGGCCGGGTACTGGACGAGCCGCCTGCTGGGCCACCCCTCCTGGGCGGGCGGATTCCCCACCTTCGCCGGCGAGCGGTTCATGGCCTGGCTCGACGGCGTGTACGCGTGGATCGTCGCCAACCGCAACGACAGCCCCCTGTTCCTGTACTTCCTCAACTACGTCTCGGTGGGGCTGGGATCGGCGGTCGTGCTGATCAACCAGTTCCTCGACCTCCTCACCTGGCCCGGAGTGACCCTCGTCGGCGTGCTCGCCGCCTGGCGGGTCGCCGGGTGGCGCGTGGCCCTGCTGGTGCTGGCCACCTTCGCGGTGTTCGCGCTGAGCGGGCTGTGGAACGAGTCGATGACGACGCTGGCGCTCATCATCACCTCGGTGTCCATCGCCCTGCTGCTCGGCCTCCCCCTGGGAGTCCTGGCCGGGCGCAGCGAGGCGTTCCACCGGGGCATCCGCCCGGTGCTCGACTTCATGCAGATCATGCCCGCGTTCGCCTACCTGCTGCCGTTCGTGCTGCTGTTCGGCATCGGCAACCCGGCCGCCGCGGTGGTGACGTCGGTGTACGCGATCCCGCCCGCGGTGCGGATCACGGCGCTGGCCATCCGCGAGGTGCCCGGGGGCGCGGTGGAGGCGGCGACGTCGCTGGGCTCCACGCCGTGGCAGATCCTCACCAAGGTGCAGCTGCCCATGGCCAAGCGCACCATCCTGCTGGGCGTCAACCAGACCATCATGCTCGCGGTGTCCATGGTCGTGATCGCTTCCGTCATCGGCGCGGGCGGCCTGGGCGACGCGATCTACCAGGCGCTGGCCAAGGTCAACGTCGGCGAGGCCTTCCAGGCCGGCCTGGTGATCGTCGTGCTCGCCGTCGCGCTGGACCGGGTGACGGGCGCGGTGGGCCACGGCGCGCACACCCCCCGCGTCCCCGGGCGGTACCGCCTGCCGCTGCTGGGCGGCGCGCTGGCGCTGGTCGTCGCGGTGGTCACCCTCGCGCGGCTGGCGGGCACGGGCGGCTGGCCCCGCGACGTGTCGGTCAACGTCAGCGACCCCGTGAACGCCGTGTACGAAGCGGTCCGCGGTGCGGTCGGCCCCGCCACCGAGGCCATGGCCACGTGGCTTCTGGGGGTCGTGCTCACCCCGCTCGCCACGCTGCTGACGGACTCCCCCTGGTGGCTGGTGGCGCTCGCCGCCGCGGCCCTGGGGTGGATCTTCGCCGGGCCGCGCGCGGCGGCCGTGTCCGGCGCGGCCTTCGTCGCGGTGGGCCTGCTGGGTGTGTGGAACAACGCCATGGACACGCTGTCGCAGGTGCTCGTGGCCTCCGCGGCCACCCTCGTCCTGGGGGTGCTGGCCGGAGTGCTGATGTCGCGCAGCGACCTGTTCGCCGCGCTCCTCAAGCCGGTCCTGGACGCCATGCAGACCCTGCCGCCGTTCGTGTACCTGATCCCGGCGGTGGCCCTGTTCACCATCGGACGCGTCCCCGCGCTGGTGGCGGCGGTGGTCTTCGCCCTGCCCCCGGTGATCCGGCTGGTCAACGACGGTATCCGGGGCGTGCCGAAGCCGACACTGGAGGCGGCGCGCTCACAGGGGTCCACCCGGTGGCAGCTGCTCACCAAGGTGGAGCTGCCGATGGCGCGCGGCTCGCTCCTGCTCGCCGTCAACCAGGGGATCATCCTGGTGCTGTCCATGGTGGTCATCGGGGCGCTGGTCGGCGCGGGAGCGCTGGGCAACGACGTGGTGGTCGGCCTGGCGCGCAACGAACTCGGCCTGGGACTGGCCTCGGGCCTGGCCATCGTGTGCCTGGGCCTGTTCCTGGACCGGGTGACGCAGGGAAGGAGGACCCCCCGTGCCTAGGAGAAGAGGAGTCCTGACCAGGGCGCTCGCCGCGGGACTGGCCATGGCCGCGGTGAGTTCGTGCGCGGTGCGCACCGACCAGATCGCCCACGACCCCGGCACCGTCCGGATGGCGCTCAACGGCTGGGTGGGCTACCAGGCCAGCGCCGAGGTGCTGGCCCACGTCCTGCGCGAGGAGATGGGCTACGAGGTGCAGCTCGTCCGGACCGACGAGCAGCCCTCGTGGCAGGCCCTGGACCAGGGCGTGCTCGACGTGATCGTGGAGAACTGGGGTCACGAGGACCTCATGGAGCTCTACGGCCCCGAGGGGAACGGCACCGTGGTCGACGGCGGCCCGAACGGCAACGAGGGAGGTATCGGCTGGTACGTGCCCGGCTACGTGGCCGAGGAGTACCCCGAGATCACCACCGTGGAGGGGCTGAGGGAGCACACGGACATCTTCCGGACCGCCGAGACCGGCGACCGGGGGGAGTTCCTGGGCGGCGCTCCGGGCTTCGTCACCCAGGACCAGGGCATGATCAACGCCTTCGACCTGGACCTGGAGATCGTCTACGCCGGTTCGGAGGCCGCGCAGATCACCGAGGTCAGGCGCCGGTACGCCGACGAGGAGCCGGTGCTGTTCTACTTCTACGACCCGCAGTGGCTCCACGAGCAGCTGGACCTGGTCCGGATCGACTTCCCCGACCACGAGGCGGGGTGCGCCGACGACCCGGAGTACGTCCCCTGCGACTACCCGGTCTACGAGATGAACAAGGTCTTCCGGGCCGGGTTCGCGGAGGCGGGCGAGCCCTCGTACCAGTTCCTGGACAACTGGACGTGGACCAACGAGCACCAGAACGAGGTCGCGAGGCTGATCGCCGACGAGGGCCTCGACCCGGCCGAGGCCGCCGGGACCTGGGTGGAGGAGAACCCGCACGTGTGGCGGGCCTGGCTGCCCGAGGGCGCCGCGGACGGCTGAGCCGACCGGGGGAGCGGCCGGGACGGGAGACGGGCGGCGCCCGTCGGGCCCCCGTCAGCCCACCGTGTGACCGGCCGTTGAAGCGCCTCACACCGGGGGCGGGGACCCCTCCCCGCCCCCGGCGGCGTTCGCCTCCGGGGCCCGCCCCTCAGGAGGACGGGCGCTCGTACCTGCGGCGCCTGGCCACCCAGTACACGTTCACACAGGCGGCGACGGAGCCCGCGCCGAGCAGGACGACCAGCCAGAGCTGGTCGGTCCACACGTACGCGGCGACCGCGCCGGCCAGCAGCACCAGGACGCCGAAGACGGCCAGCACCACACGGAAGCCCAGGGCGCTCGCCGGACGCTCGTGGCTGCCCAGGGGACCCTTCAACCTGCCGCGTCGCATGATGTGCGCTCCCTCCGTCGCCGTACGTTCCCGTTCCCCGCGGCCGCGCGTGCGCCGCCGCGGATCCCGGTCCACACCTTCCTGCCCGGTCCCCTACCCAGGCAGCGGAAACCACGCGGAAAACCCGCACCGGACACCGGACGGCCCCCTCGCGGGCGAGCAGCGGCCACCACGCGCGGTCGACACGTCCGCCCGGGATCCGGGAGGAGCGGACGGGGGCCGGCCGAGACGCCGCGGCGGGGGCGCCCCGAAGGACGCCCCCGCCGCGGCCGAGCGGTGTTACACGCCGTCCATCAGGGCGGGCAGGGCCGCCTCGTAGGAGGCGCGCAGCTCGGTCAGCGCGATCTCCACGGCACCGCCGGGGTGCGTGACCGACAGGGCCTCGCCGCCCACGACGCCGATCTGCTCCACCGGTACGCCGTGCTCGTTGGCCAGCGCCACGAACGCCTCCTCCTCGCCGGGCCGCACCGTGACGACCGCGCGGGCGCCGGACTCGCTGAACAGGGTGGTGAACACGTCCCCGTCCACGGTCACCCGCACGCCCCGGCCGCCGCGCATCGCCGACTCGGCCAGCGCGACCGCCAGGCCGCCGTCGGACAGGTCGTGCGCGGCCTCGGCCAGGCCGCGCTCGGCGGAGGCGGCCAGCACCTCGCCCAGGGCGGCCTCGGCGGCCAGGTCCACCCGCGGCGGCAGCCCGCCCAGGTGGCCGTGGACCGTGTCGGCCCACGCCGAGCCGCCGAACTCCGGGCGGGTCTCGCCCAGCAGGAACACCCGGGCGCCGTCGGTGCCGAACGCCGTCCGCAGCCGGGTGCGCACGTCGTCGATCACGCCGAGCACACCGATCACCGGGGTCGGGTTGATCGCCACGTCACCGGTCTGGTTGTAGAAGCTCACGTTCCCGCCGGTCACCGGAGTGCCCAGCTGCTGGCAGGCGTCGGCCAGCCCGCGGGTGGCCTCGGCGAACTGCCACATCACCCCGGGGTCCTCGGGCGAGCCGAAGTTGAGGCAGTTGGTCACCGCGAGCGGGCGCGCGCCCGTCGCGGCGACGTTGCGGTAGGCCTCCGCGTACGCCAGCTGCGTGCCCGTGTACGGGTCCAGCCGGGTGAAGCGGCCGTTGCCGTCCGTGGACAGGGCCACGCCGCGGTGCGAGTCGTCGGAGACGCGGATCATCCCGGCGTCGTGCGGGGTGGAGACCACCGTGTCGCCGCGCACGTAGCTGTCGTACTGCTGGGTGACCCACGTCGGGTCGCCCACGCCCGGGGCGCCCAGCACGCGCAGCACCTGCTCGCGCAGCTCGGCGTCGCCGGAGGGCCGGGGCAGCTTCCCGGCGTCGTCGGCCTGGAGCGCGTCCTGCGAGGCCGGGCGCGCGTACGGGCGCTGGTAGACGGGGCCCTCGTCGGAGGCGGTCCGCGGCGGCATGTCCACCACGGTCTCGCCGTGCCAGGTCATCACCAGGCGGCCGCCGCGCTCGGCCTCCTCGGGGGTCACGTCGGTGACCTCGCCGATCTCGGTGGCCAGGATCTGCCACTTGTCGCAGATGGCCAGGAACTCGTCCAGCTTCGCGGGCTCGACGATCGCCATCATGCGCTCCTGCGACTCGCTCATGAGGATCTCCTCGGGAGTGAGCCGGTGGTCGCGCAGCGGCACCCGGTCCAGCTGGACGCGCATGCCGCCGGTGCCGCCCGCCGCGAGCTCGGTGGTGGCGCAGGACACGCCCGCCGCCCCCAGGTCCTGGATGCCGACGACCAGGTCCTTCTCGAACAGCTCCAGGCTGCACTCGATGAGCAGCTTCTCCATGAACGGGTCGCCGACCTGCACGCTGGGCCGCTTGGCGTGCGACTCGTCGTCGAAGGTGGCGCTGGCCAGCACCGAGGCGCCGCCGATCCCGTCGGGCCCGGTGGTGGAGCCGAACAGCACCACCTTGTTGCCCGGGCCGGGCGCCTGCGCCAGCTTGATGTCCTCGTGCCGCATCACGCCGATGCACAGGGCGTTGACCAGCGGGTTGCCGATGTACCCGGCGCCGAAGCCGATCTCGCCGCCGATGTTGGGCAGGCCCAGGCAGTTGCCGTAGAAGGAGATGCCCGACACCACGCCGGGCAGCACCCGCTTGGTGTCGTCGGCGTCGGCAGGGCCGAACCGCAGCGCGTCCATCACCGCGACGGGACGGGCGCCCATGGTGAGGATGTCGCGCACGATGCCGCCCACGCCGGTGGCCGCGCCCTGGTGCGGCTCCACGTAGGAGGGGTGGTTGTGCGACTCGATCTTGAACGTGACCGCGCGGCCGTCGCCGACGTCCACCACGCCCGCGTTCTCGCCCATGCCGACGAGCAGGGCGTCGTTGTCGGGCGCCTTCTCACCGAACTGGCGCAGGTGCACCTTGGACGACTTGTACGAGCAGTGCTCGCTCCACATGACCGAGTAGATGGCCAGCTCGGCGGAGGTGGGGCGGCGGCCCAGGATCTCGCGTACCCGCTCGTACTCGTCCTTGGCCATGCCCAGTTCGGCGTACGGCTGGGGTGTGTCGGGGCTGTCGTGCGCCACGGCGACGGTGTCGAGACCAGGTGCTTCAGACATGCGTGTTCCGTTCGGGATGTGCGGGTGTGAGCCGGGCCGTGGCGTCCGACCAACGGCGCGGAAGGTCCGGGGTCAGGGTGTTTCGGGCCCGCTCGCGTCGCCGAGCATCAGCGTCGCCGGGGACTCGGGGTCTTCGTGGGCGGAGGTGTCGGCCAGCATGTGGTCGCCGTCGCTGAGGAAGACCTGCTCCGCGGGCGCCCCCTGGGGCTCCTGCTCCTCCCAGCCCCGGTCGAGGAGGTGGGCCACCACCGTGTCGACGGTCTCGCGCGAGTCCTCGGTCAGCTCCCCGCCCTCGGTCATGACCATCACCAGCCGGACGCACTCGCCGCCCTCGCAGTAGACGTCGGCCTCCGGGTCGGAGACGTAGGTCAGACCGGAGGGCGCCTGGCCGAGCACGTCCGCGTCCGGCGGCGGGTCCTGGGGCGGGGCCCCGTCCTGGCCCCCGTCCGGCTGGCCCTGGAGAGGGGGCGAGGCGACGGGCGCCGAGCCGATGGCGTTGAACAGGCCGATGCCCGCGGACACCACCAGTCCGACGACGACCAGTCCGACGAGGACGAACATCGTCCTTCTGGAGCGCAGCAGCCCCATCATCGGCCAACCCTCCAGTTCGGGATACGGCTCAGGCGTTCACCGGCGAACCGGCGGCCAGGTGGGCGAGGATCGAGGAGAAGAAGCCCAGGCCCTCGTCGGAGGGGCCGGTGAGCAGTTCGACGGCGTGCTCGGGGTGCGGCATGAGGCCGACGACGTTCCCGTGCTCGTTGGTGATCCCGGCGATGTCGCGGCGGGAGCCGTTGGGGTTGCCGCCGACGTAGCGGACCACCACGCGGCCGGTGGCCTCCAGCTCGTCCAGGGTGTGCTCGTCGGCGACGTAGCTGCCCTCTCCGCTCTTGAGCACCACCAGGACCTCCTGGCCCTCGGTGTAGGCGCTGGTCCACGCGGTGCCGGTGTTCTCCACACGCAGCACCTGGTCGCGGTTGACGAACCGCAGCGAGGAGTTGCGGGTCAGGGCGCCGGGGAGCAGGTGGCTCTCGCACAGGATCTGGAAGCCGTTGCAGATGCCCAGCACCGGCAGCGCGCCCGAGCGGGCGGCCGGGACCAGCTCCGACATCAGGGGGGCGAACCGGGCGATGGCCCCGCAGCGCAGGTAGTCGCCGTAGGAGAAGCCGCCGGGCAGGACCACGGCGTCGACGCCCCTGAGGTCGGCGTCCGCGTGCCAGAGGGAGACGGGTTCCGCCCCGGCCAGCGCGACGGCGCGCGCGGCGTCCTTGTCGTCGAGGGAACCGGGGAAGGTGACGACGCCCACACGGGCTGTCATGAGCACACTCCGAGAGATCGGGTCGAGTCCATCCCCGCGTGCACGGGGAGTGTACGGCGAGGAGACGCCGGTGCCTGGCCCCGCCACTGGGGACGGTGCGTCCGCACTTCGCAGCGTACCCGCTCACCTGTGGTCGGGTACGACGGCGGATCCCTTCGGGGGCCTTCGGCTTGGAGGATCCTCCGAATTCGCGCGGTCACGCGCCGCGTCCCGGTGTGGCATTCCACAGGGCGCGCGACGGGTGGTCCACAAGGTGCGTGGAGCGGCGCGGCGCCGTGTGACGGGGCGCTTCGGAGGGTGTCGCGCACGGCCGCGCGTGTGCCCGGGGTGCCCTCCGGGAGGGCGGGGCGGACGGTTCGCGCGGTGCGCGGTGTGTGCCGTGGCGGCGCGGTGAGCGGTGCCGCGGACTCCTGTGGTTTCCGTCACTGCGTGGTTCGTGGCCGCGGCGGGCGCGGGGCGCCGCGCACCGTCGGCGCGGCCTCGGCCCTCGCCGCCGGCCGCCGCGTCCCGGGGCCGGGGGACACGCGGCGCGGCCGGCTCACATCAGGGCGTAGCGCTGGGCCGGCACCCGCTCGGAGAAGCGTTCCTCCGGTGGTCCGTCGCACACCGTGAGCCGCTTGCGCAGCAGGACCGTCGTCCTTGGTTCCCCCTCGAAGGCGACCTCGTCCATGAGGTAGCGCATCAACAGAATGCCCCTGCCCGATTCTGCTTCCAGACCCGGGAGGGGCGTGTGGTCGGTGGTGAACCGCTCGGCGAGCGCCGCGGGATCGGGCGCTCTCCCGGTATGGGAGATCCGCAGTTCACACCATCGCCCGCCCATCTCGGCCTCGACCCTGTAGTCGCGGGCGGGCCCGCCGTGGTCGATCGCGTTGGCGCAGGCCTCGGAAACGGCCAGGAGGATGTCGTCGACGCAGTTCCCGCACACCCCCGCACGGACGAGGAGGGTGCCCAGAACGTCGCGAGCGACGGCGACCGTGTATGCCTGCCTAGGGAGGGAGATCGAGAAATCGGCGTCCATTCGTACACCTCTCGTGCTCCGTTGTCGTGTTCATCCCGGCATGTTAGGAACCTTCCCCGAGGGCGGACGGAGTAAAACGAACAGCCGCGTCCCCGGCGGGGACGCGGCTGTTCTCTCCGGCACTTCCGGCACGTCGGACGCCGTTCGGACGGATTCCCACGGAATTTCCCGCGAGGACGTGCGCCGGGGGGCGGCACCGTACGCGAGGTGGCGCGGATCACACGTGCGGGGTCAGTCCTCCACGCGCACGCTGTACTCCTCGATGACGGTGTTGGCGAGGAGGGTCTCGGCCAGGCGGCGGACGTCGGCGAGCTTGGCCTCGTCCACCGCGCCCTCCACCTCGACCTCGAAGCGCTTGCCCTGGCGGACCTGCTCGATCCCCTCGAAGCCCAGCCGGGAGCAGGCCCCGGCGATGGCCTGGCCCTGGGGGTCCAGGATCTCGGGCTTGAGCATGACGTCAACAACGACGCGGGCCACAGGGTCCTCCACAAGGAAAAAGGGGTGTGCCGCACGTGCCTGCGGCGGGCGATCCGCCTCCCCGGACCGGCGGAGAGGGGGACGACGCAAGCGTACGGCACGCGCAAACGGGTAGACGTCCTGACCAGGAGGCGCGCCGCGCCTTTACCTCACACTGAACGGTGCTGGTGACCGTTCCGGGCATCCCGTGACCCGTATCACGTGGATTGATGTCATCATTGGGAGCGTGCGGCGGCGTCTTACACAGTGGAAGTGATCGTCCGGTCGTCCTGAGGGGGAATCTTGACGACTATCGAAATGGACCAGGCCTCCACGACCGGTGAGACCCGCGACGAAGAGCAGACGCTGGACTTCGCCACCGCGGTGACACCGTTCGCCGACCAGCTCTATCCCACGGCTCTGCGGATGACCCGCAACCCGGCCGACGCGGAGGATCTCGTGCAGGAGACCTTCGCCAAGGCCTTCGCGAACTTCCACCAGTTCCGTGCGGGTACGAACCTGCGAGCCTGGCTCTACCGGATCCTGACCAACACCTTCATCAACAGCTACCGCAAGAAGCAGCGCGAACCGCGCCAGGAGACCACCGACGAGATCAAGGACTGGCAGCTCGCCGCCGCCGAGGCGCACACGTCGTCCGGCATGAGGTCGGCCGAGAACGAGGTCCTGGACCACCTGCCCGACTCCGACATCAAGCAGGCGCTCGCACGCCTGCCCGAGGAGTTCCAGGAGGTCATCTACCTCGTCGACATCGAGGGCTACGCCTACAAGGAGGTGGCCGAGCGCATGGGGACCCCCCTGGGGACGGTGATGTCCCGGCTGCACCGCGCCCGCCGCCAGCTCCGCGAGATGCTCTCCGACTACGCCCGCGACCGCGGGGTGCGCGTCTCCAGCGCCGGATAGGGCCCTCCCGCCGGCGGGCCGGAACCCCGCCGCGCGCTCCCGCGCCCGGGACCGCCTCCGTCCCCCGAGGCCGCGTCCGGGCCGCCCCTGTCCCCGAATCCGTCCGACGACCGGAGGAATCCCGCCCACGGGGCCGGGTCCTCCGCCCGCTCCTCACGCGATCAGTCCACACACTTCCGACACGCCGGGACGGCCCCGCTCAGCGGGGCCGTCCCGGCGTTTCCGCTCCGTCGCCGACCGGCGTCCACAACGTTGTCGCGCAGCCTTGCCAATGCTAGGAAGCCCTGGTAATCGCCCTGGTGGGCGATCGGGAATCATGGGGCGCACAGCTGAAAAGGTGACGCTGAGGGCTTGCGCTCTCCATGGTGAGGTCTGTCACGATATGGAGAGGGCTGTCCAACTCCCGTCCACCACCCCGGGTGGGACGAGGACCGTGATTCGGCCGATCAGCGTTCACCCACGCGAATTCGGCCCCGAGAACCCGAGGGAGCAACGTGTCGGACACGACCGTGCACGAGGAACCGGAGCTCATCCAGCTCCTGACACCGGAAGGGGAGTTGACGGGGCACCCCGACTACCCCCTGGACATCAGCGCGGAGGAGATCCGCGCCCTGTACCGAGACCTGGTCCTGGTGCGCCGGGTCGACAGCGAGGCGGTCTCCCTCCAGCGCCAGGGCGAACTGGGCCTGTGGGCCTCGCTGCTGGGCCAGGAGGCCGCGCAGATCGGCTCCGGACGCGCGCTGCGCGGGAACGACATGGCGTTCCCCTCCTACCGCGAGCACGGCGTCGCCTGGTGCAGGGGCATCGAGCCCCGGGAACTGCTCGGCATGTTCCGCGGCGTCACCAACGGGGGCTGGGACCCCCACGAGCACGGCTTCCACCTGTACACGATCGTCATCGGCAGCCAGGCGCTGCACGCCACCGGCTACGCCATGGGCGTCCAGCGCGACGGCGCCGTCGGCGAGGACGGCACCGCCGTCATCTCCTACTTCGGGGACGGGGCCACCAGCCAGGGCGACACCAACGAGGCGTTCAACTTCGCCTCGGTCAACAACGCCCCGGTGGTCTTCTTCTGCCAGAACAACCAGTGGGCGATCTCCGAGCCGCTGGAGCGCCAGGCCCGCGTGCCCATCTACCGGCGCGCCGCCGGGTTCGGCTTCCCCGGCCTGCGAGTGGACGGCAACGACGTCCTGGCCTGCCTGGCCGTGACCCGCGCCGCCCTGGACAACGCCCGCGAGGGCAACGGCCCCACGCTCGTGGAGGCGTTCACCTACCGGATGGGCGCCCACACCACCAACGACGACCCCACCCGCTACCGCGCGTCGGCCGAGCTCGACGAGTGGAAGGCCAAGGACCCGATCCTGCGGGTCCGCCGCTACCTGGAGCGGGGCGGCCACGCAGACGAGGAGTTCTTCGCGTCCGTGGACGCCGAGGCGGACAGGCTGGGCGAGCAGGTGCGCACCGAGTGCCGCTCCCTGCCCGACCCCGAGCCCCTCGACATCTTCCACGAGGTCTACGCCGAGCCCAACGTCCACATCGACCACCAGCGGTCCGAGTTCGCCGACTACCTCGCCTCCTTCGAGGGCGCGGGCGCGGAAGGGGGCCGTTAGGCCATGGGAACCAACCTCACCATCGGCAAGGCCATCAACGCCGGCCTGCGCGCCGCCATGGAGCACGACCCCAAGGTCCTGGTCATGGGCGAGGACGTCGGCAGGCTCGGCGGCGTCTTCCGGGTCACCGACGGCCTGCACAAGGACTTCGGCGGCGACCGGGTCATCGACACCCCCCTCGCCGAGTCCGGCATCGTCGGCACCGCGATCGGCATGGCCATGCGCGGCTACCGCCCCGTGGTGGAGATCCAGTTCGACGGCTTCTTCTTCCCGGCCGCCAACCAGACCTTCACCCAGCTGGCCAAGATGCGGCGCCGCTCGGCGGGCAAGCTCAGCATGCCCGTGGTCATGCGCATCCCCTACGGCGGCGGCATCGGCGCGGTCGAGCACCACAGCGAGTCCCCGGAGGCCTACTTCACCCACACCCCCGGGCTGCGCGTGGTGACGGTCGCCAACCCCGAGGACGCCTACTGGATGATCCAGCAGGCGGTGCGCTCCGACGACCCGGTGATCTTCCTGGAGCCCAAGCGGCGCTACTACGAGAAGGCCGAGGTCGACACCGACGCCCCCATCGCCGAGGCCGCCCCGATGGGCGCCGCGCGCGTGGTCCGTCCCGGCACGGACGCGACCCTCCTGGCGTACGGGCCCATGGTCAAGACGGCCCTCCAGGCCGCCGAGGCCGACACCGACCACTCCGTGGAGGTCGTCGACCTGCGCTCGCTGTCCCCCGTGGACTACCCGACCCTGTTCGCCTCGGTGAAGAAGACGGGGCGCCTGGTCATCGCCCACGAGGCCACCCTCTCCGGCGGCCCCGGCGCGGAGATCGCCGCCCGGGTCACCGAGGAGTGCTTCTACCACCTGGAAGCGCCGGTCATCCGCGTGGCCGCGTTCGACACCCCCTACCCGCAGTCCCGGCTGGAGGAGCACTACCTGCCGGACCTGGACCGGGTTCTGGACGGGGTCGACCGGGCGTTCGCGTACTAGGGATCGGGGAAACCGAAGGACATGGCGATTTCCAAGAACGAACCCGCCGTCGGCGGAGTGCAGTCGTTCAAACTGCCCGACGTCGGAGAGGGCCTGGTCGAGGCCGAACTCCTCACCTGGTACGTCAAGCCGGGTGACGAGGTCGGGGTCAACCAGATGATCTGTGAGATCGAGACCGCCAAGGCGGTCGTCGAGCTCCCCAGCCCGTTCGCCGGGACGGTGCGCGAGCTGCTGGCCGAGGAGGGCCAGACCGTGGAGGTCGGCACGGTGATCATCACCGTGGACGACGGTTCCGGCGGCTCCTCCGCGGGGGCCGCCCCGGCCGAGGAGACCGAGGAACGGGAGAAGCCGCTGGTCGGCTACGGCGAGAGGGCGGCCTCCACCCAGCGCCGTCCGCGCCGCCGCCCGACCCCCTCGGCGCCGGTCTCGCCGCCCGTGCCGCGGATCAGCGAGCCCGCGCCCGCGAACACGCCCGCGGTACAGGAGACGCAGACGGCCCCGGCGCCGGGCCGCCCGCTCGCCAAGCCGCCGGTGCGCAAGCTGGCCAAGGACCTCGGCGTGGACCTGGCGTCGGTCACCCCCACGGGGGAGGGCGGCGTCGTCACCCGCGAGGACGTCCGGGCCGCGGTCGGACGGGCTCCGGAGGGCACGGAGACCGCGGAGGCCGTGGAGACCGCTCCCGCGGCCGCCGCGGACCGCACCGCGCGCGAGCGGCGCGTGCCCGTCAAGGGCGTGCGCAAGCACACGGCGGCGGCGATGGTCGGCAGCGCGTTCACCGCCCCGCACGTCACCGAGTTCCTCCAGGTGGACGTCACCAGGACGATGAAGGCGGTCGCACGCCTGCGCGAGCGGCCCGACTTCGCCGACGTGCGGGTGTCCCCGCTGCTGCTGGTCGCCAAGGCCCTGCTCATGGCGGTCCGGCGGCACCCGGAGGTCAACGCCTCCTGGGACGAGGACAACCAGGAGATCGTGGTCAAGAACTACGTGAACCTGGGGATCGCGGCGGCCACCGAGCGCGGCCTGGTGGTGCCCAACATCAAGGACGCCGACGCCATGACCCTGCCGGAGCTCGCGGCGGGGCTGAAGCGGCTGACCGACACCGCCCGGGCGGGCAAGACCAGCCCGGCGGACATGTCCGGCGGCACCATCACCATCACCAACGTCGGCGTGTTCGGCGTGGACGCGGGCACCCCGATCCTCAACCCGGGCGAGGCGGCCATCCTCGCCTTCGGGCAGATCCGGGACATGCCCTGGGTGCACAAGGGCAAGCTGAAGATCCGCAAGGTGACGACCCTGTCGCTGTCCTTCGACCACCGGCTGGTCGACGGGGAGCTGGGGTCCAAGGTGCTGCGCGACATCGGCACGGCGCTGGAGGACCCGGAGCTGACCGCCCTGGCCTGGGGCTAGGGGCTCCCGGAGAGCGGGTCGGGGGCCGGTGCGCGTTCGCCGCACCGGCCCCTTCCCGTGAGGGGAGCCCGTCCCGGGGTGGTCACGGGCGGCCGTCTCCGCAGTCGACGTAGTCGGTGACGCTCTCCTCGTACTCCTCCGTGGTGTCGAGGGTCTGCCAGTGTTCGTCCATGTAGGTGTCGACGAACTCGTCACCGCTGACGGTCTCGCCGCACCAGGTGACCTCGTTGGACTCCATGGCGTCGATGAGGGCGTCATCGACTCTTGCGAGGCCGTCGACCTCCTCGGTGCGCCACGCGTCCTTGTCGAGTTCGACGACGTATCCATCCTCGGTCTGCTGGAGGATGTGGCTTTCGAGGAGCCTGTCCCGGCTGCCGCTGATGCTCGCGAGGACTTCTTCGGGGTCGTTCTCGCTGAGCATGCGGTCGAGTGTGCGCACCATGACTTCCCGTTCGACCCAGAAGCGGGAGACGTGGTCCGCTGGAAGATCTTCTTCTGGTTCGGGCTCGGACGTGGAGCATGCCGCCAAGGCCAGGCACGCGGACAGAGAGATCGCCAAGAAGACGGGCGCACGGCCTTCACGGTGTGTCACAGGACCTCCAGAACGGATGGGGTGCAGAGGTGATAGCGGCCATGTGGGTCACGAGCCCTCAGGTGCGTTCCCGAACGTTTCGAGCTTGCCTTCGAAGTAGGACTCCGCCTCGTGATAGCCGCCCATGTACTGTTCGGTGAACTGCTCCACCCCCTCGTGGGCGGGCGTGCTGTGATCGACCAGGTACCCGTACTCGTCCTCGTAGGCGATGTCGATGGTGGTGCTGTCCATGACGCCGCTGAGCGCGTCGTCCATCCTGGAGAGGGAGTCGTCCTCGTTGCTCAACCACCGGTTCGGGTCCGTTTCGAAACTCATCGTGACGGAGTCGTCGATGAGGAAGTCGTTGGGAATGTCGGTCGCACTGAGCACTTTGCCGTTCTGCTCGATGGTGAGCGCACCACCGTCGACCAGTGCCCTGAGGTTGCCCCGCTCCACGTCGTTGAACGCCTCGGGGGTGCTGTGGGCGAGGAAGTCGAACGTCGCCGCCTGGAAGGCGCGCGTGGTGGTTTCCTCGCCGGTGTAGACGGGGTGGCGAGGGGAGATCTCGTACTCGCCGTTCACGATCGCGTTCACGATGCTCTCCTCGGCCAGGCCCATCCCCATCGACAGGGCCTTGCCGATGACCGGGATTTTCTCGGACAGGCCTCCCGCCTCACCCACCACGAACTCGGCGATCTGTGTCTTGCGCTCGATGGTCTCGTCCAGATCGGCGCTACGATCCTCCGAGTCCAGGTACAGGGCCCGTTCCAACAGCCCTTGGAGCTGCCCGGCGCCACGTGCGGCGGTGGCTTCGTTACCGGACTCCAGGAATGCGATGGATTCCAACTGCTTGTAGGCGTCCACCGTGTTGACCGTGCGCCCGGCGGTTTCGTCGTTACCCATGAGAAGCTGCATGTACATGGCGCGCTCCTCGGCGCCCAGGCGCACGGTGCCCGTCTCCGGATCGAAGTCTCCGATACCCGTCACGGGGTTTTCGTTGAGGTCCAGGATGTCGGTGTTGGCGAAGCTGTAGATGTGGGCGTCGAACACGTCGGCGAGGCTGTCGGCCAGTTCCCCGTTGAACTGGGTGAACGAGGCGTTGGAGTACTCGTTGTCCCCCTCGGTGACGTCCACGCCGGTGTTGACGAGGGCCTCGTGCATGTCCGCGTCGGTGATGGTCTCCATGAAACCGGCGAAGGCGTCCCCGGCGCGCTGGCGCACGTCCGGGTCCTCGCTGTGGATGTCCTCGGCGAGCCAGTCGGTGAGCTGGCGCGCGGTGTGGCCGTCGTCGTGCCACTCGTAGGTGAGCGTGCCCTCCAGCGCCCGGGTGCGCAGGTCCGCGTCGCCGTGGTCGACGCCCTCCTCCTCGCCCAGGTGCTCGCCGGTGAGCATGTAGTAGTTGGCGTCGGTGTTGCGGCTGGCCGCGTCGATGATGTGGGAGAGCTGCTCGGAGTCCGGCATCACCCCGTCGGGGTCGGGGGTGTCGCCCCAGGCGTCGAGGAAGGCGCCCGTGGTCAGGTGGAGGTTGGTCGAGAGCCCGTAGCCGCCCTCCAGGTCCCCGTCCGTGTGCTCCATGAGGGCGGAGAGCGCCTTCATGTCCATCCCCAGGCTCACGGGGGTGCCCGGGAGCTTGTTCTCCGCGTCGGGGTTGATCCAGGTCCCCTCCACGGCGTACCGGAAGCTCTCGGGCAGGCTGTCGTACCCCCCGCCGAGCGCCGGGTCCGAGAGCGCGAGCAGCCCGTCGCCGAGCGCGCCGAGGGCGTCCTCCCTCTCCTCGTCGCTCATGCCGGACTCGGCCATGAGGTCGGGGTAGACCATGATGCCCGCGCCGACCCCGTCACGGCGGTAGGGCTCCTCCAGCTGGGCGTAGAACTCCTCCAGGAACGCGATCTCCTCGGAGCTGAGCTCCGTGCCGCTCCGCTGGTTCTGCCGGGCGGCGCTGCCCACCATCGAGAGCACGAGCATCATCTCGTGGTAGCGGTCGTCCAGCGGCTTGTCGCCGGACCAGTAGGCGGCGAGCTCGTCGGCGTACTCCTCGGCGTTCTCCGGCGTGAGCTCGCTGTCCTCGATGAGCGAGGAGTAGCGGGAGGGGTCGAGGTTGAGGAACGCCCAGCTGGCGTTGCCCGCCGAGATGAGCTTGCGGACGTTCTCGGGGGTCGGGCCCTGTTCGAGCATCGTCCGGACCTCCTCGGCACCGTCCTGGAGGCGCTGCCAGTTGGTCTGCTCCCGGGTGACGAGGCCTTCCCGCACGGTGACGAGTTCGTCGTAGAGGGTCCGGCAGCGCTGCTCGTCCCCGGCGCCCCAGTCCGTCCAGAGGAAGCCGTCGGCCTGGGGGTGGGACGAGGTGATGTGGTCGTCCTGGTACTTGGCGGGGACGGCGTTCTCCTTCTCCGTCCTGCTGCTCTCCCAGGAGGTGACCTGGGCGTCGCGCTCCTCGTGGAACGCCTTGACGACGTCCGCCCACATCTCGGCGACCGAGGCCGCGTAGGTGACGGAGACGGCGGCGTTCCGCCAGTTCTGCAGGTCCTCCTCGGAGAGGCTGCGGATGTCCCAGGCGATGACGTCGGTGAACTCGCCGGCGGCCGAGTCGAAACCCCCCTTGAGGTCGTCGGCCCGGCCGAGGAGGCGCGCGTTGAGGATCTCCAGGTCCGCCGCGCAGTCGTACATGGGCTTGGAGTCGTAGTAGAAGTCGCGGGGGACGAAGATGACGGAGAAGGTTGCCACGGTCTTCCTTGCAGGGACGGCGGAGGGCGGGGGAGACGGGTGCTGTACGGGGTGCCGGACGGCGCCGTCAGCCCTCGAAGTTGATGTCCCGGTGGGACGCCCAGGGGTGGTCGAAGTCCTCGGAGCTGTCCAGGTCGTTCTGCGCGATCTCCGACGCGCCCGCCTGGACGTTGTCGGCCAGCGCCAGGCCGAGCCCCTGGACGTCGATGAGGGCCTGGGCGGTGTTCTCCTTGAACGCGCCGAACCCGGCCCGGACGTCGTCGTGGCCGGCGGCGCTCTCGGCGTCCTCCATGAGGAGGTCGAACGCGTCGGCGAGTCCGGCCATGGCGGCTGCGAGTGTCTCGGCGTACTCGCCGCCCCGCATCCCCTCGATCGGGTTACCGCCCGCTTCGGTGGTCATGTGGGGGTCTCCTCCTCCTCGAACGCGGCGTCCACTGGGAGGGAACGCGGGCCCTCCAGGCACGGAAAGCCCGTCCACGGTGGCCGGGGCCGGCGGGACGGGTCCGGATGACGGGTGTGACGCGCGGACGGGGGCAGGAGTTCCGCGGTTCCCGTGAACTCTGGGGATGGTATCGGGAGGGGTGCCGCGTGTGTACCCTCCGCCCCGGGATGTCGGCTCCTGTTCAGCCGACGCCGCGTCCCCGCCGGAGCCCGCGACGGGCTCGGAGCGGCCGGCCGGGGCGGGGCCGTGAGGGGCGGAACGCGTCGGGGGCCGGTGCGGGTCCGCCGCACCGGCCCCCTCCCGCGAGGAGGGGCCCGTCCCCCAAGGGGGAGGGGGACGGACCCCGCACCCCTCAGTGTTCCCCCGGGTGTTTCCGCCGACACGTGGCACCGCGGCCGCGGGTCCGGAACCAGGACGGGGCTCCGGACCCGTTCAGGACACCAGCCACACGAAGCCGTACTGGGCCCCCGTCACGATGACGGCCGTCGCGGCCAGGACGACCAGGGAGAGGTGGACCCTCCCGGCCGGGCGCAGCCACCCCCTGACCCAGGCGGTCACGGCCACGGCGGCGGTGGCCAGGGTGAGCGGGACGGCGACGGCGAGCGGCAGGGTGAGCGCGAGGGACTCGTCGAAGATCCACTGCTCCAGCGTGTGGCTGTCGAACAGCCCGTACACGATGAGCCCGACGGCGACGAAGCAGCTCAGCGCGGTCAGAGAGGCCAGCACGCGGGCGAGGACGGTGAAGCGGTCCCGCGCGCGGCGCACCTGCACGAACGCGGTGAACAGGACGAGCAGCCCGGCGGCGGCGACCACGCCGTGCGTGACCGGGCTGGTCAGCAGGGTGGTCCGCTCGTAGACCTGGGTGGCGTTGGCGTCCGTGGCCAGGGCGACGACCTCGCCGTCCTCCTCCAGGAAGGTCAGACGGTCCTCACCGTTCTCCGAGGCCATCCGCCCCTCACCGGAGGGCAGCCAGCGGTCGTCCACCGCCATCGCACCGTTGACGGAGAGGGTGCCGTCCCCGGCGTCGCGCACGGTCATGTTGTCGAAGAGGGCGATGACCTGGCCGGGTCCGCTGGCGGCGCGGCGGCTGCTGACGTAGGTGCCGGTGTAGGCGCCGAGGTCGGCACCGGTGTCGGCCTCCCCGGCCGGCGGTGCCTGCGGGTCGAACGTGTCCGAGAACTCCTGGGCCACCGTCATCCGCAGGTCGCTGAGGGGGTTGCCCGCGACGGAGTCGTCGCCGTTGACCGCGACGAACATCCCGGCGTCGATCCCGGGGATCAGGGTGTAGGCGGTGTGCATGCCCGTCAGGTCGCCGGCGTGGCCGATGACCGGGGAGTCCCCGCCCCGCCACTGGTAGGTGCCGTAGCCCACGGAGGGGGCCTCCGGGTGGGTCTCGTGCTGGTCGGCCAGCATCCGCTCGGCGACGCCGGCGGGCAGTACGCGCTCGCCGTCGATCTCGCCCCCGCCCAGCAGGGCCAGCATGAACCTGGCCATGTCGTCGGTCGAGGCGAGGGAGGCGCCCGCCGGGGCCTGGGAGACGTGCAGGTCCTCGGCCACACTGCCGTCGGGCAGGTGGAACGTGGGGACCTCGTAGGCCTCGCGGGCGTCGTAGATCTGGAGGAACTCGCTGCTTTCCATGCCCAGCGGCCCGAACACGTTCTCCGCGACGTACTCCTCGAAGGGCCGGCCGCTCACCTCCTGGACGACGTACCCGGCCAGGCCGCTCCCGTGGTTGGAGTAGGCGGTGAACCGGCCGGGCTCGTAGAGCACCTCGGGCTCGAGGGTGCTGTACACCTCCTCGAGGGTCAGGTGCCGGTCGGTGTCCTCGGCCGAGGGGAAGTCGAGCACCTCCGCGAACCCGGCGGTGTGGGTGAGCAGGTGGTGCATCGTGACGCCGTCCGCGGGCAGCCGCGCGCTCTCGGGCAGGTAGGTGTTGACGTCCTCGTCCAGGTCGATCTCCCCCTGTTCGACCAGGGTGAGGACGGCCGCCGCGGTGAAGGACTTGGACACCGAGCCGGTGGGGAGCGTGTGGACCGTGTGGTCCATGGGGGTCCGTTCCGCCAGGTCGGCGTACCCGTGGGAGGCGGAGGCGATCTGCTCGCCCCCGGCCACGACGGTCACGGCGACGCCGGGCGCCCCGTGCTCCTCCAGCAGTTCGGAGACGCGGGTGTCCACGAACTCCCGGGCGGTCTCGGGGGTGAGCGGCACGGCCTCGGCCGGGGCGCCCGACAGGGCCGCCGCGGCGCCGGGCGCGGCGGCGGCCGAGGCCGCTCCGGGCGCCAGGACGGCGGCGATCATCAGGGGCGCGGCCAGCATCGGCAGGACGCGGGGGACTCGTGGCATCAGGTGCTCCCAGGGTGTGTTCGCTACCCCTCGAACCTAGGATCCGGCGCCGTCGGGAGCACTGGTGCGGACGAGCGTTCCCCTACTACAGCCAGCTCCACCGACGGGGGGTCCCGGGCTCCACCCGGAGGGAGCGCGGGGCGGCCTCCGGCCGCGTTCCGCCCGGGGAGGCGGCCGGTCCGGACCCCGCCCCGGCTCACCCCAGCAGGAAGGTGACGGTGAACAGCACGGGGATGGTGAGGAAGGTGGTCACGAGCACCACCTCGCGGACCATCACCTCGCCGGTGCGGTACTGGGTGGCGTAGTTGAAGACGTTCTGGGCCGTGGGCAGGGCCGCCAGCACGACGACGGAGAACAGGCTGGAGGCGTCCAGGTCGAAGACCAGGGCGCCCAGGGCCCACGCCGCCAGCGGCTGGACCACGGACTTGAGCGCCACGGCGACCAGCATCGGCACCCGTTCCGGGCCCCGGCCGGGGAACGGGCTGCCGTGCAGGGAGATCCCGAAGGCCAGCAGCATGGCGGGGACGGCCATGCCGCCGATCAGGTGGAAGGGCTCCATCAGGGGTTCGGGCGGCATCCAGCCCGAGGCGGAGACGGCCACGCCCGCCAGGGACGCGATCACCACGGGGTTGCGGACCGGGGTGCCCAGCGCCCGCCGGAGGACGGGGCCCACCCCGCGCACGTCGCCGTCGGCCAGGTCCAGGAGGGTGAGTCCGACCGGGGCCAGGACCAGGAGCTGCGTGAGCAGGATGGGCGCGACCAGGGAGGCGTCGCCGAGCACGTAGACGGAGATGGGGATGCCCAGGTTGCCCGCGTTGACGTAGGAGGACGCGAGCGCGCCGACGGTGGTCGGCCCGACGCCGTGGCGCCGGACGAGTCCGAACACGACGAAGGCGAACGCCACGAGGGCCACGCTGAGGACGCTGACCAGGACCGGCCCGGACACCAGGACGGAGAGGTCGACCTCGGCCAGGATCGTGAACAGCAGCGCGGGACTGGCCACGTAGAAGGCGAGCTTGGTGAGCACCTCCTTGGCCCCCGGGCCGAGGAGGGGGAGGCGCCCGAGCATGTAGCCGAGGACGACGATGCTGGTGATGACACCGAAACCGATCAAGACCCCGGACAAGAGGCGCCCCCACTGCACACGCGCGACACAAGCCCCGAAACGCTATCCGAGGTCGCGTTCCGGCGGTACGTCACAGGTCACACCGCCGCGGGCGCTGTGACCGCGCGGTACGGGTTCCGGCGCACGGCACGGGTTCCGGCGCGGTGGGCGCGGTGCGGTACGGGCTCCGGCGCGACGCCTCACCCCGCGGGGTCCTCCGCCTCGGGGGAGGGCGAGGGGTCCTCCTCCGCGGCCTCCTCCTCGGCCTCCTCCTCCGCCTCCTCCCTGGCGGCCTCCTCCTCGGCCAGGCGCTCGGCCTCGGCGCGGTCGGCGGCGCGGGTCGTGCAGACTTCCTCGGCGGCGGCCGCGGAGCCCTCCACGGCGACCACCGTGAAGCAGTACTCCATGGCCGTGTAACCCGTGGCGACCTGCGCGGACACCACACCGGGGCCGGTCCGGGCCAGGGTGGCGGCCTCGTGGCCGAAGGGGCCGCCCAGCACGAAGAACGAGGCGGTGCCGCCGCTGTTGTCGGTCCAGTTGAGCTCGACGGCGCTGAGGCTGTCCGCCAGGACGACGTCCGTCGGTGCGGAGACCTCGGGCGGTACCGGGGGCTCGACGACCTGCTCGGCGGGCTCCTCCCCGGCCACGGGCTCCGGTTCGGCCTCCTGCTCCTCGGCCGAGGCCACCGGCGCGGGGGACTGCGTCGCGGCGAACACTCCGGAGACGCTGGTGACCATGAGGACGCCGCACACGGTCACGGCGATGTGGAGGTGGCGGCGCCACCGCGGCTGGTCCTGCTCGGACTCGGGCGCGGGGCCCCAGGAGGGGGCGTCGTCCTCGGCCCGCGGGGACTCGTCCGCGGGCAGGGCGGAGGACTCGGCGGTGCCGGTCCAGCCCTCCAGGCGGGACCAGGCGCGCAGCGCGGAGATCTCCTCGCCGCGCAGCTTCGCCATCATGATCTCCGCGGTGCCGCCCGCGTCGGTGGCCGGGAGCCTGCTCCCCTCCAGTCCGGTGGGCCGGGATCCGGGTTCCCGCGGGAGCGACGGCCACTGCGGCTGCTGCGGCCCGGTCGGCGGCTGCGGGGCCGCGTCCTCGGGGAACGGCGGCGCGTGCGGGGCAGGGGCCGCGGACGCGTGCGAGGCCTGTGGGCCCGAGTGCCGGAACCACGCCGCCGCGGGCGGGGTCCGCGGGCCCGGGGGCGGGGAGTCAGGGGAGTCCGGGACCGGCGGGGTCTGAGGGCCGGAGGGCGCCGGGGGAGGGGTCCGCGGACCCGTCCAGGGGGTGTAGGCCCCCTGCTGGGGGCCCGCCGCGTACGGCGGGGGCGGAAGCCGGGGCCCGGACACCGGGGCCTGGGCGCCCGAGTCGGGCGTCTGCGGTGCCGCCACCGGGTTCTGCGGACCGGAGACCGGCGCCTGCGCGCCCGGTGCCGGGGCCTGAGGGGCGGGCATGGGGGTCTGGGGGCCCGACATCGGCGTCTGGGGAGCCGCCATGGGGGTCTGGGGGCCCGACATCGGCGTCTGGGGGCCGCTCATCGGCGCCTGCGCGCCGCTGAGGGGCTCCTGGCCGCCGGTCGCGCCCAGCGTCGTGGCGGGCCGGGAGGTGCGCGCCTGCTCGAAGGCCGAGGCGAACGCCGCCGGGGTGGCGAAGCGCTCCTCGGGCAGCTTGGCCAGAGCGCGGGTGAGCACGCCCCGCAGCTTGCGGGAGATGTCGGAGCGGGGGACCGGCCGGGGTTCCTGCGTCAGGACGCGCTCGGCGTAGCCCCGGGGGTCGAAGGGGGTTCCGTCCGTCGACGAGAAGGGCGTGTGCCCCACCAGCATCGTCCAGACGGTGGACGCCAGCTGGTAGACGTCGGAGGCGGGCGTGCGCGGCTCACCGCGCAGCGCCTCGGGCGCCGCGTGCAGGAACGACTCCGTCGCCGGGTCGGGCGGGGGCAGGGCCTCACCGGACCGGTGGACGAGGCCGAAGCCGGTCAGCACCGGGGTCCGGCCCGCCCGCAGGATGTTGCCGGGGCAGACGTCTCCGTGGAGCAGTCCGCGTCCGTGCATCGAACCCAGGGCCGCCGCCACGCTCCGCGCGACGGCCGCCGCCTCCTGGATCGGAGCGGGACCCCTACGGGCGAGCATGTCGCCGAAGGAGCCGTCGGCGTAGAACGGCAGCACCACGAACAGGTCGCCGTCGGCGGTGGTCCCCGCGTCCAGCAGGGGGACCACGCCGGGGACCCCGCTGAGGTCGCGCAGCTGGTGCAGCTCGGCGCGCCCCAGGTGCTCGGGCAGGACCTTGAGCACGACGTCGGCGCCGCTGGTGGAGCGCGTGGCCCGGATGATCCGGGCGCGGCGCCCCTGGCGGAGCAGGGCCGGGGCGTCGTACCCGGGCGCCCATGCGGCGTGCTCGGAGCCGGACATGGGAGAGCGACCCCCTGGTGGTGTTCGTGGTGGAGGATTCCCGTCAGGCGACGGGGGAGGCGGCACCCGGTGCTACGGAGACGAGGGCGTCTCGGTGACCGGACCCTGGAACATCTGCTGGCGGACGCCCCACCCGCGCTCCTCGTTGACCTCCTGCTGTCTGCCGAAGGCCCCGATGAGGGCGATGACCCCGCAGATCAGCGCGACCAGGATGAGTCCGCCGATCACCGCGGGCCACACCTGCTGCCGCCGCCGCCAGTACCGGCTCGAACCGTACAGCAGGGCCGACCGCAGCTGCCGGTGCCGCAGGGCGTCCGCCTGGAGGACGTACTTCTCCTCGTTGGGCGTGTAGTGGAACGCCTCGGGAAGCTGCGGATCCGGATCCGCCGGAACGGGCGAGGGGGATGGGGACGACATCGCCGCTCAGCCTACTAGAACAGTCCGTCGAGGTAGCGGGTCAGCCGCCCGTAGTTGTCCGCGGTGTTGCTGGTCGCGGCGATCATCTTGGCGAAGGCGGCGTTGACCTCGGAGAACTGGGCGTCGAACTCCGTGGCCTTGGCCTGGAACTGGGCGCTGCCCGAGCCCTCCCACTGGCTGACGGTGCTCTCGGACTGCTCGTTGATCTGGCTCATGATGGCGGAGAAGCGGCCGAGGTGGGCCTGCTGGTCCTCGGCCAGGCCCTGCAGGCCGGCGACGTCGCCGTACACGTCGAACTGACTCATGGGAGACCTTTCTGCGGAAAAAGGGGGAGGGGAAACGCCTCAGGCGTTGACCGGGCGGGAGAGGCCGCCGAGGTCACTCCCGACCTGGGAGTAGTCGGAGCTGGAGTCGGAGTCGGTGATGTTGAACTGCCCCTGGCCCTCGTTCAGCTTGATGCCGTTCTGGCTGCACCAGCTCATCAGCTCGTTGAAGCGCTCGGTGAGCTGCTCGCGGGCCTCACGGAAACGGGAGAGGGCCTCACCCTGGAGGGAGTCGGCGTCGCTGGTCATGTCCTGGATGAGCTGGTTCATCTGGGTGCGGATGCCGTCGGACTCCTGTCCGAGCTGCTCACCGCCGACCGCGAGGCTGTTGACGTTTTCAAGACCGACGTGGGACATCTGGGCCTTTCCTGGAATTCGGGGGTGGGAGGGACCGCCTCTTTCCGTCCCGGTCCGCACGCGGGTGGAGATTCGTGTGGCCACGGTAAAGAGGGGAGATTACGGACGATAGTAAGGATCGCACCCCTCGGTCAACGGAGGTGCGCTTCTTGTGACGTCGGTCGGAGGGGTGCGGGTTCGCCCGGCCCCGGGGCGCGGGGCCGGATCCTCCCACGGCGTCGAACAGGGGCGACGGGGACCTCGTCCGCGGGGCGGGGCCGGCCCCCGTTCGCGGGTGCCCCGTACGCGGCGGTTGTCCGCTTCCGGCCACGGGACCGGCCGGGTCCGCCGTGCACGGGGCCGGCCGGGCGCGGCCGGAGGAGGGGTTGGCCGGGCGCCCGCCCGGCGCGACCCGTCCACCGCCCTCACTGCCCGCCTCCCCCGTCGGGATCCCCGCCCGGGTCCGCGGTCACCGGCTCCGTGACCCAGCGCACCGCCAGCGGCCAGCCCTCCATGGACGCGTCGTGGAAGCGGGGGAAGAGTTCCGCGGCCTCTCCCGGCCCGCCCTCCGCCAGGTCCACCCGGTACCAGGTCTCACCGGTCTGGAGCAGGACCGCGTCGCGTTCGGGCGAGGGCGCGTACTGCACCACCGGCCCGCCGCCCTCCTCCAGCAGCCGTGTGGCCGTGTGGCCCTGCTCCTCCACCGTCACCAGGTACGCGCCCGCCGGAGGCTCC
The DNA here is from genome assembly GCA_002529455.1 of Glycomyces fuscus. Lineage (GTDB taxonomy): Bacteria > Actinomycetota > Actinomycetes > Streptosporangiales > Streptosporangiaceae > Nocardiopsis > Nocardiopsis fusca. The sequence goes on from NYMS01000048.1 coordinate 106,292, forward strand.
CCGCCGCCGGCGGGCGCGTCCGGGCGCAGCAGGGCGGTGTCCCCGCCCCAGACCAGGGAGTCGTCGAAGGTCTGCCACTGGCCGCCGTCGACGTTGAGGGTCGCGTTGACGACGCTGCCCGCGGTCTCCCGCACCACGAGGCTGCCGCCGTCGGCGGCGTTGCTCTGCCGGGTCTGCACGCTGTTGCGGATGTGCAGCGACCCGTCGGGGGTCAGCGCCCAGTCGCTGGGCCGCTGGTTCTCGCCGATCAGGAGGCTGCCCTCCTGGTTGGGGGTGCCCGACGGGGCCTCCAGCGGCACCGACAGCACCTGCGGGGGCACGCCGTCCTGCGGGGTGTCGGAGACGAACCACAGCCGGTCGCCGTGGATGACCGGGTGGGACAGGACCTCCCCCTCCGAGGCGGGGACGGACTCGACCGGCTGGTAGGAGACCTCCTCGGCACCGGACTCCTGCGGGTCGGTGAGCACGGCCACCTGCACGGCGTTGGGCTCCTCGGTGGCGTAGGCGAAGTACGTCCAGTCCGCGGAGAACTGCGCGTGCACGGGCAGGTCCGGGGCCATGGGGTCGACCGCGCCGTCGGGCAGCGCGATCCGCTGGAGCGGCTGCCCGGTCGCGGGGTCGTGGAAGACCAGGACCTGGTCGGTCTCCGGGTCACCGCCCTCGAAGCCCCGGTGCAGCAGGGCCAGTCCGGACAGCCCCTCCTCGGCCAGGTCCTCCGCGGTTGCGGACCCGCCGCCGGAGCCGCCGGACGTGCCGGTGCACGCGGTCAGGGCGAGCAGGCACACTGCCGTGGTCAGGGCGAGGGGGCGCCGCATGGAGCTGCCTTTCGGGGACGACGGGGTCGGTCGGGGGTCCGTGGGGTCACGAGGTGGGACTCCCCCGGGGACGCCGCGGTTCGGTCCGGGACGGAGTACCCATTATCCGGCCCGGCGCGACGGAACGCCCCGGCCGGAGGGTCCCCGAGACGCGGCGCCCCGGCCCGAGGCGGACCCGGGCGCGGTCGCACGGCGGTCCCGGAGAGCCGTGGCGGCCCGCAGCCCGGCCCCGCCCGGCCTTCCGTGGCGGTGGGCGCCGGTCCGGGGCGTGTGGACCCCAGGGGTCTCGGTGGCCACATCCGGCCACGGCGCGGGGTCCGCGCCGTACGACGGCGCACGGCGCGGGCCCGCCGGTCACGCGGGCGGCTCGCTCCACCCCACCTGGACCAGGTCCGGGCGCTGGCCCCGGCGGGCCAGCTGGGCGCGGCCGACGGGCAGCTGCTTGGACGCCGTGCCGTTGGCCAGGCGCCCCTCCATCCGGTCACCGGAGAAGAGCACGCCCGGCGTGGCCATGTCGCTGAGGGCCTGCAGCACCGGCTCGAACATGGCCCGTGCCGCACCACCCGTGCGGCGCGCCGCGATGATGTGCAGCCCCAGGTCGGAGCCCTGCGGGATGAACGGCGCCAGCGGCGCGAGCGGGTTCGCCCGCGCCCCCAGCATGTCCATGTCGTCCACGACGATGAACAGGTCCAGGCCCTTCCACCAGCTGCGCTCCCGCAGCTGCTTGGGGGTCACGTCCGGCCCCGGCAGGCGCTGCTTCAGCGACCCCGCGAGGTTCGCCGCGACCGCCTTGGTCTGCTCGGCGCTCGTGCAGTAGGCCAGCAGGTGGTCCTCCGGGACCAGTTCCAGGTGGCTGCGCCGGAAGTCCACCATGACCACGCCGATCTCCGTCGGCGGGCGCTGCACGACCTGCTTGACGAGCCCGCGCAGGAGGGCGGTCTTGCCGGTCTGCGGGTCGCCGAACACCACCAGGTGCGGGTCCCGGGACAGGTTCGTGGTGGCCGGCGCCAGCGTGCTCTCGGCCAGGCCCAGCACCAGTTCGGTGTTGCGGCCCCGCGGCGCCCTGCGGCCCTTGAGCAGGTCGGCCAGGTCCACCTTGGAGGGCAGCGTCTTGACGCCCTGGACGGCCTTCTGCGGCCAGCGCTCCCCGATCCGCTTGACCAGGTCCCGGATCCCGTCGGTGACGTCCTCGTCGCTGGCCACGGCGTCCACCCGCGGCAGGGCCACGTGCGTGTGGTGCTCCTCGGCGGTCAGGCCGCGCCCCGGCGTGTCCTTGGGCAGCGCCTCGGCGGCCTTGCGCCCGATCCCCGAGTCCATCGGGTCGCTCAGCCGCAGCTCGAACCGGCCGCCGAACAGCGCCTGCAGCCGGGACCGGATCTGGGAGGAGGCGGCGCCGGTCAGGATCGTGTGCACGCCCAGGGACGGACCCCGGGTCGCGATGTCCATCAGGACCTCGTCGGCCTCGTCGAAGGTGTCGCGCACCGAGGACCAGCCGTCGACCAGCAGGAACAGGTCGCCCACCACGTTCGCGGGGACCGCCCCGTCCGCGCGCGCCTGGCGCAGCGCGGCGGGGGAGTCGAGCCGGTACTTGCGGAACACGCGCTGGCGCCGGTCCAGCTGGGCGCGCACGTCCACCAGCACCCGCTGCACCTTCTCCGGGTCGGCCCGCCCGGCCACGCCCGCCACGTGCGGCAGCTCCTCCATCGCCTGGAGCGCGCCGCCGCCGAAGTCGATCGCGTACACGCCCACGCGGCCCGGCGGGTACCGCCAGGCCAGGCTCGCGACCACCGTGCGCAGCAGCGTCGACTTGCCGGACTGGGGGCCGCCCAGGACGATGACGTTGCCCTCGGCGCCGGTGAAGTCCATCTCGGCCGGAACGACCCGCTGCTCCCGGGGGATGTCGGTCAGGCCGATGACGGCGCGCACGTCCGACGGGTGCGGCTCCGTCCCGGGGCCCTCCAGGTCCCCGCCCTCGCCCAGGTCCTCCAGCACCCGGTCGAGGGTGAGCAGCTCCGGCAGCGGCTCCAGCCAGATCGGCCGGACCTTCTCCGCGCCCGAGGCCACCAGCCGGTCCACCGTGACCTGGAGCGTGGTGCGCCTGTCCTCCCCGGACCCGGACCCCTCGCCCCTGCCGCGGACCGACTCCACCAGCGACTCCACCAGCGAGCCCGCCCCGGTCACCTTGTTCAGCCCGTTGAAGGACAGCAGGGGCAGCACCGGCTCGTGCTCGTCCCGCTCCTCCTGGACCGGCGGCTCGTAGGGCTGCGACACCATCGCCGCCTTGAACCGCTCGAAGACCGACGTGTCCACCTTCAGGTAGCCCGATCCGGGCTCGGGCGGCAGGTGGTAGGCGTCGCCCACGCCGATGGCCTCGCGGCTCTCCGCCTCCGAGAACGTGCGCAGGCCCACCCGGTAGGACAGGTGCGACTCCAGGCCCTTGAGCTTGCCCGACTCCAGGCGCTGGGTGGCCAGCAGCAGGTGCACGCCGATCGACCGGCCGATGCGCCCGATGGCCACGAACAGCTCGGCGAAGTCGGGGTGCGCCGTGAGCAGCTCGGAGAACTCGTCGATGATGATCAGCAGGTGCGGCAGCGGCTCCAGCCCGGGGTCCTTCTCCCGGGCCGCCTCGTAGGCGTGCAGGTTGGGCAGGTTGCCCGCGTCCTTGAGGATCTGCTGGCGGCGCACCAGCTCGCCGTAGGTGGCCTCGCGGAACCGCAGGACCAGCGAGTCGTCGTCGGCCAGGTTGGTGATCAGCCCGGCGCTGTGCGGCAGCCGGTCGGTGTCGGCGAAGGTCGCGCCGCCCTTGAAGTCCACCAGCAGCAGCGCGAGCGACTCCGGCGAGTGGTTGATGACCAGCGACGCCACCATGGTCCGCAGCATCTCCGACTTGCCCGAGCCGGTCGCGCCGACCACCAGGCCGTGCGGGCCCATGCCGCCGAAGGCCGACTCCTTCAGGTCCAGCAGGACCGTGTTGCCGCTCGGCCCGACGCCGATCGGCACCCGCAGGTAGTCGCCGGTGCTGCGCCTGCGCCAGGTCTGCCGGGTGTCCAGCTGGGCGACGTCGGCCACGCCCAGGATCTCCGGGAGCCCCACGGTGGCGTGCATGGCGTCGTCGCTGTCGGTGACGGCGATGCCGTACGGGGCCAGGACGCGGGCCAGGGAGGTCAGGTGCGCGACGTCGGACCGGTCCGCGCGGCCCTCCAGCGGGGCGCGCGGGGAGTCCTCGGAGGCGTCGGCGCGCTCGGTGTCCTCGGTCAGCGTGCCGTCGGCGTCGACGCGCAGCCGCAGGTCCACCCCCTCCGGCTCCTCGCGCCGGTCCGCCACCAGGGCGATCACGTGGATGCCCAGGTCGGCCAGGGAGGTCACCGGCGGTTCGGCGTGCAGGCCCGACAGGGTCGACTGGTGCTCGCCGTCCAGGACGACGACCAGGCGCTGGGTGCCCGGACCGGGCGGGGCGCCCCGGCGCCGCTGGAGGTCGACGGTGCGCCGTTCGATCTCGTCGGAGAGCAGTTCGGCGATCTGCACGGTGTTGACCGCGACGAAGCGGGCGGGCATCGGCCCGTCCTTGGCGTCGTCGAAGGTGTTGTGCGGCAGCCACTTCAGCCACTCCCAGTGGGAGCGCAGCCTGTTGTCGCGCACCACGCCGATCCGCAGGTCGTGCGGGGAGTGGAAGGTGGCCATCTGCGCGACGAGCGCGCGGGCCAGCCCCCGCGCGGCCTCGCGGTCGCCCACGACCGACACCACGCCGTGCTCGCGCAGCGGCAGGACCAGCGGCATCTCGGGAACGTTCGCGTACAGCTCGATGAGCTGGTCGGCCGCCCCCTGGCACACGGGGTCGTAGACGATCAGCGGCGACGAGGTGTCGACCTTGAGCCGGAGCCGCCGCGCCAGGGGGCGCGTGCCGGTGCCCGCGCGCAGGTCCAGGAAGTCGGGGTCGGAGGCCCGCCGCTCCCACCGGCGCGCCCGCGACCGGGCCGGGTCGACGAGCAGCTGCGGGTCGGGGTGGCGGAACGCGCTGTCGGCGCGCTGGACGGAGGCCACGTCCCGGACGATCTCGCGGAGCTGGTCGAGGTAGTCGACGTAGCGCTCGCGCTGCTCGCGGATGCGCTTGCGCGGACCGTTGTGCTGGGCCACGAACATGATGATGCCGACGACCACGCTGGCGATCATGATCATCACGCCGGCGACGGCCATGAGCGGCCGGTGGCCCATGGTGATGGACATCAGCAGGGAGCCCGAACCGGTGATGATCGGCATGATGATCATCGCGCCGGAACTCGACGAGGGCGGGTTCTCCGGCATCTGCGGCGGGGTCGCGATGACGAGCGGAGTGTTCCCGGGGGCAGCCGGGACGCTGCGAGCCGGGCGGGGGACAGGTCTCGTCGCCACAGGGATCTCTTTCGGTCCGCCTACGGGGGCTGGTGTCTGGGTGACTACGCTAGGAATGATCTCGCGATCCCCGCGAATCGCCTAATTCGCGTCCGTCCCTCCCCCGAGGGTGGCAATCGCCCACGACGAACGGCAAAGGAATTCTTGGTGTGAGTGGATACTGCCGGGTCACGGTGACCGGACCGGAACGCTGGGCCGATCTGGCACTCCCCGGAACGGTCCCCGTGGCCACGCTGATGCCGCGCATCCTCGAGGTCTGCGCACCCGAGGAGGAGGGCACCGAACCCGCCGCGTGGACGCTCACCACCGTGGAGGGCGAACCCGTCCGACCCGACCAGCCGCTGGAGAGCGCGGGCGTCTACGACGGCGACGTGCTGATGCTGGGCCGCCGCACCGCGCCGGGCAGGCCCGCGCGCGTGGACGACGTCCGCGGCGCGGTCGAGGACCGCGTCGACGAGACCGCCTACATCTGGAGCCCGGCGACGACGCTGTCCTTCGGCCTCCTCGTCGCGGCCATCGGCCCCCTGCTGCTGTTGGGGCTGATGATGCGGCTGAGCCCGTCCGCCTGGCACCTGGGGATCGCCTCGGTGGGAACCCTGTTCACGGTCGCGGTGATGCTGCTCGCCGCGCGCAGACCGCTGCCCGCCGTCGCGCACGTGCTGTTCGCGACGGCCTGCGCGTGGGGCGCGGTCACCGCCGTGCTCGCCGCGAACCTGCTGACCGACGCCGACCCGCTGGTGCTGGCCGCCTTCGCGCTGTCCGGAGCGCTGCTGGTGGCGGTGGTCGGCTGGACGATGCACGAGACGGGGCTGGCCTACATCTGCGCGCTCGGCGTGGTCGCGGTGACGGCCGGCGTGCTCGTGGTGGTGGGCGTCTTCGTGGAGCCGGTGCAGGGGGCCCGGGCCATGGGGCTGGTCCTGGCGCTGTGCGTGGGCGCGCTGCCGCGCGTGGCGATGGTGATGGGCGGGCTGTCCGGGCTCGACTACGAGGTGGGACGCTCCGGACAGGTCACCACGGACCGGTTCGAGGACACCTTCGACAACACCGACCGCCTGCTGCTGGGGATCGTGCTGGGCGCGGCGGTGAGCGGCGGCGCGACGACCGTGCTGCTGGCCTACCTGGCCACGGGCCTGCCCGACCTGCTGCTGTGCGGACTGCTCTCGCTGCTGCTGGTGCTGCGCTCGCGGCTGTTCGACCGGATCCGGCACGTGCTGCCGCTGCGCCTGGCGGGGGTGCTGGGCCTGGGCGCGGCGGGCGTCGCGGCGGTCGGCGAGTACGCGTTCCTGGCGCCGTGGCTGCCGCTGGTCGCGCTCCTGGCGGGGATCGTGCTGGGGGTGCTGAGCTGGGTGCGGCTGACCGACGTGCCGCGGGCCTCGCTGCGCCGCCTCCTCAACTGGACGGAGATCCTGGTGATCATCGCGATGTGCGCGGTGTTCGCCTGGGGGATGGGCCTGTTCGCGTTCGTGGAGCGGATGACCGCGTAGCGCCCAGGGGGTGGCGCCCGACGGCGAGCGGCCCCCGGGGAGGCATCCGGGCCCCGGAGCGGTTCGGCGCCGCCCCGGCGCGGCGGGTCAGCCGGTGTGCTCCGCCCCGCGGGAGGCCCGCGCGGCCTCGCGGGACTTCTGCATCGCGGTCAGGGCGCGGCGGCGGCGCGCCTCGCGCAGCGACACGCCCACGATGCGGGTGGCCGCGGCGGCCGTGACCACGGCCAGCGGGATGACCATCAGCGAGGCGGGCTGCCGGATGGGGCGGTACCGCGCACCCTCCCGGTCGATCAGCAGGAAGCCCGCGGGCCGGACCCGGACGAAGCCGGTGCCTCCGGCGCCGTCCCCGCCCGCGGTGAACAGGCGGCTGGAACCCCCGCCCATCATGGTCAGCGCGGTGACCCGGGCCACCGGGACGACCGTGGACCCCTCCGCGACCACCGGATCGCCGAAGACCGACGAGGACCGGGCCGAGGCGCCGGTGTTCTCGATCAGCCTGGCCAGCGCGGACAGGGCGGGGCTGGTGCGGCGGGCGCGGCGGCCCAGGACGTTGTCCGGCATGGCGGCGGGTCCCTTCGTGGCGGAGTGCGTACCCGCACCATTGTGTAGCGCGGCCGCCGTGCCCGGGGCGTTCCCGGCCCGCTTCCGGACACCGGTTCCGCGGCCGGAGGGAGGGCGCGTCCCCCGGGACGCCGTGTGACGGGCGGCCCCTCCCTGCTCCGCGGGTCAGAACAGAGGCGGACCGAGCGCCTCCAGGGTCTCGGGGTCCACCAGGACGACCCGGTCCTCGGGGGTGACCGCCGCCAGCACCTCGCCCCCGGGATGGACGGACACCTGCCGGAAGGGCACGGCGTCCTCGTTCCCGGCGACGAGGTCCTCGCCGGTCTCCACGTCCCACACGTGGTTGACGTGGCGGGTCTCCCCGTCGGCGGAGTCCCCCTCCGCGTGGAACCAGCCGGCGTAGACCCTGGACCGGTCGGGCGCGAGCACGACCCCGAGGAAGAGGGGCTCCTCCGCCTCGGCGAACCCCGGCATCCGGAAGGAGGCCACCTCGGCGCGCTCGGCGTAGTCCCACCACACGATCCGGTCCCCGTCGGGGTAGAGCACCTCGTCGGTGCCGGGCACCACCTCGAACCCGGTGTGGGAGACCCCGCGCACGGTGTGCAGCTCCTCCCCGGTCCCCGTGTCCCAGACGGTGATCGTGCCGCCGTCGTCGGTCACCACGCGCCCGGGGCCGGCGAACTCCGTCCCGTAGGCGAGGTCGGGTACGAGGGAGCCGGTCTGCGCGCCGGTCCGGGTGTCCACCAGGCCCACGCTGTCCGCGTTCACGTCCGCGTTCCGCTCCAGGGTCACGCCCAGCAGCGCGCCGTCCGGGCTGAACGACACCCGCCGGGCGCCGCGCGGCGTGCCGGGCCAGTTCCCGTCCACCGGCCCCCGCTGCGGTCCCAGGTGCCCTGTGGTGGTCCCCGACGGCAGGTCGAAGGTGGTGGCCACCGCCACCGGGTACTCCTGGTCCTCGTACGGGGAGGGCACGACCGCGGCGACCGCGCACCCCACCGGGGCGAACACGGGACCCGCCCCGGGCACGGGCGCCACCGACTCCGAGAGCCGGGCGACCTCCTCGCGCCCGCGCCAGTCCCACACCATGAGGCCGGGGCCGGAGGCGGTGACGGCCAGCAGGTCCCCGTCGGGGCTGAACGCCGTCCCCCACGCGTTCACCGCCTCCCCGTCCACCTCCTCCTCCGGGGGCGGGTACGCCGTGCCGTCCCGGCACGAGGCGTCGGTGATCATGCCGGTCCCCTGCTCCGAGCCCGCCGCCTCCTCCCCGGTGGGTCCGCGGTAGCTCCACACGGCGATCCCGGCCGCCACGGCCAGGGCCAGTCCGGCGGCGGACAGCGCCAGGACGCGCCCGCGCCACCTCCGTCTCCCGGCTGCGTCCGTTCCCCCGGGGGTGCCGGAGGCCTCGGGGCTCTCCGGGGCACCAGAGGTCGTGGAGGCGGCGGGACTTCCGGAACCCGCGGTGTCCCCGGAACCCGCGGAGGCACCGGGCCCTCCGACGCGCCCGGACACCCCGGCGCCCCCGGCGGCGCTCCCCGAACCGTCGGTGCCTCCGTCCGCGGGCGTACCGGCGAGCGGCCGGGTCCCGTCCGCGTCACCGGCCTCCTCGCGCGCTCCGGTGGCGGCCCAGGGAACGGTCTCGTCCCCAGGGGCGCCGCCGGTTCCGTCCCCGCCCCCGGACTCACCACCCGCCCCGACCACGCCACCGCCGGGGACTTCGAAGGCCCCATGGGAGGCGCGTGTCCGGGGTTCCCCGTCCGTGCCGCCGACGGCTCCGTCGACCTCCCGTGTCCCACCGGGCGCGCCCACCGCGCCGCTCCCCGCGGCGTCCAGGGCCCTTCGCTGGCGCTCCGCCGCCTCGTGCACGGACGCGAGCACCTCCGGAGGCCACGGCACCGCTCCGGCGGCCCCCTCGCCGCCGAGCATGCGCACCAGGTCCGCGGAGCTCGGCCGCAGCTCCGGGCCCCGCCGAAGGCAGGCCTCGACCAGCCCGCGCAGCTGGAGCGGGATCCGCGGCAGTCCGGGCGCGCCTTCCACCCCGCTCGCCGCGAACGACACCGTGCCCGCCCACGCGAACACGTCCGCGGCCGGAGAGGCCCCGCCCTCGGGGGCGGCGAACGACGGGTGGGGTGCCCGCCGCCGGAGCTCGGCAACGGCCCACTCCAGCCCCGGGTCGGCGATCAGCGCCGACCCTGAGGACAGCACCACGCCCTCCGGCCACAGAGACCCGTGGACGCGGCCCGCCGCGTGCAGGTCGGCGAGGCCCGACGCCAGTGCCAGCGCGAGACCGTGCAGCGCGCCCGCGGGCAACGGCCCGCGGGCGCGCACCAGGTCGGCCAGGCCGGGGCCGGGCGGCCGGTCCACCGCGGCCCACGGGACCGCGCCCTCGGTGTCGGCGTCGCGCACCCGGCACACGAACCGGGCCTCCAGACCGTAGGCGTCCTCCACCAGCCGGGCGAACGCCGCACGGAAGTCCGGGTCGACCGCGTACCCCGAGCGCACGACCCGCACCGCGACCGGGCCCTCCCCGGGCGCCGAAGCCAGGTACACGCGCGCGTACGCGTCCTCCCCGAGGCGCGCGTGCAGCCGGAAGGGGCCCACGGAGGGCGGGTCGTGGGGGTGAAGGGGGAGCATGGCGTATCACGGTCTCCGAGCGGCGGGTGGCGAGGTCGGCGGGCGGGGAGCGGCGGAGCCGGTGGGAACTCCGGGGCCACGGGGGCGTTCGTGGAGTCCGGGTCGGTCGGGGCCGCGGAGGAACCCGGGTCCGCCGGGGCACCCGGGAGGCCCGGGACCGCCGGGCCGGCCCCCGGCCCCCGGGCCCCGGGCCCGGGGCCCGGGCCAGGCGGGAGGGCCGCGGCACCCGCGGCGCCCATGAGGGTCATCCGATGCTGTCGCGGAGGCCCAGGTCCTCCGGGTCCAGGATCCACAGCGGTGCGTGCTCCAGGGGCAGCCCCGCGACCACCTCGCCCTCCGGGTGCACGGTGATCCAGCTGACGTACTCCGCGTCCTCCTCCGCGGTCAGCTCCCACCCGGTGGAGAACTCCCACACCTTCGTCCCGAAGCGCTCCGCGTCCTCCTCCGCGATGACCACCTCCCCGGAGGTGTAGCTGGCGTACAGGCGGTCGGCCGCGGGGTTCAGGGCGATCTCGCTGAGCCCGTTCTCCGGCGCCTCGGCGGGTTCGAGGACCCGCGGCTCCCCGCCGTCGAGGAAGTTCTCGTGGACGACGGCGGTCCCGGTCATGTACACGACGTCGCCGTCGTCGTTGGGCAGCTCCAGGTTGTCGCCGAAGCCCGCCTCGGCGTCCTCGGCCGCCATGACCCGCTCCCCGCTCCGCGCCTCCCACACCTCCACGCCGCCCGCGTAGCCGACGGCGGCCACGTACGTCCCGCCGGGCGAGACCGTGAGGCTGTGGGCGTCGCCGCCCCCCTCGTAGGTGTCGGTGACCTCGTCGGTCCCCAGGTCCACCCGGAGCAGGTCGGAGCGGGCGCCGGCCCCGCTGTCGGTCAGCAGCAGTGAGCCGCCGTCCCGGGAGAAGGCCATCGCGCCGACGTCCGTGCCCTCCTGGTAGACCGTGTGCTCGCCCGTCTCCAGGGTGTACACGTGCGCGCCGTCCCGGGCGGCGTACCCGATCCGGCACCCGTCCGGGCTGAGGACGGGCGTGCCGCCCAGCGGGTCGATCTCCGCCTCGATCCGGGCGACCTCCCTGCCCTCGCGCCAGTCCCACAGGACCAGCCCCTCGGTACCGCCCGCCGCCACGACCCGCCCGTCGGCGGAGAAGGCGGTGCTGACCATCGAGGTGGACGGCAGGCTCGGGGGGTCCTGGGCGGCCCGCGCGTACTCCGGCGCGATGTGCTCGGTGACGTCGCACCGCTCCCGCTCGCCCGGCCGCTCCGGCACGGGCTCCTCCCCTCCTCCCAGGGCGGACGCCGCCCACGTGCCCACACCGGCGGTGAGCACCAGCGCGGCCCCGGCCGCCCCGGCCACCAGCAGACGCCGTCCGGGGCGCCGGCGGCCGTCCTCCACGGACCCCCCGCCCTCCGCGGCCCGCGCCTCCCGCAGGGCGGCCCCGACGGCGGACCGGTACTCCCGACCGATCCCCTCCAACACCTCGACCGCGGACGGCGGCAGCCAGGCGCCGGCGGAGGGCGCGGGTTCGACCGGCCCGCCCAGGGCGCGCAGCAGCCGGGCGGCGGAGGGGCGCCGGTCCGGGTCCTTGTCCAGGCACGCCGAGACGATGTCGCGCAGGGGCCCGGGCACCCCCGTGAGCACGGGGTCCCGGTCGGTGATGCGGTACATGACCGCGGAGGGGTGGCCCTCGCCGAAGGGCCCGGTCCCGGTCAGCGCGTACACGACCAGCCCGCCGAGCGCGAAGACGTCGGAGGGCGGCCCGCCCGGTTCCCGCCGGACGTTCTCGGGGGCCATGTAGCCGGGCGTGCCGATGATCCGGCCCTCCTCGCCCGCCTCGCCCAGGACGCGGGCGACCCCGAAGTCGATCACCTGCGGGCCGGCCGCGGAGACCATCACGTTGCCGGGCTTGAGGTCGCGGTGCACCAGCCCGCTCGCGTGCACGCGCTCCAGGGCCCGGGCGACGCCCCGGGCGGCGAACCGCACCGTGTCCTCGGGCAGCGGCCCCGTGGCCTGCACGAGGTCGTGCAGGGAGGGCCCCGCCACGTACTCCGTGGCCATCCAGGGCCTCTGCCCGGAGGGGTCGGCGGCCAGGACCCGCGGGGTGTGGGGGCCGTGCACCCGGCGCAGGAGTTCGAGCTCGCGGGCGAAGCGCTCCCGGAAGTCGGGGTCGTAGGCGTACTCGGCGCGCACCGCCTTGACCGCGGCGGAGGCGCCCTCCCCGTCCAGTCCGAGGTAGACGCGGCCCATGCCGCCGACGCCCAGCAGGGCGGCGATCCGGTACGGGCCGACCCGGCGCGGGTCCCGGGGGGAGAGGTCTCGCATGGGGCTCCTCCGGTCAGGTCAGCTCGTTGACGACGGTGTAGTCGGAGTCGAGGACGAGCACGCGCCCGCCGCCGTCGGCGACCGTGGCCAGGTACTCGTCCCCGGGGTGGGCGCCCATGGGGGCGTACACCGTCACGTCGGCGTCGCGGAGGAGCTCACCGCTCCGGGCGTCCCACACGCTGCCCCGGTCGTCGCTCCAGCCGTACTCCCCCGCGTACACCCGGCTGCCGTCGGCGGAGTAGCCGACGCCGGTGATGCTCTCCTGCCCGGCGGAGGGCTCGGCGAGGGGCACGACCACCTCACCGGTGGCGAGGTCGACGACGTCGACCCGGCGCGCACCGCTCTGGAGCGCCATGGTGCGGCTGTCGGGGGACAGCGCGACCGAGTAGTGGTCCCCGCCCTCGAACAGGCGGAGCCGCTCGCCGGTCGCGGGGTCCCACACGGCGACGCCGACGTACTCGCCGTACCCGTGCTCCATGACGACCCCCACCAGCAGGGAGTCGTCGGGGGTGTAGCGCAGGTCGGTGAGGACCCCGTCCACGGGGAACTCCACGCCGGGGGTGCCCGACGCCACGTCCCAGACCTGGACCACCCGCTCCTCGCGCGGGTCGCCGTTCTCGGCGGCGAGCACGGCGACCCGGGACCCGTCGGAGGTCAGCGCCGGCATGTCGTAGAAGCCGCGGCCTCCGTTGTCCCGGCCGAAGGTGTTGACCTCGTCGCCGCTGTCGCCGTCCCAGACACGGATCACGTCGACGTAGGTGGCGGCCACGTGGTCGTCCGCGCCGATCCGGGCGCCTCCGGGGGCGGGCTCGAACACGTCGACGGGCTCACCCGTGCGCCAGTCCCACGCGGACAGGGACGTGCCGAACACGTACAGGGTCTCGCCGTCGGCGGAGAAGTCCACGTCGTAGATCCACCCCTCCAGGTCGACCTCCGGGGCACCGGACGGCGAGGGAGTGGCGGAGGGCGCCCCGGAGGCCCCGGCCGCCGCCTCGGACCCGGTCGCGTCCCCGGAGTCCCCGAGGGGCCAAGAGGCGAGGGCGAGGGTGCCGCCGGCCCCGACGACCAGCGCGGACAGCGCGGCGGCGGAGACGGCGGCGGCGCGGCGCCGCCACCACGGGCGGTCGGACCGCCCGGACGCGCCGTCCGGGGCCTCGGCGGGACCCCCGCCGGCGGCGTCCGGGCGCTTCCTCCGCCCGGCCATCGGCACGGTCGTGCGCTCGGCCTCCTGCGCCCTGCGGGCCCCGTCCGCCCGCGCGTCGATCTGCCGGGTGACCGGGGAGGGCAGCCAGCCGTGCTCGGCCGGGGGCAGCGGCAGCTCGGACAGCCCGCGGTGCACCTCCTCGGCGTCGGGGCGCCACGCGGGGTCCTTGGCGAAGCAGCGGGCGAGCAGGTCGCGCACCGGCCCCTCGGGGACCGCGTCCAGGCGCGGGTGCCCGGTCATGACCCGGCTCAGGGTCTCGACGGCGCTCCCGGGGCCGAAGGGCGGTTCGCCTCCGGCGGCGAAGACCACCACTCCGGCGAGCGAGAACACGTCGCTGCGCGGCGTGACGCCCTCGCCGACGATCTGTTCGGGCGAGGTGTAGGCCGGTGTGCCGAAGGTCTGCCCGGTGCGGGTGAGGACGGTCCCCTCCACGGCGCGGGCGATACCGAAGTCGATGACCTGCGGCCCGCGGGGGGAGAGCAGCACGTTGCCCGGCTTGAGGTCGCGGTGCATGAGGCCGGCCGCGTGGACGGTGACCAGGGCGCGGGACAGCCCCAGGGCCAGGACCAGCAGTGACGGCTCCGGGAACGGTCCCCCGTCGTTCACGGCCTCCTTGAGGGTGGGGCCGGGCACGTACTCGGTGGCCATCCACGGGGGGTCCCCGTCGGGGTCGGCGTCCACGACGGCGGGGGTGAAGGGGCCGGTGACGCGCTGGGCGGAGCGGACCTCCCGGGCGAACCGGGCCCGGAACTGCGTGTCGTGGGCGAGGTCCTCCTTCACCACCTTGAGGGCGCACAGGTGGTCGCCGGGGGTGCGGGCCAGGTACACCCTGCCCATGCCGCCCTCGCCCAGGCGGGCCAGGAGGCGGTGCGGGCCGATGCGCTGAGGGTCGTCGGAGGCGAGGGGGGCCAGCACGGCGGTACGTGCTCCTCACTGCGTCGAGGCACGGATCGGGTGTCCGTTCCAGCCGGACCGGGGGAGGGGGCGCCCTCCAACATAGCGGCTCGGCCCGGGTGAGCCCGGAGTCCGGGCTCACCGTGCGCTCGCGGCCCAGCTCAGGGGGTGAGCACGTCGAGCAGGCTCAGTTCGGTGTCGTAGACGGCGATGTCGCCGGTCTGCGTGCGCAGGCCCGCCACCCGGGACCCGTCCGGGGACAGGGCCATGGGGAACACGCGCGGCAGGTCCGGGCCCAGCGCGACCTCGGTCGCCGAGGCGTACCGCCACGCCACCATGTCTCCGCGTCCGGTGGCGGGGTCCAGCCGGGCGGCGAACACGCGGCCGCTCGCGGCGCTGTACGCGACGTCCACCAGCACGCCCCCGTCCGAGCCGGGGACGAACTCCCGGATGGTCGCCCCGGTCCCCGGTTCGACGAGGAGCACGGAGCCGGAGCGGATCAGCAGCACGGCCGAGCCGTCCGGGAGGAGGTCGAAGGCGGCCGCGCCGACACCGGCGCGCTCGCGGACCAGCCCCCGTAGCGAGAGGCTTCCGGCGTCCCACACGGCGATCCCGCCGCCCTCCTCGCCGCCCGCCACCACGGCGCCGTCGAGCGAGTACCTGATCGAGCCCAGCACGCCCGAGCCGGACAGCCGGGCCTCCAGCTCCCAGGTCCGGGTGTCGTGCAGGTGCAGGTGCCGTCCGTCGGAGTCGCTGCTCACGCCCAGCGCGAGCGAGGAGCCGTCGGGGCTGAAGGCGATCGACCGCACGGCCCCCTCCCCGCCGACGGTCCGCCTCCTGCCGCTCTCCAGGTCGACGACGGAGGCGCCGTTCAGGGTGCCGTAGGCCAACAGGCACCCGTCGGGGCTGAACGCCGCAGGGGTCGGCGGCACGGCGGAGGAGTCGTGGTCGATGCGGGCGACGGCGCGCGACTCCCGCCAGTCCCACAGGGTCACCGTGTCGATCTGGGAGACGGCCAGGACGGAGCCGTCGGGGGAGAAGGACAGCGCGAGCGGGACGTCCCGGGGGAAGACGGTCATCGGGGCCCCGGTCGGTGCGAGGCGGTCGGAGAAGGCCGATCCGGTCGCGGAGCAGTCGTCGGCGCCGTCGTCCGCCCGGGGTTCCCAGGACGGGGCGGCGAAGGAGTACAGGCCCATGCTCACCAGGAGCACCACCACACCGGCCAGCGCCGCCGCGCGCAGCAGGGAGCGGCGGCGGCGTTCCCCGAGACGTGAGGGTTCTTCGGGGTGGAGGGGGCGCATGGGTCCTCTGGGGGGTGTCACAGGGGTGAGCGAGGACGGCCCGCCGGTTCCGGGCCGGTGCGTGTGCGGTTGTCAGCAGCCACCGTAACGCGGAAAGACCGCTGGTGGGGAATGGTTCTGGAGGGTTCAGGCAGATTATGTGCCTGTATGTCAGTTTTTGGTGTTGTAGGTCCGGAGATCTCTCGGCCGGAGGGCGCGGCGGGCAAACGGTTCGCCGGAGTCCGCGCAACGGGGCCCGGGACGGCCCGCGCACCAGGGGATCGCGGGCTCCTGCCGGACCGGGAGGTGTCGAGCCCTTCCTCGCGGGTAGGGCGAAGGGACGAGGGAATCGTCCGCACGCGCGCCGGAGAGGTGGCCGAGGGGCGCGTGCGGGGAGAAGGGTCATCCTCGAAGGAGGACGGTGCCGTGCGGGACGACGGGGTCCGCGCGCAGGGCGGAGCCACGGGTGGACCGTGGGCTCGGAGGACGGCCGCGCACCGGACGCGACCGTGCGCGGACGGGTGCGGGGCGGGGCCGCGTGCGGGAGCCGGGACCTCAGCGGGTCGGCCGGCCGCGGGAGGTCAGGCGGCGACCGTGTGGCTGATGACGCTGCCGTGGCCGTAGACCGGCTCGGGCCCCTGTGCGAAGGGGTTGAGGAGTTCGGCGGCGCCGACCGGGTCGCTCGCGGGGTGCGAGACGGGGCCGCCGTGGAACAGGTCGTTCCAGAAGAAGCGGCCGTCGCGACACCAGACGTTGACGTCGCGCTGGACCGAGACGACGGCCAGTTCGGAGGTTCCCGACCAGTAGAACTGGCGGGAGGTCACGGAGCCGAGCTCGCCCAGGAGTGCCGTGATCGCGCGCTGGGCGCAGAAGGCGTGGCGGGGCTTGTGCTTGATTCGCCTGGCGAGAGCCGATTTCGCCCGGGAGGCCCGGGGGTTGTTCAGGCGCCAGTGACCCAAGGTCGTCTCCAGTGTGTCTAGGGTGCCGCGGTGCCGTGTTCGCTTGTGCGGCCACGTCGCCGCGGTTCGAGGTGCTCCCGCCTCAGGTGGCCTTGGCGGGTTCCCTCCACAAAGTTGGTGAGGCGTGAACGATGTCGTTACCTCGTAGTTATTCTTTGCGCTCCGGATGCTAGCAGCAACTGACCCCCGGTAGTCGAGGCTTCTACGAGTGACCAATATCACATTTAACGAATGTGTCTCGACTTCACCAAACCAAGAACCACCAGCTCAGGGTAGGTATTCCGATCGTGAGTCCGCTTTTTCGGCGCCGTGTTGAGCCCGTCTGATTGCAGGTGAGATGTCGCCAGTGTCACCCGTTGTGGCGACTCTTGGCGTGTTTGTCGTGACTCTCAGCGACTTCATGCAGGTTACGGGCCCTTGACCCGGTCAAACCCCGGCTTTGCCGTTCGCGCGCGCTCCCGACGCGCCGGTGTTCCCGCCGGTTTTGCCCGCCCTTTCACCCCGGTGTAAGGGCTGGTCCCGTATGTGGAGGACACTGGGAGGGCCGCACGAAACGGAGAGAAGTCGCCCAGTGACACAGACCGAGACATCCGGTGACCGGACTACCGCACGGGAGGGCGCCGTGGCCTCCGAACCCGCCGGCGGCGCCAGAGCCTGGCTCGTATGGGCCGTCGCCGTGGGCGGGTACTTCCTGGCGATGCTGCACCGCAACGGTCTCGGCGTGGCCGCCCTGGAGGCCCAGGCCCGCTTCGACGTCGGCCCGGCGCTGCTGTCCCTGCTCCCGATGCTGCAACTCCTGGTGTACGTGGTCCTGCAGGTGCCCGCCGGACTGCTGGCCGACCGGCTCGGGCCCCGCTACACGCTCGTGATGGGCATGGTGGCGATGGCGGTCGGGTCGTGCCTGTTCGCGCTCGCCCCCGGCGTCGAGGTGGCGGTGGCCGGACGGTTCCTCATCGGCCTCGGCGACGCCCTCGTCTTCCTCAACGTCATCCGACTGGCCGCCCTGTGGTTCCCGCGTGCGCGCTACGCCCTCGTCAGCGGGCTCACCGGCGTGGTCGGCGGAACGGGGCAGGTGGCCAGCGCCGCGCCGCTGGCCCTGGCCCTGGAGGGGTTCGGCTGGGTGGCCGCCTTCCTGGCCACCACGGCCCTGACCGCGCTGATGGCCCTGCTGATGCTGGTGGTCGTGCGCGACCGCCCGGCCGGTGCGGCGGGCCGCTCCACGGTCGCCGACCCGATCCCGGTGTGGGCCGCGCTCAAGGAGGCGCTGCGCTCCCGGGGCCCGCTGATCGGCATGGCCCACCACGCGGCCGTCATGGCTCCGTTCACGATGATGATGGTGCTGTGGGGCTACCCGTTCCTCGTGGGTGGCCTGGGGCTGTCCGAGGACACGGCCGCCCTCACCCTCACGGTCCTGGCCGCGGGCGGACTGTGGATAGCGCCGCTCGCGGGCGTCGTGATCGGCCGCAACCCCGGCGTGCGCCGGTGGCTGGGCCTCTCCCTGAGCACGACGCTGAGTCTGGGCTGGGTGCTGCTGGTGGTGTGGCCCGGGGGAGTTCCGGTGGCCGTGGGACTGACGGTGCTGGCGGCGAGCGCGGTGGGGCAGACCCTGGCGCCGACGGTCTCCTTCGACTTCGCGCGCGACGGCATCCCCGCGAGCCGGACCGGTGTCGCCTCGGGCCTGGTGAACATGAGCGGGTTCACGACCGCCGTGGTGTGCACGGTGGCGGCGGGTGCGCTCCTCCAGGCGCTGCCGGAGGGGCCCGAGGCCTACCAGCTGGCGTTCGTGCCGATGGCCGTCGCCACGGTGTGCGCGACCGCGGTGCTGTACTTCTTCGTCCTCCGCCGCTCCCGGGACTAGGGCCTACGTCCTCGCCCCGGGAGAGCGGTCCGGGAGGCGGGACGGTCTCGCGCGCGGGCGCGGCGGGACGGTGCGCCTCCCGCGCCCAGGCCCGGCCCCCTCACGAGCGCGCACGCGCGGGGGAAGACGCCGGGCGCTCAGCGCCCTGGATCCTCACGCGGCCCCGCGTGCGTGCGCGGTGACAACGCGTCCGGCGTGGACTCGGGCGGGGCCCCTCCCACGCGCGCGGGCGCGGGGGAGACGGGGTCCGCGGGAGCCGGAGACGGGGCGGCCGCCGCCGCGCGCGTGCGCGCGGAAGACAGAGGAGAAAGAGGGGCACCCGGGCCCCTTGTGCAGCCCGGGGCCGCGTGGGATTTTCTCTGTCATGAAGTGGAGTCCGGAGCGGTCCAGGGAGAGATTCGCGCAGAGCCGCGTCGCCAGGCTGGCCACGGTGGGCGACGGCGGGCAGCCCCACCTGGTGCCCGTGGTGTTCGCCGCCTACGGCGACACGGTCGCGATCCCCGTGGACCACAAGCCCAAGACCACGTACCGGCTCAGGCGGATGCGCAACATCGAGGGCGACCCCCGGGTGTCGCTGCTCGCGGACGAGTACTCCGACGACTGGGACCGGCTGTGGTGGGTCCGCGCGGACGGGGAGGCGCTGGTCCAGCACAACGGCCCGGCCTGGAGCGAGGCCCGCGAGCGGCTGGTGGAGCGCTATCCCCGCTACCGCGACACACCGCCCGAGGAGGCGATCATCCTGGTGGAGGTCCACCACTGGTCCGGGTGGTCGGCGGCGGAGGAGCCCGGCGCGCCGGAGCGCTGACGCCGTCCGCGGCGCCGCCGGGCGGGGATCCGCCGCGCACGGCCCGCGAGGTGGCGACGGGGCGGGCCGGAGCCACCTCGCCGTCCGCGGCGGCGGATCCCGGGTACGGCCGAAGAGGTCAGCCGGCCCGCCAGGTGGCGTCCTGGAGGGCGCCTCCGGCCTGCGGGCCCATCAGGGAGAGCCCGCCGTCCACGAACAGGGAGGACCCGGTGACGTAGGACGCCCCCGGCTTCGCGAGGAAGGCCACGGCCTCCGCCACCTCGTACGCGTGGCCCGGCCGGGGCAGCGGGTACCCGGCGCGCGAGTCCAGCGCGGGTTGCTCCTCGTGCTGCCCGGTCATGGGCGTGGCGATCTCACCCGGCGCCACCGCGTTCACGGTGATGCCGTACAGGCCCAGCTCCAGGGCCAGGACGCGGGTGAGCAGCTTCAGTCCGCCCTTGGCGGTGCAGTAGGCGCCCGCGGTCACCCGCGGGAACTCCTCGTGCACGCTGGTGATGTTGACGATGCGGCCGCCGCGGCCGGCGTCGCGCATGTGCGTGGCCGCGATCTTCGAGCAGAGGAAGGGCGCGTCCAGGTCCACGGACAGGACCTCGCGCCAGCGCTCGTAGCTGGTCTCCAGCAGGTGCTCCCCTGAGCCGGTGCCCGCGTTGTTGACCAGGACGCCCACGCCGCCGAGGTCCTCAATGAGCTCGGAGACGGCCTCCGAGCCCCGTACGGGGTCGGTGAGGTCGTGCTGGCGGACGGACACCCGGCGGCCGGTCTCGCGGATCTCCGCCGCCGTGCGGTGGATGCCCTCCTCGTCGTGGTGGTAGGTGACGCCGACGTCGAAGCCCTCCTGGGCGAGGCGGACCGCGGTCGCCCGGCCGATCCCGCTGTCCGCTCCCGTCACCACCGCCACGCGGTCGTAGTCGTCGAACTCCTCTGCTCCCTCGACGCGGTCGTCGCGTGCCATCGCCTACCTCCTTCCGTGCGCCTCCCGGTGGCGCACGCGCTCGGATGAGCGGCTACCCAGTGCGACCCCCCGTACACGTGGGGCCGGTGGTGGGGGTGCGGAGCCGGGGCGGCGGGGCGGGCACGTCCCGCACACATGGGGTCAGCGGTGGGGAGCGGCGCCCGGCCGGCCGCGGGCGAAAAGCGGTTGACCGGTACGGAGGAGTCCGTAGGGTCGGCCCGTGACGACGAACCAGGGCCTGCTCGCGGCCTATGACGAACAGATGCGGGACGCGCCCCGCGACCTCCCCGCCGGAGTCCGGGCCGAGCGGGACGGCCCGGTGACGCGGCTGGTCGGCCAGCACCGGGGGATGGTCCACGCGCCGCCCGACACGGGCGCGCGCGGGGTCGCGCTGGACCGGCTGATCGCCCGGCAGCGCGACCGCTTCGCGGCGCGCGGGGAGTCCGTGGAGTGGAAGACCCACGGGCACGACCTGCCCGCGGACCTGCCCGACCGGCTCCGCGCGGCCGGGTTCGTGCCCGAGGAGCGCGAGACCGTCCTGATCGGCCGGACCGACGCGGTCGCCACCGCGCCCGTGCCACCCGCCGGAGTCGTGCTGCGCAGGGTGGCCGAGACGGCCGACCTGCGCCGGATCGCCGACATGGAGTCCCGGGTGTGGGGCGCGGACCGGAGCTGGCCGGGGGAGCACCTGGCCGCGCGGATCGCCGCCGACCCGGAGAACATCGTCGTCATGGTCGCCGAGGCCGGGGACGAGACGGTGTCCGCCGGGTGGCTGGTGTTCCGTGAGGGGACGGACTTCGCCGGGCTCTGGGGCGGTTCCACGCTGCCCGGCTGGCGGGGCCGGGGGATCTACCGGGCCCTGGTGTCCGCACGCGCCCGGATCGCCGCCGCGCGCGGGGCCCGCCACCTCCAGGTGGACGCCTCCGGCGACAGCGCGCCGATCCTGCGCCGTCTGGGCTTTCAGGAGGTGACCACCACGACCCCCTACGTGTGGTCCCCGCCGGGATCCGCCTGATCGCGGGCGGCCCCGACCGGCCGCCTGACCGCCTCCCCGCCCACCGTGCGGCTCGGGGCGCGGTCGGGGAGGGAGGCCGCGGTCCCGCGCCCGCCGGGGCCCGGCCGCACGCCGGAGGGCGGGGCGGCCACCTGGCCGCCCCGCCCTCTCGCGGGGTCCGACGCGGTCAGAAGGCGGACTCGGGGACGTCCATCAGGTCCACCGTCACGCCCTCGGCGACGCGGCGCTCGGCGGCGATGCGCGGCAGGAACTGCTCGGCGAAGAAGCGCGCGGCGGCGATCTTGCCGGTGTAGAAGTCCTTGTCCTCGTCGCTGGCGCCGTCGATGCTGTTCAGGGCCACCTCGGCCTGGCGCAGCAGCAGCCACGACAGGACGACGTCACCGAAGGCCATGAGCAGGCGGGTGGAGTTCAGGCCCACCTTGTACAGCTCGCGCGCGTCCTCGGCGGAGCCCATCGCGTGGCCGACCATGAGCTCGACGATCTTCTCGACGTTCTCGGCCGCCTCCAGGAGCAGCGCGCGCTCCTGCTTGAGCTGGCCGTTGCCGGCGTCGCTCTGCGCGAAGCCCTTGATCTCCCCGGCCAGCTTGCCCAGCGCCTGGCCGCCGTTCCTCACGATCTTGCGGAAGAAGAAGTCCTGGGCCTGGATCGCGGTGGTGCCCTCGTAGAGGGTGTCGATCTTGGCGTCCCGGATGTACTGCTCGATCGGGTACTCCTGGAGGAACCCGGAGCCGCCCAGGGTCTGGAGGGAGTCGGCGAGCAGCGCGTAGGAGCGCTCGGAGCCCACGCCCTTGACGATCGGCAGCAGGAGGTCGTTCATCGCCTCCATCTCCGTGACGTCCTGGCCCGCCTGGTGCGCGATCTGGATCGCGTCCTGCTGGGTGGCGGTGTACAGCACCAGGGAGCGCATGGCCTCCACGTAGGCCTTCTGCGTCATGAGGCTGCGGCGCACGTCCGGGTGGTGGGTGATGGTCACCTTGGGGGAGTTCTTGCCCGCGGCCAGGTCGTTGCCCTGCACGCGCTCCTTGGCGTACTCCAGGGCGTTGAGGTAGCCGGTGGACAGGGTGGCGATCGCCTTCGTCCCGACCATCATGCGCGCGTACTCGATGATGAGGAACATCTGGCGGATGCCGTCGTGCTTGTCGCCCACGAGGTAGCCGATGGCGGGGTGCTTGTCGCCGAAGGTCAGCTCGCAGGTGGTGGAGGCCTTGAGGCCCATCTTGTGCTCGACGTTGGTCACGTAGGCGCCGTTGCGCTCACCGAGCGAACCGTCCTCGTTGACCAGGTACTTGGGGACCAGGAAGAGGGAGAGGCCCTTGGTGCCGGGGCCCGCGCCCTCGGGGCGCGCGAGCACCAGGTGGAAGATGTTCTCGCTCATGTCGTGCTCGGCCGAGGTGATGAAGCGCTTCACGCCCTCGATGTGCCAGGTGCCGTCGCCCTGGTCGACGGCCTTGGTGCGGCCCGCGCCGACGTCCGACCCGGCGTCCGGCTCGGTCAGGACCATGGTGGCGCCCCAGCCGCGCTCGATGGCGAGCTCGGCGAACTTCTTCTGCGCCTCGTTGCCCTCCGCGTGGAGGATGCTCGCGAAGCCCGGGCCGGCCGAGTACATGTGGACGGCGGGGTTGGAGCCGAGGATCAGTTCGGCCGCTGACCAGACCAGGGAGCGGGGGGCACCGAGGCCGCCCAGCTCCTGGGGGAGGTCGAGGTTGTACCAGCCGGCGTCCATGTAGGCCTTGTAGGACTTCTTCAGGCTCTCGGGGACCGCGACGGTGTTCGTCTTCGGGTCGAAGACCGGGGGGTTGCGGTCCGCGTCCTCGAAGGACTCCGCGACGACGCCGGTGGCGAGGCGGTTGACCTCGTCCAGGATCGTGCGGGCGGTCTCCTCGTCGAGTTCCTCGAAGGGGGCCTTGCCCAGTACGTCCTGGCGCCTGAAGACCTCGAAGAGGTTGAACTCGATGTCGCGCAGGTTGCTCTTGTAATGCGTCATGGACAGCTCCGCTGTGTCCCTGGCCGCGGTGTCTGTACACGCGGATCTACCGACTAGTAACAAGTCAATGTTACTACCGAGTAGCCACAGGCGCCAGTAGGGGGAGGGAGTTGTGTCCCACGGGATACCACAGGGGGTCGAAGTCCCCGTGGGCCGCGCTGGTGGGCGGCGGCGTTCCCCGACCGCGTCCCCCGCCGGGGCGTTCCGGAGGCACGGGAAAGGGGCGGCACTCGTGGGGGAGTGCCGCCCCTGTGGGCCCGGCCGGCCACCGTCCCGGACCCGGGGCTCAGGCCTGGTACTCGGTGATCGTCTCGGCGATCCCGCCCACGATCTCGACCTCGGCGAGGACGACGGTTCCGTCCTTGAGCGCGGCGTCGAACTCGTCGAAGGAGCACTCCACGGTTCCGGTCTCCCCGGCACCGGGGGTCTCGGGGGCGCAGGCGTAGAGCCCGCCCAGGATCCGCGTGTCCTCGGCGACGTAGAACGCCTGGTCGTTGACGATGTACTCGCCCGGGGCCAGGTACGTGACCTCTCCCGCCAGGGTCTCGGTCACCCCTTCGGCACCGTCGTTCGCGATCTGGCTCTCGGCGCTTCGGGCCTCCGCGGCGAACGCCTCCAGCGCCTCCGGGCTGAAGCAGCCGGTCGCGCCGAGGGTGAGCAGACCGGCGGAGAGAAGGGCCAGAAGGGAGGAACGGGTGCTGCGGCTCATCATGTTCGTTTTCTTTCAGGGAGCGGGTGCGCGAAACGTTCACGCCGGGGTTCGAGAGCTCTGGTCGGCCGCTTCAGCGGGTTTGCCGGGCTTCCCGAAACGCTTGGCGAAGGTGAGGGAGGGAGTCGCAGGGGCATGGGAACCGCGTCCGCCCTGACAACTCCTTGAATGTATCACTGAATTCCGAATGTCCGTGCCCTGGAGAGCCTTTGTTTCGCCTCGGGCACGGGGTGGGGCGGGACGCGGTGCGGGTCCTGGTGGCGAAGAACCGGGAGGTCGAGCGAGGCCACCCCTGTAAGGCCAGGTCAAGTCCTGTGTGGGTTTCGTGGGGGGGCTCTCCTTTGCGTGTTCGGCCGGTCGCTGTGGGTTTCGCCGGAAAAGGTTCTGGCCGAATCGGGTCAATTATTCGGGGTGGGGAACCGGGGCTCGGGCGGGCCGTGCGGGTTTATCTGGTTTGGTTCTGTGGAACAGATCACTCCTCTTATTTTATTAGTGGTTTCCGGGTTCCCTTTTGTGGGAGGGCGGCTTTAGATGCCTGTACGGGCTGTGGGGTTCTTGCGTTCTGCGGATGTCCGGGGTCTGCGGGCGGCCCCGTGCGGTTCGGCCGCCGCCGGGGAGGGGCCCGCCCCCACCGGCAGCAGCGTCAGCGCCATCCGGTCGACACCGTCCATGTGCAGCCGGGCGTTCACCGCGTCGTCGGCGAACCCCGACACCACCAGGCTCCGGAGCCCCAGCGCGGTCGCGCACAGGGACAGGTTCTGCGCCACGTGGCCGGCCTCCTGGAGGAGCAGGCGCAGGGCGCGCTGGCCGTACCCGTCGCGCAGCCTCCCGAGGTCCCCCACCAGAACCAGCAGCGCCCCCACCGTGTCCGCCACCGCTCCCGGGCGTCCGTCCGCCGAGGCCCGCAGGAACGGGGACAGCTCCGCCAGCCGGTCGGCCGCCGCGGCTCCGTCCGCCCGGACCAGGGCGTGCTCCTCGGCGCGGTAGAGGTAGGCGCCCCGGTCCAGGCCCCCCACGTGCCGGGCGACCACCCACACCTGCGTGGCGTAGGCCGCCCCCGGGCTCGGGTGGTTGCGCGGCGGCCGGCGGCGTCCGGACTCGTCGGCGCGGGCGCCGCTGGTCCCGGCGGCGTGCCCCAGCAGGGACGACAGGTCGGCCAGGGAGAGGCGGGAGCCGTAGTCGCCGTGCGCGCTGCGCCGACGGGCCAGCACGTCGCCGAGCGGTGCGACCAGCCGACCGGGGGCGGGCAGGTCCACCGAGGGGAGACCGGAGGCGGAGGACACGGACGCCGCCGCCGGGGCGTGGTCCTCCTCGGGCGGGACCGGGCGGGGCAGGTGCTCGCCGTCGATGGTCGACGTCCGGTACTTGCTCGCCTCCGCGTACACCCGGTCGGGTGAGGACACCCCGGGCTCGAAGAAGTCGCCGGGGGGCTCCCAGCGCGGATAGGACAGCGACAGCAGCCAGGCGATGCGGCGCTCGTCGTCGATGTCCAGGCCGATGCGGTTGTGGTTCATGTGTAGCAGGGACCACACGATGCGGGTGAGGTCGTTGGTGAGCGGCCGTGCCTCGTGCAGGCGGCGCAGCTTCGCCACGGTCTCACCGAGCGCCCGGTACCACAGGTGGTGGGTGGAGGACCCCTCTGCGGCCACGAGGCGTTCCAACCGCGGGCGGCGCTGGAGCCAGCGCGAGGGTGAGGCGTGGAAGAGGCGTTCGGCCTCCTCCCTGACCCGGCCGTCGCCCCGGGCGACCTCGGCGGAGTAGTCCCACGCGGCGTGGTAGCCGCGGGCCTGGCGGACCGCCTCCACGTCGGAGAGCCCGAGTGCGGTGAAGGCGAGCGACGCCAGGTCGGCGGCCACCGCCTGCCGCTGGTGCGGCTTCGGCGCGGAGCGCAGGACGGCGAGCGCGATGGCGGAGCTGACGCAGAAGAAGTCCTCGCACACCTCCAGCGCACCGGGGCCGCCGTAACGCTCGGTCTCGGGTTCGTAGACGGCTCCGACCACGTCGCCGTCGTCGTGCCAGCGTTCGGGATCGGCCTGCGGCAGGTTCGCGTAGTAGGCGGCGCTGTCCAGGGCCACCGCGTCGCCGGAGGTCTCCGCGGCCGCGGCGCGCATGCGCTCGGAGAACTCGTCGAGGGCTCCGGCGTCCGCGTCCAGGAAGCGCACCCGCAGGTGGGGGCCGCCGTCCCAGTACCGCAGGAAGAACCACGCCTTGGCACGGCCCCGCGTCACCACCTCCTCCGCGTGCGGCGCCAGGTGGTCCAGCAGGAAGGAGTCGATGCGCTCGCGGCTGCGGTGCAGGTGGACGTACACGGCCGACCAGGTACGGGTCATGGGGGATCTTCCTAGGTGCCGGGGGATCGGCCCCCGCTCGGGGACGGGTCAGGTGGAGGCGTCGACGGGAAGGTCCATGTAGGAGCCGCGTTCGGCGCGCACCCACAGTTGGTAGGCGGGGGTCTGCCCGGGGTCGAGACCGAGCACGGCCGCCCAGTCGGCCTCCTGGTAGTTGCGCATGGGGCGGGCGCAGAGCCCGGTGGCGGCGGCGCCGAGGCAGCCCCACTGGGCGGTCCAGCCGAGGAGGGTGTGCAGGACGGTCTGGGCGTCGTCGCCGTGGGCGCGCGCCCACGGGCGAAAGTCCGCGGTGAGCGTGTAGCCGAGGGAGGAGGAGAAGTTGGTCTCCCCGGTGCGCGGCACGGGGCGGGAGCGGATCCCGGTACCGTCGGGTGCGAGTTCGTCGGCGGCCCGGTCGTCCACCCGGTCCCCCACGAGGACCTTGCGGTACAGGCGGAGGGAGCCGGGGTCGGGCGCCGCCTGCCGGGCGGCGCCGAGCGCGGCCGCGAGGGAGGCGGTGACGCCCGCGCCCTCCTCCGGGCCCACGGGGGCGCTGGTGACCAGGTTGGCGGTGGACACTCCGCTGGTGCGGTCGTCGAGCCAGCGCCGCAGCGGCGTGTCCCGCGGGGCCGAGGCGGCGGCCACCCGGGCCAGCGCCTCGGCGGACACCGCCGGCGCGGCGTCCGCGCCAGCCCCCGGCTGCGTGGTGACGGCGCCGCAGGGCGCGAACCCGTCGGGCACGGGGGTGCCGGCGGGGCCGAAGAGGGTGCGGGGGCGCAGGCCGGCGCGCTCCAGGGCCAGACCGAGCGTCGCCAGCAGGTGCCCGCCCTCCAGGAGCGCGAGCGAGGGGCGCAGGCGCCCGTACTCGGGCGGGTAGCGCCGATGGTCCACCGCCACCACCAGACGGGCGTCGGCGAGGACCTCCAGGTCCTCCGGCACGGACCGGCCGTCCCAGGGCTGGAGGGCGTGCGACTGCGGGTCCACGCGCAGGCACCGCGGCTCGGGGCCGCCGGTCACCACGAACAGGTCGGCGCCGAAGAGCCCGCGTGGGGAGGGGTAGGCGCGGTGCACCGGGTAGCGGTCGGCGGCCGAGAGCCGGCGCACCCGCACCGCCTCCACGCACGCCGCCAGTAACCGCTGCGCCCGGGACCAGGGACCGCCGAGCGCGGGCCCGGCGGCTCCGACGTCCCGGAGCGGGCCCAGCACGGGCAGGGGCGGGCGCGCCTGCCCGGGCACGGGCCGGGCCGTGCCGTTGGACAGGGACGGTCCGAAGAACAGGGTCTCCACCTGGGAGACGTCCTTGTCGTAGGACTGCCCGTGGAACCCGGCCAGTGCGCGGACGGGGCCGGCGGTCACGGGAACGGGTGCGGTACCGGGTGGACCTGGCCGTGTCGTCCCCATGGGACTCCTCCCTCGAACAGCGTGGAAGCGCGGGTCAGCCGCTCCAGGGAGCGGGTGCGCCGGTGGGTGTGGCCGAAGGTCATCGGCAGCGCGCCGGGGACGATCACCTTCACCGAGCGGACTCCGGCGGCGTCCGCGTAGGGGGCGCTGCTCTGGTCCACCACGACCACGTCCAGCCCGAGCGCGTGCACGGCGTCGAGGCGCTCGCGGAGCAGGGCGGTCAGGTCGGCTCCGGCGAAGGAGGAGGGCCCCCCGGCGGCGACCCCCTCCAGAGGAACGGTGCCGACCGGGGACTCCAGGAACTCCCAGTGCGGACGCGACTCCCACAGCCCGTGCATGCCGGTGTGGTCCTCCAGGGTTCTGACCAGCGTGAAGTCCTCCAGCATGGGGCGGCAGCGCTCCACGCTGACCGACTCGCGCATCCGCACCCACTTGGGGTACATGAGCGCGTTGGTGACGGTCTCCTCCACCGCGGCCATGACAGCGCGCCGGGGGTCGAGGTGGGCGCCGGTGGCCAGGCTCAGCGCGGGCGCCAACCCCGAGCGGACCGCCTCCTCGGGGGCGGTGACCACAGCCAGGACGGTGGGGATCCCCAGGTCGGAGGTCAGGTCCAGCAACCGCATTCGCAATCCGCGCTCGTCCAGCAGGTCGGTCAGGTGGGCGAGCGCGGGGTCCGAGCCCGCGTCGACCTCGCGCAGCCGCGTGCGCGAGTACCAGGCGAGCAGGAAGGCGTCGCGCTCCACCACCTCGAACAGCCCGTAGAGGACGGCCTCCTCCAGGGTTCCGCCGACCGCGCAGCCGTTGGAGGACTCGTACAGGAACCGGGTGCCCTCGGCGCCCGCGTGCCAGTACGCGACGTGCTCGGGCACCAGCACGCGGCGGCGCTCCAGGGTGGACCACCCCCAGACCCAGGAGGTGGGCACGTCCGGGGAGTAGGGGACCAGGTCGAAGGCCGGATGGCCGTACCACTCGGGTTCGTGCAGGCCCAGCCGCACGGGGTCGAGGGCGTTGTCGGCGAGATCGGCGTAGCTGCCGAAGACCGTGGGCGCGCCGTTGTGCGGGTGGCCGCCGGTGACCCGTTCGACGCCCTCCAGGAGGGCGGGGACCTCGCTGTCGGAGAACCGGAGGGAGCGCCCGTAGCCGCCCTCGCGCCTGGTGTGTCCGGGGGCGACGGTCTCGCAGGTGACGAGGGCCAGCGGTGACTCCTCGTCCCGGTAGACGTGGGCGGCGGGCCCGAACCGGAAGTCCAGGAGCCGCGCGCGCAGGTCGGCGCGGTCCATGGAGCGGGTGCGCAGCGCGTCGCCGACGACCGGCCTGGGGGTCCGCAGGTCCAGCCCGCCGGGTACGGCGAGTCCGGCGCCCCCGGGGAAGCAGTGCGCGCAGTCCGGGTGCGGGACGAGGCTGTGCCGGGTGACCTCTCCGGTGCGGCAGTCGAGTGCGACCATCGCCGACCGCAGGCCCCCGGGATCGTGCGCGGCGGCTCCGGCCAGGCCGGCGAAGGCGTCCGCCCACAGGGGGAAGAGCTCGGGGGCGGACCGGTCGGGTGCGGCCTCGCCCTCCACGTCCCGGCGCCAGAGTCCGGCACACCGCGCGCAGCCCGTGGACGCGTCGGGGGTCCACGGGCCGACGACCGCGAGCGCGCCGCTCATCGCCAGGTGCAGCACGCCTCCGCCCACCCGGAGGGTGCGGGGTTCGGCCAGTGTGGCCCCCACGGGAGAGGGGGGCGGGGCCGGCGCATCCGCCGGGCCGTCGACGGGGGCGTCCCGTGTGGTCAGGTCCATACGGCCACCGCCGTGTACACACCGCGCCGCGCCCAGGCGTCGGCCCCGCCGGGCGCGTACACCCGTACCAGACCGGTCTCGTCCGCCCACCGCGCCAGGGCTGAGGACACCTCGCCGGTCCTGGTCGCGGCCACCTCCGGCTCTCCGCTCCCGGCTCCGCCGCCGGCCCCCCGCGCGTACTGGACGCGGGCGACGGCACGGAGCAGGGCTTCCCGGGCGGCGGCGTCGGCGCCGGGCGCGGCGCTGGAGCCGAGCGGCTCCCCCGCCGGGTCCAGAACGGCGACACGCCACAGGCCGGTGCCGTCCAGTTCCTGGCAGCTCAGCCGCGCGTCCGTCCCGAAGCGCAGTGTCAGCGCGGCCCACAGCCTGCGCGCGGGCGCCGACATCGGTTCCGGCGGATCCGCGTCCTTCCAGCGGTCGCTTGTGCCCACCACCAGGCCGCCGACGGCCTCGCCGACCGCTGCCGCCGGGGTCAGCCCGATACCGAGTCCGACGGAGCCGCCGCCTCGGGCACGGTCACCGGTTCCCGGCCCGCGGTCGGCCCCCTCCGGCCAGGCGACCCTGTGCAGGGCGGCGACCAGGGCGTCCATCCGTGCGGCCGCGGTGGTGGTGCCGGCTCCCACGACCGGGGAGCGGTCCACGCGGGCCAGACCCACGGGCAGCTGCTCCAGCTCGTCCGGCCGGGGCTCGCCGACCGGGCCGAACACCCGGTCCCACAGGTGCGCCACCGAGTCCAGCCGGTCGGGCACCTCCTCGGGTGCCGCCCCTCCTCCGGGGAGGGGCGCCTCGACACGGGGGTCCAGAACGGGCAGGGCGACGAACGGGTGCGGTTCGCTGACCAGTTCGTCCGTGGTCACCATGAACTCCGGGTCGTCCGGGGTCCCGGGGAGGCCGTCTCCGTTCGCGCCCCGGGCCACCTCGGCGACCAGGGCCAGCGCCAGCTGCGCGGCCACCAGGGAACGGGTGACCGCGAGCCCGGGACCCTCCCCGGCGCCGGGTGCGGCGGCGCCGAGGCCTTCGAACCAGGCCCGCACGCGGCCCACCAACCCGGGGTCCGCGGACGCGTTGCGCGGCCCCGAGACCCACACCCCGTGACCGGTGTCGACCAGGTGCAGGGCCTCCTCCCGGCCGGGCACGGAGAGCCTCGTGGTCAGCAGCGCTCCGGTGCCGGGCCCGGTGTCGGCGTGCACTTCGCGGAAGCCGGCGCGCCCCAGGGCCCGGCGCACCTCCGCTTCGAGCCGCGGGCAGGACGACCGGACCCGGACGGTGCTCCGGGCGAGCGCGCGCAGCGCCGCGTACGGGCGTCCGGTCAGCGACTCCAGGTGCGGGTAGGCGGCCGCCTCGGCCTCCGAGAGCCCGTGCTCCTCCTCCGCCTCCCGCAGGAACCCGTGCTCCTCCAACTGGTCGAGGACGCCCTCCAGGAACGGCCTGCCCCCGGCGGGGAACCCCTCGGTCAGGGCCTGGCGGGTGAATCCGGCGCGCAGCACGGGCTCCAGGGCGCGCCACACGGTGTCGGCCCGTGCGCCCCGTACGACGACGGCGGTCGCCCCCATGCTCAGGGCGACCCCCTCCTCGGCGAGGGAGCGGGCGCGGACCGCGCTCTTCAGTCTGCGGACTGCGGTGTTCTCAGGCATCGCCCACCCACGGCAGGGTCGGCTTCAGCTCCGGGTCGGTCCGCTGGTGGTCGACGACCCTGCGCACGGTCTCCTCCCAGGTCTCGCCCACCACCTCCTGGGCGGCCTCGGTGAAGAGGTACGCGACCGAGTAGCGCTGGATGGGCGTCACCCCCATCAGCGGCAGCAGGTCGAAGAAGCAGTTGATGACGAACCGGAACGCGGCGAACCCGTACCCGTCGCCCAGCCGGGTGAAGTCCAGCTTGCGGAACTCCCGGTGGAAGTCGCTGTAGGAGCGCTCGTCCGAGCCGCTCCACCGGACCCGCGTGTCCTCGCCGAAGCGGGCCGCCGCGTCCAGCCGGTCCGGGTGCGGGAACGGCAGGATGTGCCCCCCGCGCGCCAGCGACACCGCCTCGGGCAGCCACCGCCGCGTCCACTCCAGCCAGGACAGCGCGAACCGGTCCTCCGTGGCGCCCTCGTGGACCGCGCGCAGTGTCTCCACCAGGTCCTCGCGCTGGGACCGGTAGGACTCGGCGAGCCGCGCCTGCGCGCGGCCGTCGGGGTCCGACCAGTGGAAGTACTCCTTCCAGTGCGACAGGAACGCCTGGTACCCGGAGCGCAGCCCCCACTCGGGGTACTGGGAGGCGATCGCGGCCATACCCGCGAACACGTTGGCGGTCACCGCCCCTCCGCCGACCTGGTCGGCCACACGGGAGATCCCGTCGGTCAGCACCCGGCCCTTGAGCGCGGCCGCCTCGCGGCCGCGCAGGAACGTGTCCACCGGGTCGCCCTCGATCCACCGGAGCGAGTTGTCCGGCTCCAGGGGCGCGTAGGGCGGCTCCACCAGTTCCAGGCGGCCCATCCTCGCCGAGAAGGCCGCGTACCGGTCGGGGTCGATCATGCGCGAGGACGGCTCGCGGTCCAGGAAGCCGCGCACACGGGCCTCCGCGTCGCGCAGCGCGGCGTCCACGGCCTCGGCCCCGCCGTCCACGTAGAGCACGCAGTGCGGACCCAGCCGCCAGTGCAGGTGGAGCCACGCGGCGGTGACCCCCTCCCTGCGGGCGGTCTGCAGGGCCGCTGGTACGAGGCACTCGCCCAGTAGCGAGTCCTTGTCTTCGTAGTAGGTCACTCGGAGTCCGGCAGTCACGGGACCAGCCTCACTTCGCCTGGGGGAACGGGCACTGGAGGGACGGGGGAGGGCACGGTGGACAGTTCGAGGAACACCTCCGTGGCGTGTCGGCCGCGCGGCCCGCTCAGGCCGCCCTCCGACGGGCACGGAAGGAACTCCTCCGCGAACAGGACCGGGCCCAGGTGGGCCAGCCGCTTCGCAGCGGTGGCCGTGTGCAGTCTGCTCAGGAAGTCCACATGTTGGGGCTTGGGCGCCATCGCCCGCTCCATCGGGCCCATCCGCGACCCGTGGAGCGGTCGGACGAACACCTGGTCGGGCATGCCCCGCAGGGTCCGCTCGACGTTGACCCGCCGGTGGAGCGCTTCCGGCCCCTCCCCGGGGCGGGCGGCCAGATCGTCGGCGTCCACCGCCCAGCGGCGCCGGAACAGCAGCACGTCGCCGAAGGAGATCCGCGGGGTCCCGCTCGGCGTGCGTCCCTCGGACCGGCCCCTCTCCCAGCGCTCGTGCAGGTCGATGACGGTGTCGCTGAAGGAGAAGAACGGCGAGTCGGCGACCATCGCCACGAGCATCTCGTCGTAGGGCAGCGCGTGCGGCACCAGGAAGCCTGTGTACACCGGGTCGACCTCCCTGGACCCGCGTACCAGCCGCAGCCCCCGCGGGGTGTGCACGAGGTGCAGGTCGGCGGTGGAGGGCCCGTCGGCCAGGACCGGCTCGTCGCGCAGCGCCAGTTCCTCCGGCGCGAGCAGCGGCGACAGGTTGGCGTTGAACCCCAGCGCCGACCGCATGTGCACGGTGTCCGCGTCCGGCGGTCCCAGGCGGCGCACGTGGGCGGCCACCCGGTCGCGTACGTCCTGCGGCAGCGCGGACAGGAACCGGCTGAAGTAGCGCGCACGTCCGCCGTACAGGTGGTTGAGGACGAGTCTGCCCCGGTCCGGCTGCCCGAACACGGCGAAGGAGCGCCGTGCCGCGAACTCCCGCTCGGGCAGCAGCGCGGCGACCTCGTCCACCACGGCCGGATCCACCTCGACGGCCTCGGCGTCCTGTCCGGCCAGCTCGTTGAGGTGGCCGACCGCGCGCCTGCGCGCGGCCAGCAACCGGACCAGGCCCTCGTCCGCGTCCCCGGTCTCGCCCGCCATCAGGCGCTGCGTCATGGGGAAGGCCGCACGGGCGTGCCCGGCGAAATCGTCCAGGTCGGTGCACCGCCCGCCCCTGCCGTAGCGGGCCACGAACACGCTCTCCAGCGCGCCCGCCAGCACCCGCTGGTCGTCCAGGGCGAACAGCAGCGGCATGATCCCGCGCAGGTCGTCGGACCACCTGCGGGTCCACTCGCGCGGTACGGGGGCGCCGCGCGAGACCAGGCAGTCCTCCACCAGCGGCGAGGACGACGTGCCGCCGGTGTCCTGCTGCGCCCGAGGGGGTTCCGGGACCCGCCGGGCGTCCGAAGACCCCCGGTCGGCGGAGGGGTCCTGCCCCGCGGGGGCCGCCGGGCCCACCGCCGCCGACCACAGGCGCTGCAGGTGCAGCACGGAGCGCGCCCGTTCCGCGCCCGTCGCCTCCCCGAAGCCCGTGAGTACCTCCCGGGTGGCCTCCAGGGCCGTCGCGACCCGGGCGGCGGCCGCCCCCGGAAGGCTCCGGGCCAGCTCCTGCCACCGCAGGGCGAAGTCCGGGGACTGCTCGGCCGCCGGCGGCCACGGCACCAGCACGCCAGCCCCGATCATCCTGTCCAGTACGGCCAGGGCCGCCTCGGGCTCCCGCCCCAGGTCGGCGGCCAGGCCGTCGCGCAGGTCGCACAGGCGCACCGGCCGCGAGGCACGGCGTTCGAGCGCCGTCACCAGGTGCTCCCACGCCCCGGTGAGGGGGACGCGCACCTCCTCCTCACCGAACGCCTCCGCACGCAGTCCCGGCGCGGGCGGCACCCAGCGGCGGCGGCGCACCAGCAGCCTGTCACCCTCGCGGCGGGCTCCGCCGGTGAGGACCCACTCCATCCCCAGGCGTGCCTCGGGGTCGGCCGCCAGCAACCGCCCCGCCTGCCGGACCAGCAGGCGGCGCAGGTCCGCGTCGGTGGTGAACTCCAGGGGTTCGCCGTCGCGCGCGGCCGACGAGGGCTGCTCCACGTCGTCGAAGTGCACGCCCGTGTAGAGCGAGTACGGGCTGACCTTCACCGTGGAGCGCGAGTGGTAGCGCACCAGGGACGGTTCGGCCTTGCGCATCCGCTTGTCGGGCGGCCCGTCGGTGGCCGCGCGCGCGGCCACCGCGCGGTGCAGGTCCGGGCTGGACATCGCCGTGGCGCGGTCGGTGAGCGGGTCGCGTGCCCACGCAGCGAGCACGGCGCGCTCGTCGGCCAGCGCGGGCCCGTGCGCGGCGTCGAGCGCCTCGGCCGCGGCGCGGGTGCGCTCCCAGCTCTCCAGCCACTCACCGAGCGCGCCGATCAGGCGCGCGACCGGGTGGCCCGCCAGCGACGCCCGGGGAGGCCTCCGGTTGTACACGTCGCGCTTGGCGGCCAGCGCGGTCCGCCGGTGCTCCTCGTCGTCCAGGCCGGGGGCGGCCGCGTGCAGTGCGTCGAGCAGGCGTCCGCGGATCCGTTGCCGGTAGGACTCCTCCTCGGCGAGGACGCGCACCAGTTCGCCGTCCCCGTCCACGGACGCGCCGCGCAGCGGCAGGTAGGGGTACAGGTTCACGCGGGAGACCAGGTAGGGGCCCTCCACGCACCCGAAGGCAGGCAGGCTCAACCCCCGTCCTCCGACCCCTTGCGCCGGGCCGACCCGAATCCGCGCGGTTCGCGCTCGGAGGCCCAGCGGAACCAGCGCAGCGCCGCCACCGTGCCCAGCAGGGACCAGGCGAGCAGCAGCCATACCGAGGGCCAGTCCCAGGCGGGTCCGGACTCGGACAGGGAGC
This sequence comes from Glycomyces fuscus, assembly GCA_002529455.1. Taxonomy (GTDB): domain Bacteria; phylum Actinomycetota; class Actinomycetes; order Streptosporangiales; family Streptosporangiaceae; genus Nocardiopsis; species Nocardiopsis fusca. The sequence goes on from NYMS01000048.1 coordinate 141,295, forward strand.
CCTGGATGAGGACGGTCAGGGGACGGCCGGGCAGGAGGTCCACGACCGCTCCGACGGTGTCGCCCAGCGGCAGGACGACGAACCCGCCCGCCAGGAAGGCCGCGGGGAAGAAGATGCCGTTGACCATCGGCACGGCGGCGTCGGCGTTGGGCGGCAGCAGCGACGCGGCCGCGCCCAGCGGGGCCATGCACACGAAGCCGAGCACCAGCGCGGCGAGCAGTTGCGGAACGCGCGCCGGGTCGACGGTCACGCCCATGCCGAGCAGGCCGATCGCGGTGACGACCGCCAGCACGATCACCGCGGTGAGCAGGGTGTTCACCAGGTAGGCGCCCATCACCGTCGCCGGGCTGACCGGGGTGGTGCGGAAGCGCTTGAACAGGCCGTGGTGGCGGCGGATGGCCAGGCCGATGGCCACGTTGGCGAAGGCCACCGACATCAGGGCGAAGCCGAGGATGCCGCCGAAGCTCAGGTTGGCCTGGGTGATCTCGTGGTCGCCGACCACGCGGACCGCGTCGGCCTCGGAGCGGAACGCGAACCCGAACCCGACGTAGAACATCACCGGCATCAGGACGATGAAGGCCAGGGTGATGGGGGAGCGCCAGAACTCCTTCAGCTCCCCGTCCACGTGGAGGAGGAAGCTGCTGGGGCGGCGCCCCGTGCGCGCGGTTGTGGTGCTCATTCGGCCTTCCCCGTCTCCAGCATCGCGATGTAGGCGTCGTCGAGGCTGGGCGGAACGATCGTCAGCCCGCTGATCTCGGTCTCCTCGCGCGCGGCCCATTCCTGGACCTCGCGCACGACGGCGTCCTGGTCGTTGGTCCGGATGCGCACCCGCCCGTTGACGAGTGCCGCGCCCTCCGGCAGGCGTTCGGCGGCGACTCCGGGATCGGCGAACTCCACCACCGTGAAGGCCTCGGAGCCGCGGACCAGGTCCCCGGGGCTGCCCGAGGCGATGAACTCCCCGTCGCGGATGACGTCCACCCTGTCGGCGAGCTCCTGGACCTCCGTGAGGTCGTGCGAGGTCAGAACCACGGTGGTGCCGCTGTCCCGCAGCCCGGAGACGAGGGAGCGGATACGGCGGCGCGACACCGGGTCCAGGCCGGTGGTGGGCTCGTCCAGGAAGAGCAGTTCGGGGCGTCCGGTGAGCGCCAGGGCCAGGTCCAGGCGGCGGCGCATGCCGTCGGAGAGGGACTTGACCAGCGCGGAGCGTTTCTCCACGAGGTCGACCTGGGCGAGGACGTCGTCGATGTCGAGCGGGTCGGGGTAGTAGGAGGCGTGGCGGCGCAGGATGTCGCGCACCGACAGGCCCGGTTCCAGCATGGTCTGCTGGAGCACGACGCTCATGCGCCTGCGGAGCCGGGCGAAGTCGCGGCGGTTGCCCGGGTCGAGTCCGAGTACGGACAGCCGGCCCGAGGTGCGCCCCCGGTGGCCCTCCAGGATCTCGATCAGCGTCGTCTTGCCCGCCCCGTTGGGGCCGAGCAGCGCGGCGATCTGCCCGGTGGGCACCCGGTAGGAGATGCCGTGGAGGACCTTCCCCTTCCCGTAGTCCTTGGTGATGTCGGTGGCTTCGATGGCGTGCACGTGCGGCCTCGTGGTTCGTCGGGGTGGAACGTGAGGGGGCGGCCCCGGATCGGAGGGGGCCGCCCCTGGCGGTGCCGTCCGGGCGCGGCCGGACCTCCGGCGCGCCCGAACACGAGGGGGCTCCGCCGCCGCGGGCCGCCCGTCGGGGGTGGTGGCGGGCGACGGGTGGGCGAAGCGAAGCCCCCGAGCGGCACCTCTAGCCGCACGACCCCGAGGAGCAGCAGCTGCTGGAGCCGCAGCACGAGGTGGAGGTGCAGCTGCTGGAGCCGCTGGTGGCGCCCGTTTCGGGGACCGCGACGGCCTCGCGGACGCTCATGACCTCCATGTCGTCGAAGTCGAGGTCGGGCAGGTCGATCGCCGGGGAGTCCTGCATCGCCATCAAGCACCTTCTTCTGGGGCTGTGTTCAGGGGATGTACGCGCCTTCGGGCAGGCACGATGAAATGATTCACGCTCCGGCCAACCGGATGAGCGCGAATTCTCGAATAGGGGTTTGGGGGACGTTGATATCGGGGATGAAGACGGGACGCCTCAGCCGCAGGAGCCACCCGAGCAGCAGCTGCTGGAGCCGCAGCACGAGGTGGAGGTGCAGCTGCTGGAGCCGCTGGTGGCGCCCGTTTCGGGGACCGCGACGGCCTCGCGGACGCTCATGACCTCCATGTCGTCGAAGTCCAACTCCGGCAGATCGATGCCGAGCACCGTCGAATGGGGCATGGATGCCTCTTCGCTAGTTCGTTTCGTTCCTGATCCCCCGGGCGGAAAGAAATTAACATGCGACGGCCGAGATCGACAGAGGTTGTATTGATCCTTTTCTGAAGTGTGTTCGGGAGTTATGCCCCGCGTCACACGTCGGTTGCCGCGAGCTAAAAGTGCGTCGCTGTCCCATCTGGGACCGAGGCCCTTTTTCCGTGGTTTTCCAGTGGGCTTTGTCGGGTTCCGGTGGGTGAAAGCGCGGGCACGCGGGGTGCACGGGGCGCCGCCCCGGGGGACGGCGGGGGCGGCCGGGCCGGGCCCGGGGCTCCGGCCGGAAGTACCGCCAGGCGGCGGGCAGGCTTCGCGCGGGCGGTGGGCCGCGCTGGTCCCCAGCCCGGCCCCGCTCGTCCTCTGTCCGCCTCCCGGGGCGGCCGGGCCCCGCCGCCTTCTCCTCGGTCGCGTACACCGAGAACCGGAGCGCCCTCGTGTTCTTTTTCTTCCGGGGGCGATTGCGCGAAACGTTCACGCCGGGACTCAAGGGCTTCGGCTGACCACTCCAGAGGGTTCTCCGGGGTCTCCCGGAACGCTTGGCGCGGGCGGGGGGAGTTCTCCTGTGCGCCGGATCCGCATTCGCCCTGACATCCCTTTGTCCGTATCACTGAGTTCTGGGCAGCCGTGGTCCAGGGAGCTGCGTTCCGCCTCGGGCGGGGCGGGGCGGGGCACGGCGCGGGAACTGGTGCGAAGAAGCCGGAAGACCGAATATGGATCCCCGCGTGAAGCCAGGTCAGGTCCCGTGCTGCTTCTGCGGGGGCTCCCTTTTTGCGCTCGGTCGTTCGCGGTTGCTTTTGCCGTGGAAGGTTCTGGCCGGACCGGACCGGTGTTCCTGGGTGGGGGCCGGGGTTCGGGTGGGCCGGGTGGGCCCCGGCTCGTTTCCGCGGCGGGGCCCGATCCCGTTTTTTCCGGGAGTTTCGAAATTCCCCTCCGCGGGGGCTGCTCCAGGAGGTTGTCCGGACTGCGGACTTCTTGGGTTCCGCGGATGCCCGGAGCTTTCGGGCGGCCCCGTACGGGGCGGCTGCCGTTGGGCTCCGCGCTCGGCTCGCCACCGGACCAGGTGCCCGTCACCCGCTCGTATCCTCGGGCCGGGGCCGTCACCGATGACGGTCACCGCGACCACCGACCTGGAGAGCGACGACGCGATGCTGGAGATGCTGCCCGGACTCGTCCGGATCTACGAGGAGTGGGCGGAGCGGTACCCCGACGTCCAGCCGCTGACCGTCCAGTTCGCGGCGGACGGGAAGACGGGCGCCGGGCTCGACGGGGTGCTCGCCTACCCCCTGGAGGGCCACTGGCTGCTGGTGTCCTTCGGTCTGACCGAGCTGGGGGAGAAGACCAGCGAGGAGCCCCGGGTCTCCGGCGCGGGTTTCGAGTTCACCTGCCGCGTCCCGCGCGAGGACGGCGACGAGGCCGTGCCCGCCTGGGTCCTGCGCGTCATGCACGCCCTGGCCGACCGCTTCCTCTCGGGCAGCGACCTGGACGTGGGCCACTGGATCCTCACCCCGTCCCCGCTCGGCGGAGAGCCCGCCAACGGCGACATGACCTCGCTGGTCATCGTGCCCGACACCGAGGTCCGCGCCATGGACACCCCGAACGGGATCGTCCTGTTCCTCCAGCTCGTCGGACTGATGGCCGAGGAGGGCGAGGCGCTCCAGCAGGCGGGGACCGCCGCGCCGCTCGTCGCCCTCCTGCGCGACCGCGACCCGAGGATGCTCACCGACCCCTCGCGCGAGCCCGTCCGCCTCTGAGCCCGGGGCCCGGCCCCTCCCCGCAGAACCGCGCCGCCGGGGGGCGGTCCGCGCTCCACCTCGCGCCCGCACCGACGGGAACGGGCCGCCATCCTTCTTTCCGGTGGCGGCCCGCGCACGTGGCCGGTCGGGGCGTGTTCGGCGGACGAGCCCTGCCGCACGGTGAGCGGCGTCCGCCGAACACCCCCTAACGCACGGAACCCCGCTCGATCGCGGTGCCGATCTCGCCCACCCGGTCGGCGAGCAGGCCCATCGCGCCGATGGCCCTGGTCATCGGGTCGTCCTCGGAGCCGCCCAGCGCACGGCCGCGGCGGAAGGCCTCCTTGACCTCCGTCCACCGGGCCTCCTGCTCGGGGGTCATGGTCCCGCGCAGCTCCGCGAGCTTGAGCAGGTTGGCCTCCGCGCCCGAGGTCAGGGTCTGCGCCTCGCCCAGGTAGTGGTCGTCGATCACGGCCTCCACCTCGGCGTCGTTCATGACCGGCACGATCCTCTCCGCCAGCCGGTTCATGTTCCGGTACGAGCCCTGGAGCCGGAAGGGCGGCTCGGTACGCGCCTCCTCCGACTGCGCGGCGGAGGCGATGTAGGCCCGGTTGTTGGTCATCACCACCTCCTGCACCCGCAGGAGCTTGCGCATCACCGACACGATCCGGTCCACCTCGGCCGCCGAGTAGGGGTGGTCGAGCTGGTCCGCGCCCACCGAGTCGTCGCCCCGGGCCATCCGCACGAAGCGGTACACGTCCTCCCGGCCGCGCGTGGACAGCGGTGCCAGGGTCGGGTTCGAGGTGAGCGCGTTCTCGACGTAGCTCAGCGCGAACAGCTCCTCCCTGCCCGACAGCACGTCGCCCAGGTTGTACACGTCGGCGCGGTTGGCCAGCATGTCCGGGATCCGGAACCGCTTGCCCCGCTCCGTGTACGGGTTGCCCGCCATGCACACCGCGAAGCGCTTGCCCCGCAGGTCGTAGGTCCGGGTCCTGCCGTTCCACACCCCCTCCATGCGGCGCTGGCCGTCGCACAGCGAGATGAACTTCTGGAGCAGCTCGGGGTTGGTGTGCTGGATGTCGTCCAGGTACAGCATCGTGTTGGCGCCCATCTCCAGCGCGAACGAGATCTTCTCGACCTCCTGGCGGGAGGTGGCGTCCGGCGCCTCGTCCGGGTCCAGCGAGGTCACCGCGTGTCCCAGCGCGGGCCCGTTGACCTTGACGAACACCAGCCCCAGACGGCTGGCCACGTACTCCATGAGCGTGGTCTTGCCGTAGCCGGGCGGGGAGATGAGCAGCAGCAGGCCGCTCTGGTCGGTGCGCCTGTCGTCCCCGGCCGCGCCCAGCTGCTTGGCCAGGTTGTCGCCGATCAGCGGAAGGTAGGCCTCGTCCAGCAGCTTGTTGCGGACGAACCCGCTCATCACCTTCGGCCGGTACTCCTCCAGCCGCAGCCGCTCGCGCTCGGCCGCCACCAGTTCGTTGCGGCGCCGCTGGAAGTCCCGGTAGGCGGGTACCTCCTCCAGCCGGAACCGGCGGGTGCGCGGCAGGAACTCGTCCAGCCGCAGCTCCAGGGAGCGCTCGCGCACGCGCGGGTGCGATCCCAGCAGCCCGTCCACGCTCTCCCCGACGGCCGCCGACGACTCGTACCGCTCCACGGCTCCGCCGGTCAGCTCGATCGCGGCGGCCTCGGGCAGGTCGCCCGGGTCCACCTCCTCCAGCGTGGTCGCGAACGCCTCCAGCCAGGCCGACACCAGCTGGTGCCGCGCGGCCAGGTCGCCGTCGAGCGCGCGCAGGTCCTCCTCGAAGGCCCTGCGCGTGGTCTCCTGGGCGCTGCCCAGGGCCCGGTGGAACCGCTCCAGCAGCAGACGGGCGCCGGCGCCGGTCACGAACCCCCTCTCCCCGGGGCCCTCCGCGGCGACCTCCTCGAACAGGTACTCGCCCACCAGGTCCAGGTCGGCGTCCTGGTGGAGCCCGGTGTCGGTGAGGAACCCGTCCACGGCCGCCGCCAGCTCGGCGCGCAGCGCGTCGACCGCCGCCGACCCGCGCACCCCGAACACCTCGCGGGCCCGCGCCAGCGAGCCGGCCCGGGTCCGCCACGCCGACCGCCGCTCCTCGTCGGCGCCGAAGGCCCAGAACACCTGCGCCGCGGCCCGCGTCCCGCCCGGGTACCGCAGCAGCCCGGCGCCGGTGCGCAGCCGCAGCAGCGCCGACAGGATCCGCGCGGCGTCGTGGTCGTGCACGCCCCGTTCGTAGCCCTCGTCGTAGCGGGCCCCGGCGAAGCCGCGCACGAGGGCCAGCAGCGACGACCCGTCCCGCGCCCCCGCGTCCGCCTCGCGCAGCCGCTCCGGCGACAGGCCCTCCGCACCCTCCTCCGCCGCGGCCAGGACCGACGCGGCCAGGTACTCGGCCCGGTACACCTGAGGGCTCTCCGACACCAGCACCCGGTCCCACAGGTGCCGCGTCCGCCCGAAACCCTCGTCGGTGACCGGCGCCCGGAAGTCGGTGCCGGTGATCGCCACCGACATCTCCCCGCCGTGCGGGGTGAGGGTGAGGTCGATCGGCTGGGTGTTCACGGCGAAGCGGTGCCTGCCCAGCCGGATCGTCTCGCCGCCCGCGCCGCCCTCGAACAGGTCGGCGCGGTCCCGCAGGGCCCGGCCCGCCTCCTGCCGGGCGGCCAGGACCTGACCGTCCAGCTCCTCCGCGCGCACGGTGTCTCCGAGCGCGCGCATCTCCTCGGCGGTGCGGCGCAGCCGGGCCACCATCGCGTCCGACGCGAAGTAGGTGTTGACGTCCTCCAGCGTGTTCAGCGCCGCGACCCGCCGGTGCACGCCCTCCAGCACGCGGGCGGCCGACGACGCCAGGCGGTCGGCCCGCCGGGCCCGCTCGTCCACCAGCCCCTGCTTGCGGGTGGAGAAGGCCTCGTACACGTCCTCGCGCTTGTCCGCGAGCTCCCCGAGGAAGTCGTCGAACTCGGCGAACCGCGTCTCCAGGTTCTCCAGCTGGAGCATGATCCGCCCCAGCTGCTCGTCGCAACGGTCCGGGGTGTCGGCGGCGGCCAGCGCCCCCGTGATCGCCTGCCCGAGCAGGGCGAACTCGGCCGCGAACTCCGCCCGGCCCTCCAGGGCGAGCAGCTCGCCGCGCCGCGCCTCCAGCGTGGCGCGCGCCCGGTTGATCCCGGCCAGCACCTCGCTGACCCGCTCCAGGATGCGCGTGCGCACCTGGGCGTCGCCGATGTCCAGCGAACCGACGACCTCGGTGACCACCTGCAGTCCCTCGGTCTGCTCGGCGATGCGCTCGCCGACCGCCGTCGCCGCGCTGACCGCCCCGATCCCCTCGGCGTCGGCGACCAGCCGTTCCACCTCGTCGTGGTACCCGGTGAAGGCGTCGTCGCGCTCCAGGAAGGCCACCGTGCGGCGGCCGGTGGCGTCGACCTCCTCGGCGAGCCTGCCCTCCAGCGCGTCCAGGCGGGCGGTGTCCACGTAGCGCGTCTCGCGCAGCGTGGCCGCCTGCCCCTGGGCGCGGCGCAGCCCGGTCAGCCGCTCCACCCAGCCCTCCGCCGACCGCGGGGCCTCCCCGCGGGCCGTGCGGATGAGCGCGGACGCCCTCTCCTCGGCCTCGGCCAGGGTGTCGGCGGCCTGCCGTGTCAGGGTCTGGACGGTCTCGAACTCCTCCAGCACCCGCGCGGCGGTGTCGCGCACCTGCGACAGGGGCGCCGCCAGGTCGCCCAACTCCTCCTCGCCCAGCCAGTGGAACCGGTCCGACACCCGGCGGCAGGCGGCCATGAGCGCCTCGAACACCTCGGTGGAGGGCCGCATGTCCTCGGCCATGCGCGCCACCGACAGGCACTCGGACACGCCCCGCACCAGCTCGGCGTTGCCGACGCGCTCCAGCGGGCCGCTCCCCACCGGCTGCGCCGCCGCGTACACGTCCGACACGTACGGCGTCTGCCACACCTGCATCGGGTGCACCCGGGTCGGCTCGCCCGAGTTGTCGCGGAACACCGTCATGGTGCCGTCGTCGAACAGCGAGTACCCGTGGCAGACGATCGGGGTGGCGACCTCCTTGCGGATGGTGTTGTAGGGCAGCAGCAGGCTGCGGCCGTCCGCGCGGGAGTGGAAGACGTAGAGCACGTCCTCGCCGTTGGGCGAGCGCACCACGCGCTCGAACTCCAGGTCGGTGACGTCGGTGTCGAAGGTCCGCGCCACCCCGGTGGCCAGGTAGTAGCCGCCGGGGAAGATCAGCCCCTGGTCGTCGGGCAGGCGCTGGCAGGACTGGCCGATGCCGTCGAGGCGCTCGACCTCCTTGGTGCGCGTGTTGAAGACCAGGTACCGCCACTCGGTCTCGTTGTAGGGCAGGACGCGCAGCAGGATGAGCGAGCCCACCCGCGCGTGGTGCACGGACGCGTCGGCCAGGCTCTGGAGCGGTTCGTCCACGGGCTCGCTGTAGACGCCCTCGCCGACCTCGGTGTTGTTCTCGACCTTGATGGTGAGGTCGCCGCCGACCGTCTCCACGAACAGCTCGTCGAGGATCGAGATGTGCGGGTGGCGGCCCGCCACGTGGTCCTCGCGGGTGGCCTCCACCCACGCGAAGTCGTGCGAGGGCGGGAACACGTGGTCGCGCTCGCCGCGGGCGTCGAGGTAGGCGATCTCGCCGGCGGGCGACACCGACCACCGCAGCACGCGCACGTCCTCGGTGCGCGGGCCGGTCTGGAACACGGCCAGCAGCCGCTCCTCGACCCGGCGCAGCTGGAGCAGGCGCGCGTCGCGGTAGTACCGGTAGAGCTGGCCGAAGTCCTGCCGGAACCGCTCGTCGTCGAGCAGCCCGGGGACGGCTCCCCCGTCGGCGTCGGTGAAGGTGAAGCCGTCGTCGGCGCGCTCGTAGCGGTGCAGCGAGAACACGTCGGGGACGTGGGTCTCCCGCTGCATGCCGATGAAGACGTTGTAGCCGAACAGGATCACGGCGCCGTCGGAGCCGTCCTCGGCCGGACGCCCCACGCTCACGATGTCCCGGGGCACGCAGTTGTGCTCGGTGCGGACGCGCTCGGTGCCGAGCAGGGTCAGCTCGGTGCCTCCGAACACCTCCAGGCGGCGCGCGTTGAGCTCCTCGGTCCGCCGGGCCAGCTCACCGGTCTGCTCGCGCAGCCGGGCGCGGAGCACCTCGTAGGTGCCCGCGTCCAGCGAACGCGCGTCCCCGGCGTCCGGCCCCTCGGTCTCCTGGGGGAGGGCCTCTGTCACGAAGGTTTCCCTACTGCTTGGCGAGGGCGGAGGCGGGCAGCTGGTCCACGCCCAGCGAGCGGGCGGTGCCGAGCAGGCCGTCGAGCTTGTCGGCCTGCGGTCCGCCCGCGCCGATCAGCTTGAGCAGCAGCGCGGAGACGGTGAGGTTCTTGACGTCCTCGGTGTCCACCGAGCTCAGCACCCTGCGCATGTCCGCGGCGAAGTCCCCCTCGCCGTTGAGCCAGTTGCCGCCCAGCGCCTGCACGGTCTGCGAGCTGCCGACGAACCCGTCCACGGCCTTGCCCAGGCCGATGGAGTTGACCATGCGGTCGAAGAAGGCGCCGTCGCCGCCGACGATGTTGATGTCGGCGTTCTCCAGGCCGGTGGCCAGCACGGTGGCCTGGGCCTCGGCGACCTGGCGGTGCACGTCGATCCCGGCCAGGCGGATCTCCTTCTCGGCCTCCAGGCGCAGGCGGTACTCCTCGTGCTCGCGGCTGACCTGGTCCAGGGCGGCCATGGCCTCGGCCTTGTCGGTGAGACCGGCGGCCTCGGCGCGCAGCTTCTGCTCCACGGCCTCGGCCTCGACGCGGGCCTTCTCGCCGGCCACGGCGGCCTCGGCGCGGCCGACCTTCTCGATGGCCTCGGCGTCCTGCTGGCGGACCTGCACCTCGGCCAGGCCGGTCGCGGCGGCCTCGGCCTGGATCCCCTCGGCGAGGCGGATCTTGGCGCGGGTGTCGAGCTCGGCGGCCTGCTGGCGGGCCTCGGCCAGGGTGAGCTCCTCCGCGGCCCTGTGCTTGGCGGCGGCCTCCGCGGCCTCGGCGGCCTTGATGTCCTTGACCAGGTTCTCCTGGGCCTCGGCCTCGGCCTGGATGATGACGGCCTGGCGGGTGCGCTCGGCCTCCTCGACGGCGCGCAGGCGCTTGATGGCCTCCTCCTGCTCGGCCACGGTGCGGTCCACGGCGATCCGCTCGCGGACGACGTCGGCGACCTCGCGCTTCTCGGCCTCGACCTCCTTGTCCTTGGCGATGCGGCTCAGCTCGGTCTCGCGCTCGCGCCCGATGACCTCCAGCAGGCGGTCCTTCTCGATGCGCTCGCTCTCGATGGCGATGACGCGCTCGCGGTTCTTCTCGGCGACCGCGATCTCGCGCTGCTGGTTCTGGTGCTGGACGCCCAGCGCCTCGGAGGTGCGGATGTTGGCGGTCTCGGCCTTGAGCCGCTCCTCGGCCTGCACGCGGGCGGTCTCGGCCTCCTCGCGGGCGCGGATGATCTCGATCTCGCGCTTGGCCTTGGCGGCGGCCTCCTCGCGGCGCTTCTCCAGCTCGGCGAGGGTCTCGGCGGTCTCGGTGTTCTGCCGGTCGAGTTCCTTGCGGCGGTCGTTCTCGAACTCGTTGGTGCGCTTGTGCTCGATCGCGGTGCGCTCGGTGATCTTGGAGATGCCCTGCGCGTCGAGGATGTTGTTGGCGTCGTGCTGGTGCAGCGGGGTCTGCTCCAGCTCGTCGATGGCGACGTCCTCCAGGCTGTAGCCGTTGAGGTCGGTGCCGATCAGGGAGATGATCGCCTGGCGGAACTGCTCGCGGTGCGTGAACAGCTCCTCGAAGTCGAACTGCTTGCCGACGGTCTTGAGGCCCTCGGAGAACTTGGAGTTGAACAGCTCCTGGAGCGTGTCCTGGTGGCTGGCGCGCTCGGTGCCGATGGACTTGGCGACCTTCTTGACGTCCTCCGCGGTCTCGTTGACACGGACGTAGAAGTACACCTTGATGTCGGCGCGGATGTTGTCCTTGCAGGTCAGCCCCTCGCGGCCGCGCCGGTCCACGGTCAGCGTCTTGAGCGAGATGTCCATGATCTCGGCCTTGTGCAGGACCGGGAGGACGATCGCGCCCGTGAAGGTGACGTGGACGTCGCGGACCTTGGAGATGATCAGCGCCTTGCCCTGCTCGACCTTGCGGAAGAGGCGGGTGACCATCAGGAGCAGGGCGATGAGGACGACGATGCCGACGGCAAGGGCGACACCGACGGTCAGGAAGGCCGCGTCCGCGGCCTCCTGGCCGTTCGCGGTAGCACTCAGCAACACGTGGGGGCTCTTTCTGCAGGGGACGTGCGTAAGCGGGGAGAGCGCGTCGGGAGCGGAGGGTACGGCGGCGGGGAACCGTCCCCCGGCGGGCTGCTCGACAGGTGTGACGCGGTGCGGTCGCGAACGGTTCCGCGTACCACCCTCCGGCCCGGCACGGGGCGGCCCGGAGCCCCGGGGAGGCGCGGCCCGGGCGCCCGCGGAGCCCGGGGGAGGTTCTGGTCAGCCCTGGCCGGGGTCCAGCGCGGGGTCGAAGTGGGTGACGAGGAAGACGTCCCGCTCGGCGCTGTGGTCGAAGATCAGGGCGGTGCTGCCGACCGGCAGGACCTCCTGGCCGATGGTGCGGACCGGGATGGAGATCGACGCGCCGCCCGCGGTGGTGATCTCGGCCTGGCCGAAGCCCTCGTTGGCCTCGCCGATGCGGATCGTGCAGGTGCGTCCGACCAGCTCGTTCCTGGAACCGCTGTCCCGACTGGGCAGGAAGCGCTGCACCGACATGACCAGGCCGCTGGTGACCGCCCACGCGGCCACGAGCGCGATCAGCAGGACCACCAGGCCCAGGGCGATGAGCAGGGGGGAGGAGGTGACGTGGAGGAGGCTGGTCATGATGCTTCCCATCATGCTCACGAACCAGGCGACGCAGACCAGCGAGCTCAGCGCCACGGTCACCGGGACCCGGCCCAGCCCCACGCGGTGCATCAGGGAGTTCAGGCCCGCGGCCTCGCCCGAGTCGTCCACGCTGTCGAGCGCCTCGGAGTCGGTGGCGCCGACCGCGACGAGCAGCCAGTAGACCGCGACGACGATCAGCAGCGGGGTGAACAGCACGGTCGGGAAGCCGAAGGCGGTATCCAGGAACATCCCCAACCGTCACCCTTCCCCGGGTCGCGCGAACCGTGCCGGAACTCTACCGAACCGCCCGGTGCGGGGACCGGGCGGGCGTCCCCCTTGTCCGCTTGCGGCCACCGGGACGGCGGGAGCCCGCCCGGCGGACGGACACCGGGCGGGCGGAGCCGACGCGCAGGGGCGGCGGCGGGGGAGGGGGCACGGAACGGCCCCCGGTCACGGGGGCCCGGGGGGAGGAAGCGCCGGGGGAGGCGGTGCCGCGTCCCCCGCGGCGGTGCGTCACACGTCCCTGCGCACCACGGACCAGTACCCGGCGACCAGGGCGGCCACCGTCCACGTGAGGAGGACGAGTCCTCCCGTGAGCGGCGTGAGGGCGTCGTCGCCCGCCCCTCCGGCGAACATCCGCTGACCGGCCAGGTCGGGCAGGAACCGCGCGACCTCGCGGACGCGCGGGATGGCGCTGAGGATGGTCGAGACCATGAAGAGCATCGGCACGAGGATGCCCACGGTCAGGGCGGTGCTGCGCAGCACCGCGGCCAGCCCCATCGAGAACACGCACAGCAGGACCACGTACAGCACGACGGAGGCCAGGGCGCGCAGTACCCCCTCCTCCCCGAGGGAGACGCCGAAGTCCCCCATGGCGGCCTGGGTGGCGAGGAAGGCCACGAGCACCGTGGCCGTGGACAGGACGGCCACCACCGCCGTGACGGTCAGGATCTTCGAGGTGTAGAACACCCCGCGCCGCGGCACGGCCACGAGCGAACCCTGGATGCTGCCGGTGGCGTACTCGCTGGTCACGGACAGGACGGAGAACACCACGAGCGCGATCAGCGCCAGCTGGATCCCGCTGTGGCCGATCGCGACCGGGTCCAGACCCGACGCCGCGGCCTCCTCCGGGCCGTCGAGCCCGCGCACGGCGAAGTAGCCGGGCACGGCGCTCAGGACCACGCCCACCACCACGAAGGCCGCGAGGCTCCACCCCGAGGTCCGGACGGTGCGGATCTTCGCCCACTCGGACGCGACTGCCGCGGTGTTCACACTGCCTCCTTCGCCCGGTACTCGACCGCGCTCGCGGTCAGCTGCATGAAGGCCTCCTCCAGGGAGGCCGACCTCGGGGTGAGCTCGTACAGGACCACCCGGTGCTCGGCCGCGAGCTCGCCGACCATCCTGGAGGTGGTGTCGTCCACCTCCAGGGCGTCGTCCCCGCTCTCCCGCACGGTGTTGCCCTGCGCCACGAGCAGGTCGCGCAGGCGGTCCCTGTCAGGGGTGCGGACCATGACGTAGGAGCCGGAGTTGTTGCCGACGAACTCCTCGGTCGGCAGGTCCGCGAGGAGCCTGCCCTGGCCGATGACGACCAGGTGGTCGGCGGTGAGCGCCATCTCGGCCATCAGGTGGGAGGACACCAGCACGGTGCGGCCCTCGGCGGCGAGCCGGCGCATCAGGCCGCGGATCCACTGGATGCCCTCGGGGTCCAGGCCGTTGACGGGTTCGTCGAACAGCAGCACCTCGGGGTCACCGAGCAGGGCGGCCGCGATGCCCAGGCGCTGGCCCATGCCGAGGGACAGGCCCCTGGTCCGCCGGTCCGCCGCGTCACCGAGGCCGACGGTGTCGATGACCTCGTCGACGCGCGGGAGGGGGATCCGGTTGGACCTGGCCAGGACGACCAGGTGTCCGCGCACGGTACGGCCGGGGTGGACGCCCTTGGCGTCCAGGAGCGCGCCGACCTTGCGCAGGGGCTCCCGGTACTCCCGGTAGTGCCTGCCGTCGATGAGCACGGTGCCCGAGGTGGGGTGGTCCAGGCCGACCATGGCCCGCATGGTCGTGGACTTCCCGGCGCCGTTCGGGCCGAGGAAGCCGGTCACGTGGCCCGGCGAGACCGTGAACGACAGGTCGTCGACGGCGGTCTTGCGGCCGTACCGCTTGGTGAGCTGGCGTATCTCGATCACAGAGTCCTGCTTTCTCAGGGGGCGGTGGGCGGGCGCCCCGGCCCGGGGGGCGCCCGCGGGCCGGGAGGAGGCGTCTCCCGCGTGTGGTCAGGCGGCGCTCCGGTTGGCGAACCAGTAGCTCAGGGCGCCCAGGAGCAGCGTCGCGCCCAGGAGGGCGAAGGTGAGGGGGTTGTTGTCCGGCTGCTGGGCGGCGACCCCCGTGGCGGCGATACCGAGGACGAACACGGTCGCCGGGAGCCCGTAGCGCTTGCCGTCCTTCTTCTTGGCGTTCATGTGGAGCATTCCTTCGTCTCTTCCCGTCTTCGCGGTCGGTCTTTTCCCCGATCGTCTCCCAGTTGCTTCACACGCGCTTCTCACGCGCTTCTCACGGGGCGAGGGCCGCGGGGATCCGGGAGTCCTCGCCGTACGTGCCCAGGAGGAGGTCGGTGTCGCCGACGCCGGACCAGCCGAGCATGTAGCCCAGGAGCGAGGTGCGGCCAGCGGCGCCGGTGTAGAAGCCCTCCCGCCGGACCCGCGCGATGACGGCCTCCTGGTACTCGCGGGCACGGTCGACCAGGGCCGGCGCCTCCAGGGAGCGGGCGGCGGCCAGGAGGGACTGGACCACCCCGCTGGTGCCGTGGCACACCGACAGGTCGACCGGCCCCTCGCCGAGGTCGGTGGCCCGGTCGACCAGACCGGACAGGAGCCTTCCGGAGAGCCACTCCCCGCGGTCGGCGGTGACGGCGATCTCGGCGGCGGCGAGCAGCAGTCCGGCGGTGCCGTTGCACCACCCGCGGACGGGGCTGTGCTCCCCCTCCTCCACCCGCGCGCGGATCCAGTCGGCCGACTCCCGGACCAGCTCCGGGTCGCCGAGGGCGCCTCCGGCGCGGGCCGCGGCCCACCGCAGGCCGAGCTCGCCGTGGGCCAGGTCGAACCAGGGGCGGTCGCGTTCCAGCCCGACGTGGGGGACGGCCAGGTCGCGCAGCCGCAGGAGCAGCGGTACCGGGACCGTGCCCTCGGGCTTGGCCAGCAGCGTCATCAGCACCCCTGCCGGACCGCTGACCAGGTCGGTGTCCACGGCGCCGGCGGCCGCGCGCGCGTCGATCCGGTCCACGAGGCCGGTCAGCCAGTCCTCCTCCAGGCGCTCGGGCCGGGTCATGAGCAGGGAGGCGTCGCCGGTGAACACCGATTCGGGCACCTGGACCAGGGGCGCGCCGTAGGTCGCGAGCAGGGAGTCCAGGCCCCGGTCGGCGCTCCGGTGCACCGGACGCCAGCGCCCGTCGCCGCGCGCGGCCCGCTCGAAGAAGGCGATGGTGCCGCCGAGGTCGTGGAACGACACCAGGTGGCCGGGGTTGACGGTGAAGGCGTCCCGGTCGGGTCCCGCGCCGCACAGCCAGCCCGTCTCGGGGCCGTCCCCGCCCTCGAAGGTGACCCCGATCCGGTGGATCCGCTCGGCGATCCCCTCCCACCACGAGCCGGGCGCGGGAGCGGGGCCCGTCTGCCGGAACACGCTGTGCTCCCACAGGCCCGCGGGGGAGTCCTCTCCCAGGACCTCGCTGAAGCACTCCTCCATGACGAACCGGTGGTAGAGGTCGCTGCGCTCGGCGTTGAGCCGCAGGCCCTCGCGGGCGTAGTCCAGCGGGCTGGTCGCGTAGGCGTCGGGGAAACTGCTCCTGGGCGTGGCCAGCTCCCTCGACGCACCCCGTGTCATGAAGTACGGGATGTTGCCGGTGGTGAGGGCCCGCAGCTCCTCCCCGCGGATGTAGTCGGCGCCCTCCCGGGGCAGGTGCTTCGGGTAGTGGCCGAGGAGGCCGAGCACGCGCTCCGCCTCCTCGGGCCGGGTCAGGTACCTCGGGTGCGTGGCCGCGTCGGCGAAGCGGCTGTAGACCATCGTGGAGCGGACGAGCACGCGGACGGGGAGGTCGGGGTAGTCGTCCAGGACGGCCCGCAGCCCGTCGCCGCGCACCGCCCCGAGCGCGTCGAGGTAGCCCTCGATGATGTCGCCGTAGTGGTCGGTGGAGTTCAGGGGCCGGTCCCCGAGCCTGGGCAGGTTGTCCTTGTGCCGGTAGGTGACCTTCTCCCAGCGGACCTGGACGGCGTCGCTGTGCTGGTGGACGATGGCGGGGCGCTCCAGCTGCGAGGAGGCCTGCTCGCCCTGCACGCCGACCCCCGCCATGAGCACGTCGATGCGCGATCCGGGGTGCCTGTTGGGCACCAGCATCGTGGAGACCACGGACAGCTTGAGCTGGTTGCCCAGGGTGCTGGTCAGGCCGTCGGCGCCGGCGTCGGGGTTGGGGCGCACCGTGGTCTCGGTGTCGAGGACGCAGGGCGTCTCACCGTGCGCGAGGACGTTCTCGTCGTGCAGGTCGCCCGCGCCGATGGATCCGAACAGGGCGCACAGGGCGCCGAAGCGGTAGTAGTAGCGGGACGGTTGGTCGGCGGTCTCCATCGGCTCGGGGGCCACGAAGCCCTGCCATCCGTGGTCCCCGACGGTCACCGACCGGGGCACGCACTCGAGCAGGGAGTGCCTCAGGTGGGGTTCGGCGACCCGGTACAGGTCCCGGACGAAGTCGTCGGCGACCAGGGGCCGGGGTTTGAACACGATCCGGTTGCCGTCCGCGAGGCGCAGGCCGAACACCTGCCGGTTGTCGTTGTGCGGGTCGGACCCGGTGGCGAAGACGCCGGTGACCCGCTCCTCGGTACCGACCAGGCCGTTGCTCCGCAGGGCGGGGAGGTCCTCGGCGTAGGAGGTGAACAGGTCGCTGTGCGCGTCGAGGGAGTTGGCCAGGATCGTCTCCAGCCGCTCCCGCAGGACGGGGTGCGCGTCGAGCAGGGACCCGGCCGTGCCGTCCTGCTCCAGGCGCGCGGTGAAGCGGCCCAGGGCGGCGTCGCTCTCCGTCGACATCGGCAGCCCCTCCGCCTCGCGGAAGGAGTGGAAGGCACCGATCAGGGTCCGGTACGCCTGCTCCTCGACCGTGTCGGCCAGCCCCTGCCAGACGGTGTCGAGGATGTCCTCGACGTGTCCGGGGGAGGCGACCCCGCCGACGGGGCCGCGCAGGCGTTCGGCCACCCGCTCGCGCGGCAGGACCCGCAGGTGGAAGGGGGAGAAGGCCGGGATCATGAACTCCGGGAGCCGGGTCTTCACCGGGCGCCTCCTGGGGTGTTGGCGGAAAGGTCGGCGTAGAGGTCGGCGTACACGGAGCCCTGTCTGATCAGGCTCTCGTGGTTGCCCTGCTCGACCACGCGGCCGTGGTCGAGGACGTAGATGTCGTCGGCGGACCGGATGGTCGCCAGCCGGTGGGCGATGATCAGCTGGGTGGCCCCGATCTCCTGGAAGATGCGGGACACGCGACGCTCGTTGATGGTGTCCAGCGAGGCCGTGGCCTCGTCCAGGACGAGGATCTTGGGGCGCTGGAGGAGGGCCCGGACGATGGCCAGGCGCTGCCGCTGCCCGCCGGAGAAGTTGGCCCCCATCTCCGACACCACCGTCTTGAGGCCCATGGGCAGGTCCTCCAGGAAGTCGAGGATGCCGACCGCCTCGCAGTACTCGCGGACGCGGTCCTCGGAGATGTCCTGGCCGAAGGTGAGGTTCTCCATGAGGGTGCGGTTGTGCAGGTGCACCTCCTGCGGGATGTAGCCGACCATCCGGCGGAACGCGTCGCGCCGGTACTCGCCCACGTCGCGTCCGTCGAGCAGCATCTGGCCGTGGGTGGGCTCGTACAGGCCGCAGACGATGCGGCCCAGCGTGGACTTCCCGGATCCGGAGGAGCCGACGAGGGCGACCTTGGATCCCGCCTCGATGTCGAGGGACACGTCGCGGACGACGAAGTCGCTGTGCTTGGTGTAGCGGAAGTTCACGTTCCGCAGGTGGATCGAGGGCTTGTCGATCGTGGTCAGGGAGCCGCCGGGCGTCTCCGAGGGGGTGATGGCGATGTCGTTGATCCGGGCCATGTACCGGGACGCCTCGGTGAACTCCGTGTAGGTCTGGAAGACCGACGAGGCCAGGGAGAAGTACGTGGCGGACACGGCCTGGACCGCGATGGCCGCGCCCAGCGTGATGCTGCCCTGGCCGACCATGTGGAGGCTGGCCATGAGGAGCAGCAGCGGGCCGAACATCTGCGTGGTGGTGGTGACGCCGCCGATACGGCCCTGCTGGAGCCGCATCCGCGCCTTCATGGCCTCCACGGAGGCGGTGTAGGTCTGGCCCCAGGAGTCGAGGAACTCCTGGGAGTAGCCGCCCATCTTGATC
This sequence comes from Glycomyces fuscus, assembly GCA_002529455.1. Lineage (GTDB taxonomy): Bacteria > Actinomycetota > Actinomycetes > Streptosporangiales > Streptosporangiaceae > Nocardiopsis > Nocardiopsis fusca. Next base: position 159,642 of record NYMS01000048.1, read on the forward strand.
GACGGCACCGAGACGATCGCGTCGAGCTGTGTCGACTGGCTCTTGCTGAGCTGGGCCAGTTCCGCGTCCACGACCTCCAGCACGCGGGTCCGCGTCCTCAGCAGGTGGAAGGCGTTGAGGAGGAAGAGGGCGAACGCGATCAGCCCGAGCCTCCACTCCACGACGAACAGGTAGACGGTGACGCACACCAGCGTCCCGGCGTCCAGGAGGCCCTGCGCCAGACGGGAGGAGAGCAGGTCGCGGACGGAGTTGACCGTGTTCATCCGGAACAGCAGCTCGCCCGGTTGGCGCGTGGTGAAGAAGCGGTAGGGAAGGGACAGCAGCTTCGTGAAGGTGTGGGTCATCAGGTGCTTGCCGAGCAGGCCGACCAGTCCCGACAGCACCGTGATCCGGACCAGTTGGAGGGCGAAGAAGCCCAGGGCCACGCTGAGGATCACCGCCACCACGGTCGTGAGATCGCTCAGGCTCTGCCAGGACGTGTACCTGTCCACCGCCCACTGGGTGAGCGTGGGGATGCCGAGCACGGCGCCGTACCCGCCCAGGGACAGCAGGGCGACGAGCAGGATCCTCCTGCGCGCCCCCTCCGCGAGCAGCGGGATGTTGCGCCACTCCGCGAAGGGCCTGGCCTGGAACCGTTCGAACTCCTCGGTGGGCTCGGCGGTGATCAGGATGTTGCTGAACCCCTCCTCCAGCTCCGCCCGGGTCAGGTGGCGCCGTCCGACGGCCGGGTCCATCACGACCGCGCGCTTGCCGTCGAAGCTCTCCAGGACGAGGAAGTGGAAGTTCTCCCAGTAGAGGATCACCGGGCTGTCGAACCGCTCCAGGGGGGCGACGCTCTCGGCGCGGAACAGCCGGGCGTCCATCCCGCGGCTGCGCAGGAAGCGGGCCAGCTGGGTGGCGCTGAGCCCGTCCCGCCCGGCGTCCATGGACGCGCGCGCGGTGGACAGGTCCTCCGCCCTCCCGTGGTAGCGCAGCAGCGCGATGGAGGAGCACAGGCCGCACTCGGTCTGTGTGACCTGCGTGATCGTCGGCACGCGGGGTCTGAACAGGGACAGGGGGTTAGGCAGCACTTTCGCCTCCGGGGGTGAGGGTGGCCAGGGACAGGCCCAGCGCGGGGTCGACGCGGCGGAGCAGGTGGAGGAGGATCCCGGCCGTACCGACCATGAGGCTGGAGGTGTGCGCGTAGCGGCTCCTGGTGTCGGCGTTCTTGCGCTCGATCACTTCCGCGTTCAGCCACCGCTCCTCGGCGGCGGCGATCTCCGGCAGGAGCCGCTCCCCGTCCGGGCCGTGCGAGATCTCGGTGAGGATGGCGTGGTTGCCGAGGTCCCCGTGACACCAGGTGAGATTGCGGCCGAAGCCGTTGCGCAGGGTGGTGCGCACGGCGGTGTCGCGCAGGCGCAGGGCCCCGGGGTCGCCCGTGAACCCGTGGAACGAGTCCAGGGCGAGGGCGATCCCGGCCGACCCGTGGCACCAGCCGCTGGAGAACGACCGGGGGGTCGCGGTGTTGGAGAACCAGTTGTCCTCCTCGGGCACGTGGAAGCGGCCGAGACGGTCGAAGAGCCCGCGGAGGGCCCGCGCGACCGCGGGACGCCGGTCCTCGGGCAGCAGCGGGCTGACCCTGACCAGGGTGTGGATCAGGCCGCTGACTCCGTGGGCGAAACCGGACTGGTTCAGGACCGGGTGCTGTCCGCCGTCGGCCAGGGCGGTGAGGAGCCTGTCCGTCAGGGAGGCGGTCGCGTCCTCGGCCGCCGGACCGCCGACGGCGGACAGGCAGAGCAGGACGCCGGCGATCCCGTCGACGACGTCCAGGGGGGTCCCCTCGGAGGGGAGCGGCGCGATCCGCTCGGTGACGAGCGGCACGGCGTCCCGGGCGGCCCCGACCCAGTCCGGCCGCTCCATGAGGCGGCCCGCGGCGCACAGGCCGAAGAGGAGGCTCGCCGAGCCCGTGTACCCGCTCCAGCCGAACGCGTCCATGTCGCGGCTGTCGCGGGGGACCGTCCGGACCAGCTCCGCGGTGGCGGAGAAGACCCGCTCCGCCAGTTCGCCGTGGCCGGCGAGGCCCAGCACCCGGGCGGACGCGGCCAGCGCCAGGGCGGGGCCGGTCCTGCCGGTGTACAGGTCCAGGCCGAGCACGCCCGGAGGCCAGGGGCGGTGGGCCGAGGCGGACACGCGCGGCCCGATCCAGGTCGGGGGCAGGTGCGTGAAGCGGTCGGGCAGCGACGTCTCCACGAGGCGGTCGGCGATGCGCCTGGCCAGCTCGGCCGGGCCGGTCCGCCCCCGCGGCCGGGACCGGCCGCCGGGGCCGCCGGCGCCGGCGGAGGCCGGAAGGAGGTGATTGTCGGGGAAGCGCGAGGCGAAGGCCGAGTAGATCAGCGTCCGCTGGAGGGCCAGGTCCTCCTCGCCCATGCCCCGGAGCTTGTCGAGCGCCCGCTCCAGCGGGGTCCGCGCGAACTCGACGCCCACCGGGTTCCGGTCGCCGTCCTCCAGGGCCGTGCCCGTGGCGGCGGTGGTGAAGTAGGGGACGTCCCGCTCGGCGAGCTGCCGGATCTCGGAGCGGACGATCTCGTGGCCCGCGCTCCTGGAGGGGATCGCGATGCGCTTGAGCAGCGCGCTGTACACCTCCCGGTCGTCCATCGGGTTGGCCCCGGCGGTCATCCGCAGGGCCTGGCCGTACAGAGCGGTCGGGTTGTGCACGTAGCGGACCCGGACCCGGGCCGCGACCCGGCGCAGCAGCTCGGCCCACGGCCCGGGGTCGGCGGCGACGGCGCGGTAGACACGCGTGAACCCCTCGGCCATCTCCTCCCCGAGGTCCTGGGTCTCCTCCTGGGTGAGCGTCCCCACGACGCTGCTCCGCTCCTCCTGGGTCCCCGAACGCAGGACCAGGCGCATCTCGTCGGTGAAGGGCCGGTCGAAGAGCATCGACCGGAAGGGCGCCACGCCGCTGCCCTGGCCGCCGAGGAAGCCGAAGTCGACGTGTCCGGAGTCGGGGTCCCTGCCGGACATCACGAGGGGCAGGAGCCCGGTGCCGTACACGGACCGGCTGATCACCGAGTGCGCGTTCCCCGGAGTCTCGGGGACGGGGCCGGTGTAGACGCGCTCCTGGTGGAAGAGGGTCTCCAGGTCGATCGGGAGCGGGCCCCTCCGGGTCGGCAGCACGTTCTCGAAGTGCATGTCGCGCGCGTCGAACAGGTACAGCACGGCGGCGAGCTCGCCGCTGGCGCGCATGAACCCCGAGATCATGTCGGAGACGTCCTCGGACTCGACGTACTCGACGTAGCCGTAGCCGTCCCGTTCCAGGACCCGGGCGCAGGGCAGGCTCGTGCCGAGGCGCGTGTTGAACGCCTCGGCGACGGTCCGGTAGGCGGCCTCGCAGGAGACGTCGCGGGGCTTGTGGACCAGGCGCCTGCCGGAGCGGAAGGTCAGCACGGAGACACTGCGCCCGTGGTGGTGGGTGTCGCCGTCGGAGGAGCCGAGGGACACGAGCCGGTCGTCGGCCGCGATGCCGAACACGTCGGCGATCCGGTCCCGGTCGGCGGCCAGGCGGGCACAGGCCTCGCGCGTGCCCTCGGCCGCGTTGCGCAGGACCAGGCGCGTCACGTCGGTGAGCACGGGCAGCTCCAGGCCGCCGACCTCCTGGACGGAGGAGCGCAGGGACCGCTCGACGAAGTCGGTGTAGCGCTCGGCGGGCGTGTCCCCGACGAGCACGCCGCGAACGCGCGCGCGGTTGAGGGCGGCCACGAGCGGGCGCGCGTGGAACGAGCCCAGACGCGCCTCCGTCCGCTCCAGGAGCTGGACGAGGGCCACCTCGGGATCGTCGAAGAGGTCGTGGTGCCCGTGCAGGGGGTCGAGGTCGACGATCCTGTTCGCCTCGGCCCTGACCAGGCGCTGGAAGGGATAGCGCTCGGGCTGGCCGGCCCACGCGCGCGCGGTGGCGCGCGCCCTTTCGCCGGGGGCCGGCGCCTCGCCGGCGGGCCCCGGGAGGGAGAGCAGGGCGGTGAGGTCCCCGTCGTACCGGGCCAGCGGCGTGATGGTCTGCTCGACCTGGGCACCGTCGAACTCGGGGTAGAACTTCGCTGGTGATATCAAGGCTTCTCTGGCTCCAATGTCCGAGCGGTGCCGGGCGGGGTGGCCCGGATCCCGGGTAACAGGACCTAGGCGGAGTGGGGCCCCGGGGAGGGCGCCCACTCCGCCTGGTCAGGAACGCACCGCCAGGCCGGTCGTCAGCACTTGCTGGTGCACTTGGTGGTCGGGCAGAGCGCGACGCTCACGGCGACGCCGCAGGGAACGGTGGTGCCGCCGTAGGCGTCGGCCTCGCCCAGTTCCTCCAGCTGCTTCTCGTCGACGCTGGCCAGGACGTCCTCGACCTTGGCCCGGGCGCTGCGCTTGTCCTCGTTCGACATGTCGTCTCCTTCAGGGGGTGGTGGGGATGGCTGCTGTCAGGGGGTGGGGGTCAGTTGCAGGTGGGCATGCACTCGACGGTCGCGGTGCAGAGCTTGCCGTCGTTGCCCAGCCAGCTGCTGATCGTCGCGGCGCCGACCTCGCCGGAACCGCCGACCGTGGGGTCGTCGAACTCCTGCTCGTTGATCTCGGTGGTCAGCTCGATGTCGCCCTCGTGGTCCTTCGGCATGATCGCCTCTCCTTTTTCCGCCGCGCCTTCCAGCGCGGAGAAAAGATTGTTCGGGTTTTTTTATCTTCGCTTTCGGGGCGTTTTTCCTGCTGCCCTTCGGCGTTGATGAAAAACTATCCGAGCGACCCTGCCGCCGTCGTCTTCCCTGAGTTGATCTTCCGCTGTCGCGTAAGTTGACGCGTTTTTGAGATACTCTCCTTCGGAATTCGGATCGAGGGGGTGATCAGGGCGTTCTCGTAGCAGAACACGACCAGCCGGGCCCGGGAGGGCAGCTGGAGCTTGGTCATCATGCGGTTGACGTGGGTCTTGACGGTTCCCTCGCTCACGGTCAGCCGTGCCGCGATGTCCCGGTTGTCCAGTCCCTGGCCGACCAGGAGCAGCACCTCGCGCTCGCGGTCGGTGAGGACGTCCACCCCCGAGGGCCGGTGCGGTCCCGTGGCGGCGCCGGCGGCGTCCGGGCCGAGGAGCCGCCGCAGTACGGCGGGCTCCAGGAAGATGTCGCGCTGGTGGGTCTCCCGCAGGGCGTCGATCACGACCCGCGGGCCGCTGGTGCAGCTCACCACGCCGTGGGCGCCGGCCCTGAGGGCCTCGGCGGCGTCCATGGCGGGGTCGCTGGAGGAGCGGAGCACGACACTGACACGGTCCGCCACCAGGCGGGCGACGGTGAAACCGTCCATGTCGCCCATGTCGGTGTGGACGACGGCGACGTCGACGTCCGCGTCGAGGATGAGCGCGACCGCCTCGCCCCCGGTTCCGGGGGCGGCCACGACCTCGATGTCGGCCTCGTTCCGGAGGGCTTCTCTCATTCCGGATCTCGCGAACGGGCAGGGATCGGCGATGACGATTCTCAACAGAGTTCCTTCGGTCCGGTAAAGCGGGAAGGGGCTTGTCGAGACGCTGGCCTTGGATGAATCCCGAGTTGTTTCTGGGCGGCTCGGCGTCTGCGGGGAGGGGTTGCGGACACCTCTCCTTTTCGCAGAATTCCAAGGGCCTCTCACACGGAACTCACGGACGCCGGCCGCTTTCCGTCCGGCTTTCACGCGGCGGGCCGGTGGAACCTCCGCCAGGAGGACAGGAGCCCGTGCTCGGTGATCGCGAAGAGGTCCGCGAACTCCCGCTCGGCCTCCCCGCCCGGCCCCCGGGTGAGCACGCCGGTCACCACCACGTTCCCGTCGGCGGCGATGACGCGCCGGGGGCGGTGGGTTCCGCTGGACCCGCAGCACTTGAGGACCAGGGCCGCGGCCTCCTCGGACCCGCGCGCGACGGGGAACCCGGGGTGCTCGAAACGGGCGGCGCCGTCCACGAGCGAGGCGTAGCCGTCCGGGTCCCCCCGGTCCAGGTAGAGGTAGGACAGCAGGGCGTGCTCCACCCCGACCGACGAGACGCTGGCACTTGTGGGGGGAGGCGGGGGACCTCCCGGGGACTGGGGCACGGGGCTCTCCTCACTGCGCGTTCCGGCCTTCCATGCTGCGCAGACGCGGAATTCTTCCGCTATCGCGCCGCTATCGGCCTTACTGAACGCCGTTCGGCCAGGGATGGCGGGGAAAGGCGCGTGCCTTCTCCCATGCTTCGGAGAGCGGTTACGGATGGCCGGATCCGGCCATTTGTATGTGCCGCGCCACGGTTACCGTGCGTGCGTTATGCATGGTTGGGTTGCGGGTGGGGAGTTTCGGCGGGAACCGGACGGTAACCCGAGACCGGGTGTTCGTATTCTCCTCGGACCGCGGCCCCTACCAGGACCTTCCGCACGTGTTTGCCCGTGCGTCACGGGGTTGTCGCCCCTGTCCGGGAAGGGCGTTCCGCGGAAGTTCGAGTCCGTTTCCATGTAGAATCGTGATGTGGCGCAGGAAACCCACTTCCGGCGATGTGCTGAGAATTCCTGAGGAGGGCCGATCGACATCCCCCAGGAGCGGCCCGGAATCCGATTCCGGCTGCTCGGCCCCTTGGAGATCACCGGCCCCCAGGGGTCGGTGCCCGTGCCCGCCGGACGCCAGCAGATCGTCCTCAGCGCACTGCTCCTCGAACTCGGACGGGTCGTCTCCGTCGACCACCTGATCGACGTGCTCTGGGAGCACGACCCGCCGGACACGGCCCGGACCCAGGTGCAGATCTGCGTCTCCCGCCTGCGCCGCCTCCTGAAGCCCACCGGGGCGAGCATCGTGACCCGGCCGCCGGGGTACCTGCTCGTGGTCGCCCCCGGGGCCGTCGACGTGCACGTCCAGCGGACCCTGGTCAGGGAGGCCGCCGCACTGAACGGCCAGGGGCGCGGGGAGGAGGTGGCGGCCGCGCTGCGCGCCGCGGCCGACCTGTGGCGCGGCCCGACCCTGAGCGGGGTCGGCTCCGCGCCCCTGGCGGCCAAGGCCACCCGGCTGGACGAGGAGCGGCTCTCCGTGATCGAGTCCTACCTGGACGTCGAACTGGGCCTGGGGTGGCACGCCCGGCTGGTGGGGGAGATCCGCACCCTGGTCGGGGAGCACCCGCTCCGCGAGCGCCTGCGCGCCCAGCTGATGCTCGCCCTGTACCGCTCGGGGCGCCAGGCGGAGGCCCTGGACGCCTACCGGGCCGGGCGCGACCTGCTGGTGGAGGAACTCGGCCTGGAGCCCGGTGAGGAACTGCGCGGCATGGAGGGCGCCATCCTCGCGGGGGACCCCGTGCTCCAGGCGCCCGCCGCCTCGGCCGCCCCCGCCGCCCCCGCGGTTCCGGACGCCTCCCCGGAGCCACCCGCCGAGGAGGAGGCGGCCCCGGACCCCGCCCCGGGGACCCGTCCCTACCAGCTGCCCACCGACACCGCCGACTTCGTCGGCCGCGAGGACGTCACCCGCACGATCCGGGAGACCCTGGTCGGCAGCGGCGGCGGCCGGGTCGGTGTCGCGGTGCTCATGGGGCGCCCCGGCGTGGGCAAGAGCGCCACCGCCATGCACGTGGCCCACGCCCTGGCGGCCGAGCACTATCCCGACGGGCAGCTCTACTGCGACCTGCGGGCGACCCGGGGCAATCCGCTGACCTCCTCCGACGTCCTGAGCAGGTTCCTGCGCTCCCTCGGGGCGCCGGCACAGGCCATCCCCGAGGACGTGGACGAGCGGGCGGCCATGTACCGGGGGATGCTCGCCTCCCGGCGCGTGCTCGTCGTGCTGGACGACGCCGCGGACGAGGCCCAGCTGCTGCCGCTGATCCCCGCGGGCGCGGGCTGCGGGGTCATCGTCACCTCGAGGGCCTTCCTCACCGGGCTGCCGGGAGCCACGCAGGTGCAGCTGGACACCCTGCCCGGCGACGCGTCGATCGAGCTGCTCTCCCGTGTTCTGGGGGAGGCGCGGGTGCGCAACGAGCCCGAGGCGGCCCGCGCCCTGGTACGCGCCGTCGGACGCCTGCCGCTGGCCCTGCGGATCATCTCCGCCCGGCTGGCGGCCCGGCCGCGCTGGCGGCTCGCGGCGATGGTGGAGCGCCTCGCCGACGAGCGCAACAGGCTGGACGAGCTGGCCCACGGCGACATGACCGTCCGGGCCAGCCTCTCCCTGACCTACGACGGCATCGAGCCGCGGACCGCCCGCGCCTTCCGGCTGCTCGGGACGATGGAGGGGCCCACCATCCCGGCCTGGGCGGCCGGGGCCCTGCTCGACGACGGCCGCCCCTTCCCCTCGGACCTCGTCGAACCGCTCGTCGACGCGCACATGATCGACATCATCGGCGCGGACGCGGCGGGCGAACCGGTCTACCGCTTCCACGAGCTCGTCCGCGACTTCTCCCGTGAGCGGCTCCTCCGCGAGGAGGACGACGGTGGCAGGCGGGCCGCCGTCGAGCGGCTGCTGGGCGGCTGGCTGTCGCTCCTGGACACGGCCAACCGGAGGCTGATGGGCGGCGACTACCTGCGCCTGCGCGGGAAGGCGCCCCGGTGGTCACCGCCGGCCAGGTACGTGGAGCGGCTGATGGCCGACCCCTACACCTGGTTGGAGGCGGAGCGGGCCAACATCCGGCACGCCGCCCTCCAGGCCGTGGCCGAGGGGCTGGACGAGCACTCCTGGGACCTGGTGGTGGGCGTCTCCCTGTTCCTGACCCGGCGCGGCTACCTCGACGACCTCTCCGAGCTGTACGGCACGGTGGAGCCCGTCCTGCGTGAGAGCGGCAACCGGCGCGGACGGGCAGCGCTGATGGAGACGGCCGGCGCCACCCTCACCCAGGGCAAGGACGACGTCCTCCGGGCGGCGATGCTGGAGGAGGCCCTGGCCGAGTTCACCGACCTGGGCGACACGCACGGCCAGGCCCTGGCCCGCAGGGGGCTGGCGAGCCTGGTCGACCTGCGGGGCGAGCGGGTCGGTGCCATCCGCCTCTGCGAACAGGCGCTGGAGGGGTTCCTGGCGGTCGGGGACCTGGGCGGCCAGTGGCGGTGCCTGATGCTCATGGGATACCTGCGCTGTCTGGAGGGCGACATCCGGCAGGGCCGGGACGAGCTCGACAGGGCCCTGTCCCTGGCCGAGGCCACGGGGGACTCCCGGGCCTGCGCCCAGGTCCTGCGCAGGATCGGCCTGCTGGAGGCGGTCGGAGGCGGGTACGACCGGGCGCTGGAGCACCTCCACCGGGCACACGGCCTGGTCGAGGAGCTCGGCGATCCGGTGGGGCGGGCCGTCGTCCTGCGCGACCTCGGCCGGGTGTGCGCCCGCAGCGGCAGGAGGGCCGAGGCGAGTCTCCACCTGGAGCGCTCGGCCGCCCTCTTCGAGGGACTGCGGGACGCGGAGGAGCAGGCCTCGACCGAGCGCGAGCTCGCTGAGCTCGACTGAGCCGGACCGGTTCAGTCCCACGGGTCGGAGCCGTCCAGGCAGACGTCCGTGTCGGGAACGCACACGTCGAGGATCCCGCTGACGCCCACGACGGCCCCGGGGGCCTCCCCCGTGTGGTGGGTCCCGGTGGAGGAGGCGAGTGCGGACTCGGCCGCGAGGACGGGGAGGGCGGCGGCGATGACGAGGGTGACGAGCGACTTCGTGGCCTTCATGTCTGCCTCCTGGAGGATGTGTCCCCGCTCTTCGGGGATGACGCCAACCTAGGAACCGGACCTCGCCACCCCCTATCCCACGGCTATTGGCGCCTTTTCTCCGCAGGTGGGCGCGGAGCGGTGGCCGGGTGCGGCCACCGCTCGGGTCTGGAAGGGGAAAGGATACGAATTCTTACCTTTGTCGCTCATGTTCCTTTTGTCGGACCATCACTCGGGCCGCTCCTCCGCCGTCGCCGGGGGATAGGGATCGGATAGGTGGGTGATGCGGGTCTCCCGGAGGGTTGTCATCGAGCCGGTCCGACGGCGGGCCGGCTCGTCCCACAACCTGAGGAGCTCCCCCATGGACAGAACGGTGGAAATCTCGACGCTTGGACGTTGCGCGGTCAACGGAACGACCGTCCAGAGCAGACGGGCCGTGGAGCTCGTGGCTCTGCTGGTGCTCTCCGCGGGGCAGGCGCAGAGGGACTGGTTGATGGTCAACCTCTTCGAGGGGGACCCCGCCCCCTCCAGCCTGCCGACCCTGGCGCTGCGCGCGCGCAAGATCGGCCTGCCCGTGCGCTACGACCGCCTCCGCGGTTTCTACTGGCTGGAGGAGGACGTCTCCTGCGACGTGAACGACGTTCTCACCCTCCTGCGCGAGGGACGGACCGAGGAGGCACTGGACCGGTACACGGGCCCCTTCCTCCCCGCCAGCCACAGCCCTTTCGCGATGGAGGTCCGCGCGGCCGTGGAGAACTCCGTCGTCCGGGCTGTGCTGGACCGGGCCGACATCGACCTGATGACCCGGGCCGACCGCGTGGTCAAGCACCCCGAGCTGAGCGAGGAGATCGTGCGCAGGGGCGCCGACATGGCCGCGGTATCGCTGAGCCGCTCCTGGCTCACCGCCCTCGAAGCGGTGGGCTGACACCGCCTCCGAGGGGCCTGCTCCCTCCCTCGGGTCGTCGCCGACGGCGGCAGGGCACACCGTTGTCCATGGACGGGCCGGGCTCCGGATGAGGCGGAGCCCGGCCCGTGGTCTGTCCGGCGCCCCGGCGCCGGGCGCTCGCCCCCTTCGGCGACGCCGGTCGCCGGGAGCGCTCCGGCGGTCCCCGTCCCCTCAGTCGGACACCGTCCCGGTGAGGTCGCCGCCGACCAGGTCGGCGTAGGCGCCCCGGACGGCGACCAGTTCCTCGTGCGTCCCCTGCTCGATGACGCGCCCGTCGGAGACCACCACGATCCGGTCGGCGTCGCGCACCGTGCTGAGCCGGTGGGCGATGACCACCCGGGTGCAGTCCAGTTCGCGCAGGTTGTGGCGGACCCGGTCCTCGGTGACGGTGTCCAGGTGGCTGGTCGCCTCGTCCAACAACAGGACGCGGGGCTCGGAGACCAGCGCCCGGGCGAGCCCGACCCGCTGGCGCTGCCCGCCGGACAGGCCGCTGCCCCGCTCGCCCAGCGGGGTGAAGTAGCCCAGCGGCATCCGCTGGACGTCCTCGTGCAGACAGGCCAGCCGGGAGGCGCGCACGATGTCCTCCACGGTCGCCCCGGGGGCGCCGACCCGGACGTTGTCCAGCACGTTCCCGCTGAACACGGCGTTGTCCTGCACGACGACCCCGCACTGGGCCCGGACCGTTCGCGGGTCCAGCCGGGTCAGGGGGATCCCGTCGAACAGGACCTCCCCGCGCGTGGCCTGGTGGAGCCCGAGCATGAGCCTGCCGAGCGTGCTCTTGCCGGAACCGGAACGGCCCACGACCGCGACCATGCTCCCGGCGGGGATCTCCAGGTCGACGTCGGACACGGCGGCGGGCGCGTCCTTCTGGTACCGGTACGACACCCCGCGGAGGCTGATCCGCCCCCGCAGCGCGGGCGCCGGCTCGCCCCCGCGCTCGGCGGCCTCCTGGAGTACGTCCTGGAGCCTGCGCACGTGCACGGCCGCGGACTGGAGCGAGTGGTGGACCTGGGACAGCGAGGCCACGGGGGCCAGCGCCATCCCCGCCAGGGTGTTGGCCGCGACGAGCGTCCCGAGCGACATCCCCCCGTCCAGGACGAGCCAGGTGCCCGCCCACAGCAGGGCCAGCGGCGCACCCAGCCGGAACAGGTCCAACAGCAGGTCCATGCGGTTGGTCACGGTGTCCTTGCGCAGGGTGGAGGCGAGCTGGTTCCGGTACAGCCACTCCCACCGGCTCAGGGCCGCACCCTCCGCCCCGGTCGACTTGAGCGTCTCCACGCCCGCGAGCGACTCCACCAGCTGGGTGTGGGCCTCCGCCATGGCGGCCGTCTCCTCACGGCTGGTCTCCCGCACCCGGCGGCTGAACACCGCGACGGCCAGGAGTTGGAGCACCGCGGCGCCGAGGACGACGGCGCCGATGCCGGGGGCCAGCAGCCACAGCAGGGTGACGTAGAAGACCGCCATGGCGGTGTCCAGGAGCAGGGACAGCATGTGCGAGCTGAGGATCTCCCGGATCACCATGCTGCTGGACACGCGGGTGAGGATGTCACCGCTGCCACGGAGCTGGAAGTAGGCGTAGGGCAGGCGGAACAGGTGCCTGAGGAACGAGGTCATCAGGTCGAGGTCGATGCGCAGGCGCAACCGGACCAGGACCTCGGAGCGCAGGAACCCGACCAGGGCCTGGCCGACGACCAGGGCGAGCACGCCGAGCCCCACCGCGGCCATCATGTCGGCGCCGCCGGTGGGCACCACCCGGTCGACCAGGTAGCGGGTGACCAGGGCGGGCAGCACACCCAGGGCGGTCAGGAGGGCGGAGACCGCCACCACCGTGCCCACCAGACCGGGGGACCGGGGGAAGTGGCGGGCCAGGAACCTCGGCACCTCACCCGGCGGGGGCCGGAGCCGCTCGAAGTCCTCCCCGGGGCGCATCGTGAGCACGATGCCGGTGAAGGAGCGGTCGAACTCCTCCCGGGGGATCCGCTCCCTCCCGGAGGCCGGGTCGACGATGCGGACGTAGCGTGCGCCCACGCTCTCGACCACGACGAAGTGGCTCATCCCCCAGTGCGCGATGAGCGGTACGGCCATCCCGCGCAGGACCTCGGGCTCGGCCTGGTAGGCCCGGACCCGCATGCCGTGCTCCTCGGCGGCCATCGCCAGGGACTGGGCCGAGACGCCGTCGCGGCCCGCGTCCAGCTCCTCGCGCAGCCGGTGCACGGGAACGGAGCGCCCGTGGGCGCCCAGGACCATCGCCAGGCACGCGATCCCGCACTCGGTGGGCGTGTTCTGCAGAACGACCGGGACCCGGGGGCCGGTGTGCCTCCGGGGGCGTCCGGGCGTCGCCGGCCTCGTTCTCACGGCGCTCTCCCCACGTCCTGTCCGAGGACCTCCGCCAGCAGGGGGTGGGTGCCCGTCTCCAGGAACACCCGGACGCCCCCGAGGTCGTCGGGGGGCGCGTCCCGCAGTTCCACGGTCACGACGGTCACCGTTCCTCCGGTTCCGGGCACGGCCTCCCGGCGGACCCCGCCCACCACCCCCGCGGACTCCCGGGAACCGGACACGACCGTGGCCGCGAGCCCCTCGGACACCTCCGTGCCGGGCGGGGCGACGGCGCTGATCCCGTCGGGCCCCGTGCCGGTCGGGGTGAGGGGGACCCGGACGGGGACCCGGACGAGCGTCCCGGCCGCGACCGCCGCGACCAGGACGGCCACGACCGCGGCGAACGGCCACCGGGGGACGGACAGCCGCCGTTCGAGTGAGGCCGCACGTCCGCCCGCGCGCGCGGGCGGCGCCAGGGCGGACCGCCGGTAGAGGCGGGCCGTGTCCTCCGGGACCAGGAGCCCGGTGCCGTCCTTCGCCGCGCTCACGGCGTGTCCAGCAACAGGACGGAGGGGATCTGCGCGGGCAGGGCCAGGCGCAGCAGGTTGTAGCCGATGCCCGCGCGGCCGTACATCAGGCCGGGAACGCCCTCCGCGGCCAGCGGGCCGGTGCTCCAGCCGCTCCCCAGGCCGTGTTCGGCCAGGGCGGCGGCGGAGCGCAGCACGGTGTCGGCGCCCCCGTCGTCGCCGCGGATCCGGGAGGACAGCAGCAGGAACTCCAGATTCCCCAGGTCACCGTGGCACAGCCCGTTGTCGCCCAGGGAGCGGAAGCCGCCCGCCTCGGGAAAGTGCACGGAGCGCGTGGTGCGCTCGGCGGTCTCCATGTCCTCGCGCAGGACCGGGTACAAGGACTCGGCGCCCCCGAGGCCGAGACCGGCGGCCCTGGCCAGGCCGATGCCCGGGGCGCCGTGGCACCAGGACACTCCGGGAACGCCCCCGCTGTCGGGCCGCAGGTCGCGCCAGTTGCCCAGGACGGGGTCGAGGAGCGTGCGCTCGTGGGCCAGGGCCCGTGTGGCCGCGCGGAGGTACTCGGGACGGGGCGCGACGGCGTTGAGCCGCAACAGGGCGTGGACCACCCCGGCGTTGCCGTGCGAGGCTCCCGAGAGCGGGACCCGCGAGGCCGCGCCCGGCCAGCCGATCCCGGTCCGCTGGGGGACGGCCCGGTCCAGCAGGGCGGAGACCGCGTACTCGGCGACCGCCAGCGCGCCCGAACCCGGCCGGACGCGGTGCAGTGCCAGGGCGGCCAGGCAGGCGCCCGCGGCTCCCGAGAGCAGGTCGTGCATGACGTCGTGGTCGACGTGGGATCGCAGCACGGGCAGGCAGAGCTCGGCGGCGTCCAGCCAGTCCCCGCGGCCGTGGACGCTCCCGGCGTGGGCCAGGTGGTAGACCAGGCCGCCGACGGGACCGAAGCCGCCGGGGTCGCGGCGCTGGCCGCGCTCCTGGTCCGGGGCCCCCGCGGCCGTCCGGCGGTCGTGCTCCCGCCGCAGCTCCCCGGCCCGCTCCGCCAGGATCCGCGCGGTGCGCTCGGCGAAGCCGCGGATCCGCCCGTCCCCGGTGACCTGGGCGGTCCGGGACAGGAAGAGCCCGATCCCGGCCAGCCCCGAGTACAGGTCGGTACGCGCCCCGCCCAGGCGCCAGAACCGCTCCTCGACGAACTCCAGGCCGATCCACCCCAGGTCGTCGCCGTCCCGCACCGCCTCGTCGCAGAGCTCGTGCGCGATGCGCAGGGCCCCCTCGACGGCGGCGTCCCCCGACAGGGGCTCCCCGGCCAGGGGGAGGACGTCCTCGGGAGCGGACGCGCGCGCGGGCTGGAGCGAGTCGAAGGCGCGCCGGACCAGGGAGGCCTGCGTGTCCAGGTCCTCCTGGCCCAGGCGCAGGATCCTGCGGCGGACGGCCTCCTCGGGCGGCTCGGCCAGGAAGCCGGGCACGACGGTGCCCCGGCCGCTGACGACGTCGGTCGACCCGGAGCGGCAGGTGAAGTGGGGGATGTCGCCGACGCGCAGTTCGGCCAGCTCCGCCGCGGCCAGCGGTTCCCAGTGCCGGGTCCCGTCGGCGCCGCACGCCACGCTCGCGAGGATCCGGTCGTGGTCGCGGCCGTCGCGGAGGAAGTCGGGGTGGGAGCTGTCGGACAGCACGGCGGCGTAGAAGGCGGTGGGCCGGGCGATGTGGCGCAGTTCGGCCCCGCGGAAGCCGTCCAGCAGCCCGCCCTCGGCCAGCCAGGCCTCCCGGTCCCCGGCCACGTACCAGTAGACGGCGGTGAACCCCCTGGTGAAGGCTTCGACGTGCTCGCGGGGGTCGAAGGGCGTGCCGTCGGAGTACGGGCGGTGGGAGGCCTCGCCGCGCACCGTCACGTACTCGGATCCGAAGACCATCTCGTCGGTCCCGGCGCCGCGGGCGACCGACAGCGGGATCAGGGACTCGTGTTCACCGTCGGCGCCGACCCCGCTCGCGTCGAAGGCGCGGACGGCGCCGCCGTCGCGGACCATCATCTTCGAGGGCAGCAGGCCGACGCGTACGACGCTTTCACCGATGACCCGCTCGGCCGGTTCCACGCGTCCGCCGTCCGGCTCCCGGGGCGCGGCGCCGTGGAACAGGGCCTCCATGTCGATCATGACCGGGTGGGCGCCCGAGGCGATGAGGTTCTCGTGGTGCAGGTCCGTGCCGCACAGGGCGTAGTTCAGCGCCAGGAGGGCGCCCAGGCGCCAGTAGAAGGCGTCGCCCTCGTCGGCCCGGCACGGGAGGTGTTCGACGAAGGTCGTCCACCCGTGGCGGGCGCGCGGCAGGTGGCGGGGGGTGCGCAGGCCGTGCTCGGGCGCCTGGGAGTTGAACCAGTCGACCACCGCGCCCCACGCGGTGTCGGAGCCGAGCGCGTGCGGCTTGTACACCAGGCGGACACCGGAGAACCCGGCGATGGCGACCGAGCGGCCGCCGCGGTGGGTGTCGCCGGCGCCGAAGCCGACGGAGTCGAGCGCGCCCAGGCGCGCCCCGTGCAGGGAGTCGAGGTCGCGCAGGTCCCAGGCCAGGCGCCGGGCGAACTCCAGGCGTGAGTCCAGCCAGCCGGAGAGCAGGCGGTCGACCTGGCGGAGCAGGACGGTGTACTCGGACCAGAACTCCCTCTGGACGCCGTCCCCGTCCAGCCGTCGGAGGTAGTCGTGGTACCTCTCCTCCGGGGTCCCGCCGGAGAGCTGCCCCCTGATCCGCGCGACGTTCATCTCCAGAACCAGGGTCCGCCCCGTCAGGGCGTGCAGTTCGGACAGCGGAAACGTGCCGAGGAGGAGCCGGGGCAGGTCCCGGAGCCGGGGAGCGGTGCCCGCGGCGCGGGCGGCCCCGGAGTACAGGGCGCGCTGGTAGCCGCGGACCAGGTCGGCGGCCACGCGCGGGAGGCCGAGGTCGTCGGGACGCAGGAGGTGCTCCTCGGGGCGCGCCGACGGGGCCCGTCCCAGCGCGAGGTGGTGGTCGGCCCGGCGCACCCAGTGCGGGAGGGACCGGGCCGCCGGGGCGTCCGGGCCCTCGACCAGGTCGCGGAGGCCGTCCGAGCCGAACCCGAGGGCGTCGGCCGCGGGGCCGACGCCGTCCGCTCCGAAGACGCGGGTCCAGCGCCCGTGGGCGCGCGGATGGGGAGAGGGGTTGCCCGCGGCCCGGCGCTCCGGGGCGTCGACGTGGAGGGTGCGCTGCCAGGGGAGGTCGTCCGCGACCGTCCAGGTCGCGGTCGCGGTCAGTGTGCGTTCCGAAGCTGGGGAGGGGGCCACGGCGTTCTGCCTTCTCTCGGGGCGCGGGTCCTGGCTGGGGGAGGGCTCGGGGGAGAACACCGCGGTCCGCCGGAAGGAGGGCCTTCCCGGTGTTCCCGCCCCGGGATCCTGCTTTCGTCGCTGGCCCCGTCAGCCCCCGCTCGGACTGCCGCAGAGGGCGGGACGCAGGGTCATGGGGCAGAGGGCGAGGGTGTGGACGGGCTGGGTCGTGACGACGGTGCCGCCGTGGACCTCGTTGAGCCGGCGGTTGTCCAGTGAGCTGGTACCCGCAGGGTTCTCCGGCAGGTCGGCGGTCTCGTCCTCGGAGAGTCCGTCGCGGTAGTCGGGGTCCTTCCAGGCTCTCTCGGTGTTCATCCGTTTCCTTTCCCTCGGTTTCCTCGGTGCGTCTTCCGGAGTCGTCGGGTGGGACCCGCCCCCGGCACGGGCGGAGGGGTGCGGTTCAGGCCGGGCCGGCGCAGGTCATGATCACGGAGCGGGTCGGCTGGCCGCAGGTGACGTAGGGCAGGACGGACATCTCGAACGGGTCGCGGCCGCCGCGGACCGAGTTGAGGCTCTGGGAGCTGAGGGGGGTGGCACCGGCGGGGTTCTCGGGGAGGTCGTCGAGTTCGATCTCGGTGAGTCCGTCGCGGTAGTCGGGGTCCTTCCAGGCCTTCTCGATGCTCATAGGGTTTCCCTTCGGCGAGGTGCTTGCGACGTGTGTGGCAAGGGCGGTGGCGCCTTGTCGATAGCGTTCATCCTCCGGACCCGCCTTCGCGCGGATGTCACATCCGCCGGGGAATGTCGCGCGGCCGCCCCCGACCCGGGTCCCTCCCCGGGTCCGACGCGGTGTTTGGGGGTTGTATCGGCTGGTCAGAGGCCTGATGTCCGGCGCTGCGGGGGCGCGCGAAAATCCCCGGAAAAAACTTCGGGGAAGGTGTCGATCCGGCGCGGTGCCGTTCGACGTGTGAATGAGAGCGGGGGAACGGACCCCCACACCGCACGAGAGGCGAACACCATGCGCTACATGATGACGATCATGTCCACCCCCGAGTCCGAGGCCGTCGACTACGAGCCCAGCCCGGAGGTCTTCGAGGCGATGGCCGCCTACAACGAGCAGATGGTCAAGGCCGGTGTCCTGCTCGCCGGGGACGGCCTGGCCCCCGCCTCCGAGGCGACCCGGGTCACCTTCAGCGGTGGCGGCGCGACCGTCACCGACGGGCCCTTCGCGGAGGCCAAGGAGTTCGTCGCCGGGTACTGGATCCTCCAGGTGTCCTCGCACGAGGAGGCCGTGGAGTGGGCCAAGCGCTGCCCGCACCCGTCGGAGGGCGACGACACGGAGATGAGCCTGGTACTGCGGCGCATCTTCGACACCGACGACTTCGGTGACGAGATGCCCGAGCACCTCAAGGAGCGCGAGCGCGAGCTGCGCGCCCAGGGGTACTCGCACGGCGGCTGACCCGTACGTGCCGGCGCGGCCCGCGGTGCTGCGGCGCATCCGCGGGCCGCACCCCGTCCCGGGTCGTGCGCACGGCCGCCGCGCAGGCTTGCGGCGGGCGGCGTACGGTGCTGGGATTGCCCGGTGAGCCACACCGATGCCACGCGCGCGGTCGAGGCGGTCTGGCGCATCGAGTCGGCCCGCCTCGTCGCAGCGCTCACACGCATGGTCGGCGACGTCGGCCTCGCCGAGGAGTTCGCCCAGGACGCGCTGGTCAGCGCACTGGAGAAGTGGCCCGGCGAGGGGGTGCCCGACAACCCCGGCGCCTGGCTGACCACCGTCGCCAAACGCCGCGTGCTCGACCGCTGGCGCCGCGACGAGCGCTTCCAGCAGCGCATGGCCGACCTCGGCCGCGAGATCGCCGAGCACGACGGGCAGGCCGAGTTCGACGCGGTCCTGGAGGAGGACTTCGGCGACGACCTCCTGCGGCTGATGTTCGTGTGCTGCCACCCGGTGCTGTCCACCGAGGCCCGCGTCGCGCTCACCCTGCGCCTGCTCGGCGGGCTCACCACCGAGGAGATCGCCCGGGCCTTCCTGGTGCCCGAGTCCACCGTCGCCCAGCGCATCGTGCGCGCCAAGCGCACCCTCGAAAAGAGGAGGGTGCCCTTCGAGGTGCCCGTCGGGGAGGACCGCGACGCCCGCCTGGCCTCCGTCCTGGACGTCGTCTACCTGGTGTTCAACGAGGGCTACACCGCCACCTCGGGCGCGGAGTGGACGCGGCCCACGCTGTGCGAGGAGGCCATGCGCCTGGGCCGCGTACTCGCCCAGCCGCTGCCCCAGGAGCGCGAGGTGCACGGGCTGGTGGCGCTGATGGAGCTGCACGCCTCGCGCTTTCGCGCCCGTGTCGGACCCGACGGGGAACCCGTCCCCCTGGCCGAGCAGAACCGCGCGCTCTGGGACCGCCTGCTCGTCAACCGCGGGCTGGGGTCCCTGCTCAGGGCGCTGCCGCCGGACCGGAGCCAGCCAGGCGGACCCTACGTGCTCCAGGCGGCCATCGCGGCCGAGCACGCCAAGGCGGTCACCGCCGCGGACACCGACTGGACGGTCATCGCCGGACTGTACCTGGCCCTGGTCGGGATCACCGGTTCGCCGGTGGTGGAGCTGAACCGGGCCGTGGCGGTGTCGATGGCCTCGGGGCCGGACGCCGCGCTGGAGATCGTGGACGCGCTGCGGGACCAGCCGGGGATGAGCGGCTACCACCTGCTGCCCGCCGTGCGCGGCGACCTGCTCCTGCGGCTGGACCGCCGTCCCGAGGCCCGGTCCGAGTTCGAGCGCGCGGCCTCCCTGACCCGCAACGAGCGCGAGCGCTCCCTGCTCCTGGAGCGCGCCCGCGGCTGCGGGGGCTGACCGGGCCGGGGGCCACACCGCCTGCGCCGCGCGCGGTTCTGCCCTGGGCAGCGAGCCCTGGCGGGTCGGACCGGGAACCGGCAGACTGCCGGCCATGAGACTTCTGGTTCTGGGCGGTACCGAGTTCGTGGGGCGGGCGGTCGTGGAGGACGCGCTCGCCAGGGGCTGGGACGTCACCGTCCTCCACCGCGGCAGGCACCCCGCGCCCTCCGGCACCACCGTCCTGCACGGGGACCGCACCCAGGCGGGCGGGCTCGACGCCCTGGCCGGGGGCCGCTGGGACGCCGTCGTCGACACCTGGTCGGGGGCCCCGTCCGCGGTGGCCGACGCCGCTCGGCTGCTCGCCGACAGGGCCGGGCACTACGCCTACGTCTCCAGCCGGTCCGTCTACACCTTCCCCGCCGGGCCCGGCCTGGACGAGGACGGGCCGGTCGTGGACGCCTCCCCCGAGGACGCGAGCACCGACTACGCGCGGGACAAGAGGGGCGGCGAGCTGGCGGCGGAGGCGGCCTTCGGCGAACGGGCCCTGTCGGTGCGGGCGGGCCTGATCCTCGGACCGTACGAGAACATCGGCCGCCTGCCCTGGTGGCTGGAGCGGATCTCGCGGGGAGGCCCCGTCCTGGCACCCGGCCCGCGCGACCTGCCGCTGCAGTACGTGGACGCGCGCGACCTGGCCGCCTGGACCCTCGACGCCGCCGGGGCCGGGCTGGGCGGCCCCCACAACCTGGTGAGCCCGCCGGGGCACACCACCACCGGGGAGCTGCTGGAGGCGTGCGTGGCGGTCACGGGTTCGGACGCCGAACTGCGCTGGACCGACCCCCGCGTCATCCTCGACGCGGGCGTCCAGCCGTGGACCGAGCTGCCCGTGTGGGTGCCGCCCGGCGAGCTGTACGACACCCTGCACCGGGCGGACGTGTCCAGGGCGCTCGCGACGGGGCTGCGCTGCCGTCCGGCGGCCGAGACCGTCGCCGACACCTGGGCGTGGCTGGGGACCCTGGAGGGCGGCGCGCCCCAGCGCCCGGACCGCCCCCGGGTCGGCCTGGACCCGGAGGTGGAGGCCCGCCTGCTCGCCGGATCCTGATCTCGGCCGCAGGCACGGCGCGGGGCCGCCCCTCCAGGGACGGCCCCGCGCTTGTCTCCGTGTACGGCCCTGCTCCCGGCTCAGACCGCCGGGACCTCCTCGGCACCGCGCGAGGTCACCCGGAGCCTGTCCGCGCCCTCGTCCACGTCCACCACCACGGTGGCGCCCTCGGCCAGGTCCCCCGACAGCAGCTCGCGCGCCAGCGGGTCGCCGATCGAGGACTGCACCAGACGGCGCAGCGGACGCGCGCCGTAGTTGGGGTCGTAGCCCGTCAGCGCCAGCCACTCGCGGGCGGCGGCCGTCACCTCCAGGCCCAGGCGCCGGTCCGCCAGCCGCCTGGCCAGCTTGTCGACCTGCAGGTCCACGATCCGCGTCAGGTCCTCGGTGGACAGCGCGTCGAACATGATCACGTCGTCCAGCCGGTTGAGGAACTCCGGCTTGAACGTCGCGCGCACCACGTCCATCACGCGCTCGCGGCGCACCGACTCCTCCAGCGACTGGTCCACCAGGAAGGGAGAGCCCAGGTTGGAGGTGAGGATGAGGATGGTGTTGCGGAAGTCCACCTGACGGCCCTGGCCGTCGGTCAGCCGACCGTCGTCCAGCACCTGGAGCAGGGTGTCGAACACCTCCAGGTGCGCCTTCTCCACCTCGTCCAGCAGCACCACCGTGTACGGGCGGCGGCGCACGGCCTCGGTCAGCTGGCCGCCCTCCTCGTACCCCACGTAACCGGGGGGCGCTCCCACCAGGCGCGACACCGAGTGCTTCTCGGAGTACTCGCTCATGTCGATGCGCACGATCGCGCGCTCGTCGTCGAAGAGGAACTCCGCCAGCGCCTTGGCCAGCTCGGTCTTGCCCACGCCGGTGGGGCCCAGGAACAGGAACGACCCCGTCGGCCGGTCGGGGTCGGAGATGCCCGCCCGCGCCCGCCGCACGGCGTCCGACACCGCGGCCACGGCGTCCCCCTGCCCGATGAGCCGCCTGCCCAGCTCCTCCTCCATGCGCAGCAGCTTGGAGGTCTCGCCCTCCATCAGCCGCCCCACGGGGATACCGGTCCACGCCGACACCACGTCGGCGACCTCGTCGGCGCCCACCTCCTCCTTGACCATGGTGGCGCCGCCCTGGCTGGCCGCCCTCTCCTCGGCCTTGCTGGCCTCCTCGACCTGCTTCTCCAGCTGCGGGATGTCCCCGTACATCAGCCGGGAGGCCTCGCCGAAGTCGCCCTCGCGCTGGGCCAGCTCGGCCCGTGTGCGCAGGTCGTCCAGCTGCCCCTTGAGCTCGCCGACCCGGTTGAGCCCGGCCTTCTCCTGCTCCCACCGGGCCACGAGCCCGGTGAGCTGCTCCTGCCGGTCGGCCAGGTCCGAGCGCAGCCGCTCCAGCCGCTGGCGGCTGGCCGGGTCCGACTCCTTGTCGAGGGCCATCTCCTCCATCTTCAGGCGGTCGACGGTGCGCTGGAGCTCGTCGATCTCCACCGGGCTGGAGTCGATCTCCATGCGCAGCCGCGACGCCGCCTCGTCGATGAGGTCGATCGCCTTGTCGGGCAGGAACCGCGCGGTGATGTAGCGGTCGGACAGGGTCGCGGCGGACACCAGGGCCGAGTCGGCGATCTGCACCTTGTGGTGCGCCTCGTAGCGGCCCTTGAGCCCGCGCAGGATCGCGATCGTGTCCGCGGCCGAGGGCTCGCCCACCATGACCTGCTGGAAGCGCCGCTCCAGGGCCGGGTCCTTCTCGATCTTCTCCCGGTACTCGTCCAGGGTGGTCGCGCCCACCATGCGCAGCTCGCCGCGCGCCAGCATGGGCTTGAGCATGTTGCCCGCGTCCATGGCGCCCTCGGCGGCACCGGCGCCCACCATCGTGTGCAGCTCGTCGATGAACGTGATGACCTGGCCCTCGGACTCCTTGATCTCCGAGAGCACCGCCTTGAGCCGCTCCTCGAACTCGCCCCGGTACTTGGCGCCCGCCACCATCGCGGACAGGTCCAGGCTCACCAGGCGCTTGCCCACCAGGGACTGCGGCACGTCGCCGGCCACGATCCGCTGGGCCAGGCCCTCCACGACCGCGGTCTTGCCCACGCCCGGCTCGCCGATGAGCACGGGGTTGTTCTTGGTGCGGCGGCTGAGCACCTGGATGACCCGCCGGATCTCACCGTCGCGGCCGATCACCGGGTCCACCTTGCCCTCGCGGGCCCGCTCGGTCAGGTCCACCCCGTACTTCTCCAGGGCCTGGTAGGTGTCCTCCGGGTTCTCCGTGGTGACCCGCCCCGAGCCGCGCACCCGCTCGAACCCCTCCAGGAGCGCCTCGGGGGTGGCCCCGGCCTCGGTGAGCAGCCGGGACGCCTCACCGCCGTCCGCGGCCAGCCCCACCAGCAGGTGCTCGGTGGAGACGTACTCGTCCTCCATCTGCTGCGCGCGCTGGGCCGCCGTGTTGATGGAGACGATCAGCTGGCGCGAGGAGCTGGGCGAGCTGACCGTGGAACCGGCCGCCTTGGGCAGCGCGCCGACGGCCGCCTCGACCCTGTCCCGGAGCGCGTCCGGGTCGGCGCCGACCTCCTTGAGCAGAGGGCGGGTGACGCCCTCCGCCTGGTCCAGCAGCGCCGCCAGCAGGTGCACGGGCTCCGTCTGCGGACTGCCGTCCGTGGTGGCCCGGCGGATCGCCACCGACAGGGCCTCCTGGCTCTTCTTGGTGAGCTTGTAGTTCATGCGCGGTGACTCCTTTCACAAGTCGTGTCACGGGGGGTGATGTCCGATGGCCGACCGCGCCCCCGTGTCGCCGTGGCGGAGTTCCGTCAGTCCTGCTCGTCCTCGGTGCGGCCCGGACCGCCGGGGCCCCTGCCCCGGTCCTCGTCGTCGTTCCTCGGCTCGGCGGTGTTGAAGATCGTCACGCGGGTGCGGCGCACCAGTTCGCCGCGCACCCCCGTACCGCCGTCGGCCGGGCGGCCCCGGCGGGCCACCGCCCGGCGGGCCGCCTCCAGCTCGTTGGCCAGGTGGAACACCTGCTCGCGCAGCTGCTCCACCTCGTGTTCCAGCTCCAGGATCCGCTTGATCCCGGCGAGGTTGATGCCCTCCTCCTGGGACAGCCGCTGCACCTGGCGCAGCGTCTGCACGTCGCGCATGGAGTAGCGACGCCCCCGGCCGGACGCGCGGCCGGGCGAGACGATCCCCAGTCGGTCGTACTGCCGCAGGGTCTGCGGGTGCATACCCGCGAGCTCAGCGGCGACCGAGATCACGTAGACCGGAGCGTCAGCGCCGAAGGAGTCGTTCACGTCGTTCACGCACCCTTCGCCCGCGATTCGAGTCCGTCGCGCGGGTCGTAGTCGGAGGTCGCGGCGCGGAACTTCTCCAGGGCCTCACGCGCGTCTCCGTTGAGGTTCCTCGGCACCGCCACCTCGATCGTGACGAGCATGTCGCCCGCGGTGCCGTCCTTGCGGTTGGCGCCCTTGCCGCGCACCCGCAGCTTGTGCCCGTTCTGCGTGCCCGGTGGGATCTTCACGGTCACCGGGAAGCCGTTGAGGGTCGGGATGCGCACGTCCGCGCCCAGCACCGCCTCGGGGAAGGTCACCGGAACGGTGATCGTCACGTTGTCCCCGCTCCTGCCGAACACCGGGTGCTCCTTCACGTGAACGACGACGTAGAGGTCCCCCGCCGGTCCGCCGTTCTCACCCGGTGCGCCCTTGCCCTTGATCCGGATCCGCTGCCCGTCGGCCACACCGCCGGGGATGCGGGTCTGGACGGTGCGGGTGCTCTTGCCGCGTCCGCTGCCGTTGCAGGTGGCGCAGGGGTCGTCCACGACCAGGCCGCGGCCCTTGCACTCGCTGCACGGCTCGGACAGCGAGAAGCCGCCCAGGTTGGTGTTCTCGTGCCCGGTGCCGGAGCACTTGGGGCACATCCGCGGGGCGGTGCCCGACTTGGCGCCGGTGCCCTTACAGGTGGGGCAGGCCGACTCGCTGGCCAGCTGGAAGGAGCGCGTGGCCCCCTCGGCCGCCTCGCGGAAGGTCAGTTTCGTCTCGGTCTCGACGTCGGCGCCGCGTCTGCTGCGGGTGGCACCGCCGCGCCCGCGGCCGCCGAACAGCCCGCCGAAGAGGTCGCTCAGCCGCTCGCCGCCCGAGGCCCCCGCTCCGCCGGCGCCCTGCCCGAACAGGTCGCCCACGTCGAACCCGCCGGGGCCGGTGCCGCCGCCGGGGCGGTAGGAGCCGCCGAACAGCGAACGCGCGTCGTCGTACTCCTTGCGGCGCTTCTCGTCCGACAGGACGTTGTACGCCTCGGAGATCTCCTTGAAGCGGTCGGCCGCACCGGGGTCGTCGGCGTTCGCGTCCGGGTGGTTCTCCCTGGCCAGCTTGCGGTAGGACTGCTTGATCTCGTCCTTCGAGGCGGTCTTTGAGACTCCCAGGACCTTGTAGTAGTCCTTCTCCAGGTAGTCCTTGGTGCTCATCGACTGGTGCCTTCCCCCGCTGGTGCCGGTTGCGTCCGATGCTTCCATGTGACCCCGCACCGCGTCGGGCCGGGGTCCGGCTCCGGCCGCGGCCCGCGTGAGCGGGCCGCGGCCGGAGGATCACGGGTGGACCCGTTACTTGTCGTCTTCCCCGCCGTCGGCGCCGTCCGCGGCCGGGGACTCCCCGCCGGGACCGTCGCCCTCGGCGGCGGAACCGGACGCGGCCTCCTCGCCGCCCTCGGCGGGATCCCCGACGACCACGCGGGCCGGGCGCAGGATCCTCTCACCGATGCGGTACCCGGGCTGGAACACCTCGATCACCGTCTGGGTCGAGATGCCCGGGACCGGGACCAGGGTGAGCGCCTCGTGGAGGTTGGGGTCGAACTCGTCGCCCTTCTCCGCGTACCGCTCCAGGCCCAGCTTGGTGACCGTGGCCTCCAGGGCCTCGCCCACCGCCTTGAACCCGCCGTTGAGCTCGTCGTGCTCACGGGCCCGGCCGATGTCGTCCAGGATCGGCAGGAGTTCGCCGACGACCTGGGCGGTGGCGAGCTCGCGGACGACCACGCGGTCGCGGTCCACGCGCTTGCGGTAGTTGGCGTACTCCGCCTGCACCCGCTTGACGTCGTTGGTGAGCTCGACGACCCGCTCGTCCGCGTTGATCGCCTCCGACACCACCGTCTCCGGGGTGTCGGGGACCTCGACGTCCTCCAGGTCGGCCTCGACGACGTCCTCCTCGGCGACCTCGGGGATCTCCTCGGTCGCGTCGCCCTCGGCCTCGGGGTCCCTGACCTGACCGGTCTCCGGGTCGATCCGGCGGTTGTCGCGGATCACCGGCCCCTGGCGCTCCTCACCGTCGCCGGTGCCGTTCGTGTTCTCCGACGGTGCCATCTAAGACACGCCCTCCTTCCTCGGCTCGACCCCGGTCAGGACTGGTTGCCCTTGCCGTTGTCCTCGTCGACGATCTCGGCATCCACGACGTCGGCGTCGTCGGCGGAGCCCTGGGCGCCCTGGGCCGCGTCGCCCTCGGCGCCCTGCTGGCCCTGGCTGTAGATGGCGGAGCCGATCTTCTGGCTGGCCAGCGCGACCTTCTCGCTCGCGGTGCGGATGGCCTCCACGTCGGAGCCCTCCAGGGCGGTCTTCAGTTCGGCGACGGCCGCCTCGGTCTCGGAGCGCACGTCCGCCGGGACCTTGTCCTCGTTGTCCTTGATGACCTTCTCGGTCTGGTAGACGAGGGACTCGGCGTTGTTGCGGACCTCGGCCTCCTCGCGGCGCTTGCGGTCCTCCTCCGCGTACTGCTCGGCCTCGCGGACCATCTTGTCGATGTCGTCCTTGGACATCGCCGAGCCGCCGGAGATGGTGACGGACTGCTCCTTGCCGGTGCCCAGGTCCTTCGCGGTGACGCTGACGATGCCGTTGGCGTCGATGTCGAAGGCGACCTCGATCTGCGGGACGCCGCGCGGCGCCGGGGGCAGACCGGTCAGGTCGAAGACGCCCAGCTTCTTGTTGTACTGGGCGATGTCGCGCTCGCCCTGGTACACCTGGATCTGCACGGACGGCTGGTTGTCGTCGGCCGTCGTGAAGATCTCGGAGCGCTTGGTCGGGATGGTCGTGTTGCGCTCGATGAGCTTGGTGAACACCCCGCCCTTGGTCTCGATGCCCAGCGACAGCGGGGTCACGTCCAGCAGCAGGACGTCCTTGACCTCGCCCTTGAGCACACCGGCCTGCAGCGAGGCGCCGATGGCCACGACCTCGTCGGGGTTGACGCCCTTGTTGGGGTCCTTGCCGGTCATCTCCTTGACCAGGTCCACGATGGCGGGCATCCGGGTGGAGCCGCCGACCATGACCACGTGGTGGATCTGGTCCAGGCTGATCCCGGCGTCCTTGAGGACCTGCTGGAACGGGGTCTTGGTCCGCTCGACCAGGTCGGCGGTCAGGCGCTGGAACTCGGCGCGGGAGAGCTTCTCGTCCAGGTGCAGCGGGCCCTCGGCCGAGGCCGTGATGTAGGGCAGGTTGATCGCCGACTCGCTGGAGCTGGAGAGCTCGATCTTGGTCTTCTCCGCGGCCTCGCGCAGGCGCTGCAGGGCCATCTTGTCCTTGGACAGGTCCACGCCGTTGGAGTTCTTGAAGCGCTCGACCAGCCAGTCGACGATGGCCTGGTCCCAGTCGTCGCCGCCCAGGTGGTTGTCGCCGTTGGTGGCCTTGACCTCCACGACGCCGTCACCGACCTCCAGGAGGGAGACGTCGAAGGTGCCGCCACCGAGGTCGTAGACGAGGATGGTGGCCTCGTCCTCCTTCTCCAGGTGGTAGGCCAGGGCGGCCGAGGTCGGCTCGTTGATGATGCGCAGGACGTTGAGGCCCGCGATGGTGCCGGCCTCCTTGGTGGCCTGGCGCTGGGAGTCGCTGAAGTAGGCCGGGACGGTGATGACCGCGTCGGTCACGTCCTCGCCCAGGTAGGCCTCGGCGTCGCGCTTGAGCTTCTGCAGCACGAAGGCGCTGATCTGCTGGGGGTTGAAGGTCTTGTCGTCGATCTGGACCGTCCAGTCGGTGCCGATGTGGCGCTTGACCGAGCGGATGGTGCGGTCGACGTTGGTGACGGCCTGCCGCTTGGCCACCTCACCGACGAGCACCTCGCCGTTCTTGGCGAAGGCGACGACGGACGGGGTGGTACGGGCGCCCTCGGCGTTGGCGATGACCGTGGGCTCGCCGCCCTCCAGGACCGCGACACACGAGTTCGTCGTACCGAGGTCGATTCCGACCGCACGTGCCATGGTTGCTTCCTCCGTCAAAGTTGAGTCGTTCGGACGTAATTTTGCTTCGTCGGGTGAAGGCTGTCAAGTCAGTTGAGTCGACCCGACTCAAGTTGCTTCCTACGCCCTGACAACGGTCGGACGAGCCGGGATGTTCCCGACCTGGGCACTCGCAGCGGCGCCGTGGGCGAACCCCGGGACAAGTCGGGGAGATCCTTGACCCGCAAGATCAGGGGGGCTCGGGGTTCCCCCGGGGTGGTTCCGGGGGCGCGGGATCGCGGGGCCCGGCGGCCCGCGGGGCCGGGGTTCCGCGCGCGGCGGCCCGGGCGCGGTCACCGGAGGGGCGCCTTCGGGTCAAGCGGAGGGAAACGCCCGTGTCGCAGCGCCGTCCGTACGGGGTCCGCGGCCGACGATGGCCCTGCCGCCGACGCGGCGGCGCCGCCCCCCCGCCGTACCCGCATCCGTGAAACGGAGACGCCCGTGACGACCAAGGCCCTGCTCGCCTCCGCACTCGCCGCCACGGTGCTGCTGCCCGCGCCGGGCGCCGCCCCCGCGTCCGCCGAGGAGGTCCCCGTGCCGGGCGGGGAGGTCTCCGCGTCCGCCGGGGACGACTCCGCGTCCGCCGGGGGCGGCTTCTCCCCCACGTACCGGCACAACACCTTCGAGCGCCCGGCCGCGGGCAGCGCCTACACCCTCGCGGAGTGGGAGAAGGACGGGTGGTACGCCTCCAGCGCCAGGGGACTGGACGAGCGCGCGGTCATCGACGACTCGGTGCCCGCCCACGGGGGCGGGCAGTCGCTGCGCGTGCTCTACCCCGAGGGGAAGATCGGCCCGCGGGACTCCGGCGGGCTGGCGCCGTTCCAGCTCACCCCGGCGCGCGAGTACCACCTGTCCTTCTGGGCGCGCCTCGACGAGGACTTCAGCTGGGGGACCACCTCGTTCGGCGGAAAGCTGGGGTTCGGGCTGGCCGGCGGCGCGGGGTGCTCGGGCGGGGACGTCTGCACCGGGGAGAACGGCTACAGTTCACGCGTGGTCTGGCGCCGCGACGGCAAGGCGGAGCTGTACTACTACCACATGGACAAGAAGGGCGAGTTCGGCGACTCCGAGCCGCTGCGCGCCGACGGGGAGGTCGTCCACCTCCCCCGGGGCGAGTGGGTGCACATCGCCCAGCGGGTCCGGGTCAACACGGTCACCGACGGTCGGGCCCACCCCGACGGGGAGATCGAGGTCTTCTACAACGGCGAGCCCGCCGCGCTGGTCACCGGCCTGCGCCTGGTGACCGACGACGACCTGGTGGACAAGGCCTACCTCTCGTCCTTCTTCGGCGGCTCCACCGAGGGCTTCGCCCCGGCCCACGACAGCTACGTCTGGTACGACGACCTGAAGGTGTCCACCTCGCGGACCGACATCTGCGAACTCGGCGGCTGCGTCTGACCCCTGCCCCGCCCCTCCGGCGGGACCCCGTCCCCGGTGGTCCCGCGCACCGTGCTGCCCGGGGGCGGCCCGGGGCGTCGTCCACAGCTGTGGATCCGCGGTTGTTCCACTCCCGTCCATGCCGCAACCTGGTAGTGGAGGAGGAACGGTGAAGTCACCGATACCCCCGTCGAGTCGCCCCGCGACCGCCGTCCGCTACATATAGGACGTGCGGTGCGCCCGAGTCCCGTTCGGGCACACTCGTGCGGTCCCGTCGCACCGGCACCAGTGCCGAGGCCGGACGGCGCCGGCGCACGCGCGCCGACCGGGTTCCGCGGCCCGGTGGCCTGCGGCGACGGCGGCGGGGTGCCCGTCCCCGTCAGCGGTCGGGCATCCGGTGGCGACCGCGGCATTACTCGCTAGTAACATATATTTCGACCCCCGGTGTGTGGCGCACCGGAAGACGAAGCAGGATGGGAGGCCACGGACGATGCTGTACCTGACACTGGGCATCATCACCTCGGTCTTCGCCGTGGTCGCGTTCACCATGTTCGCTCTGGGTATCCGCCAGATCGTGCGAACCGTGGGTGTGGGCCGTTCGGCGGAGCCGGAGCGCAAGGGACCGTTCGGGCAGCGGCTCACCATGACGCTCATCGAGATCCTCGGGCACGGGCGGATGCTCAAGCGGCCGTGGATCGGCGTCGCCCACTGGTTCGTCATGGTCTCGTTCCCGCTGCTGGTCTTCACCGTGGTGGAGGCCCAGGGCGAGGTCTTCGACCCGCACTTCAAGCTGCCGGTCATCAACGACTGGGCCCTGTACGGCCTGGCCATCGAGTTCATCGCCGCGGCCAGCCTCATCGGCATCGTCGGCCTGACCGTCTACCGCCTGCTCAACGGGCCCAGGCGCCTGGGCCGCCAGTCCCGGTTCACCAACTCCCGGCACTGGACCGCCTACTACGTCGAGGCCTACCTGTGGGGCCTGCTGATCTCGATCTTCGTGATCCGCGGCCTCAAGTCGGCCATGGGCGACTTCCCGTTCCCGGCCTGGGCGACGCCGATCTCCACCGGCCTCGGCGCGGTCCTGCCCGGCGACCCCGCGATCGCCGAGCCGGCCATCGCCCTGGTCGCCGCGTTCAAGCTGATCATCAGCTACCTGTTCTTCGTGGTGATCGCCCGCGTGCTCACCATGGGCATCGGCTGGCACCGCTTCCTCGCGCCGGTCAACATCTACTTCAAGCGCAACGCCGACGGCTCCCCGTCCCTGGGCGCGGCCAAGCAGATGATGGACAAGTCCGGCACCAAGCCCCTCGACTTCGAGGAGGCCGACCCCGACGAGGACCCGTTCGGCGCGGGCAAGCTGGAGGACTTCACCTGGAAGGGCCTCCTGGACTTCACCACCTGCACCGAGTGCGGGCGCTGCCAGTCCCAGTGCCCGGCCTGGAACACCGGCAAGCCGCTCTCGCCCAAGAAGGTCATCCTCGACCTCCAGCAGCACACCTACGAGAAGGCCCCGTACCTGCTCCAGGGCATCACCGAGGAGACCCTCGCCGAGAAGCCCGACGAGAGCCACGCGGGCGTGGACGTCCTCGCCCTCCTCAACCGGCCGCTGGTCGGCACCGAGGAGGAGAACGGCGTCATCCACCCCGACGAGCTGTGGGCCTGCACCAACTGCGGTGCCTGCGTCGAGCAGTGCCCGGTCGACATCGAGCACATCGACCACATCCTCGACATGCGCCGCTACCAGGTGATGGTCGAGTCCAACTTCCCGTCCGAGGCCAACACGCTCCTGAAGAACCTGGAGAACAAGGCCAACCCGTGGGGCATGGCCGAGGACCGGCGCATGGACTGGATCGAGGAGCTGGCCTCCCAGGAGAACCCGGTCGAGGTCCAGGTCGTCGAGGACAAGCTCCCCGAGGGCACCGAGTACCTGTTCTGGGTCGGCTGCGCCGGCGCCCTGGAGGACCGCGCCAAGAAGACCACCAAGGCCATCGCCGAGCTGCTCGACATGGCGGGCGTGAAGTTCGCCGTCCTGGGCGGCATGGAGGCCTGCACCGGCGACCCCGCGCGCCGCCTGGGCATGGAGTACGTCTTCCAGATGCTCGCCCAGCAGAACGTGGAGACGCTGAACGAGGCCGGTGTCACCAAGATCGTGGCCAGCTGCCCGCACTGCTTCAACACCCTCGCCAACGAGTACCCGCAGCTCGGCGGCACCTACGAGGTCGTGCACCACAGCCAGCTGCTGGCCAAGCTCGTGGAGGAGGGCAGGCTCACGCCGGTCAACTCCGTGGACGAGAACATCACCTACCACGACCCGTGCTTCCTGGGACGCCACAACAAGGTGTACACGCCGCCGCGCGACATCATGGCGCAGGTTCCGGGTGTGAAGACGCAGGAGATGCACCGCCACAAGGAGCGGGGCTTCTGCTGCGGCGCCGGTGGCGCCCGCATGTGGATGGAGGAGCGGATCGGCAAGCGCATCAACACCGAGCGGGTGGACGAGGCGCTGACCACCAATCCCGACACCGTCTCCACCGCGTGCCCGTTCTGCCAGGTCATGCTCGGCGACGCGATCAACGAGAAGAAGTCGCAGGGCGAGGCGAAGGAGACGCTGGAGGTCGTGGACGTCTCCCAGCTGCTGCTGCGCTCGGTCCGGGGCGAGGCCCCCAAGGAGAAGGCCGAGGCCGCCGACGCCCAGGGCTGACGCGCGCGGCCCCCACGGGGGTCCGAGGTCCGCGCAGGGGCCGGGACGCCGACCGCAGGGTCGGTGCCCCGGCCCCTGCGCCGTTCACCGGCGGCTCCGGTCCGGGGCTCCTGCGCACCCCGGACCGGGACCGCTCATGGCGGGGCCGCGCCCGCTCACGACTCGGCGGCGAGGTGCTCGTCGAGGAATCCGTCCAGGCCGTGCCGGGCGAGCTGGCTGGCGAACCCTCCCCAGTTGAGGTCGAACATGTGCTCCGTCCAGGGGATCTCCAGGTGCCGGTTCGGCACCCCGGCCGCGTCGAGCCGGGCGGCGAGGCGGCGGTTGTCCTCCGGGTCCACGAACAGGTCGTGGCCGGACGTGATCAGCAGGGTGGGCGGAACCTCCGGTGAGACGTACGTGATGGGTGAGATCATCGCGTACTCCTCGGGCAGCTCCTCCACGGAGCCGCCCATCAGGCGCTCGCTCTCCTCCAGGAGCTCCTCGCCCATCGGGGAGTTCCTCTGCCGCCAGGGCACATCGGGAGCCTCAGCGGTCCCGTCGGCCACCGCGTACCAGGCCACGACCGCGTCGACGCCGGTGTCCGGCACGTCGCAGCTCGGGGGGATCTCCCCGGCCGAGCCGTATCCGGCCAGGAGGGCGAGCAGGCCGCCCGCCGACTGGCCGGTGACGGCCACCCGGCCGGGGTCGGCCCCGTACTCCGCCGCGTGCTCGCGGGCCCAGCCGATCGCGCACTTGACGTCGGACACCGGTGCCGACCAGTCGCCGTCGGGGAAGTAGCGGTAGTCGACGTCGAACACCACGTGCCCGCTGTCGGCGAGCCACGCGTCCCAGCGCGGGAGGAGGCTCTGCGGCAGGTCCTCCGCGCCTCCGTGAACGTTCACCACGATCGGCAGCGGGACGTCTCCCTCCCGCTCTGCGGGCTCCCACACGTCCAGTTCCAGTTCCTGCGGGCCGGAGGCGCCGTCGACGTGCAGGTAGACGCGGGTCTCGGGTTCGCGGTCGGCGCTGGTGGAGAGCCCCGCGGCGTACTCGCCGAGGTCGAGCCGGGCGCTCTCCGCGCGGGCGGTGGACCAGATCGACGCGGGCGGGACGACCGCGGCGACCAGCAGGGCGCCGTTGACCGCGGCGGCCGACGCCGCGAGGCGCCGCCGCCACACCGTTCCCGTGTTCCGGGCGTGCGGAGGCCGTCCGGCGCCTTCCCGGCCGCGCGGACGGGGCCGTCCCGCCGCGAGGAGGGCCAGGACCAGGCCGGCGGCGGCCAGGGCGGCGAACACCAGGCTGAACTCCAGTACCAGCAGCCCGTACTGCCAGGCGTTCCAGGAGGGCGGCGGCAGCAGGACGAGTGCGGCCGCGCCCGCGCCGAGAAGCGCGGTCGCGCCCGCCAGAGCGGTCGCCAGCCATCGGGCGGCCGCGGCGGCGCGGTTCCGTCGGTCCATGGTCTCCCCTTTCGGGACTCTCCTTCGATACGATTGTATCGATACGAACGTATCAGAAGGGGTGGTGTGTCAGAATGTGGCCGTGCCCAGGTACGTGGACAAGGACGGACGCCGCCGACAGGTGGCCGCCGCCCTGCACCGGATCGCCGCCCGAGAGGGCCTGGAGAGCGTCAGCATCCGCACCGTGGCGGCCGAGGCCGGGCTGTCCGTCGGGGCCGTCCAGCGCGACTTCGGCACCAAGGAGGCGCTCCTGCTCTTCGCCATGCACGAGGTCGTCGACGCGGTCTCCGCGAGGCTCGCCCGGGTGCGGATCGGCCCGGGGCGGCTGTCCTTCGCCGAAGGGCTGCGGCAGGTGCTCACCGACCTGTTGCCGACCGACGGCGAACGCCTGGCCGAGGCCCGCGTCTGGTCGGCGTTCTACGCCCGCGCGGCCGTGGACGCCGAGTTCGCGCGGGTCCTGGCCGGATTCGACGTTCGGGCCCGCGCGGCTCTGCGCGCCGCCGTCGGCTGGGCGGGCGAACAGGGGGAACTGGCTCCCGGGCAGGACCCGGACGCCCTGGTGGAACTCCTGCTGGTCCTCGTGGACGGGATCTGGCTCAGCGCCGTCCGCCAACCCCCCGGAACCCCGCTGGACGCCCAGCGCGCGGCGGTGGAGGCGGCGGTCGCGGCGATCACGCGCGGGTAGGCGGCCCCCGCCGGGGCCGTCCTCGGCGCCGGCCCGGCTCGACCGGTCGGCGGCTCGCCCGCGGCGATGCACGCCCCGCGGCCGGGGGCCCAGGCGGACGCACCGGGCCGCCGGGGTGGCGCACGCCCCGCTCGGCGTCCGCGCCGACGCCTGCGCCGGAACAGGGGTCCGCGGACGCGGCCCGGAGGAGGGGGCTTCCGGAGAAGGGTTGATTAGGTTAGCCTGACCTAACTGTCTTCTATTCGAGGTGGTCGCCCGTGAACGCCCCCGTTCCCCCTCCCGCGGACCGTGCCCGCTCCACCCTGGCCCGGTGCGGCCCCGTGACCGTGGCGGCGGCCTCGGACCGGTTCGGCGGGACGGGGGACGTGTACCTGGAGGACGTCCCCCGCCACGTGCACGCCGACGGCGCCGTGAGCCTCCTGCTGCCCGACGGTCATCCGCTCACGGCCCCCTGTTCCGAGGGGCCCGTGGTGATGGCGGAGTTCACCGACCTGTCACCCGTGCTGATGCGCGACAGGGTGCGGGCGGTGTTGTGGGTCAGCGGTGCCGTGGAGGTGCTCGACCACGCCTCCGCCCGCGCACGCGCGGCCCGGCTGCCCGGAGCCGGATCCGACGGCCGGCTGCTGGAGATCGGCCACGGCCTGACGATGGCGGTCCTGCGGACCGCCCTGGTGGTCCAGTCCGACCACGACGGGGCCCACGTGCTCGGCCCGGCCGAGCTGGCCGCCGCGAGCCCCGACCCGTTCTCCCTCTGGGAGGCGCCCTGGCTGCGCCACCTCGACGAGGACCACCCGGACCTGCTCGGCGACCTGATGGCCGCCGTTCCCCGCGCTCCGCGCGGCGGTCGGCCCCGGCCGCTGGGCGTGGACCGCCTCGGGCTGCGGCTGCGGGTGGAGACCGCGCGGGGGTACCACGACGTACGCCTGCCCTTCACCCGCCCGGCGCGTACCCCCGAGGACGTCGCCGTCCAGGTGCACCGGCTGGCCGGGCACCCCGTCCCCCAGGGCCACGACCGCGGATGAGCGGCCGGGCCGCCCGGCGGCCCGTGCGCCCGGCGGGGGCGGCGGCTCCCGCCGGGGCGCCGGGGCGCACCACGGCCGCCGGATCCGCTCCCGCGTACCGGACCCCGCCTCCCGCCCGGATGACATTTGTCAGTGCGCGTGCCGGTAGGTTCCACACCGGCAGCCGGTGATAACGGTGTCTGTTCCGTGTGATCGGTTTCGCGGGAACCTGGGGACATGACGACGACAGCGAGCACCGCAGAGGCCGGCACCGGCCGACAGGACGACACCGGCCCCGCGGTGGTCGTCCGCGACCTCCACCAGCACTACGGCGACTTCGAGGCGGTCAAGGGGGTCTCCTTCGAGATCCACCCCGGCGAGCTCTTCGCCCTCCTCGGAACCAACGGCGCGGGCAAGACCACCACCATCGAGACGATGGAGGGCTTCCGCCGCCCCAGCTCCGGCAGTGTCCGGGTCTTCGGCCTCGACCCCTACGGCCAGCCCGGCGGAGTCCGTGAGCGCACCAACGCCGTCCTCCAGGGCAGCGGCCTGCTGGAGGACCTCACCGTCGACGAGACCATGGACCTGGCCCACGACCTCGCCGCCATGCCCCGGGACAGGGGCGAGACGCTGGAGCTGGTCGGCCTGGCCGACAAGCGCGAGGTCGCGGTCCGTCAGCTGTCGGGTGGACAGAAGCGCCGCCTGGACCTGGGACTGGCGCTGCTCACCAGGCCCGAGGTCCTGTACCTGGACGAGCCCACCACCGGTATGGACGCCGAGGGCCGCATCGAGACCTGGCGCATCGTCAACGACCTCAAGCGTGAGGGCGTGGCGGTCCTCCTCACCACCCACTACCTGGAGGAGGCCGAGCGGCTCGCCGACCGGCTGGCGATCATGCACCGCGGCGAGGTCCGTGTGGAGGGGACGATCCAGGACGTCCTCGCGGGCTGGGGCGACAGGGTGAGCTTCGAGCTGTCCCCGAACGTGCGCACCGCCGACCTGCCCGGCGTCGGGGGCGCGGAGGTCTCCGTGGAGACGCGCGGCCAGGCGTTGTGGGCGACCTACACGGTCAAGCAGGGGGACGTCGAGGAGCGGGCCCACCACGCGGTCGCCGCGCTCATGTCCTGGGCCGGGGAGAACGGAACGGTCCTGCGGAACCTCCAGGTGCGCAGCGCCTCCCTGGAGGACGTGTTCCTCCGGGTCGCCGACGGCGCCGCCGACCTGGTCTGACGCGCGCCACCGCGCTCCGCACCGCACCGCCCCGCAGAGCCCTTCGAGGAGACAACGCCATGACCGCGAACACCGCCGCCCCCGCCGGCGACACCACCGGCGCCCGCCCCCGACCCACCGTCGGCTGGACCAGGCAGGCCATCCGCCTGGCCCGGACCGAGTTCACCCTGTTCATGCGGTACAAGACCGCATGGATGTACCTGGCCCTGCCCCTGTTCTTCGCCTTCATGACCGTGAACCTCCCCAACGACGAGGTCGTCCCCGGTTTCGGGATGGGGCAGATGGCCATGGTCGCCACCATCGGCTCCATCGGGCTCGTCCTGGGCGTCGGACACCCCTCCAACGTGTTCACCGCGCGGCGGGAGTCGCTGGTCCTCAAGCGGTTGCGGGTCAGCGGGGTGCCCCAGCTGGCGATCTTCGGCGGCGTCATCACGGCCGTGGTGGTCTTCTCCCTGGCCATCATGGTGATGGTGGCCGTCCTGGTCTTCGGCTTCTTCGGCAGCCTTCCCCGCGACCCGCTGATGCTCGTCGTCGCCGTCGTCCTCAGCTCCGTCATGTTCTCCCTGATGGGGCTGCTCATCACCCCGGTCGTCCGCAACGCCGAGTCCGCCCAGATGATCTCGATGCTGCCCATGATGGTCCTGCTGTTCCTGGGCGGCGGCCTCATCCCGCTGGAGTTCCTGCCGGAGAGCGCCCGCATGGTCATCGGCTTCGTCCCGTCCGTCCCCGCCGGGGAGATGGCGCAGACCGCCTACTCCGGGTACGACGCCTTCCGGGGCTTCGGAGACGGGCAGGAGAAGGGCTACCTGGAGCTGTGGATCGCGGCCCTGCCCTCCATCGGGATCATGCTCGCCTGGATCGCGGTGCTGGCGCTGCTGGTCCGCAGGTACTTCAGGTGGGACCCCCGCCAGCCCTAGGGCGGGTGCGGGAGTGCCGGGGAGGCCGGGGACGGCCCGCCCCGGCCTTTCCGCGAGCGAGGGGAAAGGCCTGTGGACGACCGCCCGCAGGGGGTCGTCGGTTCCCGCTGTCGGTGGGGTGCGGCCGGCGGCGGCCGTGGAGGAGCCGCCGGCCACGGCGGCGGAGAGGAGGGCCCGGTGGTCCGCAACGGCACGGTCACCGCGGGGGCCGGGGAGCCGGGTCCGGTGGAAGCCTCGGGACCCCCTCCCAGCCTGGGCGCCCGGGAGGGAGGAAACACCCGCTTCCTCCGCAGACTCCGGCTCTCCCGGTGGGGCGTCCTGTGGTCGCTGGCGGCGCTCGCGCTGTTCGCTCCGGCCCAGATACTCAGCGAACTCGTCGCCTTCGCGGTCATCGCCCCGGACAGGGTCGAACTCTGGCGCTCCGCCGTGGCCTTCGTCCTCACCCTGCCCTGCGGAGCGGCGGGGTTCTGGATGGTCCGGGCCCGGGTGGACGGGCGGAGGACCGCCGACCCCCGGCTCTACTGGGGGTCGCTCGCCCTGCTCGCCCTGGTGTGCGCCTTCGTGCAGCTCCCCTACAACGTCTTCTTCGCCTGCGCGAGCTGGTGGGGGATGGCGGTCCTCGTGGCCCCCCGGCGGCGCTCCGTCCGCGTCACCCTCGCCCTGCTGGTGCTGCCGTGGGCGTACTTCCTCCTCACACCGCTGGACCCGCCCCTCGTGACGTCGGTGGTCATGTGGCTGATCGCCATCGTCTGGAGCCCGGCGGTGTCGTCCGGCTGCCTGGCCCTGATCCGGCTGTGGGACATCACCCACGAGGCGCTGGAGGGGCAGCGGGCCCGTGCCCGGCTGGCGGTGAGCCAGGAGCGGCTCCGCTTCACCCACGACATGCAGGGCGTGATCGGACAGGGCCTGACCACGCTCGAGGCCAGGGCAAGGCGGGCCGAGCTGTTGCTGGAGAGCGATCCGGAGCGCTCCGCGGCCGAGATCAACGAGGTGCACGAACTGGCCCGCCGGGTGCTCCAGCAGGTGAGGACCGCGGTCAGCGGCTACCGGGACCTGGACCTGGCCGAGGAGGTGGAATCGGTCGGCGCGGTCCTGCGCGCCAACGGCACCGAGACCGTCGTCACCGGAACGGCGGCCTCCGACCGCTTCCCGGCCGCGGCCGGACTCGCCGCCTGGGTGGTGCGCGAGGGGGCCACCAACGTCCTGCGGCACAGCGACGCCCGCCGCTGCCGGATCTCCTTCTCCGTGGACGGGGACGCCGGGCACGGGGGGAGGGCCCTCGTGGTGGAGGTGTTCAACGACCGGGCGCGCGGCGGTCCGGAGGACGGCGCGACCTC
This sequence comes from Glycomyces fuscus, assembly GCA_002529455.1. Classification (GTDB taxonomy): domain Bacteria; phylum Actinomycetota; class Actinomycetes; order Streptosporangiales; family Streptosporangiaceae; genus Nocardiopsis; species Nocardiopsis fusca. The sequence continues at coordinate 198,096 of NYMS01000048.1, forward strand.
GGCCAGCGGCCTGGCGGGGCTCTCCCAACACGTCTCGCGCGAAGGTGGCACACTGTCGGCGACCCGTACGGACGACGGCGGCTTCCTGCTCAGAGCCGTCCTGCCGCTGCCCGACGGGACCCACCACCCCGAGGAGTCACGTTGAGCGACGACGGCGCGCCCTCCGCCGAGTACACCGCCTCCGACCGGGACGGCGACCGCAGGGTCCGCTTCTCCCGGCGCATCATCATCGTCTCGGTGGGCTTCACCTCACTGCTCGTCGTGGGGATGCCCCTGATCGACGTCGTCACGGCCGCGGCGTCGGAGTGGCCCCTGTGGCGCTCCCTGACCGGACTGGTCGCCTCCGTGCCGATCGCCGTGCTGCTGATCGCGATGCTCCGGGCCCGGTTGGACGGCAGACGGGAGCCCGACCCACGCGCCTACTGGACCTCGCTCGGCCTCCTCGCCCTGGCCGCCCTGTGCATCCAGGAGCCGGTCAACGCCATGTTCCTCCTGTCCGCGTGGTGGGGGACCGGGGTCTTCCTCGCCCCGCGCAGGCGCAGCGTCCAGGTCACCGCGGCCCTGCTGGTGCTGCCCTGGCTCCTGATCCCGTTCTACGGGTTCGAGGCGCAGTTCCAGCCGTTCCTGTACCTGCTGGTGTGGCTGGCGATGATCCTCCTCGGGCTGACGTTCGCCGCCGGCTCGCTCTGCATGATGTGGCTGTGGGACATCAGCCGTGAGGCCGTCGCCGGACAGCGGGCCCGCGCCCAGCTGGCGGTGAGCGAGGAGCGGCTCCGCTTCGCCCGCGACATGCACGACCTGCTCGGGCACAGCCTCTCCGCGCTCGCGGTCAAGGCCCAGCTGGCCGGACGGCTCGTGGAGCGGGCCCCTGACCGGGCGGCCGCGGAGATGGCGGAGGTGCAGGTGCTCGCCAGGCAGGCGCTCCAGCAGGTGAGGTCGGCGGTCAGCGGTTACCGGGAGGTCGACCTGACGGGGGAGACGGATGCCGTCCGCGCGGTGCTCGAGGCGGGCGGTACCAGGACGGTCACCACCGGGCTGGAGGGGCTGGACCTGCCGCCGCGGACCGCGGCGCTCGCCGCCTGGGTGGTGCGCGAGGGCGGCACGAACGTCCTGCGGCACAGCGACGCCACCGAGTGCCAGATCGGTTTCACCCTCACCCGCGACAGCAACGTGGGTCCCCGGACGCTCGTGGTGGAGGTGTTCAACGACCGCGCCCGGAACACCGGCCAGGACGGCAGGGAGTCGGGCAACGGGCTCGCCGGCCTGTCCGAGCGGGTCGCCATGGGCGGCGGAACCCTCTCCGCGGCCCGCACCCCGGAGGGGGGCTTCCTGCTCCGCGCGGTGCTGCCGCTCTGACCCCGCCGGCTCAGAGCGTGCCCACGGAGTCGAAGGCCGCGTCGATGTCCTCGGCGGCACCGTCCCCGCCTCCGGTGTCGATCCCGAGCATGAACGCGCCCCGTCCGTCCTCCAGCTCCACGACCAGGAAGCGGCCGTAGGCGCTCCCGGAGTCGGTGCCCATGGTCGCCCCGAAGGCGGGCAGCCCGTCCACCTCGGTCCGGCCCGAGGGCTCGGCCCACACGCCGCCCTCGGCGAACGCGTCGGAGGCCAGGTCGGTCGCCATGTCCACGGCCATGCGCACCCCGGCCACCGCGACGGGTTCCACGGAGCCGAGTTCCTCGGTACCGGTGACGATGACCGCGTCCGGGTCCTCGGCCGGACCGGTGACCGCGTAGGAGGAGTACCCGGCGGGGACCTCCTCGTCGCCGAGCCTGCGCCACTCCCCGCCGGGCAGGTCGTAGGCCAGCTGTGCCCCGGAGTCGGTGACGGTGTCCCCGCCTCCGTCCGCCGGCTCCTGCGGGGCCTCTCCCGCCTCCCCGTCACCGCCCCCTGCCGTGTCGCCGCCCTCCTCCGCGGACTCCGGACCGGAACCGGACAGCGGACTGCCGTCGGAGAGGAACCAGCCGAGTCCGGCCGCGGTGACCAGCAGGAAGACGAAGGTCACGACGAGGGCGATGGTGAGGGTGACCCGGCGGGCGTTGTCGGGCTCGCGGCCGTCGGTGCGGGGGCGGGGACGGGGGCGGGGGCCGACACCGCGTCGGCCGCCGCGGTCCGGAGTGTCCGGTCCTGGTGGCATCGGGGCTCCTGTGTGCTGCTGGGGGGTTCCCGGGGCCGGGGCCCACAGAAGCACTACCCAGACCGGAGCGCGCGGAGTCGGAGGGCCGTGGCCGGATCGGGTCGCCCGGGTCGCCCGCGGACGGCGCGGCCGGGCTCCGCGCTCCCGGACGGGCCGGAGGCGCGCCGGGCGCGGGGGAGCGGGCGGGGCGGCCTCAGACGTGCCAGGGGGCGAGGGGCAGCGGGGACCACAGGACGTGGGGTTCGGCCACGTCGCGGGGCGCGGGCAGTACCGAGGGCGGCAGCCGGTACTCGGCCGGGAGCGGGTCGGTGGACCACGGGCGCCGCGTCCCGGGGTCCCCGGCGCCCGGTTCGGCGGGGCCGCACAGGGGGCCCTCCGTGCGGGAGGGCTGTTCGGGGGTCGGTTCGGGGACGTGTGCCGTCCCGGCGGCGGTACCGGTGCGGTCGGAGGGGAGGCCGTTGGCGGACCGGTCGGGCCCGGCGGGGGCCGCGGGCGCCTCGGACAGCCCGAGCACCCGGTCGATCTCCGCGGGGCTGAGCGCGCGGTCGGCGTCGGCCACCGCGATGAGCACCTCGGCGTACAGTTCGATCTCGTCCAGCGCGACGTGGTCGTGGAGGTGGTCGTGCAGGTCGAGGCTGTCGTTCACGTGAGCTCACCCCCTGGGACAACGGTGTCGCAGCACGACGAGGCACCCCGCGCCGGAGTGCTGTGGGTACGGGTGCGACGGAGCCGTGCCCACGCAGGCGTGAGGGTTACCAGGCTACGCGCCGGGGGTCCGGCGCGCATGACCCGTGAGGACCAGGCGGTGAGATCACCCGGGTTAGCCAGGAGGGGGACCCGGCCCAGGTGGACGCGGTGCTTTCGGGCCACCGCGCCGGTGCCCCGGACACGACTTTCGTCACTGTTCTGCCGGCGGTCGCGGCCCGGGTACCGGGTGGCGACGGCCCGTTGCCCGGCGGACCGGGGCCTGGCCCGCCGGGCGCGGGAGCCGTTCCCCGGGGGCTCTTTTTGACCTGGGCCGAAGCGGAGCGGAGGCCCCGGAAGCTGTTCCCCGGTGTCTGTTCTGGCCCGGGCTTCAGTCCAGGGGGTTGTTCGGGTGCCCGCGGGGTTCTGGAGGCGGCGGAGGCGGATTCGCGGGGAACGAGTGAACCCGCCGCAGGTGCCGAGGGTTTTCGCTCTTCGGGTGCCCGGACACGGGCCGAAGCGGAGCGCAGACCCCAGAAAACACCGTCTGGTGGGTTGACCGGAAAGGTTCACCGGGGCCGCCCCCTCCCCCGCGATCTTGTACTTATAGCGCGTCTCGACCGTCCAACCTCGCTATAAGTACAAGATCACCGCAGGTCAGAACCCTGGCGACACACCAGCAACATTTCTGGCCGGGTCTCTGGGCCCAGGTGACGTCCTGGTGCTGGAGGGTGGGCTCCCGCCGTGCGAGCGGTCCTCTATGCCCAGGTGACGTCCTGGTGCTGGAGAGCGAGCGCGGCATAGTGGGCCGGGGTGTGCTGCAGCACCAGCCGGTCGTTGTCGTTCAGCTCCCGCACCACCTTGCCGGGCACACCCGCCCACAGCGTGTCCGGCGGGACGGTCTTGCCCGGCGGGACGAGGGAGCCCGCCGCGACCAGGGCGCCCCGGCCGACGCGGGCGCCGCCCAGGACGATGGCGCCGATGCCGATGAGCGCGCCCTCCTCCACGACCGCGCCGTGCACCATCGCCTTGTGGCCCAGGCTCACGTCGTCGTGCAGGATCGCGGGCTCCCCGGGGTCGGAGTGCAGGCCGCACTGGTCCTGGATGTTGACCCTGTCCCCGACGACGACGTCCTCGCTGTCGGCGCGCAGCACCGACCCGTACCAGACGCTGCTCTGGGCGCCCAGGCGCACGCGGCCGACCACCACCGCGCCGGGCGCGATCCACGCGCTCGGGTGGATCTGCGGTCGTCCGAAGTCCGCACCGCCCACGCGGGGCCCCGCGGGCCCGCCTTCCGTACGGCCGTTGTCCATCTCGTGGCCCTCCCTGCGTCTCGTACCGCCGTGTCCCGCTCTCCCCGTGAGGGGTGGAACAGCGGGAAGTTGACCGCTCTGCCCCCGTACGGGGATGATCGCGCATACCTTAGTAAGAACGTGACCGGGGTCCGCACGGCGATGTGCCGGTCGGGGATCTTGACGCGGCCGCGCCGCGCGTGTCTACCTTGGCCGCCTGGACGGTGTCCACGGCGTTACGCTCCGCTCCCGACCGGCGCCCCCAGGCGGCCGGACCGGTGTGTAAAAAATGGCGCTATCGGGCGTATGTCACCAAAGAGACCTCACAGGGCAGTGGTGACAGTGGGTACGGGGCAACTCGCACCTTCTGCCAGTCAAAACGGTGTTAAGGACATGAAGGGCACATGAGCGATATGTTGCCGGGCGGCGGACTCCAGCAGGACAGGTTCCCGACAGTGCGCAAGGGCGGTTACGACAAGGCGCACGTCGACGACTACTTCGTGCGGACGGACAACCAGGTCAAGAGCCTTCGCGATCGGCTCCAGCGGCTGGACGACGAGCTGGAGCAGTACAAGCGCGATCTCGCCATCGCCCGTGAGAAGGCGCAGGTCAAGCCGGAGCACGAGCAGATCAGCGAGCGCATGGCCGAGATCCTGCGCATCGCCGAGGAGGAGGCCCAGGAGCGCCGCTCCAGGGTCGAGTCCGAGGTGAAGGAGGCCGAGAAGAAGGCCCAGGAGGAGATCGCCAAGTACCGCAAGGACGCCGAGGAGCACGCCGAGCGGATCCTGTCCTCCGCGCGCTCGGAGGCCCACTCGATGGTCGACGGCGCCAAGAAGGAGGCCGAGCAGCTCCGGGAGCAGGCCAAGCAGGAGGGCGAGCGCCGCCTGAGCGAGGCCGAGGCGCGCGCGAAGAAGATCCACGACACCGCGGACCGCAGGCTCGCCACGCTCACCGCCACGCACGCCGAGGCGCTGCGCCGCCTCAAGGACATGCACTCGACCCTGGCCGACCTGGTCGAGGCCGAGGACAAGGCGGGTGCCCTGGAGAGCGGCCTGTCCCGCGAGGAGATGGCCTCCGCCCCCTCCCAGGCCAAGCCCGCCCCGGTCAAGCCGGCCCCTGCCAAGCCCGCCGTGGCGGCCAAGGCCCCCGAGCGCGCCGCGGAGTCCGCCCGGCCGCAGTCCCGCCCCGAGGCGGCCGAGGGCAAGGAGGAGGCCACCACCAAGCTGCCTCCCCTCCAGCAGCCGGACGAGGCGACCGTGCGCATCAGGCCGGTGGCCAAGCCTGAGCAGGGCGGTCAGGACGCGGCGGGAGCCCCCTCCCCCAAGGACCAGGCCCAGTCCGCTCCCCGCCCTCCGCAGGGCGCCCGCTTCACCGGCCCCGCGCCCGAGGGCGACGAGGAGCCGCAGTCCGGCCCGCAGCAGGGCCAGGCGGGTCCTCAGCGGCCCCAGTCCGGCCCGCAGCAGGGGCAGAAGGACCACAAGGGCCAGGAGCAGGGCGGCGACCCGGGCGTCACCGGTGTCTACCGCAACCCGGAGTCGGGCCACAACCAGCCGCCCAAGGGCGACGACGGCGTCCGGGTCATCCGCAAGCCCTGATCCCGCGGGCTCCGCGCGGACGGGAGCACCCGAGGAGGTCCTGTCCGGATCGCGGCGCCCCGGCGGTGCGCCGCTTCGGAACGCCCTCCGGGGGCGGGGACCCGTTTCCCGCCCCCGGCGTTTTGTGGCCGGATGTAGGGTGAAGTCCGCCTTGTCGCAGGCTGTCGGCTACGATGCCGACAGCCATGATTATCCGCGCGGCCATCCGGTCGGACCTCGGTGCGATTCTGCGTCTTCTCAGGGAGCTCGGCGACACCAGCCACGCGCAGAGCGCGCACGTCCGCATGTCCTCCGCCGCCGTGCGCGCCTGGACGCGGATGGAGAACGACCCCGACCGCACGATCCTCGTCGCCGAGCAGCGCGGTCAGATCATCGGCACCCTGGACCTGCTGGTGGTGGCCAACCTGACCCACGACGCCCAGCCCTGGGCCGTGGTGGGCAACCTCGTGGTCGACCCCCTGACCCGGGGCCACGGCATCGGCCGGGCGCTCATGGAGGACGCGCTCGACCGCGCCACGCGGGCCGGGTGCTACAAGGTGGAGCTGCTGGCGCACGAGAACGGGCAGGGCGTCCACGGGTTCTACGCCGCGCTGGGCTTCGACAACTCCGCCGAGGGCTTCCGCCGCTACCTGTGACCCGCGGGGTCAGCGCTTGGCCGCCGAGCCCCCGCGCAGCGGCACGCCCCGCATGAACGCCACGGTGACCAGCCCGATCACCGCGACCGGGATCCCGGCCAGGAACACGCCCTGCATGGCGTGGTCGAAGGCGCCCACGACCACCTCACGGACCGGCTCCGGTAGCGAGTGCACCAGCTCGGGGGAGCCCTGCGCGGCCTCGGCGGCCTCCGACAGGCCGACCGACAGCTCCTCCGCGCCCGAGTCGGTCCCGGCCGCGGCGTCCGCCGCGACCCGCGCCTGGGCGTCGGCCGACGCCTGGGCCAGCGCGGCGTTGAGCCGCCCCACCATCACCGCGCCGAACGCGGCCACGCCGGTGGCGCCGCCCAGGTTGCGGAAGAACACCACGGAGGCCGTGCCCGTGGCCATGTCCGTCACGGGCAGGGAGCTCTGCGTCGCCAGCAGCAGGATCTGCATGCACAGGCCGAGCCCCAGGCCGACCATCGCCTGGCCCCCGACCACCGTGGTCAGGCCGGGGTCCAGGTGGGCCAGGCTGAGGGCGGTGAACCCGACCAGGCACAGGACCATGCCCGTGACCGGGTAGACCTTCCAGCGGCCGCTGCCGCCCACCGCGTAGCCGGATCCGATCGAGGTGACCAGGAACGACGCCACCAGCGGCAGCGTCATCAGGCCCGACACGGTCGGCGTCATGCCGTGCACCATCTGGAGGTACTGCGGCATGTAGATGATCAGGCCGAACATCATCATCCCGACGCAGGCCGACCCGAGCGAGGACAGCACGAACGTCCGGTCGCCGAACAGGCTGGCCGGGATGATCGGCTCCGGCGCCCGCCGCTCGACCACCACGGCGGCGGCCGTGAGCAGGACGGCCGCCGCGCCCAGGGCGTAGGACAGCGGCGAGTTCCACGGGAACTGGGTGCCGCCCAGGCTGAGCAGCACGATCGCGGTGCTCGCCGCGCTGAAGATCAGCCCGGCGCCCAGCCAGTCCACGGGGGTGCCCCGGCGGGGGACGAAGGGCATGGTGAACATGAACTGGATGACGACGAAGGCGAACAGGGCCAGCGGCACGGTGATGAGGAAGCACCACCTCCAGCCGAGCGGGCTGTCCACCAGGAACCCGCCCACCAGCGGCCCCAGGACGGTGGAGACCCCGAACACCATGCCGATGAGGCCGCTGTAGCGGCCGCGTTCGCGGGGCGGGACCACGTCTCCCAGGATGATGTTGGGCAGCGTGGCCAACCCGCCGACGCCCAGCCCCTGGAGGGCGCGGGCCGCGATCAGCCAGTTGATGTCCTGCGCCATGCCCGCGGCGACCGAGGCCACGATGAAGATGCCCAGGGCCAGCTGGAAGAGGAGCTTGCGGCCCCAGATGTCGGAGAGCTTGCCCCACACGGGGGTGGAGGCGGTCATCGTGAGCAGGGCCGACGTGGCGACCCAGGCCAGGCGGTCCTGGCCGCCGAGTTCGCCCATGATCGTCGGCAGGGCGGTGCCCACGATGGAGTTGGTGAGCATCGAGGTGAGCATGGCCAGGACCAGGCCGACCATGATGCGGCGCACGACGCGGCGCGAGGGCAGCCCGGGCGCCTCCTCGGCGGGGGGCCCGGCCGCGGCGGCCGCGGCGGGGGCCTCCCCGGGCGCGTCCCCGGCCCGGGTGTGCGCCGGGGGTGTCGACCTGGGGGGATCATCGGAGGTCTGTGTCCCCGCGACCGGCTCGACGCCGACGCCCGGGGGCGTGTCCCCGGCCCCGGTTCCTCCACGCAACGACTGTTCCACGCAAACCCCCCGATCGCGGACGCACGAAAGGCCCCACGGCGTGCTGCCGGGGGCGTCGTCCTTCCCCAGGTATATGTAAACACTGTTGACCTGTCAAATCGATATCTCTCCGCACGTTTCGGTATGCGTGGGTTCGCCGGAGGTGTCAACCTGGAGTCCTGACAGCCAGACCGCAGCCGCCAAGGGGTACGTAGATGGACCGTCCGGAGGAAACCGGAGGCGGCCCTGGGCCGACGCGGGGGCGGGAGGCCACGAGGGCCCGCATCCTCGCCAGTGCCAAGGAACTGTTCACCAACGAGGGCTACGGTTCGGTGTCGTCGAGGATGATCGCCGCGCACGCGGGGGTCAACGTCGCGCTCATCAACCGCTACTTCGGGGCCAAGAGCGGCCTGCTGTCCGAGCTCCTGCGCGAGGACGGCGTCTTCCCTGGGCTGATCGAGGGGGACCCCGCCACCCTCACCCGGCGGCTGGCCGAGCACGCGGTGAGCCGCCTGCACGGCGAGGCCACCGCGCTCCAGCGCGCCCTGGACGACTCCGCGGGCGACCCCGACCTCCAGGCGGTCTACCAGGGGCGGATCACCAGCGCGATGATCGACCCGCTGACGGTCTACCTGGGCGGGGACGACGCCCGGGCGCACGCCTCCCTGCTGTCGGCCGTGATGCTGGGGCTGACCCGCGTGCGCGTGGTCGAGGGGGCCACGGCGCTGCGCGCGCTCGACCGCGAACGGCTCACGGAGCGGCTCCAGTCGCTGCTGGACCTGTGCCTGGACGGCTTCGGCGACCCGGACGACGGCGGGGAGGGACCGGGGCGCGGGTGACCCCGGAGGGGGCGGCCCCCGGAGGGGCTCCGACGGCGGTTCGGGGACACGCGTTGCCGCTTCGGCAAAGAACGTCGCGCTCCGCGGGCCGCGTGTGGAGAGTGGGGTGCGGAGGTGGTCGACATGGCCGGTGAACACGCGGCGGACTCCCCGCCCGAGGAGATGGGCGAGGACTTCTGGAACGAGCGCTACCGCTCGAAGGAGCGGATCTGGAGCGGGAACCCGAACCGCCACCTGGTGTCCGAGGCGGCGGACCTGGAGCCCGGCCGGGCGCTGGACGTGGGCAGCGGTGAGGGCGCGGACGCGCTCTGGCTGGCGGAGCGGGGCTGGCGGGTGACCGCGCTCGACATCTCGTCCGTGGCGCTGGAGAGGGCCGCCGCCCACGCCCGTGAGCGGGGCGCGGACGTGGCCGGACGCGTCACGTGGACGTGGGCGGACGTGACCCGCTGGGACCCGCCCGAGAGCGCCTTCGACCTGGTGACGGCGCAGTTCATGCACCTGCCGCCGGAGCGGCGCGCACGGTTCTTCCCCGCATTGGCCTCCGCGGTCGCGCCCGGGGGAGAGCTGCTGGTCATCGCGCACCACCCGCGCGACCTGGAGGAGGGGGTGCCGCGCCCGCCCGACCCCGAGCTGTTCTACACGGGGGACGAGGTGGTGGCGGCCCTGCCCGAGGGGGAGTGGACGGTGCTGGCCGACGAGGTCCGCACCGGCACCTCCGTCCTGGGCGGGGAGACCTACACCGTGCGCGACGTGGTGGTCCGCGCCCGCCGCGAGGCCTGACCGGGGCCCGCCGGAGGCGTCGGGGGCACGGCCGGGCGCGTCCCGTCGGTGTCCCCGGGCCTCCCCGGGTCGCGGGCGGCCGGGCGTCCCGGGCGGGACGCCCGGCCGGGCGGGAGCGGCTCAGCCGCGGAGCTTGGCCACCACGTCGATCTCCACGAGGATGTCCGCCAGGTCCGAGCCCACGGTGGTGCGCACGGGGTAGGGGGCGCTGAAGTGCTCCTCGTACACGGCGTTGAACTCCGGGAAGTCCGCCTTGAGGTTCTCCAGGTGGACGGTCGCCTTCACGACGTCGTCCAGTGTGAGTCCGTGCTCGGCCAGCACGGCGGAGATGTTGGCCAGGACCTGGGCGGTCTGCTCGCCCACGGTCGGGGCCACGCGGCCGGTGCCGGGCTCCTGCGGGCCGAAGCCCGCGGTGTACAGGAACCCGCCCGCGACCACTCCCTGGCTGTACGCCCCGGCCGGGGCGGGGGCGCTGTCGGTGCGGACCGCCTTCTTGGACATCCGTGGACTCCTTCGCTGGGCTGTGCCGGCGGCGCGTGCGCGCGCCGGTGCCCGTGCCGTTTCACGGGCGATTTATTGGCAACAAAGTTATCAATTATCTTCCGGGCAGCGTATCTTGGCCACACCGGAAACCGGTCGGCCGCGCGCCGTACCGGAGTGACCGGTACGTCGAACGGAGGAACAGTGCATCCCGAGACCGTACTCACCGGCGGACGGGTGGTCGACGGCACCGGCGGTCCTTCCCGCCGCGCCGACCTCGTCCTCCGCGACGGCCGCATCGCCCACATCGTCCCACCCGGGAGCGCGCGCACCACGGGCACCGTCGTGGACGTGGAGGGGCTCGCGGTCACCCCGGGGTTCATCGACATGCACTCCCACTCGGACCTGGCCGTCCTCGCCGACCCCGCGCACGAGGCCAAGACCCTCCAGGGCGTCACCCTGGAGGTCCTGGGCCAGGACGGGCTCGGCTACGCCCCCGTCACCGACGACACCGTCGAGGAGCTGCGCGCCCGGATCGCCGCGTGGAACGGCCTGCCCGACCTCGACCACTCCTGGCGCACCGTCGGCGAGTACCTCGACCGGATCGACGCGGGCGCCCCCGTCAACGCCGCCGTCCTCGTCCCCCAGGGAAACGTGCGCATGGCCGTCGTGGGCGGCGAGGACCGCCCCCCGACCGCCGACGAGCTCGACCGCATGCGCCGGATCGTCGCCCGGGGCATGGCCGACGGCGCGCACGGACTGTCCACCGGACTGACCTACACCCCCGGCATGTACGCCACCGACGAGGAGATCGTCGCCCTCCTCGAACCCGTCCGCGCCGCGGGCGGCTACTACTGCCCCCACCACCGCAACTACGGCTCCCGGGTCGTGGAGTCGTACCGGGAGTGCCTGGAGATCGCGCGCCTCGCCCAGGTCGCCCTGCACCTGGCGCACTGCCACGTCAACTTCCCGCAGAACCGCGGCCGCGCCCCCGAGGTCCTGGACGCCATCGACGAGGCCACCGTCCGCTACGGCCTCGACGTCACCCTCGACAGCTACCCCTACCGGGCCAGCGCCACCCACCTGGGCGCCCCGCTGCCCGGCTGGGTGCAGACCGGCGGCACCGCCGCCACCCTGGAGCGCCTGCGCGACGCCCCCACCCGCGCGCGCGTCCTGCGCGAGATCGAGGAGGAGGGCACCGACGGCAACCACGGCGTCCCCATGGACTGGTCCGCCATCGTCGTCACCGGCGTCGCCGACCCCGGCCTGTCCTGGGCCGTCGGGTCCTCCGTCGCCGAGCTCGCGCGCACGCGCGGCCGCCGCCCCGGCGACCTCTACATGGAGCTGCTCGTGGCCGACGGACTGCGCAGCGGCTGCCTGCTCCAGGTGGGAAACGAGGAGAACATCCGCACCATCATGCGGCACAGCTCCCACACCGCCGGGAGCGACGGCATCCTCGTCGGAGACAGGCCGCACCCGCGCGGCTGGGGCACCTTCCCCCGCTACCTGGGCCACTACGTGCGCGAACTCGGCGTGCTCACGCTGGAGGAGTGCGTCCGCCACCTCACCTCCCGGCCCGCGCGTAGACTCGGCCTCACCGACCGAGGCGTCATCCAGGCCGGCGCGGTCGCCGACCTGGTGGTCCTCGACCCCGCCACCGTGGACGCCCGCGCCACCTACGAGGAGCCGCGCCTCGCCCCCCGGGGCATCCACCACGTCCTCGTGTCGGGGAACTTCACCGTCCGGGACGGCCGTCGCACCGACCGCCTGCCCGGCCGATCCCTCCGGAGGAACCGCCGATGAGCGAGCACCCGACCCCCGCGGGAAGCGAGCCGACGAACAGGGCCGACGTCGTCTGCGTCGGCGAGACCATGGCGGTGCTCACCCCGGCCGAGGCGCTCTCGGCCGGAACGAAGCTGGTGGTGGGCACCGGCGGCGCGGAGTCCAACGTGGCGGTCGCCCTGGCCGCCCTGGGGCACGGCGCCTCCTGGGTCAGCCGTGTCGGCGACGACCCCTTCGGCCGGATCGTCACCGGGGCCGTCGCCGGGTGCGGCGTGGACGTGACCGGCGTGGAGGCGGACCCCGAGCGCCCCACCGGCCTGTACGTCAAGGACACCGGCCCCGGCGGCGCGGGCGTGCTGTACTACCGCGCCGGTTCGGCCGCGTCCGCGCTGTCGGCCGCCGACGCCGAGCGGGTGTGGGCGCGCGACCCCCGCGCGGTCCACCTGTCCGGCATCACCCCGGCCCTGTCCGCGCGCGCCGCCGCGCTCGTGGAGCACCTGCTGGACCGGCGGACCGGCAACGGCGCGCTGCGCTCCTTCGACGTCAACCACCGGCCCGCCCTGTGGCACCCCAGGACCGCCGCGCCGGTGCTGCTCGACCTGGCCCGCCGTGCCGACGTGGTCCTCGTGGGCCGGGACGAGGCCGAGCGGCTGTGGGGCACCCCGGCGGCCGAGGACGTGCGAGCGGTGCTGCCCGAGGTCCCGGTCCTGGTGGTCAAGGACGCCGAGCACGGCGCGACCTGCTTCGACGAGGACGGCGCGGTGTTCGTACCGTCCCCTCCGGTGGACGTGGTCGAGGCGGTGGGCGCGGGCGACGCGTTCGCCGCCGGGTTCCTGTCCGGCCTGCTCGACGGCCTGTCCGTGGAGCGGCGGCTGCGCCTGGGCCACGCGGTCGCGGGCGCCGTGCTGCGCTCGCCCGGGGACACCCTGGAGGAACTGCCCGGGGACGTCGCCGCGATCCGCGGCTCCGCGGGGCTCTGAGCGCCCGCCCCGGCCGGTCAGCCGATGACGATGGCGCCCGCCAGGACCGGGTCGCCGAAGCTCACCGATCCGTGTCCGGAGGCCAGGGCGCGGCTGCCCTGGCAGCTCGTGCCCGCGAAGAGCGCGAACTTGACCCTGCTCTCGGTGGTGATCCCGGTGACGCCCCCCTGCCCCGTCTTGAGCGTGCGGCAGCCGCCGTTCTCCACGGTCTGCTGGTAGCCGGACTCGAAGGTGACCCTGACCGGGGGCGCCTGGTCCTGTCTGCTCGACAGCCCGGCGATCGCTCCGGCGATGGTGGCGGACATGGTGGCGAGGTTCGCAGGGCGGATCGGCACGGGGCTCCCCTTCTCTGCCGGCCCGCACGGGGCTCCCGGCGAGCACGGAGTTGGTTACTCTGTGTCATTTAGCTACAGGTTCACGTGAACCGAGAGGAGCCCCGGCGGAGTGTCGGCGGATTTCTCCGCCCGTCGGGCGCCGCGGCCGCCCTCCCCGGGGCGCGACGGGGCGTTGTCGGGGCGCCGCCGCCGCGGATAGGATGCGGTTCGGCCAGGGAACGGGGAGGTGAGGGCGCGGTGAGTCTCCTTCTCGCGTTCTTCGAGATCCTCATGCTGGGCGTCGTCCCCGCCGAGTTCCTTCCGGTCCCCGGCTCCCTGGCGCTGCTGGTCGCCGCCGTCGGCGCGGCCGTCGCCTGTTACGTCCTGCGCGGTACCGGCCCGTGCCCGGCGGGCGACACCGCCGCGGGCGCGGTGCGCGCGATGCGCCGCAGGTCCGCGCGCCTGCCCGTGCTCACCCTTCGTGATCCCGACGCGGCGGGGCGGCCCCGTCCCAGAGCGCCGGGGGCGGCCCTCCCGGCCGCTCGCTGACCCCTTCTCCGAACACCCCCGCGCCCGCGCGTCCGCGCCGCGCCCGGGGTGTCCGTTGCGCTCCGCCCCGCGCGGGCGCGGTCCCGAGCGGCCCGACGCCTGTTCCCCTCCCGCCGGACGAAGGGCCACCCGCCTTGTACAGCCTCGGGCCGATCGCGGCCGCCATGACACTGCTCTCCACCGTCCTCGCCGCCCTCACCTCACTGCTCGCACCCCTGACCGGGGGCCTGGCCGCCGGCCTGGCCGTCGTGGCCCTGACCGTGGCCGTGCGCCTCCTGCTCGTCCCGCTCGGGGTGGTGCAGGTCCGCGCCGAGAAGGCCCGCGCGCGCCTGGCCCCGCAGCTGGCGGAGGTCACCGCCCGGCACCGCGAGGACCCCGAGAGGCTCGTCGCCGAACAGCGCCGGGTCTACGCCGAGGCGGGCACCTCACCGCTGGCGGGCTGTCTGCCCTCCCTCGCCCAGATCCCCGTCATGATCGCCCTCTACGGCGTGTTCATCGGCGCGGGAAGCGGTGGGCAGGCGCTGCTCGCGCACACCTTCGGGGGCGTCGAACTGGGCGCGACCATGCTGGGCGGCGCGGGTGTGGCGCCGGTGTTCGTCGCGCTCCTGGCCCTGATCGCCCTCGTGGCCTGGGCGAACCGGCGCTACCTCATGCTGCCCGGGATGCGGGCCGGCGCCGAGGCCGCCCCCGGACAGCCCCGGCTCCCCGAGGCCCTGACCTACATACAGTTCACGACCGTGGCGGTCGCCGCGTTCGTGCCGTTGGCCGGAGGGCTGTACCTGCTGACCTCCAGCGCGTGGGCGCTGGGGGAGCGGCTCCTGCTGCGCCGGGTGATCCCCGACTGAGCGGGGACACGGTCGCCCGGGCGGGCCGGGAGTCCCGGCCCGCCCGTGGGCGGGCCGGTCCCCGGCCCTCCGTCAGAAGTCCACGGTGACGCAGGCCAGGCGGTCGCCCGCGGTGCCCGCCTCGCCCTCACCGGTGCTGGTGTGGTGGTCGTGCAGCACCAGCGACCGGGCCTCGCCCTCGCGGAACTCCCAGTCCACCGTGCTGGTCGCGCGGGCGTTGCCGTCCTCGTCGGTGGTGAAGTCCAGCCAGACCTCGTTCTCGGGGTTGGCGTAGGCGGGGTCGCTGGAGGGCTCGTCCTCGGTGGCGGCCGGGTCGACCTCGTTCTGGTAGTGGGGGCCCGCGTCCGCCGGGTCGTCGCCGCAGGGCTGGGTGTGCACGTGGGCGCCGAAGTCGCGGCCGCCCTCCAGGCTGGTCCCGATGAACTGCACGTGGGTCTGCCCGTCCTGGACGCGCACCTGCACGTCGGAGGTGGCGCCCTCGGGCACGGCGGTCTCGTCGTAGGTGATGGCGCCCGCGCCCTCGCCGGGCGGCAGGAAGATCGACGCGGTCACGCTGGGGGTGGCGGTGGGCGCGGTCTGCGGGGTGTCCGGGGAGGGGGAGCCGTCGCCCTCGTCGGGTTCGGACTGCGCGCATCCGGCGGCGAGGGTCGCGGTCAGGGCCAGGCCGACGGCGAACGGTGTGATGCGCATGACGGAACTCCCGGTTATTCTCAACGGTCGCCCGCAAGACTACCCAAGGTACCCAGGGGATAACTAGGCGTGCGGAACGCGATCTGCCGGGGGCGGGAAGGGCGACCTGAGGGTGAAGGCCTCGGGGGTGGGCCCGTGGGCACGCAACAGGTCCAGGCGCCTTCCGGCCTCCTCGACAGTGGGGATCGTACCGCTGGGAACCCACCACAGGACCAGGTACGCCTCGCGCAGGTGGTCGAACCACTCCCTGCGGCCGCGCAGCAGCTCCAGGTGCTCACTGCGGTAGGTGAAGTTCCACAGCGACTCCACGTCCTCCCAGACGGAGTAGTTGATCAGGAGCGCGCCCCCGAAGGGCCGCAGGCCGGTGGCGTCCTCCTTGCCCTCCTCGACCAGCCGCCACACGAACCCGGGGGCCCGGTCCGCCAACGCGTTGACCGGGTCGATGCGGGCGGTGAAACCCGCCATGGAGGGGTCGTCGAGGGGGGCCTTGAGGACGCCGACGTTGATCTGGGCCAGGTGGTACCCGGAGGGGGAGTTCTCGTTCACGGGACACAGCACACCACGGCCGGACTTCTATGTCAACGGCCATTGTTTTTGGAAATCACCACGCAGCACCGGCCCGGACGGGCCTCCATCCGGGCCCGCCCGCCGTCCTCGCCGCGCCCCTCCATCAGGCCGCGCAGCAGTTCCAGGTTGAGTCCGCAGGCGAGCGGGGGGAAGGCGCGCGCCAGGGTGTGGAAGGGGCAGTTGCGCAGCCGCACGCCGTCGTCCCCCTCCGGAGCCGCCTCCGACCCGGAGCCGTCCCCCGGCGCGGGGGCGGCCCCCTCCTCGGGCTCGTAGCCCCGGGCGCGCAGCAGGTCCACCAGGGCCTCCCCCCGGTGCTCCGCCCCGATCCGGCGGCCCTCCTCCCGGGCGGCGGCGTGCAGGGCCTCCTCGGCCCCGTGCCGCTCCACCGCCTCCGCCAGCACGTGCGAGGCCAGCTCGTAGTCCCTCGGCGGCAGGTGCAGCGACAGGTCCCTGTCCGCGCGCCGGTACAGCTTGGCCGGACGGCCCGACCCCGGCCCCTCGCGGCCGCTCACCTTGCGGCGGGCCACCTCCAGCAGGCCCGCGTCGGCCAGCCGGTCCAGGTGGTGCGCGGCCAGGGTGCGCTGGATGCCGAGGGCGCCGGCGGCCTGCCCGCGGCTGACCTCGCCGTCCGCCGCCGCCACGTACTCGTACAGCCTGCGGCGCACGGGGTCGGCGAGGACCTGCACGGCGTCGATCGAGGAGTCGTCCATGCCCCCATTGTCCGCTCGTCCGCGCGGCCCGGCACCGTCCGGTGGGACACTGGTGGGTGACCACGACCCCTGCCGAACAGGCGACATGCGAACGATCAGACACGGCGGCGAGCACGAGCAGGAGATCCGCAGATCCCGCTTCATCTGCGCCCTGGCCAGGGTGGACACCGAGGACGCCGCCCGGGCCTTCATCGCTGGGCGGCGCAAGGAGCACTGGAGCGCCAACCACAACTGCACCGCCTACGTGCTCGGCGAGCACGGTGACATCCAGCGCTCCAGCGACGACGGCGAGCCCTCCGGCACCGCGGGGCTGCCCATGCTGGAGGTGCTGCGGCGCCGGGAGCTCACCGACACCGTCGCCGTGGTGACCCGCTACTTCGGCGGGGTCAAGCTCGGCGCGGGCGGCCTGATCCGCGCCTACGGCAACGCGGTGTCCGCCGCCGTGGACGCGTTCGGGGTCCTGGAGCGCCGCGAGCTCCTCGTCGTGGACGTGTTCGCCGACTACGTGCTCGGCGGGCGCCTGGAGAGCGACCTGCGCGACTCCTCCCTGACCGTGCGCGAGGTCTCCTACGCCGACCGGGTCCGTATCGAGGTGGCCCTGCCCGAGGCCGACCTGCCCGGATTCGGGGTCCGCCTGGCCGAGCTGACCGGCGGGAAGGCGGAGTTCGAGGTGCGGGGGACCACGGTCGTCGAGGTGGAGCCCTGAGCCCGCGCCACGTCCCATGGCTGTAACGACTCGCTCTCCCTGTGTCCGCCCGCCGCGGCGCGGCTTAGGATTTGCCGTAAACGTCATCGTTCGTGGGGAGAAACCGTCCATGCGCCGCTCCCGGGTGCCCCGGGCCCTCACCTGTGGCCTCGCGGTGCTGCTGGCCGCCGCGTGCACCGGCGATCCGGAACCCTCCGCGCCCCCTCCCGAGGAGGGGCCCGCCCCCGTCCCCACCTCGTTCGACGGGCAGGCGCCGCCCGGGATCGAGGGCGAGGTGCTGCGGTACCTGCACGGCGGCTCCGCCGACGTCCACGAGATCTTCGCCGACCCCCTCGGCGTGCGGATCAGCCCGGTCGGTGACGCCTTCCTCGTCAGCTCCGGCAGCGAGGACCGCCATCTGCTGCACGACGCCGCCACCGGCGCGACCCTGTGGGAGGGCGAGGCGCGCTTCGACGGCTTCGGCACCGACCGCGAGGGGGAGCGGGTGCTGCTCATGGCGGACACCGACGGACGCCCGTTCGTCCTCGACGCCCGCGGCGAACGGCTGTGGGAACCGGCGGAGGAGGGCGACGCCTACCTCGACGGCCTCGCCGTGCGCCGTCCCGAGGGGTGGACCCCCGAGGAGCCCCACGGGGCGTTCTCCCTGTTCGACGGCGGGGGCGACGAGCTGTGGGACTACGAGTTCGAGGCCCCGGCCGTGCCCGGGGAGGAGGAAGGGTCCTCCGAGTCCGACGGTGACTCCGGAGATTCCGGGTCCGACGAGGAGACGGGGGAACCCGGGACCGAAGAGGAGGCCGAGGAACCCCCTCTGGGGGTGCCCGTGGCCGCGCGGGAGGACCTGGTCCTGCTCGCCACCGGGGGCTCCGCCCTGCACGCCCGCTCCGTCGGCGCCGACGACGCGGGCGAGGAGCTGTGGACGGTCGACGGCGAGGACGGTGACCTGGGCCTGTCCACCTCCGCGCGGGTTCCCGCGCCGCAGGTGATCGGCTTCTACACGCTTCCCGAGCCCGGTGCCGCGACCGAGTCCGAGTCCGAGTCCGCTGCCGCTTCCGCGTCCGCCTCCGAGGACGCCGGGGACGGGGAGGACACGGGCGGGGACGGCGCCGACGGCGAGGACGTCCTGCTGCTGCGCTGGGCCCAGTCCGAGGCGCCCTCGACCCTCTCCGCGCACGACCCCGGCACGGGCGAGCTGCTGTGGACGCTGGAGGAGCCGGGCACGAACCCGGTCGCCGGGGCCTTCGACCCCGACGGGGTCGCGGGCAGCCTCTACGACGACGCCACCGGAACCCTCCTGCTGCCCCAGGCGAGCGGGGAGGCGCCGGTGGTCGCGGTCGACCTGGCCCGGGGAGAGGTCCTGTGGGGCCTGGAGGAGGAGGCGGGGTCGATCTCCCCGGCCTTCGCCTTCGGCGGCCTCGTCTACGGGGACTCCCGCGCCAGCGGCGGACAGGACCGGCAGCTGGTGCTCGACGCCGTCACGATGGACGTGGTCGAGGACGAGCTCCCGGCGTACGTGGAGGCGGTCACCGAGAGCGGGCACGCCATCCTCGTGCACGACCGGCAGCGCTTCGTCTACGGCCCGTCCCCCGAGGAGGTCCCCGGGGGAGAGCCCGGCGAGCTCTCCGACGCGCAGAGCCCCGGGGGCCCGGGCGACGACGCCAGCTGACCGGCCCCGTCTTCCTCCGGGGCCCCGCCCGGCCCCGCGTGTCCGGGGCCGGTGAAGGGCCTGCACGCCGCACCGGCGGCTTCTCCGGGCGCCGGGGCCGGGATCAGTCCCTGCGCCCGGGCGTCCGCAGGACCACGTCGATCCCCAGCGCGCCCGTGTGCACCGTGCCGTCGTCGAAGGCCTCCCACTGCCAGCGCGCGGTGTGCGAGGACCCCGCGGCGACCACGATCGTGTCCGACGGCAGACCCGTCAGCACGTGTTCGTCGGCCTGGCCCAGCGGACGCGGGACCACCACCACCGTGGGCGGCTCCGCGCCGGGGTCCAGCCCGTGGATCGGGTCCGGGGCCGTCACCACCGGGATCGTGTCGGGGAGCAGCGAGTGCAGGGGGCGCCCCTGCTTGAGCACCCGCACCTGAAGGCCCGCCGCGTGCAGCCCGTCGGCGACCACGCGCACCGCGTCGGCGGCCACCTTCGGGTCCCCGTCCACCGCCAGCAGTCCGCGCATGCGGGTGAAGTCCACGTGCACCAGGGCGTCGGTGCCCTCCTTCTGCCCCAGGCACACCAGCACGCCCCGCAGCGCGACGTCCGTCATCGTGTGCACGGACGTACCGAAGTGCACCGGCGCCGACGAACGGCCGCTGCCGTAACGCCAGGTGGTCGTGTCCACGGCCCGCCAGGAGGCCGGAGGGGTCGCCCCGGCGGGCACCACGGCGGTCGTCTCCGAGGGCGTGGTCAGCAGGGCCACGGGACGCGCGGGCACGTCGGCGGGCGCGCCGATCAGCTCCGCGTGCGCGGCCCCGGCCCGCCTCACGGCGTCGGGATCGGAGGCGATCAGGTCCGTCGCGGCCCGGCGGCGCCGCGCGGCCGCTCCCGGACGGGAGGGCCGCCGCTTCTGCGGCCGCTCGGCCCGGGCCGCCGCGACCCTGCGGAACGGCCAGGCGAGGGCCCGGCCGATCGGCTGCCAGAACAGGGTGATGAGGGTCAGCAGGATCAGGCCCGCCGCGCCCGCCGCGAGCAGGCGCGGGTCGATGCTCGGCTCCTCCTCGGCGGTGAGGTCGGTGGCGGCGGCCTCCGCGGAGGACCCGTCCTCCGGGGGCGGCGTGTACGCGGGCGGGGCCGGGGGAGGGGAGGGCGGCTCCTGCCCCAGCGCGTTGGCCCGGTCGACCGCGACCACGCACAGGGGGTCCAGGCCCTCGTAGACGCCCTCACCGCCCGCGTCGAAGGGCACCACCAGGCGCCATTCGGGGAGCACCCGGCGGTCCTCGCCGAGGGCGCCGCCGTCGGCCTGGGTGCGGCCCGCGTTGTACCCGTAGATCTCGTCCGCGCGCTCGGGGTCGCCCAGGACGAGGTCGGCGATGCCCTCCAGACCGGGGGAGCCCGCCGGGACCACGTAGTAGTACACCGTGGGACAGATGTCGTAGGTTCCGGTCCCCGTGTCGGTGCCCGTGTCCGCCGCGGCCGGCGCCGCCAGCAGCGCGGCGAGGACCGAACCGGCGGCGGGGACCGCCATGGACGCCCGGATCCCGCGCGCCGATCGCGCACGTACGGACCGTGCCGCCGCTGTCAGGGTCACTCGCTCTCTCCTGTGGCTGTCTCGTCCGGCGGGTCCGCCCGGACTCCGTGTCCAGGCCCCGTCCGCCGCCGGTGTCCTTCGGGAAACGGGGGTCTCGGGGCCGCCCCGACCGCCCCGCGGGAGCCCTGCGGGACGGCGCTCGCCCCGGGGCCGGAACCGGGCCGTTCCGGGGGCCGCCATCGGTGGTGACGAACGCAAACCCTACGAGGTTCGGGGGAACTTCGCGTGCCCCTGGGGCATCTGTTCAGTCGCGGGCGTGGCAGTCTATGATGTCGGACTCGCGCAGCACGGCAGGGGCCCAGCCCCCCGGGAACCCCCTCCGCCGAACCCCCGTCACAGGTGTGGCGACACCGATCCGCGCCGTCCTGGGACCTGGAAAGCGAGCGAAACGGCACGTGGCCAAGCAACCGCGCAGCGACCTCAGGTGGGACCTCCTCGACAGGGAGGAGGACCCGGTCCCGTGGTCCCCCTATGACGCCCGTTCGCTGAAGTCGTTCTACGAGGGGCTGTCGAAGGCCGCCGAACAGGCCGCCACCGACCTCCGCAGACTCGACAAGGGCCAGTTGGGCGAGGGCAGCACCGTCGACGCCCTCAAGGAGCTCATCGAGGAGCTGCCCAAGTACCTCGACAAGGCCCACACCGCCTACGAGAAGGGCTACAAGGCCCTCGACACCTGGACGGGCGCCCTGGAGACGGCCCGGGAGCAGAGCCGGACCATCGCCTACGAGGCGGGGCAGGCCTACACCGCCCTGGAGGACCCGGAGGCGTGGAAGGAGGAGGTGGACGGGGACGACCCCGTCCGCGACGCGTACCTCACACGCCTCCAGCGCGTGCTCGGCGACATGGACGAGGCCGCGCGGACCTGCAAGAACGCGCTGGAGGAGGCCAAGCAGGGCGACCCGAACAAGCTGTGGGGATGGCTGGACGCGATCGTCACGTGGGTCGAGGAGAACCCCCTCATCTACGCGGCGATCCTCGTGGTCGGCGGTATCGCCGCCATCTTCATCCCCGGACTGGGCATCGCCCTGGCCCTCGCCGCGCTCTCGATCAGCGCGGCCACCCTCCACCGGGAGGGCAGGCTCGGCTTCAACATGGAGACGGTCGCCACCCTCGGCCTGGACCTGATCTCCCTGGTCCCCGGCGGGGTGATCCTGCGCGGCGGCCGCGCGGTGACGCGCGGGCTGAGCGCCGGCGCCTCGCGCCTTCCCGGGAGCATCACCTCCGGGGTGCGCGGCGCCTCCTCCGCGGTGCGGGGCGCCACCAGCGGGGTGCGGGGCGCGGTGGGCGGCAACCGCGCCGTCCAGACCGTCACGTCGAGGGTGAGCCGCGTCAGCCGGGACCACCCGGTCATCTCCACGACCATCACCACCGGAGCCCGGGACACCGCCGTCGGCATGGGTTCCTCGATCGCGGTCCAGATGGCCGCCGGAACCTCCTGGGAGGACATCAACCCCGGGTACGAGCTGGCCAGCGCCGCGGCGACCAACGTGCCCGGCGCCGCCGTCGGCGCGGCCCGCAGCAACGGGTCGCTGCCGTCCTTCCTGGGCGGCTCCGACGGGTCGGGCGGGGGACCCGCCCCCACCGCGGGGGCCGACCCCTCGCCCGCGGTCGGCGACGGCACGTCCCCGGACCCGGCCGTCACTCCGGGCACGGATGGTGCTCCAGCCACTCCCGGCACGGGCGGCGCTCCCACCGCTCCGGACACAGACAGTGCTCCCGCCGCTCCCGTTTCGGGCGCTCCCGCCACTCCTGATTCGGGCGCTCCTGCCACTCCTGACGCTCCCGCCACCACCGACGCGGCCACCACTCCGGGTACTCCCGACACGGGTAGTACTCCCGCCGCTTCCGACACGGGCGTCACCCCCGGGGCCCCCGGTCCCTCCTCCCCCTCCGGGAGCGGAACGGACGGTTCCCCGCAGGGCGGGCCGGCCCCCTCCGGTACCGCTGGAGGATCCGGAATCCCGGACGCGCCGGCGTTCTCCGGCGAGGCCGCCCCGCCCAGCAGCGCCGCCGACACCTCCACCGGGGGCGTCTCCCCGCCCGGCCGCCCCTCCGCGGACGCGGGCGACGTCCAGGCGGACGCCGCCCGCGTCGGCGGAGAGCCCGGCCCCTCCGGTGCCGCGGACACGGCGGACGGCGGTCCCGGCCCCGACGGCCAGCGCTTCGAGGGCGGGTACGGGGGCTCCGCGGGCGGGGCCAACGTCCCGGGAGAGGGCGTGCGCCTGCCCTCCCAGCGCCCGGGCCAGATCGGCGAGCCGGCGGTCGACGGCCGTGCCCCTCACCGGAGCGACACCGACACCGCGGCGGGGCCCGGCGGGGAGCCCTCCGCCGCCCCGGGCCGGACGGGCGCGGACGACGCGTCCGCGCCACCGCGGGCCGACGGAGCCCCGGCGCATCCGGACGGCGGCGTGCCCGCGGACACGCACGACGGCACGGGAGCGGGGGACGGCCGGACCGTCGCCTCGGGCGACTTCGGCGAGTACCGCACCAGCCGGGGGCCGGACGGGGAGGCGAACGTCTCCTACCGCTACCCGGCCGACGGCGGCGACTACACCGTGAACGTGTCCCGCGACGGCGTGGACGTCGGCGACACCTCCGTGCGGCGCACCGAGGACGGCTTCCAGGTGACCAGGCCGGACGGCTCGTCGGTCACCGCCTCGCGCGGCGGGGACGACGGCCCGGCAGGTATCACCCTGACCGGCCCGGACGGCGCGCCCGGGGCCTCCTACCGTGACGGGGAGGTGCGCGTCCCCACCGGCGACGGGGACGCCACCGTGTCCCGGGACGCCGACGGTTCCACCATCCGGGCCGGCGGCGACCTCACCGTCCGGCAGCCCCGCGACGGCGGCGACGTCCGGATCACCCGGGACGGAGACGGACCCGTGGACCTGCGCTTCGACGGCCGGGGCCCGGAGGTCTCCAGGCCCGCGCACGACGGCTCCTCGACCGTGCCGCGCACCCGGGTGACCGACCCCGCCACCGGAAGGAGCGTGGAGATCGGCACCGACGGCTACCGGCTCGACAGCGGGGACGGGACCTCGCAGAGCTACGACCGCGGGACCGACAGCGCCACCGTGGAGTCCGGCGACACCCGCATCCGGGCCGACCAGCACCAGGTCAGGGTGTCCGACGACGCGCGCGGGGTCGACCTGTGGCAGAGCCGTGGCGGTGCGGGCACCGCCACGGGCGCCAACTCCGGCGCGGTCGTCCGGTCCGACGGCAGCGCCGAGATCAGGACGAACAACCCCTCGCTGACCCCGCGCGCCGTCCAGGACGCGAACGGCGGCGTCACCGTCGGGGACACCCGTACCGCGCCGGGCCGGGTCCGCACCGAGGACGGCGCCGTCGTCGGAATCACCGACCGGGACGGCCGGACCGTCGTCGAGGTGCGCGGAACCGACGGGGCCACGCGCTCCTACGACACCGACGGCAGGCCCCACGGCTCCTACCCGCCGCTGCGCACCGACCCCGCGACGGGTCAGCCCCGCGTGCTCACGGGCGGCACCAGGGTGACCCTCGTCCCGGGGGCGGACCCCGCGCTGCGGGTGGACACCCCCCAGGGCTGGACCGTGACCACCTCGCGCGACGGCGAGGTCTGCGTGAGTACACCCCCGGACGCCCGGGGGGACCGGCTCCAGACCACCCGCAACCCCGACGGCTCCACCGGGATGAGGTCCGGCGACCACTGGGTCGGGTCCGGCCCCGAGGCCCCGGGCGGCCCCGGACGCGTGGTGGCGGGCGGCCCCGACGGGGTCCACGCCCGCAGCTCCGACGACGGCGCCTACGTCGCCGACGGCGCGACCCGCACGGACGCCCGCCCCGGCGCCTCCACCGGCCTGGGTACGGGGGAGACCACGCGCACGGCGCCCCCGTACGGACCGGTGGCCGGGCACACGGGCACCGAAGGCCGTGTGACCACCGACGACGGGGTCACCGTCCGCACGCGGACGGACGAGATCCGGGTGGACGTGCCCCGCGACGCGGACCGCACCGTCCGCGACGGCGACCGCGTCATCGGGGTCGGCCCCCGCGGCACCCACGTGCGCGGTCCCTCCCCCGACGACCCGGGCAACCCGCCGTTGCGCACGGGGGAGACCGCGGGGGACGCCGGCAGGGTCCCGCCGCGCTGGAGCGTGTCCGCCGACCCCGACGGCGGCATGACCGGCCACACCCACCCCGAACACGGCGTCAGCGTACGTCCCGAGCCGGGCCGCGTCCCGAACCCGTTCCGCGGTTCCGACGAGGTCGACTTCCGCTCGGGGGAGGTCGGGGGCACCCAGACGCGCTCGGGCCGGACCACGGTCGACGACGGCAACGGCAGCACGATCCAGGAGGGCCGGGGCGGCGTCCGGGTGGACGGCGGCCGGGACCGCCCCGACCTGCGCATCACCGACGACCACGTCCGGGTCACCACCCCCGAGGGGGCGCAGCACCGGGTGGACATCCCCGGAGCGCGCACCGACGGCGGCACCGGCACGCCCCGTACCGATACCGGCGGAGTCCCCGCGCACACCGACGACGGCGCCGGCGTTCCCGGCGACCGGCGGGACGGCGACCCCTCCGCCTCCGACGGCGAGGGGACCCCCGCCCCGCGGCGGGACGGCGACTCCCCGGACCAGGGCCGCCCCCCGGTGCGGCCGAGTCTCAACAGCTTCGGCGCGATGCTGGACGAGATGCGGCTCACGCTGACCAAGAACTTCTTCAACGTCCTCGGCGGCCTGGGCGTGGAGATCGCGTGGCAGGAGTTCGCGGACGGCGACTTCACGGGGACCGACATCGTCCAGGCCGTCGTGCAGATGGGCACCGCCGTTCCCAAGGGGCTGGCCGAGGGCCAGATCTCCGGGACCACCGCGCTACCCACGGACGGTGTGAGGTCGCACCTGTCGGCCTTCCCGCTGGAGATGGGCCACCAGGCGGTCCGCAACGACCTCCGCGACCTCGTCACGGAGGAGTACCTCGACGAGGAGGTCGCCCTCACCGCCGAGAGGAACGCCATCGGGAGGCAGGTCGCCTTCCTCGAGGGGGAGCTGATCCCGGAGCTGGAGAAGGAGATCGAGGCCGCCCGGGCGGACGGGAACCGCCCGGAGGACCTGCGGAGGCTGGAGGCGGTCCTGGAGGCGGCCGAGGCCCAGAAGGCGGGCCTGGAGAAGAAGGACGCCGAGCTCGACGAGAGGATGAACATCCTCTAGGGCGTGCGCCGGCCGGACACGCCACGGGCCCCGGACGGCGGCCCGCACACACCGAGGAGGGGGAGTTACGCATGGCCCGTGTCGTGAGGATCGACATCGACGCCCTGGAGGAGATGGAGCGCTCCCTGGGGCGCATCCAGAACGCCTTCGCGGGCGAGAACGTCGAGAGCCCCGAGGACAAGGCCGAGGACATCGGCCCCGGCGACCTCGTGGACGAGGCCAAGGACTACGGCAAGGACTGCAAGAAGAACTACGAGCGCCAGGCCGAGGACCTGGGCGCCCTGCTCCAGGCGATCACCCCGGTCATCGACAGCTTCAGGGAGGCCGACGAGGAGCTGGGCGGGAGCCTGACCAAGGGGGACAAGCCCGCTCCCCCGCCCGACCAGGCCGCCGTCTGACGCCCCGTCCGCAGGAGGAGAGGCACCGCCATGCCCTACCAGTTCGAAGAGGACGTCCCGCAGGTCGACATCCTGTTCGACATCTGCGTCCCCGAGACGTGGACGCAGTACGACCTCAGCGGGGACGCCCTCGCCCGGCTGCGCGCCCAGGCCGTCCAGATGCACGGGAACCGGCCCGAGGAGCTGAGCGCGCTCAACGACCTGTTCTCCGACATCGCCCAGGTGACCAGCGACGTGACGGGAGCGGGCCTGCTGGCGGCGGCCGGGGCCTTCGAGGAGTACGATGACGGCTTCTTCATGGCGACCGTCTGCGTCTTCGCCTTCCCCGCGGGGAAGGGGCAGCACACCATGGACCCGATCCGGATGATCGAGCACGTCTACCCGGACACCGCCACCGTGCGGGAGGGCACCTGGCTGCGCAAGGACGTGATCGACCTGCCCGAGTCCGGAGCGGGGACGTGCGGCCGGATCTTCGGCATCGCCGACCACGACCTGGAGGACGCCGTCGTGCGGTCGGTGGTCATGCACACCGCCTTCGAGCTCCCCGGTCTCGGCAAGCGCGTCATGGTCAGCTGTACCAGCCCCAACTCCCAGCAGGTCGAGGACGTCCTGGACCTCTTCGACGCCATCACCGGCAGCGCGCGGTTCCGGCTCCACGAGGTCGAGCGGACCGCCTGACCCGGTGCCGCCGGCGGACGGGGCGAACCACCACGCCGGCGGACGTATCCACCACAATGGTGCTCGCGGAGCGCGGCCCCGGCCCCCGACCCGGTCGCGCCGGTCGGGCACGAGCGACCCGAACCCACCCCTTCGGACCAGCAGGAGGCACACATGCCCGTGTACAACGTCGACAGCGACAAGACCGAGGAGACCTCGTCCTCCCTCATCCAGGAGTTCAACGAGTTCACCGAGCGGCTGGAGGGCATCAAGAGCAAGGTCGACGGCCTCATCTCGGACGGCTACAGCACCCCCGCCGCCGAGAAGCACTTCCGCCCGTTCTTCGAGGAGTTCAACACCGGCTTCGAGGGCGTGAACAAGGGCCTTGAGGGCATCGGCAAGTACATCAAGACCGTCGGCGAGACCTTCAGCGAGACCGACGACAAGCTCGGTGAGGGCCTCAAGGGCTGATCCCCGCCGCGGAGCCCCCGCACCGCGCGGAAAACGCGGGGGCGGCCCGCCCGCGCCGCCCCCGTCCCCTCCGACCTGACGACGAACCCGGAAGCGGTCCCCACCGTGCGCCTCCTCTTCACAGCGACCCCAGCCACCGGTCCGGCAGCGGACGGACCGGGCGGCAGCGGCCCCGTGGCGTCCTCGGCCCTGCGCCTGGACGTCCTCGTCGACGCCGACCCCAGCGCCACGGTGCGTCAGCTCTCCGAGGTCGTCGACCCGATGGTGCGCACCCTGCCCCGCGCTCCGGGCCAGGACGTGCCGCTGTACCTGGGCGACCAGCCCGTGGACCCGTCCGCCTCCCTGGCCGACGCGGGGCTCCTCGACGGCTCGCTCGTCGGCGTGGGCGGCCCCGCCCCGGTCAAGGGCGAGCCGCCCGGCGTGGTGGAGGTCCGCGTGGTCTCGGGCCCCGACGCCGGGCGCGTGGTCCGCCTCGACCCCGGCGACTACGTCATCGGGGACGACGAGGCCGCCGTGCTCGTCGTGGACTCCGACGGCTACTGGGCGCGGATCAGGGTCGCGCCGGAGGGGACCGTCACCGTCCTGGGCACGAGCGGCGGCCCGGGCTGCTCCCTGGAGGGCGACGAGGTCGGCCCCGACACCGTCTGGCCGCAGGGCGAGCAGCTCACCCTGGGCGGCACCCTCTTCGAGGTGTGGCCCAACCACCGCCCCGACGCCTCCGTGGTGCCCTCCGAGGACGGCACCGGACTCGACTACAACCGGCCGCCCCGCCTGCACCCGGCGCCCACCAAGACCAGGTTCAAGCTGCCCACCCCTCCCGAGCCGCCGGACAAGCCCGTCGCCCAGCTGATCATGATGATCCTCATCCCGATCACCATGGCGGTCGGCAGCGCGCTCATCATGGGCCGTCCCCAGTACCTGCTCATCGGTCTGCTCGCCCCCGTCTCGGTGCTGTTCATGCAGCTCATGCAGCGGCGCACCACCAAGGCCCGCTACGACAAGCAGCTCGCCGAGTACGAGGAGAAGAAGGAGCGCGTCACCCGCGACGCCCGCGACGCCCTCGTCGCCGAACAGCGCAAGCTCCGCGACACCTGCCCCGACCCCGCCGCCGTGCTGCTGCTGGCCACCGGTCCGCGCGCGCGGCTGTGGGAGCGCCGCCAGATCGACGAGGACTTCACCCAGTTGCGCGTGGGCACCGGCAGCATCCCCTCCCAGGTCGTCCTGAGCGACCCCACCAAGGACGAGCACCGCCGCGAGGTCACCTGGGACATGCGCGACGTCCCGGTGAGCGTGTCGGTCAAGGACAACGGGGTCGTGGGCGTGGCCGGGCGCGGCGAGGGCGCGGAGGCCCTGGAGCGCTGGCTGGTCGCCCAGCTCGCCGCCCTGCACAGCCCCGCCGAGCTGCACCTGTACCTGCTGTCCATGGAGGGCGACCACAACCGCTGGCGCTGGACCCGCTACCTGCCCCACCTGCGCGGCGACCGCCCCCAGCTCTCGCTCGGCCGCATCGGCATCGACGCCACCACCTGCGCCCGCCGCGTCTCGGAACTGCTCACGCTCCTGGAGTCCCGCCAGCAGGCCCGCCGCGACCTGGCCGACCAGCCCGCGATCGTGGTGGTGCTCGACGGCGCGCGGCGCATCCGCTCGCTGCCCGGCGTGGTCCAGCTGCTGCGCGAGGGCCCGGAGGCGGGCATCTACGTCCTGTGCCTGGACGCCGAGGAGCGCCTGCTCCCCGAGGAGTGCCAGGCGGTGGTCAGCTCCACCCCGCACGGTATGCGCCTGCGCCGCACCTCCTTCGACAACGTCGAGGACGTGCGCGCCGACGTCCCCTCCGCGGCCTGGGCCGACCGGTTGGGCCGCGCCCTGGCGCCCATGCGTGACAGCAGCGTGGGCGAGGGCGGCGGCTCGCTCCCGCGCAGCGCCCGCCTGCTCGACGTCATCGGACTGGAGCCGCCCAGCGGCGAGGCCATCGCCGCCCACTGGGCCTCCGGGGGGCGCAGCACGGTCGCCACGCTGGGCCTGGGCCTGGACGGGGCGTTCTCGGTGGACGTGCGCCGGGACGGCCCGCACGCCCTCATCGCCGGTACCACCGGCTCCGGCAAGTCCGAGCTGCTCCAGACACTCGTGGCCTCCCTGGCGGCGGTCAACCGGCCCGAGTCCATGTCGTTCGTTCTGGTCGACTACAAGGGCGGCAGCGCGTTCAAGGACTGCGTGGACCTGCCGCACACCGTCGGCATGGTCACCGACCTGGACACCCACCTGGTGAGCCGGGCCCTGGTGTCGCTGGGCGCCGAGCTGCACCGCCGCGAGCACATCCTCGCCAAGGCCGGGGCCAAGGACATCGAGGACTACCTGGAACTGCTGGACCGCGACCCGCGCATGCCGCAGATGCCCCGCCTGATGCTGGTCATCGACGAGTTCGCGTCCATGGCCCGCGAGCTGCCCGACTTCGTCAAGGGCCTGGTCAACATCGCCCAGCGGGGGCGCTCCCTGGGCATCCACCTGGTGCTGGCCACCCAGCGCCCCGGCGGCGTGGTCACCAACGACATCCGCGCCAACACCAACCTGCGCATCGCCCTGCGGATGACCGACGAGGCCGAGAGCCGCGACGTCATCGACGCCCCCGACTCCGCGCACATCGGCATCGACACCCCCGGACGCGCCTACGCCAGCCTGGGACACGCCTCCCTGCTGCCCTTCCAGTCCGGCCGGGTGGGCGGGCGCCGGGTCGTGGCCGCCGCCAACGCCTCCGACCCGGTCGCGCACGCCGTGAAGTGGTCGGACCTGGCCCTGCCCGCGCCCTCGTCGGCCCAGGGCTCCACCGAGACCGGCGACGTGGAGGTCACCGACCTGACCGTCCTGGTCGCGGCGGTCAAGGAGGCCACCGAGCGCTCGGGCGCCCGCCGCCAGCCCAGCCCGTGGCTGCCCGCGCTGCCCACCGCGCTCACCCTGTCCGAGCTTCTCGGGGGCCGCTCCCCGCAGCCCGCGCACGGCAGGATCCAGCCCGCCCCGGTGGGACTGACCGACGTGCCCGCCCAGCAGCGCCAGTTCCCGTACGTGTTCGACCTGGCCAGGACGGGACACCTGCACGTCATGGGCTCGGGCCGCACCGGCCGCTCCCAGGCGCTGCGCACCATCGCCGCCTCGCTGGCCCTGACCCACCACCCCGGCGACGTGCACATGTACGGCCTGGACTGCGGCAACGGCGCCCTGCTGCCGATGGAGCGGCTCCCGCACTGCGGCGCGGTGGCCCAGCGCACGCAGGGGGAGCGGGTCGTGCGCCTGCTGGGGCTGCTCGGAGAGGAGCTGGACCGGCGCCAGAAGCTGCTCGCGGCGCACGGCTGCGCCGACCTGGAGGAGCTGCGCGCCAAGCTGCCGCCCAACGAGCGCCCCGCCCACGTGGTGCTGTTCGTCGACCGCGTGGACTCCTTCGAGCAGGCCTTCGGCGAGTACAACTACGGTGCGCTGGTGGAGGGCGTCGTCACCCTCATGCGCGACGGCGCCGGGGTGGGCGTGCACGTCGTGGCGACCGGCGACCGGACCCTGACCCGCACCAAGTACTCCTCCACCACCGAGGAGCTGCTGGTGCTGCGCTGCAACGACAACGGCGACTACAGCGCCGCCGGGCTCAACGCCCGCTCGCTGCCCGAGGAGGTTCCCGACGGCAGGGCCTTCCGCGCCGGGGACGCCATGGAGGTGCAGCTGGCCCTGCTCAACCGCAACCCGCAGGGCGCGGCGCAGGGAGCCGAGCTGGGCCGCATCGCCGACTTCGTGTCCCGGCGCCCCCAGGAGGGGACCGGTCCGCGCCCGTTCCGCGTGGACGTCCTGCCCGACCAGCTCACCTACGCCGACGCGGCCCGCTACCGCCCCGGACCCCCGCGTCCGCTGCACGCGCTGCTGGGGGTGGGCGGCAACGAGCTGACCGCGATCAGCGCCGACCTGTCGCGCATCCCGACGTTCCTGGTGAGCGGGCCGCCCCAGTCGGGGCGCTCCAGCATGCTCACCACGATGGCCAGGTCGCTGCTGGAGGGCGGCACCGAGCTGCTGCTGGTCACCCCGCGCGGCTCGCGCCTGTCCGACCTGCGCGGACACCAGGGCGTCCAGGCGGTCCTGGACTCCGCCGAGCCCAAGCTCTCCCAGCTGCACGAGGCGCTCGGGAGGTTCGAGAACGAGACCGCCGTCGTCATGGTCGACGACGCCGAACTGCTCCTCCAGAGCGACCTCGGCAAGGAGTTCACCCGTATCGCCCGCGGCATGGTGGGCGCGGGGTGGGGCATCGTCGCCGCGGGCACCAACGAGGCGCTCCAGGGCGGCTTCAACGGATGGCACGTCCACCTCAAGCGCAACCGCGTGGGAGCCCTGCTCTCCCCGCAGGCCCAGAGCGACGGCGAGGTGCTGGGCATGCGCCTGCCCAAGGGCGTGTCCAGCCCCCGCCTCACGCCCGGAACCGCGTACCTGCACCTGGGCGACGGCCGCATCCAGCAGGTGAGGGTGCCGCTGCCGTGACCGCCACCGGCCGCCCCGCCCGGGGCGGCCGGACCAGAACCGGTGAGGATCGGATATCCATGAGTTCGCCCCTTTCTCCCCCGCCCAGGGGGAGGCCTCCGTACTCCCCCACCCCGCCCCGAACGAGACCTGTGAGCAGACAGCAGTGAGTACGCACCCCTCAGCCGTCACTCTCCCCGCGACCGCGACCGACCTGACCTCCACCGATCCCACGCGCATCGGCCCCTACCGGCCGCTGAGGCGGCTGGGCTCCGGCGGCATGGGCGTCGTGTACGCGGCCCACGACCAGGGCGGCACGCTGGTCGCGGTCAAGCTCATCCACCCCGAGTACTCCGCCGACCCGGAGTTTCGGGCCCGCTTCGCGCGCGAGGTGGAACTGCTGCGCCGGGTGGGCGGCGCCTGCGCCGTGCCGCTGCTGGCCGCCGACACCGAGGCCGAGCGCCCCTGGCTGGTCACCCCGCTGGTGCGGGGGATGACGCTCAGCGCCTACATGCGCAAACACGGCCCGCTGGGCGAGCAGCTGCTGCTCGGCCTGGCCGCCGGGGTGGCCGAGGCGCTCGCCCAGATCCACGAGGTCGGCATCGCCCACCGCGACCTCAAGCCCGCCAACATCGTGCTGTCGCCGGAGGGGCCCCGCGTCCTGGACTTCGGCGTGGCCCGCGCGATCGACCAGACCGCGCTGACCCGCACCGGGTCCGTGCTGGGCTCGCCCGGCTGGATCAGCCCGGACCACTACCGGGGCGCGCCCCCCAGCACCGCCGACGACATCTTCGCCTGGGGCGCGCTGGTCGCCTACGCGGCGACCGGGCGCCCGCCGTTCGGCACCGGCGACCCGGCGGCCGTCGCGCACCGGGTGATCAGCGGCGAACCCGACACCGCGGGCTTCACCGGCCCCCTGGCCGACCTGGCCGCCCGCGCGCTCAGCAAGGAGGCGTCCGAGCGGCCGACCGCGCTGGAACTGGTCAGCGGCGTGGTCTCCGTGGGCGACCCGGGCCGCTCCTACGCCCCCGTGGACTCCGCGGCTGCGGCGGGCGGAGTCATGGCCGCCGTGGTCGACCGCACCTGGCAGGGAGTGCAGGCCGCCCCCGAGCGCGAGTTCCCGGTGGCCCCCGACAAGCGCGGCGGGTCCGGGAGGGTGCTGGCCGTGGCCGGCGCCGTCCTGGGCGTCCTGGTCCTGCTCGCGGGGCTGGGCTTCGGCGGCGTGGCCCTGGCCGGCAACTGGGACTCCCTGCCCATCGCCGCCTGGTTCGAGGACGAACCGGCCGAGGCGGCCGACGCTCAGCAGGCCGCGGAGGAGCGGCGGCGCCCGGGGCCGGTGGGCCGGGAACCGCAGGAGAGCGCCCCACCCTCCGAGGACCCCTCCGAGGACCCCTCGGAGGAGGCGGGCGGGGACGAGGAGGAGGACGGGGAGGAGGGATCCGGCGGCGGGTCCACCACCGTGACGGCCACGGTGGGCGCCGGGGTGGGCGCGAGCGGACCGCGCCCCTCGGGGGAGCACGTCGTGGCCTTCCAGCCCTCCGGCGGCTCCGGGCAGTACGCCGTGCTCGACGGCGCCACCGTGGTGTGCGCGTGGAGCTTCTGCCAGAGCCAGGGCGGTTCGGTCGGCGACGGCGGGGCGGGGTCGGTGGCCTCCAGCCCTTCGGCCCTCACCGGTTACGTCAACCACGGCAGCCGCACCATCACCGCCGAGGTCACCTACACCACCGACGACGACGGCACCGTCACCATCACACGCCTGGTGGAGCAGCACAGCACCAGCGGTACGGGCACCCCGCCCTGGTAGGAGCCGGAACATGAACCACGGGAGAGACATGCCGAAGACCCTCGTGAGCAGGACCGCCGCCGTGGCGAGCCTGGCCCTGGCCGTGGCGGTGACCACCCCCGTGCCCGCCACCGCGGCCTCCTACGGGGGCCAGTGCGGGAGCGGGTACGGGGTGGTCAACGAGGCCTCCGTCAGCGGGGGCACCGTCTTCCTCACCTACAACAACTCCAACGGCCGCAACTGCGTCGTCGTGGTGCGGTCCGCCCCGGGCAGCGCCGTGAACATGGACGCGGCCGTCAAGCGCAGCGACTCCACCTCGTGGGACACCGACCCGGGCAGCTGGACGGAGTACGCGGGCCCGGTCTACGTCGACGCGGCGGGCCACTGCGTGGACTGGGGCGGCGTGGTCGGCGACGAGTGGGTCCTGCGCAACGGCACCAACTGCGGCTGACCCCGGCCGCGGGCGCGGGCGCGGCCCCATCGGCGCCTCCGCGCCCGCGGCCCTCTCCGCGGTGGCCTCGTACCCATGGCGGGGCTGGACGCTCCGACCTCGCTGTGAGTACGGGGCCACCGCAGGTCGGATCCCCTGTCCCACGCCGGCGGCGTCTGCGGACGGCCCGCGTCCGCAGCCCCCCTGGCGGGGGTTCTCAGGCCGTTCTCCGCTGTGGTCGAATCGTGGTGCCCTGTCGTCCACGGCACAGTGGAGAGGACACTCGTGAACGTGCGCCAAGCGTGGTGGCTGAACCCGGTGAACGCCCTGCTCGACCCGTTAGGGAAACGGTTCGGGGCCTTCGAGGGAACCTTCGACGCCATGCTGCGGGAGGCCTCCGCCCGCAGCGGGCTGCCCTGGCCGTCCGACGAACCCTTCCTCTCGGAGATGCGGGTGCTCCACGACGCCTGGCAGGCGGTGCCCGGCCTCACCCCGGTCGGCCGGATCGGCCTCCGGAGCGAGATCCGGCGACGGCTGGAGACGCGCCTGCGCATGCTCCACCTGCTCGACGCCAACCCCGGGGTCGCCGCCCAGCCCGTCGAGCGGCCGGTGTTCATCACCGGCCTGCCCAGGACGGGCACGACGTTCGGCCACGGGCTCCTCGCCCAGCACGTCCGGGCCCGCGCCCCGATGCTGTGGGAGCTGTTGAGCCCGGTCCCCGACACGGGCAGGCCCGGGGAGCGCACCGTGGGCAGGCGCGAGCGCCTCGCCCTGGCCCGGACCCTGGTGCGGGGCATGGACGCCATGGGGCCGGGGTTCCAGACCATCCACCCCATGCACCCGCTCGAACCCGAGGAGTGCGTCTTCCTCCTGCCGCACGGGCTGTTCTTCCACGTCCGCGCCGCGGTCCCCGACTACCGGACCTGGCTCGAGGGGCGCGACGCCACCCCCGACTACGTCTACCTCAAGCAGCAGCTCCAGGCGTTGCAGTGGAAGCGGCCCGCGCGCCGCTGGGTGCTCAAGTCACCGCTGCACCTGCCCAACCTGGACGCCCTGCTGAGGGTCTTCCCCGACGCGGTGGTCGTCCTTACCGACCGCGACCCGGCGCGGGCGATGGCGTCGTGGGCGAGCCTGGCCGAGGCGGGGATGCGCCTCCACAGCGACGGCGTGGACCCGCGCTGGATCGGCCGCGAGTGGCTGGAGATCTGGGCGGGAGCCGCCGAGCGCGCCCGCCGCGTGCGGCGCGGGCACGGCTCCGAGCACTTCGTCGACCTGCCCTACGACGAGCTGGTCCCCGACCCCGTCGGGGCGGCCGAACGCGTCTGGCACGGCCTCGGTGAGGAGTTCGGCCCCGACACCCGGGCCCGCACGCTCGCCTACACGCGCCGGGACCGGCGCAGGAACCCCGGCGGCCACCGGTACAGCCTGGAACGCTACGGACTCACCGCCGAGGAGGTGCACGCGGCGTTCGGCCCGGACCCCACCGGTGCCGAGGAGGCCCGCGCCGACGGGGCCTGACAGCCCCGTGGCGGGTACCCGGGCCCGCGACCGCGGGCCCGGAGCCGGGCACCCGCCGTGACCGCGCGGCGTCAGCGCCCCGCCCGGCGGAGCGGCCGGAGCGACCACCAGGCGGCCGTCCACGCGGCCAGGCCCAGCCCGGCGCCGGTGACCGCGCCGACGAGCAGACACCGCACGAGGTCGTAGCCGCTCACCTGCGCGCGGTCGGACAACCCGCCCGCCACCGCGCCCGCCACCGCGCACACGGCGAGGGCGGACAGGACCAGGGCGCGCACGCGCCCGTCGGCCGCACCGCGCGGGAAGCCCCGCCCGGGACCGTCCCACGGGGGCGGAGCGGTGCGGTCGCGGACGGGCACGGAGCGAGCGCCCGTGCCCCGTGCCGTGCGCCCGGCGGCCGCGCGGCGGACGCGTTCGCGGTGGACCCACCAGGCCAGGGCGGCCAGACCGGCCGCCGAACTGACGTACATCAGCACGTTGTACAGCAGGTGCGGGCCCACCACCGGAGTACTCAGCGGCGGCCACGCGCGCACCAGGGCACCGCCGGTCTGGGTGAAGGAGTCCCAGGCCACGTGCGTGGCCGAGCCCACCGCGAGGGCGGCCCCGGCCGGCGCGGCGGCGCGCGCCGCGTCCCGCACCGACCGGGGAGCCGGGGCCGCCGGGGCCGGGGACCCCCCGGCCAGTGCGTACAGCGGAGGCCGGAGCGCGTACACGTACACCGCCAGCACGGCGCCGCCGAGCAGCACGTCCAGCCACAACCCGGCGGGGCCGTGCGTGGCCGCCGCGGCCACGGGCAGCGGCAGGTAGTACGGCAGGTCCGGCGCCACCGACCCGACGACCAGGGCCGCCGGCGGCAGGCCGGTGCGCACCAGGGGAAGGACCGCCGCGACATGGCTGGGGGTGAAGGGCACGTCGTCCTTTCCCGGAGGTCCGCGCGGCCCCGAGGGAGCGCGGCCTACCCCTCGCTCAGGTACCGGTAGGTGGCCAGGGTTCCTCCGATGAGCACGTAGACCTCGTAGGGGGAGACCGCGTCCTCCGGGGAGTCCGACCCCGCCACCCCGCCGTCCCGGGCGTAGCAGAGGTAGGGGGCCCGCTCCGCGCCCGGCTCGACGGCCACGACGTCGTCCATGTCGCAGTACACCGCCTCGACGCCGTGGTCGAAGCGGATGGTGTCCTCGACGACCTCGCGCACGGTGGGCAGTTCCGGGTAGTCGAACCGGAAGGCGCCGCCGCCCTCCGCGCCCAGGACCGGGAACTGCATGTCCAGGCCGCCGTAGGTGAGGGTGCAGTTGTGGCCCGGTTCGACGGGCTCCGTCATCTCGGGGCACGCGGCGGCGGCGCCCGGATCGACGTGGGAGGCCTTGCGGGACACCTCGGTCAGCAGGGACCAGGCCGCCCGCTCGGACACGGACGCGGAGGCGTCGGGTTCGGCCGGTAGGGCGGATTCGTCCACCTGGGGTCTGGAGGCGGGGACGGGCGCCTCGACGAGGAGCCCGGTGAGCTCCTCCTGGGACAGTTCCTCCGGCGGAGTGCCCTCCGCGGCGGTGGTCTCCTCGGCGGCCCCCTCCGAGGGCGCCGATGCCTCCGCGGAGTCCTCCCCGCCGCCACAGGCGGACAGGGCGAACACGAGCGAGAGGGAGACCGCCGGGGTGAGGGCGAAGCGGCCGTGAGGGGGGAAGAAGGGCATCTCTGTCCTTTTTATCCTTGATGAGGGTGGGGGGAGAGGGTGCCGCGGGCCGTAAAACGCGTGGGGAGGCCCGTCAATCCGACTCCGGTCACACTGCGTTGGTTCACCGAACACCCGGAGTGTGTCCCACCTCACTGAAAGGACGCGCGCGGTGACCCTTCGGTGAGATACGGGTCCCCGGAGGCGCCGTCGCCCCCCCGGGGACGCGCGCTCCCGTCGTGACCAGGCACGGAGCGTGCGCGCCCGGGGCCGGACGCGCCGCGTGTGCCGCACCACACCCCGGGGCGGCGCGACCGAACGCGATTCTCTACCATCCACTGTATGGACGTCCCTGAGAGCGGGGCCGCCGGATCCGGCGCCCCCAACCCGGCCGACGGGTTCCCCGCCGCCACACGCGAGCGGTGGCGCGAACTCGTGGCGGGGGTGCTGCGCAAGAGCGGTGTCCCCGAGGACCGGCTCGCCGACACACCCGAGTCGGCACTGGCCACGCACACCTACGACGGGTTCGACATCGAGCCCCTCTACACCTCCGACCCCCCGGCCGCCGACCCCGGCTTCCCGGGACTGGCCCCCTTCACCCGGGGTCACCGGCCCGGCGGGGCGGTCCCCGGGGGCTGGGACATCCGCGCGCGCCACACCGACGCCGACCCGGCCGTCCTGCGCCGCCGCCTGCACGCCGACCTCACCAACGGCGTCGGCTCCCTGTGGATCGCCGTCGGCGGCACCGGCCTGCCCGCCTCCGCGCTCGGTGAGGCCCTCACCGACGTCTACCTCGACCTCGCGCCCGTGGTCCTGGACGCCGGAGCCGACCACGCCGACGCCGCCACCGCACTGCTCGACGCCCACGCCGACGCGGGCGTCCCCGACGGCCGGATCATCTCCCACCTGGGCATCGACCCCCTCACCACCGCGGCCCTGGCGGGCGAGCGCCCCGACGTCATGGACCCCGCCCGCCTCGCCGCGGAGCTGGCCCGGGGGCGCCCCGGACTGGGGCTGCTCGCGGCCGACGGCCGCCTCGTGCACAACGCGGGCGGCTCCGAGGCCCAGGAACTCGGCTTCGCCGTCGCCGCCGGGACCGCCTACCTGCGCGCCCTGCACGCCGCGGGGCTGGACCTGCCCGACGCCGCGCGGCGTATCGAGTTCCGCCTGGCCGCGAACGCCGACCAGTTCGGCGTCATCGCCAAGCTGCGCGCCGTCCGCGCCATGTGGGACCAGGTCCTCGACGCCAGCGGGGTGCCCGCCGACCAGCGCGCCATGCGCCTGCACGCCGCCACCTCCGAGGCGATGATGACCCGGCGCGACCCGCACGTGAACATGCTGCGCACGACCGTGGCCTGCTTCGCCGCCGGGGTCGGGGGAGCCGACGCGGTCACCGTCGCCCCCTTCGACTCGGCCGTGGGCCTGCCCGACGACTTCGCCCGGCGCGTCGCCCGCAACACCCAGTCCCTGCTCATCGAGGAGGCCCACCTGGCGCGGGTCATCGACCCCGCGGGGGGCTCCTTCTACGTCGAGGCGCTCACCCGCGACCTGTACCGGGCGGGATGGGCGTTCTTCCAGGAGCTGGAGGCCGCGGGCGGGGCCGCCGAGGCCGTCGGGCACGGCCTGCTGCGCGAGCGCGTGGACGCGGTGTGGGCGCGCCGCCGCCTCGACATCGCCCACCGCCGCGCCCCGCTCACCGGCGTCAGCGAGTTCCCCAACGCGGAGGAGACCCCGCTGGTCCGGCCCGCCGACCCCGCCAGGCCCCCGGCCCCGGTCCCCGGCGGCTTCCCGGTGCGCCGCTACGCCGACGACTACGAGGCGCTGCGCGACCGCAGCGACGCCCGCGCGGGCGACACCGGCCGACGGCCCACCGCCTTCCTGGCCACGCTGGGCCCGGTCGCCGCGCACACGGCCCGCGCGTCCTTCGCGGCCAACCTGCTCGCCGCGGGCGGCGTCGCGGTCCACGACCCCGGCCCGCTCGACGGCGCCGCCGCCGTCGCGGAGGCGTTCGCCGCCTCGGGCAGCCGCGTCGCCGTGCTCTGCTCCTCCGACGCGGTCTACGCCGAGCAGGCCGAGGCCGCCGCGCGGGCGCTCAGGGAGGCGGGGGCCCGCCGGATCCTGCTGGCGGGCGCGCCCCGCGACGCCTACCGCGAGGCCGGGGTCGACGCCTTCGCCCACCGGGGGTGCGACGCCGTCGCCCTCCTCACCGACCTGGTCGACGTCCTGCTCACCGATCCGCCGGCACCGTCCGCCACTGACGAGGGGGCGCACGCATGATCCCCGACTTCTCCGACGTCCCGCCGAGGCTCCCCGGTTTCTCCGGTGACACCGCCTCCGGCCACGCCGCCTGGCAGAGCGCGCTGGAGGCCGGTACCGGCAAGGCCGCCGACGCCCTGGAGTGGGAGACCCCCGAGGGCATCGGCGTCAAGCCGCTGTACACCCCGGCCGACCGCGAGGGCCTGGACTTCGTGGACGGGCTGCCCGGCATCCCGCCCTACCTGCGCGGCCCCTACCCGACCATGTACGTCAACCAGCCGTGGACCATCCGCCAGTACGCCGGTTTCTCCACCGCCGAGGAGTCCAACGCCTTCTACCGGCGCAACCTGGCCGCGGGGCAGAAGGGACTGTCGGTCGCCTTCGACCTGGCCACCCACCGCGGCTACGACTCCGACCACCCCCGGGTGGCGGGCGACGTCGGCATGGCGGGCGTGGCCATCGACTCCATCTACGACATGCGCCAGCTGTTCGACGGGATCCCGCTGGACCGGATGAGCGTGTCCATGACCATGAACGGCGCGGTGCTGCCGGTCCTGGCGCTCTACATCGTGGCCGCCGAGGAGCAGGGCGTCCCGCCGGAGAAGCTGTCCGGGACCATCCAGAACGACATCCTCAAGGAGTTCATGGTCCGCAACACCTACATCTATCCGCCGCAGCCGTCGATGCGGATCATCTCCGACATCTTCGCCTACACCTCGCAGCG
Source organism: Glycomyces fuscus (assembly GCA_002529455.1). Lineage (GTDB taxonomy): Bacteria > Actinomycetota > Actinomycetes > Streptosporangiales > Streptosporangiaceae > Nocardiopsis > Nocardiopsis fusca. Next base: position 238,240 of record NYMS01000048.1, read on the forward strand.
GATGCCGCGCTTCAACTCCATCTCCATCTCCGGCTACCACATGCAGGAGGCCGGGGCCACGGCCGACCTGGAGCTGGCCTACACCCTGGCCGACGGCGTGGAGTACATCCGCGCCGGACAGCGGTCCGGGCTGGACGTGGACGTGTTCGCGCCGCGCCTGTCGTTCTTCTGGGCGATCGGCATGAACTTCTTCATGGAGGTCGCCAAGCTCCGCGCCGCCCGCCTGCTCTGGGCGCGCCTGGTCAGGGACCTGGGCGCGACCAGGGACAAGTCGCTGAGCCTGCGCACCCACTCCCAGACCTCGGGGTGGTCGCTCACCGCCCAGGACGTGTTCAACAACGTCACGCGCACCTGCGTGGAGGCGATGGCCGCCACCCAGGGCCACACCCAGTCGCTGCACACCAACGCCCTGGACGAGGCGCTGGCCCTGCCCACCGACTTCTCCGCGCGCATCGCCCGCAACACCCAGCTGCTGCTCCAGCAGGAGTCCGGCACCACCCGCGTCGTGGACCCCTGGGGCGGCAGCTACTACGTGGAGCGCCTCACCCAGGAGCTGGCGGCCAGGGCCTGGGGGCACATCCAGGAGGTCGAGGGGGCGGGCGGCATGGCCGCCGCCATCGACGCCGGGCTGCCCAAGATGCGCATCGAGGAGGCCGCCGCCCGCACCCAGGCGCGCATCGACTCCGGCCGCCAGCCGGTGATCGGCGTCAACAAGTACCGCCCCGACACCGCGGACGAGATCGAGGTCCTCAAGGTCGACAACTCCCGGGTGCGCGCCGAGCAGCTGGAGAAGCTGCGCCGCCTGCGCGAGGAGCGGGACGAGGACCGGGTGCGCGCCGCGCTGGACGCGCTCACCGCGGCCGCGGGGAGCGGGTCCCGGGCGGACGAGGCCCTGACCGGCAACCTCCTGGCGGCGGCGGTCGACGCGGCCCGCGCCAAGGCCACCGTGGGCGAGATCTCCGACGCCGTGGAGAGGGTCTTCGGCCGCCACTCCGGGCAGATCCGTACGATTCAGGGTGTGTACAGGGACGAGGCGTCGGGCAGCGCCGACGCGGCCGGGCTCATGGAGCGCGTGGCCCGCCGGGTGGAGGACTTCACCGAGGAGGAGGGCCGCCGCCCCCGCATCCTGGTCGCGAAGATGGGCCAGGACGGCCACGACCGCGGCCAGAAGGTGATCGCGACCGCCTTCGCCGACCTGGGCTTCGACGTGGACGTCGGCCCGCTGTTCCAGACCCCGGCCGAGGTCGCGGCCCAGGCCGTGGAGGCCGACGTGCACGTGGTCGGGGTGTCCTCCCTGGCCGCGGGCCACCTGACCCTGGTGCCCGCGCTGCGCGAGGAGCTGGACCGGCTGGACCGCGGGGACATCATGATCGTGGTGGGCGGGGTCATCCCCCCGGCGGACTTCGCGCCGCTGCGTGAGGCGGGCGCGTCGGCGATCTTCCCGCCCGGGACGGTCATCGCCGAGGCCGCCGTCGACCTGCTCGACCAGCTGGAGGAGCGGCTGGGGTAGGTGGGGCGGAAGGACGCGGCGGAGGGAAGGCGCGGCCGCGGGGCCGGGAAGAGGGAGGCAGGCGTGGCGGAGCAGGGTCCCGTGCCGGGGGCGCGGCGTTCGGGGCGGCGCCGCCCGGTGGACGTGGACGCCCTCGCCGAGGGGGTCCTGGCCGGGCACCGGCCCACCCTCGCGCGGGCGATCACGCTCGTGGAGTCCCGCCGTCCGGACCACGCCCGCGCCGCGCAGGAGCTGCTCGTGCGGCTGCTGCCGCACACCGGCGGCGCCCGCCGGGTGGGGATCACCGGGGTCCCCGGCGTCGGCAAGTCCACGTTCGTCGACGCGCTGGGCACCCGGCTGACCGGGGCCGGGCACCGGGTGGCGGTGCTGGCCGTGGACCCCTCCTCCACGCGCACCGGCGGCAGCATCCTGGGCGACAAGACCCGGATGGAGCACCTGGCGGTGGACCCGAACGCGTTCATCCGGCCCTCGCCCACGGCGGGGACCCTGGGCGGCGTCGCCCGGGCCACGCGGGAGACCATGCTGCTCATGGAGGCGGCGGGGTTCGACGTGGTCCTGGTGGAGACGGTGGGCGTCGGCCAGTCCGAGGTCGCGGTCGCCGCCATGGTGGACTGCTTCTGCTTCCTCACCCTGGCCCGCACGGGGGACCAGCTCCAGGGCATCAAGAAGGGCGTGCTGGAGCTGGTGGACGTGGTCGCGGTCAACAAGGCCGACGGGCCGCACGCCGGCGACGCGCGCAAGGCGGCCCGCGAGCTGTCGCGGGCGCTGCGCCTGCTCCAGCCGGTGCACCCGGACTGGCGGCCGCCGGTGCTCACGTGCAGCGGGCTGACCGGCGACGGGCTCGACGAGGTGTGGGACGCCGTGACCCGGCACCGCGCGGTCCTGGAGCGCGACGGCGCGCTGGCCGAGCGCCGCAGCCGCCAGGGCGTCAGCTGGATGTGGGACCAGGTCCGCGACCAGCTCATGGACGCGTTCCTGCACGACCCCCGGGTGGCCTCGCTCCTGCCGCGCGCGGAGGAGGAGGTGCGGTCCGGGGAGACCACGGCCACCCTCGCCGCGCGCACGCTGCTGGACTCCTTCACCCGGGACCGCGGCCCGTCCGACGGGTGAACACACGGTGACGGTGACACCGCCGAAGGGCGGCGTCCGGGTCTTCCCGGCGTGCTCCATGTCATGAAATGTCACAGTGACAAGGGGGGATAACGGGCGCTCACCGTGGAGTTCGTGCCCAAGAGGCGAAAATTTCTTCCGGTATGCCATTCCCGAACGGGCGGTTCGCTTATACCGTGTGTGTCCAACGACTTACCAGACTCGCGGGCGTCCAGACGCTCCCCCCTGGCGTCGGACCGGCTCTGTGGGAGTGGCGCCGGTCCGGGTGGGCGTGGTCCGCCGGTCTGCGTATGGTTAAGCGAAGGGACCCCTCACCATCTCAACGTGGGGCCGGGAGGAGTGAACGTGCACAGGCTTGGGCTGAGCACGCGGGTGGAGAGCCGCAGCGTCATCGTCGCGATCGAGGGAGAACTCGACATCGCGACCGCCGCCGACCTCCAGGAACACATCCAGTCCGCTGTCGAGGACCACGGTCCTTGGCTGATCCTGGACCTGTCCGGTCTGGACTTCATGGACTCCAGCGGTCTGAACGTCATCATCAACGCCTACAGGACCGTCCGTGACATGGGCGGATCGCTGGCGCTGGCCGCTCTGAACGAACGCGTCACCAAGGTCGTCCGCCTGGTCGGCCTGCACCGTCAGGTCCCGGTCCACCAGACCGTGGCCACCGCCGTCGCCGCGATGGAGGCCCTGGAGGCCAAGCGCCAGGCGGGGTAGCCTCCGGGCGCATGAGCCGACCCCTTCCCCCGAGTCCCGCGGACCTCTCCTGGGACCACAACAGCCACTACCACGACCACCTCCTCCGCCACGTGCCCCCGCACTGCACCCGGGCGCTCGACGTCGGGTGCGGCGGCGGCAGGTTCGCACGGGTCCTGGCCTCACGCGGGATCGCCGTCGACGCGATCGACCCCGAACCGCGGATGATCTCCATGGCCCGTGGGCGCACGCCCCCGCGGCTGCCGGTCGACTACCGCGTTGCCGCGCTGGAGGAGACGGAACCGCGCCCCGGGGGATACGGGTTCGTCAGCTCGATCGCCAGCATCCACCACATGCCGTTCGTGCCCTCGCTCGAACGGATGGCCGCCGCCCTGGCCCCCGGCGGCACACTGGCCGTCCTCGGCCTGTACCGGGAGAGGGACGCCGCCGACCTCGCGGCCGGCCTGGCCGCGCTGGGGCCGCAGTGGGTGATCGGGGCCGGCCTGCGGCTGGGCCGCGCGCTCACCGGCACGCCGGACCCGCGCAAGGTGGGACCCACCGCCGAGATGCCGGTGCGCGACCCCGGGATGGGCCTGCGCGAGATCGCGCAGGAGGCCGGGAAGGCGCTGCCCGGCGCACGCCTGCGGCGGCTGCTGTTCTGGCGCTACTCGCTGGTCTACACGCGACCGGCCTGACCCCGTTCGAGGTCGGGCCGCCGTCGTGTGTTGGCCGACCCCTTCCGGGGGCCGGCCCGCCAGGAGTCAGCCCGCGCGGGGGCCGGCCCGCCGGGGATCAGTCGCCGCCGCCACCACCCCCGCCACCTCCACCGTCGGAGGAGGAGCCGCCCCCGTCGGCGGAGGAGCTCGCGCCACCGCCGAGACCCCCGCTGTCGCCCGGGCCCCGGCCGATGCCGCCACCGGGTTCGCCGGACGGGGGCGCGTGGCCCTCCGGTCCCGGGTGCCCCGGGTGTTCGGCGGGCCCGCCGGGTGCGCCGGGGCGGCCGTGACCGTACCCGGGGCGGCCGTGCCCGGGCGGCGCCGGCCGGGTCTGTCCGAACCCGTGCGGCCGGCCGGGCGCCGGGGTCGTGAACGCGTGACCGGCCGCAGGGCCCGCGGCGGCCGGACCCGCGGCGCGGGCGGCGGACCCCGACCGCACCAGCGCGACGGCGAGCGCGACCAGCGAACCGGTGACCATGAGCCCGTACAGGAGCTCCACGACGAGGTTCGTCAGCCCGCTGACCGTGATGAGCGTGTCGAAGGGCAGTCCCATGGCCGCGGTGGCGAAGGAGACCGCCGAGTTCGCGAACCGCGCGAGCGCGGCGGCGACCATGAGGGCTCCGGCGGTCCGGACGGCGCCCGGTGAGGGGGACCCCTTGGCGCGGACGAGGGCGGCGACCCCCACCGCGGTGAGGAGGACCGTGCTGAGGACGTAGAGGAAGGACATCGGAGGACTCCTCGCGTCAGCGGGTCGGGGAGGGCTGCGGGCCGGGGCGCGTACCGGGCGGCGGGGGAGGCGCGAACCGGCCCGCGACGGGCCTGGCCGCGGCCAGCACCAGGGCGAGCAGCCCTCCGACGAACACGACCGTGAACACCAGGTGCAGCAGGTCGGTCGGGAGGGACGGCGAGGAGGCCATGGTCACGTACAGGGCGTAGAAGCCCCAGACCTGGACCGCCAGGTCACCGAGGGCGCCGATGACGAGCAGGGCGCCGCCCGCCGCCACGAGTCCCCTGCGGTCGGCGGCCACCACACCGGTGAGGGCCAGCACGACGATGCCGAAGAGCACGTAGAGGCCCTCGAAGAACAGGGACGCGAAGGAGGAGAAGGAGAAGAGGGTGTACATGGGAGGTATGGCGGACATCCGATGCCTTTCCTGGGGGGAACGCGCGGGTCCAGACTCTCACGCCGACCGGGGGCCGAGCCGTCACCGGTGCGGCGGACCTCCGTAGCCCGCCCGGGACGGTACGGCGGGTCCGCCGCGGCGGACGGGCGCACCGCCGTCCGCGTGCGCGGGGTGGGACGGCGGATCCGTCGCGGGAGTTCTCCACAGGCCGTCCTCGACTGTGGTGGATCCCGCGTCCGGCGAGGAGTATGGGAGGCGGCGGCAGAACAGTCGGAGGTGGCGCCGTGCTCGTGGTGGAACTGGACCGGATCGACGGGGCGGGGACCGGCCTGGTCGGCGGCAAGGCCGCAGGGCTGGCCGGAGCGATCGCGGCCGGAGAACGCGTGCCGCCGGGTTTTTGCGTCACCACCGAGGCCCACCGCTCCGGGAGGCTGCCGGAGGAGGAGGTGACCGCCGCCTACGAGGCCCTCGGCGGCGGCCGGGTGGCCGTGCGCTCCAGCGCGACCGCGGAGGACCTGCCGGACGCCTCCTTCGCGGGCCAGCAGGACACCTACCTCGACGTCGAGGGCGCCGACGACCTCCTCACGGCCGTCCGCCGGTGCTGGGACTCCCTGTGGACCGACCGCGCCGTCGCCTACCGGCGCGACCGGGGCATCGACGACGACGGGGTGCACATGGCCGTCGTCGTGCAGCGCATGGTCGAGCCCCGGGCCGCGGGGGTGCTGTTCACCGCCAACCCGGTCACCGGCACGCGGGACGAGACCATCGTGGACGCCGTCCCCGGCCTCGGGACCGCCGTGGTCGACGGCACGGTCCGGCCCGACCACTACGTCGTGGACACGGACGGCGGGACCGGGGGGCCGGAGGACGGATGCCTGTCCCCGGAGGAGGTGGCGGAGCTGCACGCCGCCGGGCAGCGGCTCCAGCGGCACTTCGGCTCACCGCAGGACGTCGAGTGGGCCCTGGACCGCGACGGAACCCCCTGGATCCTCCAGTCCCGCGCGATCACCACCCTCTTCCCGCTGCCTCCCCGCCACGCGGACGGGCCCCGTGTCTACTTCGAGGTCGGCAACATGCAGGGCATGCTCCGCCCGTTCACCCCGATGGGCCTGTCCGCGATGGGGGCCATCGCCTCCGCGTGGCTCGGCTCCCGGAGCACCGGCCCCGACGGCGGGGACGCGACGGTGGTCGACGTGGCGGGCAGGTTCTACCTGGACCTCACCCCCTACCTGCGCAACCGCTGGATCCGCGGCTCGTTGCCGGGCAGCATGGTCGTCTACGGCCCCCGGGCCGCGGCGGCCATCCGCTCCCTCCTGGACGACCCGCGGTTCGCCGCGCGCCCCGGCGGACGGACCGACCCGGCCAGGGCGGTCGGAGCCGTCGTGCGGGCGCTACCGCTCACCGGCAGGGTCATCGCGGACACCGTGGCCGCGCTCGTCGACCCCGACGACGCCAGACGGCGCTTCCTGCGGGCCGGCTCGGTGCTCCGGCAGCGGGCCACCCGTGCCCCGGAACACGTGCTCACGCCCGGCGAACGGCTCCGGCACGCGATGGACCTCCAGAACGAGGCGCTGACGGAGGGGATGGTCCCGATGATGGGTCCCCTGTGCGTCGCCGTCCTCTCCGCCAAGGCGCCCGAACTGCTGCTCAGGGGGATCGCCGGACCGGGCGAGGTGGCCGCCGTACTCGGCGGGATGCCGCACAACGTCACCACGGAGATGGACCTCGCGCTGTGGCGGCTGGCGGCCGGGGCGCGCGGGCACGGCGCGCTGTTCCGGGACACCCCGCCCGAGGAGCTGGCGGACGGGTACCGGGCGGGGACGCTCCCCGACATCGGACTCGACGGCTTCCTGGAGCGGTACGGGCACCGCGGCGCCGCCGAGGTCGACGTGGGCGTGCCCCGGTGGTCGGAGGACCCCGCGCCCCTGTTCGCGGCGATCGCCAACTACCTGCGGGTGACCGACCCGGAGCAGGACCCCGAACGCAGGTTCGCCCGGGCCGCCGCAGAGGCCGAACGCACCCGGGACGTGCTGGTCCGCAGAGCCCTCGCCGTCCGCCCGGTCCGCGCGCACCTGGCGTCGTTCCTCTTCGGCCGGGCGCGCGCCCTGGCCGGGATGCGGGAGTACCCCAAGTTCTCCTGGCTGTACGCGATCGCCGAGACGCGCAGGCAGCTCCTCCTCGTCGGTGCCGAGATGGCCGGGGCGGGGCGGCTGGAGCTGCCCGACGACATCATGTTCCTCCGGATGCCGGAGGCGCGCGCCCTGGTGGAGGGGACGGACCAGCGCGCGCTGGTCGCCGAGCGCCGCGCCGAGTACCTGCGTGAGCGCAGGCGCCGCCGGGTGCCCCCGGTCCTGCTGTCCGACGGCACCGACGTGGAGGCCGCGCTGCCCGCCCCGCCCTCCGGGCGGGACGGGGAACTCGTCGGTGTGCCCGCCTCCTCGGGGACCGCCACCGGGGTGGCGAGGGTGATCCACGACCCGGCGGGGGCCTCTCTGGAACCGGGGGAGATCCTGGTGGCCCAGAGTACGGACCCCGGGTGGACGCCCCTGTTCATGACCGCCGGGGGGCTGGTGGTGGAGACGGGATCGACCATCGCGCACGGGCCGACGGTCGCCCGGGAGTACGGCATCCCCGCCGTGATCTGCATCCCCGGGGTGACCGAGCTGATCCGGGACGGGCAGCGCATCACCATCGACGGCGGCACGGGCACGGTCCGCGTCGAGGACGGGAGACCGGAGGGGCCGGAACCGGTGGAGGGCTAGAAACCGCCTCCGCCGCCGCCTCCGTCGGACCCGCCGCCGCTGTGGCCGCCTGCGCCATTGCTTCCGCCGCCTCCCCCGGAGTCACTTCCGCCGGAAGCGTCGCCGTAGGGGCCCGAGGCTCCGGTCGGTCCGTAACCGCGCCGGGAGGGGCGCTGGCCGTACCCGGGCGGAGCCGCAGGCGGTCGGCCGGGCGCCGGGGTGTGCGGCTGGCCGGGGCGGTGGCCCGGACCGGAGGGGGCGGGTTGGCCGGGGCCCGCCTGCTGGTGGGGGACACCGGGTCGCCGCCCTGCTCCGGTGTGGGCCGCGTGCTTGTGCCGACGGGCGCTGAGCACCCCGAACAGCAGGAACACGACGGCCGCCGCCAGAAGGAGGGAGACCACGGCGTGGTAGGTCAGGGGCACGGACGGGGGCATCAGCAGGGGCATCGACACCGTCTGCGAGAAGGAGACGAACAGGTCCGAGAACCGGAACCACATCCACACCTCCCAGCCGCCCGTGACGAGGGAGGCGAGCACCAGCAGCCCGCCGCCGGTGAAGGCCAGGCCCCGGCCGCCGGGGGATCCCGCGGCCCGGAGCAGCGCCACCGCACCGCAGACCAGGAGCGGCAGGGAGTAGAACAGCAGGTTCAGCAGAAGGGAGATCATCGTCGGCTCCGGGGTCAGCGCTGGGCGGGACCGTGTGGGCGGGGTGCTCCCGGGCCGGGCGGGTACGGGCCCGCGGGGGCGTACGAGGGGCGCGGCGTCCGTACGCGCGGAGGCCGCCGGGTGGCGCCGAAGACCAGCAGGAGCAGCCCGGTGGCGAACACGGCGCGGTCGAAGTAGTGCAGCCCGTCGATGACCAGGTACGCGGTCCTCCCGCCGAAGAGGCCGGAGAGCGTGGAGTCGACCTGGTGGTACAGGAGCACGAGGACCAGGTTGACCGCCGAGGCGAACAGGACGAACGCGCCCCCGATGCCGGTGAGGGCGCGACGGCCCTTCGGTGCCACGAAACCGCAGAGCAGTCCGGCGATCCCCAGAAGCGCGAACAGGACCGGTCCGATCGCGTGGGGCAGTGTGTGGGAGAGCACGGGAGTCCTCGGTGAGCGGGGGAGCGGGGGATCGCGCGGCGGGTGACCGCGCTGTGCGCCTGACCCTAGCCGCGGGCAGGGACCCTTGGGGCGGCGACGGCCGCTTGTGGCCAGTCGGCGCCGGACCCGAACCGACCCGGCCCCGGCCGCATCCCGAAACGCACACGGCGGCCTCCCCGGCGCGCACGCCCGTCAGGATCGTCCGGCCACGTGGACCGGTCCGCGGTGCACGAGGCGCGGTTCGGCCGCGCTCGTCTCCGCGAGGACGGTTGAGCACCGTCTCCTCAGGTGCGGCACCCGGATACGGCCAGGCGCAGACGAGGGCGCCGAGCCCCGGACACAGCACGGTCGGGAACACCCGTCGAGCGACCGGCAGGGGCGGGGCCTGAGGGCGCAGGCGCGCACGGCGGGACGCGCGGACCCCGCCCCGTGCCGGGTTCGGACCAGCCGCACGGATGTCGGGGCACGGGTTCTCCCGCCGGGGATAGGGACTCCCGCGCCGAGTGACAGGCGGGGACGGCCACTCGGCCCAGGGGCGGGGGTTGTGGTCATGGAGTCGGGGACCCAAAGCCCTCTGTGACAAGGGATGTCGCTTATGTGCGGGGGTTGGTCGTTTGTCCGCTTCCGAGGGATGTAACCTTAGCCTTGCCTTACTAAGCTAAGCCTTGCCGAACCCCCGGCGAGGCCTCCCCTGTCTGGAGCCGTCGTGTCCCCACGTTCCACCGCCCTGTTCTCCCTCCTTCCGGCCTCGGCCCTGGTTCTGGCCGGGTGCTCGGCCGAGTCGGAGGCGGACACCACGGAGGCGGCCGAGACGATCGTCGTCGAGGCCGAGAACGGGGAGGTCGAGATCCCCCGCGACCCCGAGACCGTCGTCGTCTTCGACAACGCCCAGCTCGACATCCTCGACGCCCTCGGCGTGGACGTCGCGGGCATCCCCTCCTCCGACGCCGTCCCGGAGCTCTTCGCCGACTACGCCGAGAGCGACGACGTGGCCGACGTCGGCTCCCTGTTCGAGCCGGACTTCGAGGCCGTCGCCGCGCTCGACCCCGACGTGATCATCAGCGGCGGGCGCAGCTCCGCCGTGACCGGCGAACTGGCGGAGATCGCCCCCACCATCGACATGTCCCTCGACTCCGCCGACATCATCGGCAGCATCTCCGAGCGCACCACCGCCTACGGCGAGGTCTTCGACCGGACCGAGGAGGCCGGGGCCCTCGTCACCGAGCTGGAGAGCCGTGTCGAGGAGGTCGGCGCCAAGGTCGCCGAGGCGGGCGACGGCCTCGTCCTCATGGCGAACGCCGGTGAGATCAGCGCCTACGGCCCCGGCTCCCGCTTCGGCTTCTTCTACGACTCCCTGGGACTGGAGCCCTCCATCGAGATCGACAACGAGGAGTCCCGCCACGGAGAGGTCCTCTCCTTCGAGGCCCTGGCCGAGGCCGACCCCGACTGGCTCTACGTGATCGACCGCGACAACGCCATCGGCGAGGAGGGCGCCTCCCCCGCCGAGCAGGTGCTCGACAACGACCTCGTCGACCGCACCACCGCCGCGCGGGAGGACCAGGTCCTCTACCTCGACTCCGCGGAGATGTACCTGGTCGGAGGTGTCCAGGCGCACCTCAACGCGATCGACGACATCGACGCGGCCCTCTCCTGATCCGGTGACGTCCACGACCACCGCCGCACCCGGGGAGCGGCGCGGCAACCCCTCCCCGGGCGGGCGCGCCCCGCGCCTCGCCCTCGTCCTGGCCGCGTTCGCGGTCCTGGCCCTGTCCGCGGCCAGCCTGTTCGTCGGCGCCAGCGACATCACTCCGGCGCGGCTCCTGAGCGACCCGGACTCCTGGGAGCTGTTCCTGGTCAGCCGGGTCCCGCGCACCCTCGCGCTGCTGCTGGCCGGTGCCGCGGTGAGCGTCGCGGGCCTGATCATGCAGCTGCTCACCCAGAACCGCTTCGTGGAGCCCTCCACGGCGGGCACGGTGCAGTCGGCCGCCCTCGGCATCCTGCTGGTCACCCTCCTCCTCCCCGGGGCGCCGCTCCCGGTGAAGATGACCGCGGCCTGCGTCGCCGCGCTCCTGGGCACCGCCCTGTTCCTCGGCGTGCTCCGACGCGTCGCCCTGAAGTCCTCGTTGGTCGTGCCGCTGGTCGGCATCATGCTCGGCGCGGTGATCAGCTCGGTCACCACCTTCGTCGCCCTGCGCCACGACCTCCTCCAGACCCTCTCCGTCTGGCAGTCCGGCGACTTCTCCGGGGTCATGCGGGGCCGCTACGAGCAGCTGTGGCTGGTCGGCCTCCTCGCCCTGGCCGCCTACCTCATCGCCGACCGCCTCACCGTCGCCGGGCTCGGCCGCGACGTCGCGGTCAGCGTCGGCCTCGACTACCGCACCGTCATGGCCCTGGGCGTCGGGATCGTCGCCGTCGTCAGCGGCGTGGTGGTGTCCGTCGTCGGAAGCCTGCCCTTCCTCGGCCTCATCGTGCCCAACCTGGTCAGCATGGCGGTCGGTGACCACGTGCGCAGGGGGGTCCCCTGGGTCTGCCTGCTCGGCGGCGGCGTCCTCGTGCTCTGCGACATCCTCTCCCGGGTCGTCCGCGCGCCCTTCGAGATCCCCGTCGGCAGCGTCCTGGGCGTCGTGGGCGCGGTCGTGTTCCTGTCCATGCTGCTGCGGAGGAGTTCCCATGCCGGTAGCTGAGCGCACCGGGGCCCCCGCCGCCCGCGCCGCCGCCCGCGCCCGCCGTGTCCCGCCCCGGGTGCGGATCGCGCTGCTGGCCGCGGTCGCCGCAGCCCTCACCGCCGCGTACCTGACCCACGGCGTGACCGGCAACGTCGCCTACGTGGTCGAACGCCGATCGACCGTGGTGCTCACCATGTTCGTGGTGGCCTTCGCGGGCGCGGTCTCCACGGTGCTGTTCCACACCGTCACGGACAACCGCATCCTCACCCCCTCCATCATGGGGATGGAGTCGCTGTTCGTCCTGGTGCAGACCTGCCTGGTCTTCGTGTTCGGCGTCGCGGGCCTGAGCGCGCTGCCGCCGGTGGCGGCGTTCCTGGCGCAGACCGCCCTGATGGTGCTCTTCGCGCTGCTGCTGTTCAGGCGCCTGTTCACCGGCGGGATCGGCAGCCTGCACCTGACACTGCTGGTCGGCATCGTCCTGGGCGTGCTGTTCGCCAGCCTCTCCCAGCTCATGCAGCGGCTGCTGGACCCGAACGAGTTCACCGCCCTCCAGAGCCGCCTGTTCGCCCGGTTGACGCGCGCCGACCCCGACCTGCTCCCCTGGGCGGCGGCCGTCGCCGTGCTCGTGGGCCTGTACGTGTGGCGCCGGCACCGGACGCTGGACGTGCTCTCGCTCGGCCGGGACACCGCCGTGAACCTGGGCGTGGACCACACCCGCGAGGCCGTCCGGATCCTCATGGCCGTCGCCCTGCTCACCGCGGTCTCCACCGCGCTGGTCGGGCCGATGACCTTCTTCGGGTTCATGGCCGCCACCCTCGCCTACCAGGTCGCCGGACGCCACGAGCACCGGTACGTCGTCCCGGTGGCCTTCCTCGTGGGGCTGTGCGCCCTGCTGGGCGGACAGTTCGTCCTCGAACACCTCCTCGGACACGCGGGCACGCTCAGCGTCGTCATCGAGTTCACCGGGGGCGCCCTGTTCCTGTACCTGCTGATGCGGAAGGCCGCGCGTTGATCGAACTGACCGACCTCACCAAGGCCTACGGGTCCCAGACCGTCCTCGACGACGTGTCGCTGCGGATCGAGCGGGGCGGCGTCACCTCGATCATCGGTCCCAACGGCGCGGGCAAGTCCACGATGCTCACCATCATCGGCCGCCTGCTCGGGGCGGACGGGGGCCGGGTGAGCGTCGACGGGATGGACGTGGCCACCACGCCCGGCCGCGACATGGCCAGGAGGCTGTCGATCCTGCGCCAGGAGAACCGCTTCACCACCCGGCTGACCGTGCGCGACCTGGTCGGCTTCGGCCGCTACCCGCACTCGCGGGGGCGGCTGACCGCCGAGTGCCGCGAGCAGATCGAGGCGGCCCTGGGCTTCCTCGACCTGGTGCCGCTCGCCGACCGGTTCCTGGACGAGCTGTCCGGAGGCCAGCGCCAGCGCGCCTACGTGGCGATGGTGCTGTGCCAGGACACCGACTACGTGCTGCTGGACGAACCGCTGAACAACCTCGACATGAAGCACGCGGTGTCGATGATGCGCCAGATCCGGCGGGCCGCCGACGCGCTCGGCCGCACCGTCGTGATCGTCATCCACGACATCAACTTCGCCTCCGCCTACTCCGACCGGATCGTGGCGATGCGCGACGGCCGCGTCGTCCACACCGGGACGCCCGAGGAGATCATGACGCCCGAGGTGCTGCGGGACGTGTTCGACCTGGACGTGCGGGTCGAGGAGGTCGCGGGCTCCCGGATCGGGGTGTACTACCGCTAGCCGCGGGGACACCGGCACCCGCGGCCCAGACGGGTTCGGCCTCCGAGATGTACAGTCCGGTTCGCCCGCTCTTATCCTTGTGCCATGAACGCCCAGCCTCCGAAGCCCCCCGCGCGCACCGCTCCCCCCGCAGGCCTGCGCGCCTCCCACGCCGACCGGGAAGCGGTGGTGGAGCAACTGCGCGACGCGGCGGCCGAGGGGCGCATCGACCTCGACGAGCTGGACACGCGCCTGGAACAGGCGCTGAACTCCAAGACGCACGCCGAGCTGGCCGTCCTGACCGCCGACCTGCCGCAGCCGCAGCTCCCCGAAAGCCGGCCGCCGCTGGTGGTCAAGGGCGGTATGCACGGGGCGTCCCTCGGCCCCGGGCGCTGGGAGGTTCCCGGGCACGTGATCGCCCACGGGGGCATAGCGGGGGTGAAGATCGACTTCAGCCGGGTCGAGTGCCGCTTCACGGAGGTCGCGGTGGAGGCGTACGGGGAGGCTGCCGGTGTCACGATCGTCATCCCCGACGGCTGGGCGGCGGACACCAGCGGCATGGACCCCGGCATCGGCGGCCTGAAGGACAAGACGACCCCCGACCGGCTCGCGGGGACCCCGCTGATCCGGCTCACCGGGACCGGCGGCATGGCGGGAGTGGTCATCCGCCACCCCAACCGCTGGGAACGGCGCAAGCTGAACAGCAACCCGAAGCAGGACTAGCCGCTCCACCCGGGGTGGCCGACACCCCGTTCTCCCCGTAGGGGAACGTCCCCGAGTCGGCGCCGAAGGCCCCGGCGGGCCTCCGGCGCGCCCCCGCCCGCCGTGTGCCTGCCGTGCCCCGGCCCACCGTGTGCTCTTCGGGTCGTTGGTCCCAGATGTGCGGTGCGCCCCGGGGTAGGCCGCGGGTATGGACAGGAACCGCGGCACCCCCCGCGCCCCGGGGCGGTTCGGCACCCTCATGGGGCGCCTCACCGTCTACTCCCAGAACAACCCGCGTCAGTTCGGCCTCCGCACGGCCCTGGGCGTCGGCGTCTTCGCTGTCGTCTTCGGCTCCCTGCTGTTCGTCCCCCTGGTGGTCGAGACCGGTTTGGCTCCCACCATCGTCGCCATCGCGGGAGGAACACTGGTCATGGCGGTCGTCGTCTCCGTGGCCGCCGGTCTCGGCACCGCGTGGATGATGCGCCGCATGGTCAGGGGCAGGCCCGTGCCGCCGGACTCCGACCCGGCCCGGGTCTGGGCCGCGCACTGGCAGATCCTCCGGGGCACCCTCCACACGGACCCCGAGACCAACCGGCTCGGACGCATCCTCGCCGACCAGAGCGACACGTCCCGTTCCCCGAAGTACATGATCGCGCTCGGCGGCTTCCTCCTGCTGATCAACGTGCCCAACGCCCTGCTGTACTACGACGGCGGATCCCCGATGGCACTCTTCAACCTGTTCTTTCTGTTCGCACTGCTGGTCACGCTGGTGGTCCTCGTGCCCATCACCATGCGCCGCCAGCGCAGGGTCCGCCAGTTCCGTGAGACCTACGACCTCGCCTCCACGGGCTCCTCCGGTACCCTCGGCGGTGAGGACTGACCACGGTGCCCCCCTTCCCCCATCCCCCACCCTCCGTGACCACTCCTCACCCGGCGGTGCCCATCGGCGTTGCGCCGGGACGACACGGTGCGTAACATCGCATCGAATCGGTTCGATAACGGACGGGACGGCACGGTGCGGATCTCCGATGTGGCCCGGCACGCTGGCGTGTCGCCGAGCACGGTCTCCTACGTCCTCAGCGGCAAGCGGTCGATCTCCGAGACCACCCGGCGGCGCGTGAGGGAGAGCATCGACGCCCTCGGCTACCAGCCGCACGCGGGCGCCCGTTCCCTGGCCAGCCGCCGCAGCAACGTGATCGCCCTGGTCATCCCGCTCCGCGGCGACGTGCACGTCCCCGTCGCGATGCGCTTCGCCGTCTCCGTCGTCACCGCCGCCCGCGCGCACGACCACGACGTCCTCCTGCTCACCCAGGGAGAGGGCCCCGACGGCCTGCGCCGGGTCTCGGGCAGTGCCATGGTGGACGGCGTCATCGTCATGGACGTGGAGGCCGACGACGCCCGCGTCCCCGTCCTGCGCGAGCTGGACCTGCCCTCGGTCCTCATCGGCGTCCCCGAGGACACCGAGGGCCTGACCTGCGTGGACCTCGACTTCGCCGCAGCCGGTGCGGCCTGCGTGCACCACCTCGCCGACCTCGGCCACACCGAGGTCGCCTTCGTCGGACAGCCGCCCTCGGTGTACGAGCGGCGCACCGGGTTCGCCGAGCGCACCACCACCGGCTTCGAGCGCGCCGCCGCCGAGCGCGGCGTCCGCGCCACCCTGCACCCCTGCGCCCCCGACACCGCGCACGGCCTCGCGCAGGACCTGCTCCGCGAACGGCCCGGCCTCACCGGCCTCATCGTGCACAACGAGCCCTCCGTGGGCCCGCTGCTCGACTCCTTCGCCGAGCACGGCCGCACCCCGCCCGAACTGTCCGTGGTCGCCATCGGCCCGGTCCCGCCCGGCGCCCCGCCGCTGACCTCGGTGGACCTGCCCGCCGAGGAGGTCGGCGCCCGCGCGGTCGGCCTGCTCATGGACAAGATCGACGGCCCCGGGCACCCCGGGGTCACCCTGCTCGAACCCCGGCTCACCTCCCGGGAGAGCACCGCCCCCCGCGCCTGACCGGGGTGTGTCGGGGGACACCGGAAAAAGTATCCCCCCGCCGCGGAATACCCGACCCCACCCTCCCGTTGTAGGGGGTGCTGGAAGGTGCGGTAGAAAGTGTCCCCCGGGCTCCACTCAAAGCCTTCACGGAATACCGCGCCCGCAAGGGCGGCAGGAGCCGTGTTGTGCACCGCGCCGTGAGGCGACCGCCGCACCCTTCCGGTGTACGTGACGGCCCTGCCGGGCAATGCCCGGCAGGGCCGTTTCACGTCCGGCGCCCGCGAAACCCCCGATGACGGGCGCGGCGGCCGACCGGGGTCCGTGCCCCGACCCGGCCGCCCCACCGTTTCCCCGACGACCTCCCCGACGACGGAAGAGAACCCGCTGTGGGCACACCCACCAGAAACCGAGGACTCACGGGGCGCCTGGCCGGAGCCGGGCTCCTCACCGGGGCGCTCGCGCTCTCGGCGTGTTCGGCCGGGAGCACCGCCGAGGAGGCGAGGGTCACCGGAGACGTCCCCCAGGAGATCCTGCGGCGCTCCGGTTTCGACACCGCGGCCTCCGACCTCGCCGACGACCTGCGCGGAGCCGGCGATCCGGAGGCCGCCCGCGCCGCCGTCGAGCGGCACGGCGCGGGCCTGTGGCGCGCCGCGGTGGACCGGGCCCAGGGTGGGGGGAGCGTCTCCGGGGACCTGGACGCCGGTGACGACCGCCCTCTGTACTGGGCGCGGCTCGGCATGGTCTCGGCGCTGCGCGAGTGGGAGCCGTCGTTCCCGCTGGAGGACTCCGAGCGGGCCGCGCTCGTCTCCGAACTGGAGGGGCTCTCGCGCGGGCACGGCGAGATGGCCTTCCCCGAGGACCCCGACGCCCTGCGGGTGGTGGTCACGGGGTTCGACCCCTTCGGCGGCGACCGGGACGGCAACCCGTCCGGTGCCGCCGCGCTCGCGCTCGACGGCACCACGGTCCGGACCGACGCGGGCCCCGTCGCCATCGAGGCGGCCGTGTTCCCCGTGCGCTGGAGCGATTTCACCGACGGCATGGTCGAGAGGGTGCTGCTGCCCCACTACACGGGTGAGCGGCCGGCCGACGCGGTCATCACCGTCAGCCAGGGCGGCGGCGGTTTCGACCTGGAGGCCTACAACGGGGCCCGGCGGGGCGGCTCCCCCGACAACGCGGGGGACACGGCCGAGGGGACGATCCCGGTTCCGGAGGGCGTACCCACGGTGGAACCGCAGCCGCAGTGGAGCGAGTCCACCCTGGACCGGGGCGCGATCGCCGCGGCCGAGACCGGCCGCTTCCCCGTGCGCGACAACACCCGGGTCGTCGAGGTGCCCGAGGGCGAGAGCGAGTGGGTGGAGCGGGAGGACGGCCCGACCGAGGGCTCGACGGCCGTTTCCGGCGGCGGCGGTGACTACCTGTCCAACGAGATCGCCTACCGCAACACCCTGCTGCGCGACGCCACGGGCCGCGACATCCCCGCGGGGCACGTGCACACGCCGGTCCCGCGATTCGGTACGGAGGACGAGGAGGTCGTCACCGACGAGGTCCTCGAACGCGACCGCGCGGACATCGTCGCGCAGGTCCGGGCCATCGTCCTGGAAGCCATCGCGGCCCGCCCGTGACACGGGAGCTCCCGCGTCCCCGGGGACGCGGGAGCTCCCGGGCGGGGAGGCGGGTCAGCCGCGCCGGGCCTTCTGCACGGCCTCGGCCAGCTCCTCCTTGTTCATCTTGGAGCGGTCCTTGATGTCCAGCTCCTGGGCCTCCTCGTAGAGGTCGCGCTGCTTGGGGACCCTTCCCCCGAGGTTGAAGCGCTTGAGCTCCTGCTCGCGCCGCTCCCAGAACGCCTTGCCCAGCTCCTGGGCGCGCTTCTCGCCCACGGCCTCCTTGAGGCCGGGCAGGACGTCGCTCTCCTCCTCCTCGACGTGGTGCTTGACCGCGTCGACGAACTCCTTGCACCGCTTCTCGAACTCCTTGCTGTTCGGGTCGCAGTCCTTCAGCTTCTGGAGCAGCTCCTCGGCCTCCTGGTGCTCCTCCGTGCCGTGACGGACCTCCGGCCCCTCACCGGCGGCCTCGGCGGCGGCCGGGTACACCTCGTCCTCCTCGGCACGGCTGTGCGCGACGAGGATCGCCTCGATCTCCTCCAGCAGGCGCGGCCGCTGGTCGGGCTCGGACTGGAGCCGGTCGAACAGCTCCTCCATCGTCCGGTGGTCCTTCATGATCAGGGTGACGGCGTCCTCGGCCATGTTCGCCTCCGTTTCGGTGGTGGTGCCTTCGACCACCGCCACTACCCACGGTCGCGCCGTCCAGACGTCGGTCACGCGCGCCCCGGAGTTCGCCTCCGGAGCCCGCGGCCCGCAGAACCGGTCCGGGCCGCGCCCCGCGCCCCGCGCGGAACACGGCCCGGAGCCGGGGCGGACGTCAGCGCACGCCGAACAGGTGCTCCATGGCGAGCTGGTCCAGGCGCTCGAAGTGGTAGCCGCGCCCACCGACCTCGGCCAGGTCGATCTCCTCGGCCAGCAGGTCGGACAGGGACTCGCCCTCGCCCAGCGTGGACCGGGACAGCTCGGGCACGCGCGAGGCCTCCAGAGCCTCCACCACCTCGGGGTCGGCGCGGAACGCCCTGGCCTTCTCCTTCAGGATGAGGTAGTTGCGCATGCAGGCCGCGGCCGACTCCCACACGCCGCTCATGTCCTCGGTGCGCGGCGTCTTGAAGTCGAAGTGCAGCGGGCCGTCGTAGCCCGCGCTCTCCAGCAGGTCGACCAGGAAGAACGCCTCCTTGACGTCGCCCGCGCCGAAGCGCAGGTCCTGGTCGTACTTGATCCCGCGCTGCCCGTTGAGGTCGATGTGGAAGAGCTTGCCCGCCCACAGCGCCTGCGCGACGCCGTGCGCGAAGTTCAGCCCGGCCATCTGCTCGTGGCCGACCTCCGGGTTGACCCCCACCATCTCGGGGTGCTCCAGCTCGTTGATGAAGGCCAGGGCGTGCCCCACCGTGGGCAGCAGCACGTCGCCGCGCGGCTCGTTGGGCTTGGGCTCCACGGCGAAGCGCAGGTCGTAGCCCTGCTCGCGCACGTAGCCGCACAGGATGTCGAAGGCCTCGCGCAGCCGGTCCAGGGCGGCGTGGTCGTTCTTGCCCGCCTCCGTCTCGGCCCCGTCCATGCCGCCCCAGCACACGTAGGTCCTCGCGCCCAGCGACACGGCCAGCTCGATGTTGCGGATGACCTTGCGGATGGCGTAGCGGCGCACGTCGCGGCTGTTGGAGGTGAACCCGCCGTCGCGGAACACCGGGTCCGAGAACAGGTTGGTGGTCGCCATCGGCACCGCCAGGCCGGTCTCCTCCAGGACGGCGCGGAACCGCTTGAGGATGTCCTCCCGCTCGGTGTCGGAGCTGCCGGGCGGGATCAGGTCGTCGTCGTGGAAGGTGACCCCGTGCGCGCCGAGGTCGGCGAGGCGGCGCACGGCGTCCACCGGGTCGAGCGCGGGTCGGACGGGGTCGCCGAAGGTGTTCACCCCGCGCCACCCCACGGTCCACAGGCCGAAGGTGAACCTGTCCGCGGGCACGGGCTGGTAGGTGCTCATGTGGTGTCTCCTGAGGTAGGCGCAGGGCTCGGGATTAGTTTGTCTAGAGTCACAACTAATTGTCAACGGGGATGGCCGCGCAGCACCGCCACCCCGCCGCCCGGCAGGGTCATCCCCTGCGCCGAAGCGCCCGACACCAGGTCGCGGGCGCCCGCGTCCAGTCCGAAGCGGGCCGGGTCGATCCACCGCGGCCGGTCGTCGTGGTTGGTGACGAACACCCACACCCCGTCCCGGTCCACCCGGCGCACCACCTCCAGCCCCGGCTCGGGGAAGGGGCCCGACCCCGCCGCCTCGGCCAGCAGCCGCGCCAGGCCCCGGTCCGAGAGCCGGGCCGACAGGTACCAGGCCTCACCGGCCCCGTGGCGCCGACGCGTCACCGCGGGGAGCCCGTCCAGCGGCCCGCCCGCGTAGTACGCCACCGCCTCGGCCCCCGCCAGGTGGACGTGCTCGCTCCACAGGGTGACCTCCTCGCGCACCGAACCCAGGTCCAGGCCCACCGACTCGCCGGGCGGCATCGGGTGCATCTCCTCCACCCGCACCCCCAGCAGGTCCCGCAGCGCGCCCGGGTACCCGCCGGTGCGCACGGTCCCGTCGGGGTCGGCGACCCCGCTCAGGAAGGTCACCACCAGCGTCCCGCCGTCCTCGGTGTAGCGGGCCAGCCGCTCGGCCGCGGCGTCCGACAGCAGGTACAGGGCGGGTACCACCAGCAGCGGCACCCGCGGCAGGTCGCGGTCGGGGCGCACCATGTCCACCGTGCGCCCCGACCGCCACAGCACCCGGTGCGCCTGGCGCACCGACTCCAGGTAGTCCACGCCCCGCGCGGGCAGTGACGGGCTGCCCAGCGCCCACCAGCACTCCGGGTCCCAGGTGAGCGCCGCGTCGGCGACCACGTCGGCGTCGCGCGCCTCCGCCACGCGGGGCAGCACGCTCCCCAGTTCGCACACCTCGCGGAAGATCCGGGAGTCCGGACCGGCGTGCGGCACCATCCCCGAGTGCCACTGCTCGGCGCCGCCCCGGGAGGCCCGCCACTGGAAGAACATCGCGCCCCGCGACCCGCGCGCCACGTGCGCCAGGCTGTGCCGCACCGTCTCACCGGGGGCCTTGGGCCGGGTGGCCTCGCCCGTGTAGGTCACCCCGGCCGCCTGCTCCATCAGCAGCCACGGCCGCCCCGGGCCGGGCACCCGGTCCGCCCACGAGCGGGCCAGGTCGGCGGCGAAGGCGGTCTGCTCCGCCCCGCCCAGCCCCGTCCGGTTCGGGTAGTCGTCCACGGCGACCAGGTCCAGGTGCTCGGCCCACCGCCACGGGTCCACCGGCACCCAGTCGCCGAAGGCCAGGTTGGTCGTGACCGGCACGTCCGGCCGGACGGCGCGCAGCACGTCGCGCTGGGACAGGAAGTGGTCGAGCATCGCGTCCGACAGGAACCGCCGGAAGTCCAGCACGTGCGCGGGGTTGGGCAGGTACTGGGTCGCGCGCGGCGGCTGGACCTGCTCCCACTCCGAGTAGTGCTGGCTCCAGAACGCCGTGGTCCACGCGGCGTTGAGCCGGTCCAGGTCTCCGTGGCGCCCCCGCAGCCAGTCGCGGAAGGCCCCGGCGGTGTGCTCGGAGTGCGACCACGTCCCGTACTCGTTGTGCACGTGCCACACGCGCAGCGCCGGGTGCCCGGAGTAGCGCTCCGCCAGCGCGCGGGCGATCCGGACCGAGGCCTCCCGGTAGGCGGGGGAGCACACGTCGTAGGTGTCGCGGCTGCCGTGGGTGAGCCGGGTCCCGTCGGCGGTCACCGGCATCGCGTCGGGGTGGGCGAGCCCGAACCACGGCGGGGGAGAGGCGGTCGGGGTGGCCAGCGCGACCCCGATCCCGGCGTCCGCCAGCCGGTCCAGCACCCGGTCCAGCCACTCGAACCGGTACTCGCCCTCCTTCGGCTCCAGGAGTGCCCAGGAGAAGACGCCGACCGTCACGAGGTTGACCCCGGCGCGGCGCATCAGCTCCACGTCCTCCGCCTGGACCTCCTCCGGCCACTGCTCGGGGTTGTAGTCGCCGCCGAACCACAGTGGAGAGGACATGGGAACTCCTTCTAATTTGGTGTGTGCGCCAACAAAGTAGGGCGAAAACCCTTCCGGCGACACCCCCCACACGAGGAGCACGCATGCCCGCAGCACGACAGGTCCGCACCCGCCACCCGGTGGGGAACTGGGAGGACGCTCTGGTCACCGGCAACGGGCGCCAGGGAGCGCTCGTGCACTCGACGGCGGACCGCGTCCGCCTCACCCTCGGCCACGAGAGGCTCTTCCTGCCCGTCGCGGAGGCCCTGCCCGCCCCCGGGACCGCGCCCGTGCTGCCCGAGCTGAGGGAGCTGCTGCGCCGGGGCCGCTCCCGCGCCGCCGCCGAGCGGATCGCGCGGCTCGCGGCGCGGGAGCACCCGGGCTACGCCGACACCCGGTGGATCGACCCGCTCGTCGGGGCCGCCGTGCTCTCGTTCGCCCCGCGCGGGCCCCGCCCGGGCCCCGTCACCCGCACGTGCGACCTGGGCTCGGGGCTGGTCACCGAGGAACTGCCGGACGGGACCGTGCACCGGGCCTTCGCCTCCCGGCCCGACGACGCCGTGGTCGTCGAGCTCGCCTCGCCCCGCGGCCTGGACGGGACGCTGCGGCTCACCCCGCTGGAGGGGCCGCCCCCGGTCCCGCTGGAGGCGGCCTCCGAGACCGCCCCCGGCCTGCTGGCCCTGCGGGCGGACTTCCCCGGGCGCCCGCCCGGCGGCCTGTCCGGGTACACGGTGACCTGCGCCGTCACCGCCGAGGGCGGCCGGGTCCGCGCCCGGGGCGCGGGGCTGGACCTGCGGGGCGTCCGGCGGCTCCGGCTCGTGGCGCGCGTGCGGGTGGACGGGTTCCCCGCGTCCGGCGCGGGGGCGCCCGGCGAGGCGGTCCCGGACTTCGCGGGGGCGCTCGAACGCCACCGGGCGGTGCACGGCGACCTCATGTCCCGCTTCCGGCTGGAGCTGGGGGACGGCCCCGTCCGGCCCGACGCGCTCGGCGAGGACCTCCTGGCGGCGGGGCCCACCCCGGACCTGGTGGCCCGCCTCGTCGACGCCGGACGGTACGCGATCGTCTCCAGCTGCGGCGACCTGCCGCCCACCCTCCAGGGGGTGTGGAGCGGCACCTACGACCCCCCGTGGCGGTCGGGCTACACCTTCGACGGCAACCTGCCCTCCGCCGTCGCGGCCCTGCACGCCACGGGCACGCCCGAGCTGATGACCGGCCTGTTCGACCTCCTCGACGGCATGGCCGACGACATGGCCGAGAACGCGCGGCGGCTCTACGGCTGCCGGGGGATCCTGCTGCCCGCGCACGCCTCCACCTCCGGCAGGCACAACCACTTCGGCCCCGAGTGGTGCCTGACCTGCTGGACCGCGGGAGCGGCGTGGATGTCCCGCCTGTACTGGGACCACTACTCCCACACCCGCGACCGCGCGTTCCTGCGCGAACGCGCCCTGCCCTTCCTCACCGCGGCGGCGGAGTTCCACGAGGACTTCCTCACCGACGAGGGCTTCTCCCCCTCCTACTCGCCGGAGAACACCCCCGGGGACGGCGACGGCCAGGCCGCCGTCAACGCCACCATGGACGTGGCGGCCGTGCGCGACCTGGTGCGCAACCTGCTGCGGGCGCACCGCGTCCTGGGCGTTCCCGGGTCCCGCCGCTGGGCCCGGCTGGGGGCGCGGCTGCCCGGCTACCGGACCGCCGCGGGCGGCGAGCTCGCCGAGTGGGCGGGACCGGCCGGGCCGGTCGGGCAGACCGAGCGGCACGCGCACCGGCACGCCTCCCACCTGTACCCGCTCTGGTACGAGACCGACCCCGCCCTCGCCTCGCCCCGGCTGCGCGCGGCGGCGGTGGCCGCCGTGCGCGCCCGCCTCGCGTGGTGGCGCGGCCAGGAGTCCGACGAGATGGCCTTCGGCCTGGTCCAGCTGGGGCTGGCCGCGGCCAACCTGGGCCTGGCCGCCGAGGCGCACCAGACCCTGGCCCTGCTGGCCACCCGTTACTGGCGCCCCACCCTGGTGCCCACCCACAACCGCGGCAGCCTGTTCAACGTGGACATCGGCGGCGGGTTCCCGGCCGTGGCGGCGGCGATGCTGGCCCGGTCCGCCGAGGGGCGCCTGGACCTGCTGCCCGCCCTGCCCCGGGAGTGGTCCTCCGGCCGGGTGGAGGGGCTGCGGGCCCGCGGCGGGGTCGTCGTGGACCTCCTGGAGTGGTCCGGCGGCCGGGCCCTCGCGCGGCTGCGCGCGGTCGAGCCCCGGGAGACGGTGGTCGTCCTGCCCGGCGGAGCCAGGCGGAGGACGGCCCTGGTACCGGACCGGACGGTGTCCCTGCAATTCCCCGTGGTCGGCGTATGACAGTCGAAGCGCTTCGAAATTTCCCCCGCAACACCCCTTGCCGCGGGTTAGTCGGCTATCCAGACTAATGGGGAATTCGCGTCCGCCCCGGGGCCGGATTTCCCGGGGCGGGCCCACCCCCCGTTTCCCCCAAGGAGCCCGCACATGCCTCCCGAACAGCACCGGCCCCCCAGACGCGGGCGGGGCTCACCGGCGCTCGCCGTCGCCGCGGCCACCGCGCTGGCCGCCTCCGCCCTCGTCGCCACCACCGCGGCCGGAGCGGCCCCCGCCGAGCCGACCGCGGCACAGGCCGCCTACGAGTGGGACAACGTCGAGATCGTCGGGGGCGGCTTCGTCCCCGGCATCGTCTTCAGCGAGACCGAGCCGGGCCTGGCCTACGCCCGCACCGACATCGGCGGCGCCTACCGCTGGAACCCCGACACCGAACGCTGGATCCCCCTGCTCGACTGGGTCGGCTGGGACGAGTGGGGCTACACGGGCGTCGTCAGCATCGCCACCGACCCCGTGGACCCCGACCGCGTGTACGCGGCCGTCGGCACCTACACCAACGACTGGGACCCCAACAACGGGGCCATCCTCAGCTCCGACGACCGCGGAGAGACCTGGGAGGCCGCCGAGCTGCCCTTCAAGCTCGGCGGCAACATGCCCGGCCGCGGCCTCGGCGAACGCCTGGCCGTCGACCCCAACGACAACAGCGTCGTCTACTTCGGCGCCAGCGGCGGCAACGGCCTGTGGCGCAGCACCGACCACGGCGCCACCTGGGCCGAGGTGGAGGCCTTCCCCAACCCCGGCGACTACGTCCAGGACCCGGGCGACGAGTCCGGCATGATGTCCGACATCACCGGCGTGACCTGGGTGGACTTCGACCCCCGGACCGGCTCCGAGGGCTCGGTCACACAGGACGTCTACGTCGGCGTCGCCGACCTGGACGACCCGGTCCACCGCAGCCAGGACGGCGGTGTGACCTGGGAGCCCGTGCCCGGTGCGCCCACGGGGCACCTGCCCGCGCACTCGGTCGTGGACCACGAGGGCGGCCAGCTCTACATGGCCACCACCAGCACCCCGGGCCCCTACGACGGCGACTCCGGCGACGTGTGGCGCATGGACCTGGAGACGGGGGAGTGGAGCAACATCAGCCCCGTCCCCTCCGACTCCGAGGACAACTACTTCGGCTACGGCGGCCTGACCATCGACCGGCAGAACCCGGACACGCTGATGGTCGCCACCCAGATCTCCTGGTGGCCCGACATCCAGATCTACCGCAGCACCGACCGCGGCCGGACCTGGACCCAGGCGTGGGACTGGGGCGCCTACCCCGAGCGCACCGCGCGCTACGAGATGGACATCTCCGGAGCCCCCTGGCTGGACTTCGGCGGAACCGGTACGCCTCCGGAGACCCAGCCCAAACTCGGCTGGATGACCCAGGCGATGGCGATCGACCCGTTCGACTCCGACCGCTTCATGTACGGCACGGGCGCCACGATCTACGGCAGCGACAACCTCACCAACTGGGACGCGGACACCACCTTCGACATCGGGGTCAGGGCGCACGGCCTGGAGGAGACGGCCGTCAACGACCTGATCAGCCCGCCCGAGGGCGCACCCCTGCACTCGGCCCTGCTCGACGTCGGCGGCTTCACCCACCAGGACCTGGACACCGCCCCCGAGCAGATGTACCAGCAGCCCTACTGGGGCCACGGGACCAGCCTGGACTTCGCCGAACTCCAGCCCGCGACCATCGCGCGGGTCGGCGGAAGCGACGACGAGGCGGCCATCGGCCTGTCCACCGACGGCGGCGACAGCTGGTGGGCCGGACAGGAGCCCGCCGGGGTGACCGGCGGCGGAACGGTCGCGGTGTCCGCCGACGGCTCGTCCGTCGTGTGGAGCCCCGACGGCACCGGTGTGCACGCCTCCACCACCCTGGGCTCGTCGTGGACCGCCTCCGCCGGCGTCCCCGAGGGCGCGCGGGTGGAGGCCGACCGGGTGGACCCGGACGTGTTCTACGCCGTCTCCGGCGGCACCTTCTACACCAGCACCGACGGCGGGGCCACCTTCACGGCGGGCTTCGACGGGCTCCCGGCCGAGGGCAACATCCGCTTCGGCGCGGTGCCCGGCCACACCGGTGACGTGTGGGTCGCCGGAGGCACCGGGGACCACTACGGCATGTGGCGGAGCACGGACGCCGGGGCCACCTTCGAACGGATCGAGGCGGTGGACGAGGGCGACGCGGTCGGCTTCGGCGCGCCCGCTCCGGGCGCGGACTACCCGGCGGTGTACACCAGCTCCAGGATCGACGGCGTGCGCGGGATCTTCCGCTCCGACGACGCGGGCGAGAGCTGGGTGCGGATCAACGACGACCGGCACCAGTGGGCCTGGACGGGGGCGGCCATCACCGGCGACCCCGACGTCTACGGCCGGGTCTACGTCGGCACCAACGGGCGCGGGATCGTCTACGGCGACCTGGCGGGCGGGGGCGGCGGTCCCGACCCCGACCCGTCTCCGGACCCGGACCCGGACCCGGACCCCGACCCGTCTCCGGACCCGTCGCCGGACCCGGACCCCGAGCCCGGGGACTGCGATGTCGACTACACGGTGACCAACACCTGGACCGGCGGGTTCCAGGCCGGGGTGACGGTCACCAACACCGGCACCGAGGCCCTGGAGGGCTGGGAGGTCGGCTGGGAGTTCACGGCCGGTGAACAGGTGACCAGCCTCTGGAACGGCGCGCACACGCAGGACGGCGCGTCCGTGCGGGTCACCGACTCCGGGTGGAACGCCCGGATCGCCCCGGGGGGCTCGGTGACGGTCGGCTTCAACGGGACCGTCGACGGCGAGCCCGCGCGGCCGACCGGGCTCACCCTGAACGGTGAGGCCTGCGGCTGACGCACCGACACGGCGGGGCCGGGAGCCGCGGGAGCGGTTCCCGGCCCTTCGCCGTGCCACGCATGCGGTACCTAGGCCGTATGAACGAGCCGGTGACCGCCACCCTGCCCGAGGTGGGACGACACCTCGCCAGCGCCATTGACCGCGCCTGCCGTGAGCACGCCCCGCCCCTCATCACGCGACGGGGGAGAACGGTCGCCGTCCTCCTCGACGCCGACGAGTACCGACGCCTGCTCGAAGTGGAGCAGGCGGCGGAGGACACGTGGCTCGACCGCCTCGTGGACGAGGCCGAGGAGGAGGGCCGGGAGGGGTCCGTCTCCCCGGAGAAGATGGAACGGGAGCTGGACCGGCAGGAGAGGTGAACCGACCGGTGCTCGGGCACACCCGCGCCCCCGGGTCCCAGGAGGAGGGGAACCGGGGGCGCGGGCGGACCTGGGGCTGTTTTCGGGTCGGCCTCAGCCTGTGGGGGTCGGGTCGGGCGCCCACGGGGTTCTGGAGGTGGTGGAGGTGGGATCGCGAGGAACGAGCCGTCTCACCGTAGGCACCGAAGGTTCCCGTACTTCGGGCGCCCGAACACGGACCGAAGCGAAGCGGAGGTCCAGGAAAACACTGCCTCAGCCCTTCACGGCGCCGATGATGACGCCCTTGGTGAAGTGCTTCTGGACCAGCGGGTAGATGAACGTGACCGGCACCAGGGCCACCACCACGATGGCCATCTGGATGGCCAGGTTGGGCGCCGAGGCGGAGCCCTGCACCGCGTCGCCGATCACCGAGCTCGAACTGAGCTGCTGGCCCTGCTGCACGTACTGGCGCAGCACCAGCTGGAGCGGCCACTTGGAGTTGTCGTTGATGTAGAGGATGGCGTTGAAGAAGGCGTTCCAGTAGCCCACCGCGTAGAACAGGCCGACGACCGCGGTGACCCCCTTGGACATGGGCAGGACCAGCCGGGTCATGATGGTCCACTCGCCCGCCCCGTCCACCCGGGCGCTGTCGCCGATCTCCTGGGGCAGGTTCATGAAGAACGCCCGCATCACCACCAGGTTGAACGCGTTCACCGCCGTGGGCAGGATCAGCGACCAGTAGCTGTCGATCAGGCCGACGTTGCTGACCAGCAGGTACAGCGGGATCATCCCGGGGGCGAACAGGAAGGTCAGCAGCACCGCGAACAGCAGCGGCCGGTGCCACAGCGATCCGGGCTGGGACAGGCCGTAGGCGGCCAGGACGGTCGCCACCAGGCTGACCAGCGTGCCCACCGCCGTGACCCCCAGGCTGACCAGGACGGCCCGGGTCACCACGCCGCCGCTGAACAGGTCGGCGTAGGCCTGGAAGGAGATCCCCTGCGGGACCAGCACCAGGCCGCCCGCGCTGTTCACCGCCGAGGCGGGGGACAGGCTGGTCAGGATCACGACGTAGAGCGGGAAGAGGATGACGACCGCGATGACGGCCAGGGTGGTGTTCTTCGCGGCACGCGCGGGAAGACTCGGGCGCTCCGCCCACACGGGGCGGTCCTTGAACAGTGTGCTCATGCTCGTCGGTAGATTCCGTTTTCGCCCATCTTGTGGGCCAGCTTGTTGGCCAGCACGATGAGGACCAGTCCGACCACGCCCTTGACCAGGCCCGCGACCGCTCCCGCGCTGAAGTTCCCCGTCACCAGGGTCTGGTGGTAGATGAAGGTGTCCAGCACCTCCGACACGTTCGATCCGAACGCGTCACGCTGAAGGTAGAACTGCTCGAACCCGACGTTGAGGATGTCGCCGATCTTGAGGATGAGCAGCAGGATGATCACCGGCCGCAGGCCCGGCAGGGTGATGTGCCACATCCGCCGCCATCGCCCGGCCCCGTCCACGGCCGCGGACTCGTAGAGGTTCTGGTTCACGGCGGCCAGCGCCGCCAGGAAGATGATCGTGCCCCACCCGGCGTCCTTCCAGACCATCTGGGAGGTGACCACGAACAGGAACGCGTCCGGGTTGGTCATGATCTCCAGAGGCGCGTACCCGTTCTGCCGCAGGAGCTGCGAGAACAGCCCGGCGCCGCCCAGGATCTGCTGGAACAGGGTGACGACCAGGACCCACGAGAAGAAGTGCGGCATGTACACGATGCTCTGGAGCACCATCCGCAGCCTGGGGCTGAGCACGCTGTCCAGCAGGATGGCCAGGGCGATCGGGACGGGGAAGAAGAACACCAGCTGGACGCCGGCGATGACCAGCGTGTTGCCCGCCGCGCTCCAGAAGCGGGGGTCGGTGAACAGCCGCTCGAAGTGGGCCAGACCCACCCACGGGCTGCCCCACACCCCGTCCCAGGGGTTGTAGTCCTGGAAGGCGATGATGTTGCCGAGGGTCGGCGTGTAGTGGAACACCGCCAGCAGGCCGATCGCCGGGAGCGTCATCAGCAGCAGCTGCCAGTCGCGGCGCAGCCGGGCCCCGAGCGGGACCCGCCTGCGCCTCGGGGCCGCGGGCCCGCCCCGGTGGTCCGGGACGGCCGGGGGCCGCCCCCGGCCCCCGCGCCCGCGGGACGCGGCGGCCGGGGACGGCGGTTCGCCCTTGGTCATGGTCCGCTCAGTCACGGCCGTGCTCCTGGAGGACCCCCAGGTAGAACTCCCGGCCCTCGTCGCCGCCGTCGCGGCGCCAGTCCGCGACGGCCTGGTCCAGGGAGCTGAGGTCGTCGCGGCCCCGGATGATGTCGTTGACCCTGTCGGTCAGCGGGGTCTCGGCCCCGGCGAAGCGCTCGGGGCGCTGGATGCGGATGCCCGCGAACGGGTCGTCGTCGGCGAACTGGGCGGCGTGGTTGTACCAGTCGCACTTCCACGGCACGAAGTCCGGGTACTGGCTCTCGGTGACCGCCTGGGGGCGCCCGCTGATGAAGTAGTAGCCGTCGTTGACCTCGCCGTTGCCCGTGTCGGTGAGCTGCGGGGCGCCGTCGTCGTTGAGCTCGTGGTGCACGCCCGCCTCGCCGTAGCGGTAGTCCATGTACTCCCGCGTCCCGAACGGCGCGGCGCAGTAGTTGAGGATGCCCAGGATCTCCTCGACCTGCTCCGGCTCCATGCCCTTGCGCACGAACACCGACTGGGCGGAGGGGTCGCTGCTGTGCATCACCGGGTCGGCGCCGCCGTTGCCGAAGACCGGCATCAGGTCCAGGCGGAAGTCGGGGTTGTCGCCGAGCATCTGCATGTAGGCCTCGTGCCAGCCGCCGATGCCGTCCTGGTTGAAGACGATCTGCCCGGAGTTGAGCAGCTCCTTGGAGTTGTCCCCCTGGG
The DNA here is from genome assembly GCA_002529455.1 of Glycomyces fuscus. Classification (GTDB taxonomy): domain Bacteria; phylum Actinomycetota; class Actinomycetes; order Streptosporangiales; family Streptosporangiaceae; genus Nocardiopsis; species Nocardiopsis fusca. The sequence goes on from NYMS01000048.1 coordinate 268,412, forward strand.
CGACGATGTCGGGGTGGACGAGCCCCGCGTCGAACACCCTGCGCATGTACTCGATGCTGGCCCTCCACTCCTCGGTCTCGAACATGTGGATGAGCTCGCCGCCCTCGTAACGCCACTGCTTGGGCGCGCCGAAGATCTGGCGCATGCTGAGGTTGAAGTCGCCGAAGGCCCAGCGGTTGTTGTCCGGGTCGTTGATCTCCTCGCCGATCGCGAACAGCTCGTCGGGGCTGGTCGGCGCCTCCAGGCCGTACTCCTCCAGCAGGTCGCGCCGGTACAGGACCCAGTTGCCGAAGGGCTCGGCGGGCCAGGGCACCCCGTGCAGCTGCTGGTTGAAGACGTTCCACCGCCAGGCGTCGCTGTCCAGGTTGGCCAGCAGGGGGTAGGCCCGCGCCGCGTCACCGGCCAGGTAGGGCGTCAGGTCCTCGAAGAGCTCGCCGACGGCCCGGTTGAACTGCGGGATCAGGTTGATGGTCCAGTCGGGGAACATCGTGATGTCGGCGACGTCGCGCCCGGCGATCACCGCGTTCATCTTGTCGATGACCGTGTTGCCGTCCTGGAAGTTGAACTCCACCGTGGCGCCGAGGCGTCCGTTGACGTAGTCGAAGAAGGAGTTGTTGCCCAGTCCGGGCGGGATCGGCCCCCACAGCGGGGTCATCGCGGTGTACCGCCCGCCCCTGCCGGGGGCCTCGGGCACGGCCTGGACGAACTCCGCCGGGTAGGAGGTGAACCCGTCCGGGGCGCCGTGCTGTCCCGGGATGTCGGGGACGACCCCCTCGAACGGGATGTGCGTGGGGATCAGGTCGTCCAGCGAGCTGGCGGAGGAGGCGGACCCTCCGCCGCTGGTGGACTCCGACCCGCAGCCGGAGAGCGTTCCCGCGGTGACCGCCGCGGCGGTGGAGGCGCCCACCAGGCCGAGGAACCGGCGTCGGCTGGGGATCGGGCGCAGGGGGGTGGTGCGCATAGCGTCGTTCCTTCGGTTGAGCAGGCCGGGGAGCCCAGGGGGGTAGGAAACGAGGGGCCATTTTGCTATGAATTAGTTGGCCGTTTAGACAAACAAATTACTCCACTGTGATGTGGCACACAAGGTCCTCAGGTATCGAAGTCGAAGCGGTTCGATTTCGAAGGACAATACCCCCGCGCACGAGAGGCGGACACCCCCCATGACCCTCCAGCCGCACCTGCCGCCGTACCGGGACCCCGCCCTGCCGTCCGAACGGCGCGTGGACGACCTGCTCGCCCGCCTCACCCCGGAGGAGCGGATCGGCCTGCTCCACCAGCACCAGGCACCCGTCGAGCGCCTCGGCATCGGCCCCTTCCGCACCGGGACCGAGGCCCTGCACGGGCTGGCCTGGCTCGGACCGGCCACCGTCTACCCGCAGGCCGTCGGCCTGGCCAGCACCTGGGACCCCGGCCTGCTCCGCCTCGTCGGCCGGGCCACCGCCGAGGAGGTGCTCGCCCGCAGGGACGCGGGCGCCTGGCCCAACGTCTGGGCGCCCGTGGTCAACCCGCTGCGCGATCCCCGCTGGGGCCGCAACGAGGAGGGCTACTCCGAGGACCCGTGGCTGACCGGGCTCCTGGGCGCCGCCTACGCCCGGGGGCTGGCCGGCGACGGCGACACGCTGCGCCTCGCGCCCACCCTCAAGCACTTCCTCGCCTACAACAACGAGGAGGGCCGCTGCGAGACCTCCAGCGACCTGCCGCCGAGGGTCCTGCACGAGTACGAGCTCCCGGCCTTCCTGCCCGCCCTGGCCGAGGGGGCGGCCGTGGCCGTCATGCCCTCCTACAACCTGGTCAACGGGCGGCCCGCGCACCTGAGCCCGCTGATCGGCGACGTGCTGCGCCCGGCCGCGCCCGACCGCCTGCTGGTGGTCAGCGACGCCTACGCGCCCGCCAACCTCGTGGAGACCCAGCACTTCCACCCCGACCTGCCCACCGCCTACGCGCACGCGATCCGGGCCGGGCTCGACAGCTTCACCCAGGACGACGACCGCACCGAGGCCACCCTGGGGCACGTGCGCGAGGCGCTGCGCCGGGGGCTGCTCACCGAGGCCGACGTCGACCGCGCCGTGCGCAACGTGCTGTCGGTCCGGATCCGGCTGGGCGAGTTCGACCCCGAGCCCGGCGGGGCGGGTGGGGACCTGCTGGCAGGGGAGGGCCCGACCGGGGAGGCCGGGGACGCAGGGAGCGGGGACGCGGGGGCCCTCGACACCCCCGAGCACCGGGCGCTGGCCCGGGAGGCGGCCACCCGTTCGATCGTCCTGCTCCGCAACGAGGGCACGCTCCCGCTGCGCGACGTGCGCCGGGTCGCCGTCCTCGGCCAGCTCGGCGACACCGTGCTGGAGGACTGGTACAGCGGGACGCTGCCCTACGCCGTCACCGCGCGCGCCGGGATCGCCGAGCGGGTGGAGACGGTGTTCTGCGAGGGCGTCGACCGCGTGCGGCTGGCGGCGCCCGGGGACGGCGTCGTCGTGGACCCCGGCGACGGGGGCCCGCTCCGGACGGTGCTCCGCGACGGGCACGGGTCGCCGCGCGGCGCGGACGGGACCCTCCGGCGGCACGCGCCCGAGGCGGAGGGAGCCCCGGTGGAGGGGGCCCCGGCGGGAGGCGCCCCGCTGGAGGACCACGGCTTCGACCTCCTGGACTGGGGCGGCGGAGCCTGCGCCCTGCGCTCGGCGCGGACGGGCAGGTACGTCGACGCGGGGGCCGACGGGGTCCTGGCCTGCACCGCGCCCGGCCCCGGCACCTGGGAGGTCACCCAGACCTTCCGCCTGGAGGAGGAGCGGGGCCTCCTGCGGCTCACGCACGTGCACAGCGGCCGCCGCGTCACCGTGCGGGACGGCCGCCTCGTCCTGACCGAGGACGCGGAGCGGGCCACCCCGTTCACCGTGGACGGGATCGGCTCGGGCGCGCGGGAGGCCGCGCGGGTGGCCTCCACCGCGGACGTCGCGGTCGTCGTCCTGGGCGACCACCCCATGGTCAACGGGCGCGAGACCGAGGACCGGACCGACCTGGACCTGCCCGCCGCCCAGGAGCGGGTGCTGCGCGCCGTGCGCGCGGCCAACCCCGCCACGGTCCTGGTGCTCAGCAGCGGCTACCCGTTCGGGATCACGTGGGCCGACGAGCACGTCCCGGCCGTCCTGTGGTCGGCGCACGGCGGCCAGGAGTACGGCCACGCGCTCGCCGACGTGCTCTTCGGCGACGCCGAGCCCGCCGGGCGGCTTCCGCAGACCTGGTACCGCTCCGCCGACGACCTGCCCGGGATGCTCGACTACGACATCATCGGCGCGCGCGGCACCTACCTGTACTTCGAGGGCGATCCGCTCTACCCCTTCGGGCACGGCCTCGGCTACACGCCGGTGGAGTACGCGGCCCCCGCGGTCGCCGTGGACGGCGGCCGGGTCACCGTCACCGTCACGGTCGCCAACACGGGCACGCGGCCCGCCGACGAGGTGGTGCAGGTCTACACGCGCCAGCTGGCCTCGCGGGTGCGGACCCCGCTGCGCGCGCTGCGCGGGTTCGCCCGGGTGCGCGTGGAACCGGGGCGCAGCGCGGTCGCCACGGTCTCCTTCGACGTGGACCGGCTCGCGCTGTGGGACACCACCCGCGACCGCTTCGTGGTGGAGGACGCGCCGCGCGAGGTGCTGGTCGGGCGCTCGGCGACCGACATCCGCGCCACCGCGGCCCTGGACGTGCCCGGCGAGACCATCCCGCCCCGCGACCCGCGCGCCCCGTGGTCGGCCGCGGGCTACGACGACGCCCGGGGCACGTCCCTGTGCCCGCTCACCCCCGAGCGGGGCGACGCGGTGCGCTCCCGGGAGGACGGCGCGTGGGCCGCCTTCCACGACGTGGACCTCGGCGACGGGGTCACCGGGTGCCGCCTCACGGTGAACGCCGAGCACGCCTGCGCGGTCCGGATCCGCCTGGACGACCCCGAGGACGGGCCGACCGCCGCGGTGGCCGAGGTCCCGGCGGGCAAGGACGGCTACGACTTCACCGAGGTCGGCGCGGCCTTCGAGGACGCGAGGGGGGCCTGGGGGATCCGTGACCTGTACCTGGTCTTCGAGCGGCCGGGCACCGCGGTGGCCGACCTGGTCCTGACCGGCGGCGGTCCGGCCCCGGACGCGGACTGACCGGGGCCGCCCCGGGGCGGCCCCGGAGGGCGCGTCACCGGTGCCCGAACGCCGGGGGGAGAGGGGCGGCCCGGTGACCGGTGGGGGAGCGGCCCGCACGGGCCGCTCCCCCACCGGTTCCGCTAGGCGGCGCCCCCGGGGCTTGCGCCCGGCTCCGCACCGCCCGCCGCCGGGCCCGCGGCGGGCTCCCCGGCGGACGCGGGAGCGGTGGCCGGGGCGGCGGGCTCGGGCAGGGGCAGCAGCCCCGCGTCGAGCGAGTGGATCATCGCGGCGGCCCCGCCCCGGGCCGCCGCGCTCAGTCCCAGGGACGACAGCTCCACCCGGCAGCCGCCCGCGTCCGGCGCGAACGCGCTCGCGGCCGCCTCCGCCCGGCAGTTCGGCAGCAGCCACGGGCCCAGGGGCACGAAGTAGCCGCCCAGCACCACCAGGCTCGGGTTGGTGACGTTGATCAGCACGGCCAGGCCCCGGCCCAGCCACGTGCCCGCCCGTTCCAGCGCGCCGACGGCGGCGGCGTCGCCCGCCTCGGCGCGCTCCACGGCCGCCCCCACCAGCTCGGCGACGTCGCTGCCCGACAGCGGGCGGTCCGGGAGCAGGTCGGGGACGGCCCCGCGCAGGATGGCCCCGATCCCCGCCAGCGCCTCCAGGCAGCCGCGCCGCCCGCACGCGCACACCGGCCCGTCCGGGGCCAGCGACAGGTGGCCCACCTCGCCCGCGAACCCGCTGACGCCGCGCAGCAGCTCGCCCCCGGTCAGGATGCCCGCGCCGATCCCGACCTCGCCGGTCAGGTACGCGAGGTCGGCCGTCCCCGCGAACGACCCCACCCGGAACTCGGCCACCGCGCCCAGGTTCGCGTCGTTGTCCACCCGTACCGGGACGTCCTCCATCCCGGCCTCGCGCAGCAGCTCCGACAGCCGGTCGCGCAGCGGCACGTCGCGCCAGCCCAGGTTGGGCGCGTGCGTGACCGTCCCCGACGGGGCGTCGATCAGCGCCGGGACCGCCACGCTCACCCCCACCACGGTGCGCCCGCGCAGCACCGGGTCGTCCGCCATCGCGCCGAGGGTGCGCGCGATGTGCCGCGCGCACGCCTCCGCCCCGGCCGAACGGGCGTCGAAGGGGACGTGGCGGCTGACCAGTTCGCGCTGGAGCAGGTCCACGGCGACCACCGACAGGTAGTCCACGTTGACCTCCAGGCCGATCGCCGCGATCGAGGAGTCGTCCAGGTCCAGCAGCACCCCGGGGCGCCCCACCCGCTGGCGGGAGGACCGCCCGGTCTCGCGGACCAGCCTGCGCGCCATGAGGTCGGCGACCAGGCTGGACACCGTGGTCTTGTTCAGCCCGGTGACCGCGGCGACCGCCGCGCGAGAGCAGGGGGCCAGCTCGCGGACCGTGCGCAGCACGACGCCCAGGTTGGTCTCCCGGACCGTCTGGAAGCTGACCGTTCCCGAACCGACCGACACCTGGTCCCCCTCGCCCCGTCCGACACGGCACACCGTGCCCGGATCGTACAGGGATCCCGCCGGGGGAGCGGGGGCCACCGCCCCGGCGGGGCACCACCACCCCGGCGGGCGCTGCGGCGGGGCCGGAAAAGCCGTTGCGCCCGGCGGCCTCCTCTGGTGGGATCCCGGCATGGTGCCTCCCGACGTCTTCCGCGAGCAGCCCGCCCTCACCGGGACGAAGGTCCGCCTCGAACCCCTCGACGCCAGGACGGGCGAGCACTTCATCGAACCGGTGCTGCGCATGGACCCCGAGGTGCGCCGCCTCACCGGCACACACCGGGAGTTCACCAGGGAGGAGCTGGTGCGCTGGGCCGCGACGCGGCCCGACCACCACGACCGCGCCGACTGGGTGATCTTCGCGAGGGAGGACGGCGCGCCCGTGGGCGAGTGCGCGCTGATCGACCTCGACCCCGACAACGCCTGCGTCGGCTACCGGATCGCGCTCAACGGCATGTCCGTCACCGGGAGGGGCTACGGCACCGAGGCCACGGACCTGGTGCTGGAGTACGCCTTCACCGTGGCCGGGCTGCACCGGGTCGCCCTGGAGGTGTTCGCGTTCAACACCAACGCGCAGAAGTCCTACGCCCGGTCGGGCTTCGTCAGGGAGGGCGTCTGGCGCGAGTCCCTGCGCTGGGACGGCGAGTGGCACGACGCGGTGCTGATGTCGATCCTGGCCGGGGAGTACGCCGAACTGCGGGCCGCCCGGGAGCGCGGCTAGGCGGTGACCGAAAGGGAGCCCTGTTCTCCGTGATCTTGTACTTATAGCGAGGCTCGAACGTCCAACCTCGCTATAAGTACAAGATCACCGCAGGTCAGAACCCTTGCGCCACACCGGTAACACTTCCGGCCGACCCACCAGGCACTACCCTCGGGCCCATGCCCGTTCCTGACTTCCTTCTCGCGCTCCGCAGCCACGTCGGCCACGGACTCCTCCCCCTCGTCGGGGTGACGGCGGTGGTGATCGGCGAGGAGGGCGACGTCCTCCTGCACCGGCGCGCGGACGACGGCCGGTGGTGCACGCCCGGCGGCATCCTGGAACCGGAGGAGCAGCCCGCCCGGGCCGTGGTCCGCGAGGTGCGCGAGGAGACCGGCCTGGAGGTCGAGGTGGAGCGGCTCACCAGCGTGGTCGCCCAGGAGCCCTTCACCTATCCCAACGGCGACCGCGTGCAGTTCCTCGACCTGGCCTTCCGCTGCCGGCCCGTGGGCGGAGCGCCCGACGCCAGCGGTGACGAGAGCCTGGACGTGCGCTGGTTCCCGCCCAAGGCCCTGCCGGACATGCCCCAGCGCATCCTCGACCGGATCGCCTACGCCCGCCAGGACCGCGCGGAGCCGTTCTACCTCACCTGAGACCCGGCGCCCCGGAAGGGGCCGGTCCGCCACGGGGGCGGGTCCCGGCCGGCGGGTGCGTCCGCCGCCGGGGGAGTGGCGCCCCGAACCCCGCGGGACCCGTCCCACGCCGCTCAGGGCGCCCCGCAGGGCAGGGTCGCGAGCCCGTCCACCGTCTCGGCGAGGTCGCGGCCCGAGACGTCCGGCGGGGCGAAGACCGACGGGAAGCGCCCCTCCAGGTGGGAGGACCAGCCGGTCACCAGCCCCGCGTTCCTCGCCCCGGCGACGTCCCATCCGTGCGCGGTGACCAGGGCCAGCCGCTCCGGGGGGACCCCCAGGGACCGCGCGGCGGCCCGGTAGGCGCCCGGCGCGGGCTTCCACTCCCCGGCGGGGCGGGCGGCCGGCACGTCCTCCACCAGGTGGAGCAGACCGGCGCGCTCCAGCAGCCTCCGGGGCAGCACGTCGTCGTGGTTGCCCAGGACCACGGCCCGCAGTCCGGCTCCGCGCGCGGCGCGCAGCGCGGCCTCCGCCTCCGGGCGGGGATCGAGTCCGGCCATGCCCTCGACGATGGCGTCCTCGGCGGAGGGGGCGATCTGGTGGCCGGTGATGTCGCGCAGCGCGCCCCGGACCACGTCCTCGAAGGAGCGGTCGGCGCCGTCGCCGCCCACCAGGGCCAGGGCGAACGAGTCGCGCAGCAGGTGGTCCGACCAGCGGGTCATGAGCACCCGGGGGATCCCGGCCTCCCGGAACCGCCACTCCAGGGGCGCGAGGGGGAAGAGGGTGTCGAGGACGTCGAGGACGAGGGCGGCCGGGCGGAGCGGTCGCCCGGCGGGGCGTTCGGACATGGGTGCGGCTCCAGGGGGTCGGGAACGGCCACCCCAGTCCTACCCGGGTACGGGGCCCTTCGCCCCTCCCGGCCGCCCGGTCACCGGCGCCCCGGCGGCGGCGCGCCGGTTCCCCGCGCTCCCCGCCCCGGCCACCGGCGCCACCGCCCCGGCCACCGGCGCCACCGCGCTGGCTCCCGGGGGCCGCCGCCCCCGCTCCGGCGCCGCCGCACGGCTCAGAGCGCGTCCAGGAGGGGGATCTGCTCGACCGCCCACGGGCTCAGCAGCCACGGTGTCCGCTCGGCGACCGCCACCAGGTCCGACCACTCCGTCCACGCGTACTCGGCCACCTCCGACGGGTCGGGGTCCGGGACCGGGCCGTCCTCCGCGCGGGCCCAGAAGACCGGACAGAACTCGTTCTCCACGATCCCCTCGGCCGACACCGCCCGGTACCGGAAGTCGGGCAGCGCGGACCGCACCCCGCTGACGCGCATCCCCAGCTCCTGGGCGACCCGGCGGCGCACGGCCGCCTCGAAGTCCTCGTCCGGGCCGGGGTGGCCGCAGCAGCTGTTCGTCCACACCCCCGGCCACGTGGTCTTGTCCAGGGCGCGGCGGGTGAGGAGCACCCGCCCGTCCGCGTCCAGGACGTAGCAGGAGAACGCCAGGTGCAGCGGGGTGTCCCGGGTGTGCACGCTGGCCTTGTCGGCGACACCCACGCGCCGGTGCCGCTCGTCGAGCAGCACCACGAGTTCGGGCTCGGAACCGCCGCCCGCGCTCGCGGCGGCCTTCTGCTGGGTCACGGCTCTTCTCCCCGCTTCCGGGACCACCGCGCCGCGCACGCGGTCATCCCTGTTCATACGTCACGTGCGTATTCATGCTTCTCACACGGTTTCGGTCTCCCCTTCCATACTCACCCGTCACTCACACCCGATGCGCACCGGCTCCCTCGGACCGTGCTCCGCGCGGTCCGAGGGTGCGCATACAGTTCCTGATGGCCCCGAGTCGGGAGCCATCGGGCACAGGGACGGGAGGCCGGCCGCGGCGACCGCGGCGCGGCGGTGGAGCGGTGACGGAGACGATGACGGACACGGATGCGCAGACACGGCCGGAGGAACCGGAGAACCCGGTGGAGCGGATCGATCCCGACCGGCTGGCCGTGTGCCTGGACGTGATCGCCCGCGCCGGGGAGCTGCCCAGCGACCACCCGGACTCGGCCCTCCTCCAGCGCGCGACCGCCCGCCTGTTCAAACAGGTCAAGGAGCAGCGCCGCAGGGAGCGGCAGGCCGCCCGCAGGGCCCACGACAACGCCGTGTTCGCGGCCACCGCCACCGCGGCGCCGGACCGGATCGACGACGAGACCAACGGCCGCGCCCTCACCAGCGGGAGCGGCGGCGCCCTCGCCGGGGTGCTGAGCAGACCCCGGCCCTGCTACGTCTGCAAGCAGAGGTACCGCGAGGTCGACTCCTTCTACCACCAGCTGTGCCCCGCGTGCGCCGCGTTCAACAGGGAGCGCCGGGCCGCCCGCACCGACCTGACCGGCCGACGCGCCCTGCTCACCGGCGGCCGGGCCAAGATCGGCATGTACATCGCCCTCCGGCTGCTCAGGGACGGCGCGCACACCACCGTCACCACGCGGTTCCCCAACGACGCGGTACGCCGGTTCGCCGCGATGCCCGACAGCGGCGAGTGGCTGCACCGGCTGCGGGTGGTGGGCGTCGACCTGCGCGACCCCGCCCAGGTGCTGCGGCTGGCCGACTCGGTGGCCGAACAGGGGCCGCTGGACATCCTCATCAACAACGCGGCCCAGACGGTGCGCCGGTCGCCGGGCTCCTACGCGCCGCTGGCCGCCGCCGAGGCCGAACCGCTCACGGGCGAGGGGCTCCCCGAGCCGCTGGTGCTGGGCGGGGTGCGCCCGCACGCCCTGGAGGGGCGCACCGGCCCGGCGCAGGACGCTCCGGCGACCCACGCGCTCACCCCGGCCATGCTCACCTCGCTGGCGCTGACCACGGGCTCGGCCTCGATGGAGAGGGTGCGCACCGGGACGGCGATCGACGCCGGAGGGCTGGTCCCCGACCTGGCGCCGGTGAACAGCTGGACGCGGCGGATCGGCGAGGTCGACCCCGTCGAGATGCTGGAGGTGCAGCTGTGCAACGTGAGCGCGCCGTTCCTGCTGGTGGACCGGTTGCGCCCGTCCCTGGCCGCGTCCCCGGCGCGCCGCACCTACATCGTCAACGTGTCGGCGATGGAGGGGGTGTTCGGCCGCGGTTACAAGGGGCCGGGGCACCCCCACACGAACATGGCCAAGGCCGCGCTCAACATGCTCACCCGCACCAGCGCCCAGGAGATGCTGGAGTCCGACGGCATCCTGATGACCAGCGTGGACACCGGGTGGATCACGGACGAGCGGCCGCACCCGGAGAAGGAGCGGCTGGCCGAGGCCGGGTTCCACGCCCCCCTGGACCTGGAGGACGGGGCCGCGCGGGTGTACGACCCCATCGTCCGGGGCGAGCTGGGCGAGGACCTGCACGGGTGCTTCCTGAAGGACTACGCCCCCGCCAACTGGTAGGGGCGGCCGGAAGCCGGGCGTCCCCAGGGGCCCCAGGAGACCCCACCGGGACGAGCGGCGGTGGGGGCTGGGGACGGCCGCCGCCCGGGGGAGTCGGACTCCGCCTACTCCGCGTGCCCGTTGCGGTAGGCCCAGGCCGCCACCTCCACGCGGTTGCGCGCGCCCAGCTTGGCCTGCACGCTCGCCAGGTGCGTCTTGACCGTGCTCACGGTGACGAACAGCTCCGCGGCCACCTCGGTGTTGGTCAGCCCCCGCGCCACCGCGCGCACGATGTCCAGCTCCCGCACGGTCAGTCCGCAGTCCCCCGGCGCGAGCCGGGGCGCCGCCGCGAAGTGCCGCAGCAGCCGCACGGTGACCCTCGGGGAGACCAGGGCGTCACCCCTGGCGGCGGCCCGCACCGCCTCCACCAGCAGGGCCGGTCCGGCGTCCTTGAGCAGGAACCCGACCGCCCCTCCGGTGAGCGCCGCGTGCACGTACTCGTCCAGGTCGAACGTGGTCACCACGACCACCCGGAGCGGGTCGGCCACCCCCGGACCGGCCAGCCGCCGGGTGGCCTCCAGGCCGTCCACCCCCGGCATCCGGATGTCCATGAGCACCACGTCCGGGCGCAGCTCCCGCGCCAGCCGGACCGCCTCCAGGCCGTCACCGGCCTCTCCCACCACCTCGACGCCGTCCTCGGCCGCCAGCATGTACCGGAACCCGGTCCGCACCATGGCCTGGTCGTCCGCCAGCAGCACCCGGATCGGCGCCGTGCCGTTCCCGGACACCGCACGCTCCCCTCCGCCCTCCTGGGACCCCCGCATCACCGTCACCCCTGCTCCCCGACCGTCGAACGTCGCTCCGGGCCGTGGCCCGCCCGCTCCAGCGGCAGCCGCGCCGCCACCTCCCAGCCCCGGTCCCGGGGCCCCGCGGAGAACACGCCGCCGAGCAGGCGCACCCGCTCCGCCATGCCGACCAGGCCGAACCCGCCCCCGGCCGCACCCGAGGCCCCCTGGCCGTCGTCGCTCACCCGCACCCCGACCTCCTCCGGTCCGGCCTCCACCGACACCTCCACCAGGGTGGCGCCCCGGGCGTGCCGCAGCGCGTTGGTGACCGACTCCTGGGCGATCCGCAGCACCGACGTTCCGGCGGTCGGCGGCAGGGCGTCCACGGGACCGCCGCACCGCACCACCACCTCCGGGCGGCCGTCGGCCGCCGGCGTCGCCAGCCGGGCCAGCTCCGCGGCGGTGTCCGGGGCCAGCGGCACGTCACCCGGTTCCCGCAGGCGCGAGACCATCCCGCGCATGGACTCCAGGGCGCGCGCCCCCGCCGCCTCGATCTCGGGCAGTGCGGTCCGCACCGCGCCGGGGTCGCGGTCGGCGATGTGGCGCAGCGCCTGCGCCTGGACGACGATGCCGGTCACCTCGTGCGCCACGACGTCGTGCAGGTCGCGGGCGATCGCCAGTCGCTCCTGGGACCGGGCGTGTTCCACGTGGGAGCGCCGCTGGGCCTCCCGCCACCGCAGGTACAGCCCCGGAGCCAGCCCCGCGGCCACGAACATCAGCGACGTGCTGGCCAGGCTCACGTAGTAGGGGACGGGCTCCCGTGCGTAGTCCGAGAGGATGGCCGCGAAGGCGCACAGCGCCACCGCGCCGATCTGCCAGGGGCCGCACCGCAGCCCGGCCAGCACGAGCAGCACCAGCAGCCCGCTGACCTCCGAGCTCGCGAAGGCGTACCCGAACGCCCCCGTGGGCAGCGGCCACAGCACCGCCGAGGTCGCCAGCACCGCGGCCGCGGCCGCCGCACCGGTCACCGCGGTCGGCACCGGTCCCGACGACGGGCGCAGGGCGGACAGGGCGAGCGCGCAGACCACCCCGCCGGAGACCACCGGCGCGTAGTCCATGGCGGAGTGCGGAGGCCCCATCCAGCCCGGGCTGGAGAAGTTGCCGTGAACGCGCAGCAGGTCCAGGGCCCACATCGCCGCGAGCAGGCACGCCACGGCCCACGGCGCGAGCCGGGGCAGCGCGCCGCCGATCCGGCCGCCGCCGAGCGTCGCGAACATCCTGTTCATGGCCATGGCGACCAGCGTAGGCCGCGCGGACGCGGCGGGCCTCGGCCAAAGGTGCGAGGCGGGCGGGCCCGGGCGTCGGCCGTTCGGTCGATGCGCGCGCACGGGTCCGGAGGCGAGGCTGGGGGCCGTTCACCGTCCGAGGGGGAGAGGGCACCGCATGAGCGAGGCGCGGCACACGACCGAGGTACAGCAGGGGACCGAGGCACGGCACACGACCGGGGCCGGGGCCGCGTCCGACGGTGACGTCCCCGGCCTTCCGCCGCCCGCGCGGCGCGTGGTCTTCCTGGACGTCGCCCGGGCGCTCGCGATGATCGGCGTGGTCATGATGAACGCGTCCTCCGTCGTCTATCCCGTCGAGATGTCGGGGAACGGGGTCTCGAGTCTGCTGACCGACCTCGTGAACGGCGGCCTCAACCTGCTCATGTCGGGCAGGGCCAGGACGATGCTCATGGTGCTGCTGGGCGCGGGCGTGGTCCTGGCGTGGCGGGCCGCCGCCCGGCGCGGCGGGCGTCCCGCGGCGGTGATGCTGCGCCGCTACGCCGTCCTGGGGCTGCTGTTCGGACTTCCGCACCTGGCGGTCTTCGACGGGGACATCCTCACCCAGTACTCGGCCGCGGCGCTGCTGCTGATCCCCCTGGTGCCGCTGCTGCTCGGCGGTTCCCGCCGCCGGCCGCTGGTCGCGGCGGCCGTGCTGTTCGCCGCCGTGCCGGCGTCGGACCTCCTGCTCTCCCCGTTCTTCGAGGAGTACACCTGGGGGGCCTCGGTGGTGCTCGTCCCGCAGACCCTCGGGTTCTTCTGCGTGGGCGTGTGGCTGGCCCGCCGCCCGGAGCTCACCGCCGGGCCCGGGGCCGACGCGCGGGGGGCCTCCCGCCTGCCGCTGCGCATGCTGGTGTTCGGCGCGGTGGTCCAGGGCCTCAGCGTGGTCCTCATGCTCGTCGGCAGCGTGGTGTTCCCGACCGAGTTCGGCGCCGACGGCGTGCCGGTGCGGTCCGTTGGCGAGACCGTGGTCATCCTCCTGGGGCACACGCTCCTGAACCTGGGCGGAGCCCTGCTCTACCTGGGACTGGTGTGGTGGCTGGTGCTCAGAGGCCGTCGGGCGTCGCGCGTGCTGGGCACCCTGGCCCCGCTCGGGCGGATGACCCTCACGGTGTACCTGGGCAGCACGGCGGTGTTCCTGGCGGTCATGGGCCCGTTCGAGGGGACGGTCCCCCTCCTGGCCCAGTACGCCCTGGCCGCCGCCTACTTCGTCGCCACCGCGGTCCTCGCCCACCTGTGGGCGCGCCGGTTCCGGCTCGGCCCGCTGGAGTGGGTGTGGCGGAGCCTGACCTACCTGCGCCCGGCACCCATGCGCGCCGAGCGCTCCGGCTAGCGGGCCGGTCGGACGTGTCGCCGGTGTGGTGCACGGGTCCTGCCCTGCGGTGATCTTGTACTTGTAGCCGGCGCCGGTGCTCGAACCCCGCTATGAGTACGAGATCACGGCGGACGAAGCGGAGCCGCGCGGGGCGCTGCGTTGGCCGGAGCCGCGCAGCGTCCCCGCCCCGCGGCCGGGGGACAGCGCCGGAAGCACCGCCCGGACCGGTCCGGGCGGCCGGGGTCCCTCAGCCGCCCGCCACCGACGGCAGCACGCGCACGTCCGCACCGTCGCGGACCGGCGCCGCCAGTCCGCCGACGCCGCGGCACTCGTCCTCGTCCACGAACACGTTGACGTAGCGGCGCAGCCGCCCCCGCTCGTCGCGGATCCGCCGGTCCAGGCCCGGGTAGCGGGCGGTGAGGGCGTCCAGCACCCCGCCCAGCGCGGTCCCGTCCTCGACCTCCACCGGAACGTGGGCCGCGCCGTCGGCGTCGGCCCGCAGCAGCCCCGGCAGGTGTACCGTCACCCGCATCTCACACCTCCACGGCGCGCACGCACAGGACGTCGGGCAGGTGCCGGACCACCGGGTGCCAGCCGCCGCCGTCGTCGTCGGTGGCGGCGTAGACGTCGCCCGACCGGGTGCCGAAGTAGAATCCGGGCACGGCCGCCCCGTCGGTGCAGGCGCCGTCGCGCAGCACGATCCCGAAGTAGGGGTCCCGCGGCAGGCCCTCCGTGAACGGCCGCCAGCTGCCGCCCCCGTCCTCGGTCCGGTACACGCCCAGCCGGTGGTCGGGGGGCAGGTGCACCTCCTGGCTGACCACCGGGAAGTTGAGCGCGGTCTCGGGACGGTGCGGGTGGGCGACCACCGCGAACCCGAAGTCGGTGGGCAGGCCGGCCTCCACGGCCGTCCACCCCTCCCCGGCCGGGTCGGCGCTGCGGTACACCCCGTGGTGGTTCTGGGCGTAGAGCAGGCCGTTCGGCCCGGCGGCCACCTTGTGCACGCACTGGCCGTACTCGGGCTCCTCCTCGGGCAGGAACACCGCCGAGATCCCCCGGTTGGCCGGGGCCCAGCTGGCACCGTCGTCGCGGGTCTGGTAGACACCACCGGTGGACATGGCCACCGTCACGGCCCCGGGCGTGCGCCCGCCCGCGCCGAGGACCCCGGGCAGGATCGTGTGGACCGCGCCGCCGCCCGCCCCGGGGAACCAGTTGGCGCGGTGGGGGTGGTCCCACAGGGCCCGGACGAGCTCGAAGCTCAGCCCTCCGTCGGAGGACCGGAACAGGGCGTGCGGCTCCACCCCCGCGTACACGGTGTCGGCGTCGTCACCGAAGGCGAACTGCCAGGCGCGGACGAGGGAGGCGTCGGTGTCCTCGGGGAAGGCGATGGGCGCGGACCCGGGCTCGTGCCAGGTGGTGCCCCCGTCGTCGCTGTACCAGACGCTCGGTCCGAAGTGCGAGCTCTCCGCCCCGGCGAGGATACGGCCGCTGTGCGGGTTGACGCCGACCGCGTACACCGCGCTCATGCTGGCGTAGTCCGCGGCGTCGAGCCGGTGGGGTCCACTCACCTCCCACGCGCGCCGATCCTCGCTGCGGGCGGTGAAGAGCCCCTTGCGTGTGCCGATGACCAGGAGATATGCCATGACCAGCTCCAGAGTGGGATCGAGAGGTCTCCACTGTGACACGGGCCACTGACAAACACCGGTGGTCCGGCGCGGCGAGCCTCGGGCCCCGGCCCCCGGCGGGGAAACGGTGGGGAAACCGAACGTTTTCCTGGAAGATGTTCAATGGGAACCGATCCGGAATGGTTCCGGATCCCGCCGCGCGGAAGGCAAAACCTCCAGGGGAGAAGAACCGCTTTCCGGGTAGATGTTCCGCACAGCGTGGAAGGCGGTTGTCAGACGAAGCCCGATCTGCAATAAAATTCCGGGCCAACCAGTGCGCCCGTGTGGGTTTCGGCCTGTGCCCACCGGCTGCGTTCCCGCTACAACAGGACAGACGACTTCCCGCTCCCCGGTCCTCCGGTGCGTTTCAGGACTACCGTCCCAATGGTCCCGCGTACCAAGGAGAACCGGGTTCCCACTCGATAGGGTCGCCTCATGCACCACCCCCCCGACACGCTCCACGCCCGCAAACGGCGTAAGGCCCGGGCCATGATCGTGTCAGCAGCCTTCCAGCTCTTCGCCGAGCACGGATTCGACAACGTCACGGTCGCCGCGATCGCCGAACGCGCGGAAGTCGGCCGGACCACCTTCTTCAGGTACTTCGGCGACAAACAACAGGTGCTGTTCGCCGACGACGGGGCCGAGGCCGACCGCATGTGCGCCTACGTGCGGGAGCGGGCTCCCCGGCCGCTGGGCGAGGACCTCGGCGCCGCCGTCGAGCTGCTCCGGGAGGCCGGTGCCGCCGTCAGGCCGCACACCGCGCCCTCCCCCGCCCACTCCGCCGTCCTGGCGCGCCTGCTCAGGGAGAGCAGCGAGCTGCGCTCGCGCTACCTGCTCACCCGCCAGCAGCGCGCCCACCGGTTCGCCGCCGCCCTGGTGGAGGCGGGCGCGGCAGAGAACGTCGCCGTGCTCGCCGCCCACACCGCCATGGCCTGCGAGCTGACCGCCATGCGGCTGGCGGAGAACCCGGAGGCCTTCCCCGTCCGCCTCGACGAGGCCCACTCCCTCCTGCACGCCCTCGGCAGACCCGCGGCCCCCTGAACCGGGCCCCCGCGTGAGACCGGCCCGGGGCGTGCCGCGACAGGCCGCCCCGGGCCGTCGCGCGCGGCCGGTGCGTCCGGGAGGTCCCGGACGCACCGGCCGCGGCGTCAGGGGGTGCGCCGGGCCGCGTCGCGCGGCCTCCACGCCCTCGTCGTGGCGGAGCGCTGCGGTGACCAGACCGTGGCGCACCTCGAACAGGGGCGCGGTGCGCACCGGGGCGGGCTCGGGCCCCGAGCCGGCGCGGCCGGGCCGGGCGGCGTCCTGCCCGACCACGACGCGGTGCCCGTCCACGGGGTGCCAGGCGACCGGTTCGAGGCGGACGCCCGAGTCGCGGACCCAGCCCGGGAGGACCTCCACGCCCCGTGTGGAGCCCCTCGGGCCGCCGATCCCGATGTCGGGGCCGACGGCGGCCCCGGCCGCCGCCAGGTCCCGTCCGTTCACCGCCGCGTGCCAGTCCCTGACCGGCGCCCAGCGCGCGTCGTCGGTGTCCGCCGCCATGTGGCCGCCCTCCCTTCCGTCCGTTCGCCCGTTCTCCCGGTCCGCGTGCTCCCACGGCCTTCCCCCGCCGCACGGAACGGCGGTCGCGACCGCTCCGCCGCACGGGAAAGGGAACGCGCGGGGCCCGGGGAGAACCGTTCGGCGGCCGGCGCCCTCTCGGGGAATGCCCGTTCCCCGCGCGGCGGGGGAACGGACGCCTTTCCGCTCCCCCGGACGGCGGCCCCCCGGTGCCCGGGCGCGCCGGGAACAGCGGTCGGAAGCCGTTCGCGACGGGAACCGCCTTCGGGGAACGCGCGGCCCCCGGGGCGCCGTTCCCGACGGGGCGGCCGGGCCGCGCACGCGGAAAAGGGGGGGAGAGTGCGCCCCGGACCTGGCGTTTCCCGTGTCCGGGGCGCCGCCTGAGAGGCCGCGGGACGTGCTTTTCCCCGGTGCTCCGCCGGAGTCCTCCCCTTGTCGCGGAGAATTCTCGCGAAGGTTTCGGCGGAAGTCCCGCGGATAAGCGTGATGGAAATCGCGGCACGGAAAACGGCGGAGAAAGCGTCGGAGAAACCGGTGGGGAGAACGCGCGGAAAGGCGCGGGGCGCGTGGTCTGCGCGCGTCCTTCCGTCGAATTCCCGGAACGGGGCGAAGGCGGTCTCGGACTCGGCCGGGCCGTGGTCCCGAACGCGGGACGCGAGCCCGGCCGCGTCGTCGGGGGCGGACCCGTGGGCCCCGCCGTCCACGGTGCCGTCGTGCGGTGCCGTCATGGAAATCCCCACCCCGCCCCCCGCGCGGCCGCGGCCGGATCAGTGCGCGAGGGCGGCCCGGTACGGCTCGGCCCTGACCAGGGTGACCCCGATGACCGTGCCCCGGGGCGCGGTGAACGTGCGCCGCTCGCCCTGGCGGGCGCCCACCAGCGCCGAGCCCAGCGGGGACTCCGGGGAGTACACCGTCATCCGGTCGGCCACGGACGCGTCCCGGACGCCGAGGAGGAACACCTCGTCCTCCTCCTCGCCGTCGTAGCGGATGGTGAGCACCTTGCCGGGCGCGGCGATCCCGTCGTCGGGCGCGGCCTCGTCCACCACGGCCTCGCTGAGCAGCCGCTCGATGGTGTGCACGCGCGCCTGCCGCACGGCGGGGTCGTGAATGTAGCGGGGCGCGGGGAGTGTGTCCCCCGCGCCCCCGTCCGCCCCGGTGCCGGGGCCGTCGTCGGGGAGCGCGCGCAGCGTCCGGAGCTCCTCCCGGAGCCGCTCGTAGGCCTCCCGGGTCATCCAGCGGTCGGTGGTCCTGGCCATGGAACGTTCCTTGTCTTCAGGGCCCGCGCCGCGGACCGGGTCCGCGGACGGGGCGAGCACAGCGGTAGCCGACGCGGGGGGTGCCGTCGCTCATCACGAGTGTGTCCACGGGGCCGGGACCGGGCGTTATCCTCGTTCGACAATCAGATGAGGCCCCTTTGTGGCCGCAGAACAACTCCGTCGCCGGGGAAGGAGGGGACGTGATCCACCTCGACCGCCTCGTCAACGTCCTGGGCGGCTACGGCGCCCGGCTGGTCGGCCCCGAGCCGCTGCGCCGCAGGGAGCTGCGCAGCGTCGCCATGCACGACCCCACCGACGACGTGCCGCCGCTGGGCGACGCCTTCCTCGCCGTGGGCGTGGACTCGGCCGCCGAGGCCGTGCGCCTCGCCGAACAGGCCCGCGCGACCGTCGTCATCGTCCGCTCCGCGACCGGGCCCGGCGACGACGTGCGCGCACGCATCGGCGAGGGCGGCCCCGCCCTCCTGGTCGTGGAACCCGCCGTGTCGTGGAGCCAGATCTCCGGGGTCGTCTACGGGCTGGTCCTGGAGGGGCGCGAGACCGAGGCCGGACGCGGCCCCAGCGACCTGTTCACCCTCGCCGACACCGTCGCCGCCGAGGTCGGCGGGCCCGTCACCATCGAGGACCGGGCCTCGCGCGTGGTGGCCTACTCGGCCTCCCAGGGCGACACCGACCGGGCACGGCGCGACACCCTCGTCGACCGCCGGGTCCCCGAGCGGATCCGCCGGCGGCTCGAGGCCGACGGGGTGCCCACCCGGCTGGCGTCCGCGGCCGGTCCCCGTTTCGTGCCGGGGATACCCGAACTCGGCATGGGCGGGCGCACCGCCGCGCCGATCCGGGTGGGCCGCGAGCTCCTGGGCACGCTGTGGGTGGTGTGCGACGCCCCGCTGGACGCGGACCGCTCCCGGGCGCTGAGCGAGGGGGCGCACACGGTCGGGCTGCACATGCTGCGGGCCAGGGTCAGCAGCGACCTGGAGCGGCAGGTGGAGTCGGAGTCGGTGATCGACCTGCTGGAGGGCTCCGCCGACCCGGCGCAGACGGCCGGGCGGATCGGCCTGCTCGGGGCGGAACTGCGGGTGATCGCCTTCCAGGCGCGTGTCCGGACCGAGCCCGAGGCCGCGGTCCTGCACCTGTTCGAGCAGGTCACCACCGGTTTCGGCTGGTCCCGCCCGGGGCGCAGCACCCTGCTCGGGACCACCGTGTACACCGTGCTGCCGTGCGGGGAGGACCCCGCCCCGGCGGTGGAGTGGGTGCGTTCGACGCTGCGCGGCCTGCCGGAGCGGCTGGGCGCGGTCGCCGGGGTGGGCGGTACCGCCGACGCCGCGGGCCTGCCCGCCAGCAGGCAGGAGGCGGACGAGTGCCTCACACTGCACGGGCAGGCGCCGGAGGGCGCCGACGCGGTCGTCTACGACGAGGCCTGGCACGCCGTGCTGCTGCGCCGCCTGCGCCTGGTGGCCGAGGCCGGGCGCATGCCCGTCCGCAACCCCGTGGCGGACCTGGTCCGGTACGACGCCGAGCACGGCACCGACCACGCGCGCACGCTCCGCGCCTGGCTGTACGTGCACGGCGACCTGGGGCGGGCGGCCGAGCTGCTGGGCCTGCACCCCAACACGGTGCGGTACCGGCTGCGCCGGATGGGCGCGGTCGCGGACCTGCCGCTGCACGACCCGCAGGCCCGGGTGGCGATGACGGTCGCGCTCGCCGCGCTCGTGGCCGACCCGTCCGGCGGGGAGGGGCCGCACACGGGCTGAGCGGGCGCCCGCGTGTGCTCCGGCGCACGTTCCCGAGTTCGTGAATGCCCGGGTGCGCGGGGCCGCGGATCGCTACCGTTCTCGCATGAGCACACTGATCAAGGACCTGACAGCGTTGTTGGGGACCGCGGCGGCGACCACCCGATGGGACGGGCGCGTGGAGGAGGAGCTCGCCCCTCCCCTCGTGGAGGCGGGCCTGGCACGCAGGACCCCGGCGGGGACCTACCTGACCCCCGCGGGGCGCGACGCCCTCCCGGACGGCGCCACCGCACGCGAGCTGCGCCCGCGCTTCGACTGGGGCAGCGACCCCTACCCCGCCGTCCCGCCGGCCGTGCCGACCGTGGAGGACGTGCGGGCCTGTCCCGCCTACTGGCTCTGCGGCCCGGGCAGGGAGCGCGCCCGCGAGGACCGCTGAGGCACGCCCCGCGCGTCGGCCCGTCCGCCGCGCGCCGGTCCGCCGCACCGGCCGGGGGCTCGGGGCCGGGCCCGCCCCGGCTACCGGGACCCGCCGTCCGGGCCCTCCTCCCGTTCGGCCTCCAGGCGCTCGGCCAGCTCGTCCCGGATCATGAGGCCCTCGTCGATGCGCCCGGTGCGGTAGCCCACCCGGGCGGTGATGTGGCCCGCCACCGGGACGGTCAGGACCTGGAAGAGCGCCACCAGCAGCAGGGTCCCCACGCTGAAGACGTTGGTCTCCACGGGGACGAGCCGGAGGCCGATCCCCACCAGCACCAGCAGCAGCCCCAGGATCTGCGGCTTGGCCGCGGTGTGCATGCGCGAGAGCAGGTCGGGGAAGCGGACCAGCCCCACTCCCGCCACGAGGGAGAGCATGGCCCCGGCCAGGATGCACAGGACCGCCGCCCAGTCCAGGACGGTGATGAACCCGTCGCTCATGAGGTCTCCCCCTTCTCCGGTTCCTGCGACCCGGGGACCGCGTCGGTGGGCGCCGCGGAGGTCGGGTGGGCCTCGGTCGGTGCGGCGATGTGCTCCTGCTGCGTCCTGCGGGCGACGAACTTGGCGATGCTGACCGAGCTGACGAAGCCCAGCAGCGACAGCACCAGCAGGGTCGGCAGCACCGTGGGGTCGCGGTTGAAGGCCGCGTAGGCCCCCGCGCCGGTCAGAGCGGAGGCGAGCAGCACGTCCACGGACAGCGCGCGGTCCAGGATGCTCGGACCGAGGAGCAGCCGGGTCACGCCCAGCAGCGCCGCCAGGCCGAGCATGACGCCGATGGCGATCCACAGAGCGTTCACGGTCTCTCCTCCCGGTCGAGCATCTCCGGTCCGCCGGCACGCAGCGCGGCGATGTCCTCGTGCGTGCCCAACGCCATCACGAAGCGCTTCTCCAGCTTCCAGACGTCCCGGCGGCCCCGCTCGACGGCCTCCTGGTCGTCCACGCCCAGCATGTGCACGTACAGGATCCGTTCGGGCCGGTTGATCTCGACGATCAGGGTGCCCGGGATGATCGAGGTGGCGATCGCGGTGCTCACCATCGCCAGGTCCGAGTCGGTGCGCATCCGCACCGCCACCACCGAGTTGCTCACCCGTCCGGGCCGGAAGGTCAGCAGGGTGACCTGGAAACTGGCCACCACCATCTCGGCGAGCACGTACAGGACCAGCCGGACCAGGTTCACCGGGTGGAAGCGGGGGCCCGGGGTGATCGGCGGCAGCGGGAACAGCAGCATGATCAGCACCGACACCAGGAAGCCCAGGACCAGCAGGCCCAGCGACTCCCGGCGCAGCTGGAAGCCGTCGAAGAGCAGCATCCACACCAGGGTCATGCCGAGCGCGACCGGGATCTGCACCTTGCCCAGACGCCTGCGCAGCGCGGTCAGGCCGACCCTCTTCTTCTTCTGCAGGTCGATCACCGGTCGCCTCCCAGAACCGCCTCGATGTAGGGGCCGCGCGCCTGGAGCTCGACCGCCGCGTCCGACGAGTACTCGATCAGCGGTCCGGCCAGCACGGTCAGGGCGATGCCGAACGCCACCAGCGCCACCGTGGCGCCGACCATGCTCTTCGGCAGGGCGACGGACGTGACGACGGGCGTGGCCGCGGTCGAGGTGTCGCCCAGGCGGGAGGAGGGCCCGACCGCGTCGCCGGGACCGAGGGCCGCGGTGGAGGGGTCGTCGGTCTCGGTGTCCTCCAGCACGGTGCCGGGCTCGGCCACCATGCCCTCGGACGGCGACCGCCAGAACGCGTAGTTCCACACGCGGGCGATGACGTACAGGGTCAGCAGGCTGGTGAGCACCGACGTGCCCACCAGGGTGTAGGACAGCGGGGTGCCCGCCTGCACACCGGCCTGGATCAGGCCGAGCTTGCCGAGGAAGCCCGACAGCGGCGGGATGCCGCCCAGGCTCATCGCCGGGATGAAGAACAGGACCGCGAGGATCGGAGCGATCCGCACCAGGCCGCCCAGGTGGTCCAGCGACGCCGATCCGCCGCGGCGCTCGATCAG
The DNA here is from genome assembly GCA_002529455.1 of Glycomyces fuscus. Lineage (GTDB taxonomy): Bacteria > Actinomycetota > Actinomycetes > Streptosporangiales > Streptosporangiaceae > Nocardiopsis > Nocardiopsis fusca. The sequence continues at coordinate 290,846 of NYMS01000048.1, forward strand.
ACCCGTGACGAGGAACAGCGTGGTCTGCACCGTGATGTGGTGCGCGATGTAGAACACCGCGCCCGCCATGCCCTGCTCGCTGCCCAGGGCCACGCCGAACACCATGTACCCGATGTGGCTGATCAGCGTGAAGGACAGCAGGCGCTTGATGTCGGTCTGGGCGACCGCGCCCAGGATGCCCATGATCATGGTCGCCAGCGCCACGACCATCAGCAGGTTGTTGAGCTGCTCCCCGGGGAAGAGCAGGGTCTGCGTGCGGATGATCGTGTACACGCCCACCTTGGTGAGCAGGCCCGCGAACACCGCGGTGACCGGCGCGGGCGCCGTCGGGTAGGAGTCTGGCAGCCACGCGGCCAGCGGGAACACCGCCGCCTTGATACCGAAGGCGAACAGCAGCATGACCTGGAGGACCGCCCTCAGGTCGGTGGACAGCTCGGGCAGCCGCTCGCCGAGCTGGGCCATGTTGACCGTGCCGGTCGCGCCGAAGACCAGCGCGATGGCGATGAGGAACAGCACCGACGACACCAGGGACACCACGACGTAGATGGCGCCCGCCCGCATCCGGGCCTGTGTGCCGCCCAGGGTCAGCAGTACGTAGCTGGCGGTCAGCAGGATCTCGAACCCGACGTACAGGTTGAACAGGTCCCCGGCCAGGAAGGCGTTGGAGACGCCCGCCACCAGGATCAGGTAGGTCGGCTGGTACACCGACAGCGGCGCCACCTCGGCCTTGCCCGCCATGCCCTGGCCGATGGAGTACACCAGCACGGCCAGCGTGATCGCCGCCGACACCGTGACCATCAGCGCGGAGAGGCGGTCGGCGACCAGCGTGATGCCGATCGGCGCCTCCCAGCCGCCCACCTGCACGACCTGGGGGCCGTAGGCGTGGGAGCCCAGCATCAGCACGAGGCCGATGACCAGGACCAGGGTCAGCGAGATGACGCTGAGCGCCTGCTGGAGACGGGGCCAGCGGATGCCGAGCGCCAGCTTCACCCCGGCCGCGAACAACGGGAGCACCACCGGCAGCGGGATGAAGTAGTGCAGCAGACCGACGACGTAGTCCGTCCCCATGGTCACTCGCTCCCTTGCAGGTCGCTGTCCTCGGCGCGGGCCAGGCGCTCACGTTCGGCCCGCATGGTCTGGCGCGCCTGGCGGCGCTGCGAGCGGATGCGGCGGCGCAGCTCGCGCCACAGCTCGCGCTCGGCGGCGCGGTCGGCCCGCCTGTGCTCGCGCAGCCGCCTGCGCCCCTGGCGGATGCGCCCGCGCAGCTCCTGGATCTGGGCGGTCATGGACTCCGCGCGGTCGCTCAGGCGGCGCATGGTCTCCTGGGACAGCTCGTCGGGAGCGCCGTCCTCCGCGTCCAGCTCGTAGCGTGCCAGCTCGGCCCGCGCCCGCGCGATCTCCGCCTTGATGCGGGCCTGCTCGGCCAGCTCGCGGGCGTCGGCGGTGGCGATGGTCGCCTGGAGCTCGGCCCGCTGGCGGCGGATGTCGGCCTGGAGCCTGCGGCGCTCCTTGCGGAAGCGCTGGCGCACGGCCCGGCGGCCCTCGCCCTGGACGATGCGCAGGTCCTCCGCGTCGTCCTGGACCTCGTCGTTGCCCTCCAGCTGCCAGTTCCGGTAGGCCATGGCCAGCAGGAACGCCGTGATGCCGAGGGTGATGACGATCGCCGTCAGGATCATCGCCTGCGGTAGCGGGTCGGTCATGCCCTCGGGATCCGTGAGCCACAGGATCGGCGGACCGCCGGCCTCCCCCGCCATGGACAGGATCATCAGGTTGACCCCGTTGCTCATGACGATGAAGCCGAGCAGCACGCGGGTGAGGCTGCGCTCCAGCAGGAGCACGACGCCCACCGCGACGAGGACGCCGACGAGGACGACGAGGAGCAGGCTGGGGGTCTCGTTCACGAGATGACCTCCTCGGGACGCTCGGAGGCTCCGGACCGGGCCTCGGCCTCCGCGTGCGCGGTGTCCCGTTCGATCTGTTCGTCGATACGGGCGCCGAGACTGCGCAGGATGTCCAGGATCAGCCCGATCACCAGCAGGTACACGCCGAAGTCGAAGAGCAGGGACACCGTGACGTGGGCCTCGCCCAGGATCCAGAAGTCGATGTAGGCGTGGCCGCCCGCCAGGACGTCGGTGCCGAAGACCGCCCCGCCCAGCGCGGTGCCGGTGGCCACGGCCAGGCCCGTACCGATGAGCGCGCCCGGCTGCACCCACGCGGTGGCGTACAGCTCGAACCTGCCCCCGGCCAGGTAGCGGACGATGAACGCCAGGCCCGCGACGATGCCGCCCGCGAAGCCGCCGCCGATCGCGGTGTGGCCGGTCAGCAGCAGGTACACCGAGATCACCATGATCACCGGGAACAGGAACCGCGAGACGACCTCGAAGATGACCGACCGGCGCTCGGTGGGCAGGGCGTCGGCGCCCGGCAGCCAGGTGTGCCGCCACCGGGGTTCGATGTGCATCCCGCGCGGGGCGAACCGCAGGCCGCCGAGGTCGAGGCCGCGCTGGCCGTCCCCGGGCGGGGGCGGCTCGGTGACCGACAGGGCCATCACGCCGCCCGGCGTCTTGCGGGGCTGGGCGCGGCGGCGCACGAACATCAGGCTGGCCACGCCCGCCGCCGCGGCGGCGAGCACCGAGATCTCGCCCATGGTGTCCCAGGCGCGGACGTCCACCAGCAGGACCGAGATGATGTTGTAGCCGCCCGCCTCCTCGGCCGCGGCCGGGTAGCCCTCCGCGACGGAGGGCTCCTGGCGGCCCGCCAGGGCGAACCAGGTCATCGCGGCGACCAGGACGCCGGTGGCCGTGCCCAGGGCCAGGTTCCACACCCGGCGTCCGCGCAGCGCGGGCGCCGAGAAGCGGGAGGGGAAGCGGCGCAGTACCAGGACGAAGACCACCAGGCTGACGGTCTCCACGAGGAACTGGGTGAGCGCGATGTCGGGCGCGCCCATCACGTAGAAGAGGGTGGCGACGCCGTAGCCGCTGGTGCCGACGAGGATCACCGCGAACAGGCGGCGCCGCACGAACAGCGTCAGCAGCGCGGTGACGGCGATGATCACGGCCGGGATGACCTGCACCGGGCTGTCCCACAGCCGCACCTCGGGGTGGTCCCCCTCCCAGATCCGGCCGCTGACCATCCACCACCCGGCGACGATGACCAGGGCGATCAGGATGGTGCCGAGGTAGATCGGCAGAGAACCGCGCTGGGTGCCGCCGGTGACCTGCAGGGCCAGGTTCTCCAGCGCGGCGAGCATCCGGCGGTAGACCCGGTCGGCGTCGGGCAGCGCGGTCCGGGTTCCCGCCCACACGACCTCGTGGCGGAAGCGGAACAGCACCAGGCCGCCCGCGACGCACACCGCCGACAGCAGCAGGGGCAGCCCCGGGCCGTGCCACAGGGCCAGGTGCTTGGCGTAGTCGCCCTCGGCGACGGGGACGGTGTCGGCGTACACGGCGAGGAAGGGGTCCACGAGGGTGGAGAGCAGGCCGCCGAGGAGGCCGAGTCCGGCCAGGATCGCGGCGGGGGCCTGGAAGAGCGGGCCGGGGGCGTGGACCGGGGTGGGAGGGGTGTTCTCCTGGTTCCGGAAGGCGCCCCACAGGAAGCGCAGGCTGTAGGCGACGGTGAAGGTGGAGCCGATCACGATGCCCGCCAGCACGGCGATGTCGACGCCGCCGCCGTGCTCGAAGGCGCCGAAGGCCAGCTCCTTGCCGGCGAACCCGAGGGTGGGCGGCAGGCCCGCCATGGAGGCCAGCGCCACGACCGTGGTCCAGAAGGTCACGGGCATGGACGAGCGCAGACCGGAGAGTTCGCGCAGGTCGCGGGTGCCGGTGCCGTGGTCGATGACGCCGACCACGAGGAACAGCGGCGCCTTGAACAGCGAGTGCGCGATGAGCATGGAGATCCCGGCCAGGGCGCCGGCCTGGGTCCCGGCGCCCAGCAGGGTGATGAGGAAGCCCAGCTGGCTGATGGTGCCGTAGGCCAGGACCAGCTTGAGGTCGTACTGGCGCAGCGCCTTCCAGCCGGCGAGGACCATGGTGAGCGTGCCGAAGAACAGCGCCGTGTACTTCCACACGGCGACGTCGTGGAAGGCGGGGGTGAGCCGGGCCACCAGGTAGACGCCCGCCTTGACCATCGCCGCGGCGTGCAGGTAGCCGGAGACCGGGGTGGGCGCGCGCATGGCGGCGGGGAGCCACAGGCTGAACGGCAGCAGGGCCGACTTGGACAGCGCGCCGACCATGACGAGGACGAGCGCGACGTTGACCAGGGTGCCGCTCGGGGGCGAGGCGACGATCTCGGAGATCACGTAGGTCCCGGCGGCCTCGCCGAGCACGATCATGCCGACGAGCATCGTCAGCCCGCCGAAGGTGGTGACGGTCAGGGCCGTCATCGCCGCCCGGCGGCTCTCCTTGAGCTCCGTGCTGTGCCCGATGAGCAGGTAGGAGAAGACCGTGGTCAGCTCCCAGTAGACGAAGAGCTGGATGAGGTCGTCGGCCAGGACCAGGCCCAGCATGGCCCCGGCGAAGGCGACGAAAACCCCGGCGAAGCGCGCGAGGCCCGGCTCGGAGTCGTCGAAGTAGCGGGCGCAGTAGACCAGGATCAGCGCGCCCACGCCCGCGGCGATGAGCGTCATGACCAGGCCCAGGGCGTCCATGTACAGGCCGAGCCGGAGGGCGAACTCGGGCGCCCAGGGGACCGAGGTGGAGAGGGTCTCGCCGCGCATGACGGCGGGCAGCTGGAAGAGGGCCCAGACGGTGGACGCACCGGGGACGACGGCGAGCGCGAGGAAGGCGTTACGGCCCCACTGGCGCACCAGTAACGGCGCGACCGCGGCTGCGATGAAATGCGCGACCAGCACTGTTGTCAATGCGCCCCTCCCGGACCTGCCCGGGCCCGCCCTGGTGGCGGGCGGACGTCCACTGCCCCCGGTAGCGGACCGCGCTGCCCACAACCGGGTCGGTGGACGGGGGTGTCGCTACGGTTCGAGGGGCAGGGATGTGTGTGAATTTGCGTGCTTTAGCTATTTAATAGCTAGACTACACAAACGTCAAACCACCGCGCGGGTCGTGGACCCGCGGTGCCCGCCCAGCATGCGAGGACCGTTTCGTGCCCGACGAGACCCACGAACCCCGTGCCGAGCAGCACGGTTCCGAGCTCGAGGAGTTCCAGCGCGCCTGGACCGAACTCATCAACGCGGCGATCCACGCCCGCTCGCGCAGCGGACACGGCCACCGGGGTGCCGAAGATCTCACCCTCACGCAGGCGCTCCTGATGGAGGCGGTGCGCGGCATGGACAACCCCAGCGTCGGCGCCGTCGCGCACGTCGTCGGCGTCTCCTCCCCCTCCGCCACCCGCATGATCCAACAGCTGGAGCGCAAGGGCATGATGGCGCGCCGCCGCTCCGAACGTGACGAGCGCAGCACCGTGGTGGCCATCACCGAGGAGGGCGAGCGGGTGCTGGCGATCCGCCGCAAGGACATGGAGCGCAAGCAGCGCCAGGTGTTCGACGCCATAAGGCCGTCGCTGCGGCCGATGGTGCTCACCCTCCTGCGCGACCTGCGCGAGGCGCTCGACGACACCTGAGCCCTCCCGGGCCTCTGCCGTCGGCAGATCTGCCCCGGGCCGAAACAGTGGAAGTGGCACGCTCCGCCGCCGCAGGCTGGGACCACCGGCCCGCGGGCGACCGTCCCGGGAGGGGCCGGGAAGGGAGAGTGCCATGCCGATCCATGTCGCCGCCTCGGACGAGACCTCCGGCGGCGCCTTCGACGACCAGCTGGCCACGCGCCTGCTGCGCAGCCGCATCGTGCTGCTGGGCACGCAGGTCGACGAGACCAGCGCCAACCGCGTGTGCTCACAGATCCTGCTGCTCGCCGACGAGGACCCGCGCAGGGACATCACGCTGGCCGTCAACAGCCCCGGCGGTTCGGTGTCGGCCGGGCTGGCCATCTACGACGTGATGAACTTCGTGCCCAACGACGTGTCCACCCTGGTCATGGGGTTCGCCGCCAGCATGGGCCAGTTCCTGGCCTGCGTCGGCACACGGGGCAAGCGCTACAGCCTGCCGCACGCGCGGATCATGATGCACCAGCCCTCCGGCGGGCTCGCCGGGACGGCCGCCGACATCGCCATCCAGGCCGAGAACCTCGCGCACACCAAGCAGACCATGGTGCGGCTGATCGCGCAGCACACCGGCCAGACCGAGGAGACCATCAGCCGGGACCAGCACCGCGACGCCTGGTTCACGGCACAGGAGGCCCAGGAGTACGGGTTCGTCGACCACGTGGTCGCGTCCGTCTCGGAGATGAACGGCGGCGGTATCCGCCTGGGCGCCGGCGCGCCCGGGTTCGCCACGTACGCGGGGGGAGACAACCGGTGAGCGGTCGTTACACGGTGCCGATGGTGGTGGAGCGCACGCCCCACGGCGAGAGGTCCTTCGACGTGTTCAGCCGACTGCTGTCGGAGCGGATCATCTTCCTGGGCACGCCCATCGACGACGACGTCGCCAACGTGGTGATGGCGCAGATGCTCCACCTCGACTACGAGTCGAGCGAGACCGACATCCAGCTCTACATCAACTCGCCGGGCGGCTCGAACACCGCGCTGACCGCCATCTACGACACCATGCGGTTCGTGCGCGCGGACGTGGCCACGGTGTGCATGGGCCAGGCGGCCTCCGCCGCGGCGGTGCTGCTGGCGGCGGGCACGGCGGGCAAGCGCACGGCCCTGGAGCACGCACGGGTGCTGCTGCACCAGCCCTCCGGGGAGGGGCAGGGCGTGGCCGCCGACCTGGAGATCCAGGCCGAGGAGATCCTGCGGGTCCGCTCACAGGTGGAGGAGATCCTGGCCCGGCACACCGGGCAGACGCAGGAGCGCCTGCGTGCCGACACCGACCGGGACAAGATCTTCACCGCCCAGCAGGCGAAGGAGTACGGCCTGGTGGACGGGATCATCACCACCCGCCAGGCGCACCCGGCGGCAGGGAGGGCCGCCGCGTAGGTGGTGTTCCTCGGGGCCTTGGCTTCGCTTCGGCCCGTGTTCGGGCGCCCAAAGGGCGGGAACCTTCGTGCGATGGCTCGTTCCTCGCGATCGCACGTGCGGTACCTCCAGAACCCCGCGGGCGCCCGAACGGTACCTCCTTGGGGCCTTGGCTCCGCCCCGCCGCCCTCAGGCGGCCAGCGACAGGACCCCGGCCCGGTGGGCGGGCGCGGCGGCGGGCCGGTAGTCGCCCAGGCCGGTGCCTGTCCGGGTCAGACGGGCTGTCACGGTCCGCTCGTACAGCTCGCCCAGTACGTCGGACAGGCTCAGCCCCAGGGAGCGGTAGACCGCGGCGAGCACCTCGGAGGAGGCCTCCTTGCGCCCGCGCTCGATCTCGGACAGGTAGGGCAGCGAGACCTGGGCGTCCTCGGCCACGTCACGCAGCGTGCGGCCCTGCCCGGTCCGGGTGCGCCGCAGCAGGTCGCCGATGAGGTCGCGCATGAGGGGGTCCTCCGGCTCCTCGGCGCGCCTGCCCGCGCGGGCCTCGTCCAGGGAACGCAGGACGTCGGTCATCGGGCCTCCACGGTGTCGTGCACGACGGTCTTCCCTCCGAGCCTACGCCGGGAGCCGCCGCGCGGGGGAGCCGTCCACAGGCGTTCTGCGAGGGGCAGAACCGTCCGGGGGGCGCGTGCGCCGCATCCGCTGTCGGCGCTCCGCCCCCGCGCCGCGGGGCCGCGCTGATCCGCCGGCCCGGCGGTCACCGGGTGCTCTGGACGACCCTGCTGGTGGTCGCCGCCCTCACCCCGTCGGTCGCCGTCCTGACCGCGCTCACGGCCGACCCCGCGCTCGGCGTGATCGCCGTGGGGGCGCTCGTCACGCCGCTGGCCGAGGGCGCGGGGCTCCCCTCCGCCGCTGACGTCGAGGTGTGCTCCGGTCCGGCCAGCGGGCTGCGGGGGTACGTCGGCTTCTCCCGACGACACACGGAGGGGAGTCGCCCTCGGCGCGCGTAAGGCGACCGAACGTGCACATGCATGTGCAGGGTGGGTAACGGCATGTCCCGCAACGGGCCAAGAATTGGTCCTGGGCGCGTGTTCCGCGTGTTTTCGCCGTCACCGAGCGGGCAGGGGGTGAAGGCGTCAACATCCGGGAGGAACACATGGAGATCACCGGAATCATCAGTGCGATCATCGTCGGTCTGATCATCGGCGCACTGGGGCGTCTCGTCGTCCCCGGCAAACAGCACCTGCCGATCTGGCTGACCCTGGTCCTGGGCGTCGTGGCCGCCTTCATCGGCGGCTGGATCGCCGCCGGGCTCTTCGGGGCCGGATGGATCATCACGCTGATCATCCAGGTCCTGGTGGCCGCCGCGATCGTCTACCTCGCCGACGGCTTCTACTCCAGGAGCGCCAAGGGCCGCACCGTGTAGTCCCGCGGCCGACGAGGCGTGGTTCGGGCGCTCCGGGCGCCCGAACACGGACCGAAGCGGAGCGGAGGTCCAGAGAAGCACTGCCGCCGCACCGGAGGCCGACCGCCGAGGTCGGCCTCCGGTGCGGCGCCGTCGCGGGCCGCCGGGTCCCTACCCGGCGGCCTCGTCCACGCCCACGGTCCGGCCCAGGCGCACCGAGGCCTCGGCGGCCTCCAGCACGGCCACCACGTCCCGGCCGAAGCGCACGTCGCAGGGGTCGCCGACCCTGCCCTCCACCTGCGCCAGCAGCCGGTCGACCGCCGCGCCGAACGCCTCCACCGGGCTCCGGTCGCCGCCCGGAACCGGCACCCAGCCGCGCTCGCCGTGCAGCACGACCTCGAAGGTCCTCGCCTCGGGAGCCGCGTTCACGGTCACCGCGAACGAGCCCACCGCGCCGCCCTCGTGCCGGGTGAGCATGTGCACGGTGTCCCGCGGCCCCGCCAGCGCCGTCACCTGCGTGACCGGGCCGAGGACCGGCAGCACCAGCGACAGCACGTGCGGTCCCACGTCCCACAGGCCGCCCTTCTGCTGACGCCAGCGCGAGCCGCCGTAGGGGTTGCCGGGCTCGAAGATCGAGGCGAACAGCGTCGCCCGCACCCCGTTCCAGCCGCCCTCCGCCGCGGCCGAGTCCACGAACTCCACCACGTTCTCGGAGAAGCGGCTGGTGAAGAAGACCACCGACGCCAGCCCGCGCGCCTCGGTCTCGGCGACCACCGCGTCGGCCGCGAGGGTCGACAGCGCCAGCGGCTTGTCCAGCAGCAGGTGCTTCCCGGCCCGCGCGGCGCGCAGGGCCAGGTCGCCCTGGATGTGGGGCGGCAGCGCGATCGCCACGGCGTCCACGTCGTCCAGCAGCGCCTCGAAGTCGGCGTAGGCCCGGGTCCCGTAGCGCCCGGCGAGCGCCGCCGCCTTGGCCTCGTCGCGTCCCCACACCCCCGCCAGGGTGGCGCCGGGGTGGGCGTCCAGCGCCGCGGCGTGCGTCTCCGCGGCCCAGTAGCCCGTGCCCAGCAGACCGAACCTGAGTCCCATGCGTACTCCCTCGTTCCTCGTGTCCACCGTCTCGCCATTGTCCAGGGAAGCGCTCCCGCGGCCGGGGGCGGGGCCGCCCGGCGGCTCAGGGGCGCAGGCGGTGCGCGCCCGCGGACGGCAGGGCGCCGAACACGGACGGTTCCTCGAAGCCCCGATCCCGGTAGGCCTCCCGCACCGCCTTGTCGCAGCCCTCCACGCGGTCGGTGTCCACCAGGGCGACCACGCACCCGCCGAAGCCGCCGCCGGTGATCCTGGCCCCCAGGGCGCCCGCGGCCAGGAGGGACTCCACCGCGGTGTCCACCTCGGGAACGCTCACCTCGTAGTCGTCGCGCAGCGAGGCGTGGGAGGCGGTGAGCAGCGGCCCCACCTCCCGCGTGCGCCCGGACCGGAGCAGGTCCACGGCCCGCAGCACCCGTTCGTTCTCGGTCACCACGTGGCGCACCCGGCGGCGGGACACCTCGTCCGGCAGCACGGCCAGGGCGCCCGGCAGGTCGGTGACGTCGCGCAGGGCCGCCACCCCCAGGACGCGCGCGGCCTCCTCGCACGAGCGGCGGCGCTCGGCGTAGGCGCCGTCCACGTGCCGGTGCGGGGCGCGGGTGTCGACCACCAGTACGGTGAGCCCCTCCGCGGAGGGGTCGAAGGGCACCTGCTCGGTCTCCAGGGTGCGCGTGTCCATGAACAGGGCGTGCCCCTGCGTGGAGAGCATGGACGCGGACTGGTCCAGGATCCCGCAGGGCATGCCCACGAAGTCGTTCTCCACCCGCTGGGCCAGCCGGGCCACCTCGCCCGGCCCCAGGTCGGCCCCGTACAGGGAGGCCGCGGCCATGACGGCCGCGCACGACAGAGCGGCCGACGAGGACAGGCCCGCCCCGCTCGGGATCGTGCTGTCCACCAGCAGGTCCAGGCCCTCCACCGTGTGGCCCTCGTCCCGCAGGACCCACAGCGCCCCGGCGGGGTAGGCGGCCCACCCCCGCACCGCGCCGGGGACCAGGTCGCCCAGCGGGGCCCCGTACTCCTCCGGCGACTGCCGGGAGCGCAGCCGCACCCGCCCGTCCGTCCGCCGGGCGGCCGAGGCCGTCAGCGCGTGGGGCAGGGCGAAGGGGAGCACGAACCCGTCGTTGTAGTCGGTGTGCTCGCCGATGAGGTTGATCCGCCCCGGCGCGGTCCACACGCCCTCGGGCCCGTACCCGAACGCCGAGTGGAACGCGGTCGTCACGTCGTCCACGAGGTCCTGCCTTCCTGCTGTGCGATGGGGGTCAGGCCGTGCCCCGCCGTGCCCGGACGAACTCCCAGGCGTCGGCGACGGTCTCGTCCAGCGTGCGCCTCGGTGCCCAGCCCAGCTCCTCGCGGGCCCGGTCGTTGGCCGCGACCAGGACGGCCGGGTCGCCCGCGCGGCGCGGTCCGTCCACCACGGGCACCGGGCGGCCGGTCACCCGGCGGACGGCCTCGATCACCTCGCGCACGCTGTGCCCGCCTCCGGTGCCCAGGTTGTGGACGCGGAAGGCGCCCGGGCGCGCGCTCTCCAGGGCGCGCAGGTGCGCGTCGGCCAGGTCGGCGACGTGCAGGTAGTCGCGCACCGCCGTTCCGTCCCGGGTCGGGTAGTCGGTGCCGAACACGCTGGCGTGCCCCTCGCCGTCGGCGGCCACCCGCAGCAGGTTCGGCACCAGGTGCGTCTCGGTCTCGTGCCGCTCTCCCAGGCCCAGGTGCGCCCCGGCCACGTTGAAGTACCGCAGGCTCACCGCGCCGAGCCCGTGGGCCGCGGCCCACGACTCCAGCATGTGGTCGACGGCGAGCTTGCTCGCGCCGTACGGGTTGGTGGGCACCGCCGGGTCGGTCTCGCGGATCGGCGCGTCGGCGGCGGGCTCGCCGTAGGTGGCGGCGCTGGAGGAGAACACCATCCGGCCCACCCCGTGGCGCCGCACGGCCTCCAGCAGCGCCAGGGTCCCCGACACGTTGGTGTGCCAGTACCGGCCCGGATCGGTCACCGACTCGCCCACCAGGGACTTGGCGGCGAAGTGCAGGACGGCGTCCACGGAGGGGTCCAGCACGTCGCCCGCCTCGCGCACGTCGGCGACCACCAGCCGGGCGCCCCCGGGCACGGCGTCCGCGTGCCCGGTGGACAGGTCGTCCAGGACGGTCACCTCGTGGCCCGCCCGCAGCAGCAGGGCGGTCACCACGCTGCCGATGTACCCGGCGCCGCCGGTGACGAGCAGTTTCACGGTGCGACCTCCCGGAGCCGCTCGGCGGTGGTCTCGGGCGCGACGTCGCTGATGAACGCGCCCATGCCGGACTCGGTTCCGGCCAGGTACTTGAGCTTGCCCGGCGCGCGCCGCACCGAGAACAGTTCCAGGTGCAGGTGGGCCAGGTCGCGCCGTTCGCGCACGGGCGCCTGGTGCCAGGCGGAGATGTAGGGCAGGGGCGCGTCGTAGAGCGCGTCGAAGCGGCGCAGCACGTCCAGGTAGAGGTGGCCGAAGTCCTCGCGCTCCTCCTCCGACAGCGCGGGCAGGTCGGGCACCCGCCGGTGCGGGTACAGGTGCACCTCCACGGGCCAGCGGGCCGCGGCCGGGACGAAGGCCGTCCAGTGGTCGGTCCTGGCCACCACCCGGACCCCGGCCTCCTGCTCGGCGCGCAGCACGTCGGCGAACAGGGAGCCGCCGGTGCGCTCGCGGTACTCCTCGGCGGAGTCGAGCATCCGCCGGGTGCGCGGGGTGACGAAGGGGAACGCGTAGATCTGCCCGTGCGGGTGGTGCAGGGTCACCCCGATCTCGGGCCCCCGGTTCTCGAAGCAGTACACCTGCTCCACGCCCGGCAGCGCGGACAGCGCCTCGGTCCGGTCGACCCAGGCGGCCATGACCGTGCGCGCCCGCTCGGGTCCCAGGTCGGCGAAGGAGGCGTTGTGGTCGGAGCCGAAGACGAGGACCTCGCAGCGGCCCGCGGCCACGCGCCGGGACGGCTCCAGCTCCCCGACCCCCTCCAGGAGGCGGCCGTCGTCGCGGACCAGCGAGGGGAAGCGGTTCTCGAAGGCGACCACGTCGTAGGAGGCGGCCGGGACCTCGGTCATGCGCCCCTCGGAGGAGGGGCACAGCGGGCAGTCGTCGCTGGACGGCAGGTGGGTGCGGCCCTGCCGGTGGGAGGCCACGACCACCCACTCGCGCAGCAGGGGGTCGAAGCGCATCTCCGCGCCCGTCGCGGACGGGGGGAGGTCGCGCAGGTCGGGTGCGGGTTCGCGGACGGTGTCGCCCTCGTCGAAGTAGACGATCTCGCGGTCGTCGGCCAGTCGGGCCGAGGTCCTCCTCATCCGTCCTCCTTCTCTCTCGGTCGGACGTCGGCGACCACCAGTCGGCCCACGTGCTCGGTCAGGGTCGCCCGGACGGCCGGGTCGGTTCCGGAGTCGGTGACCAGCACGTCGCAGCGGTCCAGCGGCGCGATGGTGCTGATCCCGACCGTGCCCCACTTGCTGTGGTCGGCGGCGACCACGAGGGAGGCGGAGGCCTCCACCAGGGCGCGGTTGGTCTCGGACTCCATCAGGTTGGGGGTGGTGAACCCGGCGCGCTCGTGCATGCCGTGCACGCCCAGGACCAGGACGTCCAGGTTGAGGCCGCGGACGGAGGCGAGCGCGAGCGGGCCCACGAGGGCGTCGGAGGGCGTGCGGAAGCCGCCGGTGAGCGCCACGGTCTGGTCGGGCCGCGCGGCCCGGTGGAACACCTCGGCCACGCGCAGCGAGTTGGTGACCACCGTCAGCCCGGGGGTGTCGGCGAGGTACTCGGCCACGGTGGCGGTCGTGGTGCCCGCGGACAGGCCGACGGCGCTGTGCGGCTCGACCAGGCCGGCGACGGCCCGGGCGATCGCGTGCTTCTCGTCCTCCTGGCGGGTGGACTTGGCCTCGAAGCCGGGCTCCTCGGTGCGCGCGCCGTCCGGGGAGACGGCTCCGCCGTGCACCTTGCGCAGCTCTCCCCGGCTCTCCAGGACGTCGAGGTCGCGGCGCACGGTCATGTCCGACACCGCGAGGCTCTCGACGAGGTCGGCCACCCGCACCGCCCCGGTGCGCCGTACCTGTTCGAGGATCAGCTCCTGCCGTTGCGCAGCCAGCATCCGCCCCCCAGGCGTGATCGCAAATGTTTGAATCTGTTGGTTCTAGTTTTGCAGGTTCCGCAACGGTGTCAATCTCTCGCCCCTGGTCCGAGGAAAACTGTTGGAAAACGTTGTTACCTGTTGACAAGTCCGGGTCGGGTGTCGAACATGATTAAAACGTTCGTGTGACCGCCTTCACACATGCCCCACACCTGTTCGGAGGAGGCCCCCCATGCACCACGGACCTGCGGGACCACCGGGACTGCGGCGCCGCACCCTGCTGCGCGGGCTGGCCGGTGCCGGAACGCTGCTGGCGCTCCCCGGCCTGGCGGGGTGCGGCGCGGGCGGGCGCGGGGACCCGGACCTGGTCACCATGGCCTCCAACCGGGCCAACCCCGCCCAGCGCGAGGCCGTCGCCGAGAGCGTCGGGCTCTTCGAGGCGGACTCCGGACTGGCCGTGGAGGTCAACACCTTCCAGTCCACCGCCTTCCAGGAGAGCATCAACAACTACCTCCAGGGCACCCCGGACGACGTCATCGGCTGGTTCGCGGGCTACCGGACGCGCTTCTTCGCCGAACGCGGCCTGATCAGCGACGTCTCCGAGGTCTGGGACCGCCACCTCCGGGGCGCCTTCACCGACCAGGTGCGCCGGCTGTGCACGGCCGACGACGGCAGGCAGTACATGGTCCCCGACTCCACCGCGCCCTGGGCGGTCTTCCACCGCAGGAGCCTGTTCGAGGAGCGCGGCTACGAGGTCCCCGCCACCCGCGCGGAGTTCGTGGAGCTGTGCGAGCGGATGCGCGCGGACGGGCTCGAACCGCTCGCCTCCGGCATCCGCGAGGGCTGGCCCGCCATGGGCATGTTCGACCACCTCAACCTGCGCCTGAACGGCCCCGAGTACCACCTGGAACTGCTCAACGGAGACCACTCCTGGGACTCCGCCGAGGTCAGGAGCGTCTTCGGCGCCTGGGCCGAGCTGCTGCCCCACCACCAGCCCGACCCCCTGGGCCGGGGCATCAACGAGGCCCAGACCGCCCTCGTGCGGGGCGAGGCCGGGATGATGCTCTGCGGCATGTTCATCACCCACTCCTTCCCCGAGGAGGACCTGGACGACCTGGACTGCTTCGCCTTCCCCGAGTTCGACCCCGAGATCGGCGCCGACGCCGTCGAGGCCCCCATCGACGGGTTCATGCTCTCCGGCGACCCGCGCAACCCCGAGGGGGCCCGCGAGCTCGTGGGGCACATGGGCACCCTCCGGGCGCAGGAGATCTACACCGCGATCGACCCGCAGGCGCTCCCCACCCACCTGGAGGCCGACACCGACGGGTTCAGCGCCCTCGACGCCAAGGTCAACGACATGGTCAACAGCGCCGGAGCCCTCACCCAGTACATGGACCGGGACACCCGTCCCGACTTCGCGTCCGTCGTCATGATCCCCGCGCTCCAGCGCTTCCTCCGACAGCCGGACGACCTCGCCGACCTGACCGCCAGCATCCAGCGCCAGAAGGTCTCCATCTTCGGCCGCTGAACCAGAAGGGAGAGCAGGTGTGGTGTCGAACGCCCCCTCACCGCCTCGAAGCCGGACCCCGGGGTCCGCAGAAGACACACCGCCCCGCCGGACCCCGCGCGCACGCACGGGCATGCGCCACAGCCGAGGGGACCGGATCGCCCTCGGCCTGATGCTGGGCGT
Source organism: Glycomyces fuscus (assembly GCA_002529455.1). Taxonomy (GTDB): domain Bacteria; phylum Actinomycetota; class Actinomycetes; order Streptosporangiales; family Streptosporangiaceae; genus Nocardiopsis; species Nocardiopsis fusca. The sequence goes on from NYMS01000048.1 coordinate 306,064, forward strand.
GCCCGCCCTGCTCGTGGTGGGCCTGGTGTGGCTGCCCGCGATGGCCACCGTCGCCCTGTCCTTCACCCGCTGGGACGGCATCGGCGGCCTGGAGACCATCGAGTGGATCGGCACGCAGAACTACACGGACGCGTTCACGATCTACCCGCCGTTCGAGCCGGCGCTGCGCAACAACCTGATCTGGCTGGTGGCGCTGTTCGCGGTCCCCACCCTCCTCGGGATGTTCCTGGCGGTGCTGCTCGACCGCGAGCTGCGCGGCGGGTCGTTCTACCAGAGCGTCTTCTACATGCCGGTCGTGCTGTCGCTGGCCCTGGTCGGGTTCATCTGGCAGCTCATCTACTCCCGCGACCAGGGACTGCTCAACGCCTTCCTCGCCGTGGTCGCCGACGTCCCGCCCGTGGACTGGTTCGGCGACTCCGACATCAACCTGTACGCGGTCCTGGTCGCGGCCGGGTGGCGGCACACCGGCTACATCATGCTGCTCTACCTGGCCGGGCTGAAGGCGGTCGACCCGTCCCTGCGCGAGGCCGCCGCCATCGACGGCGCCGGACCGGTGCGCACGTTCACCCGGGTCGTCTTCCCCGCCCTGCTGCCCATCAACCTGGTCGTGCTCGTCGTGACCGTCATCGACGCGCTGCGCGCCTTCGACATCGTGTGGATCATCAACCGCGGCCGCAACGGCCTGGAGCTGATCTCGGCGCTGGTGACCTCCAACGTCATCGGAGAGGCCAGCCGGGTGGGCTTCGGCTCGGCGCTGGCCGTGGTCATGCTGGTGATCTCGCTGGTGTTCATCATCATCTACGTGTCCACCATGCTGAGAGGGGCCTACCGGTGACCGCCACGACCCTCCCCGACGCCCCCCGGCGGTACCGCCGACCCGTCGTCCGCCCGGCCCGGGCGGTGCTGCACGCCTTCCTCGGCGCCACGGCGCTGGCCTGGTTCTTCCCTGTCCTGTGGGCGCTGGTCAACTCGCTGCGCGACTACGAGTACACCGCCCTGCACGGCTACCTGTCCCTGGGCGGGTTCACCCTGGACAACTACGCGCGGGCGTGGAACGAGGGCGAGCTGCCCGGCTACTTCTGGAACTCGCTGGTCATCACGGTCCCGGCCGTGCTGCTGACGCTGTTCCTGTCCTCCTGCGCGGCCTTCGTGCTCTCCCACCACTCGCGCAGGTTCAACCTGGTGATGCTCGCGGTGTTCCTGGCCGCGAACCTGCTCCCGGCCCAGGCGCTGCTCGTCCCGCTGTTCCGGCTCTACACCTCCATCCCCCTGCCGTACTGGATCAGCGAGTCCGGCTCCCTCTACGACAGCCACATCGGCGTCGTCCTCATCCACACGGCCTTCCAGATCGGCTTCTGCACGTTCGTGCTGAGCAACTTCATGAAGGCCATGCCCGCCTCCCTGCTGGAGGCGGCCAGGGTGGACGGGGCGTCGGTCTTCCAGCAGTACTGGAAGGTGGTGCTCCCGCTGTGCCGCCCGAGCCTGGCGGCCCTGGCCACCCTCCTGGTCACCTGGATCTACAACGACTTCTTCTGGGCGCTGGCGCTGCTGTCCAGCGGGGACAAGCTGCCCATCACGACCGCCCTGCAAAACCTCCAGAGCGCCTTCTTCGTCGACTACAACCTGCTCTCGGCCGGGTCGATCATCGTCGCCCTGCCCACGCTCGTCGTGTTCTTCGCGCTGCAACGCCACTTCGTCGCCGGACTCACCCTGGGAGCCAGCAAGGAATGACGTACCGCACCATCGGCCTCCGCGCGGCGGGGACCTCCCTGGTCCTCGCCGTGCCCGAGGCCGGACTCCCCCACGTCCTGCACTGGGGCGCCGACCTGCCCGACCACGAGGGGCTGGCCGACGTCGCGGCGCCCTCCGCCGCGCACAACGACGTCGACGCGCCCCAGCGGCTGTCCCTGGTACCCGTCCAGGGGGAGGGCTGGCGCGGTCACCCCGGGATCTCCGGGCACCACGAGGGCCGGGCCACCTTCCCGGAGTGGACCGTCCGCGAGGTCCGCGCGGACCCGCTGGAGGACGCCGGTCCCGGCGTGGGCGGGGCCCTCACGGTCCTGGCCGACGCGGCCGGGATCGAACTGCGCTGCGAGCTGCGCATGGAGGCCTCCGGGCTGGTCCGCGCCCGCAACACGGTCACCAACACCGACGCCGCGCCGTGGACCCTGGACGCCCTGCGGGTCACCCTGCCCCTGCCCCGCGAGGCGCGGGAGGTCCTGGACCTGACCGGCCGCTGGTGCCGCGAGCGCTCCCCCCAGCGCCAGGAGCTCGGGATGGGCACGCGGCTGCGCGCCTCGCGCCGCGGCCGGACCGGCCACGACGCCCCGCTGGTCCTCGCCGCCGGGACCCCCGGGTTCGGGTTCCGCCGCGGCGAGGTGTGGGGCGTGCACACCGCCTGGAGCGGCGACCACGTCCACCTGGCCGAACGCCTCCCCGAGGGCGCCGGGCAGGCCGACGCCGTCATCGCGGGCGGCGAACTGCTCCACCCCGGCGAGGTCCGCCTCGACCGGGGCGACTCCTACTCCACCCCGTGGGTGTTCCTCTCCTGGTCCGACCGGGGTCTGGACGGCATGTCCGCACGGATCCACCGCTGGCTGCGCGCCAGGCCCGGCCACCCCTCCTCCCCGCGCCCGGTGGTGCTCAACACCTGGGAGGCCGTCTACTTCGACCACGACCTCGCCACCCTCACGCGGCTCGCCGACACCGCCGCGCGGATCGGCGTGGAGCGTTTCGTGCTGGACGACGGCTGGTTCCGGGGCCGCCGCGACGACACCGCGGGGCTCGGCGACTGGACCGTGGACCCCGGCGTGTGGCCCGACGGCCTGCACCCGCTCTTCGACCACGTGCGCTCCCTGGGCATGCAGGTCGGGCTGTGGGTGGAGCCGGAGATGGCCAACCCCGACTCCGACCTGGTCCGCGCCCACCCCGAGTGGATCCTGGCCGCCGAGGGGCACCAGGCCCCGCCCAGCCGCCACCAGCAGGTCCTGGACCTGTCCCGTCCCGAGGCCTTCCGGTACGTGTTCGAGCACCTGGACGCGCTGGTCGCCGAGTACCGCCCCGACTACCTCAAGTGGGACCACAACCGCGACCTGCTCGAACCCGTGCACGCCCCCACCGGCGCCGCCGGGACGCACCGCCAGACCCTGGCCGTCTACGCGCTGCTCGACCGGCTGCGCGCGAGGCACCCCGGCCTGGAGATCGAGTCGTGCTCCTCCGGCGGGGGCCGCGTGGACCTGGGGATCCTGGAGCGCACCGACCGCGTGTGGGCCTCCGACACCAACGACCCCCTGGAGCGGCTGGCCGTCCAGCGCTGGACCTCCCTGCTGCTGCCGCCCGAGCTGGTCGGCAGCCACGTCGGCGGGCGCACCGCGCACACCACCGGCCGGGACGCCGACCTGTCCTTCCGCTGCCTGGCCGGTCTCCTGTCCCACGCCGGGATCGAGTGGGACATCACCCGCTGCACCGAGGACGAGCTGGCCGTGCTGACCTCCTGGACCGCGCTGTACAAGGAGCTGCGCCCGCTGCTGCACTCGGGCGAGGCCGTGCACGCCGACGCGCCCGACCCCTCCGAACAGCTCGACGGGGTGGTCGCCCCGGACGGCGGCGAGGCGGTGTTCCGGTACGCCCGGCTGACCACCTCCGCCCGCGCCCTGCCGGGCCGGGTCCGGCTGCCCGGCCTGCGCGAGGACCGCACCTACCGCCTGACGTGGCGGCGGGAGGCGGGCCGGCCCTCGACCACGCAGCGCGTGCTCCCGGAGTGGTTCGCCGGCGGCGGGGCCACCGTCTCGGGGGCGGTGCTCACCCGCTCCGGCGTGCAGATGCCCAACCTCAACCCGTCCCAAGCCCTGATCCTGCACCTGAGGGAGGCCTGACGTGCCCGCGACCAGCAAGCCCGCCTACCTGGAGGACTTCGCCCCCTCCAAGGGGACCCTCGCGCCCCGCGCCCGCTTCTCCTCCGACGCCCCGTCGCTGGACCTCAACGGCACGTGGCGGTTCCGGCTGCTCGGCCGGGCCCGGGCCGACACCGACGGCTTCGAGGAGCCCGGCCACGACGACTCCGGCTGGTCCGAGCTGCCGGTGCCCGCCCACTGGCAGATGCACGGCCACGGCGCCCCCGCCTACACCAACATCTCCTACCCCTTCCCGATCGACCCCCCGTACGTGCCCGACGACAACCCGACCGGCGACTACCGGCGCGTCTTCGACCTGCCGGGGGAGTGGCCCGAGGGGGCGGCGGTCCTGCGCTTCGACGGGGTCGACTCCTGCTTCCGCGCGTGGCTGAACGGCACCGAGCTGGGCTTCTCCACCGGGAGCCGCCTGGCCGCCGAGTTCGACGTCGGCCACCTGCTGCGCCCGGGGCGCAACACCCTGGCGGTCCGCGTCCACCAGTGGTCGGCGGCCAGCTACCTGGAGGACCAGGACATGTGGTGGCTGTCGGGGATCTTCCGCGACGTCACCCTCCTGGCCAGGCCCGCCGACGGGGTCGGCGACCTCGCCGTGAGCGCCGCCTACGACCACACCACGGGCACGGGGACCCTGCGCGTGGACGTGGCCGGGTCCGCGGACGCCCTGGTCAGCGTTCCCGAACTCGGGCTGGTGGACGCCGCGGCCGGGGTGGACCACGAGGTCGGCGCGGTCGAGCCGTGGTCGGCCGAGGTGCCCCGCCTGTACGACCTGGAGGTCCGCACGCCGGGGGAGCGGGTCCGGGCGCGGACGGGCTTTCGGACCGTGGAGGTCTCCGGCGGGCTCCTGCGGGTCAACGGCCGCCCGCTGCTGCTGCGGGGAGTGAACCGCCACGAGTGGCACCCCGACCACGGCCGCGCCGTGCCCCGGGAGACGATGCGCGAGGACGTGCTGCTGATGAAGCGGCACAACGTCAACGCCGTGCGCACCAGCCACTACCCGCCCCACCCCGACTTCCTCGACCTGTGCGACGAGCTGGGCCTGTGGGTCGTGGACGAGTGCGACCTGGAGACCCACGGGTTCGAGGAGGTCGGCTGGCGCGGCAACCCCTCCGACGACCCGCGCTGGCGCGAGGCCTACCTGGACCGGATGCGCCGCACCGTCGCGCGCGACCGCAACCACCCCAGCGTCATCCTGTGGTCCCTGGGCAACGAGGCCGGGACCGGGGAGAACCTGAGGGCCATGGCGGAGTGGACCCGCGAGCACGACCCCTCCCGGCCGGTCCACTACGAGGGCGACCGGGACAGCGCGTACGTGGACGTGTACTCGCGCATGTACGCGCCGCACGACGAGGTGGACGCCATCGGCCGCCGCGAGGAGGCGCGGACCGCCGACCCGGCCGCCGACGGGCACCGGCGCGGACTGCCGTTCATCCTGTGCGAGTACGGGCACGCCATGGGCACCGGTCCCGGCGGGCTGGAGGAGTACCAGCGGCTCTTCGAGAGGTACGAGCGCTGCCAGGGCGGCTTCGTCTGGGAGTGGATCGACCACGGCGTCAGCCGCCGGGAGCCGGACGGCACCGGGTGGTTCGCCTACGGCGGCGACTTCGGCGAGGTGGTGCACGACGGCAACTTCGTCGCGGACGGCCTGCTGCTGCCCGACCGCACGCCCAGCCCCGGGCTGGAGGCGTACGCCAAGACCGTCGAGCCGGTGCGGGTGGTCCCCGACCCGGCCGCCGGGAGCGTCCGCGTCACCAACACCTGGGACTTCCGGGACACCGCGGGCCTGTCCTTCGTCTGGCGGGTCGAGGAGGAGGGGAGCCTCCTGGGGGAGGGCGTCCTGGACGTGCCGGTGCTCGCGCCCGGGGAGAGCACCGACGCGGCGCTGCCCGCGCTGCCCAGACCGTCGGGTGAGGGGGAGACCTGGCTGACCGTGTCCGTCCGGCTGGCCGGGGACCAGCCCTGGGCCCCGGCCGGACACGAGCTGGCCTGGGGCCAGGCCAGGGTCGGCGCCCCCCGAGCCGGGACGGCGGCCCCCGCCGCCGGCTCACCGGCGGCGCCGTCCGCCGCGGAGGACGGGACCGTGCGGATCGGACCGGGCCTGCTGGACGCGGAGACCGGCGCGCTGCTCTCCGTCGGCGGCCTGCCCGTGGACGCGCCCGTGGTGGACCTGTGGCGCGCCCCGACCGACAACGACGTGGCCCGGCACGGGGACTCCGTGGCCGTCCCGTGGCGCGCCGCGGGGCTGCACCGGCTCACCGAGCGCCTGCTGTCCGCCGGCTGGGAGGACGGCGGGTTCGTCGTCCGGACCCGGCTGGCCCCGGCGGCCCAGGAGTTCGGCATGCGCGCCGCCTACCGGTGGGGCACCGACGGGCAGCGCCTGCTCCTGACCGTGGAGGCCGAGGCGGAGGGGGAGTGGCCCTGCCCGCTGCCGCGCTTCGGCGTGCACATGGGAGTGCCCTCCTCCCTGGGGGAGGCGGAGTGGTTCGGCCGAGGCCCCGGGGAGGCCTACCGGGACGTGTCCCAGGCCGCGCGGGTCGGCCGCTTCTCCAGCACGGTCGACGGGCTCCAGACCCCCTACCTGAGGCCCCAGGAGAACGGCAACCGCACGGACACCAGGTGGCTCGTCCTGCGTGCGGCGGACGGCACGGGCCTGCGGGTGGAGGGCGGCCCGGTGTTCGACTTCACCGCTCGCCGCTGGGACACGGCCGCGCTCGACGCGGCCGACCACCCGCACGAGCTGGTTCCCGGCGACCGGGTCCACCTGTACCTGGACCAGGCGCACCAGGGCATCGGCTCGGCCTCGTGCGGCCCCGGCGTGCTCCCCGAACACCGCCTGGCGGCCGGGAGCCACCGGCTCCGGCTCGCCCTGACCCCGCTGGGCTGAGGACCCCGGGCGGTCGCGGCGCGGTGACCCGCACGGGCAGCGCCGCCGCGACCGCCGACGGGCCGCCCGCCTCCCCGCCCGGGGACGCGGGGCGGCCCGTCCGCGGCACGGAACCCGTGGAGGAGGGGTGGCCCCGGCCCCGCGGCGCTGCTGCGATGGAACCCCCACCACGAAAGGGGTTCCGCCCATGGCAGAGCCGACCGTGCCCGCCCCCTCCCCCTCCCGGGGAGCCCCCCGGGTCGACCGGAGGGCCCTACGCGCCGACCTGCGCCGCCTGATACCCGACAGCGCCGCCGCCCTCGCCGTCACCCTCGCCGTCTTCGTCCTCCTCTACGCCCGGATCGAGACGGGCACCTCGCAGACCCTCGCGGTCATGCCCTTCCTCGCCGACGCGGGCGAGTACTGGCTGTACTGGCTCTGCCAGGCCTTCGGCTGGTCCGGGCTGCTCTGGGCCTGGATCACCGTCATGCTCGGCCTGCTCCGCTCGACCGTCCGCGTGCCCGGGGCGCCGGTCTCCCACGCCCGGATCGAACGCTGGCACCGCGTCACGAGCCTCACCACCATCGGGCTCATGTTCGCCCACGCCCTCGCCTTCTTCCTCGAACTCGTCCGGGGCAACGAGTACGGGCTGGGCTGGGGCGGGCGCCTGTCCTCCGCGTTCGTGGAGGTCTTCGTGCCCGGCGGCTACTCCTCCGGGACCGGCCAGGTCGCGATCCTGCTCGGCCTGATCGCCCTCTACCTGGCGATCCCGCTCAGCCTCGCCTACTACGTCCGCTTCTGGACCGGGACGCGCCTGTGGAGGGCCCTGCACCGGTTCGTCCTCGTCGTCTACGCGCTCAGCGTGTGGCACACCCTGCTCTACGGCACGAACGTGTGGTTCGACGGCTGGTTCCGCACCGCGGTGTGGGCGCTCCAGCTCCCCGTGGCCCTCCTGCTGCTGGCCCGGCTGCTGGCGCCGCTGCGCGCGGACGAGCGCTTCGCCCCGCGCGACCTCGCGGGGGAGCGGAGGGCGAGGGCGCTGGCCCGTCTCGGGGCGCGCCTGGCCGCCGCGGCCGCCGTGGTCGTCCTGCTCGCCGTGACCGTCACCGGCCGCGACGGCGGCAGGACTCCGGGGGCCGCGAGCGGGGAGATGCTCGTCGGCGCCGACGCCGTCTGGGGAGGGCTCGCCGTCCTGCTCACGGTGATCGGGGCGGTCGTCCTCGCGCTGCGCGGGCGCCCCGCCCGGGAGTGAGGAGGGCGCGCACGCGGGCGGGGAGGCACCGGCCGGTGCCTCCCCGCCTGGATCGCGTGGACCCCTATCTCCCGGGCTCGTCCTTCCGGGTCAGGGCGTCCTTGGCCTTCTCGCCCATCTGCTTGAGCTTGGAGGTGTTCTTCTCGGTCTTGCCCTCGGCCTGCCACTGCTGGTTGTCCGTGGCCTTGCCGAGTCCCTCCTTGGCCTTGCCCTTGAACTCGTCGGCCTTGTTCCTGGCCCGGTCGCCTGTGGACATGCGCGCCTCCCGCTCGGTGTCGGCTCCTGTGAGCAGACTTCACCGGTGGGCGGGGACACGAACCGGGCTCGCGATAAAAAATCCGACAAAAAGGGCAAAATTATTGTCCCTGCGCTCCGGGGGAGACCGTGGCCACCGAGGCGAACGGGGCGTGGGTGTCCACCCGGTGGGTGATCCCCTCCCGCACCATCGCCTTGGCCACGTCCGCGGCCGGTCCCACGTCGCCGCCCTTGGCCAGCTCGGCGGTGATCGCGGCGGCGAAGGTGCAGCCCGCGCCGCTCACCCGGGCGTTCCCGATCTTCGGGGCGCTGAGGACGGTCGTCTCCTCGCCGTCGAAGTACACGTCCACCGCGTCCGGGCCCGGCAGCTCCACGCCGCCCTTGACGATGACGTGCCGCGGCCCCAGTCCGTGGATGCGGCGGGCGGCCTCGACCAGGTCGTCCACCGTCTCCAGGGCCTCCATCCCCGCGAGGGTGCGCGCCTCGAAGAGGTTGGGCGTGATCACGGTGGCCAGCGGCAGGATCTGCGCGGTGAGCGCCTTGTCGGTGTCCAGGGCGGCGCCCGGCTCCTGGCCCTTGCAGATCAGCACGGGGTCCAGGACCACGTGCCGCCACGGCTGGCGCCGGAGCCCCTCGGCGACCACGTCGATGGTGTCCGGGGTGCCGAGCATCCCGATCTTGACCACGTCCAGGTCGTGGCAGGAGGTCGCCGCCTCGATCTGGTCGGCGATGACCCCGGGCGCCACGGGGACGAAGCGGTGGCCCCAGCCGTTCTGCGGGTCGAAGGACACGATGCAGGTGATCGTCCCCATGCCGTAGACGCCCAGTTCCTGGAAGGCCTTGAGGTCGGCCTGGATGCCGGCGCCGCCGGTGGCCTCCGACCCTGCGATCACGTACGCGCGGTTGGTCATCGGGAACCCCCTCGTGTCGGTGTGCTGTTACTGGGTCCGTGGTACCCGCCTGCCCGCAGACCCCCGAACAATTGCACCACAACGGACGGGCCGGACGTTCCCCCAGTTCGTGACGGCCGGCCGGCGGCCTCCGGACCGGGCGTCCCGCGGGCGGGGCCTCCTCCCGGACACCCCCGCCCGCCGCGCTCCGGCGGGTACGGCCGGGGCGTCGGCGGCAGAAAAATATTGTCGTATTATTTTTTTATGGCACGAACAGCGGACCACGAGGAGCGCAGGAGGCAGGTCGCCCGCGCGCTCCTGCGCGCGGTGGGGGAGCGGGGGCTGGCGCGGACCACCCTCGCCGACGTCGCCGACCAGGCGGGCGTCTCGGTCGGCCTGGTGCAGCGCTACTTCCGCACCAAGTCGCAGCTGCTGCGCTTCGGTGTGGAGTACCTCTACAAGCAGGGAGGCGACCGGCTGCTGGCGGTGAACACCGAAGGGCCGCCGGTCGCCTCGGTCCGCGCATGGGTCTCCCGGGCGGCGCGGACCCTCCTGCCGCTCGACGACGAACGCCGCGCCGAACTGACCGTGTGGCTGGAGTTCCTTCCGGCCACGATGACCGACCCGGAGATGTCGCGCCTGCACAGGGACACCACCGCCCGACTGGTGGGCGTGTTCGCGCAGGCGATGGACGAGGCGGTCCGCCGCGGCGAGCTCCCGCCCGGCACGGACACGGCGGCCGAGGCCGCCGGACTGGTCGCCCTCGTGGACGGCCTGACCGTGCACCACATCGTCACCGGCGACGTCTTCCCCGAGGGCGCGGTCCGCACCGCGCTCGACACCCACCTGGACCGGCTCTTCCCGGCCCCCGAGAGCCCGTGACCCCGTGTCCGCGACCCTGAGGGGGTTGGTATGACCAGCACGACACCGCGGCCCGCCGCCCCGGCCCGCCCGGGCACCCGCCTGCCCCTGCTCGACGTCCTGCGCGGCGTCGCCATCATGGGCACCCTGGGCACCAACGTGTGGCTGTTCGCCGCACCGGGGGCCGAGGCGGGCATCATCTTCGTCCCGGACGCGATCGGCCCGATGTCGGCCTTCCGCGAGGACCCGTCGGCGGCGACCCTCGCGCAGGGCCTGTTCGCCTTCGCCGCCAACGGCAAGTTCCTGGCCCTGCTCACCCTGCTCTTCGGCGTGGGGCTGGCCATCCAGTTCCGCTCCACGGCCAGGCGCGGCGGGCGCTGGCCCGGCCCCTACAAGTGGCGGGCGCTGTTCCTGTTCACCGAGGGGCTCGTGCACTTCACGCTGGTCTTCGCCGCGGACGTGCTCATGGGCTACGCGGCGGCCTCGATCGTGGTGGCCTGGCTGCTCACCCGCTCCTCGAAGGCGCAGAACGCGTTCATGTGGACGGCCGCCGCCCTCCACCTGGCCTTCGTCGGCCTGGTCACGGCCGCGCTCCTGGCCGAACCGGACCCGCGGGGCGCCGAGGTCCCGCCCGAGGCGGTGGAGCTGTACGCCGACGGCGACTACCTGGAGCAGGTCGCCTTCCGGCTCGACAACGCGCTCCTGTTCCGCGCCGAGCCGGTCATCACCTTCGCCCTGATGGTGTTCATGTTCCTGCTGGGCGTGCGGCTCTTCCGGGCCGGGGCCTTCGGCGGCGACGCCGCCGGCCGCCGGATCCGGGGCCGCCTGCTCGCCTGGGGGCTGGGGATCGGGGTGCCGGTCAACCTGGCCGCGTCCCTGGCCGGCCCCGACCTGTTCCTGCTGGACCGCTACGTCGCCGCGCCCGTGGTGGCGCTCGGCCTGGTCGGCGCCGTCGGCTGGATCGTGGACCGGGCCGACCCCGCCGGACGCGCGGTCACCGCCGTGGCCTCCCTGGGCCGGATGGCGATGAGCGGCTACGTCGCGCAGAACGTCGTCTGCATGCTGGTCTGCTACGGCTTCGGACTGGGGCTGGCAGCCCGCCTGGCCGGCACCGGGCCGTGGTGGGTGATGGGGCTGTGGGCATCGGTGTGCGCCCTGCTCCTGGCCGCGTCGACGCTCTGGCTGCGCCGGTTCCGGGCGGGGCCGCTGGAGGCCCTGCAGAAGGCGGTACTGGCGAGGGTGCCCGAACGCCGGAGCTGAACGTCCCCGGGTGGGGCCCTCCCCGCCGGGAGGACCCCACACGCCGTGTCCGCCGCGGGCACGGGCAGCCCGCCGTACCCGCGGCGGGGGAGGCGTCCGGCGGGGCGCCGGGGCGGCCTCGGACGGACGCCTCCCCCGGTCAGAGCTGGTAGACGGGGGTCTGGGGCGAGTTCCACCGCGTGGGGGTGCTCTTGGACTCGAAGAAGTCGCCGCCCTTGCGCAGGGTGTCGTCGGTGCCCCAGGACTCGTCGCGCCCGACCTTGCGCAGGTGCGGGATGTGCTTGCGGCAGTGGATGTAGGCCTCCTCCACGTGCACCACGGTCCACAGCACCGCCTTCTGCCCGGGGACCTCGGGCTCGGGCAGGCCGTGGACGTGGCGCCGCAGCTCCACGTCCTCCAGCAGGGACGCGCGGCCGTTGACGTGCAGTCCGATGCGGTCGTGCGTGAAGTCCAGGAACATCAGGCCCACGTGCGGGTTCTCCAGGATGTTGCCCGCGCTGGCGAACACGCCGTTCCCCCGGAACTCGGGGTAGGCCAGGGTGTGCTCGTCGATCACGTGGACGAAGCCGGGCGGCCCGGCGCGGAAGCTGGAGTCGCACTCGCCGCGCCGGTCCGACGTGGCGATGAACATCATCTCCTGGCGGGCGACGAACTCGCGCATGCGCGGGTTCAGGTGGTCGAGCATCTGGTCGCGGTAGAAGCGTTCGGCGCGTTCGCTCGTGCCGTTCAGCGCCTGGACGCGGTGCTCACCCTCGCTGCCGGGAACGTGCCGTGGGGAGGTCTCGCGCATCACTGCCTCTCGATGGGGCTGCTGGGGCTGGTGTGACTAGCCAGCAACGGGAGGTTCGCTGGTGTCGGGAAGGTGGGAGGTGGGATGTCGGGGAAGGGGTGCGGACGCACTGCTCGGCGTGTCGGGGAGCCGGTCAGCGCGTCGGGGAGCCGCCGGGCGGACCGGGGCGCCGGTCGGCTGCCGCGGCACGGCTCAGCGTGTCGGGGCGCCGGCCCGCCGGTGGGAGGAGGGCGCCTCGGAGGAGGGCCCGGGCGCGGGGCGTTCCCCGGCCGGGGACGCGGCGGACCCCCCGGACTCGACCTCGCGCGCGCCCGCGAGCATGTTGGCGGTGATCCACTCGTAGACCACGACCCAGGCCGAGCTCATGGACGAGGACCAGGTCGGCGAGACCTCGCTGACCGCGCGCACCAGGGCGCGACCCACGTAGGGGTAGTGCTCGGGCTTGATGTCCATGTCCCGCTTGTGCTGGGCGCCCAGCCGCCGCAGGTACCCGGCGACCTCCTCGGGTTCGTCGAGGTAGCGGACGACCTCCAACAGGGCGAAGGCCATGCGCTCCTTCTGCGTACGCATGTTCTCGGGGAACATGGCCCGTACCGAGGGGGCCATCTCGAACAGGTTCTGGTAGAAGCGCTCGGCCAGGTGGGTGGAGCCCGGCGGTAACTCCGAGCACGAGCGCCGGACCGCCTCGATGACGGCGGGGGCGGGAAGCGGGACCTCTTCGATGGAACGGGGAGACAAGGGAGCCTCCAATCGGGTTGCGGAAAGGGCTGTGCCACGGGGCGCACGTACCACCGTGGTGACGGAACGTAGTCAGACTGGAGGTGCGGACACGCGTTCCCCTCCGGGTTCCCCGGCTGGGCGGACGCGTGCGGGCTCGGTGCGCGCGGGGCCGGCGAACGGACACGCGCGCGGGAGGACCCTAGCTCACTGCTGGCCCGGCGGACTCCCGGGGGACGGGTGGGGCGGCCTGGCGGCCGGTCCTGCCCGTCGGGTGTTCCCAGCCTCCGGCGCTCCTGTCGGGGCCGTGTGCGCGGGCTGGGGCGAAGGGAGCGCCGGTAGCGCTCCTTCGACGGTAGCGGGGGTGGCGGGAACCCTCATCGCTGCCTCGTCTTCTTCCGGATTCAGCGTCCATCCAGGGTTCGGATGGCTGTGAACGCCATGTGAGGGGCGGGCAACGACCGTTTCACTGCTCGCCACTCCCTTTCCTATCCTGTTGTGGCAATGTAACAGAAATGACGACGTGTGAGGATATTACCCTCTGGTAGTGCATGAGGCCACAGTGCTACCTCGGATCCCTGCTATAACTTTCTTCCTTCGCGTAACAGACAGCTTTCGTACACTGCCCAGCGGCGTCCCGAAGAAACGGATATCGGGCCGCGGATCCGCGGGCCCCTCACACGGCGCCGCGCCGCCGCGGTCCGTCCGCGCCCCGGAAGAGACCGCGCCCGCCGGACGCTGCTCCGCCACGGCGGGCACCCACGCCCGGCCCACCGCGCGGCGGAGGCCCCCGGCGCACCGGGCCGGGGGCCTCCCCGCGTGCTTTCGGGGCCGGTCCCGGACCGGCCGCGGCCCGGGACCGGCCCCGGGGTCAGGGCAGGCGGAGGCTGACGCGGGAGGTACCGGCCGGGACCGACACGAGGGTGCCGCGGTCGGTCGCGCTCACCTGCGCGGCGGAGTCGGCTGTCCCGGCCCCGCGCACGCCGACCAGCAGCACACGCCACCCGTGGGCCGGAGCGGCCTCGGCCTCCACGGTGATCCCGTCCCCGGAGCGCTCGGTCCGGAAGACGGCGGCGGCCGAGCCGTCGGCGGACGGTACGACCGTGGTCGACCCGGTCGGCGGCGCGGGGTCCCCGGCCCCGTACACGTGCAGGGTCAGCCCGTCCGTGTAGTCGTAGTCGGGGCGGTCGTCCACCGCGCCCACGGGGAGGACCGCGTGCGGCCGCACCAGCAGGGGCAGTGAGTCGAACCCGTGGGTCTCGCGGCGCCAGACGGGGCCCCGCACCGTCTCTCCCGTGAGCAGGTGGGTCCACACGCCCTCGGGGACGTAGTACTCCACGGAGCCGTCCGGGCTCAGCACGGGGGCGACCAGGAGGTCGTCGCCCAGCATGTACTGCGTGTCCAGGTGGTGGCAGGTCGGGTCGTCGGGGAACTCCAGCAGCATCGCGCGCATCATGGGCGTCCCCTCCCGGTGGGCCTGCACGGCCGCTCCGAACAGGTAGGGCATGAGCGTGCACTTGAGCCGGGTGAACAGGCGGGCCACCTCGGTGGACTCCTCGTCGAAGTCCCACGGCACCCGGTAGGAGCGGCTGCCGTGCAGCCTGCTGTGCGAGGAGAGCAGTCCGAACGCGAGCCACCGCTTGAACACCGCGGCGTCGGGGGTGCCCTCGAAGCCGCCGATGTCGTGGCTCCAGAAGCCGAACCCCGACAGCCCCAGGGACAGGCCGCCGCGCAGGCTCTCCGCCATGGCCTCGAACGTCGAGGCGCAGTCGCCGCCCCAGTGCACCGGGAAGCTCTGTCCGCCCGCCGTGGCCGAGCGGGCGAAGAGGACGGCCTCCCCCTCACCGCGCTCGCGCACCAGCAGGTCGAACACCGTCGCGTTGTACAGGTGCGTGTAGTAGTTGTGCATGCCCTGCGGGTCGGAGCCGTCCGACCACACGACGTCGGTCGGGATGCGCTCGCCGAAGTCGGTCTTGAAGCAGTCCACGCCCATGTCCAACAGGGCCTTGAGCTTCCCGGCGTACCACGCGCGGGCGTCGGGGGACGTGAAGTCGACCAGGGCCATCCCCGCCTGCCACATGTCCCACTGCCACACCGTCCCGTCCGGCCGCCGGACCAGGTGCCCCAGCCGGGAGCCCTCCTCGAACAGCGCCGACCGCTGGGCGATGTAGGGGTTGATCCACACGCAGGTCCTCAGGCCCCGGGCCTTGAGCCGGGAGAGCATGCCGACGGGGTCGGGGAACAGCTCCGGGTCCCACTCGAAGTCGCACCAGTGGAACTCGCGCATCCAGAAGCAGTCGAAGTGGAACACGCTGAGCGGCACGCCCCGCTCCGCCATGCCGTCGATGAAGCGGCTGACCGTGCCCTCGTCGTAGGAGGTGGTGAACGACGTGGACAGCCACAGTCCGAACGACCACCGCGGCGGCAGCGCGGGGCGGCCGGTGAGCGCGGTGTACCTGGCCAGGATCTCCTTGGGGCTCTCCCCGTGGATGACGTAGTAGGTCAGGGCGTGGTCCTCGACGCTGAACTGCACGCGGCCCACCGACTCCGAGCCGACCTCGAACGACACCGGGCCGGAGTGCGCCACGAACACCCCGTAGCCCCGGTTGGTCAGGTAGAACGGCACGTTCTTGTAGGCCTGCTCGCTGCTCGTGCCGCCGTCGGCCTGCCAGATGTCCACGGTCTGGCCGTTGCGCGTGAACGGCGTGAACCGCTCGCCCATGCCGTACACGAGTTCGCGGATCCCCAGCGACAGCTGCCCGAGCATGTGGTGGGAGCCGTCCGCGTCCTCGACGAAGGCGGCGCCCTTGGCGTCGACCTCGGTCAGCGTCGTGCCGCCCGCGCGGAACTCCATCCGCCAGGGGCCCTCGGTGCCCACCCGCAGGGACAGGTCCCCGCTGGTCAGCTCCACCGAGAGGTCGTCCCGTGCCACAGAGGGGGCGGCGCCGGGGTCGCTGCGCACGTCGAACTCCGGTGTGCGCCGGACCGAGCCCGCCAGGTGCGTGGTCCGCACGCCGATCACGCCGGGGGCGGGAGACCAGCAGTCGACCGTGATCAGCGCTGTGTTGAGCGTGTCCCCCCGGTGCCCGATCGGGCGCACGGGGGCGTAGAGGGTGAACCGGTCGTCGTGCACCCGTACGTCGCGTGCCTCGTGCGCGTAGTTCGCGCGCACGCCCTTCCTCATCTGCCAGAAGCCATCGGTGAACTTCATGGGCGGCCCTTCCCTGTCGTCTTGGTCTCGGTTCGCCGGTGGTGCGGGCGGCGGGTCACTTGATCGACCCCCCGGAGATCCCGGCCGCCACGTATTTCTGCGCGACGACCAGGAGCACCGCCGCGGGGATCGAGGAGAGGACGGCCACGGCCATGACGGCGCCCCAGTCGCCGACGTGCGCGCCGATGTACTCGTAGATGCCGAGCGTCACGGGCTTGACCGCGTCGGTCGTGTTCAGCGTCAGCGCGAAGAGGAAGTCCGACCACGCGAACAGGAAGGTGAACAGGCTGCCCGTGATCAGCGCGTTGCGGCTCATCGGCAGCACGATCGAGACCAGTACGCGCAGGCGGCCCCCGCCGTCGAGCATCCCGGCCTCCAGCACCTCCTCGGGGATGGACACCATGAACGCGCGCAGCAGGACGATCGTGAAGGGGATGCCCAGGGACGCGTCGGCCAGGATCAGCCCGAGGTAGGAGTTGACCAGCTCCAGCTCGACGTAGGCGTTGTACAGCGCGTTCGCCACGACGATGCCCGGGACCATCTGGGTGATCAGGGTGCCGAACACGACCGTCTCCGCGCCGCGCAGCCGGAACCGCGCCAGGGCGTAGGCCGCCGGGGCGGCGACCACCAGGCACACCGCGACCGCGCCGAGCGCCACCAGGATCGAGGTGAGCAGGTTGCCCGCCTGCGACTCCCACGCCCTCCGGAAGTTGTCGAGGTCGAGCGTGCGCGGGAACCACCGCAGGTCCACCATCGCGGCGCCCGGCTGCAGCGCCGTGTTGACCATCCAGTACAGCGGGAACAGCAGCACGGCCAGGACGAGGACGCCGAACACGACGCTCACGGCGTCGCCCCGGGCCCTGCGCGTCATGCGCGGTCGCCGGGGCCGCGCGGCGGCCGGGGCCCCGCCCCGCCGGGTCGGGCCCGCCGGGGCGGGGACGGCGCTGTCGGGTAGGGCGCTCATCGGGTGACACCTCCACGGTTGGCGCGCAGGTAGACCACCGCGAACACCATGCTGACGAGGATCAGGACGTTGCCGACGACGGCTCCCTGGCCGAAGTCGAGCTGGAGGAAGGACAACTGGTAGGTGAGGGTGCCCAGGGTCTCCGTGGAGTGCGCCGGACCGCCGTTGGTCAGCGCCAGGATCAGGTCCAGGATCTTCACGGTCGACATGAAGCCCAGCACCAGCACCACGGTCACGACGGGCCGCATCAGGGGCAGGGTCACCCCGAAGAAGGTGCGCAGCGGGCCCGCGCCGTCGAGCACGGCCGCCTCGCGCAGCTCCGCGGGGATCTCCTGGAGGCCGCCGTAGAGGATCACCATGTTGAAGGGGATGCCGATCCAGATGTTGACCAGCACCACCGACAGCAGTGCGAAGTCGGGGCTGCTCAGCCAGGGCACGGCCGAGGACGTGATCTGGAGCGCCTGGAGCGACTCGTTCAGCACCCCGGTCTCCTGGTCCAGGACCCGGCGCCAGACGGTGCCGGCCACCACCATCGGGATCAGCCACGGCAGCAGGAGCAGGGACCGCATGATCCCCGACAGCGGGAAGCGGCGGCTGAAGAAGACCGCGAGCGCCATGCCGATGCAGAACTGGCCCGCCAGCGACCCCACCGTGAACAGGAGGGTGTGCCACAGGGACGCGCCGAACAGCTCGTTGGCGAAGACCGCCCGCCAGTTCTCCAGCCCGTTGAACGGCGCCTCCCCCGTGAAGTACGTGGAGAAGGTGTAGTCCTGGAAGCTCATCACCACGTTGCGGACCAGCGGGTACCCGAAGAACAGCAGCATGTACAGCAGTGCCGGGGCGACGAAGAGCCACTTCGTGAGGTTCTGGCGCCCGCGCGGCGCGGTCGTCGTCGTCATGACCGTCCCCCCAGCTCCGCCTCGACCCGCGCCTGCGCGTTCTCCATGGCCTCCCGGGGGCTCGCCTCGCCGGTGAGAGCCGCCTGCAGCGCGGTGCCGACGGCCTGGGAGTAGGTGTTCCACTCGGTGCCGGCGTACTCGGTCCTGCTGCGCGCCGTGCGCACCTGGTCCACGAACGGCGCCAGTTCGGGCACCATCTCGCGGTACCGCTCGGCCGCCTCGGTGTCGACGGGAACGTTGCTGCCCTTGGTCGACCAGTCCAGCTGCGCCTCCGCCGTGGTCAGGCAGGCCACGAGCTCGGCGGCCACGCGTTCGCGGTCGGGGTGCTCGGCGTTGACCGGCACGGTGAAGGTGGTCCCGCCGATCGGCGCCACCGAGGTGTCCCCGGCCTCGGGCACGGGGATCTCCGCCACGGCCCACTCCAGGTCGGGGTGCTCCCGCAGGACCGGCAGCTGCCAGGGGCCGTTCACCATCATGGCCGCGTTGCCCGCGATGAACTGGTCGTTGACGTCGGCCTGGGTCCAGTTGACCACCGAGGGGGAGACCGAGCCCGCCTCGACCAGCGAGGTGACGTACTCCAGCGCCTCCACCGACTCCGGTGAGGCCAGCTCCCTCTCGTCGCCGCCGTTGGACCACAGCCACGGCAGGAACTGGTAGACGCCGTCCTCCGTGGCCAGGGCGCTGACGGCGAGGCCGTAGCGCCCGCCCCCGGTCAGCTCGGCGGCGGCCTCCTCCAGCTCCGCCCAGGTCCGGGGCGGGTCGATGCCCGCCTCCTCCAGGACGGCCGTGTTGTAGAAGAGGCCGAGGGAGTTCACCGACCTGGCGGCTCCGTAGTACACGCCCTCGTAGCTGCCGATGGAGAGCGCGCCGTCGGACAGGTCCTCGGTGGGTGCGCCGAGGTCCTCCAGGGGGACCAGGCCCCCGGCCGCCGCGAACTGCGGCAGGTCCGAGCCGTCCAGGGAGAGCACGTCGGGGAGCGAGTTCGAGGAGGCCATCCGCAGGGCCTTGGGGACGAGCTGGTCCGCGGGCACGCTGATCTGGCGCACCTCCACGCCCACCCGGGCACCGCAGGCGTCCATGGCCTCCTGGTCCCAGGTGTGGTAGGGCTCGTCGGTGCTGGAGTTCATGACCGTGTACACGCCCGGGTCGCGCTCGGCCGCGCAGCCGGCGCCCGCCAGGGCGAGCGCCACGGCGCAGGCGGCCGCCGACGTCGTTCGGAGTGGTCGGTGGAAGTGTTCGTGCATGTCGGGGGCCTCTTCGGCGGAGAATAGGGGTCGGCACGGCGGCCGTGTCGTGCCGCGGTCGGCCGCCCGGTCCGGCGAACGGGCCGCCGGACCGGCGGGGGCGGGTCAGGCCGGGGGAGCGACCGTCCCCCCGGGGGTGATCTCGGGAGGGATGAGTTCGCGTCGTCCCCCGGGGAGGGGAGGGCTTCCGCGCGCGGCCTCGACGGCCAGCCGGGTCACGGCGGCCGACATCCGCTCGACGGGCAGTTCGATCCTGGTCGCGTCCAGCCCCGCCAGGTCCTCGGGGAAGCTGCCGATGGCCACCAGCGACACGTCCCCCGGCACGTCGGTCCCGCGCGCGGCGAGGTGGCGCAGGATGCCGGGCACGGCCGCGGGGTGCTGGACGGCGAGCGCGGTGGGCGGGTGCTCGCCGTCGAAGAGCGCGTCCAGCCGCCGGTACAGCTCGGCGGGGTCCTTCGCCGAGGGGAGGGTGCGCACGGGGACGCCGAGTTCGGCGGCGGCGCGTTCGGCCCCGCGCAGGCCGCGCACGGAGTAGCTGCGGCCCGAGGCGATGTCCTGCTCCACCGTGGACAGGAAGCACAGGTCGCGGTGCCCGGCCCCGTGCAGCAGGCGCAGCGAGGCGGCCGCGGCCTCCTCCCAGTCGAGGTCGGCCCAGGGCGCGGCGTCCTCGTCGGAGGGGCGGCCGAGGACCACCACGGGGAACCCCAGCGCGTCCATCGCGCCGATGCGGGGGTCCTCCATCTCCACGCCCATGATCACCGCGACGTCGGCGAGCCTGCTGCGCGCGGCGCGCTCCAGTCCGTAGGCCCCGGCGTCGTCGTCGCGGACGGTCAGGAGCAGCAGGTCGTAGCCCAGCTCCCCGGCGGCGCGGCTCAGCCCGTACATGAACCGCCCGCCCACCGGCAGGTAGCCGGGCGAGGCCAGCGGCAGGGCGAGCGCGATCACGCGGGTGCGGGTGCTGCGCAGGGAGCGCGCGCCCGCGTTGGGGTGGTAGCCCAGCTCCTCGATGGCCGTCCGCACCGCGGCCCGGGTCCGCTCGGAGACCCTGCGGGAGCCGCTGAGCACGTAGGACACCGTGCTCGGAGCCACCCCCGCAGCCGCGGCGACGTCCTTGATGGTCACCATCGAGCCCTCCCCGTCCACCGTTGTCGAAGCGCTTCGACAATCCGGTGCACGGATCCGTCGAATCGATTCGATGAGCGGGCACCATGCTAGGAACCACACCCCCGTGTGACAACCCCCTCATGGGAAGATCCCTCGCCGGCGGACCGGCGGGGGCACCCCGCGCGGCCCTCCTCCCGCTCCCGGCGCCCGGAACCGCCGGCGTTCCCGTTTGCCGCGCGCCCGTGCGGTCAGGGGCCGGAGGAGGCGGACGAGGGGAGATCGCCATGGGACGCGGAGTCGCGCGCAAGCTGATCGACGCGCACCTGGTCGAGGGGGAGATGGTGCCGGGGGAGGTCATCGGGATCTCCGTCGACCAGACCCTCACCCAGGACGCCACCGGCACCCTGGTGATGCAGGAGCTGGAGGCGCTCGGGCTGGACCGCACCCGGGCCGAGGTCAGCGTGCAGTACGTGGACCACAACCTGTTGCAGGCCGACGAGAAGAACGCGGAGGACCACGCCTTCCTGCACTCGGCGGCGCGCCGCTACGGCCTGTGGTACTCCAAGCCCGGCAACGGCGTCTCCCACCCCACGCACATGCAGCGCTTCGGGGTGCCCGGCAAGACGATGGTCGGCTCGGACTCCCACACCTGCGCCGCCGGGTCGCTGGGCATGCTGGCGGTCGGCGTCGGGGGCCTGGAGGTCGCCATGGCCATCGCCGGGCGCCCGCTGCGCGTCCGGGCGCCGAGGATCTGGGGTGTGCGCCTCACCGGCGAGCTGCCCCCGTGGACCTCGGCCAAGGACGTCGTCCTGGAGATGCTGCGGCGGCACGGGGTCAAGGGCGGGCTGAACCGGATCATCGAGTACCACGGCCCCGGGGTCGCCACGCTCACCGCCATGGACCGCCACGTCATCGCGAACATGGGCGCCGAACTGGGCGCCACCACCACGGTCTTCCCCTCCGACGAGGCGGTGCGCGCCTTCCTGCGCGCCGAGGGCCGCGAGGACGACTTCACCGAGCTGCTGCCCGACGAGGACGCCGACTACGACGTGACGGACGAGATCGACCTGTCGGGGGTGGAGCCGCTCATCGCCCGGCCCTCCTCCCCCGGCGACGTCGTCCCGGTCCGCGAGGCGGCGGGCACCGACGTCAGCCAGGTCGTCATCGGCTCCTCCGCCAACCCGGGGCTGCGCGACTACGCGATCGCCGCCGCCATGGTCAGGGGACGCCAGACCGACAGCGGGGTCAGCTTCGACGTCAACCCGTCCTCGCGCCAGATCTTCTCCGACCTGACCCGGACGGGGGCGACCTTCGACCTCATCGAGGCGGGCGCACGCATCCACCAGGCCGGGTGCCTGGGCTGCATCGGGATGGGCCAGGCGCCCGCCGTCGGCCGCAACTCGCTGCGCACCTTCCCGCGCAACTTCCCCGGCCGCTCGGGCACCAAGGAGGACGCGGTGTGGCTGTGCTCCCCCGAGACGGCCGCCGCCTCCGCGCTCACCGGCGTCATCACCGACCCGCGCGACCTGGCCGAGGAGCTGGGCCTGGCCCACCCCGACCTGCGGCTGCCGGAGAAGGCCGCGGTCAACACCGCGATGCTGGTCCCGCCGCTGCCGCCGGAGGAGGCCGCGCGGGTCGAACTCGTCAAGGGGCCCAACATCTCCGCCCTGCCGGACTTCCCGCCGCTGCCCGACCGGATCGAGGCGCCGGTGCTGCTCAAGGTCGGCGACGACGTCTCCACCGACGAGATCTCCCCGGCGGGCGCCCGCGCGCTGCCCTTCCGCTCCAACGTCCCCGAACTCGCCGAGTTCACCTTCACCCGGATCGACGAGGACTACCCGCGCCGGGCGAGGGAGACCGCCCAGGGGAGCGGGCACATCGTGGTCGGCGGGGAGAACTACGGCCAGGGCTCCTCCCGCGAGCACGCGGCGATCACCCCCCGCTACCTGGGCCTGCGCGCGGTGATCGCCAAGTCCTTCGCCCGCATCCACTGGCAGAACCTCGCCAACTTCGGCGTCCTGGCCCTGCGCTTCACCGACCCCGGGGACCACGACCGCGTCGGCTCCGGCGACGTCCTCGTCCTGGACGGGCTGGAGGAGGCCCTGACCTCCGGCTCCGAGCTGACCGTGCGCAACGCGACGAGGGACGAGGAGTACCGGCTGGACCACCAGCTCTCCCCGGCGCAGGTCGAGGCGGTGCTGGCGGGCGGCCAGATCCCGCTGCTGGCCCGGGAACTGGACTGATCCTTCCGTTGCGGGGAGCCCTCCCGGGGGCCGGTGCCGGGGCCGCTTCCGAGCGCGCCGCCGGCGCCCCCGTTGCGGCCGGGCAACAAAAAAGGCCCTGCGAGCAGGGCCTTTGTTTGTGTCCGAGGGGGGACTTGAACCCCCACAGCCTTAACGGCCACTAGCACCTCAAGCTAGCGCGTCTACCTATTCCGCCACCCGGACCGGGCGTGTTCGGCGCTCCCGCGCCGGACACGTCAACCATAGCAAAGGTCGAACACCGCACGAACCATGTTTTCCGCCGGTGGAAGACATGGCAGGGTCGGTGGAACAGTAGGGCGAGAAGGTGCGGCTGGACGGGAGCGTCAGATGGCAGAGCCAGACAGGGACCTGAGCACGGCCGAGGTCGAGGTGGTCGACCTGTGCCGGGAGCTCATCGAGTTCGACACCTCCAACTACGGCGACCACTCGGGTCCCGGGGAGCGCAAGGCGGCCGAGTACGTGGCGGCCAAGCTCGACGAGGTCGGCGTCGAGTCGAGGATCTACGAGAAGCACCCGGGGCGCAGCAACGTCGTGGCGCGGATCACGGGGGAGGACTCCAGCCGTCCCCCGCTGCTGATCCACGGCCACCTCGACGTCGTCCCGGCGGCC
This sequence comes from Glycomyces fuscus, assembly GCA_002529455.1. Taxonomy (GTDB): domain Bacteria; phylum Actinomycetota; class Actinomycetes; order Streptosporangiales; family Streptosporangiaceae; genus Nocardiopsis; species Nocardiopsis fusca. The sequence continues at coordinate 329,155 of NYMS01000048.1, forward strand.
CCGGAGGACTGGACCCACCACCCCTTCGCGGGCGAGGTCGCCGACGGCTGCGTGTGGGGCCGCGGCGCGGTCGACATGAAGGACATGAACGCGATGGTCCTGGCGATGCTGCGCCAGCGCCTGCGCGAGGGCCGCCGCCCCCCGCGCGACATCGTGCTGGCCTTCCTCGCCGACGAGGAGGCCGGGGGCACCTGGGGCGCCCAGTACCTCGTCGACGAGCACCCCGACCTGTTCGCCGACTGCGACTCGGCGATCAGCGAGGTCGGCGGGTTCTCCTTCACGGTGAAGGAGGACCGGCGCCTCTACCTCATCGAGACCGCCGAGAAGGGCATCGCCTGGATGCGGCTGACCGCGCGCGGCACCGCCGGCCACGGCTCGATGGTCAACACCGACAACGCCGTCACCGAGCTGGCGGCGGCGGTCGCCCGGCTCGGTGAGCACCGGTTCCCCGTGCAGCTCACCCCGACCGTGCGGACCTTCCTGGAGGAGATCTGCGAGGAGTTCGGCATCCCCTTCGACGAGGGGGACGTGGACGCCACGGTCGCCCGGCTGGGCCCGATCGCGCGCATGATCGGCGCCACCCTGCGCAACACCCTCAACCCCACCGTCCTGGGCGGCGGCTACAAGGCCAACGTCATCCCGGGCGAGGCCACCGCCCAGGTGGACGGCCGCTTCCTGCCGGGCACCGAGGACGCGTACTTCGCCGAGATCGACCGGCTGCTGGGCCCCAAGGTCAGCCGCGAGTTCATCCACCACCTGCCCGCCGTGGAGACCTCCTTCGACGGCGGCCTGGTCAGCGCCATGTCGGAGTCGCTGCTGGCCGAGGACCCCGGCGCCAAGGCCGTCCCCTACTGCCTCTCCGGGGGTACGGACGCCAAGAGCTTCTCCCGCCTCGGGGTGCGCAACTACGGTTTCGCCCCCCTCAAGCTGCCCCCGGAGCTGGACTTCGCGGGCATGTTCCACGGGGTGGACGAGCGCGTCCCGATCGAGGGCCTCCGGTTCGGGGTCCGCGTCCTGGACCGTTTCGTCGGATTGAGCTGACTCCAGGCGCTTTGCGCCACCCCTCAGCCGGACCGCGTCGAGAACTTTTTCGGCGCGGTCCGCGATCCGCCCCCCAGTCACCGAACGTGATGTTAGTGTTGCTGTGAGTTCGACGGTGCTCGGCTCCCGCCGCTTTCGCGGGTGGGGCCGGCACCGACGTGTGACCGTGGCGGGACCACCGCACGGGACCGTCCAGTAGCAGCGAAACGGGGGGCATCCATGGTGCTCGCGGGCAGGGAGTGGCTGGTATCCAGTCGCGCTGCCCGTATCGCCCTGAGCCCCTGCGCCCGGCTGCTGCTCCTGTCCGGCATCGTCGCCGTCGCATGGCTGGCCGGGGGGATCGGTGTCGCCCACGGCGAGACCGCCCCCGAGTCCGGTGGCCTGGTCGACCGCGTGCTGGAGGTCGGCGACGGGACCGGGCGCACCGGACAGGCCGCCGCCGAGGAGATCCGCGGCGCGCGCCTCTCCGACGCCACGGTCCGCGCCGCGTCGGCCACGGAGTCGCTCACCGACACCGTGGTACCCCAGACGGCCGCTCTTCCCGCCGACGCCCTGCACGGGACCGGCGTGACCGCGGCCCTGGAGCGGACCAGGACCGGAGCCGCCGCCACCAGGGCGGTCGAGGACACCACCGGAGCCGTCGACGAGACCGCGCGCGGCGCGGGGGACCTCGTCGGGGGCCTCGCCCGCAGGGGCCACGACATGGTGGAGTCCGCCGACCGCGGCCTCGTGGGCACGGTCTCCGAAGGGCTCGCGGAGTCCACCAGGGCCGTCCAGGACCGTATCGGCGGCCCCGCGGGCACCGCGGCACCGCTCGGCCTGCCCGTTCTCGGCGGCGCCGACGAACTCGCCCCGTCCGCCCCCGTGTCCAAGCGCTCCGCGTCCGACGAGGACGACGGTTCCGCCCCGGAACGCGGTGGGGACGGCACCGGTGCGGTGACGGCCGTCCACGCTCCCGTGGACCCGTCCGTCTGGCACCGGGTCACCGAGGAGGGCGCCGACCAGGCGCCGACCGACGACGACCCCGGTGAGCGCATCCGCCTCATCGCGGGCGGCGGGTACCACCAGGCCGGAGCGGACGCCACCGGCGCCGCCGCTCCGTCCTTCCCCGCGCCCGGTGCGGCCGGTTTCCTGACGGCCCGGGCCGACCACCTGGCTCCCCGGGCCCAGCGGGTCGCCCTTCCCGGCGACCCCACCCTGGTCGTCCGCGACGCCGCGGACGACCCCTCCTTCTCTCCCGACTAGCCGCGTCTTCCACGACCGCGGCCGGTCCGTGCGCCCCTGTGCGCAGCCGCCTCGCCGACTCCGGCGGGCGTGCCTTCTCCCCGGCTTCCGGAGCACGAAGCTCTCCGTCCGCGGTCCACGAGCAGCTGGCCGATCTTTCTCGTTGACCAAAGGACACGCGATGACCTACGACACGCACGCCCGTATCGCCGCACTGGTGGCCGCGGGATTCTTCACCGCCGCGGGCGCCGGAGTCGCCTACGCCGACACCGCGACCAGCGGAAACGGCTCCATCCTCGGCGGCAACCAGATCGTGGCCGACCTGGACGCCCCCGTCAACGCCTGCGGTAACGCGGTCGCCGTCCTCGGCCTCGCGGGTGCCCAGTGCACCGGCGGCGGAGCCGTGGTGGAGGAGGACGACAGCTCCACCTGGACGCCCCAGAAGCCGGAGAAGCCCGAGACCCCGGAGGAGTCCGAGAAGCCGGAGACCCCGGAGGAGTCCGAGAAGCCGGAGACCCCGGAGAAGCCCGAGACCCCCGAGAAGCCCGAGAAGCCCGGCTACGGGGAGAAGCCCGGTGGCGGCGGTGACGACGACGGCGGCGACGACCACGACGGCGGCCACGACCACGACGGCGGCGACGACGGCTACGGCGACGACCACGACGGCGGCCACCACCACGACGGCGGCGACGACGGCTACGGCGGCGGCCACCACGGTGGCGGTGGCGGCGGCGGTCACGACCACGGCGGCGGCGCGCCGGAGGAGCCCGTCTCCCCGCCCACCACGGACGAGGAGGCTCCGGCCCCCGCTCCGGAGCTCGCCCTGACCGGTACCGACGGCAGCGCCCTGAGCGGGCTGCTCGCCGGGGCCGTCGCCGCGATCACCGCGGGCGCCGGGCTGCTCCTGTTCGGCAGGCGCCGCGCCCGCGCCTGATCCCGGCCTCCCGGGCCGTTCGCGGCCCGGGGGCTGACGCGAGTCCCGTAGCACCGGCCAAGGCCATGTGCGCGGGGTTCACGTCAGCCGCCGCCCTGCGGGCGGGGCTGATGGACGGGGTGCGCGCGTCCGGCCGCAACCAGCGGAGCGGGACCGCGGCGCACTCTCCAAGCACCGGCCGACACGCATCTCCCAGGTGCGATGCGGACCGGATGATCCCCGGCCTTGGCCGAAGGCCCGCACCCCACCCAGGGGCGTGGAACGGCCTGTGGCCCGAGCACACACCTTCTCATCGACATGTTTGAAAGGACCTCCCACATGCGTAAGTGGGTCAGCACATCCGCGAAGTCGGTGCTCCTGACGGCGGGCTTCGTCGCACTGGGCAGCGGCGTGGCCTTCGCGGACAGCAGCGCCGCCACGAGCGGCAACGGCTCCCTGCTGGGCGGCAACCAGGCGGTCGTGAACGGGGACATCCCCGTGAACGTCTCGGGCAACGCGGTCGGCGCCGTCCTGGGCACGGCCGGTGCCAGCAGCACCGGCACCGGCGCGGCCGTGGTCGACCACCAGCACGGCCCCGACGCCGCCACCTCGGGCAACGGCTCCGCCCTCGGCGGCAACCAGCTGGTCGTGGACGGCGAGATCCCCGTGAACGTCTCGGGCAACGCCATCGCCGCCGTGGCCGGGATCGCGGGCGCCAACTCGACCGATACGGGCGCCGCGGTGGTCGAGCACCACCACGGCCACCACGGCCACCACGGCCACCACCACGGCCCCGACGTCGTCACCAGCGGCAACGGCTCGCTGCTGGGCGGCAACCAGGCCGTGGTCGACCTGGACGTGCCGGTCAACGTCGCGGGCAACGCCATCAGCGCGGTCGGCGGCGTGGCGGGTGCCGCGGCCACCGACACCGGCGCCCTGGTGCACGAGGGCCACGGCCACGGCCACGGGCACCGCGAGCACCACTCCGCGCCCGCCGAGTACACGGCCATGGACCTGGTGAACGAGGCCGCGAGGAACGCCACCGTCCTGCCTCTGCCGGACACCTCCGGCGTGGACACGGGCGTGCTGCGCCAGTCGGCGCCGCGCGAGCACCAGTCGGCCCCGCGCGAGCACCAGTCCGTCACGACCTCGGGCAACGGCTCGCTGGTGGGCGGCAACCAGGCCGTGGTCGACCTGGACGTGCCGGTCAACGTCGCGGGCAACGCCATCGGCGCGGTCGGCGGCGTGGCCGGCGCGGCCTCCACCGACACCGGCGCCCTGGTGCTGGAGGAGGAGGAGTACGTCGCCACCTCGGGCAACGGTTCCGCGGTCGGGGGCAACCAGCTGGTCGCGGACGGCGACGTCCCGGTCAACGTCTCGGGCAACGCCATCGCGGCGGTCGCGAGCCTGGCCGGCGCCAGCAGCACCGACGACGGCGCCGCGGTCGTGCACCAGAGCGCCCCCGAGGCCCAGCCCAGCGCCCTGGGCTCCCTGCCCCTGGTGGAGGAGCTGCCCGAGGTCCCGGTCTCGGAGATGCTGCCCGTCGACTACAGCGTGAGCGAGACCACCCGCCAGGCGGTGGAGGAGCACGCTCCCGAGCACGCCGACCAGCTGCCCGAGTCCGCGCCCCTGAGCGTGGCCGACCCGGTCAACGAGCTGCTGGGCGCCGCGGGCGTGGGCCTGTAACGACAGAACTGGGGATCGTGCCCGCGACCGCGCGGGCCTGGGGGAGTACGGCGTCCCGTTCCGTGAGGAACGCGGTGGACTGCGGGGTGCCGTATCCCACAGGGCGGCGTCGGACACGGAGCGCGATCCCGGACCGGCACCTCGCGTGCCGTACACGTCGACGGGCCACGAGGACCGGCCTCCGCACCCCGTTCCGTGAGGAACGCGGTGGACTGCGGGAGTGCGGAGGAGACGGTCGCCTGTCCGTGACGTGAGCCGAGTCCTCCCGGGAATATCCGGGAGGACTCGCCGCATTCTGGGGAAAGCAGACACTCGGTCGCCCTCAAGTGTGTCCTAAGTCACTCGCGGGGGTCGTTATGGGTGCTCGTCAGAGGCGGTGGTGGCCAACCGGCCCACGTTGCCGGGGCGGCTCACGTACGCTACGGACCGGTACCGGTTCGGGAAGCGCTTATTCTGCGGGTGCCGGTGGGTGTGGGCCGGGTGTCCACCCAGAGCGACGGGACCCTCACCCACGGAGGGCGGTGTCCCGCCCGCCCACCGACGGGGGGAGTGCCTGGAGTTTCGGTTACTGTCGGTGTCCCAGGAGATTCCGACAGACCGCGGCCGGAAAGATCACGTAGGGCTAGACGTAGGGGAAGAGCGTGCCACCCACGAAGGGCAGCGCCGGCAAGAACGGCTCGAAGGACAGCGGACGGCAGGGGGCGGGAACCGCCCTCGTCATCGTCGAGTCGCCGGCCAAGGCGAAGACCATCGCCGGTTATCTGGGGCGCGGCTACATCGTGGAGTCCAGCATCGGCCACATCCGCGACATGCCCAACAAGGCCGCCGAGATCCCCGCCAAGTACAAGGGGCAGGCCTGGGCGCGGCTCGGCGTGGACGTCGACGGCGACTTCGAGCCGCTCTACGTCGTCAACACCGACAAGAAGGCGCACGTCAAGAAGCTCAAGGAGCTCATGGCGGACGCCGACGAACTCCTCCTGGCCACGGATGAGGACCGCGAGGGCGAGGCGATCGCCTGGCACCTGCTGGAGGAGCTCAAGCCCCGCATCCCCGTCCGCCGCATGGTGTTCAACGAGATCACCAAGGACGCCATCCAGCGGGCCGCCCACAACACCCGCGACCTCAACACCCGCCTGGTCAACGCACAGGAGACCCGGCGCATCCTGGACCGCCTCTACGGCTACGAGGTCTCCCCCGTGCTGTGGAAGAAGGTCATGCCCAAGCTCTCGGCGGGCCGCGTGCAGTCCGTGGCCACCCGCCTGGTGGTCGAGCGCGAGCGCGAGCGCATGGCGTTCACCTCCGCCGAGTACTGGGACCTCAAGGCCCTCTTCGACGCCACCGAGGCCGGTGTCGCCGAAGGCCCCGCGACCTTCCCCGCCACCCTCGTCTCCGTGGACGGCGCCCGCGTCGCCGTGGGCCGCGACTTCACCCCGCAGGGAGCGCTGCGCTCGGACCGCCCCGTACGCCAGCTGGACGAGGCCGCCGCGCGCGGCCTCGCCGAGCGCCTGACCGGTGCCGGGTTCGCGGTCAGCTCGGTGGAGCGCAAGCCCTACCGCCGCTCGCCCTACGCGCCGTTCCGCACCACCACCCTCCAGCAGGAGGCCTCCCGCAAGCTCGGCCTGTCGGCCAAGCAGACCATGCAGGTCGCCCAGCGGCTCTACGAGAACGGCTACATCACCTACATGCGTACCGACAGCACCACGCTGTCGGAGAGCGCGGTCAACGCCGCCCGCTCCCAGGTGCGCAGCCTCTACGGCGGTGACTACCTGCCCGACAAGCCGCGCGTGTACGCCAAGAAGGTCAAGAACGCCCAGGAGGCGCACGAGGCGATCCGCCCGTCCGGCGACACCTTCCGCACGCCCGCCCAGACCGGTCTGTCCGGCCCCGAGTTCCGGCTCTACGAACTGGTCTGGAAGCGCACCGTCGCCTCCCAGATGAAGGACGCCGTCGGCGAGTCCGTCACGGTGCGCATCGAGGGCACCTCCTCCGCGGGCGAGGCCGCCGAGTTCAGCGCGACCGGCAAGGTCATCACCTTCCACGGGTTCCTCAAGGCCTACGTGGAGGGCTCCGACGACCCGGCCGCCGACCTGGACGACCGCGAGCGCCGCCTGCCCGCGATGTCCGAGGGCGACCCGCTCAAGGCCCAGAACCTGGAGGCCGAGGGGCACAGCACCCGGCCGCCCGCGCGCTACACCGAGGCCACCCTGGTCAAGGAGCTGGAGGAGCGCGAGATCGGCCGCCCCTCCACCTACGCCTCGATCATCGGGACCATCCTGGACCGCGGCTACGTGTTCAAGAAGGGCACGGCGCTGGTGCCGTCCTTCCTGGCCTTCGCCGTGGTCCAGCTGCTGGAACGGCACTTCGGCAGCCTGGTGGACTACGAGTTCACCGCGCGCCTGGAGGACGTGCTCGACGATATCGCCCGGGGCGAGGCCGAGAGCCTGCCCTGGCTGCGCCGCTTCTACTTCGGCGGCGAGGACACCGAGGGCCAGCGGGAGACCGGACTCAAGGAACTGGTCAGCGACCACCTCTCCGACATCGACCCCAAGGAGATCAGCTCCCTGCCGCTGCCCGGCACCGACATCGTGCTGCGGGTGGGCCGCTACGGCCCCTACCTGGACCGGGACGGCGAGCGGGTGAACGTGCCCGAGGACCTGGCGCCGGACGAGCTGACCAAGGAGAAGGCCGAGGAGCTGTTCGCCCAGCCCAGCGGCGACCGCGAACTGGGCACCGACCCCGAGACCGGGCGCACGATCGTGGCCAAGACCGGGCGGTTCGGCCCCTACGTCACCGAGGTGGTCGAGGAGCCGGAGGAGTCCGCCGAGGGCGGGACCAGGAGCAGGGCCAAGAAGGCCAAGGTCAAGCCGCGCACCAGCTCGCTGCTGAAGTCGATGAGCCTGGACACCGTCACCCTTGAGGACGCGCTGCGCCTGCTGTCGCTGCCCCGCGTGGTCGGCCAGATCGACGGCGAGGACGTCACCGCGCAGAACGGCCGGTTCGGCCCCTACATCAAGAAGGGCACCGACAGCCGCTCCCTGGAGACCGAGGAGCAGATGTTCACGGTCACCCTGGAGCAGGCCGCGGCGCTGTTCGCCCAGCCCAAGCAGCGCGGACGCCGTGCCGCCGCCCCGCCGCTGCGCGAGCTGGGGGAGGACCCGGCCTCGGGCGCCAAGATGGTGATCAAGGACGGCCGGTTCGGCCCCTACGTCACCGACGGGGAGGTCAACGCCTCCCTGCGCAAGGGCGACGAGGTGGAGTCGATCACCGACCAGCGGGCCGCCGAGCTGCTGGCCGAGCGCCGGGCCAAGGCGCCCGCCAAGAAGAAGCCCGCGGCCAAGAAGCCCGCCGCGAAGAAGGCCCCCGCCAAGAAGACGGGCACGGCGGCCAAGAAGGCGTCCACCTCCACGGCGACCGCGAAGAAGGCCCCGGCCAGGAAGACCGGCGCCTCCGACCCGGCCGCGGAGGAGTAGGGGGCGGACCGGGGTTCGCGCCCCGGGCCCCGCACGCGTAGGCTCGCCCGGACACCTCCCCACGGGATGTCCGGGCGTGTGGCGTCCTCCGTGTTCACCCCGGGGACGTACTCTCACCCCCTGTGCGGAAACGGTCTTCCGTACTACGCTTGGCAGGACTGATGGGGGCACGGAAACGTGCGCGGGCCCCGGAGGTATCCACCGAATCTGAGGCGGGCCCGCGGTCCGTCTTTCCCTCTCCTCCTCACCGATAATCTTGAGCGCTATGAGCAGATCTGCCCCCCTGGGAGCGCCGGCCGAGGCGCGCGACGTCCTTGCGATCACACCCTTTCGAAGGCTGTGGATCTCGCTCTCCCTCTCCAGCCTGGGCGACTGGCTGAGCCTGCTGGCACTGGTGTCCCTGGCGGTCGTCTTCACCTCCGACGGGTCCCAGCTCGTCCAGTACCTGGCCGTCAGCGGCGTCGTGGTGGTCAAGCTCGCCCCGTCGGTCCTGCTGAGCCCCCTGGTCGGAGCGGTCACCGACCGCCTCGACCGCAGGTGGACGATGGTGGTCGGCGACGTCCTGCGCGGCGTGCTGTACGTCTCCGTCCCCCTCGTCGGCCTGTTCCTCCCGGGCTTCGCCCTGGAGTGGCTGTTCATCGCCGGCCTCCTGGCCGAGGTCGTCGCCCTGTTCTGGACCTCGGCCAAGGACGCCACGGTCCCCAACCTGGTGCCGCGCAAGCTGCTGGAGCGGGCCGACCGGCTGAGCCTGGTCACCACCTACGGCACCGCGCCCGTCGCGGCGCTGCTGTTCGCCGCGCTCGCCTCGGTCAGCAACGTGCTCGGCGCGTTCCTGCCCTTCCTGGCCGGCCCCCGGGCCGACGCGGCCCTCTACCTCAACGGACTCGCCTTCGTCGTCGCGGCGGTCGTCGTCGCCGGGCTGCCGATCCCCCAGCACAAGCCGTCCAAGGACGCCGAGAGCGACACCCGCGACAGCGCGATCCTGGGCTCGGTGTGGAACGGCCGACGCCACGCGGGCGGCACGCCGCTCGCGCGCGGCCTGGTCCTGGGCATGCTCGGCGTCCTCGCTGCCGGGGCGGCGGTCATCGGCGTCGGCCGCGTCCACGTCGTGGGTCTGGGCGCGGGCAACGCCGGGTTCGCCGTGGTCTTCGCCGCGGTCCTCGCGGGCATGGCCCTGGGCATGCTCGCCGGACCCCGCGTCCTCAAGCAGTTCAGCCGCAGCCGCCTGTTCGGCCTGAGCATCGCCCTCGCCGGCCTGGCCCTGTTCCTCGCCGGAGCCGTCGCCGACATGGTGCTCACCGCCGTGCTCACCGCGCTGTTCGGCGTGGGCGCGGGCATCGCCTGGGTGATCGGCCTGACCATGTTCGGCCGCGAGGTGGAGGACGAGCACCGGAGCCGCGCGTTCGCCTTCCTGCACGGCGCCGCACGCGTCGTCCTGCTCGCGGCCATGGCGCTCGCCCCGCTGGCCGCCGGGCTCGTCGGCAGCTACGAGATCCCGGTCGGCCCCCTGACCTACGACCTGCGCGGCAGCGGTGTCGTCCTCATGGTCCTCGGCCTGCTCGCCGTGGTCGTGGCGCTGGTCTGCTACCGGCGGATGAACCGCCGCGACGACCCCGAGACCGGGCCCGGCCTGCTTCCGGAGCTGTCCGCGGCGCTGCGCGGCGTCGCGATCGCACCGGAGGAGGACGAGGAGTCCAGGCCCTCCGGCGCGTTCATCGTCGTCGAGGGCGGCGAGGGCGCGGGCAAGTCCACCCAGGTGCGCGAGCTGACGGTGTGGCTGCGCGACCAGGGGTTCGAGGTGATCGGCACGCGCCAGCCGGGCGCGACCAAGCTCGGCATGCGCCTGCGCGGCCTGCTCCTGGACCGGGAGAACTCGCACATCACCCCGCGCGCCGAGGTGCTGCTCTACGCGGCCGACAAGGCCGACCACGTCCAGCAGGAGATCCTGCCCGCGCTGCGGCGCGGCGCGGTCGTCATCAGCGACCGCTACGTGGACTCCCTGCTGGCCTACCAGGGCTCGGGCCGCGACCTGTCCTCGGAGGAGGTCCGCCGCGTCAGCGACTGGGCCACGCAGGGCCTGGTCCCGGACCTGACGGTGCTGCTCGACGTGCGGCCCGAGGACGGGCTGTCCCGCCTGGGCGGCCCCGCCGACCGCATCGAGAGCGAGTCGGCGGAGTTCCACGACCGGGTCCGCAAGGGCTTCCTGGAGCTGGCCAGGGCCGCTCCGGAGCGCTACCTGGTGCTCGACGCCCGCGAGCCGCAGGACAGGATCACCCGCGAGATCCAGCGCCGGGTGCGCTCCCTGCTGCCCGACCCGGTCCCGAGCAGCTCGGAGGCCGTCACCGGCATGATCCCGGTGATCAGGAACGACTGAGGCCGGCGGCAGGGCCGCACGGCACACGTGGAGGGCTCCCTCCCGCGCTCGCGGGAGGGAGCCCTCGTTCGTGTCCCCGCCGCCCGTGCCGGGCGGTCCGATCCGGCTCAGGCGCCGCGCGTGATCAGGGCCTCGAAGGTGACCGGGCCGACCTCGCCGTCGACGGTGATCCCGGCTCCCTTCTGGAAGGACCGGACGGCGGCCAGGGTCGCCGGGCCGAAGGCCCCGTCCAGGACGAGGTCGTGGCCGTGGCCGGAGATCAGCGCCTCCTGCACGGCCTTGACCCTGGGCCCCCCGTCGCCCTGGCGCACGACGCCGAGGTCGCGGGTCAGCCGCTTCCAGGTGGCGGCGTCGACCCTGCCGTTGCGCTCCAGACCCCTGGCGCGCTGGTAGGCGACGAGCACCTCGACCAGGCCGCAGTCGAACTCGTCGTCGACGTGCTCGCGGCCGTAGTAGCCGAGGTCGTAGAGCAGGAAGGTGACGACGGCGACCCTCCAGTCGCGCTGCCCCTCCGTCAGCTCGGGCCATCCGGCGGCCACCGGTGCGGTCGGCGCGGCCTTCTCGTGCGTACTCGACATCTGCTGTCCCCCTTCTTCGGGTTCCCCGTGTGCGTGACCGTGTCCCCGGTCACATGGGGGAGGATCCGGGGAGGGCGTCCGGGGTTCGGGGAAATACGCCTCCTGGCCTCATGCGGACACCGGGTGACCTGCGACAACCCGATGTCCTCCCCGGCGTCCGCGCAGCCTGGGGAGCCGCCGGGGGAGGCGGTTGGGGTTCGTGTGACGGGGGGAGGGGCGCGGGGCCCGAACGCGGACGGCGACCGGACCACGGCGGGGCGCGGGAGGGGGAGGAGCGCTCGGCACCCCGCCCCGGGCGGGGGAGGAGCGGGCCTGTGGACAACGGTCCGGGCGTCGGCGCCGACTCCTATCCTGAAGACCGGACACCAGCGGCGGGAGGGAAGAATGACGGTCTTCGACGACCTCATCGGCCAGCGGACCACGGTGGGCCAGCTCCAGCGGGCCGTCGCCGGGGCCGCCGACCTCGTCTCCGGCGGACGGGGCACGGGGATGACCCACGCCTGGCTGTTCACCGGTCCGCCCGGTTCGGGCCGATCGGAGGCCGCCCGGGCCTTCGCCGCCGCCCTCCAGTGCCCGGACGGCGGCTGCGGGCACTGCGGCTCCTGCCACCAGACCCTCGCCGGGACCCACCCCGACGTGCTGTACGTGCGGCCCAGCGGTCTGAGCTTCGGCGTGGCCGCCACCCGCGACCTCGTGCTGCGCGCGGGCTCCAAGCCCTCCGGCGGGCGGTTCCGGATCGTGCTGTTCGAGGACGCCGACCGCGCCACCGAGGCCGCCTCCAACGCCCTGCTCAAGGCGGTGGAGGAGCCCTCGCCGCGCACCGTGTGGCTGCTGTGCACCCCCACCCCCGACGACCTCCTCGTCACCATCCGCTCCCGCTGCCGCATGGTCACCCTGGCCACGCCCGCCACCCGGGAGCTGGTGGACGCCCTGGTCCAGCGGGACGGGATCGACGCCGAGACCGCCCGCGCCGCCGCGGTCGCCGCCTCCGGGCGGATCGACCGGGCCCGGCAGCTGGCCACCGACCCCGAGGCGCGCAGACGCCGGGAGGAGGTGCTGTCCATCCCCGCCCGGCTCGACGGGCTCGGCGCGTGCGTCACCTCCGCCGCCCGGCTCTACGAGATCGCCGAGGAGGAGTCCAAGGCCCTGACCACGGCGCTCGACGAGAAGGAGAGGGACGAGCTGCGGGCCGCGTTCGGCGAGGGCTCCACGGGCAAGGGCGTGGCCAAGGCGATGCGCGGCTCCGCGGGTGCGATGAAGGACCTGGAGGAGCGGCAGAAGCGCCGCGCCACCCGGATCAAGCGCGACTCCTACGACCGCGCCCTGCTCGACCTGGTCGCGTTCTACCGGGACGTGCTCACCCTCCAGCTGGGCGCGAGGGTGGAGCTGTCCACGGCCGAGCGCTCCGGCGACCTGGAGCGCCTCGCCCGTTCCAGCACTCCGGAGTCCACGCTGCGCAGGATCGACGCCATCATGGAGTGCCGCGAGCGCATCGCCGCGAACGTGCACCCCCAGATCGCCATGGAGGCCATGACCTCCGCCCTCCTCGCCGGATAGGGCGGCTCCCCGCGGTCGCGCGGCGCGGGCCGCGCGGCCACCGCACCGCGCGTCCCCGTGCGGCGGGACCCCCGCGGGGCGGCCCGCCGGAGCCGGGGTCCGGGGCCCGGGCGGCGGTCCCCGTGCGACGGTGCGGCAGAGGGGGCGCCGGGCCCGGCCGCGGACGCGGGACGCGGGTCGGCCGGTGCGGGCCCACCGGTCGTGGAGAATGGGTCGGCGCCGACACACGTCGGCCGCGGTTCGGGCGTGACGAGAGGGCGGGGCACCGTTGGGGACGAGGGTTCGGGGACCGTGGGCGGCCGTGCTCGCCGGGTCCGTGCTGCTGGCGACGGCGTGCACGGCCCAGGACGACCAGCGCAGGGAGGGGAGCGTCGCCGGGCCCTCGGGGGAGCTGGCGGCCTTCGCCGACCAGGAGCTGGCCTGGGGCGAGTGCGAGAGCGGAGCACCCGGCACCGAGTGCGCCACCTACGAGGTGCCCCTCGACTACGGGGACCCGGACGGCGAGCGCATCGAGATCGCGGTCAAGCGCTTCCCCTCCGAGGGCGGTGACGTCCTCGGGTCCCTGCTCGTCAACCCCGGCGGGCCCGGCGGCTCCGGGTACGACTTGGTCGACCACGCCCCCTACACGGTCAGCGACGCGGTGCGCGAGAGGTTCGACGTGGTCGGGTTCGACCCGCGCGGTGTCGGACGCAGCTCACCGCTGACCTGTCTGGACGCCGAGGGCCTCGACGAGTTCCTCGGCGGGGTGGACAGCGTCGAGGGCGACGGCGACATGTCCGAGGTCTCCGAGGCCGAGCTGGCGGAGCTGGTGGAGGACAGCCGCGGCTTCGTCGAGGCCTGCCAGGCCAACCACCCCGAGCTGATGCTGCACGTGGGCACCGCCGACGTCGCCCGCGACATGGACCTGCTGCGCGCCCTGCTCGGGGACGAGAAGCTCACCTACCTGGGCTTCTCCTACGGCACCCACATCGGGGCCCAGTACGCCGAGCGGTTCCCCGAGCGGGTCCGCGCCCTGGTGCTCGACGGCGCCGTGGACCCCAGCCAGGGGCAGCTCGACCTCGGCGTGCAGCAGGCGACCGGTTTCGAGACCGCGCTGCGGGCCTTCGTGGAGGACTGCCTGGGCCGGTCGGACTGCCCGCTCGGCGGCCCCGACGACGGAGTGGACGACGGTGTCGAGGCGCTGACCGCCTTTTTGGCGGACACCGCGGAGGACCCGCTGTCCAACAGCATGGACGACCGGGAGGTCAACCGGGCCCGCGCCGAGCTGGGCGTGCTCGCCGCCCTGTACACCGAGGCCTACTGGCCCAGCGTGCGCGAGGCCCTCACCGCCGCGGTGGAGGAGGGCGACGGCACCCTCCTGCTCCAGCTCGGTGACGACCTGTACAGCCGCGGGGACGAGGCCGCCTACGTCAACTCCACGGCGGCTCTCATCGCGGTGAACTGCTCCGACTCGCCCAGTCCGCGCGACGTGGAGGCCTACGTCGAGGCCGCCGCCGAGGCCGGTGAGGAGTCGCCGCTCTTCGGACCCACGCTGGCCTGGGGCGCGCTACCGTGCGCGTACTGGCCGGAGGAGGCGGTCGACCCGCACACGGAACTCGACGGAGAGGGCGCCGCCCCGGTCATGGTGCTGGGCACCACCCGGGACTCGGCCACTCCGTACGCGTGGTCCGAGGCGCTCGCCGAGCAGCTCGACTCGGGCTTCCTGGTGACCCGCGACGGCGACGGCCACACCGGTTACCGCAAGGGCGACCGGTGCATCGACGAGATCGTGGACGCCTACCTGGTGGACCTCACCGTGCCCGAGGACGGCATGGCCTGCGCCTGACGGCGACCGGGTGCCCGGACGGCCGTGTACCCGGCACTCCGCCGAGGCGCTAGAATGGTGACCGCATCGCCGCGTGGAACACGCGGTGGCGCGCCGCCTTAGCTCAGTCGGCAGAGCGATTCACTCGTAATGAATAGGTCGTCGGTTCGATTCCGACAGGCGGCTCAGCCCTCTCAGGCCCGTCCGGTTCCTCCGGACGGGCCTGAGCTGTTCTCCGGGCCCGCGCCCCTCCCGGGCCGCCGTGCCGTCCCGGGACTCCGGGCCCCGGGCCTTCCCGGCCCCTCGCCGGCCGCGGGGCGCGCGGGGGCCCGGCCGCACGGGCCGGGCCCCCGCGCGGTTCTCAGGCGCGCCGCCGGTTCTGGAACCAGCCCCACACGGCGGTGGCCACGAACAGGACGGCGCCGATGGCGGCGAGCCAGAGCAGTCCTTCGATGACCATGCCCAGGATGGCGAGGATGAGCCATACCGCCAGAAGCACCAGAATGAAATAGACCATGTCTTCCCCCGAGGATCGCTTTGGGTCAGGGCCTACCCGTTTCGCGCCGGACCGCACCTACGGCGGGCCCCGGCGCGGGGATCCGCCGCGCGCACGACCACCGGGGCAGGGCCCCGCACCCCGCCGGCACCGTTTCCGGTCGGCCCGTCAGGGCCAGGTGCCGTCCACCACGGTCCCGTGGCCGGGCTTGCTGCGGTCCAGCCACTCCTGGCGGTTGCGGGCGAAGGCCAGGGACCAGTCGACCTGGCGCTGGTGCAGCTCGGCCAGGCTGACGGAGGCGAGTTCGGGGTACCTGGCGCCGATCTCCCCGGCCAGGGCCAGCGCCGCGGAGGCGTCGGCGGTCGCGGTGTGGGCGTCGGTCAGCTCCACGCCGTAGTACTCGCACACGGCGCCCAGGTTGCGCTTGCCCCTGCGGTAGGGGTCCACGCCCCGGTCGATCACCAGCGGGTCCACCAGGGGCGCCAGGGGGCCGCCCAGGCGCTCGGTGAGGGGTGCCAGCCCGTGCCGCCGCAGCTCCCCGGAGAGCACCCGGAGGTCGTAGGGGGCGTTGAAGACCACCAGCCCCTGTCCGGCGGAGAGCTGGTCGGCCAGCGCCTGGCCGATCTCCTCCAGGCACTCCTCGGCGGGTCGGCCCTCGGCCTGGGCCCGCTCCGTGCTGATGCCGTGGACGGCGACGGCGTCCGCGGGGATCTCGCGGGGGCCCGGGTCCACCAGCCAGGTACGCGCCTTGCCCTCGCGGTCCACCAGCGCGGCCGAGACGAGGAAGGCGGTGTCGGGGTCGCGGGAGGAGGTCTCGGTGTCGAAGCCCAGCAGGGGGGTGGTGTGCCAGCCGGGGTGCCCGCTCCGGACGGGAGGGGTGGGGCGCGGTTCGTGCTCGGCGCAGTAGGTGCGCCAGCGACCGCCCTCCTTGACGACGACACCCTCGCCGGCGCCGACGGAGGACTGGCAGTCGGTGCATGTCCCGGGATAGCGGTTGCGCATGGGATCCTCTCGGCCGGATGTTCGGCACCGCCGTGAACAGCGGCGATTCGTGGACATCGTAGAACGGCGCGGGGACACTCCGCCGGGAACGCGTGCCGGGGGCACCACGGGCGGAGGCGCCTGGGGCCCGTGTGTGCAAGTGCCGAGTTCTGGGGAAGGAAGAAGGACATGAGTCTGGAAGAGGCATCACGCCAACTCGAAGCAGCCATTCACGACGCCCGTGTCTCCTTCGACTGCATCCTCCTGGAGGAACTGGACCGGGCGCACACGAACGCCATCACCGCGCGTGCCTCCGTGGACGCCGCGGAGCAGGCCATCCGGGTGGAGATGGAGAGACGGCAGTCCGCCGAGGGCGGGCCGTCCGACTCCTCCGGGACCGTGGACTGACCCCTGGCCGCATCGAACAGGTTTTCGAACGTTGGGTATGATCGGAGGCATGCCAGATCAGTCGCTGACGCCGGACTGGCCCGCGAGTGTGCACCCGCCGGGGTCGGACTCCTTCGAGCAGACGGCCCTGGTGTGGCTGTTCGACCACGTGCCCGCCGACTACCGGTTGCACGGCGTCCTGCGGCGCCACCCGGTCGCCCTGTCCCGGCTGGCCCGCCAGTACGTCTCCTCGGCGCTGGAGGCCGCCCGGGAGGGGTACCGGACCGCCAGGGTCGACCTGCGCGACCACATGCCCGCACACGCCCTCGACCAGGTGATGAACGCCTACCTCGCGGAGGGGCAGCGCATGGCCGCGGTCCTCAGGTCCGTCGAGGCGGTCGACACCGCCCTGCGCGCGGCCGCGGTCGGGCGGAGCCCCGATGAGTGAGACCCCGTGCCCGTGTGTCCGTTCAGGCGGTCACCCGGACCACCACGGCCACCTCGTCACCGGTGTTCACGAGGTGGTGGCTGCCACCGCCGCCCTCGTCGGAGCCCACCACCCGGGCCCGGCCCGCGGCCAGCTCGGACGCCGAGCGCATCTGGCCGTCCGCGGCGGAGGCGATCAGGTGCGCGCGCCCGCTGACCAGGTACAGCACCTCCATGCCGTGCTGTCGGGACGAGCGCGGGGTGGGGCCGGACACGAAGCTGTTGGGTTCGAGGGCCACCGCGGTCACGCGGAGCCTGCCGCCCGTGTGGCGCCGGGCCGCGCGGGGGACGAGCTGCCAGTGCCCCCGGCGGGACGGCCGCAGCGAGGGCCTGCCCAGGGAGGCGGCGGCGCCCCGGGCGGCGGCCACCAGGCGTCCGAGGGTCGGCAGGCGGCGCTCGCCCAGGTGGGCGTAGCCGGAGCGGCGTCCGGCGTCCACCACGTCGCCGATCCCCTCGAGGGAGACGGAGGCGGGCTTCGCGGTCGGTGCGGTGGCGGTCGGTGGGGTGGCCTTCTGGGGGGCGGGGAGTACGGCAGTGCCAGAGAGAGTGCGCTGGGGCATCGTGAGAGGATCCTTCACGTGTGCGCGTCCCGGGAACGGGAGCGCGCGGATGTCGTCCGGAAGCCCCGGTGCGCCGGGGCGGCAGGGGGAACGGCCCCGCGCGTTGGCGCGGAGACGGAGATCACCCTGCGGGGAGGTGCCCAGCGCCCGGGACCCACGATGGGGTGGGGGGCGCGCAGGGGCACGCGGTCGGTCAGCGGCGTACGAGAACGCCTCGGGAACGACTCAGCGACGACAACACGGACACGCCGCACGGGCCAGGTGGCAGGAGGCCCCGGGGGCCGTACGAGCCATGGCGTCGGTGCGCGTGCGCGGATACATGGGTGTAAGGAGACCAGCAAAGGCCGGGAGGAGTCAAGCGACGGTCCGGTGGCCGCGCGTGTCGTTCCCCTCACCCCGGCGTTCCCGGGGCGTGTTGCGGGCGGCGCCCCGGGGTGGTGACATGTGGAACCCGAGTACGGCGTACAGCCACTCCCGGAAAGGGCACCATCCCCCAGCCGTAGTGACAGGAGCGGCCGTTATGGCATCCGTCCCCGGAAGGCGCAGTTGAGCACCGAGGCACCGGGACTGTGGGCGCGTGTGCTGGTGCGCGCGCTCGTCGTCGCGGCCGCCTGGGTGATGGCGCTCGGCTTCCTCGGGCCGGGGGAGGCCCTGCTCGTCGCCGTCCTGACCGCGCTCACCTTCGTACTGCTGTGGCTGCGCGCCCGTGCCGGGGGGCCCGCCGCACCGCCGCCGGAGGCGCCCCGGGGCCCGGACCCCCGCCGCCCCCCGGACGAGGGCTGAGCGCCCCGTGGGCCGCCCGCGCCGCGCCGCCGGGCGCTCTTTCGACAAAGCGGTGAGCACCGTGCCGCGCGCGGCGTAGATTCTTGGTCTATGACGGACCGGGATCTTCTCCACGCCCTGCGCTCCGGCCGTACTCCGCCGGAGGACGCCTACGCGAGGCTTCTCGACGCGTACGGAGAGGAGCTGTACCGGCGTTGCATCCTGGTCCTGCGTGACCGCGACGCCGCGCACGTGGTGCTCAGGGACACGCTGATCGTCGCCCGCGCGCACATCGGGCGCCTCGCCGACGCCGACCGGCTGGGGGAGTGGCTGCACGCGCTCGCCGAGGCCGAGTGCGCCCGCCACCGCGCCAACGGCCCGCGGTCCGTCGCGCCGGACGAGCTGGCGCTGCCGGAGAACACCGCGCTGGTCCCGCCGCGGGTGCTCAACGGCATGGCCGGCCCCGAACTCGACGGCTACCGCACGCACGTGGCCGTACGCGCCGACCGCTTCGACCGCGAGGGCTTCCCCAGACCGCCGAGGGAACCGTTCCTGACGCGCGGCCTGGTCTCCCTGGTGCCCGTCGTCCTGGCGCTGCTGTGCGCCCTGCTGCTGATCGTGCTGGCGGGGTACGTGCTCGCCACGGACTCCGCGCACGAGCCCCTCCCCGGCCCGGGAGCGGTCGCCTCGCGCGGCCAGCGCTGAGGCCGCCGCGACGCGCGCCGCGTCCCGGACACGACGCGGCCCGGCGGGGATTCCTCCGCCGGGCCGTCGCGGCGACACCGGGCCGCGTGTGGTCGTGAACGACTAGCCCCGCCGCCGTGAACGGGGCTTCGACTCCGGGGGGTGGTTCGGGTGCCCGCGGGGTTCCGGAGGTGACGGAGGCGGGTTCGCGAGGAACGTGCGAACCCGCCGTAGGCGCCACTGTGCCTGCTTCAACCCGGTTTCCCGCGTTGAAGGGCGCCCGAACACGGGCCGAAGCGAAGCGGAGGCCCCGAGAGCGCTGCCTAGCTCTCCTTGACCTCGGAGATGTGCGAGGAGTCGCCGTGCACGCCCGCCTCCTCGGCGCGCTTGACCGAGGCCACGATCTCCTGCTCGGCCTCGTGGCGGCCGACCCAGGTGGCGCCCTCCACGGACTTGCCGGGCTCCAGGTCCTTGTACACCGTGAAGAAGTGCTCGATCTCCAGGCGCTCGAACTCGTTCACGTGGTGAATGTCACGCAGGTGCTCCTGGCGCGGGTCCGTCGCGGGGACGCAGAGCAGCTTGTCGTCGCCCCCCGCCTCGTCGCGCATGCGGAACATGCCGATGGCGCGGGCCCGGATCAGGCAGCCCGGGAACGTCGGGGCCTTGAGCAGGACGAGGGCGTCCAGGGGGTCGCCGTCCTCGCCGAGGGTCCCCTCGACGAACCCGTAGTCGGCGGGGTAGGTCGTTGAGGTGAAGAGCATGCGGTCGAGACGGATACGACCGGTCTCGTGGTCCACCTCGTACTTGTTGCGCTCCCCCTTGGGGATCTCGATCGTAACGTCGAATTCCATGCTGATCTCGGCTCCCAATGCGACTAATGTCGCCGTTATAACTACAACGTCAGGCCGCGGTTCCGAAGGAAGGGCAGGTGCCCCCGAGTGCGACGGGTACGAGGCGAGGCGCTCCTCACACTGGCCCTGCTCAACATATTCGTGCTGATCGCGGGGCTCGTCGCCCTCGACGTGATCGGGGCTCGACCGCTTCCCGCGGCGCCCCACCCCGTCACGGACGCCGAGGGTGTGGCGGCGGCGCAACCCGCGGCCTCGACTCCGGCGGACCCCGAACGGATCGCGGACATCCTCGATGATCCCATGTCGGATTCGGGGATCGAGGAGGGCCTCTCCGGTTTCGTCGTGGACACCGCCACCGGTGAGGCGCTCTTCGAACTGGACCCGGACACTCCCGTGACCCCGGCCTCGACCACGAAGATCGTCACGGCCGTCGCCGTACTGGACACCGTCGGACCCGACCACGTGCTGGGCACCGAGGCCCACCTCGTCCCGGGACAGGGCCGCGTGGTGCTGCGCGGAGGGGGCGACGTCACCCTGACCACGACCGCCGACTCCGCAGCTTACCCGCAGGTAGCGACCCTGGAGGAGCTGGCCGAGCGCACGGCGCGGGCCCTGGAGGAGGAGGGCCTCGACGCCGTCTCCCTCGGCTACGACGACTCGCTGTTCACCGGCCCCGACACCGGCCCCGGATGGAAGCCCAACTACGTCACCGAGGGCAGCACCGCCACGGCGCACGCGCTGATGATCGACTCCGGGCGCTTCTCCCCCGAGGCCAGCGGCTACGGGTCGCGCGTGCCGGACCCGCCCCTGTTCGCGGCCGAGGCCTTCGCCGGACAGCTGGAGGAGGCGGGGATCACGGTCGAGGGCGCCCCGACCGAGGACCGGGCCTCCGGGGAGCCCGTCGCCAGCGTCGACTCGCCCCCGATGTCGGCGCTGGTCGAGCACATGATGCTGGCCAGCGACAACAACATGGCCGAGGCGCTGGGGCGGGTCACCGCGCTCGGCCTGGGCGAGGAGCCCTCCTTCGACGGCGCCGCGGCGGCCACCCACCGGGTGATGGAGAGCCTGGGGGTGGAGGGCGTGCAGCTGTCGGACAACAGCGGTCTGAGCACCGAGAACAGGATCACGCCGCGTGCCCTGGTGGAGCTGCTGCGGCTGGCCGCGAGCGGTGACCGCCCCGACCTCAACGCCGCGGTCACCGGGCTGCCCACGGCGAACTCCACGGGCACCCTGGCCTCCGGGGGCCGCTACTCGGCCTACTCCACGGCGCACGAGGGCGCGGGGCTGGTGCGCGGCAAGACCGGCACCCTGAACGGGGTGAGCACCCTGGCCGGGACCGTCCACGACCAGGAGGGCAACGTGTTCCTGTTCGCCTTCATGGCCAACCACCCGTCAGCCCAGGGCTCCCTCATGGACCCCCTGGCCGCGGCGCTCAGCCAGTGCGGCTGCTCCTGACCCGGCCCGGCCCCTCCCGCTGACGGGGCGCGGCCCGCCCCGGTCGGACGGCGGCGCAGGGCCGTCCGGAGATACCGGGGAATCGGCCGTCCTCAGGGTCATCCCGGGCGGTACCCGGAATTCCCACCCTGATCCCCGTGCCGTCCCGCGCCTCGTGGGTAGGCTGGCGGTGTGACTGTGATCGACTGGGACGTAGCCGTGAACACCGGTGTCCGCCTCGTGCGCCCGGGTCCGCAGGTGGACCTGTCCGACGCTCGGCAGGCCGTCGCGCAGTTGCGCGAACTCTCCACCGTGGCGGCCGGACACGTACGCGAATTCACCGGAATGAACCCCCTCGAACCAGCGGGCCCCGCGGTCATCGTGGACCGCCCCGGCTGGATCCGAGCCAACGTCGACGGGTTTCGAGTGGTCATCGAACCCGTACTCGAACAGATGGGCGCCGACCGGCTCAACAACAGCCCGGCCGGGAACCTGACCAGCGCGGTCGGCTCCCGCATCACCGGGGTGCAGCTCGGAGCGGTGCTCTCCTACCTGGCGGGGAAGGTCCTCGGCCAGTACGAGCTCTTCCTGCCACCGGACCCCGACGGCACCCTGCCGACCGGCCGTCTGACGCTGGTGGCGCCCAACATCGTCAGCACCGAGCGCGAGCTGGACGTCGACTCCCGGGACTTCCGCCTGTGGGTGTGCCTGCACGAGGAGACCCACCGCATGCAGTTCACGGCCACGCCGTGGCTGCGCGGCTACGTCCAGGAGCTCATGCAGGAGCTGCTCCTGTCGTCGGAGATGAACGCGGTCGACCTCATCGCCAGGCTGCGCGCCGCGGGCGAGGCCGTCGCCGACGCCGTCCGGGGCGGGGGCGAGAGCAACCTCATCACCGCCATCCAGAGCCCCGAGCAGAGCGAGATCATGGACCGGGTCACCGCGGTCATGAGCCTCGCCGAGGGCCACGGCGACTTCGTCATGGACGCCGTCGGCCCCGAGGTGGTGCCCAGCGTCGCCACCATCCGCGCGCGCTTCCAGAAGCGCCGCGAGTCCGCCAACCCGCTCGACCGGATCATGCGCCAGCTGCTGGGCATGGACATGAAGCTGCGCCAGTACGAGGAGGGCGCCGCCTTCGTCCGCGCCGTGGTGGCCGAGGTCGGCATGACCGAGTTCAACCGGGTGTGGACCTCGCGCGAGACCCTGCCCACCCTGGCGGAGATCCGCAACCCCACCGCCTGGGTCGACCGGGTCGTGCGCCCGGCCGCCGTCAACGAGTGAGCGGTCCGCACCCCGCCGTCGCCGCCGTGCGCTCGGCGGTCCGGCGGGTGCTGCGCGACCTGCCCGCCGACACCACGGCGCTCGTGGCGTGCAGCGGCGGCGCCGACTCCCTGGCGCTGGCGGGCGCGGTGGCCTTCGAGGCCCCCCGCGCGGGCCGGGCCGCGGGGGCGGTCACCGTCGACCACGGGCTCCAGGAGGGCTCGGCCGAACGCGCCGGAGCCGTGGCCAAGGCCCTCGCCGGACTCGGGCTCGATCCCGTCCTGGTCCGGACGGTGGAGGTGGCGGGCCCGGGCGGGCCCGAGGCCGCCGCCCGGCGCGCCCGCTACGAGGCCCTCGACGGCGCGGTCGCCGACCGCGCCCCGGCCGTGGTGCTGCTCGGCCACACCCTCGACGACCAGGCCGAGACGGTCCTGCTCGGTCTGGCCCGCGGTTCGGGGGCCCGTTCGCTGGCGGGCATGGCGCCGCGCGCCGGCCACCGCCTGCGCCCCCTGCTGGACCTGGACCGCGCCACCGTGCGCGAGGCCTGCGCCCGGATGGGACTGGACGCCTGGGAGGACCCGCACAACCTCGACCCCCGCTTCGCCCGGTCGCGGGTGCGCCACGAGGCGCTGCCCGCCCTGGAGCGGGCGCTGGGCCCGGGGATCGCCGCCGCGCTCGCCCGCACGGCGGGCATGCTGCGCGCGGACGCCGACACCCTGGACCTGCTCGCCGACGGCCTCTTCGAGGAGGCGGCGTCCGGCCCGGGGGAGGGCGCGCGCCCGCTCGGACCCGGGCTGGCGGTGGCACCGCTGGAGCGCGCCCCCGAGTCCCTGCGCACCCGGGTGCTGCGCCGCGCCGCGCTCGCCGCGGGCTGTCCGGCCGGCGCGCTGACCGCCCGGCACGTGCGCGAACTGGACCGGCTGGTCACCGAGTGGCGTGGTCAGGCCCACATCGACCTGCCCGGCGGTGTCCGCGGGCGCCGTGTCGCGGGCCGTGTCCGTTTCGAGGGCTGAGGTCCGGCCGCGCCCGGCGTGTCCGCCGTACGGGACCCCCGTCGGGGGAGGAGGCGTGCCGGTCTGGCGCCGTCGCCGTGTTCGGCACGTTTATCCTGGTTGCCGCAAGCGGGGAACCCAGCAGCGAGGACATCAGCGTGGACGCCAAAGACATGGGCCGGGACCTGGAGAAGGTTCTGGTCACCGAGGAAGAGATCAAGGCCCGACTGGAGGAGCTCGGCGCTCGGATCGACGCCGACTACGCGGACAAGGACCTGCTCATCGTCGGTGTGCTCAAGGGCGCGGTCATGGTGATGGCCGACCTCGCTCGGGTACTGCACACCCCGGTCTCCATGGACTGGATGGCCGTCTCCTCCTACGGGGCCGGGACCACCTCCTCCGGTGTGGTCCGCATCCTCAAGGACCTGGAGACCGACATCAAGGACCGCGACGTGCTCATCGTCGAGGACGTCATCGACTCCGGCCTGACCCTGTCGTGGCTGATCGGCAACCTGAAGTCGCGCGGCCCCCGCTCGGTGGAGGTCTGCACCATGGTCCGCAAGCCGCTGGCCTTCGACGTGGACCTGCACGTCGAGTACGTCGGCTTCGACCTGCCCAACGAGTTCATCATCGGCTACGGCCTCGACTACGCCGAGAAGTACCGCAACCTGCCCTTCATCGGCACCCTCGCCCCGCACGTCTACGAGAGCTAGGGTCCGGACGCGGGGAGGTGTCCGGGCACCGGGCGGTGCCCGGACACTGGGGCGGCCCCACCGCAGGGGGAGCGCCGTTCCGCCTCCGCGCGGGCTCGCGCGGACGCGCGCGGAGGCCGTGAGGAGCGCCGCGGGAACAACGCGGCGGGGTGCCGTCGTTGCTTCCATGACGGTTCCCGCCCGGTCTCCGTGCGGGCGTGCCCGTCCTGCGGGGCGAGGTGTACCGTCGAATATCCCGGCGACATCCCGGGGAACCACGTGTCCGATAGGTCCTGCTTCGGAAACTCCTCTGGGGCGGGGCGGCCTGGTCAGGAGGGACGGACCCGACAGGGTTCCGCTCACATGAATCTGAAGCGTTTTTTCCGCGGCCCGTGGATCTGGATCCTGGCCGTCGGCCTCATGCTCATCATCGGCTTCCGCGTGTTCGACGTCGGTGGCGGTCCCCAACCCACGGAGACCGAGATCTCGACCATCCACCAGCTCATCGAGCGGGACGAGGTGGACAACGCCGAGATCATCGACCGCGACCAGCGCATCGTGCTGACCACCGTGGACGACGAGATCTACGAGGCGTACTGGGTCGAGGGGCAGGGCCTCCAGCTCGCGGAGATGCTCCAGTCCTCCCTGGACAGTGAGAACTCCAACCTGGAGTCCTACGAGGTCTCGGTCGCCACCACGCCGGTGTGGACCACCGCCCTGTTCAGCCTGCTGCCGCTGATCATCATCATCGTCATCTTCTGGTTCATCTTCAGCCAGATGCAGGGCGGCGGCTCGCGCGTGATGAACTTCGGCAAGTCCAAGGCCAAGCTCATCACCAAGGACACGCCCAAGAACACCTTCTCCGACGTCGCCGGGGCCGACGAGGCCATCGAGGAGCTCCACGAGATCAAGGAGTTCCTCCAGAACCCGGCCAAGTTCCAGGCGATGGGCGCCAAGATCCCCAAGGGCGTGCTCCTGATGGGCCCGCCCGGAACCGGCAAGACCCTCCTGGCCCGCGCCGTCGCCGGCGAGGCCGGGGTCCCGTTCTACTCCATCTCCGGCTCGGACTTCGTCGAGATGTTCGTCGGCGTCGGCGCCTCCCGCGTGCGCGACCTGTTCGAGCAGGCCAAGGCCAACGCCCCCGCGATCATCTTCATCGACGAGATCGACGCCGTCGGCCGCCACCGCGGCGCCGGTATGGGCGGCGGACACGACGAGCGCGAGCAGACCCTCAACCAGATGCTGGTCGAGATGGACGGCTTCGACGTCAAGGGCGGCGTCATCCTCATCGCCGCCACCAACCGGCCCGACATCCTCGACCCGGCGCTGCTGCGCCCCGGCCGCTTCGACCGGCAGGTCGTCGTGGACCGCCCGGACATGGACGGCCGCCGCGACATCCTCAAGGTCCACGCCAAGGGCAAGCCCATGGCGGACGACGTCGACTTCAACGTCATCGCCCGCCAGACCGCCGGGATGACCGGCGCCGACCTGGCCAACGTCATCAACGAGGGCGCCCTGCTGTCCGCGCGCGCCGACCGGAAGGCCATCTCCCACGCCGTCCTGGAGGAGGCGATCGAGCGGGTCATGGCCGGTCCCGAGCGCAAGACCCGCGTGATGTCGGACCGGGAGAAGAAGGTCATCGCCTACCACGAGGGCGGCCACGCCCTGGTGGGCCACGCGCTGCCCAACGCCGACCCGGTGCACAAGATCACCATCCTGCCGCGCGGTCGCGCCCTGGGCTACACGATGTCGGTGCCGACGGAGGACAAGTTCCTCACCTCGCGTTCGCAGATGATGGACCAGCTCGCGATGATGCTCGGCGGACGCGCCGCCGAGGAGCTCGTCTTCCACGAGCCCACCACCGGTGCGGGCAACGACATCGACAAGGCCACCAACCTGGCCCGCAACATGGTCACCGAGTACGGCATGAGCGAGCGCCTGGGCGCCCGCAAGTTCGGTTCCGGCAACACCGAGCCCTTCCTGGGCCGGGAGATGTCGCACGCCCGCGAGTACTCCGAGGAGATCGCCTCCATCATCGACGAGGAGGTGCGCCGCCTCATCGAGTCCGCGCACGACGAGGCCTAC
The DNA here is from genome assembly GCA_002529455.1 of Glycomyces fuscus. Lineage (GTDB taxonomy): Bacteria > Actinomycetota > Actinomycetes > Streptosporangiales > Streptosporangiaceae > Nocardiopsis > Nocardiopsis fusca. Next base: position 355,472 of record NYMS01000048.1, read on the forward strand.
GAGGTCCTCGTCGAGTACCGGGACGTCCTGGACGACCTGGTCGTGGCGCTGCTGGAGAAGGAGACCCTGACCAAGGCCCAGGTGCTGGAGATCTTCGCGCCGGTGACCAAGCGCCCCTCCCGCGGCTCTTACACGGGGTACGGCAAGCGCCAGCCCTCGGAGCGGCCCCCGGTGCGTTCGAAGAAGGAGCTGGCCATGCTCAACGGGGCCGAGGTCCAGGGGGTCGGGGCGGTCCAGGGCTCCACGGACGTCCAGGACTCCCAGGCGGTCCAGGGGTCCGCGACCAACGGACAGTTCCCCGGGACGTCCGGCAGAAGTGAGGGGGACGACGCGTGAGTGCCGCTGAGGAACTGCCTCCCAGGTCCGTGGACCGTCTGCGCATCGAGCGCGCCGTCCGCGAGATCCTGCTCGCCATCGGCGAGGACCCCGACCGCGACGGCCTGGCCAAGACGCCCGAACGGGTCGCCAGGGCCTACGAGGAGCAGTTCGCCGGGCTGGGGCAAAAGCCCGGGGACGTGCTCACCACGGTGTTCGAGGCCGCGCACGAGGAGATGGTCCTGGTCAAGGACATCGAGCTCTACTCCACGTGCGAGCACCACCTGGTGCCGTTCTACGGGGTGGCGCACGTGGGCTACATCCCCGGCGCGGACGGCCGCATCACCGGTCTGAGCAAGCTCGCCCGCCTGGTGGACGTGTACGCGCGCCGCCCGCAGGTGCAGGAGCGGCTCACCGGCCAGGTGTCGGACGCGATCATGGAGTACCTCCAGCCGCGCGGGGTGATCGTCGTGGTCGAGGCCGAGCACCTGTGCATGACCATGCGCGGGGTGCGAAAGCCCGGGGCCAAGACCGTCACCTCGGCGGTGCGGGGGATCTTCCGGAGCAGTGACCGGACCCGGTCCGAGGCGATGAGCCTGATCCTGAGCCAGCGGTAGGCAGTGTTTTTTCGGACCTCCGCTTCGCTTCGGTCCGTGTTCGGGCGCCCGGAGAACAGGAACCTTCGGCGCCTACGGCGGGTTCGCTCGTTCCTCACGAACCCGCCTCCGGCACCTCCAGAACCCTGTGGGCGCCCGAACGAACCCCCCGCAAGCTGAGGACGGTTCGAAAAACAGAACCCAGGTGCCCTTCCCGCGAACCCTCCCCGCGACCCCGGTCGCCGGGAGGGTTCGGCCTTTCCCCCTCCCGGGGCGGGCGCCGCGCCGCGGACGGCGGCTTCCGCGGCCGGGGCGGGCACAAGCCCCGGGCGCGCGCCCCCGGTCCCCCGGCGTACGCGTAGGGTGATCCTTATGCGGCCGAAACACACACTTCCGGGCCTGCCCGACCGCGGGCGGTGCCTGGTCATGGGGGTCGTGAACGTCACCCCCGACTCGTTCTCCGACGGCGGCGCGTGGTTCGACCCCGACAGGGCGGTCGAACACGGGATGCGCCTGGTCGAGGAGGGCGCGGACATGATCGACGTGGGCGGTGAGTCCACCCGCCCCGGAGCGCAGCGTGTTTCCGCCGCGGAGGAACTGCGCAGGGTCGAACCGGTCGTGCGGGAGCTCTCCGCGCGGGGTGTCGCCGTCAGCGTCGACACCATGCGCGCCGAGATCGCCGAGAAGGCCGTGGAGGCCGGAGCCGTCCTCGTCAACGACGTCAGCGGCGGGCTGGCCGACCCGGCCATGGCCCGACTCGTGGCCTCTTCCGGCGTTGCCTACGTGTTGATGCACTGGCGTGGGCATAGTCATGACATGCAGAGCCGTGCCGTGTACACGGATGTCGTCCAGGAGGTCCTCGATGAGCTCCGCGACCGTATGGAGGCCATGATCAGTGCAGGTGTCGACCCCGGCCAGATCGTTCTGGACCCGGGACTGGGATTTTCCAAGCGCCCCGAGCAGGCACACAACTGGGCGCTCCTCCACCAGTTGGAACGCTTCCACGAGCTGGGACGCCCCCTGCTGGTGGCCGGATCGCGCAAGCGCTTCCTGAGCCGCCTGCTCAGCGACGCCAAGGGCGAGGACCGCCCCTTCACCGAGTGCGACGCCGCCACCGCGGCCGTCACCACCCTGTCCGCGGACCGGGGGGCGTGGGCCGTGCGGGTGCACGACGTCCGGCCCAGCGCCGACGCCGTCCGGGTGGCGGCGGCCTGGTCCGACGGGGGAGCCCGTCTGGATGAGGGGCGCACCGAGCCGGTGGAGGGACGCCTGTGAAGTCGCGCCAGGAGGTCATGGAGCGCGTGGCCGAGGCCAACGCGCAGTTCTACAGCGCCATCGAGAACGGCGACATCGACCTGATGCGCAGTGTCTGGGCGGAGGAGCACGAGGCGCCCGACCTGGTGTGCGTGAACCCCGGCTGGCCGCTGCTGCGCGGGCGCACCGAGATCATGCGCGCCTGGTCGCTGATCATGGCCAACGTCACCTACATCCAGTACGTGCTCACCGAGACCCACATCGGGGTCGGCGGCGACATCGCCATGGTGACGTGCGAGGAGAACGTGCTGACCGCCGAGGAGGACAGTCCCGGCTTCGTCGCGGGCGGCCAGGTGGTGACCACCAACCTGTTCGTCGACACCGACCAGGGGTGGCGGCTGTGGTCGCACCACGCCTCGCCGGTGCTCATGGAGGAGGACGACGACGAGGACGAGGGAGGGGTCGAGGCCTGATGCCCGATCGCGTCGCGCTCCGCGGACTGCGGGCCCGCGGCCACCACGGCGTGTTCGACTTCGAGCGCCGGGAGGGCCAGGACTTCGTGGTCGACGCGGTGCTGTACCTGGACACCGCCCCGGCGGCGGCCTCCGACGACGTGGGCGACACCGTCCACTACGGCCTGCTCGCCGACCGGCTGGTCGCGATCGTGACCGGGGAACCGGTCAACCTGATCGAGACCCTCGCCGAGCGGCTGGCCCGGGAGTGCCTGGCCGAGCCGCTGGTCGAGCGGGCGGAGGTGACGGTGCACAAGCCGTCGGCGCCCATCGAGCACGAGTTCGCCGACGTGGCCGTCACCGTGGTCCGGGAGCGGCGCGAGCCTTCCGGGCGGCGTGCCGTGCTCTCCCTGGGCTCGAACCTGGGGGACCGGATGGCGACCCTCCAGGGGGCCGTGGACGCGCTGCTGGACGGCGCGGACGCGCCGGTCCCGGTGGCGGTGTCCCCCGTCTACGAGACCGCGCCGGTGGGAGGACCCGAACAGGGCGCCTTCCTCAACGCGGTCCTGGTCGTGGACGCCGACGGCCCGCCCCGCGCCCTGCTGGAGCGCGCGCACGCGGTCGAGCGCGCCTTCGACCGCGTCCGCGAGGTCCGGTGGGGGCCGCGCACGCTGGACGTGGACGTCATCGTGTTCGGGGACGTGCGCGACGACGACCCGGAGCTGACCCTGCCGCACCCGCGCGCCCACCAGCGGGGGTTCGTGCTCCGGCCCTGGCTGGACGCCGACCCGGGGGCGCGTCTGCCCGGGAGGGGGCCGGTCGCCGACCTGCTCGACGCCTGCGGCGAGCAGGGGCTGCACCGGCGCGACGACCTGCGGCTGCGTCTGCCGGGGCGGGACTGATGCCCCGGGACGAGGAGGGGCGGATGCACCCCACCGGGTGGAGGGTGCCGTCCCTGCTGGCGGTGGTCGGCGCCCTCGCCGGGGTGCTGATCACCAACTCCCTGTCGGGACTGCCGCTGCTGCCGTGGTCGGCGATCCCGACCCTGCTGCTGCTCGCGGCCGCCGAGGGCTTCACGGCGAGGCGGACCCGCAGGCGCATCCGCCGGGATCCGGGCACCGAACCGATGCAGCCGCTCAGCGCCGCCCGCCTGGTCGCCCTGGCCAAGGCCAGCGCGCTGTTCGCGTCCCTGGCGCTGGGCTTCTTCGCGGGGATGGCGCTGTCGGTGTCGGACACGCTGGTGCTGCCCGTGCACCGGGAGGTGTTCCTCACCGCGCTGGGCACGGCCCTGTCGTCCGGGCTGCTGCTGGCCGCCGCCCTGTACCTGGAGCACGCCTGCCGGGTCCCCGAGGACGAGGACCCGCCGGGCGGCGCCCGGTTCTGACGCCCCGGGGCCCTTCGCCCGACTTCGCCTCCGCGCCGCGTCGGTCTGCCGGTGCTTGCCCCCGGATGGTTGACTGGCTCCGTGGAGACCAGTGACACGACACCGCCGCCCGGGCCCTCCCGGTCGCTCGACGCGGCGTTCGCGCCGCCCGGAAGCGCTTCCTGGAGCCGTGTGTCACCCGCCCTGGCCTGGTACCGCAGGATCGTGGTGGGTGCGCTGTGCCTGATCATCGGAGGCGGAGGCGCCCTGCTGCTGCTCCTGCGGACCTCCTGGCCCTGGGCCGCCGCCTGGGGGGCGCTGGCCGTGGCGGCCCTGGTCGCGGGCTGGGTCCTGGCCGGACTCTTCCGCCGGTCGTGGGGGTACACGGAGGCCCCCGAGGAGCTCTACCTCACCTACGGGGTGTTCGTGAGGCAGCTGGTGGTCGTCCCCTACGGCCGGATGCAGGTCGTGGACGTCACCGCCGACCTCCTCGAACAGGCGCTGGGCATCGCCACCGTCCAGGTGCGCACCGCCGCGAGCACCGCCGACACACGGGTGGTCGGGCTGCCGCTGGCCGAGGCCGTCCGGATGCGCGACCGGCTCGCGGCGCGCAGTGAGAGCTTCTCGACGGGGTTGTAAGTGCACGGACCAGCTCAGCCGCCACAGGAATCCCCGGGCCCGTACGTCCGGCCCGGCCCTTGGGGTCCCCCGTTCGGACCGCCGCAGGCGCCCACCCTGCTGCCCCCGTCCGTCGGCTGGCGGCCGCAGCCGGTCCGGCGCCCGCGGCCCGAGGACGACGTCACCACGGGCGTGTTCCGCTCGCACTGGATGATCGTCCCGCTCCAGGTCATCGCTGTGACCCTGGTGTTCGTGGCGCTGGTCGGCCCGATCCTCAACACCTTCGGCCTCGCCTGGGTCGTGATGATGGCGGTGGCCGTCGTCTTCGGCACGCTCGCCTACGCCCTGCCCGCGTGGTGGTACGCCACCTTCGGGCTGCGCGAGGACCACCTGGTCGTCCACAGCGGCCTGGTGATGCGCAGCTCGCGCGAGGTCCCGCTCAGCCGCCTCCAGGCGGTGGACGTGGTCCGGCCCCTGCTCCTCCAGGTGTTCGGCATGGCCGAACTGCGCATCGAGCTGGCGGGCGGCGACGGGAGCGACATCCGGCTGCGCTGCCTGCCCCGCGTCCTGGCCGAGCGCCTGCGCGTGGCCGTCCTCGCGCACGCCGCCGGGCTCCCCGGGCGCTCGCCGGAGGCGCCGGAGTGGCCGTTCTACCGGCTGCCCTTCCTGCTGCTGCTCGGCGCTCTGACCTTCCGCGTGCCGATCCTGCTGTCCTTCATCGCGCTGCTCATGCTCGCCACGGCGGGCGCGGTCTTCGCGGAGCCGGGCGTGGTGGGCGCGCTCCTCCCGCTCACCCTGGGCCTGCTGCGCTACTTCTGGGGGCCCCTGGCCCGTTACACCGACTACTACGCCTCCCTGTCCTCCGACGGCCTGCGCCTGCGCTACGGCATGTTCCAGCGGCGCATGCAGACGGTCCCGCCGGGGCGCGTGCAGGCCGTGCGCGTGGTCGAGCCCCTGCTCTGGCGCGCCCTGGGCGTGGCGCGGGTCGAGGCCAACGTCGCCGGTTACGCGGGCGCCCGCCAGGGCGACTCGGCCACCCTGCTGCCCGTGGCGCCGCGCCGGACGGCCTTCGCGCTGGTCAACGAGCTGTTCCCCGAGAGCGAGGCGGCCCACGTGCCGCTCGTGCCCAACGACAGGCCGGTGCCGAGCCTGGTGGGTGTGGACGAACACCTCTTCGTCAGCACGCACGGCCTGTTCTGCCTGGTGACGGAGGTCGTCCCGGTGGAGCGCGTCCAGGCGGTGCGCCTGGTGGCCGGGCCGCTGGCCCGCCTCACGGGACGTGTCGCGGTGGACGTGGACACACCCCCGGGGCCGGTCCGGGCCAAGGCCCACGGGCGCGACGCGCGGGAGGCGCGCCGTTTCCTGGACGCCCTGGCCGAGCACGGGCGCCGGGCCCGGGGGCCCGCGGCGGGCACGGAGCGCTGGGCGACCCGCGCCACCCTCACCCGCCGGCCGGAGGCCGCGGGGCGGCCCTTCTCGGAGGGGGCCGGAGCCGGGGAGCACGCGCCCGCCGAGGCCCAGGCGCCCGCCGCGCCGCCCCCGGGCGGCCGTCCGCGGTTCCTGGAGCCGCGGACCGGAGGCCCCGGACCCGAAGACCCGGCACCAGGGGCTCCGGAAACAGGAAGGGACGGCACGCACGACACCTCCGCCGGGGACGGTACGGAGAGGGCTCGGGACACCCCCGAACGCTGATGTGTCGTGCATCACATTAAAGGGCTTCGGGGCTTCCTTTTATGGTCAACATGTCGGACATGGATACACACGGACGGTGATACTTCCAGCTTGCGGCCACGAAACGCTTTCGCGTTACGGCCACACGGGGCGAGGGAGTATGGCTAAATGGTGATCGAACACGGGGAGTGTTCACTGTCATACGCATAGTCAATGGTATCGACCGGTTGGCGCCCCCCGCCGACCGGTCCGACGGGAGAAACCACATGCTGAAGAAGGCTTTCGCCGCCAGTGCCATCATCGCCGCCGCCTCGGGCGTCCTGCTCACCGGCGCTCCGGCCATGGCCAACAGCAACGTCTCGACCTCCGGCAACGGAAGCATCCTGGGGGGCAACCAGCTCGTGGCCGACCTGGACGTGCCGATCAACGTCTGCGGCAACGCCATCGCGGTCCTGGGTGTGGCCGGCGCCAACTGCGTCGACTCCGGCGCCACCGTGAAGAACCGGTAACGACTCCCGGTTGCCCCGCCCCGCCGGGCGACGGGCTCCCGGACCGGGCGCCATTCCGTGACGACGGGGTGGCGCCCTCGCCGTGTCCGCTTCCCGTACGCGATTCTCCCGGATCCGCCCCGCCGAAACCGGCCGCGACCCGCCCCTCTCCCCTCCGGAGTGGTCAACCGCAACCGCAATTGCCGTCCGCCTGGAAACCGTTCGGCCGGTGACCCTGCGCGTACACGCCTCCCGCCGATGTCGGAGCCTTTGCCCCGATCGACCCGGAGAAGTGTGGGCACGGAGTGTGACCGAAGGGGCGTTATTCGTTATAAGGCCAGTTCAAGATGGGGAAGCGAGGGTTCTCCGGGGGTAATTTCGTCAGCGGCTCCCCAGGGCGCCACCACGCAACCAGTCGTCCGGCGGTCCCCCCGACCGGACACAGAAGGAGACGCGCAGTGCTCAAGAAGACGCTCGCCACCGGTGCCGTGATCCTCGCCTCCGCCGGGGTCCTCCTCACCGCCGCGCCGGCGGCCGCGCACGCCGGCACCTGGACCTCCAACTACGGGTCCGACGTCAGCGGCAACCTCGCCTACATCAACGGCCTGGAGAACGAGAACACGGGCTGCGGCAACTCCAACGCCGTCCTCGGCCAGTCCCTGGGCTCCTGCTTCAACGCCGGGGTGATCATCCAGGACTGACCCGCCGGCTCCGCGGAGGGGCCGACGGAGCGGGGCGTGGGGGCGGACGCGGTGTCCGCCCCCACGCGCGTGCGCGGGGGCGGGTCGGCAGGTCACCGGCCGGGGAGGACTATCGTGTGCTCAGGTGCCCCGGTGTGACAGGAACCGGGCGCACCCGACGCATCCGGACCACGAGGGGGCACACATGGAGACGACGCAGGGACGCCCCGCCCGCCTGCGGATCGGCGTCATCGGCTCCGGCCGGGTCGGCTCCGTCCTCGGCCAGGCCCTCGGCCGGGCCGGGCACAAGGTCGTCGCCGCCTCCGCGGTCTCCGACGCCTCCCGGGCCCGCGTCGCCGACCGCCTGCCCACCGCGCGTGTGCTCGAACCGGCGCAGGTGGCCGAGGCCAGCGACCTCGTCCTGCTCACGGTCCCCGACGACGCCCTCCCCGAACTCGCGGAGGGGCTCGCCTCCACCGGAACCGACCTGCGCGGCAAGATCCTCGTCCACGCCAGCGGCGCGCACGGTTACGGCGTCCTGGCCCCCGCCACCCTCGTCGGCGCCCTGCCCCTCGCGCTCCACCCCGCCATGACCTTCACCGGACGCGACGAGGACGTGGACCGCCTCGCCAACTGCGCGTTCGGCGTCACCGCGCCCGAGCAGCTGCGCCCCATCGCCGAGGCCCTCGTCGTCGAGATGGGCGCCGAACCCGTGTGGATCACCGAGGACAAGCGCACCCTCTACCACGCGGCCCTCGCCGGGGGCGCCAACCACCTGGTCACCCTGGTCTCCGACAGCGCAGCCCTGCTCTCCTCCGCCGGAGTCCCCGAACCCGGCCGCATGCTCGCGCCCATGCTCGGCGCCGCCCTGGACAACGCCCTGCGCCTGGGCATCCACGGCCTGAGCGGCCCCGTCCTGCGCGGCGACGCCGGAACCGTGGCCGGTCACATCGAGCAGCTGCGGGAGAACGCCCCCGAGAGCGTGGCCAGCTACGTCGAACTCGCCCGGCTCACCGCCGACCGCGCCATCAACGCCGGAATGCTCAAGCCCGAGGACGCCGCGCGCCTGCTCGACGTCCTCCGCCGCTGAGGACGCGCCGGGTCCGGCGCGCGCACGGCCGCCGCGACGCAGAACACCACCACGGGGAACCACCGATGACCGAACCCACACCGCACTCCGCCTCCGGCCCCCTCGTCGCGCACACGCCCGACGAGCTGCGCCGCGCCCTCTCCGACGTCGGACGCGTCGCCCTCGTCCCCACCATGGGCGCCCTGCACGAGGGCCACCGCAGCCTCATGCGCCTGGCCCGGGAGCGCGCCGACACCGTGGTCGTCAGCGTCTTCGTCAACCCGCTCCAGTTCGGGCCGAACGAGGACTTCGACCGCTACCCGCGCACCCTCGGCACCGACACCGCCGTGTGCGGGGAGGAGGGCGTCGACGTGGTCTTCGCCCCCGGGGTCGAGACCATGTACCCCGCCGAGCAGACGGTCACCGTCCACGCGGGCGCGATGGGCGACCGGCTGGAGGGAGCCTCCCGCCCCGGGTTCTTCACCGGCGTCCTCACCGTCGTCAGCAAGCTCCTGCACCTGGTCGGCCCGGACCTCGCGGTCTTCGGGAGCAAGGACGCCCAGCAGCTCGCCGTGGTCCGCCGCATGGTCGCCGACCTCAACATGCCCGTGGAGATCGTCGGCGCGCCCACCCTGCGCGACCCCGACGGCCTGGCCACCTCCAGCCGCAACGTCTACCTCTCCGGGGCCGAGCGCGCCAGCGCCCTGTCCCTGTCCCGCGCCCTGGAGGCGGGCCGCGCCGCATCCTCCGGGGGCCCCGACGCCGTCCGCGCCGCGGCCCGGTCCGTCCTGGACGGGGCGGCCCGGGCCGAGCCCCCCGTCGAGCTCGACTACCTCGCCCTGGTCGACCCCGCGACCTTCGCCGACGTGCCCGCCGACCACGGGGGCGAGGCCGTCCTCGCCGTCGCCGCCCGCGTGGGCGCGACCCGGCTCATCGACAACGTGTCCCTGACCCTCTAGACGGTGTTTTCCTTGGACCTCCGCTCCGCTTCGGTCCGTGCTCGGGCGCCCGGAGCACGGGAACCTTCGGTGTCTGCGGCGGGTTCGCTCGTTCCTCGCGAACCCGCCTCCGCCACCTCCAGAACCCCGTGGGCGCCCGAACCCCCCGCACACCAGCGCCGCGTGCCGGCGGCACCCCGGAAAAGAGAACCCAGATGAGCGCACCCCTCCAGACACGGCTCGACGCACCCGAGCCCGGGTGGACGATCGAGGCCGACGTCGCGGTCGTCGGCTCGGGCATCGCCGGTCTGAGCACCGCGCTGCGCTACGTGCAGCGCACCGAACGCGGCCGGGTCGTGCTCGTCACCAAGGACCGCCTGTCCACCGGCTCCACCGCCTACGCCCAGGGCGGCATCGCCGCCGCCATGGCTCCCGAGGACGGGCCCGTCGCCCACATGGTCGACACCCACCTGGCAGGGGCGGGCCTGTCCGACCCCCACGCCGTCAACGTCCTGGCGGCCGAGGGCCCCGACGCCCTGCGCTGGCTCATCGGCCTGGGCGCCGAGTTCGACCGCGCCGAGGACGGCGGCCTGGCCCTCACCCGGGAGGGCGGCCACCGCGCCGACCGCGTCGCGCACGCGGGCGGCGACGCCACCGGAGCCGAGATCCAGCGCGCCCTCGTGGCCGCCGTCCTGGCCGAGGAGCGGATCGAGGCCGTCGAGCACGCCGTCGCCCTGGACGCCCTGCGCGACCCCGCCACGGGCGCGGTGTGCGGGGCCACCCTGCACGTCATGGGCGAGGGCGCCCGCGACGGTGTCGGCGCGGTCCTGGCCCCCGCCGTGGTGCTGGCCACCGGCGGCATGGGACAGGTCTTCGCCGCCACCACCAACCCGCCCGTGTCCACCGGCGACGGCCTCGCCCTGGCGGCCCGCGCCGGAGCGCGCCTGCGCGACCTGGAGTTCATCCAGTTCCACCCCACCGTGCTCTGGCTCGGCCCCGAGGCGCGCGGACGCCAGCCCCTGGTCTCCGAGGCCCTGCGCGGCGAGGGCGCCTACCTGGTGGACGCCGGGGGCCGACGCATCATGGAGGGCGTCCACGAACTGGCCGACCTCGCCCCCCGCGACGTGGTGGCCCGCACCATCGCCCGCACGATGGCCGAGCAGGGCGTCGACCACGTCTACCTGGAGACCCGCCACTTCGGCCGGGCCACCTGGGAGAGGCGCTTCCCGACGATCCTCGCCTCCTGCCGCGAGCACGGCATCGACCCGCTCGCCCAGCCGATCCCCGTCGCCCCCGCCGCCCACTACGCGTCCGGCGGCGCCGAGGTCGACATCGACGGCCGCACCTCGGTCCCCGGCCTGTGGGCCGTCGGCGAGGTCGCCCGCACCGGAGTGCACGGCGCCAACCGGCTCGCCTCCAACTCCCTGCTGGAGGGGCTGGTCTACGCCGACCGGATCGCCGCCCGCCTGGCGCGGGACCCCGCCCCCCGGCCCGCGCGGGGCGAGGCCACCGGCACCGTCACGCCGCTCCCCGCCCCCGCCGCCGCCGCTCGGGTGCGCACCCTGATGTCACGCCACGCCGGGGTGCTGCGCACCGGTGAGGGGCTCGCCGAACTGACCGCCGAACTCGACGCCCTCGCCCGTCCCGCCTCCCCGGCCACCCCCGACGTGGCCGCCTGGGAGACCGCCAACCTGCTCACCGCGGCCCGGCTCGTGGCCGCCGCGGCGCTGCACAGGACCGAGAGCAGGGGCGCCCACCAGCGCGCCGACCACCCCGAGCCCGTACCCGGGCTCCGGATCCGCCCCGTCGTCGTCCGACTGGAAGGGAACACCATCGTGACCACCGATGAGGACTGGACGCCCTCCCTGCCGCCCGCGCTCACCGCGGAGCTGGACTCCATCCGCTTCCCCCTGCGGGGTTCCCGTCCTTCGGGGCGTCCGGGCCCGGGGCGGAGCGGAGCGGAGCCCCAGGGCAGGCCCGACCCGGACGCGCGCGCCGAGTTCGCCCTCCCCCACACCGCCCCCTGGCAGTCCCACGTGGACCTGGTCCGCCGCGCCCTGTCCGAGGACCTCACGGCGGGGCCGGGCATCGACGTCACCACCGTCGCGACCATCCCCGGCGACCAGGTGCGCACCGCCCACGTGGTGGCCCGCGCCGAAGGCACCGTCAGCGGCCTCCCGCTCGCCGAACTCGTCTTCTGGCTGGTCGCCGACGGGGCCCTGGAGGCGCACCGGACCGTGGCCGACGGCGACGCGGTCAAGCGCGGCGACGTCCTGATGGCGGTCACCGCGCGCACCCGCGACCTGCTCACCGCGGAGCGGACCGCACTCAACTTCCTCACCCACATGTCCGGAATCGCCACCGCCACCCGCTCGTGGGTGGATGCCGTGGCCGGGACGGGAGCCCGGATCCGGGACAGCCGCAAGACCCGTCCCGGACTGCGCGCGCTGGAGAAGTACGCCGTGCGCTGCGGCGGCGGGGTCAACCACCGCTACGGCCTCAGCGACGCCGGACTGGTCAAGGACAACCACGTCGTCGCCGCGGGCGGTGTGGGCGAGGCGGTCCGCGCCATCCGCGCGCGCTTCCCCGACCTGCCCCTGGAGGTCGAGGTGGACCGGGTCGACCAGATCGAGGACGCCATCGCCGCGGGCGCCGAGGAGATCCTGCTCGACAACTTCACCGTCGACCGGCTCCACGAGGCGGTCGCGCTGGTCGCGGGCCGTGCGCGGCTGGAGTCCTCCGGCGGCCTGACCCTGGACGTGGCGGGCGACGTGGCCCGCACCGGGGTGGACTACCTGGCGGTCGGGGCGCTCACCCACTCCAGTCCGGCGCTGGATATCGCACTCGACCTGTTGTGAGCGGCCCGGGTGGTGGAAGATTCCTTGGGAACACACCACTTCGACCACGGATGAGGCCCCCAGCATGCTGCTCGCGATCGACGTCGGCAACTCCGAGACGGTCTTCGGTCTCTTCGCATCCGACGACCTTCTCGAACACTGGAGGGTGGGAACCGACACCAGGCGCACGGCCGACGAGTGGGCCGTGGTCCTGCGGGGGCTCGTCGACGGCAGCAGCCTGGGCCGCGCCGAGGACATCGACGGGATCGCCATGTGCTGCTCGGTCCCGTCGGTGCAGCACGAGATGCGGGACATGTTCCGCCGCCACTTCGGGGACGTCCCGGCGGTGATCGTCGAACCCGGCGTCAAGACCGGGGTGCCGATCCGGATGGACAACCCCAAGGAGGTGGGCAGCGACCGGATCATCAACGCGCTGGCCGCCAGCCACCTCTACGGCGGCCCCGCGGTGGTGGTGGACTTCGGGACCGCGACCACCTTCGACGCGGTCAGCGCCCGCGGGGAGTACGTGGGCGGCGCCATCGCCCCGGGCATCGACATCTCCGTGGACGCCCTGTCCCGGCGCGGCGCCCAGCTGCACATGGTGGAGATCGTCAAGCCGCGCTCGGCCATCGCCAAGAACACCACCGAGGCGCTGCGCTCGGGCATCGTGTTCGGGTTCGCGGGCCAGGTGGACGGGATCGTGGACCGCATGGTCGCCGAGCTCACCGACGCGCCCGACGACGTGACCGTGGTGGCCACCGGGGGGCTCGCCTCCATCGTGGTGGCCGAGTGCGAGACCGTCGACCTGCACGAGCCGTGGCTGACCCTCATCGGCCTGCGCCTGGTCTACGAGCGCAACGTCGGCTGACCCCGCTCCGGGGCGGGAGGGGTCCTTTCCGCCCCGGCGGGCCCAGCCCGGGGCCCGGCGCCGGACAGGGGTCCGCGGACCACCGGGCCGGTGGTCGCCGCGTTCTCCCGGCCGCCACCGGGCTCGCGGTGGTGCGGCCGGGGCCGGCCGCACCACCGCCCCGGTTCAGGCGGAGGGGGCGGCGCCGGGGGCCGCCTCCGGGGAGGCGTCGCTCCGGAACAGGTCCGGTTCGATGTAGACCAGCGTGGCGATGGGCACCGCCGCCCGGATGCGCTCCTCGGCCTCGTTGATCGCCCGCGTGATCCGGCCCGCCTCGTCGTGCGCGTCCACCGCCACCTTGGCGGCCACCAGCAGCTCCTCGGGGCCCACGTGCTGGGTGCGCATGTGGATCAGGCGGTCGATGTCCTCGACCGACTCGATGGCCCGGCGGATGGCCCGCACGTTCTCGCTCGTGGCGGACTCGCCGATCAGCAGGCTCTTGACCTCGACGGCCAGCACGACCGCGATGACCACCAGCAGGACGCCGATGGCGGCGGTGCCCAGCCCGTCCCACAGGCCGTTCCCCGTGATCAGGGTCAGGCCGACACCGGCCAGGGCGAACACCAGGCCCAGCAGCGCGCCCGCGTCCTCCAGCAGGATCACCGGCAGCTCGGGGGACTTGGAGCGGCGGACGAACTGCACCCAGCTCGCCTTGCCGCGGACGGCGTTGGACTCCTTGATCGCGGTGCGCATGGCGAACGACTCCAGCACGATCGCCACCAGCAGCACGGCCACGGGGACCCACTGCCAGGACGTGATCGGCTCGGGGTGGGAGATCTTGTGCCAGGCCTCGTAGAGGGCGAACAGGCCGCCCAGGCTGAACAGCACGATCGCCACCATGAACGCGTACACGTAGCGCTCGCGGCCGTAGCCGAAGGGGTGCTCCTCGGTGGCGCCCCTCCGGGCCCGCTTGCCGCCGATGAGCAGCAGCGCCTGGTTGCTGGAGTCGGCGACCGAGTGGATGGACTCGGCCAGCATCGACGAAGAGCCGGTCAGGACGTAGGCCATGAACTTCGTCGCGGCGATTCCCAGATTCGCGCACAGCGCCGTGACGACGGCTCTCGTGCTTCCCTCAACACTCACCAGTGGGGTCCATCTCTCGGTAGGTACTGCTCTCGACTGCGAAGACGCGGGGCAGGGCAGCGCAATACTAGTGAGCCGCGCCGTCCCGGCCACCACGGTGCCCCTCCCCGGACGGGGCCGCAAACACCCGCCGCGGATCGCCCGCCCGCGGTCGCCGACCGGTCGGGCCGGACCGCGTCCGCCGGTAGGATCGTGCGCGTGAACCACGCGCACGACGACACCTACGACGACCTGCCCGAACAGATGCGGGTCCGGCGGCAGAAGCTGGACCGGCTGCGGGAGGAGGGCACCGACCCCTTCCCCGTGACCTTCCCCCGGTCCACGTCGATCGGGGCCGTGCGTGACAAACACCAGGACCTGGAACCGGACACCCGCACGGGCGCGGAGGTCTCCGTCGCCGGACGCGTCATGCTCTACCGCACCGGCGGCAAGCTGTGCTTCGCCACCCTGCGCGACGAGACCGGCGACATCCAGATCATGCTGTCCCTGGACCAGGTGGGCCAGGAGCGCCTGGACGCCTGGAAGGCCGACGTCGACCTCGGCGACCACGTGGGTGTGGAGGGAGAGGTCATCACCTCCCGCCGCGGTGAGCTGTCGATCCTGGTGACCGGCTGGACGCTGACCGCCAAGTGCCTGCGGCCGCTGCCGGAGAAGCACAAGGGCCTGACCGACCCCGAGGCCCGGGTGCGCCAGCGCTACGTCGACCTCATCGTCAACCCCGAGTCCCAGCAGATGGTCCGCCGCCGTTCGGCCGCCATCCGCGCGATCCGGGAGGGGCTCAACTCCCGCGACTTCGTCGAGGTCGAGACGCCCATGCTGATGCGGGTGCACGGTGGCGCCACGGCGCGCCCGTTCACCACCCACATCAACGCCTACGACATGGACCTGTACCTGCGCATCGCCCCGGAGCTGTCGCTCAAGCGGCTGGTCGTGGGCGGCCTGGAGAAGGTCTTCGAGGTCAACCGGAACTTCCGGAACGAGGGCGCGGACTCCACGCACAACCCCGAGTTCACGATGCTGGAGTTCTACCAGGCCTACGCCGACTACAACGTCATGGCCGACCTGACCCGCGAGCTCATCCAGGAGGCGGCGCGCGCCGTGTTCGGCTCGACGGTGGTCGAGCGCGACGGCCAGACCTACGACCTGGGCGGGGAGTGGCCGCAGGTCACCCTGTACGGGGCGGTGTCCGAGGCGCTGGGCGCCGAGGTCGACCCGCGCACGCCGATCGCGGAGGTCCGCGCCCTGGCCGACTCCCGGGGCGTGGAGTACGACCCCTCCTGGGGCCAGGGCAAGCTCGTCGAGCACCTCTTCGAGGAGCTGGTGGAGCACACGCTCATCCAGCCCACCTTCGTGCGGGACTTCCCGGTGGAGACGAGCCCGCTCACCCGGCAGCACCGCGAGGACCCGCTGCTCACCGAGAAGTGGGACCTCATCGGCTTCGGCATGGAGATGGGCACGGGCTACTCGGAGCTGGTCGACCCGGTCGAGCAGCGCGAGCGCCTCACCCGGCAGTCGCTCATGGCCGCCGAGGGCGACCCCGAGGCGATGCAGCTGGACGAGGATTTCCTGCGGGCCCTGGAGTACGGCATGCCGCCGACCGGAGGTGTGGGCGTCGGTATCGACCGTCTGCTCATGGCCTTCACCGGAAAGAACATCCGGGAAACTGTCCTTTTCCCGCTCGTGAAGCCCTCCGGGGATTGAGCCGGACCACCATGAGCCCGGATTTACCGGGGATATAACGGCATCGGTCGGATGACCGAAAGGCGGAGCGGGGTCGTCGCGCGCGTGGTGCGGCGGCCCCGACCCCTCCGCCGGGACGGGCCCCGTGGCAGGGGGTTCCCTTCGCGGCCGGACAGGCCGTGTGAACCGGCGGTCCCGGGCGTGTGTCCCACCGGGCGGACCGAAGTTTTTTGCCGATCGAGGCGGGACGAAGACGACCACTCTCCGCTGAACCTTGTTTACGCAGGTCAATGTAGTCGGTGTATTTTCCCTTCCTTTAAATTGTCACGGAAGGGATCACGATAACTACACATGGTGATTTATCGGGTCTTGACGGTATCATCTCTGCGGCCTAGCGTGCTGAGAGCGGGTCGAGGCCCGTGGAGTTTGCCGAAGTGGATCGAGAACGACGGTAAGCGGGGAGAGGGATCGCCGGACGCGGTCCGCGCCCCCGCGCGCATGCGCGCCCTCGGTGGAGTCTGTCCGTCCCAGCCTCCAGCGAACCGGCGGCCCCTGCGACGTCCGTGCGCCCGCCCCCAGTCCCTGTGCCAGAGGGATGCGTGGGGGACACCGGTGCGCCCGGGGGTATCCGTCGCGTCGGAGCGGGGAAGGCCCCGTGCCTGGCGCGCTCGCGTCCACCAGGTGACGAGTCGATGTTCCGCACTCACATGATGAGGGAGGACGGAGTGGAACAGGCCACACTCGTACGACGTACCGCTGAGGACCAGGGCACCCTGCAGACGAGGGAGCACCGGGAGAACGTGGTCCCCCTGCAGGCCCGCCCGCGCGAGACGGCTGTGAGCAGCCCCTACGCGCCGGTGGAACTGAACCACGAGGAACTCGAACTGCTCGCCGAGATCGCCACCGGTGTCACCACGGAGGTGGCGGCCCGGCACCTCGAACTCAGCGCGCGCACCCTGCGCCGCCGCATCCGCAACATCTGCGACGTGCTCGGCGTGAACACACCCATCGAGGCGGTCGTCTGGGCCGCGCGGCGCCAGCTCATCTGAGCCGTCCGCGGCGCGGCGCCGCGGGCACACGGCGGCGCGGGGCGCCCTCCGGAGGAAGAGCGATCCGGTGGGCCCCACACACCCGCCACGGCACCCACCGGCACACCGGTGGGTGCCGACGCGTTTTCGGACAGCGCGCGTCCGCCGGGCGCGGGACCCGGGCGTAGTCTGGTCCGGCTATGCCCGTTCGCCATGTTCACGTGCGCCGCGCCAGGACGCGCGACGTCGCCGCCGTCCGGCGCCTCGTCGACACCTACACCGTCGACCGGCGCGTGCTCTCCAAGAGCACCGTCAACCTCTACGAGGACGTCCAGGAGTTCTGGGTGGCCGAGGCCGAGGTGGTCCCCGACGCCCCGGGCCCCGCGGCCCCGGACCCCGTGTCCCCCCGCCCCGGTACCCAGCCCCCTCCCGGGGCGCCGGCCCCGCACCCCTCCCCGCCCGAGGCGCCCCCGACCGGCACGCCCGCGCCGGGAGCGGTCCGCGTCGGTCCCCCCGAGGCCGGGGCCGAGTACCGCGTGGTGGGCTGCGGCGCGCTGCACGTGCTCTGGGAGGACCTGGCGGAGGTGCGCACCGTCGCCGTGGACCCCTCCCTGCGCGGGTTCGGCGTCGGACACCGCATCGTGTCCGCGCTGCTCGACACCGCTCGGGAGTTGGGCGTGCGCCGTGTGTTCTGCCTGACATTCGAGACCGGTTTCTTCGCCAAACACGGCTTTGCCCCGATCCAGGGCACGCCCGTCTCCTCCCGCGTGTACGAGGAACTCCTGCGTTCCTATGACGAGGGCGTCGCCGAATTTCTCGACTTGGAGCGGGTTAAGCCCAACACCCTCGGGAACACCCGCATGCTTGTGCACCTCGACGCGGCAACGTGAACCGCCCGCGTCTAAAGGTTTTCGCGCTCACTCGGGACCAAGTTCCCCATACGGGCCGCGGCCGGGCCAACAGCGCGCCCTCCCGCCTGTCCGCGCAGCTTATGCACAACCGGATGGCGGGGCCGGGGAAGGGTACGGGTAATGTGTACCCCGGGGGAGAGTCCCGCCCACACGTTGAAGGAAGTTCCGCGCAGCGGTGACGAAGGGTCGGGATTTGACGCCGACGGACACCGTGTTCCCCGAGGACACACCAGGACGCCGAACGCACGGCCGGACATTGACCCCCCACCGGGTTTGCCGGAGGCGTCTCGGGTACGTCCGGTGTCAAACCGGGGGCAAACGATGTCTATGATGTCCGGTATGCGTTTGCCCGGGCGCCTGGCGAGCCATCCCCCAGGAGCAGCCCGACACTGAGTCGGGTATTTGCTGCAATAAGTAACAACCAGGAAGGGTGGACCGCTTCGATGGGGAACTTTTTGTCGTCGGTGCTTCCCCCTGGACTGATCGACGTATTGTCGGCACTCATCCCGCCAGTGGTTGTCGGTGCGGTCTTCTGCACCTTCGTCATCCAGCTGCTGCGCAAGGAGATGGCACCCCGCCGGATGGACGGAAGCCTGGTCAGCAAGGACGGGGCGGCCAGGGGCGCGGGTGACGGCAGGGACGGGTCCGGGGCCGCAGAGCCGGGATCCGCGGACGCGACGCCGATTGTCCAGGGTGGGGAACGCGCCGAATCCGACGGTCGTTGATACGGTACTCGACCGATCGCGCGCTCCTCGGGGAGCGAGGAACCGGCCTCACGCGTGCGCGGGCCATCTCGCCGCCCCCGCGCCCCTCGGGCGAACCCCCGAAACCGGAGGCGGAGTCCGGGTGATTTCAGGCACGCCGGGAATTGTCTTCCGCGTTCTCCCGAGATAGCTTTACATTCAGGTGTGGAGACACCGCTCTTCTGAAAGGTTTGATTCCATGGCACAGAAGGTCCAGGTTTTCCTGGTCGACGACCTCGACGGTGGCGAGGCCGAGGAGACGGTGACGTTCGGTCTGGACGGCTCCGTGTACGAAATCGACCTCAGCGCGGGTAATGCCGCCAAGCTCCGTGAGGCGCTTACTCCGTTCGTGGACGCCGCCCGCAAGGCTCCGGCCAAGGCGTCCCGCAGCGCGGGCCGCCGGAGCGGCAGCCGGAATGCTCCCAGCCGTGAGCGCAGCGCCGAGATTCGCGCCTGGGCGAAGGCCGCGGGCAAGCCCGTCAATGAGCGCGGCCGTATCCCCGCGGCGATCGTCGCCGAATATGAGGCCATCAAGGGCTAGGTTTGCCGCCGACCCCCGGTTCGCCGAAATGTTGTCAGGTCTTGATCGAATTACGGTCGGTACCTGCCGGGGGAGGACACCCGAACCCGACCATCCCGGGCCGCGGAGCGGCCCAGTGACACGGGATGCCAGGGGATACACCGGGCCCGACGGGCCCTTCGGGCGGTACGGAGCACCGGACCGGGCTCCGCGCCGATGACAGCGGTCGTCCGGCCCCCGCGGCCCCAGGCCTCCGCCGCCACACCCACGGGTTGGGCCGGACGGCGAGGCGGGGCGGGGCAGTCCGCCGGAGCGCCGCGCCGCCGTGTCCGCGCGCGACCGCCCGCGGGCGTACGGGACCGCCATGAGCTTCCCGGCCCGGGGAGAAGGCACTCGCTTCCGGTCCCGCGACCCCGGTCGCGGGACCCGAGTCCCCCTCGCCGCGCCGGTCGACGACGCGTATTTCCCGCTTTCCCCGCCCGGCCGGATCCGGTCGGAAGAACAACGCGCGGCCTGTTCGCTCAGAGCCGATAACGCTTACACGTGCGCGGTCCGGGCACTCTTGTGACACAGGGAGAGCCGGAGCCGTTCGCCTTCGGCGTACAGGGAAATCTGACGGCGCAATTGGTAGTTGGATGTTGGGTGAACGCCCTATCGTCGGGGAAAGTCTCTGGCACGGACGGCTCCGGCCGGTCGTACGGAGGCCCACGTCTGGTCGGCAGCCGGCCGACCGTTCGGACGGGTGCGAGAGCGCTCCCCGGGGCGGTTCATCCCTGTGGGGCCGATATGCGGAAGAGTTGGGTCGGAGTGAACCGTCCCTGCCTGACCGCTCTGTAGAGGAGCGACGAGACATGTTCGAGAGGTTTACCGACCGCGCGCGGCGAGTCGTGGTTCTGGCCCAGGAAGAGGCCAGGATGCTCAACCACAACTACATCGGTACGGAGCACATCCTGCTCGGCCTCATCCACGAGGGTGAGGGCGTCGCCGCCAAGGCTCTGGAGAGCCTTGGTATCAGCCTCGAAGCGGTTCGGCAGCAGGTTGAGGAGATCATCGGCCAGGGCCAGCAGGCGCCGTCGGGGCACATCCCGTTCACCCCGCGCGCCAAGAAGGTCCTGGAGCTGTCGCTGCGCGAGGCGCTTCAGCTCGGCCACAACTACATCGGTACCGAGCACATACTGCTGGGCCTGATCCGCGAGGGCGAGGGCGTGGCCGCCCAGGTCCTCGTCAAGCTGGGCGCGGACCTGAACCGCGTGCGCCAGCAGGTCATCCAGCTGCTGCACGGCTACCAGGGCAAGGAGCCGCAGGCCACCGGAGCCTCGTCGGAGTCCACCCCCTCCACCTCGCTGGTGCTGGACCAGTTCGGTCGCAACCTGACCCAGGCCGCCCGGGAGAGCAAGCTCGACCCGGTCATCGGCAGGGACAAGGAGATCGAGCGCGTCATGCAGGTCCTGTCCCGCAGGACCAAGAACAACCCGGTCCTGATCGGTGAGCCCGGTGTCGGCAAGACGGCCGTGGTCGAGGGCCTGGCCCAGAAGATCGTCAAGGGCGAGATCCCCGAGACGCTCAAGGACAAGCAGCTGTACACGCTGGACCTGGGCGCGCTGGTCGCGGGCAGCCGCTACCGCGGTGACTTCGAGGAGCGCCTCAAGAAGGTGCTCAAGGAGATCCGCACCCGCGGCGACATCATCCTGTTCATCGACGAGCTGCACACGCTGGTCGGCGCGGGCGCGGCGGAGGGTGCCATAGACGCCGCCTCCATCCTCAAGCCCATGCTGGCCCGGGGCGAGCTGCAGACCATCGGTGCGACCACGCTGGACGAGTACCGCAAGTACCTGGAGAAGGACGCCGCGCTGGAGCGCCGCTTCCAGCCCATCCAGGTGGACGAGCCGACGATCAAGCACGCCATCGAGATCCTCAAGGGCCTGCGCGACCGCTACGAGGCCCACCACCGGGTCTCCATCACCGACAGCGCGCTGGTGGCCGCCGCGCAGCTGGCCGACCGCTACATCAGCGACCGGTTCCTGCCGGACAAGGCGATCGACCTCATCGACGAGGCGGGCTCGCGGATGCGCATCCGCCGGATGACCGCCCCGCCGGACCTGCGCGAGTTCGACGAGAAGATCGCCGCGGTGCGCCGCGACAAGGAGTCGGCGATCGACGCGCAGGACTTCGAGAAGGCGGCGTCGCTGCGCGACGACGAGAAGCAGCTCCTGGGCAAGAAGGCGCAGCGGGAGAAGGAGTGGAAGGCCGGCGACATGGACGTCGTGGCCGAGGTGGACGAGGAGCTCATCGCCGAGGTCCTGGCCGCCTCCACCGGCATCCCGGTCTTCAAGCTCACCGAGGAGGAGTCCTCCCGGCTGCTGCGCATGGAGGACGAGCTGCACCGGCGCGTCATCGGCCAGGAGGACGCCATCAAGGCGCTCTCCCAGGCGATCCGCCGTACCCGCGCCGGGCTCAAGGACCCCAAGCGCCCGGGTGGTTCGTTCATCTTCGCCGGCCCGTCCGGTGTGGGTAAGACCGAGCTGTCCAAGACGCTGGCCGAGTTCCTGTTCGGGGACGAGGACGCGCTGATCCAGCTGGACATGTCCGAGTTCATGGAGAAGCACACCGTCTCGCGGCTGTTCGGCTCCCCGCCCGGGTACGTGGGCTACGAGGAGGGCGGCCAGCTCACCGAGAAGGTGCGCCGCAAGCCGTTCTCCGTGGTGCTCTTCGACGAGATCGAGAAGGCCCACAACGACATCTTCAACTCGCTCCTCCAGGTCCTGGAGGAGGGACGTCTCACCGACGCCCAGGGTCGCAACGTCGACTTCAAGAACACGGTCATCATCATGACGACCAACCTGGGCACCCGGGACATCTCCAAGGGCCAGGCCATGGGCTTCGCCAAGGAGGACGACGCCCAGACGAACTACGAGCGGATGAAGGCCAAGGTCAGCGAGGAGCTCAAGACCAACTTCCGGCCCGAGTTCCTCAACCGTGTGGACGACATCATCGTCTTCCACCAGCTGACGGAGAAGGAGATCTTCCAGATCGTGGATCTGATGATCACGAGCCTGGACGGCCGTCTCAAGGAACGGGACATGGGGATCGAGCTCCGCCCCCAGGCGAAGAAGATCCTGTCCGAGCGCGGGTTCGACCCGGTGCTGGGCGCCCGTCCGCTGCGCCGGACGATCCAGCGGGAGATCGAGGACCAGCTGTCCGAGAAGATCCTGTTCGGTGACCTCAAGGCGGGCCAGATCGTGGTGATCGACGCCGAGGGCGAGGGCACGGACGCCAAGTTCACCTTCAAGGGCGTGCCCAAGCCGGCCGCGGTGCCGGACACGCCCGAGGTCGAGGAGTCGGCCGCAGGCAAGCGGGAGTAGTACCGCCCGACCGTGCGTGACAGCGGGGGCATCCCTTCGGGGGTGCCCCCTTCGCCATGGGAAGGCTAGGGTTCGAACGTGACTCATCCAGATCCCCGACAGCACGATCCGTGGCAGGCGCAGCAGCGGCAACCGCAGCCCGGAGCCGGTCAGCACGGCCCCCGGCCGGGAGAGGCTCCCCCAGGGCACCACGGTGCGTTCCCACCCG
The DNA here is from genome assembly GCA_002529455.1 of Glycomyces fuscus. Lineage (GTDB taxonomy): Bacteria > Actinomycetota > Actinomycetes > Streptosporangiales > Streptosporangiaceae > Nocardiopsis > Nocardiopsis fusca. Next base: position 378,195 of record NYMS01000048.1, read on the forward strand.
GCGGCCCGCCTCCCCAGGGGCGGTTCCCCGCGGGCGGGATGCCGCCCGCCGGGCCGCAGGGCCCCCACGGGCCGCAGGGCCCCCACGGCGGTCCGCCCGGACCCCACGGACCCCACGGTCCGTACCCGAACCAGCCCCAGCCGCGGGGGAGGGGCGGGACCGGCCTGATCGTCGGGGCCGTCCTCCTGGTGGCCGTCCTCATGGTGGGCGGCGGTGCTGTCGCGGTGTCGCTGTTCTCCGGCGGCGGTGGCGGCGGCGCCTCCGCGGAGGGCATCGGCGAGGTGCGCTACTACGAGGGCCTGTCCAGCGACCACGTCGACGAGGGCGAGACCGTCGACTACGGGATGTTCCCGCCCGCGGGCGGGCCGCACTACCCGGTCTGGCAGAACTGCGGCGTCTACGACCAGCCCCTGCGCGCGGAGTACGTCGTGCACGCCCAGGAGCACGGCGCCGTGTGGATCGCCTACGACCCCGGGCTCTCCGAGTCCCAGGTCCAGGCCCTGGCCGGTTACTACTCGCCCGGCGACTACCTGGTGGTCAGCCCCGTGGAGGGACTGCCCGCCCCGGTGGTGGCGTCGGCCTGGGGCTCCCAGATCCTCCTGGAGGACCCCGAGGACCCCCGTCTGGCCGAGTACCTCGTCGAGTTCGTCCAGGGGGAGGACACCCCCGAGCCGGGCGCGCCGTGCAGCGACGGCCACTCCGGCACCGAGGCCGACCCCGCGGGGGGCTCCTCCGGGACCGCCGCGTCGCAGTACGCCGACCCGCAGGGCTGAGGAACCCCGGCGGCCTCCTCCCGGCCGGCGTCCGGGGACGGCGCCGGACCGGGGCGCCGTGCGGCGACCGGTCCCGTCGGAGCCGGGACGCGCTCAGCCCGGCAGGGCGTACCGGCCGTCGTCCAGGGGGTCCACCAGCCCGTCGGACACCAGGGCGTCCAGGGCCCGCTCGCGCTGGACGTGGTCGTCCCAGACGACGTCCAGCGCGTCCTTGGGCACCGGGTGGGCGGAGTCGCGCAGCACCGCCAGCAGCCGCCCGCGCACCTGCCGGTCGGTTCCCGCGTAGGTCTGGCCCCGCCGGGGCGGGCCGTCGTAGGCGGGCTTGCCCGCGAGCCGCCAGGCGCACTGGTGGGCGATCGGGCAGTCCGCGCACGCGGGTGCGCGCGCGGTGCACACCAGCGCGCCCAGCTCCATGACGGCCACGCCCCAGCGGGCGGCCACCGAGGGCTCGGACGGCAGCAGGGACTCGGCGAGGGCGGTCTCCGCCTTGGTCTGTGTTTTCGGCGGGTACTGGACCCCGGTTTCGGCTCTCGCCAGGACACGTCGAACGTTCGTGTCCAGAATGGCGTGCCGCTGACCGAAGGCGAAGCTCGCCACCGCGGCGGCGGTGTAGGCGCCGACGCCCGGCAGGGACAGCAGCGTGGCGTGGTCGTCGGGGACCCGCCCGCCGTGCTCCTCGGTGATGGCCACCGCGCACGCGTGCAGGCGCAGCGCCCGGCGCGGGTAGCCGAGCCGGTTCCACATGCGCACCGCCTCCCCGGAGGGCTCCCGGGCCAGGTCGGCCGGGGTGGGCCAGCGCTCCATCCAGGCGCGCCAGGCGGGCAGCACGCGCACCACGGGGGTCTGCTGGAGCATGATCTCGCTGACCAGGATCGACCACGGGGAGGCGTCGGGCCGACGCCAGGGGAGGTCGCGGGCGTGGCTCTCGTACCACGCCAGAACCGGGGTGCTGTAAGGGTTATCGCTCATCTTTAACTGGGAATCGGCGGGTTGAGTAGGTGAGGTACACGCAAAACCGCAATACTACGGCGCATGGCGTCAAGTACCGGACAACCAGGAGCCGTCAGCCGCGAGACCTACTGGAAGCGGCGTGCCTTCGTGCTGGCCGTGGCCCTCCTGGCGCTCGCGCTCATCGCGTACGCCTGCCGCCCCAACGGTGAGGAGAGCGGCGAGCCGACCCGCTCGGACGCGGGTGTCGAGGCCTCTCCCAGTGTCCCACCCGCCGAGCCCTCCGCGGACGGGGACAAGGAACCCGAGGCCGATCCCTCCGAGGGGGCGCAGGAGAGCGCCGACCCCTCCGGGGACGCCGAGGACGCCGAGGACTCCGGCGGCGCCGCGGCCGGCGGCGACTCCGCCGGCGGCGGTGGCGGTGGCGAGGTGCCCGCTCCGGAGCGCCCCGAGGACGCCTGCCGCCCGCAGGACATCGTGGTGACCTTCGAGTACGCGGAGGAGGACCAGGAGGTCTACGGCGCCGGTGCCAACCCGGCCTTCCGGATCACCGTGGTCAACACCGCCGAGCAGACCTGCACCGTGGACGTGGGCGGCGAGGCCCTGGAGGTCCGCATCCACTCGGGCGACGACCGGATCTTCTCCACCGCCGACTGCGCGGAGGGCGAGGAGAAGCGCCAGATCAGCAGGGGCGTGCCGCACGAGTACACGTTCACCTGGGAGCGGCTGCGCTCCTTCGAGGACTGCCGCGACACCGACACCTCGGCCCGGCCCGGCTGGTACCGGGCCAACCTGCACGGGGACTACGCCGGGGACCAGCCCGAGCTGCCGTTCCAGCTCAAGGCCTGAGCCGCCGCACGACACGGGGCCGGGGGCGCGAGAGCCCCCGGCCCCGTGTCGTGCGCCCAGTCGTCGCGGGCCTCCCCGCCCAGGCCCCGGGCGGTCACGGCCGCCTGGCGGGTGTCGGTGACCGCGCCCCGCAGCACCGTGTCGGGCGGTCGCGCGCAAGCGCGGACACGGCTCCGGAGGGCTTCGGGGGTGACAGTCCTGTGGCGCGGGGAGCCCCTTTACGGCATCGGGGTTCGGGGATACGCTTCCTGCGGTTGGGAGCGCTCCCAAGCGGGCGCTCCTCCGGGGGTGCCCGCTCTCTTCTCCCAAGGAGTTCCCTCATGGACACACTCGTGCGGACCGCGATGCGACTCGCCGCCGGAATCGGACTGGCCGCGGCCCTGACCGCGGCGCCCACGGCCCCCGCCTGGGCCGACGGAGGCCCGGCCGCGGAAGCGGTGCGGGACGCGGTGCGGATCATGCCGCTGGGCGACTCGATCACCGGTTCCCCGGGATGCTGGCGCGCGCTGCTGTGGGCCGACCTGAGGGAGGCGGGGCACACGGACGCGGACTTCGTGGGGACCCGCCCCGGGGACGGCTGCGGCTTCGCCTACGACGGTGACAACGAGGGCCACGGGGGCCTCCTCGTCACCGACGTCGCCCGGCGCGGGCTGCTCGTGGACTGGCTGGACCGGACCGACCCGGACGTGGTGCTGATGCACTTCGGCACCAACGACGTCTGGAGCGCCGTCCCCACCGCGACCGTCCTGGACGCCTACAGTACGCTCGTCGCCCAGATGCGGGAGCACAACCCCCGGACGCGGATCCTGGTCGCGCAGATCATCCCCATGGACTCCGAGCGCAGCTGCGCCGAGTGCGGCCAGCGCGTGCGGGACCTGAACGCCGCGATCCCGGCCTGGGCGGAGTCGCTGGACACGAGGAGGTCGCCGGTCGAGGTCGTCGACCAGTGGGCCGGCTTCGACACCGACGCCGACACCTACGACGGGGTCCACCCCTCCGACAGCGGGAACCGCAAGATCGCCGACCACTGGCTGGAGGCGCTCCTGCCGCTGCTCGGCTGACCCCGGCACGGAACGGAGGAGGACGCGACGGTGCGCTACCGCGGACCGGCGGAACTGACGGTCGTCCGCCACGGACAGAGCGCGCTCAACGCCGCCCTGACCGCGACGCCCGAGGGCGGGGCCCTGGACGCGGCGGCCCTGCCCGCCCGCAACGCCGACGTGGACCTCACCCCGCTGGGCGAGCGCCAGGCCCGCGCCGTGGGCACGGGCTGGCTGGCGGCCCTGCCCGGCGACCGGCGGCCCGGGGTCGTGTTCTCCTCCACCTACCTGCGTGCCCGCCGCACCGCCGGGCTGGCGCTGGAGGCGGCGGGGCTGGACCTGCCCGTGCAGCTGGACGAGCGGCTGCGCGACCACGACAGCGGCCCCTTCGCCCTCATGAGCCCGGCCATGGTCCGCGGGTACGACCCCGGCGAGGCGTCCCGGCGCCGGGACGACCCGATGCACCACCGCCCCGAGCGCGGCGAGTCCCTGGCCGACGTCCTGCTGCGGCTGCGCTCGTTCCTGCGGGACCTGTGCGCGGAGTACCCGGGCGAGCGGGTGCTGCTGTTCGCCCACGAGCCGGTCGTGGTCCTGCTCCGGGGGATCCTGGAGGGACTGGACGAGGCCGGGGTGTGGCGGGTGAGCGGGGAGGAGCCCGCGGCGGCGGCCTCGGTCAGCCGCTGGACGGCCGACGCCGGGGGAGAGCTGCGGCCCGACGGCTACGGGGCGGTGGGGCACCTGGCGGGGGTGACGGCGGAGGAGTGAAGGAAGGTTTCCGACATAACCCCGCATCCTTCGTTTTTCGCCCGGCATTCGGGTAGGGCCGGAACCCGGGGCGGGGAAATTCCGGCGACCTCGCGGAAAAGCGGCAGCTTCGCGTAATGGTTCGATTACCATCCGTGTTGACTGGAATCCGCACGTCCCTGGAGGCTGTCGTGAATCGCATCGTCCCGGCCCTGGTCGCCGCTCCCGTCCTCGCGCTGGCGCTCGCCGTGCCCGCGCACGCCGCCGAGGCCGCGCAGGCCGGCGAGAACGGCTACATCCTGCGCGTCCACGGCCTCGCCAGCGCCGAGACGCGGGAGGCCACGCTGGTGTGCGAACCCGTCGTCGCGGGCACGCACCCCAGAGCCGAGGAGGCCTGCGAGGCCATCGCCGAGGCCGGTTCGATCGCAAAGGTCGAGAGCGAGGAGCAGGCCTGCCCCTTCGTCTACGACCCGGTGGTCGCCGTGGCCTACGGCACCGAGAACTACCGGGAGGAGTTCTCCAACGAGTGCGTGCTCATGAGCGAGAAGGGCGCGGTCTTCGACTTCTAGCGGCCCGGCCAGAAATGTCGCTGGTGTGTCGCCAGGGTTCTGACCTGCGGTGATCTTGTACTTGTAGCGAGGTTGGACGGTCGAGACGCGCTATAAGTACAAGATCGCGGGGGAGGGGGCGGCCCCGGTGAACCCTTCCGGTCAACCCACCAGGCGGTGCCCGCCCCGGGCTCCGCCCCGCGTCCGGAGGCCTCAGTCGGCGTCCCGGGGGGCGCGGGCCCGCCGGGACCGCCGGGACACCCGGCTCAGCGCCTCGCTCAGCTCCTCCACCTCGTGGACGCGGATGCCCGGGACGGGGTCGCCGAAGTGCTTGGGCACGACCGCCTCGGTGAAGCCGAGCCGCTGCGCCTCCGACACCCGGCGGCGCACGCCGCTCACGGTGCGCACGTCGCCCGCCAGGCCCACCTCGCCGATCGCGATGAAGCCCACGGGCAGGGCGACGTCGTTGTTGGAGCTGGCCGCCGCCATGGCCAGTGCCAGGTCCACGGCGGGCTCGGTCAGCTTCACGCCGCCCACGGTGGAGGCGTACACGTCCATGTTGGCCAGCTTCATGCCCGTGCGCTTCTCCAGCACGGCGAGGATCATGTTCACCCGCGAGGTGTCCAGGCCCGAGGTGGCCCGACGCGGCGCGGGCAGCGGGGTCGGCGCGACCAGGGCCTGGACCTCGGTGATGAGCGGGCGCCGCCCCTCCAGGGCGACGGTGACGCACGTGCCCGGCACCGGGTCGGTGCGCTCGGTGAGGAACAGCCCGCTGGGGTCGGGCAGGCCGACGATGCCGGACTCGGTCAGCTCGAAGCAGCCGATCTCGTCGGTGGGCCCGTAGCGGTTCTTGACCGCGCGCAGCAGGCGCAGCTGGGAGTGGCGCTCGCCCTCGAAGTGCAGCACCACGTCCACCAGGTGCTCCAACATCCGCGGACCGGCGATGGAACCGTCCTTGGTGACGTGGCCGACGAGCACGGTGGCGATCCCGCGCTCCTTGGCGATCTGGATCAGCGCGCCGGTCACCTGCCGGATCTGGGTGACGCCGCCCGGGACGCCGGTGGCGTCGGGGGAGACCATGGTCTGCACCGAGTCCACGATGAGCAGCCGGGGGCCGACCGCCTCCACGTGGCTGGCCAGGGAGGCGATGGAGGTCTCGGCGGCCAGGTAGAGCTTGTCGGAGAGCGCGCCGAGCCGCTCGGCGCGCAGCCGCACCTGCCCGGCGGACTCCTCGCCGGTCACGTACAGCACGGGGCCCTCGGCCGCGCGCATCGCGGCGACCTCCAGCAGGAGGGTGGACTTGCCCACGCCGGGCTCACCGGCGAGCAGCACCACGCCGCCCGGGACCGCGCCGCCGCCCAGGACCCGGTCGAGCTCGTCGACGCCGGTGGGGACGGCCTCGGCGCTCTCCACGCTGATCTCGGTGATGGGCCGGGCCCGGGAGGTGACGGGCGCGGGCGCGACGGCGGCGGGTGAGGGTGCGCCGGCCTCCTCGACCGTGCCCCAGGCCTGGCACTCGCCGCAGCGGCCCACCCACTTGAGGGTGCTCCATCCGCACTCCGCGCACCGGAACGTGGTCTTCGCTGCCTTCGCCATGGTGGCAACGCTAGCCGCTCCCGGGGACAACCCCGCCGCGAGGAGTGAAGGGACCTTTCGAAGACACATGAAAGTTACCTACGAGTTAGGGGCCTTGTCCCGTAGGTCGTGTTAAAGAATTCCTAGGGTCCGACAACTCCAACGCCCCCGCTCCATGGAGAGGAAACCCGCGTGCCCCGTACATCCACCACCGCCGCGTCCCGAGCCCTGCGCCGTGCCCTGGTCCCCGTGGCCACCGCCGTGCTGGGAGCCTCCCTGGTCGCCGCGCCCGCCGCCGCCGAAACCGCGCAGGCCCCCGCCTTCGACAGCTATGTCTCCCTCGGCGACTCCTTCGTCGCCGGTCCGCTCATCCGGGAGGAGCGGGTCAGCAGCAGCATGCCGCTGCTGGGCTGCCTGCGCACGTCCAACAACTACCCCACCATGCTCGCCGACCGGCTCGGCGTCACCGAGTTCACGGACGCCAGCTGCTCGGGGGCGGTCGTCAACGACCTCTACGAGCCGCAGTTCGACGACACGCCGCCCCAGTTCGACGCCCTCACGCCGGAGACCGACCTGGTCACGGTCGGGATCGCGGGCAACGACTTCGGCTTCTCCGAGGTGCTCATCGAGTGCGCGAAGCGGAGCCTGGGCAACCCGCTGGGCGACCCGTGCGCCGACCACTACGGCGACGAGCTCGACCAGCGCGTCGAGGACCTGCGCCCGGAGGTCGCGCAGGTCTACGCCGACATCGCCGAGCGCAGCCCCGACGCCACGGTCCTGGCCGTGGGCTACCTCCAGATCCTGCCCGAGAGCAGGGGCTGCTGGCCGAGCACGCCCATCGCGTGGGGCGACGTGCCCTTCCTGGACCGGGCGCAGACCGCGCTGAACGCGATGATCGCCGAGGAGGCCGAGGCCCAGGGCGCGGTCTTCGTGGACGTCTTCGAGCGCGGACACGACGTCTGCAAGTCCTCCGACACCCGCTGGGTGGAGGGTCTGATCCCCGAGAACGGGGCCCCGGTGCACCCGAACTACCTCGGGATGCGGGCCACGGCCGACTTCGTGGGCGCTGAACTCGGGCTGCCCGCCCCCGTGGACGACGCCGCGTAGCCCAGGGTGACCGGCCTTCGGGGAGGGGAGTCCGTTCGATGGTGAACTGACCGCTTTCGCCCCCCGAAGGTCAAGGACTCTTTACCTTCTTTGACAGCCGATCACGCTACGGAGAGTGACATATCACGCGGTCTGTGTGACGAATGGTGAGGACGTCGCGAAGGGGAGATCCGCGTCACAGTGGCGCGGGCGTCGCGGCGTTCCGAGCGAAAGCGGGAGAACCACCGTCATGCGAATACCGCGACACCACGAGCAAACGCGGGCCTGTCGTTCCACGGACCCGGGGCGGCAGGCCTCGCCCGTTCCTCCTCGCCGGAGCGGGCCGCGCGCGCTCGCCGTCGCCGCGTTCACCGCGGCCGCGCTGACCTCCGGTGCGGCGCCCGCGCCCGCGCAGTCGGTCCAGCCGCCGCAGCCGGTGCCGCCGGCGCAGCAGGCCGAGGCCACCGCGCAGGACTCCGCCGAACCTCGCCGTGTCCACCTGTCACTGCCCAGGTCGACCGTGGAGCGGGCCATCAACGCCGCCGAGTCGCAGAAGGGCACCCCCTACCGCTGGGGAGGCACCGGCCCGAACGGCTTCGACTGCTCCGGGCTCGTGCAGTGGTCCTACAAGCAGGCCGGGGTGGAGCTGCCCCGCATCGCCCACGACCAGGCCGGCTCCGGAACCCGGGTCCCCTACTCCAACGCCCGCCGGGGGGACCTGCTGTACTGGGCCGACAGCGGCGGCTACGCCTACCACGTCGCCATCTACCTCGGCGACGGGCGCATGATCGACGCGCCGCGCTCGGGGGACCACGTCCGCGAGCGGGACGTCCACCACCAGAATCTCGCAGGTGCCGTACGGCTGTGAGACAGGCAGGCCTCGCGCGGTGCGCTGACGGCCGCCCCACACGCCCCGGGGAGTGAACCCGGCCAGTCCCGGACGGCACCCCTGCACCAGGTGCCCCGCCTCCACCGCGAACGACCGCGTGGTCCGCGCACGGACCCGGCAGCGGCGCGGCAGGCGCGGAGGACGACACGATCCGCACGACCGCCCCGACGACGTGGCGGTCGCAAACCACGACACCAGGGCTCCGCGGGTGCACCCGCGGGCCCGCCCACCACCGGCGCACGGCCGGGAGGCACACCCTCCGCGGGGGAGGGCGTGGGGAGAACGGCACGCCGCGTTCACGTGGACGGTACGCACAGGAGGCGCGGTAGCGCATAGTCTGGGTTCCGTGAGCCCTATCCAGGTCCCAGACGCGCCCGTCGTCCTGTCGTCGGCGTCGGTCTACCCGGAGAAGACCCCGGCCGCCTTCGAGATCGCCGCGAAGCTGGGGTACGACGGCGTGGAGGTGCTCGTCTCCTCCGACCCGGCAAGCCAGGACATCGACCTCCTGCGGCGCCTCTCGGACTACCACCAGATCCCCGTCACCGCGGTCCACTCGCCCTGCCTGGTCCTGACCCAGCGCGTGTGGGGCAGGGAGCCCTGGGGCAAACTCGTCCGCTCCAAGGAGATGGCCGAGGCCCTGGGCGCCAAGACGATCGTGGTGCATCCCGCCTTCCGCTGGCAGCGCGACTACGCCCGCGAGTTCGAGACCGGCATCTCCCGGATGCAGGACGAGACCGACGTCGTCTTCGCGGTGGAGAACATGTACCCGGTGCGCGTGCGCGACCGCGAGGTCGTCCCCTACGCGCCGAGCTGGAACCCGCTCGACCGGGACTACCCCGACGTCACGCTCGACCTGTCGCACACCGCCATGTCCGGTTCCGACGCCATGGACATGGCCAAGCGCCTGGGCGACCGCCTCTCCCACATCCACGTGGCCGACGGCTTCGGCGGCCAGAACCTCGACGAACACCTCATCCCCGGGCGCGGGCGCCAGCCGGTGGGCGAGCTCCTGGAGTACCTGGCCGGGAACGGCTTCGAGGGCCAGCTGGTCCTGGAGGTCAGCACCCGCAAGGCCCCCGACCGCCAGGCGCGCATGCGCGAGCTGGCCGAGGCCCTGGCCTTCACCCGGCTGCACTTCGCCCGGACCGCGGGCCCCGGCGACCGGCCGCGCGACCGCCGTGAGCGCATCGCGCTGCTGCGCCGCGCCCCCGCGGACCCGCCCCGCCGCTTCGCGGTCGACCAGGGCGGCACCGTGGACGACGAGGGCACCGTCGACCCCGGGTGAGACCCGCCCGCCGCCGGGCGGGGGCGCACCGGAGTCCACGGAGTGGGATCCGGTGTCCACGCGGGGCCACCGGTGCCGTTAGCGTGGAGGTATCCGCAGGAAGGATCCTTCATGATCGCCATCATCGGTGCCGGGAAGATGGGCGAGGCGCTGCTCGCCGGAATGCTGGCCAAGGGCCACGCGCCGGAGGACGTCCTCGTCACCGAGCCGCGCGAGGAGCACGCCGGGGAGCTGCGCGCGCGCTACGGGGTCGAGGTGGTCCCGGCCGCGGACGCGGCCAAGCGCGCCGACACCCTCCTGCTCGCGCTCAAGCCCCAGGACATGGTGGCGCTGCTGGACGACCTGGCGCCGCGCCTGTCCTCCGGCTGCCTCGTGATCTCGGTCGCGGCCGGGATCACCACCGCCGTGCTGGAGAAGCACCTGCCCGCCGGTACCCCCGTCGTCCGGGCGATGCCCAACACGCCCGCCCTGATGGGGCAGGGGATGACCGCCGTCGCGGGCGGCGCCCACACCGGCGACGCCCACCTGGACCGCGCCGAGGCGCTGCTGGGCACGGTGGGCGAGGTCATCCGCGTGGGTGAGCAGCACATGGACACGGTCACCGCCATCTCCGGCAGCGGCCCCGCCTACTTCTACTTCATCGCCGAGACCATGATCGAGGCCGGTGTGGCGATGGGGATGCCGCGCGCCACCGCGCAGAAGCTGGTCGGCCAGACCATCACGGGCGCCGCCGCCATGCTCAACGACTCGGGTGAGCACCCGGTCGTGCTGCGCGAGGCCGTCACCTCGCCGGGCGGCACCACCGCCGCCGCGCTGCGCGAGCTGGAACGGCACGGCGTGCGCACGGCCTTCACGGACGCCATCGAGGCGGCCCGGGACCGCAGTGGCGCGCTCTCGGGCAGCTAGGCCCGCCGAGGACCACGGGGGCGTCGGGGCCGGTCGTCGCACACCGGTCCCCGACGCCCTCCGCCATGTCCGCTGGAGCTCCGCAGCGCCCCCCGCCGGCGGTCCGGCGCCCCGGAACGGCGGGCGCATCCCGGAGCGGACCCGCCGGGAGTGAGATGGCCGGAAGCGGCCTGCCCTGCGGGATCCGATGTCAGGGGGCCTGGGTAGTGTCTTGGAGAAGGGTGTACACGGCCCCCTCGGTCCCGTACGCGGGATCTCCCCCATCTCCCGATTCCAGGGTCCTCCATGACTTCTTCCCCTCCCCCGCCCGACCCTTCCCAGCCTCCCGGCGGAGGCTTCCCGCCTCCGGGACCGACGCCCCCCGGCGGTGCCCCGGCCGGTGGAACGCCCGCAGGCGGTGCGCCCTCCGGCCCGACCGGCGGCAACCCGGCGGGAGGGGCCTTCCACGGGGGCGCGCCCGCAGGTGGCCCGCCCACCGGGGGCACGCCCGCGGGAGGGATGTACTCGGGCGGTGTGCCCGGGCCTCCCCCGGGCGGAACGCCGACCGGAGGCAGGCCCGCCATGGGGCCGCCTCCCGGTGGCAGGCCCCCCGGCATGATGCCGCCTCCGGGCGGGATGCCTCCCGGCGGAGCGCCTCCCGGGGGAATGCCTCCGGGCGGGATGCCTCCCGGGGGAATGCCTCCCGGCGGGATGCCGCCGGGGCAGTTCGGCCCGCCGCCGCCCCCGAAGCCGCCCAGGCTCGGACTGTTCTCCTCCCCGTCCGCGCTGCGCGCCTCGCTGCTCAACGCCTCGGGCATGGGGGCCGGGTACGTCTACCTGCGCCAGTGGCCGTTCTTCGCCGCCGCGCTCGTCATCACCCTCGGCCTGCTGGTCACCGCCGCCGTCACCGGCGCCGCCGACAACGTCCTGCTGTGGGCGTCGATCCTCGTGGCCTGGTTCGTCGCCGCGGCCGTGCACGGCCTGTTCGCCGGGCGCTCCCGCGACGAGCGCGTGCTCGGCCGGGGCGAGCAGCCGTCCAGGCGGGCGGCGCCCCTCCTCACCGCCGCCGGGCTGGCGGTCGCCCTGCTGGTGACCCTCACCGGCGTGTGGCAGGCGGGGGAGTGGCGGCTGCGCGTCGCCGACGCCGCCCACGCCCGCGGCGAGTGCGGCGGATCCGAGGCCGTCGCCGCCTACGGGAGCGTGGAGGACCTCTTCCAGCTCTCCTTCTCCCCGTCGCTCATGTCGCGCGCCCGCGCGGGCGCCGAGGCCTGCGTGCTCCTGGAGCGCGCCCAGTCCGACGTCGCCTCCGAGGAGTACGGGCAGGCCCTGGACTCCTACGCCGCCTACTTCGAGCACCCCGCCGCCCGCTGGCAGGACACCGACGGCGAGGTCGCCGACATCCACCTCTCCTACGCCGCCGACCTGGTGGCCTCCGCCGAGGAGTCCTTCGACGGAGAGGTCACCGACGAGTACCGCGAGAACATGCGGCGGGCGCACGAGATCTACACCGTGATCCTCGCGGACTACGAGGGCACCGAGGCCGCGGGGCAGGTCCCCACCGCGCTCACCGAGCTCTACGAGACGGGCACCACCGAGTACGCCGCCGAGTACTGGTGCGCGGGCTTCAGCCAGATCGACCTGCTCTCCGACCTGTCCTGGGACGCCGCCCCCGAGATCGCCGAGCGCATCGCCACCGAGCGCCCCGACGCCGCGTTCAACTGCGGCTGGGAGAGCGTCGACGGGGGCTCGCTCGACACCGCCGACGAGATGGTCGCCCTCCTGGAGGAGGAGTACCCCGACCACGAGGCCGACGAGGTCGAGCGGATGGTCACCCACATCGGCGCGGGGCGTATCGAGGAGAGGATGGACGCCATGACCTCGATCGGCGAGGTCGAGTTCGACCCCGCCCCCACCGGCGGCTCCGGCAGCGGCAAGAGCGTCCTGGAGATCACCAACAACACCCCGTACGAGATGCAGTTCCTCTACGTCGGGCCGGACGCCGTCCACGACGAGATCATCACCCCCGCGTGCGAGGACTGCGAGGTCTACAGCTCGCCGCCCGCGGGCAACTCCTGCTTCGAGGACGGCGAGGTCATGCGCCTCGAACTCGAACCGGGGGAGTACCGGGTGCTGCTCACCTCGAAGGACTCCTTCTTCGGGGCGGCGCCCCTGCACGGCACCGTCGACCTCTCCGGAGGCGACCTGCACGAGTCCTGCTACTACGTCACCGAGTAGTCCGGTCCCCGGCCCGGTGCGAGGGGGCGGACCCCGCGCCGGGCCGGGCCACCCGGACCCCCGGGGTTCGTCCGCACGTGCGGTTGTGCGTACTGTGTGCTTCGGAGCACGCACACCTGAAACGGGGGTCACCACATGGGAGGGCGCACGTCCTGCTCGCTTCGGGTGGCATGGGACGACGGACTCACGGCCTACGACTTCGGCCCGCAGCACCCGATGGCGCCGATACGCGTCGAGCTGACCATGGCGCTCAGCCGCGAGCTCGGCGTCCTGGACGCGCCGGGGGTCGGGCTCCTGGACGTCGAACCCGCCTCGGACGAACTCCTGTCCCTCGTGCACGACCCCGCCTACATCGAGGCGGTCAAGCGCGCGGGCCGCACACTGGAGCCCGACGACGCCCACATGCTGGGCACCCCCGACAACCCCGTCTTCAAGGACATGCACGACGCCGCCGCGCTCATCTCCGGCGCGTCCGTGGCCGCCGCGCGGGCCGTGTGGAGCGGGGAGACCGCGCACGCGGCCAACATCGCGGGCGGCCTGCACCACGCCATGCGCGGCAACGCCTGGGGCTTTTGCGTCTACAACGACCCCGCCCTGGCCATCGCCTGGCTGCTGGAGCAGGGCGCCAAGCGCATCGCCTACGTGGACGTGGACGTCCACCACGGCGACGGCGTCCAGAACGCCTTCTACAACGACCCGCGCGTGCTCACCATCAGCCTCCACGAGTCCCCGGCGACCCTGTTCCCCGGCACCGGCCAGGCCTCCGAGACCGGCGGCCCGGACGCCGAGGGGTACGCGGTCAACGTGGCCCTCCCCGCGGGCACCGGCGACAACGGCTGGCACCGCGCCTTCGACGCCGTCGTACCGCCGCTGCTGCACGAGTTCCAGCCGGAGATCCTGGTGACCCAGCAGGGCTGTGACACCCACGCCCTGGACCCGCTCGCCAACCTCACCCTGAGCGTGGACGGCCAGCGCCGCGCCTACGCCGAGCTGCACCGGCTCGCCCAGAAGACCGCGGGCGGCCGCTGGCTGCTGTTCGGCGGCGGCGGGTACGGGCTCGTACAGGTCGTCCCCCGCGCCTGGACCCACCTGCTGGGCGAGGCCGCGGGCCGCCCCATCGACCCCGACACCGAGACCCCGCAGCGCTGGCGCGACTTCGTGCGCCAGCGCACGGGGGAGCTGGCGCCGCTGTACATGACCGACGGGCGCGAGGTCGTCTTCGACCACTTCGTGGACGGCTACGACCCGGGCGACCCGGTGGACCGGGCCATCCACGCGACCCGGACCGCAGTCTTCCCCAGCCACGGGATCGACCCCAGCCTCTAGGGCGTGTTTCTGCGTGAACCCCCTCCCCGCCCCGGTCCGTGTCCGGGTGCCCGGACCGAGCCCTCCCGAGCCGGGGCCGGTTCGGGGGAGAGGATTGCGGGGCACCTCCGAGCCGGGCGCCGGGGCGCACGGATCCCGTGTCAGCAGGGGCTCATGAGGCTGCGGACGGCTCGGGGGACGGCTCCCATAACACCCCGGTGTCGACCGGCGTGAATTCCGGAGGAGCCGCGCGTGTCGCGCCCGAAGCGGGTAGGACAGAGGTTGAATACCGGGCGAACAGGAGCAGGCGCCATGGTGGCCGCCCAGCGTGGCGCACGCTCGCTGCGCAGACGAGGAAGGGGAGCGCCAGGTGACGCCGCCGACACGCGCTGAACTGATCACCTATCTGGTGCGCACGGGAATCGCCGGGCACGTCGACACCCCGCGTCAGAACAACCTTCGGCACTACCGGCGGCTCGTCCAGAAGGACCCCTACCACCAGTTCGGCCTCACCTTCTCCCACGACTGGTCCTTCTCCGAGGTCCTGGCGCTGATGAGCAAGCGCTGCGGCGTGGTGGCCGACGAGGAGTACGTGTGGGGGATCGACACCATCGACCCCGACCTGACCATCGACGCCCTGGAGGCCCTCGCCGACCGGCTGGCCCTGGCCGCCGAGCGCCGGGAACGGGTCATGTTCGCCACCGGCCACCCCCGCAACCTCCGTGAGACCTACCGCGCCTGGAAGGACGCCCTCGCCGAGCGCGGGTGCCCGGTCATCACCGCCGGGGGCGGATACTCCTACGAAGTGACCACGGAGCGTCCCCCGAACCGGCGGATCGTGGTGTGGGAGGACGAAATCGCGATCGTCACGGACGGTCGCCTCGCGCGCCACAGCCACCACCCCTTCGCCATGCGTGCCATCCTCGGGGACCTCACGGACCGCGGTGAGGCATGGCCGCAGTTGGTCATCGCCGACCACGGGTTCGCGGGTGCGGCGGGGGAGGCGGGAGTGCCCGCGATGGGCTTCGCCGACTGCAACGACCCCGCCCTCTTCCTCGCCGAGGCCGAGGGGAAACTACTGGTCACGGTGCCTTTGGACGACGGTTACCTGACCGAGGACTACGCCCCGCTCCGCGAATACGTTCTCGCCCGAGCCGGTCTCCTGTGAGCAGGGGGAGACCATTTATACCCACCGTTAAACCTCATCCGACCCGCCATCAACACATAGCGCCGAAGACAGCCCCAACGGCCTTTCGCTGAGGGGAACTCGGCTCTACTCTGAAAACGGACGTGTCAGTAGTGACAGCGTGACACGCTGGCGTGGTTTGGGGCGGATACACCGGGGTCGCCGCCGCACACCGCGCCGGTCCCAAGGGTAGACAATGCTCACGTCCGGGAATGAGGGCGTCGGAAGATGAACGGGAGCAAGCCGCCTCTCGAAGAGGTCAGGTTCTTGACCGTGGCGGAAGTCGCTACGATCATGCGTGTGTCCAAGATGACCGTTTACCGAATGGTGCACTCGGGAGTTCTCCCCGCGATTCGCGTGGGGCGTTCCTACCGGGTCCCCGAGCGGGCCGTGCACGACTACCTCCGCGAGGCCTTCGTCGAGGCTGGTTGATCCATGGCCCGGCCGACCGGGGCCGCCCCCGGCCCCCGGTCAGCCGACACACCCGGGGGGCGGTGTCTGACGGCCATCGCCCCCACCGGGGTCCTCACCCCCTCGCCGCGTGCCACCCCGCGCACGGGGCGGCCGTCCCCCCACCGGTCGCACTCCCCCCTTGTGCCGGGGCGGCCGAACGGGCTCCAGGGCATCTACTACACTTTGTCGTTGTTGTAGTCCGCCCTGTTCACACCCCGTTCGCGAGGTCCCCTCGATGCCCAGCACCAGCACCGGTACGCGCCGAAGCCGTGCCGTGCCGCGCCTGGCGGCGGCCGCCCTGGCCGCCGTACTCGCCCTGACCGGCTGCGCCGGGGGCAACGAGATCCAGGCCAGCGACGAGGACAACCGCTTCATCTCCGGGGACGGCAGCGCCACCGCCTTCGAGACCGCCGAGCGCACCGAGGCGCCCGAGGTCACCGGCACCACCCTCGACGACGAGGAGGTCTCCCTCGGCGACTACGAGGGCGGCATCCTCGTCCTCAACGTCTGGGCGAGCTGGTGCGGCCCCTGCCGTACCGAGCAGCCGGTCCTGGACGAGGTCCACACCGAGTACGCGGACCTGGGCGTGGACTTCCTCGGTGTGAACATCAAGGACGACGAGACGGCCGCACGCTCCTACCAGGAGAGCCAGGACGTCCCCTACCCGAGCCTGTACGACCAGCCCGGCGCGGTGCCCCAGGCCTTCCGCGACACCGTGCCCCCGCGCTCCATCCCCAGCACGCTCGTCATCGACCCCGAGGGCCGCATCGCCGCCCGCGTCATCGGCCCGACCACCTACGGCCAGCTGACCGAGCTGCTCAACCCGCTGGTGGTCGAGTTCGGCTTCGGGGATCCGGAGGAGCGCCCCCGGGTGGCGGAACAGGAGGCCGAGGAGGCCCGGGCGTCGCAGGAGGAGGCCGACCCCTCGGACGCGCCCTCCGAGACGGACGCGCCCTCCGGCGACCCGGGCCCCGGCGACGCGGAGGCCGACGGCCGGTCCGGGGACGAGGACTGATGGACCCCATCGGCACCACCGTCCTGACCGGCTCCCTGCTCGCCGCGATCCCCCTGGCCCTGGCCGCGGGACTGGTCTCCTTCCTCTCGCCCTGCGTGCTCCCGCTCGTGCCCGGTTACCTGTCCTACGTGACCGGGATGAGCGGCACCCAGGTCCGCGAGCGCACCGCCCCGACCGCGTCGGGCGGCACGGCCACCGCCACCGTCGCCGACATCGACGCCGAACTGGCGTCCCGCCGCTGGACCATGGTGACGGGCAGCGTCCTGTTCATCGCCGGGTTCACCCTGGTCTTCGTCGCCGTCGGGGGCTTCATCGGCTGGCTCGGCGAGATCCTCATGGACCACACCGAACCCATCACCCGGGTCCTGGGGGTCCTCACCGTCGTCCTGGGCCTGGCCTTCATGGGCCTCATGCCGGGCTTCGGGCGCGAGTTCCGCTTCCACCGCCTGCCGCGCGCCGGGCTGGCGGGCGCGCCGCTGCTCGGCGTCCTGTTCGGCCTGGGCTGGACCCCCTGCATCGGGCCGACCCTGGCCGCCGTGCAGACCCTGGCCTTCGTCGAGGGCGGGGCCGGGCGCGGCATGATGCTGTCCCTGGTCTACTGCGTCGGCCTCGGACTGCCGTTCGTCCTGGCCGCCCTCCTCTACCGGCGTGCGCTGGGCACCTTCGACTGGCTCAAGCGCCGCACCCGCGCGGTCACCGTGATCGGCGGGGCCATGCTCGTCCTGGTCGGCCTGGCGATGGTGACCGGGCTGTGGACGCAGCTGACCATCGCCATGCAGGGCTGGGCCGCCGACTTCCAGACGGTGATCTGATGAGCACGACCACGAACGACCGGGGGACCGGCACCGGTTCCCGGAACGGCGACCAGGGCCGGGCCGGCCCCGGGGGCCTGGGGCCGGCCGGCTGGCTGCGCTGGGTCTGGCGCACCCTCACCTCGATGCGCACCGCCCTGATCCTGCTGTTCCTGCTGGCGGTCGGGGCCATCCCGGGCTCGATCCTGCCGCAGAACGTGGTGAGCGTCGACGAGGTCAACGCCTACGTCCAGGAGCACCCCGACCTGGCGCCCTGGCTGGACCGGTTCTACCTCTTCGACGTGTTCTCCTCGCCCTGGTACGCGGCGATCTACCTGCTGCTGTTCGTCTCCCTGGCGGGCTGCGTGCTCCCCCGCGCGCTGGCGCACGCCCGCGCGGTGCGGGCCCGGCCGGTGAGCACGCCCCGGAACCTGGGCCGGATGCCGTACGCGGCCGCCTTCACCACGGACGCCGACCCCGAGACGGTGCTGGAGCAGGCCCGCAAGGTCCTCCGGCGCTACCGGACCGAGCGCTACGGCGACTCCCTCTCCACCGAGACCGGCTACCTGCGCGAGGCCGGGAACGTCCTGTTCCACCTCGCCCTGCTGGGCCTGCTGCTGGCGCTGGCCGCCGGGTCCTTCTTCGGCTACCGCGGCAACATGCTCCTGGTGGAGGACGACGGTTTCGCCAACACCCTGACCTCCTACGACGCCATCTACCCCGGGCACTGGACCGACACCGACTCCCTGGAGCCCTTCTCCATCCACCTGGACGACTTCGAGGCCTCCTTCATCGAGGAGGGCGACCTGCGCGGGCAGGCCGAGTCCTACGTCGCCGACCTCACCTACAAGGAGGCGCCCGACGCGCAGGAGGAGCGGCACCGGCTGGAGGTCAACCACCCGCTGAGCGTGGCCGGGGTGCAGGTCTATCTGCTCGGCCACGGGTACGCCCCGGAGTTCGAGGTGCGCAACGGCGAGGGCGACGTGGTCTTCGACCAGGCGGTCCCCTTCCTGCACCGGGACACGGCCTCCTACACCTCCGACGGCGTGGTCAAGGTGCCCGACACCGGGGGCGAGCAGCTCGGCTTCGTCGGCGTGTTCCTGCCCAGCGCGGTGGAGACGCCCGAGGGAGAGCTGGTCTCGAACTTCCCGGGGGCACAGAACCCCCGCGTCACGCTGGAGGGCTACCAGGGCGACCTGGGACTGGTCGACCCGCAGTCGGTCTACCAGCTGCGCACCAGCGGCATGGAGTCGGTCGGCAGCTCCCCCGTGATGGAGATCGGCGACACCTGGGAGCTGCCCGACGGCGCCGGGTCGATCACCTTCTCCGGCTACAAGGAGTACGTCAGCCTCCAGATGAACCGGGACGGTGCCCGGCTGCCCGCCCTGACCGCGGCCTCCCTGGCCGTCGCCGGACTGATCATCACCCTGTTCGTCCGTCCGCGCCGCGTGTGGGTACGCGCGACCAGGGGAGGGGACGGCCGCACCCGGGTGGAGCTGGCCGCCCTCGGCAAGACCGAGGCGGCGGGCAACAACGTGGAGTTCCACGAACTCACCACGGAGCTCGCAGGACGGCTCCGGAGCCTGTCCGACGAGGACCCCGGACCGGACGCCCGTCCGGACTCCGACCCCCATCCGCCATCCGACCCGCCAGAGTCGACGACACAAGGGAGTGACCGGTGACGTACACACTCGCCGCACCGGTGGACGAGGTGATGACGTCAGTCAGTGACTCGTTGATCATCGCGATGATCGTCACGTACGCGGCTGCGCTGTTCCTCTTCGCCATCGAGGCCGCCTACGGTCAACGCACCAAGCTCGGTGCCGGTCGGCTCATGCCGGTCAACGCCGGCGCCGGATCCGGCGCCGACGACGGCATCGAGGTCAACGTCCGCAGCACCGAGACGGAGGTCAGGGCCTCCCAGAGCGTCCTGGGCAAGATCGCCCTGGGCGTGACGACCTTCGGCTTCGTGATGGGCCTCGCCCAGATCGTCGCCCGCGGCCTGGCCGCCGGGCGCTGGCCGTGGGGCAACATGTTCGAGTTCGTGGTGGCACTGTGCCTGGTCGCGGTGGGCGGCCTGCTCTTCGCGTCCTTCCGGTACCAGGCGCGCTTCCTGGGCGCGTTCGTGCTGGTCCCGGTGCTCATCCTGCTGGGTGTCGGCGTCCGATGGCTGTACGTGGACCCGGGCCCGCTCATCCCCGCCCTGCACTCGTACTGGGTGCCCATCCACGTGACCGCGGCGATCATCGCGGGCGGCGCCTTCATGGTCTCCGGCGCGGCCGGTGTCACCTACCTCGTGTCCCACCGGGCCGAGGCCAGGCGCGCGCTGGGCGAGAAGGTGGCCGGTGTCGCGGGCCGCCTGCCCAGCCCCGAGCTGCTGGACCGGATCTCCCACCGGTTCATCCTCTTCGCCTTCCCGCTGTGGACCTTCGGCATCATCGCCGGCTCCATCTGGGCCGACGAGGCCTGGGGCCGCTTCTGGGGCTGGGACCCCAAGGAGGTCTGGTCGTTCATCTCCTGGGTGATCTACGCGGCCTACCTGCACGCCCGCGCCACCGGAGGCTGGCGCGGCCCCAAGGCCACGTGGATCAACGTGGTGGGCTTCGCGACCATCCTGTTCAACTTCTTCGCGGTGAACTACATGTTCAGCGGTCTGCACTCCTACGCCTGACCCCGGACAGCGCAGCGCAGGGCCCCGCCACGGCGGGGTCCTGTTTGCTTTGGGGCTCCGCTTCGCCCCGTGTTCGGGCGCCCTTCGGCGCGGGAACCTTCGGCGCCTGAGGCGGGTTCACTCGTTCCTCGCGAACCCGTCTCCGGCACCTCCAGAACCCCGCGGGCGCCCGAACGTGCTTGCTTCGGGGCTCAGCCCCGGGTTCGGGCGGTCGGGGGAGCGGTGGACCCGCGCACCACCAGGTGCGTGTCCAGGGTGACCGTGCCGGGGGACTCCTCGCTGGTGATGCGGTGCAGCAAAAGGTCGATGGCGGAGCGCCCTGCGGCGGCGGTGGGCATGTCGACGCTGGTCAGGTCGCAGTGGCGGGCGGTGTGGGTGTTGTCGACGCCGACGACGCTGAGGTCGCCGGGGACGGAGGCGCCCCGCGACCGGAGCTCCTGGACCAGGCCGAGGGCGACCAGGTCGTTGTAGGCCAGGACGGCGGTGGCGCCGAGGGCGAGCACGCCGGGGGCCGCGGCGGCGCCGCCCTCCTCGGTGGGCTGGTTGGGGCCCGCGCGGTGCAGGACGAGGCCGCGGCGCAGGGCGGCCTCCTCCGCCGCGCGCTCCAGGCGCTGGTTGGTCCACGACGCGCGCGGACCGGTGAGGAGGACCACCTCGCGGTGGCCGAGGGAGGCGAGGTGGTCCACGGCCTGCCCGACGCCCGAGGCCACGTCCATGAGGACGGCGGGCAGCCCGGCGGGCTGGCGGTTGACCACGACGAAGGGCACGTCGGCGCTGAGCTCGGCGATCAGGCGGTTGCTCAGGCGCGGTGCCACCAGGAGCGCGCCGTCCACCTGGGTGGCCATGGAGCGGATCAGCTCCTCCTCCACGCGGGCCTGCTCGTCGGTGTCGGCGACGAACACGTGGTGGTCGCTGCGGCGGGCGTGGGCCTGGGCGGCCTTGATCAGGGGCGGGAAGAAGGGGTTGGCGATGTCGGCGACGATCAGCCCCAGGTTGCCGGTGCGGCGGGTGGACAGGGCGCGCGCGGCGCGGTTGGGCCGGTAGCCCAGGGAACTGGCGGCGGCGAGCACACGGGCCCGGGTCGCGGGGTTGACCAGGTGCGCGGCGGAGAAGGTCCGGGAGACGGTGGAGACGTGCACCCCGCTCGCCAGGGCGACGTCCTTGATGGTCACGGCCACCCGGGCCTCCTTCACTGGGGAACGGTTCCGAGGTTAGTGGCAACCGGTTGTGGTTGACCAGTGCGTGCTTTGGGGTTCGTTGCCTGGTTTTCCATGGTTTTCCCGGGTGGGAGGGGTTGACGCGGATCCGGCTCCTGGGAGATGTTCATGCAACCGTTTGCAGTTTCCCCCCTGAGGAGCAGGACCATGCGCAGGCTCGTACTCCCTCTGACCACGGTGTTGGTGATGACCGCGGTCGCGCCCGTCCAGGCGGCGCCCGACGTGGGCAGGCAGGTCCTGCCCGAGGGCGACGGCTGGGCCTCGGCCGAAGGCGGGACGACAGGAGGCGCGGACGCCTCCCCGGACAACGTCTTCCGCGTCTCCACGGCACAGGAGTTCCGCGAGGCGGTGAGCGGCGACGAGCCCAAGATCGTCTACGTCGAGGGTCTCATCGACGCGAACACGGCGCCGGACGGCACGCCCCTGTCGTGCGAGGACTACGCCGTGGACGGCTACACGCTGGAGGACTACCTGGCCGCCTACGACCCCGAGGTGTGGGGCTGGCAGGACCCCAGCGGCCCGCTGGAGGAGGCCCGCGAGGCCTCTGCCGACGCCCAGGCGGAGCGGATCCGGGTGGTGGTCGGGTCCAACACGACCGTGGTGGGGGCCGGGGACGGCGCCGAGATCACCGGGATGAGCATCCGGGTGATCGGCGCGCACAACGTCATCCTGCGCAACCTCACCCTCTCCGACACGCACGACTGCTTCCCCGGCTGGGACCCCGGGGACGGCGGCGAGGGCAACTGGAACTCCGAGTACGACCACCTGGAGGTCTCCGGCTCCACGAACGTGTGGATCGACCACAACACCTTCGACGACGGCGACAACCCGGGCTCGGAGCTGCCGGAGTACTTCGGGCGCAGGTACGAGGTGCACGACGGCCTGCTCGACGTCGTGCGCGCCAGCGACCTGGTGACGGTGTCGTACAACCACTTCGACGGCCGTGACAAGGCCATCCTGGTGGGCAACAGCGACGGCCGCACCACCGACCGCGGGCACCTGCGGACCACCTGGCACCACAACCACTTCGACAGCCTGGGCCAGCGCGCGCCCCGCGTGCGCTACGGGCAGGTGCACGTCTACAACAACTACTACACGGTGGCCACGGACCTGTACCAGTACAGCCTGGGCGCGGGCTTCGAGTCGCAGCTGTACGCGGAGAACAACCTGTTCGACATGCGCGACGGCATCGAGGCCGGGGAGATCGTCGCCAACTGGGGCGGCACCGACATCGTGGAGCACGGGAACGCGGTGATGGAGAACGGCCGCGGGCGCCTCACGGAGGTCGACCTGGTGGAGGCGCACAACGACGCCTACCCCGACCAGGCGCTGGGCACCGAAGCGACCTGGGTGCCGCAGTTCTCCACGCGGGTGGAGCCGGTGCACGCGGTCCGCGGGGTGCCGCGCGAGGCGGGTGCCGGACTGCTCTGAGGAGGGCCTGCTTCGGGGGCTCCGAGCTCCGGGTCCGGGCTTCCGCGGGCGGGACGGCCCGACACAGCGGTGGGGGCCGCGTCCTCTCGGGCGCGGCCCCCACCGTCGTCATGCGCTGGTCCGGGTCGGTCGTGTCCGGATCAGTCCTCCGGGTCGATGCGCCGGTTGAGTCTTCGCAGGAACTCGGGGTCGTCGTCCGGGCCGAGCGGGTGCGGGCTGCCCGAGGGCTTGGTGAAGTCGGACGGGTCGAGGTCGTCGGCCGAGGCCGTGGTCTGTGCCGGGGAGGGCGTGCTCCCGCGGGGTGCGGCCTCCTGGCGCGGGCGGCCGAGGAAGAGCCACAGGATGGAGCCGACGGGCATGAACAGCACGATGACGACCACCCACAGGACCTTCGGCAGAGTACGCACCTCAGAGGAAGGGGTGGTGAGCGCGTCGAAGAACGCGTACACCCAGAGAACGATCGATACGAGCGTGATCAGGCCACCAAGCCACACCATGGTTCCAGCCTAACTCTTGCTGTCGACTCCTCACGGTCGGGACACCGGGCCGGAGGGCAGGAGGAGACCGCGGGGCTGCTGACCGGCCGACGGGGCGGCCGGAAAACCCCGTGGCTCCGGGAGTTCTGACTCCCGCCGGATGGGCTGTCTCGGGGCGCTCGGACTCAGGGCGTGCTCTCGCTCGGCTCCCCGAGCAGGAGGGCGCGCACCTCCGACTCGCGGAAGCGGCGGTGCCCGCCCGGAGTCCGGATGCTGCTGATCCGCCCGGAGGCGGCCCAGCGCGTGACGGTCTTGGGATCAACCCGGAAGAGTGAGGCCACTTCCCCGGGGGTCAACAGGCGTTCGCTTGCTCGTTCCACCTTCACATTCCCCCAATCGTGCCCGCCTCGGACTGCGGGGGCGGCGGGCGTTTGATCCCCTAGTGTGCACGAGTTGGACCGTTTCCTCCCTAGTTTTCGGAGAAATTGCGGTGTTGGGGGGAGGAGTACCGGATATGTGACCGGAACGTGATGTTCGGACCCTGCTGTCGGGATTGGAAACATCCCATGACTATGCGAATCGTGTTCGCCTATGTCCTGTTCCCCTGTGCCGCAGGCGACACACGACCCGATGCCCGCCTCAGCGGGCACGCCCTTAACCTGGAGATAAGGACGTGTGGGACGCCGTCGGTCCGACCCGTGCCGGGTATGGGAACGTCCGGACACGGGTGTGGACCGGGCGTTCCGCGCCGCCGATGGGCGTAGCGACCAATCTAGTCCAGGTAATCGTCTGTTGTGAGGCTTTTGGATGCGTAGCTTGCTGACCTATACCGCCGCCCGCCTGGGACTGTTCGCGGCGGCCTTCGGAGTGGTCTACCTTTTCGGCGCCCGTGCGTGGATCGCACTCATCCTCGCCTGGCTGGTCAGCGGACTGGCCTCCTACGTCCTGTTGTCCGGCATGCGGGACAGGATCTCGGCGAGCGCGGTGGAGCGGATGGAGCGCCGCAAGGCGGGCAGCGTGTCCGAGCGCCTGTCGGCCGCCTCCGCCCGCGAGGACGGGTTCGGGGAGGAGCCGGACCGCGAGACGGCCGACGCCGGCTCCGGCACCGAAGCCGGCACCGGCGCGGGGAAGAGGGACGAGGACGCGCCGACCGCGGCCAAGGAGTCCTGACCGGCACCGCGCCCCGTACACCCCGACCCGGACCCGTGCCCGGTACGCCTCAGCCGGGTCCGCGTCCGGTGCGCCTCAGCCGGGGCCCGCGCCCGCCCCGTCCGGCGACCGGCCCGTCCTCGGCCCCCGCGCGTCGAGGCCCTCGGCGGCGCGGCCCACGAGCGGCGCCAGGACCGCGGCCAGGTAGACGGCCGCGCACGCCAGCAGAACCGGCGCCGCTCCGAGCAGTCCGGCCGCCGCACCCGCCACGGGCGCGCCCAGCGGCGCCGCCGCGCGGGCCGGCGCGCCGATCACCGCCGTCCCGCGACCCACGGCGTGGCGGGGCAGGCGCTCGAACAGGACCGCGCCCAGGATCGGGTTGAGCACCCCTCCCGCGAGACCGCACAGGCCCCACACCGCCAGGACCGCCCACAGCGGCGTGTCCGGACGTCCAGCAGTCGCCCAAGGGCGTGGACGCATCGGCGCACGGCGGGCGCCGGGGGCGCCGCGGGGGCGCCCCCGTGCCCCGGACCCCCGGTTCAGGAGAGCGGGAACATCCCCAGCCGGGCGTGGTACTCGCCGGCGAGGCGCTCGGTGTCGCTGCCCACGTACAGCCCGTCGGGGGTGGCGAGCATCGCCTCCACGCCGTGGCCGCGCGTCCGGCCGGGGTTCCACGGCAGGGCCCTGCCGGTCCTGGGGTCCACGGCCCCGATGCCCTCGCGCGCCACCGATCCGGGGCCGGGGTTGAGCGCGCCCTCGGCGTTGTCCATCCAGCGCTGGTGACCGCCCACGTACACCGCCGCCGAGGTGATCTCCACCGAGTACAGCGAGTCGCCGCCGGTCTTGTTGCTCCAGGTGGGCTCGGCGCCGGGGGTGTCGGTGTTCTCGAAGCGCGCGATGGACTTGCACAGGCCCGGCTTGACCTCCGGGCCGCCCGCCGTCACCACCGCGAAGTAGGAGCCGTCGGGGGAGAAGGCCATCCGCCGCATGTAGGTGTGCAGCCTCAGGTCCTCGCAGGGGGCCTCGTAGGCCGACGTCGACCACGGGGCGAGCGAACCGCCCGCGGTGTCGATCATGGCGATCTGGTAGCGGTCCTCGCCGTCGACCTTGGTGAAGGACCCGTTGACGACCAGCCGCCGCCCGTTCGGGCTCAGCGCCAGCTCCTGCACCTTCAGCACGCCGTGGCGCTCATCGGTCACGCTGGGCGTGAAACCGGTGTCCACCTTGCCGGTCCGGGAGTCGAGGCGGGCCAGCACGGGCTGCTCCACGCCGTTCACGCCGGGGAAGCTGCCGCCCACGTACAGGCGTCCGCCGTCGCTGGCGATGCGGTGGACGCGGCCCCCGTCGAGGGCGGCGCGGAACTCCGGCACCTCGTCGCCGTCGTCGAGCGACAGCCGGGCCAGTCCGGTGGAGGGCCTGCCGTCGACGGAGCGGAAGTCCCCGCCGGCGATCACCGTGCCGCCGGGTCCGGGCGCCAGCGTGGTGACGGTGCCGTCGAGTTCCGGTTCGAACCGGTGGAGGATCCGCCCGGTGCCGTGCTCGAACGCGAACAGGTGGGGCAGGTCGTGGGCGCGGCCCCCCTCGGTCGCGCTGACCTGCGTGAAGCTTCCGGCGACGAGGACGGTGTCGCCGACGCGCAGGATGTCCTTGACCGCCCCGTCCAGCACGTGCGGCGTCCACTGCACGGGCTGTTCGCTGACCACGCGGGAGTGGTCCGCCTCGGCGGGCGGCGCGGCGGGGGCGGCGGGCGCCGCGGTCGCGGCCCCGGCGGGGAGGAGGAGCAGCGCGCCCATCGTCAGGGCGAGCAGCGGTCGGCTGGGTTTCACGGAGGACTCTCCTTGGTCGTGCGGGTCGTGTGAGACGTGTGCGGGTCGGTGTGGTGACCGGCGGGAGGGCTGCCCGCATTCTCGCAAAGAGTTGCTGCAAAATCACAAAGAGTAACCAGAGTGGCGTGGCCGACCCCGGCTCCCCTGTGGGGAGGGCCGGGAGCGGTGGGAAGGCCCTCCAGGGAGGGGGCTTTTCGTGGGGGGTAGGAAGTCCGGTTCAGGCGGACGGCGCCGCCGCCAGGTGCCGCGTCTGCGCGGCCACGGCCCTGGTCCGCCCGACGCCGGGGCTCCCGGACCCCGTGGCGTTTCCCGGTCCCGGTCAGGGCTTCCGCAAGACATACCAACCAGACGGTATGCAAGAGCGGTGCGGCGTGCCTAGACTTCTGGCACTTCCGTGCCGCGCCGGGTGCCGATGGCCCGGAGCGGCGGACGACCACAAGGAGGCACCGATGGCAGTCGACCCCTCGGGAACGGATCTCGCGCGACTGGTGGACGAGGACCCGGGCGGCCCGGTCGTCATGCTCAACCTGCTGCGGTTCAAGCCGGGGGGCCGCCCCTCGTACGAGGAGTACTCGCGGCAGGCGGGCAGGTTCCTCAAGCGCTACGGGGCCGAGCTGGTCTACGCCGGTGACGGTGCCACGCCCCTGGTGGCGGAGGAGGGCCAGGCCTGGGACGCGGTGCTGCTCGTGCGCTACCCCAGCCGGGAGGCGTTCAGCCGCATGGTCTCCGACCCCGAGTACCAGCGGTTCACCCACCTGCGCACCGAGGCCCTGAGCGAGGCCGTGCTCCAGCCGACCGTTCCCTGGACCTCCTAGGCCCACCGGTCCGCCCCGTTCGGCCGCCGACTGCCGACCGGCCGAACGGGGCGGACCGGGCGGGCGGGGCCCGTGCCCCGCCCGCCCGGTCCGGTCACCGGGTGAACACGAAGGGGCGCAGGCCGGGAGGCGCCTTCGCGGGGTCCACGGGGAAGGTCGCCCACACGTGGGTGCCCAGGTCGGCCCAGGGCGCGAGGCGGTAGTGGCCCCAGGCGGCGGACAGGTTCTCGACCAGGAGCAGGCCGCGCTGCCCCTCGGCCCAGTCCCACTCCTGGGCCGTGCGCTGGTGCGGGACGGCCGGAACGCCGCCCCCGCCGCCGGAGTCGGTCAGGCCCACGCGCAGGGTGGCCGGGTCGGGCATCGACAGCGCGCGCAGTACCTCGCCTCCGGAGCGGCCAGAATCGGTGTACTTGCAGCAGTTGGCGAACAGTTCGCTGGTGACCAGGGTGAGCGTGTCGACCAGGTCGGCGTCGAAGCCGGACAGGTCGCGGGCCAGGTCGGCGCGGACCTCGGCGAGCCGGGAGAGGGAACCGGGGTAGAACCGGTGCTCCCAGTGGACGTGGGCGCGGCGGACGGCGGTGTCGAGGCCGGGGCTGTTCATGCCGGAACCCCCTGACGCTGGTCGAGCCAGGTACGGGTGGGGGAGGTCAGTTCGTCCCACTCGCAGGAGCGGGCGGACACGGCGGGGGTGAGGGGGCGGACGACTCCGAAGCGGGGCGCGGGTTCGCCGAGCAGGTCGCCGCCGGGGTCGTCGGCCCACTGCCGGACCAGGGCGGCGGCGCGTTCCTGGACGAGGGTGAAGGCGCGCCGGACCTCGTCCGCCTCGCAGGCGGGTTCGGGGCTCCGGGGCGTGGGAACCGGGGACTCGGAGGCGCGCAGGCGCTCGTGCGCGGCGAGGTAGGGGCGGACCAGGGCCACGTCCTCGGCCGGGAGGGTCTGGCCGGGCGGATCCAGACGGGGAGCCGGGAGCCGGGCGGGAGCGGGCGCGGGGGCGTAGCGGCGGACGCGGGTGGAGCGGCGGCGGCGACCGGCCACCGCGCAGTGGCGTCCGCAGGGGGCGGAGAGGAGGGCGATCAGCGGGCCGAGGGCACGGCTGAGAAGGGCAGCGCTAAACTGGCGCATGCTGGCAATCCTTCTGGCTTAGAGGGATGGGGTTGCTGGCCACGGCCCCGGACGGTATTCAGTCGTCGCGGGGTCATTTGGGTTGTGTGTTCGAGAGAGAGATTAAGGGGTGGTGGGGGTGGATTGCCAAAATACTGGGGAGTAATGTGGGGTGAAATGAGAAAACGGCCGACCAGAATGCTGGTCGGCCGTCTTTATGTCCGAATTCAGGGGTTTGTGAGGGTGGTGCAGCGCAGGAACGCCGCCCACGCCTCGGGGGTGTAGTCGATGTGCCCGAGTTCGCGGTTCTGGGTGTCGCGGACCAGGACCGCCCGTCCCTCGGCCACCTCCACGCAGCTGCCCGATCCGCCGCTGTAGCTGCTCTTGTGCCAGTGGGTCTCATGCTTCGTCATCGAGTTCTTCCTTGACCTTCCTGATCAGATCCCGACTCGCCCGGGGCGACATGGCCTCGGCCTGGAGAACGCCGAAGAGCGTCGCGCAGTGCTGCACCCGCATCATGTCATCCATGAGTTGCTCGCCCTCCATGTGCTCCGCGGAGGCGACCGTGTGCCTGTCGGGGAACGTGTAGAGCCGGAACGGGCCCGAACCGCCCGCGTGGCACTCGGTGTCGGCGGGGATGACCTGCAAGCGGATCCTCTCCTCACCGATCAGGTCCAGGACACGGGCGATCTGCTCGCCCAGGACCCTCCTGCCGCCCCTGACGCTGCGGCGGAGCACCGCCTCCTCCACCACGACCGACACCAGCGGTGCGTCCTCGCCCTTCAGGACCTCCTGGCGCCCCATCCGCAGGGCGACCATCCGTCCGATCTCCTTCGCGGAGAACCAGGGAACGGTGTCGGCGAGGAGGCCCCTGGTGTAGGACTCGCACTGCACCAGGCCGGGGAAGATCACCGGCTGGTACTCGCGCAGTTCGATCGCCTCGCGCTCCAGCTGGCCGACCTCGGTGTACCAGGGCGGTAGTGCGTCGGGCGCGTTCGCGGTGTTCCAGGCCTGCTTTATCGCGCCGGAGGAGCCGAACAGCTCGTCCAGCCTCTCGGCCTGTTCGGCGGGCAGTCTGCGCTTCCCCTGTTCCCAGGAGGACACGGTGGACTGCACCACCCTCAACGCCTGGGACACCTGCTCCTGCGTCATCCCCACCGAGTTGCGCACGCTGCTGATCCTCTTGCCCAGTTGTCTGCGCCTGGGGTCCACCCTGCGGCCCACCACGACTCCCATGTCCGGGTTATCACCGACAACGCCCATGCAAGCCCAGAGCGCGACCCGATAGAGCGCGCAATGACGAAGTGTGACCCTTCGGTGATATCCCTGGCGCGCCCGCACTGCCGTTGTCCATGGTGGTGCCACGCGCCACGGAGGGTGCGGCGGTGGGGAAAGGGAATTCAGGTGGGATCATTGATTCGTATCAACCCCGGTAAAAGCGGTAACAATCGTCATTTCGGCCCTCTGCCCCGACGGGTCACCGACCCCGACGCGCGGGCGCCGATCACGCTGGGCCGGGTATCGCAACACCACCTGAACCACGCGCTGAGGGTCCCGGGGCGTCCCGAGCAGGCCCGCGTGCTGCGCGGGCGCCTGGGCGCGGTGCTGCCGGGCCCGCTCGCGGACACGGCCCTGGCCCTGGCCAGCGAGCTGTTCAACAACGCCGTCGCCCACTCGCGCAGCGGGGAGGCGGGCGGCGAGGTCACCGTGGTCGTGAACCGGTTCCCCGGCCGGGTCCAGATCAAGGTGATCGACCAGGGGCCGCGCGACGCGGACGTCTCCTCGCCGCACCTGCGCCCGGTCGTGCCGGACGGGATGGTCGGGACGGGTGGGATGGATGTGACAGGCGGGGTGGGCGGGTGGGGCCTGCGCATGGTGGACACCGAGGCCAGCCGGTGGGGCACCCTCCACGACGGGGGCCGCACCACGGTGTGGTTCGAGCTGGACCGGCCGCGCGCACGGTCGTGAGGGGTGCGGCGGTGGGCTGGAACCATGCCGACGACCTGGACCGGTACGGGGCCGCGCGCGTGCTCGACCGGTGGTGCGGGCGGCTGTGGACGGTCCTGTGGAGTCCGTCGATGCGGGCCTACGCGGCCTTCCAGCCGGGGCCGGAGGCGGTGCCGTGGCAGGGCGCGCCCTCCTCGGTGGGGACGGTGGAGCGGTTGCGCCAGGTGGAGCGCGAGGCGGTGGTCGCGGCGGCCGGCGGGTACTGGAGCTGCCCGGTCGCCGGGTGCGCGTGGTCCTCGATCCACCCGATGCACCACCCGTGCCCGGTGCCCTCCGACGGGGGAGGAGGAACCAGGGTCCCCCGGCCGCGCCCCGCGAGCGCGGCCGGAGATGAGTACGGAGGGGTCACTCCATCGCGCGGCCCTCGGCCTCTTCCCGGAGCTTCTCGCGGAGCCAGTCGGGGACGTACTCCTCGTCGCACGGGAAGCAAACCAGGTCGTTGGTGTAGCCGAAGGCGGTGGGGAAGGTGATACCGGGGTCCTCGTCGTAGTTGTAGGTGACGTCGAACCTGCCGGGCGGGGTGATGACGTACTCGAAGGAGAACCAGGTGCCCCTGCCCTCCTGGTACATCCCCGCCCTGAGGCCGTCGATCATCAGCCCCATGCCGACGGGAGGGAATCCCCGGCGACTGGTACCGTCCCCGAACTCGACGATGAGTTCGCTGCTTCCGTGCTCGATGAGGGTCTGAACCCGGTAGGTCAGGCTCTTCCACCCTTCGGGGGCCTCGTCGAGGACGCGCATGCCGATCTGCGTGAGGATTCCCTGCTGCTACTCCGGGGTGAGACCACCCTTCCTGGTATAGGGGCTGAGCATCGGGGCCTCGATTCCGTGGTTGTCATGACGTCGGTGTGTGAGGGCAACGCCGAGATCCGGACACCGGATGTGTCACCACGCTTCCGCCGCGACGCGCACCGGTGGCGAGGCCGGTAACCCCAGAGGGCTGGCATCGCCACCGGCACGGAGGAGGTGTCGCGGCGCCCCGGGCCCTGCCGTAGGGCACTAGACGGGGAACTCGCCGTACCAGGAGCGCTGTACGAGGTGCTTGGGCAGGTACTCCGACTCCACGTCGAGGGAGAAGTCGCCTCGCTGGGACTTGTCGTAGGCCAGGCAGGCCCACGCCAGCAGACTCAGCGGGACGATGCCCCGTACCCCGGGCGGGGCGTCCTCCCTGGTGTGGTAGTGCTTGAAGCTCTTCAGGCCGAAGACGAGGGCCTCGTTGAACTTGGTGGAGTCGCCCATCAGCAGACGGCGGAAGACCTCCATCTTCGGGAAGACCAGCAGATCGAGGCTCTCACCCCCGAAGGCGCCGCTTCGGGGAGAGGACTGTTCCATGGCCGATCGCAGCTCACCCACCAGGTTGTCGGTGCCGTTGACGTAGGCCTGGAGAGCGGCGATCCAGTGGTAGGTGTACTCGTTGTACCGCACCTTCCCGCCCGCGGCCGCGCGGCGCAGGTGTTCCACGGGAACGCGGCACAGGGCGTCGGCGCGGGCGTTGTCGCGGCAGACGACCGCCAGGTAGAAGGCCGTCTCCCAGGTGGAGGGATCGGCGCAGTGGAGCATCCCGGGGGCTTTCAGGGTGTGGGTCTGCTGGTCGATCAGATACTCGACCTGCGTCCCCTTCTCCGCCTCGGAGACGGCGAACACCGCGTTGTAGTACTGCATGGCGGTGGTCCACGCCTCCCAGGTCTCCAGCTTCGCGGCCTCGGTGTCCAGCAGAAGGCCCAGTTCCGCGCCGGAGTAGATCGGCGACAGATAGACGTCCGCGTTGACGGGCTCCATCACCAGGGTGCGGACCATTTTCTTCCGCCGTTCGGCCTGGTAGTCGAGCTCCTCCTGATCGACGCCGTGGTTCATGTCGTGGCGGGGCACGTAGGTGGTCATGAGGCCTTCTCTGACAGGTCGAAGATCCGGTGGTCGTATCCGTTGGCAGTGGACTCCCCGGTCCACTCACGCTCGCCTTTCTCATTTTGCTGGTAGGAGTCCACTGGGTCGCCCTTGAAGACCGAGTAGACCACCCGTCCCTGGAGGAGCTTGTCCCGGATTTCTTCCGCGAGACGTGCCTCCGCGCGGTTCCCCTGGATCTGCCCCCGTTCCTCCATCTTCTTGAGGATGTCCTCCAGGTAGGCTCGCGTGCCCTGGCTTACCAGACGGGGGTCCTCGCCGGGCACCTTGATCTCGCGCTCGCCGAGTTCGGTTCTGGTGCTGCTCTTGGCCTCGACGATGACGAAGTCGCCGTCCACGGTGCGGTAGATCTGGTCGAACTGGTGGTTCCCGTTCCCCGGGGCGAACGGCGAGGGGGCGATTTCCGTCGCGCCCTCGAGGTTCGGCCTCAGCTCGACCAGCTTGGGCTCACCGTTCTCGTAGATGGTGTTGCCGCTGGAGTCGACATCGTGCGCCATCACCGGGTTGCCGTCGTTATCCCTGATGACGTCGCCGTTGAACTCGAACCTCGCGCCGATACGGGCGGTCTCCTCACCGAAGGTCTCGGAGAGCGTGGTGGCCTCGGTGTGCGTGTTCCGGTAGTCCGCCTTGGCCTGTTCCACCAGAGGGTGGTTGGGGCCGCCCTCCTTGAACTTGCCGTGCAGCTTCTCCATCGCGTCCAGGTGCTTCTTGGCCTCGATGTCCTTGATGATGGCCGCCCGGCGATCTTCCGCCAGGCCGTCGAGCCCGCCCAGTTCGGTCCTGAGACGCTCGCGCCGAGCGATCTCCGTCTCGGTCCTCGCCGCCTCGTCGGCCGAGAGGTTGTCCGCCCTCTCCGGCATGAAGTCGGGGTCGTCGAGGCGGATCTCGGTCCTGTCACCCAAGTAGTCCGGGGCCTCTGCGGGCTTCAGCGGAACCCAGTCACCGTTGTCGGCCCGACTGATCCTGGGGAGTTCCCAGTTCTCCGTGCCGACCACGGTGTCAGCGCGCTTCCGGTGGCCGTTGTTCTCCTTGTAGAACTCCCGGTAGAAGTCGTTGTACTTCCGGTCGCCCTGACGCTCGTTGAGGAGTCGCCGGAGGTCGTCGAAGAACCGCTGCTGGTTGGCGGGATCGTTCCTGTCCCCCCACGAGTGGTTCCTGAACTCCTCGGCGTTCGTCGGGCCGTTGCCCTCCCCGCCGTCGTCGCCGCCCCGGCCGCCGGAGGCCCCGTCCCCGTTGGGCACGGGGGTTCCCGGGACGCCCGGCCGGTCGCCTCCGCCCTCACCGCCCGTACCGGTGCCGCCGTCGCCGGGCCGGTCCAGGACGTCCGTGCCGCCACGGGAGTTCCCGTCGATGTCCAGCGGGTCACCGCCGTCACCGCTCCGGTTGGTGGCCTCCGGCATGGTGTTGCTCATCTGCGGGCCATCGGCGTCGAACCGGTCGCCGAAGTCCACGTCGAACCCGTTGCCGAGGTCGTCGAGGCCCGCGACGTCGATGACGCTGTGGTCGCCGATGACCGTGTCGGGGCGGGGACGGGGCGCATCGGCCTGGGCGTCCAACGTGTCGTTGTTCCCCCCGCCGACGAGGGCGGGCACCCTCCCCGAGTCCGGGCCGTCCGGGGACTGGCCGGCCTCCCACGCCGGGTAGTCCGAGGCGTGCGCGTTCATGTCGTTGAACACCGCCTCCAGGGACGGGTCCAGGTCCTCCAGCCCGGTCTGCCCGGGACGGTTCGGCCGCGGCGCGCCGGCGTCGCCGCCCTGCTCGCCGAGGACCCTGCGCCCGAGGTCGCCCAGCTCGGCGGCGTCCGGGCGGGAGGCCAGCAGCTCCAGGAGCTCCTGGGCGTCGTCGAGCTGCCGCGTGGTCGGGTTCACCGCGGGACGGCCGTCGGCGGGGTCGTCCCCGTCGCCGTGGTGGTTGGCGGCGCGCTGGGCGTTGGAGCCCTCGGTGTCGTTCCCGCCGCTCCCGGAGCCGTTGCCGGACCCGCCCGTGTCGCCCCCGCCGCCGAAGAGGCCCCCGCCCGTGAACCTGCTCAGCAGGTTCTGCATCTGCGACAGCTGGGAGGAGCTGAAGGAGCCCTCGCGGAACCGGCCCAGGTCGATGTTCAGGTCGGCCAGGGAGACGTTGCCGAACCGGGGCAGGCTCAGGTTGATCCTGCTCATGTCCGGCACGTCCACGTCGGGGACGCTCGGCCCGTCCCCGCCCATCCTGTTGAGCATGGCCGAACCGCGCCAGGCCATCAGCGGCACGCCCACGACGGCGCCCACGCCGGTCGCGGTCAGGAGGGCGCCGCCGACGGTCGCGCCGATGTTGAGCAGGGCGGTCCCGATGACGTAGCCGGGCCGCTCGCTCCACTCCTCCCAGGGCACCACCGCGTGCGCGGCGTCCTTCCAGGCGTTGCCGACGGTGTCCCAGCCCGACCAGCCCCAGCTGTCGTTCTCGGAGTCGTACATGCCCGCCAGAGACGCCAGCGACTGGAGGTTGCCCTCGTGGTACTCCCACATGGCGTCGCCCCAGGACATCTCGAACCAGCCCTCGGAGCTGTACATGCCGGTGATCCCGCCGACGTCCTCGGCGATCCCCACGAAGAAGTCGCCCACCGCGGCCCCAGCGTCGACCCACCAGCCGTGGTCGGTCTCCATGGGACCGCCCCAGGCCATGGCGACGTCGCCGAGGTAGCCGTCGTAGCCGTGCTCGAACTCGCCAGGCGCGGACTGTCCGTCGCCGTCGCCCGCGACGAAGTTGGTGCGCCTGGGGATGTCGGCGTTGATGGCGTTGGCGCAGGCGCGCTCGGCCTCCTCGTACTCCCGCCGCAGCGCGTCCGCGCGGTCGAGCAGCGCCTGGTGCTCCCCGACCTTGTCGCTCTCGCGGCCCAGCAGGCTGTCGATGAACCCGTCGGCCTCGCGCCAGTCCTCGTCTCCCTCGATGGAGTTGAGGAAGGCGTAGGAGTCGCTCTTGAGCGTGGTCCACTTGCCCTTGATGTCCCGGACCGCCTCGGCGAAGGTCTCCAGGGCGGTCGCGGCCTTGTCGAAGGAGGTCTCCACCTTGTCGCCGTCGGTCGCGACCGGGTCGACCACCGCGTACAGGGTCTCGGCCTCGGGAGCGGAGTAGCAGGAGGACAGGCCGGCCCAGGCGCCCTTGATGTCGCTTCCGAGCCCGGCCACCGTGGCCCCCGCGCGCCGCAGGTCCCCCGCCTGCCTCTCCAGGGTGGCGGGGCTGGCGGTGGGGATCGGGAATGCTCCGGGGTTGATCAGGCCGCCCGTGGGCGTGCACATCTCGGTCAAGGGGGTGCCTCCGTCTGTGAGCTGAGGGAAGGAACGCGGCGGAGGTCCTCGGGGGCTCGGGGGACCGCGGTCAGGAGGGAGGGGGAACGGGGCCGGAGGAGGAGTCCGGCGGGGGCCGCTACACGGGCACGTAGGGCCCGTACTGCTGGGGAGGCTCGGGCTCGGGGACCACGCCCGCGTTCGCCTGCGCCTCGGCCGCCATGTCCAGGTTGCCGTTGAAGTAGTGCGTGGTGGCCTCGCTGGCCCCGGTGATGGCGCTCACGGTCAGTCCGGCCATGTCGCCCATGAGGCCGAAGTTGTGCTCGGCGAACTCGCCCAGCGCGACGCTGACGGGAGTGCTGTTCGCCTCCGTGCTGATCGCCGTGATCAGGTTCTCGGCGGAGGTCATGGAGCCGACGAGGCCCTCGCTGCCGCCCTCCTCGCCGATGTAGCCGGCGACGCTGGTCAGCACGGCGCCCACATCGGCGGGCTGGATGTTCCACTTGGACATCGGACACTCTCCTCTCAGGGGGCTTCAGGAGTCGCTGGGGCGGGGCGCGAGAAGGCGCCCGCGCGGAAGTTCGCGGGCGGCACCGCGTCCGGGGTCGCGGAGCACTCCCGGTGCTGGACGGCCTGGATCTGCTCGTTGAGCATGCCCAGGGACGCGTGCAGGGTGGCGAGGTCGTCCCGGACCCGGGAGCGCATCCGGGCGGAGGCCAGGAGGAGCCTGGGGTGGACGCCGCGCACGGTCCCCTCCGCGGGGGCCGGGGGGCCGCCGTCGGCGACGGCCTGCTCGTCGCTCGGTTCCACCAGGTCGAACTTCACGTACTCCTCCTCTCGGCCGGGCCTGTCCGTCCGTTGTGACGTCCGGAGGCCCTCGGTGGTTCGGGAAACCTCGTGCACACCTTATTCTCGCGCGCGGGGGGCGGTCTGCCCAGGGGTTATCCGCCCCGCGACGGCACGCGGGGTCGGGGTGCTCGGGGCGCACCCTTAGTCTTGTGCCCATGACCCGCGCCAAACTCGACAAGAAGCCCCAGGACGTCGCGGCGATGTTCGACGGCATCGCCGACAGGTACGACCTCGTCAACGACGTCATCTCGCTGGGCCAGGACCGCATCTGGCGCAAGGCCGTGGTCAACGCGGTCGAGGCCTACAGCGGTGAGCTGGTCCTGGACCTGGCGGCGGGCACGGGCACATCCTCGGAGTCCTTCGTGACGAAGGGCGCCCGCGTGGTGGCCTGCGACTTCTCCCTCGGGATGCTCCGCACCGGCGTGCGGCGGCGCGGGGGAGCCTCCCGGGGCGGCGTGACCTTCGTGGCGGGCGACGCCCTGCACCTGCCCTTCGCCGACGAGACCTTCGACGCGGTCACGATCTCCTTCGGCCTGCGCAACGTCAACGACGTCGACCAGGCGCTGCGCGAGCTGCGGCGGGTCACCAAGGTCGGCGGGCGGCTGGTCATCT
Source organism: Glycomyces fuscus (assembly GCA_002529455.1). Taxonomy (GTDB): domain Bacteria; phylum Actinomycetota; class Actinomycetes; order Streptosporangiales; family Streptosporangiaceae; genus Nocardiopsis; species Nocardiopsis fusca. The sequence goes on from NYMS01000048.1 coordinate 415,115, forward strand.
GCGAGTTCAGCCACATCCCGGTCGAGTTCGTGGACCGGCTCTACGCCACCTACCTCATGGGCGCCCTGCCCAGGATCGCGGGCGCGGTGTCCGGCCGCAGCGAGTCCTACGACTACCTGTCCGAGTCGATCATGGCCTGGCCCAAGCAGCCCGAGCTGGCGCGCCGCCTCCAGGGCGCGGGCTGGTCGCGGGTGGCCTGGCGCAACCTGTCGACGGGGATCGTCGCCCTGCACCGCGGCTTCCGCGACGCGTAGCGGCCCGACCGCAAGTGTGACCGGTGGGAAACGCGAGGCCCCACCTGCGGTGATCTTGTACTTGTAGCGAGTCTCGACCGCCGAACCTCGCCATAAGTACAAGATCACGCCGAGAAGGCCGTCCCTTCCTCGCGCCGCCGAAACCCCTGCGGGCCCCGGGGCACTGCGGACCCCCCTGTGGGACCCCCGGGCCCTGCGGACCCCCGGGGCCGTCCCAGGGGCCCGCCCCGGGGCCCGCCCCACGGGCCGCACACGGCCAGAGCACATCCGGCATAAGAATTCCGTAATCCCGAGGAGCACTCCGCTCCTCGGGACTTTTGTGTTGCCCGTGTGACGCCTGAGGTGGCGCTCACCGTGGTGATCTGGGCCTCTGACGGAGGGTGACGGCGTTCAGGGGCGTGTGAAGCCCTCTGGGGGCCTATGTCCCCTTTGATAGCGGGCCGTCTGGATACCCCCGAGGACTCGCCTCGGGCACCGGGAGGGTCTAGACTGCCGAAAAGAGCCTTGTGAAGTGCTTCACAAGTCTAGGAGGTATAGGACACATACCTCTATGTCGGACATAACGGACTCCCCACAGCACCCATACAACTCCCCCCGTGAGCGGGTCCATCCCGCAGGCAGGCCCGCCACGGTGCATCCGCGCGAGCAGTCGAGGACCCACCCGTGAGCGAGACAGCCACCTCCTCTCCCCGAGGCCGGGAGCGGACCGAGTACGACGCCGACGTGATCGTGGTCGGCGCAGGTCCCTCCGGCTCCACCACCGCCTACTACCTCGCCCAGGCAGGACTGGACGTCCTGCTCCTGGAGAAGACCTCCTTCCCGAGGGAGAAGGTCTGCGGCGACGGACTGACGCCCCGGGCGGTGAAGCAGCTCACCGCCATGGGCATCACCTTCGAGGACGAGGGGTGGATCAGGAACCACGGGCTGCGCATCGTCGGCGCGGGCGTGCGCCTGGAACTGCCCTGGCCCGACCTGGCCGCCTACCCGGGTTTCGGCCTCGTGCGCACCCGTTACGACTTCGACCAGATCCTGGCCAACCGCGCGGTGGCCGCCGGGGCCAAGCTCCTGGAGCGCACCACCGTCACCGGCCCCCTCATGGACGAGCGCAGCAACCGCATCGTCGGGGTCCTGGCCAAGAACGCCGACCGCGAGCCCGTCACCTTCCGGGCGCCGCTGGTCGTGGCCGCCGACGGCAACTCCTCCCGGCTGTCCGTGGCCATGGGCATCCGCAAGCGCGACGACCGCCCCATGGGCGTGGCCGTGCGCACCTACTTCGAGAGCCCCCGCCACGAGGACGACTACCTGGAGTCCTGGCTGGAGCTGTGGGACCGCAGCGGCGACAAGGACGTCCTCCTTCCCGGCTACGGCTGGGTCTTCGGCGTCGGCGACGGCACCAGCAACGTCGGCCTGGGCATCCTCAACTCCACCGCCTCCTTCCAGGACGTGGACTACCGCAAGCTCCTGCGCCGCTGGACCGACTCCATGCCGAAGGAGTGGGGCTTCACCGAGGAGAACCAGAAGGGCGCCATCCGCGGCGCCGCGCTGCCCATGGGCTTCAACCGGGTGCCGCACTACTCCCGCGGCCTCATGCTCGTCGGCGACGCGGGCGGCATGGTCAACCCCTTCAACGGCGAGGGCATCGCCTACGCCATGGAGGCCGGGAACATCGCCGCCGACGTGATCGTGCAGGCGCACGGCAGACCCACCCAGCAGACCCGCGAGCGGACCCTGCTGCGCTACCCGGACGTGCTCGCCGACACCTACGGCGGCTACTACACGCTCGGCCGCTACTTCGTGAAGGTCATCGGCCAGCCCGAGTTCATGAAGTACGCGACCAGGTACGGGCTGCGCCAGCGCACCCTCATGAAGTTCGCGCTGAAGATGCTGGCCAACCTCACCGAGCCCACGCAGGGAGACGCCATGGACAGGGTCATCAACGGCCTGTCCCGCATCGCACCCGCGGCCTGACGGGCCGGGGTCCGGACGCCCGCGCGCCCGGACCCACCGGGCGGGGAGCCGCCCCGGGGACAGCCGGATCCGCCCGAGGCGCCGCCAGCCAGGCGCCGCGGTCCGGTCCCCGGGACACGGGGCGGCCCGCCGGGACAAGAACACACCGGGCGGTCGAGCCCGGCTCCACAACAGGACACACGGGACGACCGGAGATGAGCCCGCACAAGTGAAAGCAATCACAAGCGCTCCCGGCACGCCGCGCGGGCGTGCCCAGCAGCCAGGAGGAGGGTGACCGTGGAGCTGTACACACCGATCTTCGTGCTCGGCGGGATCGGCGCCGCGTTCGTCGTGGTGTCGATGGTCGCCGGGGCGCTCCTGGGGCCCAAGCGCTACAACCGCGCCAAGATGCAGGCCTACGAGTGCGGCATCGAGCCCACGCCGCAGCCCGCGGGCGGCGGCCGATTCACCGTCAAGTACTACATGACGGCCATGATGTTCATCGTCTTCGACATCGAGATCATCTTCCTCATCCCCTGGGCCGTGCACTTCGACGCACTGGGCTGGTTCGGACTGGTCGCGATCGTCCTCTTCCTGGTGAACGTCTCCATCGCCTACGCCTACGAGTGGCGCCGCGGAGGCCTCGAATGGGACTGAACAGTATTTCTTTGGGGCTCCGCTCCGCTTCGCCCCGGGGCCGGGCGCCTCAGGGGCGGGAACCTTCGGCGTCTGCCGTGCCTGGCTCGTTCCTCGCTGGCGGCACGTCCGACCGCCTCCAGAACCCCGCCGGCGCCCGGGCTTCTTTGGGGCTCCGCTCCGCTTCGCCCCGGGTCCGGGCGCCTCAGGGGCGGGAACCTTCGGCGTCTGCCGTGCCTGGCTCGTTCCTCGCTGGCGGCACGTCCGACCGCCTCCAGAACCCCGCCGGCGCCCGGGCTTCTTTGGGGCTCCGCTCCGCTTCGCCCCGGGTCCGGGCGCCTCAGGGGCGGGAACCTTCGGCGTCTCCCGTGCCTGGCTCGTTCCTCGCTGGCGGCACGTCCGACCGCCTCCAGAACCCCGCCGGCGCCCGGGCTCCCTCGGGGCCTCCGCTTCGCTTCGGCCCGTGTGCGGCAGACCACCGCGACGAGGCGCCGACCGCAGGACACACCCCGCAGCCCAGCCCGGAGGAGGACCACAGCTGATGGGACTCGAGGAGAAACTGCCCAGCGGCATCCTGCTCACGACCGTCGAGCAGGTCGTGGGCATGGCACGCAAGAGCTCCATGTGGCCCGCCACGTTCGGCCTGGCCTGCTGCGCCATCGAGATGATGTCCGTCGGCGGCCCGCACTACGACCTGGCCCGGTTCGGCATGGAGAAGTTCGGCGCCACCCCGCGCCAGGCCGACCTGATGATCGTCGCCGGGCGCGTGAGCCAGAAGATGGCCCCCGTCCTGCGTCAGATCTACGACCAGATGCCCGAGCCCAAGTGGGTCATCGCGATGGGCGTGTGCGCCTCCAGCGGCGGCATGTTCAACAACTACGCGATCGTCCAGGGCGTGGACCACATCGTCCCCGTCGACATGTACCTGCCCGGCTGCCCGCCGCGGCCGGAGATGCTCCTGGACGCCGTGCTCAAGCTGCACGACAAGGTGCAGAACACCAAGCTCGGCGCCCACCGGGAGCAGGAGATCACCGAGAACGAGGAGCGGATGCTCCGCCGTTCGCTGCCGCTGGTGAGCAAGGACTGACATGAGCACCGAGAACGAACGCGAACGCGACGAGGAAGCGGCGAACCTCCCCGACAAGCTGGGCCGCGAGCGGCTGGCCGCGCCGATCCGGCGCACCGGGATGTTCGGCGCCACGACCACCGGGGACACCTCCGGCTTCGGCGGCCTCCGGGTGCGGGGGAGCGCTCCCGCGCACAGCCAGCGCCCCTTCACCGACCCCGAGGACCCGCGCACCGCCGACTTCGACCGGGTGGCCGACGACCTGGAGGCCGCCCTGGGCGAGGACGCGGACGCGGTCGAGCGGATCGAGGTCGCGCACGGCGAGATCACCTTCCACACGCGCCGCGAGGCGCTCCCGAAGCTGGCCCGCCTGCTGCGCGACGACCCGGCCCTGCGCTACGAGCTGTGCACGGGCGTGACGGGGGTGCACTTCCCCGACGACACCGGGCGGGAGCTGCACGCGGTCTACCACTTCCGCTCGCTCACCCACAACAGCGAGATCCGCGTCGCCACCACCTGCCCCGACGCCGACCCGCACGTGCCCTCGATCGTGTCGGTCTACCCGACCAACGACTGGCACGAGCGCGAGGCCTGGGACTTCTTCGGGATCGTCTTCGACGGCCACCCGGCGCTGACCCGGATCCAGATGCCCGACGACTGGCACGGCCACCCCCAGCGCAAGGACTACCCGCTGGGCGGCATCCCGGTCGAGTACCGGGGAGCCACCGTGCCCCCGCCGGACGAGCGGAGGTCCTACAAGTGAGCCCCGCCACACCCACGCACTCCGCCACGAAGGGAGGCCCGGCATGACCGTCACCGAGGACTACATCGACGCCTCCGGCGGGGACTGGGACGACGTCATCGAGAAGGCGCAGGCCACCAGCGCCGAACGCCTCGTCGTCAACATGGGACCCCAGCACCCGTCCACGCACGGCGTGCTCAGGCTGATCCTCACCCTCGACGGCGAGACCTGCACCGAGGCGCGCGTCGGTATCGGCTACCTGCACACCGGTATCGAGAAGAACATGGAGTACCGGACGTGGACGCAGGGCACCACGTTCGTGACCCGCATGGACTACCTGACGCCGCTGTTCAACGAGACGGCGTACTGCCTGGCGGTCGAGAAGCTGCTCGGCATCACCGACCGCGTCCCCGACCGGGCCAACGTCATCCGCGTGATGATGATGGAGCTCAACCGGATGGCCTCGCACTTCGTGGCGATGGCGACCTTCGGCATGGAGCTGGGCGCGACCACGGTCATGACCAACGGCTTCCGTGAGCGCGAGATGATCCTGGACATCTTCGAGCTGGTCACCGGCCTGAGGATGAACCACGCCTACGTCCGCCCCGGCGGCGTGGCCCAGGACCTTCCGCCCGGCGCGGTCGGCAAGGTCCGGGAGCTGCTCAAGGAGATGCCCAAGCGCATCGCCATCATGCGCAAGCTCCTGGACGAGAACCCCGTCTACCTCGCCCGCACCCAGGACGTGGCCTACCTCAACCTGCCCGGCTGCATGGCGCTCGGCGTCACCGGCCCGCTCCTGCGGGCCTCCGGCCTGGCCTGGGACCTGCGCAAGGCCAAGCCCTACTGCGGCTACGAGGGCTACGAGTTCGACGTCCCGGTCTCCGACGGCGGCGACGTCTACGCCCGCTACCGCGTGCGCATGGCCGAGATGGAGGAGAGCCTGAAGATCATCGAGCAGTGCCTGGACAAGCTCCAGCCCGGCCCGGTGATGATCCAGGACGCCAAGATCGGCTGGCCCGCCAAGCTGGCGCTGGGGCCCGACGGCCTGGGCAACTCGCCCGACCACATCGCGCACATCATGACCAGTTCCATGGAAGCGCTCATCCACCACTTCAAGCTGGTCACCGAGGGCTTCCGGGTCCCCGCGGGCCAGGCCTACGCGGCCGTCGAGAGCGCCAAGGGCGAGCTCGGCTGCTACGCGGTCAGCGACGGGAGCACCCGTCCCCACCGCGTGCACTTCCGCGACCCCTCGTTCACCCACCTTCAGGCCGTCGCGGCCATGTGCGAGGGCGGCACGGTGGCGGACGTCATCGCGGCCGTGGCCAGTATCGACCCGGTGATGGGAGGCGTGGACCGGTGAGCGAACACGAGACCACAGGGACCGGGGGGACGGCCGAGCCGCGCGAGGCCCTGCCCGCCGACGTCGTCGCCCGGCTGGAGCCGGACGCCAAGGAGATCATCGGCCGCTACCCGCGGCCGAGGTCGGCGCTGCTGCCGCTGCTGCACCTGGTGCAGGCCGAGGAGGGGTACGTCAGCAAGGCCGGGATGCGCTTCTGCGCCGACCAGCTCGACATCACCCTCGCCGAGGTCAACGCGGTCGCCACGTTCTACACCATGTACCGCCGCCGCCCCGGCGGCGACTACCAGGTGGGCGTGTGCACCAACACCCTGTGCGCGGTGATGGGCGGCGACGAGATCTTCCAGAGCCTCAAGGACCACCTGGGGGTCGGCAACAACGAGACCACCGGGGACGGCAGGGTCACGCTGGAGCACGTCGAGTGCAACGCGGCCTGCGACTTCGCGCCGGTCGTGATGGTCAACTGGGAGTTCTTCGACAACCAGACCCCCGAGACCGCCAGGAAGCTGGTCGACGACCTGCGCCTGGGCAACGACGTCGCGCCCACGCGCGGCCCCGCCAGCCTGTGCACCTGGAAGCAGGCCTCCCGGGTGCTGGCCGGGTTCGAGGACGGCCGCGCGGGCGAGGGCGTCCAGGCCGCCGCGCCCTCCCTGGCCGGACTCCGGCTGGCCCGGGAGCGCGGCTGGACCGCGCCCGACCCGGACAACCTCCCCGCCAAACCCGCCGACCAGGGTGAGGAGGACGCCAAGTGACCACCCTGACCCCGATCCTGTCGCGCGACTGGGACCGCCCCGACTCCTTCACCCTGGAGGGCTACCGCGCCACCGGCGGCTACGGCGCGCTGCGCAAGGCGCTGGCCATGGAGCCCGACGCCATCGTGGACCTGGTCAAGAAGTCCGGCCTGCGCGGCCGCGGCGGCGCCGGGTTCCCCACGGGGATGAAGTGGGGCTTCCTGCCCGCGGACAACCCCAACCCGCGCTACCTCGTCGTCAACGCCGACGAGTCCGAGCCGGGCACCTGCAAGGACATCCCGCTCATGCTCGCCAACCCGCACGCGCTGGTGGAGGGGGTGGCGATCGCCTCGTACGCGATCAGGTCCAGCCAGGCCTTCATCTACGTGCGCGGCGAGGTCGTGCACGTCATCCGCCGCCTGCGCCGGGCCGTCGCCGAGGCCTACGAGGCCGGGCTGCTCGGCAGGGACGTCCTGGGCACCGGCTTCGACCTCGACGTCGTCGTCCACGCCGGGGCGGGCGCCTACATCTGCGGCGAGGAGACCGCGCTGCTGGACTCGCTGGAGGGCTACCGGGGCCAGCCCCGGCTCAAGCCGCCCTTCCCCGCGGTCGCCGGGCTCTACGCCTCGCCGACCGTGGTCAACAACGTCGAGTCCATCGCCAGCGTGCCGAGCATCGTGGCCAACGGCGCCGACTGGTTCACGTCCATGGGCACCGAGAAGTCCGCCGGGTTCGGCTTCTTCTCCCTGTCCGGGCACGTGGTCAACCCCGGCCAGTACGAGGCCCCGCTGGGCGTGACCCTGCGCGAGCTGCTCGACATGTCGGGCGGGATCCGCCCCGGGCACCGGCTCAAGTTCTGGACGCCCGGCGGCTCCTCCACGCCGATCTTCACCGAGGAGCACCTGGACACCCCGCTCGACTTCGAGTCCGTGGGCGCCGCCGGGTCCATGCTCGGCACCCGCGCCCTCCAGATCTTCGACGAGACCACCTGCGTGGTGCGCGCCGTCGGCCGCTGGATCGCCTTCTACGCCCACGAGTCCTGCGGCAAGTGCACGCCCTGCCGCGAGGGCAACTTCTGGATGGTCCAGGTCCTGGACCGGCTGGAGAACGGGCAGGGCACCGAGGCCGACCTCGACAAGCTCCTGGACATCTGCGACAACCTGCTCGGCCGCTCCTTCTGCGCCCTCGGCGACGGCGCGACCAGCCCGGTCACCTCCTCGATCAAGTACTTCCGCCAGGAGTACATCGACCACGTGGAGCGGGGCGGCTGCCCCTTCGACCACTCCCGGGCCACCCTCTGGGGCGACCGGCCGACCACGACGGGAGGACACCAGTGACCGTCACCTCCAACTCCTCCGGCGGAGCGGCGCCCGCGCCGCCCCCCGAGGACCTCGTCACCGTCACCATCGACGGCTTCCAGATCCAGGTGCCCAAGGGGACCCTCCTGATCCGGGCCGCCGAACTCCTCGGCATCCAGATCCCGAGGTTCTGCGACCACCCGCTGCTGGACCCGGTCGGGGCCTGCCGCCAGTGCCTGGTCGAGATCCCCGACATGGGCAACGGGCGCGGCATGCCCAAGCCGCAGGCCTCCTGCACCATCACCGTCATGGAGGGGATGGTGGTCAACACCCACCTGACCTCCCCGGTGGCGGAGAAGGCCCAGCGCGGGATCATGGAGTTCCTGCTCATCAACCACCCGCTGGACTGCCCGGTCTGCGACAAGGGCGGCGAGTGCCCCCTGCAGAACCAGGCCATGTCCACCGGGCGGGGCGAGACCCGCTTCACCGACGTCAAGCGGACCTTCCCCAAGCCGATCGCGCTGTCCACCGAGGTGCTGCTGGACCGGGAGCGCTGCGTGCAGTGCGCCCGCTGCACCCGCTTCGCCGCGCAGATCGCGGGCGACCCGCTCATCGAGCTGATGGAGCGCGGCGCCGACGAGCAGGTCGGCATCGCCGAGGGCGAGCCCTTCCAGTCCTACTTCTCCGGCAACACCGTGCAGATCTGCCCGGTCGGCGCGCTCACCGGCTCCGCCTACCGGTTCCGGTCGCGCCCCTTCGACCTGGTGTCCACGCCCAGCGTGTGCGAGCACTGCGCCGACGGGTGCGCCCAGCGCACCGACCACCGGCGCGGCAAGGTCATGCGCCGCCTGGCCGGGGACGACCCGCAGGTCAACGAGGAGTGGAACTGCGACAAGGGCCGGTGGGCGTTCAGCTACACCACCCAGTCCGACCGCCTGTCCCGCCCGCTGGTGCGCGACGAGGAGTCCCGGGCCCTGGAGTTCGCCTCCTGGTCCGAGGCGGTCGGCGTCGCCGCACGGGGCCTGGCCGCCGCGCGCGGCCGGGTCGGCGTCCTGACCGGGGGCCGCCTCACCTACGAGGACGCCTACGCCTACGCCAAGTTCGCCCGCGTGGCCCTGCACACCAACGACGTGGACGCCCGGGCCCGCGCGCACTCGCCCGAGGAGGCCGACTTCCTGGCCGCCCACGTGGCCGGGACCCCGGTCGGCGTGGACTTCACCGCCCTGGAGAAGGCGCCCGCGGTCCTGCTGGCCGGTTTCGAGCCCGAGGACGAGTCGCCCCTGGTCTTCCTGCGGCTGCGCAAGGGCGTGCGCAAGCGCGGCCTCAAGGTCTACTCGGTCGGCTCCCACGCCAGCCTGGGCCTGACCAAGACCCGGGGAACCCTGGTCAGGGCCGTGCCCGGCGACGAGGCCCGCGTCCTCAACGCCCTGGACACCGAGGACCCGGGAGTCGTGGCCGCCCTGAACGAGGAGGGCTCGGTCATCCTGGCGGGCGAGCGCCTGGCCGCCGTGCCCGGCGCCCTGACCGCCGCCGCGGCCCTGGCCGAGCGGACCGGCGCCCGCCTGGTGTGGGTGCCGCGCCGCGCCGGGGAGCGCGGGGCCGTCGACGCCGGCGCACTGCCGGGCCTGCTGCCCGGCGGACGCCCGGTCACCGACCCCTCCGCCCGCGCCGAGGTCGCCCGGGTCTGGAACGTGGGCTCCCTGCCCGAGGCCCCCGGCCGCGACACCGCCGCCATCCTGGAGGCGGCCGCGGCCGGAGACCTGGACGCCCTGGTCATCGCCGGGGTGGAGCTGGACGACCTGCCCGACCCCGACGCCGCGCGCGCGGCCCTGGCCCGGGTGCCGTTCGTCGTCAGCCTCGAACTGCGCGCCAGCGACGTCACCGACCGCGCCGACGTGGTGCTGCCGGTGGCCGCCGTCGCCGAGAAGTCCGGCACCTTCGTCAACTGGGAGGGCCGCCACCGGCCCTTCGGTGACGCGCTCAGGGTGCCCGGCGCCCTGTCCGACCTGCGGGTGCTCTCCGCGATCGCCGACCAGATGGACGTGCACCTGGGCCTGCCCGACGCCGCGTCCGCCTACGGCGAGCTGATGGAGCTGGGCCTGTGGACCGGCGAGCGCGCCCCCGGACCCCGGGTGCGGCCCGTCGAGGTGGTCCGGCCCGAGCCCGGCCAGGCCCTGCTGTCCACCTGGCGACAGCTGCTCGGCACCGGCCGCATGGAGGACGGCGAGCCCTACCTCGCCGGGACCGCCCGGCAGGCGCGCGCCTACCTGTCCCAGGCCACGGCCGACGAGGTCGGCGTCCCCGACGGCGGGACGCTCCACGTCACCGGCGCCCGCGGATCGGTGACCGTGCCCGTGATCGTCACCGACATCGCCGACCGGGTCGTCTGGCTCCCGGCCAACGCCGACGGCTGCGACGTGCCCCGCGACCTGGGCGGCGGCGCCGGGCAGACCGTCCTGCTGGCCGCGTCCACCACCACATCCGGGAGGCAGCAGTGACCCCCGCGGCTCTCGACCCGCGCGTAACCGCCCACCTGGCCTCCGAGGAGACGCTGAGCGCCTTCGGCGGCGACCCCTGGTGGATCACCGCCATCAAGGCGCTGGCGATCTTCGTCTTCCTCATGCTCTGCGTGCTGATGATGATCATGGCCGACCGCAAGGTCATGGGCCGGATGCAGCAGCGCCACGGGCCGAACCGGATGGGCCCCTTCGGCCTGCTCCAGTCGCTCTTCGACGGCATCAAGCTCTCCCTCAAGGAGGACCTGATCCCGCGCGGGGTGGACCGGTTCGTCTACATCGCCGCGCCGGTGATCGCGGCCGTGCCCGCCTTCATCGCCTTCTCGGTCATCCCGATCGGGCCCGAGGTGAACATGTTCGGGGTCACCACCCCGCTCCAGCTCACCGACCTGCCCGTCGCGGCCCTGGTGGTCCTGGCCACCGCCGCGCTGGGCGTCTACGGGTTCGTGCTCGGCGGCTGGGCCTCCCAGTCGCCCTACGCCCTGCTCGGCGGCCTGCGCGCCTCCGCGCAGGTGATCAGCTACGAGATCGCGATGGGCCTGTCCTTCGTCGCGGTCTTCATCATGTCCGGGACCCTCACCACCTCGGGGATCGTCGAGTCCCAGCGCGGGCTGTGGTTCGCCGTGCTGCTCCTGCCGTCCTTCCTCATCTACCTGGTGACGATGGTCGGCGAGACCAACCGGCTGCCCTTCGACCTGGCCGAGGGCGAGGGCGAGATCGTCGGCGGCTTCATGACCGAGTACGGGTCCATGAAGTTCACGATGTTCTTCCTCGCGGAGTACGTGAACATGTGCACGGTCGCCGCCGTGTCCGTCACGCTCTTCCTCGGCGGCTGGCTCGCCCCGCCCGGGATCACGGCGATCCTGCCGGGCGCCAACGAGGGCTGGTGGCCCGCCCTGTGGTGGCTGCTCAAGTTCGTCTGCGTGATGTTCCTGTTCATCTGGGCACGCGGCAGCCTGCCCCGGGTGCGCTACGACCAGCTCATGAAGCTGGGCTGGAAGGTGCTCATCCCGATCCAGCTGGTGTGGATCACCGCCGTGGCCGTCGTGCGGATGCTCGTCCTGGAGGGCGCCTCCCCGCTGGTCGTCGGCGTGGTCGTCGCCGCCTTCACCGCCGCGACCGTGGCCGCCTTCGCCGCCTGGCTGCGCCACGTGCGCCGCGAGCGGGCCGAGAACGCCCGCCAGCGCGCCGAGAACGCCCGACGGGCGCACCGGGACCCCGCCTTCGGCGGCTTCCCGGTTCCGCCGAGCGCCGCCCCGCACTACGGCAGCAGCGTGCTCGCCGAACCGCCGCGGACGGCCCCGGCCGCCGCCGACCGCAACAAGAAGGGTGAGGAGGTTACCGGTGCTTGAGTGGCTCAACCCCGTCAAGGGTTTCGGTGTCACCTTCCACACGATGTTCAAGAAGGTGCCGACCGTCGAGTACCCGGAGGTCAAGCGCCCCACGGCGCCGCGCTTCCACGGACGGCACCAGCTGAACAGGTGGGCCGACGGCCTGGAGAAGTGCATCGGGTGCGAACTGTGCGCCTGGGCCTGCCCCGCCGACGCCATCTACGTGGAGGCCGGTGACAACACCGAGGACGACAGGTACTCGCCCGGCGAGCGCTACGGCCGGGTCTACCAGATCAACTACCTGCGGTGCATCCTGTGCGGGCTGTGCGTGGAGGCCTGCCCCACGCGCGCCCTGACGATGACCAACGAGTACGAGCTGGCCGACGACAGCAGGCAGAGCCTGATCTGGACCAAGGAGCAGCTGCTGGCCCCGCTGCGCGAGGGGATGGAGCAGCCGCCCCACCCCATGCGCCTGGGCGAGACCGACCTGGACTACTACGCCACCGGCCGCGGCCAGCACGGTTCGCAGGACGAGGCGCCCGAGGCTCCGGAGGCGGTCCGTTGAACCCGCTCACCAGCGTCTCCCACGCCGCGCCCTCCGACCAGCCGCTGCACCTGGCCGCGCCGATCGGCGGCGGCGAGGCGGCCGCGTTCTGGATCCTGGGCGCCGTGGTCCTCCTCGGCGCCCTGGGCGTGGTCTTCTCCCGCAAGGCCGTGCACTCGGCGATGTCCATGGCGCTGACCATGGTCGGCCTGGCCGTCTTCTACGGCATCAACGCGGCGCCCTTCCTCATGGTCGTGCAGATCGTCGTCTACACCGGCGCCGTCCTCATGCTGTTCCTGTTCGTGCTGATGCTCATCGGTGTCAGCTCGGCCGACTCCCTGGTGGAGACGATCAGCGGACAGCGCCTCATGACGGCCGTCGTCGCCCTGGCCTTCGTCGGCGCCCTGGCCACCGGCATCACCCGCATCGCGGTGGGCGACCCGGTCGGCCTCACCGAGGGCGCCGCGGCGGCCGGCGGCACCATCCCGTGGATCGCGGGCGAACTGCTCCTGCGCTACGTGGTCGCCTTCGAGGCCACCGGCGCGCTGCTCATCACCGCGGTCCTGGGCGCCATGGTCCTGGCGCACACCGCCCGCACCAAGAAGCGCCGCACCCAGCGGGAGATCTCCGAGGACCGCATCCGCGGCGACCACCCGACCCCGCTGCCGGGACCGGGCACCTACGCCCGGCACAACGCGATCGACATGCCCGCGCTGCTGCCGGACGGCACGGTCTCCCAGCTCTCGCTCAACCCGGTCCTGACCGCGCGCGACCCCGAGTACCAGTCCCGGGTGCCCGGGACCGTGCGCACGGGCCAGGCGGCGCTGCCCGGCGGGGCGTCGGACTCGGCCGGGTCCAAGACGGCCGAGCCCGCCACCGACGACGGCGGCCGGCCCGCGGCGCGGACGCCCGGCAGCCCTGCGGAGACCGGCACCCGTGTCGGGGACAACACCGGCGACGCGGGCGAGGCGGACGGATCCGGCGGGGTCGGGGGCCCGGGCGGCTCCGACGACGCGGACGGACCGCGCAACGGCAACGGCAACGGGCAGGAGGTCGAGTCCTCGTGGACCCGATGAACTACATCGTCCTCGCGGCGCTGCTGTTCACCATCGGCGCCGTCGGCGTCCTGGTCCGGCGCAACGCGATCATCGTCTTCATGTGCGTCGAGCTGATGCTCAACGCCTGCAACCTGGCGTTCGTCGCGTTCGCCCGGATGCACGGGGACATCGAGGGGCAGGTCATCGCCTTCTTCGTGATGGTCGTCGCCGCCGCCGAGGTGGTCGTGGGCCTCGCGATCATCATGCAGATCTTCCGAACCCGCAGGTCGGCGTCGCTGGATGACGCCAACCTGCTCAAGCACTAGAAGGCGACGTGGCTGTGACATCTCACGCGTACCTCGCCGCCGAACCCGCGGTGGCGACCGCGGCCGACAGCGCCGTGCTGTCGGGCGCATGGCTGCTCATCGCCCTGCCGCTCGCGGGCGCGGCGATCCTGCTGCTCGGCGGCAGGCGCACCGACAAGTGGGGGCACTGGCTGGCCACGGCCCTGCCGGTCGCCTCCTTCGCCTGGGCGCTGCTCGTCCTGTTCGACCTTCTCGGCAGGGCGGCCGACGCGCGCAGCGTCTCCGTCCCCGTCTACGAGTGGTTCTCCGCCGGCGAGTTCTCCGCCGGGGTGGACCTGCTCGTCGACCCCCTCTCGATCAGCTTCGTGCTGCTGATCACCTTCGTGGGGTCGCTCATCCACATCTACTCCGTCGGCTACATGGCCGAGGACCCGGGCAGGCGGCGCTTCTTCGCCTACCTCAACCTGTTCGTGGCCGCCATGCTCGTGCTGGTGCTCGCGGACAACTTCGTGCTGCTCTTCCTCGGCTGGGAGGGCGTGGGCCTGGCGTCCTACCTGCTCATCGGGTTCTGGCAGTACAAGCCCTCCGCCGCGGTGGCCGCCAAGAAGGCGTTCATCATCAACCGCGTCGGCGACATGGGCCTGCTCATCGCGATCATGATCATGTTCGCGGTGCTGGGCGCGGTCAGCTTCAGCGACGTGTTCGCGGCCGTCCCGGGCGCGGGCGACGGCGTGCTGCTCGCGATCGGGCTGCTGCTGCTCCTGGGCGCCTGCGGCAAGTCCGCGCAGCTGCCGCTCCAGGCGTGGCTGCTCGACGCCATGGAGGGCCCGACCCCGGTGTCCGCGCTCATCCACGCGGCCACCATGGTCACCGCGGGCGTGTACCTCATCGTGCGCGCCGGGCCGATCTTCGAGGGCGCCCCGGTGGCCCAGACCGTGGTCACCGTGGTGGGCGCCGCGACCATGCTGGCGGGCGGGATCATCGCCTCGGCCAAGGACGACATCAAGAAGTCCCTGGCCGGGTCCACGATGAGCCAGATCGGCATGATGGTCCTGGCCGCCGGGCTCGGCCCGGTCGGCTACGTGGCCGCCATCGCCCACCTGGTCACCCACGGCTTCTTCAAGGCCGGGCTGTTCCTGGGCGCCGGATCGGTCATGCACGCCATGAACGACGGCGTGGACATGCGCCGCTACGGCGGGCTGGCCCGGGTCATGCCGATCACCTTCGCCACCTTCGGGCTCGGCTACCTGGCCATCATCGGCTTCCCGCTGCTGTCGGGCTGGTGGACGAAGGAGAGCATCATCTCCGCGGCCTTCGGCGTGGGCGGCACCCAGGGCATGGTGCTCGGGACCGCCGTCATCGTCGGCGCGGGGCTCACCGCCTTCTACATGTCGCGGATGGTCTTCATGACCTTCCTCGGCGGGAAGCGGTGGGACGAGGGCGTGCACCCGCACGAGTCGCCGGTCAGCATGACCGCCCCCATGGTGGTGCTGGCCGTGGGGTCGGTGGCGCTCGGCGCCCTCCTCACCCTCGGCGACCGGTTCGCGGGCTTCCTGACCCCGGCCACCGGGGCCCACCCGCACCACTTCGACGTCGTGCACGCGTTCACCGCGCCCTACGGACTGGCCGCCCTGGGCGTCATGGTCCTGGGCGTGGCCGCCGCCTGGGCGGTCTACCTGCGCAGGCCGGTGGAGCGCACCGCGCCCCGGGGCAACCCCGTCACCGTCGCCGCCAGCCGCGAGCTGTACGGCAACGAGATCAACGAGGGCCTGCTCATGCGACCCGGCCAGCAGCTGACCCGGGCCCTGCTCGTCATCGAGGACAAGGTCATCGACGGGGCGGTCAACGGGCTGGGCGCCGGGGTGCGCGACTCCTCCAGCGGGCTGGGCCGGGTCCAGACCGGGTTCGCCCGCACGTACGCGCTCACCATGCTCTTCGGCGCCGTCATCGTCGCCGCGACGCTGGCTGTGAGGTTCTGACATGATCCCCTGGCTCACCATCGCGATCGCGCTCCCCGCGGTCGGCGCGGTCCTGGTCTGGGCGCTGCCGCGCACCGCCAAGGCCGCCCCGGGGCGGGCGGCGGCCTCGGCCGCCTCGTCCGCCTCCGCCGCCTCCGAGGGAGGCGCCACCGCCACGGCGACGGCCGTGCGGCCCGCCGCCGCGGCGCGGGGCGGGGCCCCGGCCGAGACCGCCAAGCGGCTCACGCTGGGCTTCTCGCTCGCCACCCTGCTCGTGCTCGGGGCCATGGCCCTGCAGTTCGACACCTCCCGGGCCGGCGCCCTGCAGTTCGAGGAGGTCTATCCCTGGATCCCGCGCTTCGGCGTCAGCTACGCCGTGGGCGTGGACGGCATCGCCCTGGCCCTGATCCTGATGTCGGCCGTCCTGGTGCCGCTGGTGGTCCTGGCCGCCTGGCGCGAGCACGACGACCGCGAGGACGGGGGGCGCGGGTACTTCGCGCTCATCCTGGTCCTGGAAGCGATGATGATCGGCGTCTTCGCCGCCACCGACGTCTTCCTGTTCTACGTGTTCTTCGAGGCCATGCTCATCCCGGTCTACTTCATGATCGGGCGCTACGGGCGCGGCGACGACCGGGCGAGGGCCGCGGTCAAGTTCCTGCTCTACAGCCTCGCGGGCGGCCTGGTCATGCTGGTCGCGGTGATCGGCGTGTACGTCTTCGGCGGCACCTTCCTGTGGAGCGACCTGGTCGGTGAGGGCAGCGCCCTGGCCGCCGTGGACCCGGCCACGGCCCGCTGGCTGTTCCTCGGCTTCTTCGTCGCCTTCGCGATCAAGGCGCCGATGTGGCCCGTGCACACCTGGCTGCCCTCGGCGGCGGGCGCCTCGCGCCCGGGCACCGCCGTGCTGCTGGTGGGCGTGCTGGACAAGGTCGGCACCTACGGGATGCTGCGCTACTGCCTGGAGCTGTTCCCGGCGGCCGTGTCCTGGTTCGTGTGGCCGGTGGTGGCGCTGAGCCTGGTGAGCATCATCTACGGCGCGATCCTGGCCATCGGGCAGAACGACATGATGCGCCTGGTGGCGTACACGTCGGTCTCCCACTTCGGCTTCATCACCCTGGGCATCTTCGCCCTGACCGCGCAGGGGCAGGCCGGGGCCGCCCTGTACATGGTCAACCACGGGTTCGCGACCGGGGCGCTGTTCCTGGTCGTGGGCTTCCTCGTCGCCCGCCGCGGTTCCGCGCTCATCAGCGACTACGGCGGCGTGCAGCGGATCGCGCCCAGGCTGGCCGGGGTGTTCCTGGTGACGGGCCTGGCCGGTCTGGCGCTGCCGGGCCTGGCGCCGTTCGTCAGCGAGTTCCTGGTGTTCGTCGGCGTGTACGCCTTCAGCCCGGCCCCCGCGATCGTCGCGGCGGTCGGCGTGGTCCTGGCCGCGCTCTACATCCTGTGGATGTACCAGCGCACCATGAACGGACCCACCAGGGAGGACCTGACCGGCCTGCGCGACCTGTCCGCGCGGGAGACGTGGGCGGTGGCCCCGCTGCTCGCGCTCATCCTCCTGCTCGGCCTGTACCCGCAGCCGGTGCTGGACGCGATCAACCCCGCGGTGGAGCGCACCGTGGAGGTCGGCGCGGCGGGCCCTGACAGCGGGACCGGAGGCGCCGCGGGCGCCCAGGAAGAGGAAGGAGACGCGGAGTGATCCCCCACATGGACCTTCCCGTCATCACCGAGGCGGCGCCGCAGATGGACTGGTGGCTGCTCGCGCCGCTGCTCACGGTGTTCGCCGCCGGTGTGCTGGGCGTGCTGTTCGAGGCGTTCGTCCCCCAGGGGCGGCGCCGCGGCATCCAGATCGGGCTCGCGGTGCTCGCACTGCTGGCCGTGTTCGTCCTGCTGGTGCTCCAGGTGGGCTCGCTGCCCGACGACGCGCCGGGGGTGACGGTCGCCGCCGGGGCGCTGGCGGTGGACCGGACGGTGATCTTCTTCCAGGGCACCATCACCGTGCTGGCCCTGGTGAGCCTGATGCTGATCTCCGAGCGCCGGGACGGGCGCGACGCGTTCGCCGCGCAGGCGGCGACGGTGCCCGGGAGCGAGGAGGAGCGCGCGCACATCCTGGCGGGCTCCCAGCACACCGAGGTGTACCCGCTGGTGATGTTCGCGGTGCTGGGGATGCTGATGTTCCCGGCCTCGAACGACTTCCTGACGATGTTCATCGCCCTGGAGGTCATGAGCCTGCCGCTGTACCTGCTGTGCGGGCTGGCCCGGCGCCGCCGCCTGTTCTCGCAGGAGGCCGCGGTCAAGTACTTCCTGCTGGGCGCGTTCTCGTCGGCGTTCTTCCTGTTCGGCGCCGCCATGGTCTACGGCTACGCGGGCTCGGTGAACTTCGGCGACATCCGCGTGGCCGTCGAGGCGGGCGGCGCGGACATCTTCCAGGGCGGCGACGGCGAGCCGCTGCTGCTCATGGGCATCGGCCTGGTGGCGATCGGCCTGCTGTTCAAGGTCGGCGCGGTGCCCTTCCACAACTGGAAGCCGGACGTGTACCAGGGCGCCCCGACCCCGATCACGGCGCTGATGGCCTCCTGCACGCTGGTCGCCGCGTTCGGCGCCCTGCTGCGGGTGTTCTTCGTGCCCTTCGGGGGCTCGGCCCAGAGCTGGGAGCCGATGCTGTGGGCGGTGGCCGTCCTGACGATGGTCGTGGCCGCGGTCATCGCGGTCTCCCAGCGCGACGTCAAGCGGCTGCTGGCCTACTCGTCGGTGGTGCACGCCGGGTTCATCCTGACCGCGGTCGTGGCGGGCAGCACGGACGGGCTCGCGGGCGCCATGTTCTACCTGGCGGCCTACGGGTTCACCACGCTGGGCGCGTTCGCCGTGGTGACGCTGGTGCGGACCAAGGACGGCGGACAGGAGCTGGGCGACCTGGACCGGTGGGCGGGGCTGGGCCGCCGCTCCCCGGTGCTGGCCGGGGCGCTGGCGCTGTTCCTGCTGGCGTTCGCCGGGATCCCGCTCACGAGCGGCTTCATCGGCAAGTTCGCGGTGTTCGAGGCGGCGGTGGCGGCCGGTGCCGTTCCGCTGGTCGTGGTGGGTGTGCTGAGCAGCGCGGTGACCGCGTTCTTCTACGTGCGGATCATCGTGGTGATGTTCTTCCGGGACCCCGAGGGCGAGGGCCCCACGGTGGTGCGCGCGGGCGCGGCCACGGGCGGGGTCATCGCGATCGGCGTGGCGGCGACGCTGCTGCTGGGCGTGTACCCGGGAGCGGTGCTCGACAACCTGCTGCCCCCGCCCGACGCCGACCAGGCGCCGACCGCGGTGATGGTGGACCAGGCGTCGACGGACGCCGGATCCGCCGCGGGGCCCGCCGGGGCACGGAGTGACCGGCGGCCGTGAACGCGCAGTGACCGGCGGGTACGGGTGCGGCGCCCACAGCGGGCGCGGACACTGACGCGCGGTGACCGGCAGAGTGACCAATTACCTGGTCTGACCTGGGATTCGTCACCTGCCGGTTCCGTACCCGGGTGTGGCTTTGGCTGTTCATTCCGGGTCGGATACCGTGGCAAGTCGGATCATGTTCATGTGCTGAGCACGCGGTGGCCCCTCACCCGGGGTCACCGCCGTGCCGTTCGACAGGTGGAGCTGTACGGTGAGCGGTGCTGTCCCGAGCGGGTTTCTCGCTCTGCCGAGAGTCGACGATGCCCTTGCCCGGGAGGTCCAGGACAACCTGGCGAAGGTCGAGGACCTGCTGAGGGAGTCGGTCGCGTCGAGCGACCCCCTGCTGACCGAGGCCGCGTCCCACCTGCTGGCCGCAGGGGGCAAGCGCTTCCGCGCGACCCTGGTGCTGCTGGCCGCCCACTTCGGCGATCCCTCCGTGCCCGACCTCATCCCGGCCGCGGCCGTGGTGGAGCTCACCCACGTGGCCACGCTCTACCACGACGACGTCATGGACGAGGCGGAGCTGCGGCGCGGCGAGCCCAGCGCCAACCAGCGCTGGGGCAACAGCGTCGCCATCCTGACCGGCGACTACGTGTTCGCCCGCGCCTCGGAGATGCTCGCCGACCTGGGCACCGAGGCGGTCCGGCTCCAGGCGACCACGTTCGGGCGCCTGGTGCAGGGGCAGATCCTGGAGACCTCCGGTCCGCAGGAGGGCACCGACCCGCTGGACCACTACCTGCGGGTGATCAGCGACAAGACGGCGTCCCTGATCGCGTCGTCGGCGGAGTTCGGCGGGATGTTCGGCAAGGTCGACCCCGAGACGATCGGGACGGTCACCCGGGCGTGCGACGCGTTGGGAATGGCCTTCCAGCTGGCCGACGACCTGCTGGACGTGGCGAGCGAGAGCACGGACTCGGGCAAGACCCCGGGGACCGACCTGCGGGAGGGCGTGCTGACCCTGCCGATGTTCTACGCGCTGCGGTCCCAGGACGCGGCGGACGAGCGGCTCAAGTCGCTGCTGGGCCGCCCGCTGGGGGACGAGGAGGCCGAGGAGGCGCTGGCGCTGCTGCGGGTGCACCCGGCGATGGCCGAGGCCGAGGCCACCCTGCGCAGCTGGGCCGACAAGGCACGCGCGGAGCTGGCGACCCTGCCCGAGAGCCCGGCGAGGGGCGCCTTCGAGGCGCTGTGCGACTACGTGGTCGAGCGCTCGGGCTGAGTTCCGCCGGGGCTCCGCGGGCTGTGGAGGCCCGGCGGGGCCGAGGGACACGAGGATCGGGGACGGCGCCGCCCGAGGGGGCGGCGCCGTCGCCGTTCTCCCGGTCCCGCAGTGCGGGGAGGCCGGTCCGGTGCCGCGGTGGGATTCCGTTCAGGTGCTCCGGCGGACCGTCCCCGGGACCGGCGGACGCGGCGGGGGAGAGCCGTCGCGCCCGCCGGCGGTGCGGGATCCTCCTAGCTCACGACGGGCAGGGCCTCGAAGCCCGGCATGTCCATGAAGGTCGGGTGCTGGGTCATGCCCGAGGGGGTCTCCTGCGGGACGGTGCCGCCCTCGATGGACACCAGGTCGCTGGTGTCCACGTCGTTCAGCAGGTCCGTGCCCCGGCTCAGCGCGGCCACCAGGTCCTCGGCGGTCTGGGTGTTCACACCCTCGGCGACCCCGGGCACCCCCGCGTCGGCGAGCTGCGGCACGGCGGAGTCCACCGTGTCGTCGACCACGGGCACGCCGGTGCCGGAGAGGCGGGGCAGCCCGGACTCGGCCAGGGGGCCCTCCACGTTCAGGGGCTGGACCTCGGCGACCCTGAGGTCCCCCTCCTCGGAACCGCCGCTCGTGAGGGCGCCGGCCAGGTCGCCCAGGCCGGGCGCCTCGGGCGCCGACTGGCGGACGGTGGAGGAGCCGCCCAGACCCAGGGCGTCCTCCAGGACGGGGGCCTCGGCGCCGTCCAGCGCCAGGCCGTCGCCGCCGGTCACCGAGGACAGGCCCGAGGTGTCGGGCAGCGCGGCGACGTCGTGGAGCCGGGAGGTGTCCGGCAGCTGGGCGACCTGCCCCACCCGGGGCAGGTCCACCTGCTCGCGCAGCCCGTAGACGGACTCCAGGGTGTGCGGCAGCACCGTGACGGCGGTCTCCTCCACGGCCTCGCCCGCCCGGTGGCCGCCGTGCTCCAGGGCCCGGCCGGCGTCGTGGCCGATGGTGTCGTAGGGGTCGCCGTCCAGGCCGGTGGCGTCCTGGACCCCGGAGACGGTGTCGGCCAGCTCGGAGGTCGGGTTGGGCACCTCGCCGAGCGGGGTCCGGACGTCCTCGCCCTCGGGCAGCGGCGCGGCCAGGTCGGGGGCGGGCTTCTCGGGGTTGTGCGCGGTCTCCTGGAGCTCCGCCAGGGCGGTGCCGGCGATCGGCCCGACGCCCTCGGGCGCCACGCTGTTCATGGTGGGGGCGACGCCCTCCACCAGGGCCCGCTCGACGACGGGCGCGACCTCGTGGACGGTGGAGGAGAGGGCTTCGGCGCCCGAGACCCCGGCGCCGAGGGCGACGAAGCCCGCCGTTCCGGCGGCGAGGAGGACGGCCCTGGCTGATACGCGCTTGACCTGCGTCATGGGTTTCCCTTCGGAAGTTGTGCTCTGGATCAGTGGATACGGGGGCCGGGCGCGTGGGGCGCGCTCGGCCGGAGCCGGGGCGGACCACCGGCTGGCATGAATTCCGTGAACGGGGCACGGGACTCAGGTCAGCTCCCAGAGGGCGCGTGAGGGCCGGGCTGGGACGGGTCCGTGCGCGGGAGCGTGCGTCCGCGCGGGAGGGACCGCGTCCTAGTCGGGGGAGACGGTGGGGTCGTCGCTGGGGCCGCCGGGCACGGTGAGCAGGGCCCGGGCGGCGAGCAGGACGGCGTCGGCGGAGGGCGCGGTGACGGGCGCCGCGGTGAGGTAGCCCGCGACGGCGGGAACGGGGACGGAGCCCCCGGCGGGCGCGGCCGAACCGGTGGTGAGCTGGTGGGGGGAGGACCCGGGGGGCGGGGCCGCGGTGCCCGGCCGCTCGCCCCGGTCCTCGTCGGCGGGGGCCGCGGCGGTGTCCGCCGCGAGGGCGGCGCCGGGCCCGTGGACGGGGCCGTGCGGGGTGTCGGGGCCGGTGGAGCCCCCGTCCGCCGCGCGCTCGCGCGGGCCGGTTGTGGAGCCGTCGCCGTCCGTCGACGGGGCGGCGCCGGGGACCGCGGACGCCACGGGGAAGAGGACGCCTCCGGCGGCGCGGCCGTCGCGGTCGAGTTCGCGGACCACGCGCCGGGCGCCCTCGCCCATCCCGCTGACCGGCCACGCGGCATCGGGCAGGACGGCGGCGGTCTCGGCGGCGGTGCGCTCGGCCCCGTGTTCGAGGTGCTGGTGCACCGTGCCCAGGGTGGAGGCGACCGGTTCGGCCACCTGCCCGACGCCCTCGGGAACGACCTCGCCGAGGCGGCCGGAGCGGCCGAGCCCGAGGGAGGCGGTGTCCAGGGGCGCGCCGTCCAGGGAGGCGCGGTCGGAGGAGACGCGGTCCCGGAGGACGTGGTCCGAGGAGGCGCGGTCCCGGCTCGCGGCGGTGCCGGGGAAGCCGTCCGCCAGCCGACCGGTGGTGAGCGAAGCGTCGCCGACCAGGGGCCGGGAGCCGTCCGTACCGGAGTCGGCGGAGGCGGGAGCCGCGCCGAGCAGCCACAGGCCGACCAGCAGCGCCCCGGCCACCAGCGGCAGCAGGAGCAGGGAGGGCGCCCCTGGGCACACGGCCGTGACGGCGCGCGTGGCGCGTGCCGTTCGGCTGGTGCGAGGCATGGGAGGGCCCTCCGGGACGTGCGGCCTGGTCCGAGCCGGGGAGGCCCCCGACCCGCGACCTGACGTTAGCACAGAGTCACAGAGGGTAGTTTGGGTTTTTCGAAAGCGGGGAAAGCCGGGTCAGTCCGCGGGGTCCGGACGGGTGGGCTCCCCGGCGAGCGGCCTCCGGGGCCGCCCGGCCTCCCGCGGCCTCTGGTCGCCGGGTTCCCCGCCCTGCTCCCCGCCGTGCTCCTCGCCGCGCTCCCCGGCCGGGGCGGAGGCGCGCGGTCGGGGCCGGGAGCGGAGGTCGCGGATCTGTTCGAAGGCGAACACGCACAGCGCCAGCCACACCAGCGCGAAGCCCAGCCAGCGGGAGGGCGGCATGTCCTCGCCCTGCACCAGCCAGCCGACGAAGAACATGATGACCGGGGCGATGTACTGGAGCATCCCGATGACGCTCAGGGGGATCTGGCGCGCGGCCACGCCGAACAGCAGCAGCGGCAGGGCGGTCACGAAGCCGCCGCCGACCAGCAGCGCGGTGTGGCCCGCCGACACGGAGAACGCGGTTCCCGCCCCGGTGGCCTCCAGGTGGACCACGAAGCCCAGCGCGGGCAGGAACATCACCAGGGTCTCGACGGTCAGGCTCTGCATGCCGTCCAGGTCCACGTACTTCTTCACCGCGCCGTAGGCGGCGAAGGAGGAGGCCATGAGCAGCGACAGCCAGGGGGCCGCGCCGTAGGCGACGGTCATCACGGTCACGGCCAGGACGCCGAGGCCGACCGCCACCCACTGGAGGGTTCGCAGCCGCTCGGAGAACAGCACCACCCCCAGGCACACCGACATCAGCGGGTTGATGAAGTACGCGAGCGAGGCCTGCAGGGTCTGCTCGGTGGAGACCGCGTAGATGAACCCCCACCAGTTGAGGGAGATCAGCACCGCCGCCGCGGCGACCGGCAGCAGGCGGCGGGGGCTGCGCACCACCGCGGGGAGCCAGGACCAGCCCCGGCGGGCGACGAGGAGGACGACGCACATCGCCAGCAGGGCCCACACCATGCGGTGGGCGAGGATCTCGCTGGGCTCGGAGGCGGAGAGGAGGGGCCAGTACAGGGCCGCTACGCCCCACAGGAGAAAGGCGGCCGCCCCGAGGGCGACGCCACGCTTGGATTCCGGCACGCCAGCAATGGTAGGACGAATTGTCCGGAGTGTCTTCCCCCGGGAGTCGCGGGTACGGCCGCGCCGTCCCGTCCGTGCCGCGCGTCGGACGGCCCGGGCCCCGGGCGCGGGCGGGGCGCGCCCCGTGCGCGGGGCCGTGCCCGCGACGGCGCCGGCCGCGTCCGTCCACAGGTTCGACCGCGTCCGTGCGCCGGACCACGCCCGTGGATACTCTGGGAAGCATGTTCGGGAGAAAGACGACCATGGTCGATCCAGCACGTGCCCTGCCCGGCCGGGACACCCCGCTGCCGGAACCCGGCAGGCACACCGTCCTGGGCACCCGGCTCACCCCGCCCTACCCGGAGGGCAGCCGGATCGCCGACGTGGCGATGGGCTGCTTCTGGGGCGCCGAGCGCATGTTCTGGCGCCTGGGCGCGGAGCGGGGGATCATCACGACCGCGGTGGGCTACGCGGGTGGCTACACGCCCAACCCGACCTACGAGGAGGTGTGCTCGGGCCTGACCGGGCACACCGAGGCGGTGCGCGTGGTGTTCGACCCCGAGCGCATCTCGTACGCCGAGATCCTCAAGGTGTTCTGGGAGGGCCACGACCCGACCCAGGGGATGCGCCAGGGCAACGACGTCGGCAGCCAGTACCGGTCGGCGATCCTGTACCACGACGACGACCAGCGGACCGCGGCCGAGGCCAGCCGCGACGCGTTCCAGCCGGTGCTGACCCGGGCGGGCTACGGGCCGATCACCACCGAGATCGCGCCGCTGCGCGAGTTCTACTTCGCCGAGGACTACCACCAGCAGTACCTGTCCGACGCCAAGAACCCGGGCGGGTACTGCGGCATCGGCGGGACCGGCGCCAGCTGCCCGATCGGTGTCGTGACCTCGGACGATGCGTCCTCGGGTCACGCGGCCGAGTAGTACGACGGAGTACGTGCGAGTACGCCCGCGAACGCTCGAATGATGGCTGAGTGATGGCTCAGCCATCATTCAATGATGGTTGGTGCGCTCGCGGCCTCGGCGCGGGTGGTGGAACCGCTGGGGGTGGGACGTGTTCCGCCGGGCAGGGTGACGGCGAGAGGGGTGCCGTGCCGGTC
The DNA here is from genome assembly GCA_002529455.1 of Glycomyces fuscus. Lineage (GTDB taxonomy): Bacteria > Actinomycetota > Actinomycetes > Streptosporangiales > Streptosporangiaceae > Nocardiopsis > Nocardiopsis fusca. The sequence goes on from NYMS01000048.1 coordinate 440,276, forward strand.
GACGATCAGGTGGCGTTCGCTGCCCGGCCGTGCGCGGTCGACCGGCGAAGGCCCGGTGTGAGCCCCCCTTTGAGGGTTCGAACGTGTGAGCCGTCGATCGCAGCGTCGTCCATGTCCAGCAGTCCTGCCTTGCGCAGCTCGGCCAGGAGCACTTTGTGCAGGCGGGACCACACCCCGGCCTCGGTCCAGTCCCGCAACCGCCGCCACGCTGTCACGCCGCTGCACCCGGTCTGCTCGGCGGGTACATCTCTCCAGCTCACGTTCTTACGCAGCACGTAAACGATGCCTCGCAGGGCCGCGCGCTCGTCCGCCGGCAGGCGTCCGGGATACCGATGACGGCGCGGCGGCCGGGGCGGCAGCAGCGGAGCGATACGTTCCCACAGATCATCAGGCACAAGATCATCCGGCACCTGGATCACTCTGCCGCCACCGGATCCGATCGCCAAGCCCTCACACCGAACTCATCCCGAAACAATCAGCTTCACAGAGTTGGAGGCGGCCCGTACGGTCGTTCGACCCGAATTACCAAACAGACCGTACCGACAACTTCTGCACTCCACCCGCGCAGGGCGATTCGTTACGAATGTCGGACGAGGTTCGCGCGCAGCACCTTTTCGAGGTTCAGCTCCACCTCGCGCGTGTGAACCCCGGCCGCGAGCGCTGCCCGGGCAAGCTCTCCAGACGCAGGGGTGAACGTTTCGCCGAGCAGGCGGTTTTCCGCGCGCAGTGCGTCCTCAAGCGTGCCGTCGGCCGCGTCGATTGCTTCGATAGCCGCGGCACGGACACCGTCGGGCAGAGACGCGATGGTCAGTGCGACCCACTCAACATATTCATCCAGTTCTGCGGCGGGCAGAGCCCGGTTCACCCAACCCCACCGCTCGGCGGTCGCCGCGTCGACGAGCCCGCCTGTCAGCACGATCTCGAGAGCGCGAGCGCGACCCACGAGGCGGGGCAGGTGGGCAGTTGCACCGGCTCCAGGGACGATGCCGATCAGTGCCTCGAACTGGCCGAACGCCGCAGTCTCGAGGGCCGCGAATCGCAGATCCAGGCTGGAGACCAGCTCGGCTCCACCGCCACGGGCGAGTCCCGCGACCTTGGCGATGGTGATCTGAGGCAGTCGCCGCCAGCGTTCATGAAGCCGCATCATCGGGCCCGTCCCGACAAGCGTCTCCTCCGCGACCGGGAGGGCGGCGTAGGTCGCGGGGTCCTCCACGAATGACAGGTCGCCGTGCGCCAGGAAGAACTCCGGATTAGCGCTCTGGACCACGATGACGTGCAGATCGGGATCATTCTCGGCCGATGCAGCGACGGCGTCCAGGTCGAGCATGAGCTGCGCCGTCATCAGGTTGACGGGCGGAACATCAATCGAGACCCATAGCACTCCGTCCTGGCGCTTGAGATTGAGGCTGGGCAGGGACTGTTCGGTCATGAGATTCCTTTGGGTTGCCGGTATCTCTGGTATACCTGGTGCATGGCAGGTACTTCAAAGAAACCTGGTATCCGCGAAGATCGGGCCGGTCACGAGACCATCGTTGGCCCGCAGCGCGAGCTCCTGGATCAGCTGCTGGACAAGTGGGGTCATCTGCTGCTGGCCGCGTTGTGCCGGCAGCCGCGACGCTTCAACGAGCTCAAGAGAGAGCTCGATGGGGTCACTCAAAAATCGCTGACGCAGGCACTGCGACGGTTGGAACGCAACGGCCTCGTCGAGCGCCGGGTACTGATGCAACGCCCCGTTGCTGTGGAGTACCGGATCACACCGCTGGGCCGCACGCTTGAGGAGCCCTTCTCGATCCTGCGCTCCTGGACCGCCGACCACCTCCCCGAAGTCGAACGACACAGGGAGGCATTTGACAAAGGCGCGGACACCCTTCACTGATTTTTTCGGGAGGAGTTCGGTGTGAGGGCTTGGCGGTCGGATCCGGTGGCGGCAGAGTGGTCCAGGTGTCGGATGATCTTGTGCCTGATGATCTGTGGGAACGTGTCGCGCCACTGCTCCCTCCTCGTCCGCCGCGGCGTCGGCGGTATCCGGGCCGCCTGCCGGTGGATGACCGTGCGGCTCTGCGCGGGATCGTCTACGTCTTGCGCACGGGTGTGACCTGGGCGGATGTGCCGACCGAGACGATCGGCTGCAGCGGGGTGACGTGCTGGCGGCGCCTGCGGGACTGGACCGAGGCCGGCGTCTGGCCCCGCCTGCACGAAATCCTCCTCGCGGAACTCCGCAGAGTCGGCCTGCTGGACATGGAGGACGCCGCGGTCGACGCCTCGCACGTCCGGGCCCTCAAAGGGGGGGGCTCGCACCGGACCTTCGCCGGTCGACCGCGGCCGCCCCGGCAGCAAGCACCACCTGATCAACGACCGGCACGGAACGCCGCTTGTAGTGCGCTGACCAGCGGAAACCGTCACGACGTCACCCAGCTCATACCCCTGCTGGACGCAATCCCCCGCATCCGCGGCCTGGTGGTCCGGCCCCGGCACCGGCCGCGGCGGCTGTTCGTCGACCGCGGTTACGACTACGACAAGCACCGACGACTCCTCCGCGCTCGCGGCATCACGCCGAAGATCGCCCGCAAGGGCACCGCCCACGGATCCGGCCTGGGCAAGACCTGCTGGGTCGTGGAACGGACCTTCGCCCGGCTCCACCAGTTCAAACGCCTGCGCATCCGCTACGAGATACGCGCCGACCTCCACCTTGGCCTGCTCCCACTCGCCTGCAGCATCATCTGCTTGCGACGACTCCGAACCTCATTCTGAAATGATCAGTAAGGCCCTCAGTCGGGCCCTGGAGCCTTGGAAGGGTCGCCCCGAAGAAAGGGCCACGTGGGGAAAGTGAACGCCTCAGGGTTGACCTGAAAGGCGCTGGGGTGTGCTCTTCCTTTCTCCTGGTGGGGGCGCAGAACTTTCGACATCTGTGGTGATGCGAAACGGGGAGTTCTCTCCCCCGGACAAAAACGCCGCTTTCCCTCAAGGGCCGGGTCGCGCGATCGTGATGCGTCACATGCCTGCCCCTGCCCGGCTTCCCCCTTATGACGCGATGTCTTTCCCCACACCGAGGAGGACGAGGGTTTGCCGATCCGCACCACCGAGGCCAGCGCCCTGGCCCAACACGCCCAGGCGGTGCTCTACCAGCACCGCCTGGTCACCAGCCACCAACTGGCCCGCATGTTCACCCCGCAGACCACCTCACGCCGGTACATGCTCCACGTCCTGCACCACCACCAGCAGTACCTGTCCGACGCCAAGAACCCGGCCGGGTACCGCGGGATCGGCGGGACCGGTGCCAGCTGCCCGATCGGCGTGGCGCCCACCGAGTGAGCGGGCCCGCCGCGCCCCGGCCCGCCTCCGTCGGGCCCGCTGCCGTTGAGACCCCCCTCACAGTGTCGCTGTTCGCCGGAGACCGCCGGTGCGGCAGTGGTCGAATAGGCCTGCCGGTGAACGGGCCGGTACGGGTCGCGCCCGCTCCACGGGGGTGGGCGGGCGCACGGCGTGCGTACCGGGAGTCCGGTGGCGCTCGCCGGAGAGCGATCGGCCGGAGGCGCCGGACCGTCCGCCGCCGACGGAAAGAGCGCGGGACGGGGGCGGACCATGGTGGTACACGTGCACGGCAGGACCGGTACGTCGTTGGACACGGCCGTGGACGAACACGGCGCGGTGGCCCGCCACGGGGCGTTCTTCGGGCGCCGCGTGGGCCAGGTGCTCCAGGAGTGGCTGCACGGTCTGCCGGGGGTGTACCACCTCTTCCACGACCTGGCGCACCTGGCCCGCGGCTCCGAGGCGGGAGAGGGGGCGGGCGTCGACCACCTGGTGCTCACCGGGGCGGGCTGGCTGCTCGTCGGCGCCCAGGAGTGCGGGGCCGGCATCCTGGGCACCGACGCCCGAGGCAGGGGCCGACTGACCACGCCCGGCGGGGAGACGGTGGCCCAGCCGTGGATGGACACCACCCGCCTGCGCGCCCAGGCGGAGGCCGCCCGCCGTCTCACCCACGGCAAGGAGGGCGAACTGGTGTGGGTGGTTCCGCACCAGACCGGCCTCGACGCGCTCTCCGTCGTCCGGGCGCGCCTGTTCGAGCACGGCGGGACGATGTGCGGCCTGGGCCGGGTCGTCGCCGGGTCGCTCGCCCCGGTGCTGCCCGCCCCCGAGCCGGTCGACTCCTGGGACGTGGAGCGCCTGGCCGGACACCTGGCGGCCTCCTGACCGGAAACCGCCCGTACTAGGGTGTGCCGGTATGGACTGGACCCAGCGGCTCGGATCCGTCAAGCGGTGGACCCGCGCCGGAGTCCGCGCTCCGCACAAGCCCCTCCTGCTGCTGTACGCGCTCGCGCACCACCAGCGACACGGCAACACCCCCATCGTCTACAGCGAGGCCGAGGCCGGGCTCGCGCGGCTCCTCCGGGAGTTCGGCCCCGCGAACCCCACCACGCCCGCCTACCCCTTCCACCACCTGGAGAGCGACGGGTTCTGGCGGGTCACCACGGTGGACGGCGAAGGGTCCCCGGGCGCGGGGGTGACCCTGCTCCGGGGGAAGGAGGCGCGGGGCAGGCTGAGCGCCGACCTGGACGCGGCCCTGCGGGACGACCCCGGCCTGGCCGCCCGTATCGGCCGTCACCTGCTCGACGACAACTTCGCCCCCTCCCTGCACGAGGGCATCATCGCCCTCACAGGTCTCAGCGTGGGCCAGGGGCCGGTTCCCGTGCCGGGGGAGGGAGGCGTCCGCGACCCCCGGTTCCGGGAGACCGTCCTGACCGCCTACGAGCACCGGTGCGCGTTCTGCGGGTACGAGGGCCGGCTGGACGACGTGTCGGTCGGGCTGGAGGCCGCCCACATCCGCTGGTGGTCGCACGAGGGCCCCAACGACCTGGACAACGGCCTGTGCCTGTGCCCGACGCACCACCTGCTGTTCGACCGGGGCGTCCTCGGGCTCACCGGCGACCTCACCGTCGCGGTGTCCCCGCGGTTCGAGGCCCGCTCCCCCACGGCCGAGACGGTGGTCCTCTCCCTCGCCGGACGCGACCTCGTCCGTCCGCTCCCGGGGCACCCCGCCGTCGAACCCGCCCACGTCGCATGGCACTCCAAGCAGGTCTTCCGGCGCGCCGCGGCCTGAGGGCCCCCGCCCGCCCCCGCCCTCCGGGGAAGGCCGCCGCATCCCCGGCGCGGCCGCGGAGCGGGGCCGCGCCGGGCACGGGGACCGGCGGCACCGCGGACCGGTCCGCGGTGTGACCCCGGTCATGCGCCTGTCAGGATTGTGTCAGCACCCGTGTCCCGTTGGTCGTATTGTTCGGGCAACGCCCACCTGCGCGTTCGCCCGGCAGGGGCTTCCGCGTCCCCCGCCACGGCGCCTGGAGAACACATGATCACGTACCCCGCGCGCTTCCGCCTCTCGCTCACCGGTTCCCTGTTCATCGGCTACGTGCTCCTGCTGGCACTGGCCCTCACCGCCGTGGGCGCGCTGTGGGTCGTCCACGCGGACCGGACCACCGACCGCCACTACGCCGAGCGGGTCCTGAGCCTGGCCCGGTCCGTCGCCGTGATGCCCGAGGTCGTCGAGGGCCTCCAGTCCGCCGACCCGGCGTCCGGGCTCTCCCCCCTGGCCGACCGGATCGACGCCGCCACCGGCACCGAGTTCGTGGTCATCGCCTCCCCCGAGGGGATCCGCTACTCGCACCCCGACGAGGAGCTCATCGGCCGCACCGTGTCCACTCCGCCCGGACCCGCCGCGGAGGGACGGGAGTGGACCGGTGTGCAGGAGGGGACCCGGGGACGCACCGTGCGCGCCAAGGTCCCGGTGTTCTCCGGCGGCGGCTCGGTCAACGGCGGCGACGCGCGGGGCGAGGTGGTCGGCTACGTCTCCCTGGGCATCCTCGCCTCCAGCGCCGCCACCGAGGCCAGGGCCGCGGTCCCCGCCGTGCTGGGCACGGTCGCCGTGGTCCTGGTCCTGGGCGTGTCCGGCGCGTGGGCCCTCTCCCGCCAGGTCCGCACCAAGACCCACGGCCTCGAACCCGCCGACATCACCGCGCTGCTGGAGAGCCGCGAGGCCCTGCTGTACGCGGTCCGCGAGGGCGTGCTCGCCGTGGACGGCTCGGGCCGCCTCGTCCTGGCCAACCCGCCCGCCCGGGAGATGCTCGGCCTGCCCGAGGACGCCGAGGGCCGCCGCCTCGACGAACTCGGCCTGTCCGAGCGCGTCCGCGACATCGTCTCCGGCGCCGACCCCGGCGACGACCGCCTCCTGCTGGCGGGGCACCGCATCCTGGTCGCCAACCGGATGCCGGTCCACGTGCGCGGCGAGGACGCCGGGGCGGTCGTCACCTTCCGTGACCGCACCGAGCTGGACCGGCTCACCGGCGAGCTCGACGGCGCGCGCACGGTCACCCGCGGCCTGCGCGCCCAGACCCACGAGTTCGCCAACCGGGTGCACACCATCGCCGGAATGCTCGAACTCGGCGCCCACGACGAGGCCCGCGCCTACCTCGCCGACCTGTCCGCGGCCCACACCCGCACCAGCACGGACATCTCCCGGCACGTGGAGGACTCCGCGCTGGCCGCGCTGACCATCGCCAAGTCCGCCCAGGCCTCCGAGATGGGCGTCGACCTGCGGTTGTCCCCCCTCACCAGCGTCCCCGCCCTGGACAGGGACGTACGCTCCGACGCGGTGCTCGTCCTCGGCAACCTGGTCGACAACGCGCTCGACGCGGTGGCCTCGGCCCCGCACGGCTGGGTGGAGCTGATGGTGCGGCTGCACCGGGCCGACGGCGCCGACCTGCCGCACGACCTGCTGGAGATCAGGGTGACCGACTCCGGGCACGGGGTGGCCGACGACGTGGCGGAGGAGATCTTCCGGCTCGGGTTCACCACCAAGGCGTCCCGGGACGGCGGCACGCGCGGACTGGGCCTGGCGCTGGTCAAGCAGGTGTGCGAGGGAAGAGGGGGAAGCGTGGAGATGGAGGCGCCCGACGCCGACGAGGGCGCGGTGTTCACCGCCTGCCTGCCCCTGTCGGAGGCCGCGGCGGTACGGGGGGCGGTCCGATGATCCGGGTCCTGGTCGTGGACGACGACGTGCGGGTGGCGCGCAACCACCAGGAGCTGGTGGAGTCGCTGCCCGGGTTCACCGTGGCGGGGGTCGCGCACACGGCCGCGTCCGCCCTCACCCAGATCCGGGGGCACCAGCCCGACCTGGTGCTGCTCGACCTGCACCTGCCCGACGCCTCGGGGATCTCGGTGATGCGCGCCCTGCGCGCCGCCGCCACCAGCGCCGCGCCCCAGCAGACGGACTTCCTGATGATCACCGCCGTGCGCGACATCGGGCAGGTGCGCTCGGCCATGCACGGCGGGGCGGTCCACTACCTGCTCAAGCCGTTCCCGCTCAGCGTGCTGCGCGACCAGCTGGAGCGCTACGCCGTGGCGCGCCGGAGGATGGACGCGGACGGGGAGGCCACCCAGCAGGAGGTGGACCGGCTGTTCGGACTGCTGCGCCCGGCCGCCGGACGGTCGCTGCCCAAGGGGCTGACCCCGACCACCGTGGACCTGGTGGCGGGGGTGCTCCGGGAGGCGGGGGGAGAGGTGTCGGCCTCGGAGGTCGCCGAGCGCGCCGGGGTGTCCCGGGTGACCGCGCGGCGCTACCTGGAGCACCTGTGCGCGGACGGCCGGGCCGAGCTGCGCATGCGCTACGGCTCGGCGGGCCGTCCCGAACACCTCTACCGCTGGACGGCCTGAGCCTGCGCGGGGCCGCCGCCGATGTGCCTCCTCCACGGGCCCTCGGCCACCAGCCAGTGCGGCACGAGCCCGACGGGGAAGGGGAGGTCGGTCTCGAAGACGTCCTCGCCGTGGACCTGGACGACCTCCTGGTAGCAGCCGTCCTCCAGACGGAGTTCGACGAGCCCGACCTTGTCGGCGAGCGGGTTGACGACCCAGTAGGAGGGGATGCCGAACGCCGCGTACTCGTGGCGCTTGGTGTGGTTGTCCCGCAGGACGCTTTCGGGGGAGACGATCTCCACGGCGAGAAGCGGGGGAACGTCGAAGTAGCCCTGTGACGGCAACTCGCAGTCGAAGACCGCCAGATCAGGGATCCGGTGATGGGTCCGCTCGGCGTTCAGGTCGATGCCAGGACCCTCACCGATCTCCAACCCGTCCGGAGCCACGGTACCGAGGTGGAAACCCAGGCGGTAGGAAACGCGTGTGTGCAGGGGTTTGGGAGCCGGTGACACGTCAAGCCGCCCGTCGACCAGCTCGTACCGCCGACCGTCCTCCGGCGTGTTCTCCAGGTCGTCCACGGTCAGGCGTCGTTCGTGTGCTTCCCGGTGCCTGGTAGTCATGACCAACATCATGCCTCCTCGTCTTCATGGGGGCCAGTATCCGGGCGCACGCTCGGTTACCGGCGGGTTTCACGCAGGAAGCCTCGCAAGGGTGTCCGAAAACCGGTACGACACCTCGCCCCTTACCCGGAAGTGTCGGTGTCCCGTGTCACACTCGGCCCATGTTGGACCACCTCGGTATCCAGGTCAGCGACCCCGCGGCCAGCGCCGCCTTCTACGACGCGGTCCTCGCCCCGCTGGGCGCGCGCCGCATCCTCGAGTTCGGCGAGAACATCGGCTACGGCACATCCGCCCCCGACTTCTGGATCGGGCCCGCACCCGCGCCGGGGAAGGCCCGCGAGTCGCACTTCGCCTTCACCGCGCCCGACCGGGAGTCGGTGGACGCCTTCTTCGCGGCGGCGGTCGGGGCGGGCGCGGAGGTGCTCCACGAGCCGAGGGTTCGGCCGGAGTACCACGAGCACTACTACGGCGCGTTCGTCCGCGACCCCGACGGCAACAACGTCGAGGCCGTCTCGCACGCCCCCGCCTGAGCGGCCGCCTCCCCGGGACAAGTCGGACGGGGGCGGCGGGGCCCGCAGGCTCCGCCACCCCGCCGTCCCCGCCGTCCCCGCGGTTCCCTAGACGGTGCCGACGGCGCGCCTGCCCGTGGCCGCCTCCGCCGCCGCGACCGCGCTGTTGAACGAGACCTCGCCCAGCAGCCCGGGCGCCGCCACCGCGTCACCCGCCAGGTAGACGCCGTCGCCCCGGTCGACGGCCGGACGGTCCCGCCACGTGTACCCCGGCAGGTCCAGCGCACCCGTGCGCCCGCGCGCCACCTGGTCGCGCCGCCACGTCACCCGCTCCCGCCACCCCGGCAGGGACAGGTCCAGGAACCGCTCCAACCGCCCGGTGACCCGCGCCCGGGACTCGCCCGGCCGCACCGGCAGCTGCGCCTGCACCAGCTCCTCGCCCTCGGGGGCGAGCGTGCGGTCCACCAGCGAGTAGCGCTCCAGGAAGCCGCACTCGTCGGTGTCGAAGACGATGAAGGGGTCCCGGCCGCGCCGCAGCCCCAGGTCCACCATGAGGGTGTGCCCGCTCTCCCACTCCAGCGAGTCGTCGCCGAGCAGCGCGCGGGCCGAGGCCAGCGACGTCGCGACGATGGCCGGGGCGGCCGGGAGCGCGTCCACCCGCTCGCCGGTCCCGACGCGCACCCCCATCTCCCGGGCCCGTCCGGCCAACCGCTCCACCAGCGAGGACCAGCCGCCGACCAGGTACTTCGGCGAGGGCCAGCCGGGGTTGGTGACCCGCACGAAGCGCTCCCAGACGAACGCGGCCGACAACCGGGACGGGTCGGAGTCGAACAGCGCCACGCCCATCATGTTCGCGGCCGCGCGCGCGGGCTCCTCCCCGAGGGCCTCCCGCGCCCACGAGCCGAAGTCCCGGTCGTGCGGCGCGCGCAGCCGCCGCCGCGCGGCGGCCCGCAGCAGGGCGGCCGGCGGTGCGCCCACGCGTCCCCGGGCGCGCACGCGCACCCCGGGCACGCCGCGTGCGGGGAAGGGCAGGTAGGGCGGGAGCAGGTCGCGCTCGGCCAGCCACGCGAACAGCGGGCCGTCGCCGTAGAGCACGTGCGGCCCCTCGTTGGCCGTGTACGGCGGTTCGGTGGAGCGCGCCCGCCCGCCCAGGGTCCGGTGCGCTTCCCACAGGGTGACGTTCGCGCCCCTCTCGGCGCTGGCGATGGCCGCGGTCAGTCCGGCGAGGCCGCCGCCCACAACGGTGATGTCCATGCCCCTAGGACGGTTCGGGCGACCGCAGACGTGACATCTTGTCGGGATTGACCAGAAGGTACACGTGCCGGACGCGTCCGTCGGCGATGTCCAGGTACACCAGTGCGGCCACGGCGTCCCCGGCCGCGACCACCGCCGCCGGGCCGCCGTTGACCTCGGCGACCACGGGCCGCAGCTCCTCCCCGCCGTCCAGGCCCGCCGAGACGAGGAAGCGCTCCGCGTTGCGCGGCCGCGACAGGGCGGACAGGAAGCGGCCGACCTTCGCCGCGCCCTCCAGCGCCCGGCGGGGAGCCCTGGTCCTGCCCCCGCTGTCGCTGACCAGGGTGACGTCGTCGGCCAGCAGGCCGGTCAGCCCCTCCAGGTCGCCCTCCACACAGGCGCTCAGGAAGCGTTCGGTGATCCGCCGCCGCACGGCCCGGTCGGCCTCGAAACGGGGGCGCCCGGCGCGTACGTGCTCCCGTGCCCGCCGGGCGAGCTGCCGGGTGGCGGCCTCCTCCCGGCCGATCACCGCGCCGATCTCGGCGTAGGGCATCTGGAAGGCCTCGCGCAGCACGAACACCGCGCGCTCCAGCGGGCTGAGGGTCTCCAGGACGACCAGCAGCGCGAACTCGACCGAATCCGCGAGCTCGGCGTGCTCGGCCCCGCCGGGGACGTCGCTGACCGGCTCGGGGAGCCAGTCGCCCACGTAGGACTCCCGCCGGGTCCGGAGGCTGCGCAGCCGGTCGATGGCCAGGCGGGAGGCGATGGTGACCAGGTAGGCGCGCGGGTCGCCCACCGCGGCCGGGTCGACGGCGGACCAGCGCAGCCAGGACTCCTGGACGACGTCCTCCGCGTCGGAGGCGCTGCCGAGGATGCGGTAGGCGACGCCGGTCAGGAGGGAGCGGTGCTCTTCGAAGACATCGGTGGTCATGACAGGCAGACGTACCAGCCCCGGCCGTACGTGACATCCCCGGTCCGGGCGACGGCGGCCTCTCCGGCCCGGCGGCGGGGGTAGCGTGGCCCGTTCGGAGCGCGGACGAGGAGGAGGAACCGCTGTGTACCGACTGCGCGCGTGGGAGCCGGGGGACGCCGACCGGCTGCTGGAGGCCTTCGCCGAACCGGAGCTGGCCTGGCAGTCGCCCGAGGTCCCGGGCACCCCGGAGCTGGCCGGGGAGTGGATCGACCGGCAGCGCGTCCGGGCGGAGGAGGGCACGGCCTTCGGGTTCGCGGTCGTCGAGGACGGAGGACCGGTGCTGGGGCACGTCCAGGTCACCGTGACCAGCAGGCACCATGAGACCGGCTGGGTCTCCTACTGGACCCTGGCGCGGGCGCGGGGCCGTGGTGTGGCCACGGCCGCAGCCCTGCTGGTGAGCGAGTACGCCTTCGCCGAGGCCGGCCTGTTCCGGCTGGAGCTGGGGCACCGACTGAACAACCCGGGGTCGTGCCTGGTGGCGCGCCGGTCCGGGTTCCGCCCGGAGGGGATCGAGCGGCAGAAGCTGCGCCACGGCGCGGAGCGCTTCGACACGGGCACGCACGCCCGGCTGGCCACCGACCCGGTGGAGGGCGTCGAGCCGCGGCCCTGCGCGCCCTGAGCGTCGCGTCCGGCACCAGGCACAGGACGCGGGGCGCGGCGTGCGCCGCGCCCCGCGTCCACACCCCCACAGAAGGTCGTGCGCCCGAGGTTCGTCCAGCTGACCGACTAGTCCTCGACGGAGATGCCGGAGGTGTTGTCGCTGGAGACCACGTTGCAGCCGGCCAGGTCGATGCCGGAGAAGGCCAGCACGTCGGCGCAGATCGGCACGGTGACGTTCTGGATCTCGGCGTTGTTGTCGGCGGCGGCGGTGCCGGACATGGCGCCCAGGGCGAGGCCGGTGGCGAGGATGAGGCCCGAGACGGAGGCGAAGCGCTTCATGGTGTTGGTCCTTTTCGATTCGTGGTGCGATCGTTGGTGCTGGCGGGACCCGTGGGTCCCGCGGTGACGGATCCGGGCGCGAGGGCGGGCCGGTCCTAGTCCTCGACGGAGATGCCCTTCGTGGAGTCCCAGCTGACGACGTTGCAGTCGCCGCCGCTGAAGCCGGAGGCCGCGAGGACGTCGAGGCAGATCGGGATCGTCACGTTCTGGACCTCGGCGTTGTTGTCCGCGGCGGCGGTACCGGTGAGGGCACCGAAGGCGAGGCCGGTGGCGAGGACGAAACCGGAAACCTTAGCAATACGGGACATTCTTCTTGCCTTTCGGAAGTTCAAAACAGGCTGGCTGTATCCGCCGGAAATAACTTAGCGTAGTCACGGGCGCGCTCGGAGTACTTTCAGGGAAGAATTCAGAGTTTCCCTGGAGTTTCCTCGGCTTCAGGGTGGACATGCCGGACATATCGCCGCTTCGCCGGGCGAAGGCTTTACCCAACCGAAAGCATGGCCTGAGGCGAGGCATGGCGAATGCATCGGAACCGGGATTTGTCCGATATCAGGCGCACAAAAAGGCCCGCACGGCGTACCGTGCGGGCCTGGCGCCTGGCGGCGGGGCTACCAGCCCTGCTGCTGACCGTAACCCGGGTACTGCTGCCCGTACCCGGGCTGCTGGCCGTACCCCGGCTGCTGCTGCCCGTATCCGGGGTACTGCTGCTGGTCGTAGCCCGGGTACTGCTGCCCGTAGCCGGGCTGCTGGCCGTACCCCGCGTACGGGTCCTGCGGCTGCGCGCCCGTCGGCGGGTGCGGGTAGGCCTGCTGCTGGCCCGAGGGCTCCTGGTGGTGCTGCTGCTCGGCCCTGACCGCCTCGTCCTTCCTGCCGTCGGGGTCCGGGCGGAAGATGAACAGGCGGGCGGGCTTGTCACCCTCGTCGCCCGGGGTGATCAGGTCCAGGCGCCACCCGGCCTCCTCGATCCCCTCCAGGATGCGGGTCAGCCCGGGGCGCAGCTTGCTGGAGGCCTCGTCGTAGGCGTTCACCTCCAACTGGATGATGAACATCCGGCGCTTCTGCTGCGCGGCGACCTTGGCGTGCTCGACGACCGTGCTGTCCCTCACGACCTGCGTGACGCTCATGAATAACCGTACCCATCTGCTCTGCGTGGAGCTTGCCGTACTCGTCGGGCTGACACCCGGTCATCCGCGTCCACCGTGGCGGGACTCCGCCGGGCTCCGCAACCATCATGCCCCCTGCAGGGGCATCTGGCCACAGAGAGCCGGGAGCACCCCCTCAGGAGGAGGCGGCAGCGGCGCGGACGGCCTCGACGACGGGTGTCTCCCCGTTCACCAGGTTGAGAACCCGGCCGACCGTCCCCGGTTCGTCCAGGAGGGCGACGATCACCGAGGCCACGTCGTCACGGGTCACCGCGTCGCGCTCGACCTCGCCGCCCAGTGCCACCCTGCCGGTGCCCGGCTCGTCGGTCAGCCGGCCCGGGCGCAGGATCGTCCAGTCCAGCTCCAGGTCGCGCTCGCGCAGGTCGGCGTCGGCGGCGCGCTTGGCCTCCACGTACGCGGCCCACACCTGGTCCGTGCCCTCCGGCACGGGCTCGTCCACACCGATGGCTGACACCTGCACCAGGCGGCGCACGCCCGCCAGCGAGGCCGCGTCGGCGGTCAGCACGGCGGCCTTGTGGTCGACGGTCCCCTTGCGGGCCGTGCCGCTGCCCGGGCCCGCGCCCGCGGCGAACACGACGCCGTCGGCGTTCATGATCTTCTCCGCCAACTCGGTGACGGTGGCCTTCTCCAGGTCGATCAGGACCGGCTCGGCGCCGGCGTCGACGACGTCCTGGGTGTGGTCGGGGTTGCGGATGAGGGCGACGGGATCGTCACCTCGGTCGGCCAGCTGCCTGGCCAGCCGCAGCGCGATCTTCCCGTGTCCTCCGGCGATGACGATACGCATGGGGGAAGCGTATGCCTTCGCGGCGCGGGAGGCGGGGGAGCGGCCCCGTCCAACGGGTCACACCCCGCCTCCCCGCGTGTGCGGACCCCTGCCACGGACCCCTTCCGCGACCGGGAGGCCGGCCCGCGTCCCGGCGTGTCCGGACCCCGCTCCGGGCGGGGCCCGGACACGGCCCTACTCCACCGTCCAGGTGTCCCCGCTGGCCAGCAGGGCGGCCAGCTCGCCGTCGCCGCGCTCGGCGCGCGCGTCGGCGACCTGCTCGTTCACCAGCTCGTCGTAGGCGGGGCGGCGCACGTCCCGCAGCACCCCGATCGGCACGTGCTCGAACGCGGGCTGGTCCAGGCGCGAGAGCGCGAACGCGTACCCCGGGTCCTCCCGGTGCGCGTCGTGGCGGATCAGCCGGTCCTCGCCCACCGCGTCCACGTCCACGACCTCCAGGCCGCCGAACTCCCCGGCGACCACGCCCCGGTCCGGGCCCAGCCGCAGCGGCTCGCCGTGCTCCAGGCGCAGCAGCCGCACGTCCCGCGCCGCCGGGTCCTTCAGCGGCTCGAACGCGTCGTCGTTGAAGATCGGGCAGTTCTGGTAGATCTCCACGAAGGACGCGCCCGGGTGGTCGGCGGCCGCCCGCAGCACCGACGTGAGGTGCTTGCGGTCGGAGTCGACCGTGCGGGCCACGAACGTGGCCTCCGCGCCCAGCGCCAGCGACAGCGGGTTGAACGGGTGGTCCAGCGAGCCCACCGGCGAGGACTTGGTGATCTTCCCGGGCTCGGAGGTGGGGGAGTACTGGCCCTTGGTCAGCCCGTAGATGCGGTTGTTGAACAGCAGGATGTTGATGTTGACGTTGCGGCGCAGCGCGTGGACGAGGTGGTTGCCGCCGATGGACAACCCGTCGCCGTCACCGGTGACCACCCACACCGACAGGTCCGGGCGGCTGGTGGCCAGCCCGGTCGCGATCGCCGGGGCGCGCCCGTGGATCGAGTGCATGCCGTACGTGCTCAGGTAGTACGGGAAGCGCGAGGAGCAGCCGATGCCCGACACCATCACGATGTTCTCGCGCGGCACGCCCAGCTCGGGCAGGAAGGACTGGAAGGCGGCCAGGATCGCGTAGTCGCCGCAGCCCGGGCACCAGCGCACCTCCTGGTCGGACTTGAAGTCCTTCATCCTGTACTCGGTGTCGGTCCTGGGCACCAGGCGCAGCCCGCCCGGGACCTGAGGGGCCCCGTGGACGTGGCCGTTCCCGCCGGGACCCGTCACGTTCTCAGTCACGGTCGATGACCTCCTGAAGCACGCCCGCGAGCTCCTCGGCCTTGAAGGGCAGGCCGCGGACCTTGTTGTAGCCGATGACGTCGACCAGGTACCTGCCGCGCAGCAGCAGGGCCAGCTGGCCCAGGTTGATCTCGGGGACCACCACCCGCTCGTAGCGGTTGAGCACCGTGCCGAGGTTGGCCGGGAACGGGTTGAGGTGGCGCAGGTGCGCCTGCGCCACCCGGCCGCCCGCGCGGCGCACGCGGCGCACCGCGGCGGTGATCGACCCGTACGTGCCGCCCCAGCCGAGGACCAGGACGTCCGCCTCCCCGCCGGGGTCGTCCACCTCCAGCTCGGGGATGTCGCGGGCGATCGCGTCGATCTTGGCCTGGCGCGTGCGGACCATCAGGTCGTGGTTGGCGGGCGTGTACGAGATGTCGCCGCTCTGCGCGTGCTTCTCGATACCGCCGATCCGGTGCTCCAGCCCCGCCGTGCCCGGCACCGCCCACGGGCGGGCCAGCGTCTCCTCGTCGCGCAGGTAGGGCAGGAAGGTCCCGTCCGGGCCGTTGGGCGCGGTCGCGAACGCCGGGTCGATCTCCGGCAGCTCGGAGACCTCCGGCAGCCGCCACGGCTCCGACCCGTTGGCCAGGTACCCGTCGGAGAGCACGACCACCGGCGTGCGGTAGCGCACCGCGATCCGCACGGCCTCCAGCGCGGCGTCGAAGCAGTCCGCGGGGGAGGCGGGCGCCACCACGGGCACCGGGGACTCGCCGTTGCGCCCGTACAGGGCCATGAGCAGGTCGGTCTGCTCGGTCTTGGTGGGCATGCCCGTGCTCGGGCCGGCGCGCTGCACGTCCACGATGACCAGCGGCAGCTCGGTCATCACCGCCAGCCCCACCGTCTCCTGCTTGAGCACCATGCCCGGCCCCGAGGTGGTGGTCACGCCCAGGGAGCCGCCGAAGGCCGCGCCCAGGGCGGCGCCCACGCCGGAGATCTCGTCCTCGGCCTGGAACGTGCGCACCCCGAACCGCTTGTGCCGGGACAGCTCGTGCAGGATGTCCGACGCCGGGGTGATCGGGTACGAGCCCAGGAACAGGGGCAGCCCCGACCGCTCGGACCCGGCGATCAGCCCGTAGGCGGTGGCCAGGTTGCCGGTGATGTTGCGGTAGGTGCCCGCCGGGAGCCTCGCGGGCTTGATCTCGTAGGAGACCGCGAAGTCCTCGGTGGTCTCGCCGAAGTTCCACCCCGCCTGGAACGCGGTCAGGTTCGCGGCCAGGATGTCGGGCTTGGCGGCGAACTTCGACTTCAGGAACGAGGTCGTCCCCTCCGTCGGCCGGTTGTACATCCACGACAGCAGGCCCAGGGCGAACATGTTCTTGGCCCGCTGCGCGTCCTTCTTGGAGATGTCGGCGCCGGACAGCGCCTCCACCGTCATGGACGTCAGCGGCACCGCGCTCACCTTGAACGCGTCCAGCGTCCCGTCCGTCAGCGGGTCGACCGTGTACCCGACCTTGGCCAGGCTGCGCTTGGTGAACTCGTCGGTGTTGACGATCACGGTGGCGCCCCGGGGCAGGTCGCCCAGGTTGGCCTTGAGGGCCGCGGGGTTCATCGCCACCAGCACGTCCGGGGCGTCCCCCGGGGTCATGATGTCGTGGTCGGCGAAGTGCAGCTGGAAGCTGGACACCCCGGGCAGGGTCCCGGCGGGAGCGCGGATCTCCGCGGGGAAGTTCGGCAGGGTCGACAGGTCGTTGCCGAACGACGCCGTCTCCTGCGTGAAGCGGTCACCGGTCAGCTGCATGCCGTCGCCGGAGTCCCCGGCGAAGCGGATGATGACGCGGTCGAGCTGTTCGATCTGTTTGGCCACTGAGATCGACGACCTCCTTGGTGAGCCGCCGGTCGTGACGGGCGGCGGCGCTCGGGTGTCGCCCCCGACCGGACCGCGACCGTCGCGAGCCGGGTGCCTGGTTCGGGGACGTGGGACAGCGTTCGCGGCCCTCGCGATCGCCGGGTGCGCCAACCCGGTCCCGCGCGGTGCGGCCGCACCGCGACGGCCGGGTCGCGAAGGGGCCAGCCTTCAACGACACGGCCGCCCGCACACCGGACCGAGGGGGTGGAGTCCCGACGGCCTGGCACGCGGAGTGATGAGGGCCACGTTCGCACTATAAGTCGTCGCGATGCCGAGACCGCGGGCGGGTGGCCATTCTCACACGGCGGGGGATCGCGGGGGCGCGGTCGAGGGCGAAGAAACGGGTGGTGCGGGGGAGACGGCAGGGGACAAGGGAGTCGGTGATGCGACGGACCTTGGTCCCGTACCGGGAACGCGGAGCGCCGACCCGCACGTTTGCCACCATGTACGCATTCATGGTCGGCTGAGCGAGGAGGTGGCGGCGTGTACGCCAGCGTGGCCCGCGCGGCCGGTCTGTTCGTCGGTGCCGCGGTGCTCGTCGTCCTGGTCGGCTGGCTGTGCGGCGCGGAGAAGGGCGCGCAGTTCTCCGTGGCCCTGGTGCTGTGCGCCGGGGTGCTGGTCTACCTCTTCGGCGAGTCCCTGGCGCTGCGCGCGATGCGCGCCCGGCCGGTGAGCGAGATCGAGCGGCCCGAGCTGTACCGGATCGTCCGCGAGCTGGCCACGGCCGCCCGGCAGCCGATGCCCAGGCTCTACCTGTCGCCCGTGCGCTCGCCCAACGCCTTCGCCGCCGGCAGCAGTCCGCGCCGCGCCTCCCTGTGCTGCACCACGGGGCTGCTGCGCACGCTGAACGAGCGCGAGCTGCGCGGCGTGATCGCCCACGAGCTGGCGCACATCCGGGCCAACGACACGCTGATCAGCTCGGTGGCGGCCACCCTGACCGCGGTGATCACGGCGACGACCGCGATCGCCCTCCTCCTCCCGCTGGGGGACTCCGAGGAGAGCGACATGCCCAACCTGCTGGGCGGCCTGATGACGGTGCTGCTGGCGCCGCTCGCGGCCATGGTCGTCCACTGCGGGGTGGGGCGCGGACGCGAGTTCCGGGCCGACGAGCAGGCCGCGCGGCTGACCGGCGACCCGCTGGCGCTGGCCGACGCCCTGCGCAAGCTGGAGGTGGGCGCGTCGCGGTACCCGCTGCCCCGGGAGCGCAGCCTGCTGGCCTCGGCGCACCTGATGACCACCAACCCGTTCCCGGGCGGGGTGGGCCGCCTGTTCGCCGCGCACCCGTCGACGGCGGACCGCGTCCGGCGCCTGCGGGAACTGCGCCGCAGCTGGGACCTGGGCCACTGAGACGGCACGGCCACACGGCGACGGCCGCCCTCCCCCTCGGGGACGGGCGGCCGTCGTGTCCTCGCCGTCGGCTACTCCCGCCGGTCCGCCACCGCTACCGGTAGTTGACGAACTGGAGCGCCAGGTCGAAGTCCTTCTCCTTGATGAGGTTCTGGACGTTCTGGAGGTCGTCCTTCTTCTTGGAGCTGACGCGCAGCTCGTCCCCCTGGATCTGGGCCTTGACGCCCTTGGGGCCCTCGTCGCGGATCAGCTTGGAGATCTTCTTGGCGTCCTCGGAGGTGATGCCCTCCTTGAGGCCGACGGGAAGGCGGTACTCCTTGCCCGAGGGCTTGGGCTCGTCGGCGGCGTCCAGGATCTTCAGGGAGAGCTTGCGCTTGACCAGCTTCTCCTTGAAGACGTCCAGGGCCGCGTTGACCCGCTCCTCGGAGTTGCCCTTGATCTCGATCCCGTCCTCGCCCTGCCAGGCGATGGTGGTTCCGGTGCCCTTGAAGTCGAACCGCTGGGCCAGCTCCTTGGCGGTCTGGTTCAGGGCGTTGTCGACCTCCTGACGGTCGAGTTTGGACACGACGTCGAAACTGGATTCGGCGGCCACGTTCGCTCACACCCCGCTAGGTCTCATGGGTCGCGGGCGCCCGTGGACGCCCGCGTGGGTTCTCGTCGGTCCGCGCCGGATCCTGCGCGGACAGCTCTCAGAGCTTAGCCGCGCGCTGCTCAGGCTGCCCGACGTCCCCGGTCGGGGCGCGCCCGGACAACCGATTTCAGGTTCGGGCGGATCATCCGCTATTCTCGGTGATGCGCCGCGACGAACACGTCGCCGCAGCCCAGGCAGGTTGCCCGAGCGGCCAATGGGAGCGGACTGTAAATCCGTCGGCTTTGCCTTCCAAGGTTCGAATCCTTGACCTGCCACACGGGGAGAAGGCCCCGGTGAACAGCGGAGACGCTGGACACCGGGGCCTTCTCGCGTTCCCGGGCGCTGCGCGCCGCCGCGGGCCCTCCGCGGCCGCCCACGGCCTCCCGGGACCGGCCGGCCGCCCGCTGCCGCCCAGGGGTGGCCGCGGCCGTCCGGGGCGCCGCGCAGCGCCCGGGGCGCACCCCTGCCTTCCGGGGAGGGCGGTCCCGTGCGAGGCGGCCCCGGGAGGGAGCGGCGCCCGCGGCGGGGGAGACGCGCGTCACACTCTCCGTGCCGCCGACGGCCCGCAGGGCGTTCCGGACCCCGGGCACCGCTGTTTTTCGGATTCGGCCGATCGCGGATCCGTCGCGGTCAGGACACGGGAGGGTAACGCGGGTTTCCGTGTCCCGTGCGGGGGCGCGGAGGGAGACGTTGCACGCCCACCTGTGCGCTGAGCTGCGGTTTCGCGGTGACCCTCGGAGGCTCGGTGCGCGGGGTCCGTCCCGGGTGGGCGGATAGCGGGAGGTGTGTCCGCTTCGCCGGTCGGGCTCCGTCTTGACCCGGGGTCGGCCCTTTGGGCGTGTCGAGCGAAAAGGCATCCAATGCAGCTATTCGCGGCCGACGCGAAAAGAATTGTCGCGACAATCTGGACAAAATGCTTTCCGAGTTTCGGCGTTGACAAAAACTGGGGGCCAGATGATGATTGCCCCAGTCCACCGCGACACAGGTGCAACAAGCGCCTGAGTCTTTTTCTGTCGATACCTCGTAACCGATTCTCGGGGGAAGCATGATCAAGAAGATGGCCGCTGCTGGCCTGGTCGCCGGTGCCGCGATGGGCGCGCTCCTCATGGGGGCCCCGGCTCACGCCTCGCACGGTGGTGACCAGCAGTTCAACCAGAACCTGCAGCTGGTTCCGATCCAGTCCTGCAACCTGGAGGCCAGCATCGGCCTCGTTGCGGTCAACATCCCGATCCTGTCGCCGCAGACCACCGGCGACTGCGTGAACGGCCCCGTCGGCACCAACATCAGCTAGTTCCGGCAGTCCGTCCTCACAAGACGATTCCACAAACTTTTTCGAAGGGTAATTCAATGCTGCGTAAGCTCGGTGTTGCCGGCCTCGTCGCTGGTGCCGCTTTCGGTGTCGTTCTCGCCGGTTCCCCGGCCTCCGCCGGCGAGTCGCACGGCTCGCACGGTGGCGACCAGCAGTACAACCAGAACCTGCAGGCCATCCCGGTCCAGCTGTGCAACACGGAGGCCGCCATCGGCCTGGTCGCGGTCAACATCCCGATCCTGTCGCCGCAGACCACCGGTGACTGCGTCAACGGCCCGATCAGCACCAACATCGACTAGGAGATCCCTCAGATGCTGCGCAAGCTCACCACCGCCACCGCCGTCGCTGGGATCGCCCTGGGCGCCATCCTGGCCGCCACGCCCGCCTCCGCGGGCGAGTCGCACGGCTCGCACGGCGGCGACCAGCAGTACAACCAGAACCTCCAGCTGGTTCCGGTCCAGCTCTGCAACACCGAGCTGGTGGTCGGCCTGGTGGCCGCCGTCAACGTGCCGGTCCTGTCGCCGCAGACCACCGGTGACTGCGTCAACGGCCCGATCAGCACCAACATCGACTAGGGGACGGCATGCTGCGCAAGTTCACGGCGGCCACCGCCATCGCAGGTGTCGCCCTGGGCGCGCTGCTCGCCTCCTCGCCCGTGTTCGCCGGTTCCTCGCACGGTGGCGGCCAGCAGTTCAACCAGAACCTCCAGTTGGTTCCGATCCAGATCTGCAACGCCGAACTGGCCGTGGGACTGGCGGGGGTGAACGTGCCGATCCTGTCGCCACAGACGACGGGTGACTGCATCAACGGTCCCGCCGGCACCAACGTCCAGCACGACAGCTCCGAAGGCCACGACAGTGGTGACACGGAGGGTCACAAGGACGAGGGTGACAACGGGGACAACGGGTACTAGCCGCCTCCGGGCGGCGGGGTCCCCGATCCCGCAGTGACGGAAGCGCGAGTGGTTCGTCGAGGCCCTCCGGCAGTCTGCCGGAGGGCCTTGCCGCAGGTAGGACAACCGAGGGAACCGACGTGGGGGGAGATGCCAGATGAGGCGCACGATCCTGACGGGAGCACTGCTGCTGTTGGCGGCCACCGGCTGCGGCGAGCAGGTGGCCACGCCCGACCCGCCCGAGGGCATCGACGCCCCGGGGGCGGAGCAGAGCCCGCAGGGCGAGACCGCCGGCCCGCAGGAGCAGGCCAGTCCGCAGGAGACGCAGCCCGCTCCGGAGGAGGACGCCGACCAGAGCAGCGGCACCTTCGTCTTCAACCGGTACGGGAACGAGAACGGGTTCGACGACCAGACCCCCACCGAGTACGTCGCCACGGAGTTCACCACCTTCACCGACATGGAGTGGGGAACGTGGGCGGACGAGGTCGCGCGCGGCGAGGGAGGGCTCAAGGGGACCTGGTGCATGGAGGAGGGGTGCCAGGACGACCCCTACGAGGTCGAGGTCGAACTGGGTGACCCGGTGGACGTCGACGGCACCACGTACTTCTCCACATACACGATCACCGACTACGGCGAGGACATGTCCGAGGAGATGCGCGGGGCGCTGGAGGAGGCCGACAGCGGAGCCCTGGCGCTGCCGAACGCCGAGTGATCCGGACCGGACGCCGCCGCGTCCGGCGGAGGTGAGCTTCGCCTCCCTCCGCAGAATCATGCCAAAGTTCCTCAAAAGAACATAACGCCTGATCAAAACGGGTGGCCCGACCCTCTTCCCCGGGCCGGACGGCGGCGAAACGGGCGTGGCGCGCCCGCGAGGTCTCTAGTCTGCTGAGTTGTGGGACTCAACCAGTGGACGGACAACCACGCGGACGACGGGCGGGGCGCCGACGGGCGGCCGACGCCACGGCACGGCCGCGCCTCCCTGCTGCGCCTGGCCGCCTGGTTCGAGGAGGCCGATCCGGACCGGGCCGACGCCCTCGCCGCCGCCTCGTACGCCCTCCACCCGGCCCTCCACCTGGAGGGAAGGGTGGACGAGGGCGTCGCCGCCACCACCAGCTGGTGGCAGGCCGAAGCCGACCGCAGCACCGTCATCGAGCACCCCGGCGCCCGCCCGCCCGAGCCGGTGAGCGACCACCGCGCCCAGCAGGCCCGCCTGCGCGACGCCGCCGAGTCCTCCGCCCACTGGCGCCGCGCCGGTGCCGCGCAGATCCGCTCCCTGCTCGCCGAGCCCACGGGCCGCCGCACCCGTCTGGACCTGTCCGGCGCCGGGATGGAGGTCCTGATGGAACTCCTCACCGCGGCCCTGGGGTCCGGCGACGCCAGCAGGCGCCCCACCTCCGCCGGGGACCTGGAGTTCGCGCTGCGCCTGCACGTCGTCGCCGCGCCGGGCGCCGGCGTCACCATCCGGGGCGAGGGCGGCGAGCTGACCCTGGAGGGGCTGCGCCTGCTGGTGACCCCCTACGAGCAGCACACCGCCGGTGACCTCGCCCCGCTCCCCGAGGAGCCGGAGGAGGCGGACCTCCTCGCCGCCGGTTCCCCGGACGGGGAGGACGCTCCCGACGCCTCCGGCGCCGACGCGGACCCGCTTCCTCCCGGGGACGGGGAGAGCCCCTCCGGGGTTCCCGGAACGCCGCCCGCGGACCCCCTTGCCTCCGCCGACCCCACCGCCTCCGCGAGCCCGGTGTCCCCGACCGCTCCGGCCTCCCCGGACGCGCCCGAGACCCCGGCCGCTCCCAGCGGTTCCGCGGCCCCTTTCGATCCGCGGGTTCCGGCCGCACCCGAAAACCCCGGGACCCCAGACGCCCTGGCGGCTTCTCAAGCCCCAGACGTCCCGGCGGCCCCACAGACCCCCGCCGCCCGGTTCCCGGCCGCCCCTGGCGACCCCGCGGACACGGAGGCCCCGGCCCGCTCCGCCGAGGGCCCGACGCCTCCGCCCCTCCCGGCGGACTCCGAGGGCCCCGACGCCCCGTCCGCGCCGTTCGACCCGCGGACTCCGGTCACCCCAGCCGCCTCCGAGAGCGCTGAGGCCCCGGCGGCCCCCTTCGACCCGCGCCTTCCCACAGCCCCTGACGGCCCGGCGAGCACGGACGCCCCCTCCTCCGACTCCGAGGGAACGGAGACACCACCGGCCCCGGCCGCTCCGGCAGGCCCCTTCTTCCCCCGGCACTCGGCGACCCCGCTGTACTCCGCGAACCCCGAAGCCCCATCCGTCTCGGACGTCCTCCGGGGCCCCGTCGCACCGTCCTACGCGGACATCCTGGGGCTTCCGTCCCCCTCCGAGGCCTCGCGCGCCCGGACCCTCGCACAAGAGCCCGCGACCACGGACGCGCCCCGGGCCCCGGGGCCGGCCCCCGCCCCCGCTCCCCGCCCCGAGGACACCGAACCCACCGGTAACCTCCCTGGACCGGACCCGGAGGCCCCCGGTCCGGCCGACCTGTCCGCGAACCCGCCCGAGACGCGATCGTGGGAGTGATGGAGACGGACACCTACAGCGAGGACGCCGCGCTCATCGGCGAGCGCCAGGCCGCGGCCCGCGCCCTCCTGGCGCGGCCCCTGCTCACCGAACGCACCCACCCCGCCGAGTTCGCCCTCGTGCGCTCCCACGCCGAGTGGCTCGTCCAGCGGTTCCAGCGCGTGCTCGGCTACCGCCTGACCGTCGCCGAGGACCACGCCCGCCTGGTCAAACGCGGCCTCGTCACGGAGGTCGCGCGCCCCCTCACGCGCGGGACCGGCGCCCCCTTCACCCCGCGCACGCACACCTACCTGGCCCTGGTCCTGGCCGTCCTGGTCGAGGAGCACGGCCCCACCACCGTCCGCGCCCTGGCCGGACAGGTGCGCTCCGCCGCGTACGAGGCCGCGGTCGACGCCGACCCCGCGCGCGGCCTCGCCGAGCGCCGCGCCTTCTGCGCTGCCCTGCTCCACCTGGTCGCGCTCGGCGCCCTCACCGAGGACTTCGGCGCCATCGCCGACTACCAGGAGGACCCCTCCGCCGACGCCGAGCTGATCCCGCACACGCAGGTCCTGCGCTCGGTCGCCGTCCACCTGCCCAGTGCCTCCGACGACCCCGACTCCTTCCTCGCCGCCGTGTGCGACACCGACCCCGACGGCGACCACCAGGGCGAGACCGCCCTGCGCAGGCTCCTCGCCGAGACCGCGGTCGTCTACCGCGAGGAACTCCCCGACCGCCAGCGCGACCGCCTCGCCGCGCACCAGTGGCGGGCCGCCGCGGCGCTCGGCAACCTCCTGGGCTGCGACACCGAGGTCCGCGCCGAGGGCGTCGCCCTCGTGATGCCCGACGAAGCGGGGGTCCTCCCCGCCTTCCCCTCCGACGACCCCGTCGGACAGGTCGCCCTGGCCCTGCTCCGGCACCTCTCCGGCCGCCTGCACCCCGGCCGCCCCGCCACCTCCGTCCCCGTGCCGGAGGGGGAGCTGAACGCCGCGCTGGAGGCCCTCTGCGGCGCCGACGCGCCCGCGCGGGCCGAGTGGGCCCGCACCGCGGGGCCCGAGGTCCCCGATCCCGGACGTCTGCGTGAGCGGGTCCTGGTCCTGCTGGCCGACCTCGGGCTGCTGCGGGGCGCCCCCGGGCGGTGGCGGCTCACCGCCGCGGCCGCCCGCTACGGAGCCGAGACGGACGTCCGCGTCCCCCCGATCCAGGACAATGACGAAGACAGCCGGACACACCCCGACCCGGTGCGTGCCCCCGGCGACGACGAGGGTGAACCCGACGCTCCCGCCGACCCCCGCGGCGACCTGAGCCGGGTGGCGTCCGTGCTGCAAGCGGTGGCGAACGAGAAGGTGAGCGCGACCAGTGGTGACTCAGGAGACCAGCCAGGCCCCGGAACCGGCGGCGACGACGGGCCCGGCTGATTCCGCCGGTACCGGTGCCGGCGCCTCCGACGGCGTCCCCCGCTACCGGCTCGAACGCGCGGGCATCCGCAACGTCTGGCAGTACGACGACCACGTCCTGGACTTCGCCGAGGGGCGGCTGCTGCTGCGCGGCCGCAACGGCGCGGGCAAGTCCAAGGCGCTGGAGATGCTGCTCCCGTTCCTGCTCGACGGCGACGTGCGGCGCCTGGACACCACGGGCACCAACCGCACCAGCCTGCGCTGGCTCATGGCCGAGGACACCCGGCCGGGCCGCCTCCCCGAGGCCGAGGAGAGCGGCCCCGACCTGCTCGGGGGCCCCGGCGCGGAGGAGGCGACCGAGGACGGGGGGCACGGGGCCGCCTCCTCCGGAGACACCGCCGAGGAGGACTCCGGTCCCGCCACCCGGCTCGGCTACCTGTGGGTGGAGTTCACCACCGAGCGCGGTGACCGCGGCCTCGACGCCGCCGCCCGCTCCGGGACGGGCAGGGGAGCCTCCGCGCTGCTCTCGGGGACCGGCGCCAACAGCGCCTCCGCCCTCCTCGCCGCCAGCGCGGCGGCCAGCGCCGCCGCCGAGTCCGACGCCGCGGCGCGGGAACCGGAGCCCCGCGACCCCGAGGCCCCTCCCAGCCACCTGACCCTGGGCGCCGCCGTCATGGCGGTGGGCGACTCCGACCCGCGCTGCGTGTTCTTCGTCACCGACCGCCGGGTCGGCCACGACCTCGAACTCGTCACCGACGGCCGGCCCAAGCCCGTCGACCGCCTCCGTTCGGAGATCGGCGCCGACAACTGCTTCACCAGCCCCGTCCCCTACCGGGCCCGCGTGATGCACGACCTGTTCGGCATCGACGACTCCGTCCGCTACCGCAACCTCATCCACCTGCTCTACCGGCTGCGCCGCCCCACCATCGGCGACCGCCTGGAGGCAGGGGAGCTCGTCGGCGTCCTGTCCGAGGCACTGCCGCCCATGGACGAGACCGTCCTGGACGAGGTCGCCCGCAACATCGCCGACCTGGAGCAGGCCCGCTCCGACAAGGACGCCCTCACCGCGGCCGGGGCGGGCGTCACCGCCTTCCTGGAGGACTACCGGGGCTACCTCGTCCACACCCTGCGCGCCCGGGTCGACGAGGTGCGCGAGCAGATCGACGCCGCCGCGAGCCGGACCGAGGAGACCGAGCGGCTGCGCGCCGAACTCGACCGCCTCATCACGGCGGAGAGCCAGATCTCCGAGGAGCGCGACCAGGTCCGCCGCACCCGCGACACCGCCCGGTCCGACGACACGACCCTCGCCGCCGCCCAGGGTGGCGCCGCCACGGCCACCGACGGCGAGCGCCGCGCCTACGACGCCGCGGTGGGCGCCTACATCCGCGCGGCCGAGGCCGCCTGGGTCGCCGCCGAGCACGCCGAACGGGTGGAGCGGCACACCATCGAGCGGATCGGCGAGGACACCGGCACGATCGAGCGCGCGCTCGACATCCTGCGCCAGACCCACGCCGAGGCCGCGCGCGCCGCCACCGCGGCGGGGATGGACCCCGCCGTCCTGGGCACCGTCCCCGACCCGGTCGCCACCGTCCACGCACCGCGTGAGAGCACCACCAGGGTCGACCTCCGGGGGCTGGAACAGGCCGTCGAGCGCGAACCCGTCGAGGGCGTGGACCTGGACAGCCTGCGCGAACGCCTGGGCCGCCTCCACGACCACCTCACCGGGGCCGCCGACCGCGCCGCCGACCGCGCCGACCTGGCCGCCCGCCTGACCGGACTCACCGCCGTCGAGGCCGCCGCCGACCGCCGACTCGTCGCGCTGACCAGTGAGGCCGAGTGCGCCGACGCCGTGCTCGAACGCGCCCACCAGCGCGAGCAGGACGCCATCGGCCTCGTACGGCGCCGGAGCGCCGCCTACGCCGAGGGCGTCCGGGCCTGGGCCGCCCGGCTGCGGGACTCCAGCCACGCGCACGCCCTGGGCGAGGCCATCCACGAGCTGGAGGGCAGCGTCGAACTGCCCATCGACGACGCGCTGCGCGTCCTGGACCCCGAGGTCCCCGGCAGGGTGGCCCGCCTGGCGCACGCCGCCGTGGACCCCCTCCTGGAGGAGCTGCGCGCCCGCCGGGACGTGGCCGTCGGGGAGGAGGGCCAGCTCTCCGGCGAACTCGCGGAACTGGCGGACCGGCGCACCAAGAACACCGAGCACGCCCCCGAGCGCCCCGCGTGGGCCACCTACCCGCGCCCCGACGGGGACGGCGTCCCGTTCTACCTGGCCGTCGACTTCGCGGACGGGCTCAGCACGCGCGAGCAGGCCGGGCTGGAGGCCGCCCTGGAGGCCAGCGGACTGCTGGGGGGCTGGATCCGCGCCGACGGCGCCCTGCACGACCCGACCACGCGCGACCTCATGGTCTCCCCGGTCCCGGTCCCCGCGCTGTCGCGCCCGGTCCGCGGCCGGACGCTGCTCGACGTGCTCGTCCCGGCCGCGGGCCCCACCACCGGCCGCGGCGTCGACCCCGAGGCCCTGCGCGCCCTGCTCTCCTCCATCGCCCTGGAACCCGAGGCGGAACGGGGACGCGACCCCGAGGACGCCGAGGCCGAACCCCGGCACCGCAAGGACAGCCCCGCCACCGTCGCCCTCTCCAGCGCCGTGTCCCTCTCCGGCGGCTGGCGCCTGGGCGTGGCCTCCGGCGCCCACTACAAGAGCGAACCCGAGTACATCGGCGAGGCCGCGCGCAAACGGGCCCGCGACCGCACCACCGCCAACACCGACAGGCGCATGGCGATCGCCGAGGCCCTGCTCGCCGAGGCGGGCGAGCGCCGCTGGGCCGTCGAGCACTCCTACGCCGAGCTCCTGGAGGTCTCCCGCGACCTGCCGGACGCGGCCCCCCTGACCCGGGCCTGGGCCGCCCTGGAGGCCGCCAGGGACGACGTGGCCGCCGCGCGCCGCGCCCACGACGTGGCCCGCGACGCGGCCGAGGACTGCCGGGCCGAACTGCTCGACGTCCGCGAGAGGCTGCGCCGCTCCTCCGTGGTCGAGGGCACCGAGGAGGGCGGACCCGCCGCGGGGGAGAAGGACCTGCCCACCGCGCGCGCCGACCTGGACAGCGCCCTGCGCGCCCTGGACCACCTGCGCGTCCTCATCGCCTCCGCGCTGCGCGACCTGGACGTCCTGGCCTGGGAGCTCGCCGACCACGAGCGCCACGTCGCCGCCTGGCGGGCCGTCCGGGCCGACCGGGTGCTGGCCGAGGACGCCCGCGCCGCGGCGATCGACGACATGATCACCGTCCGCCGCCAGATCGAGCTCGGCGACCGGGCGCGGGGCGTGGCCGACGAACAGCTCGACGCCGCACGCGAGCAGGTCGGGGCCAGGGCCGAGGAGGCCGCCCAGCGGCTCCCCGAGCTCGAACGCGACGCCCAGCGGGCCCGGGACGAGCGGGTCAGCGCCGAGGCGCGCCTGGCCGCGGCCACGCGCGAGCGCGCCGAGCAGGTGAGCCGCGCGCTCGCGGCCGGGGACGGGCTGGTCTCCGCGGTCACCGGGACCGACGCCTCCGGAGCCGAGGTCCCCGACGCCGTGCTGCTGCGCGCCGCCGGACTGGGCGCGTGCGCCGAGGACGGCGCTCCCCTGGCCGCCTACCTCGCCGCCCGCGCCGAGCCCGCGCCCCCCGGGCCCGACGCCCGCCTCGTCCTGCTGGAGACCTTCGTCGGCCAGATGGAGGAGGGCCTGGCCGCCCCCGAGGGCGACGACGCACAGGACGTGCCGCGGATCGACGACAGCACGGTCCTGGGCAGCCGCGAGGACCTGGACCGCGTGCTCGCCTCGGCGGGCTGGACGCAGGTCCGCACCGAGATGAGCGAAC
This sequence comes from Glycomyces fuscus, assembly GCA_002529455.1. GTDB lineage: Bacteria > Actinomycetota > Actinomycetes > Streptosporangiales > Streptosporangiaceae > Nocardiopsis > Nocardiopsis fusca. The sequence goes on from NYMS01000048.1 coordinate 469,270, forward strand.
CGCGGGGCGTCAAGCGCCTCACGGTCCACGACGAGGACGGCGCGCACGACGTCACCGCCTACGCCGAGCGGATCGCCGCCGCGGTCGCCGGGGCCGAGGAGAGCGTCGCGATCGCGGAGGAGGAGGCCTTCGAGCGGCACCTGCTCGGAGAGCTGGCCGCCCACCTGGCGCGCCAGGTCGAGGAGGCCAGGGCCCTCATCGCCACCATGAACGACGTCCTCAAGGACGTCACCACCTCGGCCGGCCTCGGCGTGCGCCTGGACTGGCGGCTGGCCCCCGACGCGGGCGCGGACATCGAGGCGGTCGTGCCGCTGCTGGCCACCCCCGCCCGGGAGCGGACCCGCGTGCAGACGACGCGGCTGCGGGACGCGCTCAGGCGCTGCATCGAGGCCATCCGCCGCCTGGACCCCACCGCCACGGGGGGCGCGCAGCTGCGCGCGGCCCTGGACTACCGGTCCTGGTTCACCTTCACCGTGTACGTGACCGACGGCGCGGGCGACGAGCGGCGCCTGGGGCACCGCACGGCGCTCAGCCAGGGCGAGCAGCGCGTGGTGGCCTACCTGGTGCTGTTCGCGGCCGCGGCCGCGCACTTCGACGCCCTGGCGGTACGCGCGCCCTGGGCGCCGAGGCTGATCCTGCTCGACGACGCCTTCGCTAAGGTCGACGAGCCCACGCACGGGCGCCTGCTGGGCCTGCTGGTCGAGCTGGACCTGGACTTCGTCCTGACCTCGGAACGGGTGTGGGGCTGCTTCGCCAGCGTCCCGAGCCTGAACATCTACGAGTGCCTGCGGGACCCGAACGTCCCGGGGATCGCCACCCTGCACTTCACCTGGGACGGGAGCAGGAGGCGCCTGGTGGGGGTGTAGGCGGTGCTTCTTTGGACCTCCGCTTCGCTTCGGTCCGTGTCCGGGCGCCCGGGGAGCGGGAACCTTCGGGTTCTTCGGTGGGACGGCTCGTGCCTCGCGGTCCCACCGGCGAACCCTCCAGAACCCCGCGGGCGCCCGGACTCGCAGTGTTTTTGGACCTCCGCTTCGCTTCGGCCCGCCCGTCGCCCGCCACCGCCCGTGGGGGACGCTTCGCGCCGAGGCGGGCTACCGCCCTCAACGGACGCTACGCGCAGTACCTTCCTTGTCCGGGCGCCCGGAGGGCGGGAACCTTCGGGTTCTTCGGTGGGACGGCTCGTGCCTCGCGGTCCCACCGGCGAACCCTCCAGAACCCCGCGGGCGCCCGGACTTCCCGCGGGGAGGGAGAGGAGGCCAGCCGTCCCCTCCCACAACGGAGAGCGGCGTTCGGCGGGTGCTTCCTCCCGGCCTGTCCTAGTCTGCTTGTGCAGAGACGACACATGAGCGGGGTGACGAAGTGACTCGGGTACCCGAGACGTTCGAGGGTGGGACGGCGCTCCTGGACGCTCTGGCGCGCTCCGGGCTGCCCCGGGAGGTCAGCTCCTGGGTCAGCGCGGCCCTGTGGGGCGAGGAGGCCCTGGAGGCCCGCCTGAAGGGCGAACGCGTCCCCGAACCGGAACCCGTGGACGAGGCGCCGCCGGGCAGGGTCCGGCGGGCCTACCTCACGGGGATCAGGGTCCAGGGCTTCCGCGGCATCGGGCGCCCCGCCGAGCTCACCTTCGACGCCGGTCCCGGGCTCACCGTGATCGTCGGGCGCAACGGCTCGGGCAAGTCCAGCTTCGCCGAGGCCGCCGAGGCCGCCCTCACCGGGCGCAACCCCCGGTGGGACGCCATGCCCACGGGCTGGCGCGACGGCTGGCGCAACCTCCACTACGACGAGCGCACCGAGGCGACCGTGGACGTCCACATCGCCGGGGACGAGGGCTCCACCCGGATCAGCCGCAGGTGGACGGGCGAGAGCGTGCGCTCCGCGCGCGGCGAGGTCGTCCACCCGGGCGGCGAGGTCTCCCCCCTGAGGACCATGGACTGGGGCGACAACCTCGTGCGCTACCGCCCGTTCCTGTCCTACGACGAGCTCGGCCGCACGGTGACCGGGCGCTCGGCCGAGCTGTACGACACGCTCACCGGCCTGCTCGGGCTCAGCGGCCTGGCGGAGGCCGAGCGCCGGCTGGCCAAGGTGTGCGACGGGCTCGCCAAGCGCCGCGACCGGCCCTCGCGGGAGCTGCGCTACCTGCTCGACGCGCTCCGAGCCTCCGACGACCCGAGGGCCGCCCAGGCCGTCCAGCTCCTCACCGCCTCCTACTTCGACATGGACGCCCTGCGCCGGCTCGCGTCCGACACCGGGCCCAGCGACCCCGAACTGCACACGGTCCTGCGCCGCCTGCGGCGGCTGGCCGTGCCCGAGCGGGCGCTGATGTCCGACGTGGTCAACGAGCTCCGGGGCGCGTCCATGGAACTGGCCATGGCCGCGGGCAGCAAGGGCGACCGCGCGCACGGCGTGGTCAGGCTCCTGGAACAGGCCCTCGAACACCACCAGCGCCACCCGTCGGAGACCGAGTGCCCCACGTGCTCCGCCCCCCTGGGCGCCGACTGGGTACGCCGGGCCAACGCCCAGCTGCGCGCCCTCAAGCCGCAGGCGGCCGTCGTCTCGGCCGCCTACGAGCGCGCCGACGCGGCCAGGGACCAGGCCCGCTTCCTGATGTCCCCGGCGCCGGGCTGGCTGCCGCCGGAGAGCGAGCTGGGCCAGGTGTGGGCCCTGTGGGAGTCCGGCGCGGACATCGAGGACCTGGCCGAGCTGGCCGAGCACATCGAGGCGGTCGGCCGCAGGCTGCGGGCGGCCGCGGTGAGCGCCCGCCGGGACGCGAGCGAGCGGCTGGAGGACCCGACCGGAGGCTGGTCGGAGCTGGCCGAGCAGCTCTCGGGGTGGTTGGACGACGCCCAGGACGCCCTCACGGCGCGCGACACGCTGAACGGGGCCGAGGCCGCGCTGACCTGGCTTTCGGAGCAGGCGAGGATCCTGCGCGAGGAGAGGCTGGGCCCGGTCGCCGCGCAGGCCGAGCAGGTCTGGTACCGGTTGCGCCAGGAGCGCCACATCGACCTCCAGGGCATGCGGCTGATCGGCCGGGGCGCCCGGCGCAGGGTCGAGGTGGACGTGTCGGTCGACGGCGTGGAGGACCAGACCAGCGCGCCCGGGCTCCTGAGCCAGGGCGAGTTCCAGGCGCTGGCGCTGTCCATCTGCCTGCCGCGCACCCTGGTGGAGGGCAACCCCTTCGGCTTCCTGGTCCTGGACGACCCGGTCCAGGCGATGGACACCGAGACCGTGGAGGGCCTGTCCGCGGTGCTGGCGGAGGTGGGCAGGCACCGGCAGCTGATCGTGTTCACCCACGACACCCGCCTGTCCGACGCCCTGCGCAGGCTGGGTCTGCCCGCGAACATCCGCACGATCAACCGGGACGCCATGTCCAACGTGTGGGTCGAGGCGGTCTGAGTCACAGTCATGGCGTCGGATCGGCTGTGAGCAGGGGTTTCGCCGTTCTGGTGCGGTCCGGGGGCATTCGATTTGGCAGACCACCCCCGGATCCCTGTATAGTCATGACCAGCGCAAGGGGGCAACACCCCCGGGGCGGACGAGAGAAAGCCCCACCAGCGCGCCCCTTTAGCTCAGTCGGCAGAGCGTCTCCATGGTAAGGAGAAGGTCTACGGTTCGATTCCGTAAAGGGGCTCCACCACTTGACGGGGTACGGTCCACTCAGGTGGGTGGCCGGGGGAGTATCCGCCGGCCTGTACCGGGTCCACCCCTGTTAGGGTCGTGGTCCCGTTGATCGGGGCGGGGTAGCTCAGTCGGTAGAGCAAGCGGCTCATAATCGCTGTGTCGTCGGTTCAAGTCCGGCCCCCGCTACCAACCCGCTGACCCCTGAGCCCACATCTCAGGGGTCGTCGCGGGCGTTTACCACTGTTCCCAGCGAGAAAGGCACTCCGAAGTGGCTGCCACCGACGTGAGGCCGAAGATCACCCTGGCCTGCCAGGAGTGCAATCACCGGAACTACATCACCCGCAAGAACCGTCGGAACACCCCCGACCGTCTCGCGATCAAGAAGTTCTGCCCGAACTGCCGCAAGCACAACGAGCACCGCGAGACCCGTTAGTCCCGCGCGAGCGTCCCTGTCGAGCGCGATCGTCTCCGCCGCGACGTCGCAGAGGCAGTTCTCGTAGGCTTCCAGCCCGGTGAGCGATCCGCTCACCGGGCTGTTCGCGTGTCCGGGCCCCTTCACGACAGGAGAGAGCGTGGCGATCAACCCTGACTACCTCGGCCGGGAGTACCCCGCGCCGGAGGCCTACGAGGTCACCCGGGGCAAGATCCGGGAGTTCGCCGAGGCGGTCAACGACCCCAACCCGGTCTACACCGACCCGTCCTCGGCACGGTCGGCCGGGTACCCCGACGTGGTCGCCCCGCCCACCTTCCCGGTCATCCTGGGGATGGCGGGCTCGGCGCAGGCCATCGCCGACCCCGACCTCGGCCTGGACTTCTCCCGGGTCGTGCACGGCGACCAGAGCTTCCGCTACAGCCGTCCGCTGCACGCCGGAGACGTCCTCAGCAGTGTCACCCGCATCACGGCCATCAAGGCCCTGGGCGCCAACGAGCTGATCACCCTGGAGACCGAGGCCCACGACGCCGACGGCGAGCACGTGGTCACCGCCACGATGATGCTGGTCGCGCGAGGAGGAGAGGCATGAGCAGGCTGCGCCACGCCGACGTCGAGGTCGGCACCGAGCTGCCCGAGCGCACCTTCCCGGTCCGCCGCCTGGACCTGGTCCGCTACGCGGGCGCCTCGGGCGACTTCAACCCGATCCACTGGAACGAGCGCTTCGCCAAGTCGGTCGGGCTGCCCGACGTCATCGCGCACGGCATGTTCACCATGGCCGAGGCGGCGCGGGTGCTCACCGACTGGGCGGGCGACCCCGGCTGCGTCGTCGACTACTCGGTGCGCTTCTCCGCGCCCGTGGTGGTCCCCGACGACGACGAGGGCGCCGAGATCACGGTCGGCGGCAAGGTCAAGACCAAGAACGACGACGGCACCGTCACGGTGCTGCTGACCGCGCGGTCGGGCGGCGCCAAGGTCCTGGTGCAGTCCAAGGCCACCGTGCGCCTGGCGAGGTAGACGTGACCGCACTCTCCGAGTACACCACCCTGCGCCTGGGCGGCCCGGCGCGGTCCTTCCGGGTGGCGGGCACCACCGACGAGCTGGTCGCCGCCGTCTCCGGGGCCGACGCCGCCGGTGAGCCCGTCCTCGTCCTGGGCGGCGGCAGCAACCTCGTGGTCTCCGACGCCGGGTTCCCCGGGACCGTGGTCCTCGTGGACTCCAAGGGGGTCTCCTTCGAGGAGGCGGGCACCGACGACGCGGGCGAGCCGGTCGTGCTGCTGCGCGCCGACGCGGGCGTGGAGTGGGACCCGCTGGTGGAGCGCGCCGTGGCCGAGGGCCTCAGCGGGCTGGAGTTCCTGTCCGGCATCCCCGGGCGGGTCGGCTCCACCCCCATCCAGAACGTGGGCGCCTACGGCCAGGACGTCAGCCAGACCATCCGGGAGGTGCTCGTCCACGACCGGCGCACCGGCGAACGGCGCCGGATGACCAACGCCGAGTGCGGTTTCACCTACCGCGACAGCGTCTTCAAGGGCGACGACCGCCACGTGGTGTGCGAGGTGGTCTTCGCGCTGCGCCGCTCCAAGCTCAGCCGCCCCGTCGCCTACGCCGAGGTGGCCCGCACCCTGGGGACCGAGGCGGGCGCCCGGGTGCCGCTGGAGCGGGCGCGTGAGACCGTCCTGGGGCTGCGCAGGGGCAAGGGCATGGTCCTGGACCCCGCCGACCCCGACACCCGCAGCGCCGGGTCGTTCTTCACCAACCCGGTGGTCACCGCCGAGGAGTTCGCGGCCGTGCGCGAGCGGGCCGCCGCCCGCCTGGGCGCCGACGCGCAGGTGCCGGGCCACCCCGACGAGCGGGGCGACGTCAAGCTCTCCGCGGCCTGGCTGATCGACCGCGCCGGATTCACCAAGGGGTACGGCAGCGGCCCCGCGCGCATCTCCGGCAAGCACACCCTCGCCCTGACCAACCCCGGCGGCGCCACCACCGCGGACCTCCTGGAGCTGGCCCGCGAGGTGCGGGCGGGCGTGGAGGAGGCCTTCGGAGTCCGCCTGGTCAACGAGCCGGTGATGGTCGGCGTCTCGCTCTGACCCGGCCCCCAGCCGCGCCCAATTTCTGAGTTGGGCGCGGCCAACTTGTTTTTCAGGGTTGGCTGATAAAACAATTAAGTAAAGCCATGAATTGCATTCCCCTTCTGCTCTGCCATAAAGTCGGACGCGTCGAAGGGGAGTAGTCCCCAATGCGTGCGATCGACACACTGGCCGCCTCGCGGCCCGGTCGTACGAGCCCGGCCAGGCCAGACGGCCGCGTCAGGGGCGGACGAGACCTTTGACCCGGAAAAGACCGGGTTGAAGTGGTGTCCGCCGCCTTCTGCCCAGACACCATCGGACGGAAGGGAAGACATGACGGGCTTCGCCGCCGGGCTGGCGTTCAGCGCCTTCGCCATCTTCATCGCCGAAATGGGGGACAAGACCCAACTCGTGGCGATGTCCCTGGCGACCCGCTACCGGGCCCTCACGGTCATCCTCGGCATCACCGCCGCCACCGCCGTCGTGCACGCCGGCAGCGTGCTGCTGTCCGAGGTCCTGGGCGCCGCGCTCCCCACCGACTGGCTCACCCTCGCCGCGGGTGCCGCGTTCCTGTTCTTCGGCGCGTGGACCCTGCGCGGCGACGAGATGACCGACAAGGACGAGGCCCGCGCCGCCTCCCGGCGCATCCGCTCCGCCTTCGCGACCGTCTTCGTCGTCTTCCTCGTCGCCGAACTCGGCGACAAGACCATGCTCGCCACGATCACCGTCGGCACCCAGCACCACTGGCTGCCCGTGTGGATCGGCTCCACCGTGGGCATGGTCGCGGCCGACGCCATCGCCATCGCCCTGGGCGCCGTGCTCGGCAAGAAGCTGCCCGAGCGCGCCATCCAGATCGGCGCGGCCGCCCTGTTCTTCGTCGCGGGCGTCGCCATGCTGGGGCAGGGCGCCTGGATGCTCATGGCGTAGCGGGCCCGGCCGGCGCGGACGGAGCCGGGCGGTGGGGAGCCGCCCCGGCCGTCCGGGAGGGTCAGGTGGCCGGTTCGCCGGGAGGGGCGTTCAGCCAGGCGTCCACACCGGCCAGCAGCTCCTTGCGCAGCGACTCCGGCGCGCCCGAGCCGCGGATGGACATCCGCGCCAGCTCGGCCAGCTCCGGATCGGAGAACCCGAGCACCTCGCGGGCGATCCGGTACTGCTCCACCAGGCGCGGCCCGAACAGCAGCGGGTCGTCCGTGCCCAGTGCGACCGGCACCCCGGCGTCGAAGAGCGTGCGCAGCGGCAGCTGCTCCAGGTCGTCGTAGACCCCCAGGCCCACGTTGGAGGTCGGGCAGACCTCCAGCGTCACCCCGCGCTCGGCGATCCGCTCCACCAGGCGCGGGTCCTCCACGGCCCGCACCCCGTGCCCGATCCGGTCGGCGTCCAGCACGTCCAGGCACTCGCGCACGCTGCGCGGCCCCTGGAGCTCGCCCCCGTGCGGCGCGGAGAGCAGCCCGGCCCGGCGCGCGATCCGGAACGCGCCCTCGAACTCCAGGGCGCGGCCCCGCCGCTCGTCGTTGTTCAGGCCGAACGACACCACCCCCCTGCCCGCGTACTGGCGGGCCAGGCGGGCCAGCACCTTGGCGTCCAGCGGGTGCCTGGTGCGGTTGGCGGCCACCATCAGGCCGACGTGCACGCCGGTCCCGCGCTCGGCGGCGCGGGCCGCGTCCAGGAACAGCTCCAGGGTGGCGGTGAGTCCGTCGAAGAGCGACGCGTAGCCGCTCGGGTCGACCTGGATCTCCAGCCAGGCGGACCCGGCCGCGCGCTCGTCCTCGGCCGCCTCGCGCAGCAGCCGGTACACGTCCTCGGGTCTGCGCAGGACCGACCGGGCGATGTCGTACAGGCGCTGGAAGCGGAACCAGCCGCGCTCGTCCGTGGCGCGGAGCCTGGGCGGCCACTCCTCGACCAGGGCCTGGGGGAGGTGGATGCCGTGCTCGGCGGCCAGCTCCACCAGGGTGGGATGGCGCATCGACCCGGTGAAGTGCAGGTGCAGGTGTGCTTTGGGCAGCCGGTCCAACCGGCGGGCGCTGGTCGGTGTCTCCATGACGTAAGCCTGCCGTATACGGCGCGCCTCCGCTGCCAGGACGCCCCACTTCGGTACGCGGACCGGCCCCGTACACGCGAAAGCGCCCCGGGGACGGCGTCCCCGGGGCGCGTCGACGGAGCCGGTGACCGCGTGCCCGCCCTCCGGGCGCCCGGACACGGGGCGGAGAGCGGCGGAGCTCCGAAGAAGCGCTGCTACTTGGCCTCGGCCAGCAGCTTCTGGATGCGGCTCACGCCCTCGGCGAGGTCCTCGTCGCTGAGCGCGTAGGACAGGCGCAGGTAGCCGGGGGTGCCGAAGGCCTCACCGGGCACCACGGCGACCTCGGCCTGCTCCAGGATGAGCTCGGCCAGCTCGGTGGAGGTCCGCGGCGTCCGTCCGCGGATCTCCTTGCCCAGCACGCCCTTGACCGAGGGGTAGGCGTAGAAGGCGCCCTGCGGCTCGGGGCAGACCACGCCGTCGATCTCGTTGAGCATGCGCACGATGGTCCGGCGGCGGCGGTCGAAGGCCTCGCGCATCGTCGCCACGGCGTCCAGGTCGCCGGAGACCGCGGCCAGGGCGGCGGCCTGCGAGACGTTGGCGACGTTGGAGGTGGCGTGCGACTGGAGGTTGCCCGCGGCCTTGACCACGTCCTTGGGGCCGATGATCCACCCCACGCGCCAGCCGGTCATCGCGTAGGTCTTGGCCACGCCGTTGACGATGACGGTGCGGTCGGCGATCTCGGGCACCTCGACGGGCAGCGAGGAGAACTCGGCGTCGCCGTACACCAGGTGCTCGTAGATCTCGTCGGTCAGCACCCACAGGCCGTGCTCGTTCGCCCACCGGCCGATCTCGCGGACCTGCTCGCGCGGGTACACGGCACCGGTCGGGTTGGACGGGGAGACGAACACCAGGACCTTGGTGCGCTCGCTGCGCGCCGCCTCCAGCTGCTCCACGGAGGCCAGGTAGCCGGTGCTCTCGTCGGTGACGACGAAGACCGGGACACCGCCCGCGAGCTTGATGGACTCGGGGTAGGTGGTCCAGTACGGGGCGATGACGATGACCTCGTCGCCCGGGTCCAGCATGGCGGCGAAGGCCTCGTAGATGGCCTGCTTGCCGCCGTTGGTCACCAGGACCTGGGCGGGGTCGACCTCGTAGCCGGAGTCGCGCAGGGTCTTCTCGGCGATGGCCTTCTTGAGCTCGGGCAGGCCGCCGGCGGGCGTGTAGCGGTGGAACCGGGGCTGACGGGCGGCCTCGACGGCGGCCTCGACGATGTAGTCGGGCGTCGGGAAGTCGGGCTCCCCCGCGCCGAAGCCGATGACGGGACGGCCCTCCGCCTTCATGGCCTTGGCCTTGGCGTCCACGGCCAGGGTGGCGGACTCGGAGATGGCGCTGATACGTGCAGAGACACGGGGTCGGTCAGTCATGTGTCCCATGTTGTCATGCGCCCCTGGTCGGGGGTCGGGTGGGAAGGAGGGCGCAAACGGACGAAGGGCCCCTTTCCCTTCGCCGAGGGGACGAACGGTTTGGTCAGGGGGCCCGGAGCGCATACACTCTTTCGGGTCGGCCGGTCGTGGCCCAGGTGTTACCTGGCGCACGGTGTGCGTAGCGCACCGGAACCGGCTATGGTGGGATCGCAGTTTCCGCTAAGGGCAGTGGCTCAATTGGCAGAGCACCGGTCTCCAAAACCGGCGGTTGGGGGTTCGAGTCCCTCCTGCCCTGCACCTTCGCGCGTGCGGTACGGCGCCCCGGTGGGCGCCGTGCCGCACGGGCACCGCAACTACGGGGACAAGTAGCAGCCCGCGACCCTAAGGACCCCAGGTGACTCAGACTGACGCCGACGCCAAGCCCGACAAGGAGCCCAAGCGTCGTACCGGTCCGGTGACGTTCACCAAGCAGGTCGCCGGAGAGCTGCGCAAGGTCCGCTGGCCCACGCGCCGCGAGCTGGTGACCTACACCATCGTGGTCCTCGTCTTCGTCCTGGTCGTCCTGGGATACGTCTCCCTCATCGACTGGGGCTTCGGCGAGGCGGTCACCTGGCTGTACGGCACGTTCGGCACCCCGCAGGGCGTCTGACCACCCCTACCGCGCCGCGTCTCCCGGCAGGAGCCGGGCCGCGGCCTTCCTCGTCCGCGCGTTGGTCCCGGTTCGCCCGGAGAGACCGTAAGCTGGCAGAACCGGGTTCGACGTACAGCGCTGCCTCGTGTGCGTCGCCCCGAGAGCGAATCCGACGAGAGAAAGAGCAGCCGTGTCCGAGTCCCCACTGACCTCTGACGACTTCCCCGAAGAGGAGCCGGTTCAGTCGTCGGCGGAAGAGACCGGCCTGGCGGGCGAGCTGCCGGAGGACGCGACCGAGGCGGTCGACGCCGACAGCCCGGAGCTGACCGGTGACGCCGACGAGGCCGCCGACGCCCAGGAGGGCGTCGAGGAGGACTCCGAGGAGGAGGGCGAGGCCGCCGAGGAGGAGGCCCCCCGCCTGGACCCCGTCGAGGAGTTCAAGAACGAGCTCGTCCTGCTGCCCGGCGACTGGTACGTCGTGCACACCTACGCCGGTTACGAGAAGCGGGTCAAGGCCAACGTCGAGAGCCGTACCCAGTCGCTCAACATGGAGGAGTACATCTTCCAGGTCGAGGTGCCCGAGCACGAGGTCACCGAGGTCAAGAGCGGCAAGCGCCAGCAGGTCACCGAGAAGGTCCTGCCCGGCTACGTGCTCGTCCGCATGGACCTGACCGACGAGTCCTGGTCGGCCATCCGCAACACCCCGGGCGTCACCGGCTTCGTCGGCCTGTCCAACAAGCCCGCGCCGCTGAGCCTGACCGAGGTGGCCAAGCTCCTCGCCCCCGAGCCGGAGGTGGAGCCGGAGCAGGCGCAGCAGGCCCGGGCCGCCGGCGGCGGCGTCGGAGAGGCCCGTATGGACGTTGCCTACGAGGTCGGCGAGTCCGTCACCGTCATGGAGGGCCCGTTCGCGACCCTGCCCGCGACGGTCAGCGAGATCAACCCCGACACCCAGAAGCTCAAGGTGCTGGTGTCGATCTTCGGCCGCGAGACCCCGGTCGAGCTGTCGTTCAACCAGGTCGCCAAGATCTGACACGTCCGTCCCGGGTGCCCCGGCAGGCGTTCCGCGCCCGCCGGGGCACCCGTCGCTCCGCGTCCGCCCCCTCCGCCCGGCCCCGGCGGCTCCGGACCGGCTCTGCCGAGGCACCCCCGCCCCCGCCGCCCGGGTCCGGTCCCGGCGCCTCCGGAGGACTCTGCCCAGGCACCCTCAGGAGCGGCATAGACTTGGTGGGTCCGCCCCGTGGCGGATCCACTCGCGTGCCCCGCCCCGGCGGGACGCGCCTCCGGCCCGCCCGGTCCCGGCGGGCCGACGCCCCGCGCCCGTCGAGCGCGGGGTTCCCGCCTCCTTCGGCAGCGGTTCCCCGGCCCCCGCGGTCGTGCGGTGCCGTCAGGGAGGCGACGGGCCAGAACACAACGCAGATCAGGCAAAGGACCCGATATGCCTCCGAAGAAGAAACTGGCCGCACTCGTCAAGGTGCAGCTCCCCGCCGGTCAGGCCACCCCGGCGCCGCCCGTCGGTACCGCGCTCGGTCCGCACGGCGTCAACATCATGGACTTCTGCAAGCAGTACAACGCTGCCACGGAGTCCCAGCGCGGCAACGTCATCCCCGTAGAGATCTCCATCTACGAGGACCGTTCCTTCACCTTCGTCACCAAGACGCCTCCGGCGCCGAAGCTGATCCTGAAGGCCGCCGGCCTGGACAAGGCCGCCACCGACCCGGGTCGCAGCACCGCCGGTTCCATCACCGCCGAGCAGGTCCGCGAGATCGCGCAGACCAAGCTGCCCGACCTCAACACCGAGGACATCGAGGCCGCCGCCAAGATCGTCGCCGGTACCGCCCGCTCGATGGGCATCGAGGTCAAGTAGTCCCCCGCACGGTGGCACCGGTCCGCGAGGACCGGAGCGACCGGGGACGCTCGACGTTCAAGAACCACCGTGGCAGGGCCAGGCGCTGGCCCGGTGACCACACGTTCCTCAGGAGAACAGCGTGAAGCGCAGCAAGAACCACCGCAAAGCCAGCCAGCAGGTGGACCGTGACAAGCTCTACGGCCCCGCCGAGGCCGTGAAGCTCGCCAAGGAGACCTCCACCGTCAAGTTCGACGCGACCGTCGAGGTCGCCCTGCGCCTGGGCGTCGACCCGCGCAAGGCCGACCAGATGGTCCGCGGCACCGTGAACCTGCCGCACGGCACCGGCAAGACCGCTCGGGTCCTGGTCTTCGCGACCGGTGAGCGTGCCGAGCAGGCTCTGGCGGCTGGCGCCGACATCATCGGCGACGACGAGATGATCGAGAAGGTCTCCAAGGGCTTCACCGACTTCGACGCCGTCGTGGCCACCCCGGACCTCATGGGCAAGGTCGGCCGCCTCGGCCGCGTGCTCGGTCCGCGTGGCCTGATGCCGAACCCGAAGACGGGCACCGTCACCCCCGACGTCGCCAAGGCCGTCACCGACATCAAGGGCGGCAAGATCGAGTTCCGCGTGGACCGCCACGGGAACCTGCACTTCATCATCGGCAAGGCCTCCTTCGACGAGCAGAAGCTCGTGGAGAACTACCAGGCCGCGATCGACGAGGTGAACCGCCTCAAGCCGTCCGCCGCCAAGGGCCGCTACATCAAGAAGGCCGTGGTCTCCACGTCCATGGGCCCGAGCATCCCGCTCGACGCCTAGCCTTCGCGGCTGCCCCGCGCAGACGAGAGCGGCCCCCGCAGTCCGAGAGGACGGCGGGGGCCGCTCCGCTTCTCCCGGGCCCGCGGCCGCCGCGCGGCGGCCGCGGGCCCGGGAGAAGCGTGCTCCGCGAACCTACATGGTGCCGATCTCGTCCTCGGCGGGGATCTCGACCGTGGTCTCGTTGAGGGCGGAGAACTCCATGGACACGTCGGACACCTCGTCCGCGAACTCCATGCGCAGCGGGAAGCCGTTGTCGTCGATCCAGACGCCGATGTCGAGGGTGCCCCTGTACTCGGAGCCGAGCACCTGGAGAAGCGCGGCCGACTGCTCCTCGGACAGCGCCTCGTACTCCTCGCTGGTCATCGTGCCCTCGATGACGGTCGTCTCCACACCGCCGACCTCCTCGGTGCCCGCCTCGGAGACGTCCTCCAGCGCGGCGATGGCGCTGGCGACCTGGGGCAGGCTCTCGACGTCGAAGACGTCCGCGGGGACGTCCCCGAGAGACTCACCGCCGCTGGCCACCCAGGGGGCGTCCCCGTACTGCCCCAGGCTGTTGGCGAGCAGGGGGTCCTGGCCCTCCCGGTAGAGGATGACGCTGGTACCGGCCTCCTCGGGGGTGAGACCGGACACGTCCTCGCCGGTCATCTCCATGAGGTCCAGGATGTTCTCGCCGAGGAACGGCATGACCATGGTGACCTGGAGGGCCGAGGGGTCGTCGCTCACCTCGTAGACGGCGGACATCTCGACCTCCCCCTCACCCAGCGCCGATTCGGTGGTGAGGATGTCCATCGTGAGGGTGTAGTTGTCGATGCTCTGGGTGCTCTCGCCGAGCCTGGCGACCAGGTCCAGGATGTTGCCGCCGCCCTCCTCGGCCACCTCGGCGGCCGCTTCGGCGGGCTCCTCCTCGGCGGCGCCTCCGCCGCAGGCGGTGAGGGACAGGGCGAGGGTGCCGGCGCAGAGCAGGGCCGGCATACGGGTCTTCACGGGGGTGTTCGCCTTCTTCTGTGGGGGACGGGCACGTCTGGGAGCGGGGGTGCCCGGTGGCGTCATGCTGCCACGGCGGAGGGACGTTCCGGTTCCCGCCGGTGCCTCCGCGCGGTCGCCGTTCGCGACGCCCGCGAGGTCACGGCGGTTCCGTGCCCTCCGGGGAGTGAGCGCGATCACGGTTTCCGCCTCCCGGGGCGGGACGGGGGCACCGACATGTGCGGTACGATGGTTTCTTGCCGAAGACCGCTGGTCGTCACCCGAACGGGTGACCTAAGGACCCATCCGCGATGGGCGCCCGCGCAGGTGTCACAAGAGCTTCCCGTTCCGGCGGCGCGCTTCACGCGCACACCAGAACGCGGTCATGCCCCGTGCGCCTCGCGCCCGGGGCTTTTTCTCGTGCTGACGCCGATCGCGTGTGTCCTTGGAGTCAACCAGCGTTCAATGTTGGAAGGAGTCCCATGGCGAGGCCGGACAAGGCAGCCGCGGTCGCCGAACTCACGGGCGAGTTCCGTGAGTCGAACGGCGCCGTGCTGACCGAATACCGGGGGCTCACTGTGGCGCAGATCACTGAACTGCGTCGCAGCCTCGGCCAGAACGCGCGTTTCCGCATCGTCAAGAACACGCTGACCAAGATCGCGGTCGCGGAGGCCGGTGTCGACGAGCAGGTCAAGGACCTGCTCGAGGGCCCGTCCGCCATCGCCTTCGTCCACGGTGACGTGGTCGAGGCCGCCAAGGGTCTGCGTGACTTCTCGAAGGCGAACTCGCCCCTGGTGATCAAGGGCGGTGTCATCGACGGCAAGCCGATGAGCGCCGACGACATCACCAAGCTGGCCGATCTGGAGTCCCGCGAGGTCATCCTCGCGAAGCTGGCGGGTGCGCTCAAGGCCAAGCAGGGCCAGGCCGCCGCCGTCTTCCAGGCGCTTCCCTCCAAGGCCGTGCGTCTCGCGCAGGCCCTGGCGGACAAGCGCTCCCAGGAAGCCGCCTGACCGTTTCGAAACCCGCCGGGCGCCGAGGGCGTCCGGACACCGGCTCGCACGCGGGTCCGACAGGACCGCGTGTACGTAGAGAAAGAGAGATCGCACCATGGCGAAGCTCAGCAACGAGGACCTGCTTGCCGCGTTCGAGGAGATGACCCTTCTCGAGCTGGCCGACTTCGTGAAGCTCTTCGAGGACAAGTTCGACGTCACCGCCGCCGCTCCGGCCGCCGTGGCCGTCGCCGCCCAGAGTGGCGGCGGCGAGGCCGCCCAGGCCGAGGAGAAGGACGAGTTCGACGTCATCCTCGAGGGCGCTGGCGACAAGAAGATCCAGGTCATCAAGGAGGTCCGCGGCCTCACGAGCCTGGGCCTCAAGGAGGCCAAGGACCTGGTCGACAACGCTCCCAAGCCGCTGCTGGAGGGCGTCAACAAGGAGACGGCCGAGAAGGCCAAGGCCGCTCTCGAGGGCGCTGGCGCCTCCGTCACCCTCAAGTAGTCCCGCGCGGGCCGCTGAGCGCCCGCTGGCCTGCTTCCGGCGGCCGTCCCTCCCCCCGGGGAGGGACGGCCGCCTTCGTGTGTCCTGGGGCCTCTGGCCAGCCCCGCGCGGCCCTTCCCGCGCTCCGCCGGCCCGGTGCTCACCCGCGGACCGCGGCGGCGCGGGCGCGCCCCGTGCGCGCCGGCGGGCGCTGGCGGAGGAACCGCCCTCCGCCGCGTCGCGCCGGTTCCCGGCGCCCCCGAGGGACCCCTGTCCGTCGCCGTGCTCCCCGCCGTTGCGCTGACCTGCGGCGGAGTCGTACGCCTTTCGCCGCGCCCGGCGCCGTGTCCGCCACCGCCCGCCCCGCCGCGTGTGCGAAGCTGGGGCGGATCCGGGGCCCCGAACCGGGGGTGCGTGTGCGAACTGTCCCCCGGACGCGCTAATCTCCCGTCCCGGGAAACCCGGTGAGGCCCGGAGGACGTGTTTACCCGCCTGGGGCGGGGGAATCCTTCGGATGTCCGTTGGCTCCCGACCCCCGGGCCAGGGCAGGCGCACCAGTCCACCGACGAGGTCCTCGGACCGGTCCCGGGCAGCCGGAGTCCGGCCTCCTCCACCGGGAGTGGGCTTGACGGATCGCCCTCCAGGGGTGATCCTGCCGGTGTCGTGAGTGGCGCTGTGGACCGTGAGTGGACAGCGGTGTGGTGTTCGGCTACACTGCTCTTTTGCGCTGCCCTTTGGTGATCCCTGTGCCGGTGAAGGCTACCGCCACTCCATTTTCCGGACATACGGTGGCCCGCTCCCGCTCGATGTGACCGTCTCAACCGCGTTGCGGCGGTCCTTCTCGTGACGGATCGTCTGGCGTGCGCGCTTCAACCGCCACAAGCCTTCGGAAGGACCCCTGTTGGCAGCCTCGCGCAACGCCTCCGCTAACGCCCTTGGTCCGCACCGCGTTTCCTTCGCCCGTATCCAGGAACCACTGGAGGTCCCGAACCTCCTCGCCCTCCAGACCGAGTCGTTCGACTGGCTGCTGGGCAACGACAGGTGGAAGACCCGGGTTGAGACGGCCCGAAACGCTGGCCGCAAGGACGTTCCGGAGCAGTCCGGTCTCGAAGAGATCTTCGAGGAGATCAGCCCGATCGAGGACTTCTCGGGCACGATGTCCCTGTCGTTCCGCGACCACCGGTTCGAGCCGCCCAAGTACTCAGAGGATGAGTGCAAGGACAGGGACATGACCTACTCCGCCCCGATGTTCGTCACGGCGGAGTTCATCAACAACGACACCGGTGAGATCAAGAGCCAGACGGTGTTCATGGGCGACTTCCCGCTCATGACCGCCACGGGCACCTTCATCATCAACGGCACCGAGCGCGTCGTCGTGTCCCAGCTGGTGCGCTCTCCGGGCGTGTACTTCGACAAGTCCGTCGACAAGACCTCGGACAAGGACCTCTACGGCTGCAAGGTCATCCCGTCCCGCGGCGCCTGGCTGGAGTTCGAGGTCGACAAGCGCGACTTCGTCGGCGTCCGTATCGACCGCAAGCGCAAGCAGGGCGTCACCGTCCTGCTCAAGGCGCTGGGCTGGACCACCGACCAGATCCTGGAGCGCTTCGGCCAGTACGAGTCCATCCGCAACACGCTGGAGAAGGACCCCACCGCGGGTACCGACGACGCGCTGCTGGACATCTACCGCAAGCTGCGCCCCGGAGAGCCGCCCACGAAGGAGTCGGCCCAGGCGCTGCTGGAGAACCTGTACTTCAACCCCAAGCGCTACGACCTGGCCAAGGTCGGCCGCTACAAGATCAACAAGAAGCTCGGTCTGGACACCGACTACCGGCAGGGCACCCTGACCGAAGAGGACATCGTCGCCACGATCGACTACCTCGTCCGCCTGCACGCGGGTGAGACGGAGAAGGAGACCGTCAACGGTCCCCGTCCGATCGAGACCGACGACATCGACCACTTCGGCAACCGCCGCCTGCGCACCGTCGGCGAGCTCATCCAGAACCAGGTCCGCCTGGGCCTGGCCCGCATGGAGCGCGTCGTCCGCGAGCGGATGACCACCCAGGACGTCGAGGCGATCACGCCGCAGACCCTGATCAACATCCGCCCGGTCGTGGCCTCCATCAAGGAGTTCTTCGGCACCTCGCAGCTGTCCCAGTTCATGGGCCAGACCAACCCGCTGGAGGGCCTGACGCACAAGCGCCGCCTCTCGGCGCTGGGCCCGGGCGGTCTGTCCCGTGAGCGCGCGGGCTTCGAGGTCCGCGACGTGCACCCCTCGCACTACGGCCGCATGTGCCCGATCGAGACCCCCGAGGGACCGAACATCGGTCTGATCGGCTCGCTCGCCGCCTACGGCCGGGTCAACTCCTTCGGCTTCGTGGAGACCCCCTACCGCCGCGTCATCGACGGCAAGGTCTCCGACCAGGTCGACTACCTGACCGCGGACGAGGAGGACCTCTACGTCATCGCGCAGGCCAACACGCCGATGAACCCCGACGGCTCCTTCGCCGAGGCCGGTGTGCTCGTCCGCCGCAAGGGCGGGGAGTTCGAGCAGGTCAGCACGGACGAGGTCGACTACATGGACGTGTCGCCGCGCCAGATGGTGTCGGTCGCCACCGCCATGATCCCGTTCCTGGAGCACGACGACGCCAACCGCGCCCTCATGGGCTCGAACATGCAGCGCCAGGCCGTGCCGCTGCTGCTGGCCGAGTCGCCGTTCGTCGGTACCGGCATGGAGTACCGCGCCGCCACCGACGCCGGCGAGGTCGTCCTCGCGCAGAAGGCCGGTGTCGTCGAGGACGTCACCGCCGACTACGTCACCGTCATGGCCGACGACGGTACGCGCAAGACGTACCGCATGGGCAAGTTCCAGCGCTCCAACCAGGGCACCTGCTTCAACCAGCGGCCGATCGTGGCCGAGGGCCAGCGGGTCGAGGAGCGCCAGGTCCTCGCGGACGGCCCCTCCACCGACCAGGGCGAGATGTCGCTGGGCAAGAACCTGCTCGTGGCGTACATGTCCTGGGAGGGCCACAACTACGAGGACGCGATCATCCTCTCCCAGCGCCTGGTGCAGGACGACGTCCTGTCCTCGATCCACATCGAGGAGCACGAGGTCGACGCCCGCGACACCAAGCTGGGCCCGGAGGAGATCACCCGCGAGATCCCCAACGTCAGCGAGGAGGTCCTGGCCGACCTCGACGACCGGGGCATCATCCGCATCGGCGCCGAGGTCGTGGACGGCGACATCCTCGTCGGCAAGGTCACGCCCAAGGGCGAGACCGAGCTGACCCCGGAGGAGCGCCTGCTGCGCGCGATCTTCGGCGAGAAGGCGCGCGAGGTCCGCGACACCTCGCTCAAGGTGCCGCACGGCGAGACCGGCAAGGTCATCGGCGTCCGCGTGTTCAGCCGTGAGGAGGGCGACGAGCTCGCCCCCGGCGTCAACGAGATGGTCCGCGTCTACGTGGCCCAGAAGCGCAAGATCACCGACGGTGACAAGCTCGCGGGCCGCCACGGCAACAAGGGCGTCATCTCCAAGATCCTGCCCCAGGAGGACATGCCCTTCCTGGAGGACGGGACGCCGGTCGACATCATCCTCAACCCGCTGGGCGTGCCCGGCCGTATGAACGTCGGCCAGGTACTGGAGGTCCACCTGGGCTGGCTGGCCAAGAACGGCTGGCTGGTCGAGGGGGTCGAGGAGGAGTGGCAGAAGTCGCTGGCGGCCATCGGCGCCACCGACGTGCCGCCGGACTCCCGTGTGGCCACGCCGGTCTTCGACGGCCTGCGCGGCGACGAGCTCAGCGGCCTCATCAGGTCGGTGCGCCCCAACGCGGACGGCAACCGCCTGATCAACGACGACGGCAAGGCGCGCCTGTTCGACGGCCGCACCGGTGAGCCCTTCGCCGAGCCGATCTCCGTCGGCTACAAGTACATCCTCAAGCTCCACCACCTCGTGGACGACAAGATCCACGCGCGCTCCACCGGCCCGTACTCCATGATCACCCAGCAGCCGCTGGGCGGTAAGGCGCAGTTCGGCGGCCAGCGCTTCGGTGAGATGGAGGTGTGGGCGCTGGAGGCCTACGGCGCCGCCTACGCCCTCCAGGAGCTGCTCACCATCAAGTCCGACGACGTGGTGGGCCGGGTCAAGGTCTACGAGGCCATCGTCAAGGGCGAGAACATCCCCGAGCCGGGCATCCCTGAGTCCTTCAAGGTGCTCATCAAGGAGATGCAGTCGCTCTGTCTGAACGTGGAGGTGCTGTCCAGTGACGGTATGTCCATCGAGATGCGGGACAGCGACGAGGACGTCTTCCGCGCCGCGGAAGAACTGGGAATCGACCTGGGTCGGCGGGAGCCGAGCAGTGTCGAAGAGGTCTAACTTCCGCATTCTTCGAGAGCAGGGGACGAATTAAGTGCTCGACGTCAACTTCTTCGACGAGCTGCGCATCGGCCTGGCCACGGCCGACGACATCCGCCAGTGGTCGCACGGCGAGGTCAAGAAGCCCGAGACCATCAACTACCGCACCCTCAAGCCCGAGAAGGACGGACTCTTCTGCGAGAAGATCTTCGGTCCGACCCGTGACTGGGAGTGCTACTGCGGCAAGTACAAGCGCGTCCGCTTCAAGGGCATCATCTGTGAGCGCTGCGGCGTCGAGGTGACCCGTGCCAAGGTGCGCCGCGAGCGGATGGGCCACATCGAGCTGGCCGCTCCCGTCACGCACATCTGGTACTTCAAGGGCGTGCCCTCCCGCCTGGGCTACCTGCTGGACCTGGCGCCGAAGGATCTCGAGAAGATCATCTACTTCGCCGCCTACATGGTCACGTGGGTGGACACCGAGGCCCGTGAGCGCGACCTCCAGTCCCTGGAGGCGCGGATCTCGGTCGAGAAGCAGCACCTGGAGCAGCGCCGCGACTCCACGGTCGAGGACCGCCACCGCAAGCTGGAGGCCGACCTCGCCGAGCTGGAGGAGCAGGGGGCCAAGGGCGACGCCCGCCGCAAGGTCCGCGAGGGCGCCGAGCGTGAGATGCGCCAGCTGCGCGACCGCGCCCAGCGCGAGATCGACCGCCTCGACGAGGTCTGGAACCGGTTCAAGAACCTCAAGGTCCAGGACCTCGAGGGCGACGAGATGCTCTACCGCGAGATGCGGGACCGCTTCGGCAAGTACTTCCGCGGCGGCATGGGCGCCCAGGCCATCCAGGACCGGCTGGCCAACTTCGAGCTGGACGTGGAGGCCGAGAAGCTCCGCGAGACCATCCGCACCGGCAAGGGCCAGAAGAAGGCCCGCGCCCTGAAGCGGCTCAAGGTCGTCTCGGCGTTCCTCAACACCACCAACAGCCCCATGGGCATGGTGCTGGACTGCATCCCGGTCATTCCGCCGGACCTGCGTCCGATGGTGCAGCTGGACGGTGGCCGCTTCGCGACCTCCGACCTCAACGACCTGTACCGCCGTGTCATCAACCGCAACAACCGCCTCAAGCGGCTGCTGGACCTCGGCGCGCCCGAGATCATCGTCAACAACGAGAAGCGGATGCTCCAGGAGGCCGTCGACGCGCTGTTCGACAACGGCCGCCGGGGCCGCCCGGTCACCGGGCCGGGCAACCGTCCGCTCAAGTCGCTGTCCGACATGCTCAAGGGCAAGCAGGGCCGC
This sequence comes from Glycomyces fuscus, assembly GCA_002529455.1. GTDB lineage: Bacteria > Actinomycetota > Actinomycetes > Streptosporangiales > Streptosporangiaceae > Nocardiopsis > Nocardiopsis fusca. The sequence continues at coordinate 490,188 of NYMS01000048.1, forward strand.
TTCCGCCAGAACCTGCTGGGCAAGCGAGTCGACTACTCCGGCCGTTCGGTCATCGTCGTCGGCCCGCAGCTCAAGCTGCACCAGTGCGGCCTGCCCAAGCAGATGGCCCTGGAGCTGTTCAAGCCGTTCGTGATGAAGCGCCTGGTCGACCTGAACCACGCGCAGAACATCAAGAGCGCCAAGCGCATGGTCGAGCGGTCCCGCCCGGTCGTGTGGGACGTCCTCGAAGAGGTCATCACCGAGCACCCGGTCCTGCTCAACCGCGCCCCGACGCTGCACCGCCTGGGCATCCAGGCCTTCGAGCCGCAGCTGGTCGAGGGCAAGGCCATCCAGATCCACCCGCTCGTGTGCACGGCGTTCAACGCCGACTTCGACGGTGACCAGATGGCCGTGCACCTGCCGCTGTCCGCCGAGGCCCAGGCCGAGGCGCGGCTGCTGATGCTGGCCACCAACAACATCCTCAAGCCGTCCGACGGCAAGCCCGTGACCATGCCCACCCAGGACATGATCATCGGCCTGTACTACCTGACGACGGAGAAGGCCGGAGCCAAGGGCGAGGGACGCTCGTTCCTCTCCCCGGCCGAGGGCATCATGGCCTACGACCTGGGCGACCTCGACCTCCAGGCGAGGATCAAGCTCCGGATCGCCGACGGCGCGCCCGCTCCGAAGGACTGGACGCCGCCGGAGGGCTGGCAGCCGGGGGAGCCGTACACCCTGGAGACCACCCTGGGCCGGTACCTGTTCAACGAGACCACCCCGGTCGACTACCCGTACGTCAACTTCCAGGTGGGCAAGAAGCAGGTCTCGACGCTGGTCAACGACCTCGCCGAGAACTACCCCAAGGTCCAGGTCGCCACGACGCTGGACGCCCTCAAGGACGCCGGCTACCACTGGGCCACCCGGTCCGGTCTGACCATCGGCATCGAGGACGTCGTCGCGCCGCCGCGCAAGACCGAGATCCTGGAGGGGTACGAGCGCAAGGCGGACAAGATCCAGCGCGAGTACGACCGCGGTCTCATCACCGACGACGAGCGCCGTCAGGAGCTCACCGAGGTGTGGACCCAGGCCACCACCGAGGTCGCCCGGGACATGGAGGACAACTTCCCCGCCGACAACCCGGTGTGGATGATGGTCCAGTCCGGCGCCCGAGGCAACCCGATGCAGGTGCGCCAGATCGCGGGTATCCGCGGCCTGGTCTCCAACACCAAGGGTGAGACGATCCCGCGTCCGATCAAGTCCTCCTACCGCGAGGGCCTGTCCGTGCTGGAGTACTTCATCTCCACGCACGGCCAGCGCAAGGGTCTGGCCGACACCGCCCTGCGTACCGCCGACTCGGGTTACCTGACCCGCCGTCTGGTGGACGTGGCGCAGGACGTCATCGTCCGCGAGATCGACTGCGGCACGGAGCGCTCGCTCTGGCACGAGATCGGCGAGAAGAACGCCGCCGGCGTCGTCGTGCGCAAGCACAACGTCGAGAACACCGGTTTCGGCCGGACCATCGCCGAGGACACGCTGGACGCCGAGGGCAACGTCGTCCTCCCCGCCCTGAGCGACACCTCCGAGCAGAACATCGACAAGCTGATCGAGGCCGGGATCACCCGGGTCCGCGTGCGCTCGTCGCTGGTCTGCGAGGCCAAGATCGGCGTGTGCACCACCTGCTACGGCCGCTCCATGGCGACCGGCAAGCCGGTGGACGTCGGTGAGGCGATCGGTATCATCGCGGCCCAGTCCATCGGTGAGCCCGGTACCCAGCTGACCATGCGTACCTTCCACATGGGTGGTTCGGCCGGTCAGGACATCACCCACGGTCTGCCCCGTGTCCAGGAGCTCTTCGAGGCCCGCATCCCCAAGGGTGTGGCCCCGATCTCCGAGATGGAGGGCCGGATCCGGATCGACGACACCGAGAAGAGCCGCAAGATCGTCGTCATCCCCGACGACGGCACGGACGAGATCGCCTACCCGGTCCCGATGCGTGCCCAGCTGCTCGTGACCGACGGCGACCACGTCAAGGTCGGCCAGCAGCTGATCCAGGGTGCGATCAACCCGCACGAGGTCCTGCGCATCCAGGGCCCGCGCGCGGTGCAGCAGCACCTGGTGTCGGAGGTCCAGGAGGTGTACAAGTCGCAGGGTGTGTCCATCCACGACAAGCACATCGAGATCATCGTCCGCCAGATGCTCAAGCGGGTGAACATCCTGGAGTCGGGCGACACCGAGCTGCTGCCCGGTGAGATGGTCGAGCGCCCGAAGTTCGAGCGGATCAACCGCCGCGTCGTGTCCGAGGGCGGCCAGCCCGCGGCCGGGCGCCCGGTGCTGCTGGGTATCACCAAGGCCTCGCTGGCCACGGAGTCCTGGCTGTCCGCGGCCTCCTTCCAGGAGACCACCCGAGTGCTCACCGAGAACGCGATCCACGGCAAGAGCGACCCGCTCCTCGGCCTCAAGGAGAACGTCATCATCGGTAAGCTCATCCCGGCCGGTACCGGCATTCCGCAGTACCGCAACATCCGGGTGGAGCCGACCGAGGAGGCCAAGGCCTCGATGTACTCGGTCTCCGGGTACGAGGAGCCGAGCGAGTACACCTTCGGACAGGGTTCGGGCGAGGCCGTCCCGCTGGAGGAGTACGACTTCGGGCCGTACAACCGGTAAGAGCGGTTTGCTGGACTGACGGCGGCGGTATGCCACCCCCCGCGGGGGGTGGTACCGCCGCCGTTCCGCGCACAGGGTCCGCTGACGCGGACGGAAGACGGCGCTACTGCGCTGGCGGGAGAGGCACAGGTGACTGATAACGGGGGCGAACGTCGGGACTCCGACTCGGGGGACTCGTGGTTCAAGCCGAGTGAGAACCGCTATCGCACACAGTCGGACTACCAGGACCCGCTCGAACCGGAGGAGACCGGGGACACGGTCTTCCCGGACAGCGGGGGGTACGCGGGGCTGAGTTCGTCCCGCCCGGCCATGGTGGAGCCCTATCCGGAGGCGCTGGGCGGCCCGCCGCCCCCCGTCTCCCACGGCATCTCCTACCCGGGCGCCGGGTCGTCGGCCTACCAGCCGCTGACCAGGGTCCCGGGGGAGGGCGAGGAGTCCTCCCTGCCGAGCGTCGCGGCCAGCGCCCAGGTGCCGCTCCCCTCGGACGACGCGCCGGGGGCCGACCACCAGGAGCCCTGGTCCGACGGTTCCCGGACCCAGGAGATCCCCGCGTTGGACGTCCGGGACACCCCGGACGGCGGTCAGCCCTGGGACGCGCACTCCTCCGCGTCCGACCCCCACACGACCGGTGAGCAGCCGTGGGGTTCCGGCGGCCCGGTGAACGACGACCCGGGCACGTCCTCCTGGGAGGCGCCGTCCGACACCGCCGACGGCGCGCGCGGTCCCGCCGCCTGGGAGGCCGACGCTCCCGCCCGCGGCGGGAGCGACCGCGACGCCGCCCCGTGGGCGGACGCCTCCGGAGCCGGCGGTTCCGCCGGTGAGCCCCGCCCCTGGGACGAGGCTCCCGCGGGCGGCGCGCGCGACCCCCTCGACGACGGCCCGGGTACGGCCCCGTGGGAGGCCGCGGCCCCCGGTGCGGCCGACGCCCGGCCGTGGGAGGACCACACGCGTGCTCCCTCCGCCTGGGAGGCCGACGCTCCCGCCCGCGGCGGGAGCGACCGCGACCAGGCCCCCTGGCCGGACGCCCCCGAAACCGGCGGTTCCGCCGAGGGCGGCTCCGCCGGCGGGCCCCAGCCCTGGGACGCCCCGGCTTCCGGTACGCCCGGACAGCCGTGGGACGACGCCGCCCCGGGCCGTGCCCGTGACGCGGCCGACGACGGCCTGGGCCCCGCGTCGTGGGAGACGCGGTCCTCCTCCGCGACCGGCGGCCGCCCCTGGGACGAGGCTCCGGCGGGCGGCGCGCGCGACCCCCTCGACGACGGCCCGGGTACGGCCCCGTGGGAGGCCGCGGCCCCCGGTGCGGCCGACGCCCGGCCGTGGGAGGACCACACGCGTGCTCCCTCCGCCTGGGACTCGGACGCTCCCGCCCCTGGGGGCCACGACCGGGACCCGGCCCCCTGGCCGGAGCCCTCCGCGGGCGGTGGTCCGGTTGAGGGCTCCGCCCAGCCCTGGGACGGCGGCTCCGCCGGTGACCGCGACGCCTGGAACGCCGACCGGGGCGGGCAGCCCTGGGACGAGGCTCCGGCGGGCGGCGCGCGCGACCCCCTCGACGACGGCCTGGGCCCGGCCTCCTGGGAGGCCCCGTCCTCCCCGGCGTCCGGAGGACAGCCCTGGGACGGCACCCCCGGGCCCGGCGACGACGCCGTGCCCGGTACGGCCGACGGCGGATTCGGCGAGACCGGCGGCGGCCGACGGGAGTTCGGGGCCTGGGGCGCCGACGCGCCCGCCCCGGACCGCCGCGACCCGCTCGACGACGGCCTGGGCCCCGCGTCGTGGGAGGCGCAGTCCTCCTCCGCGGCCGGACAGCCGTGGGGCCCCGACCCCGCCGGTGAGCGCGGTGCCCGGAACGCCGACCGGGGCGAACAGCCCTGGGACGGCGACGCGCGCGGCTCCTCCGGCTGGAACGACGACGCCTCCGCGCACGGCGGCGACCGCGGCCCGGCGGCGTGGACCGACGTCCCCGGGCCCGGCGGCAGCTCCTGGGACGACGACGCCCCGGCGGACCGCTCCTGGGAGGGCGACGCACCCCGGCACGGGACCGACGACCGCGGTGCCGACGCCTGGGACGACCGCCCCTACGGCGGATCCGACGACCCCCTCGGGGGAGACGGCACGCACGGCCGGACCTGGGACGACGGACTCGGCGGGGACTTCCGGGGCGCCGACGGGGCACCGGCGGGCACCGAGGCCCCGGACGCCTGGGCGCCCTCGGACCGGGCCGGCGCGGGCTCCGGCGGTTCGTGGGGCGACGGGTACGGTGACGAGCTCTCGCCCTCCGGGCTGGGCACGGGCACCGGCAACACCTGGGCGTTCGACCGCAACGACCCCCGGCTGCCGGACGTGGTCCGGGAGGCGGAGCAGCGCCGCAGGGAGTCCTCCTCCGGACGGGCCGAGACCGTCGACTGGGGAGGGCCCGACACCGGTGAGCTCTCCGCGGCGGTCCCCGGCGCGGACGACCCCCTGGGCGCGATCGCCGACATGCAGTCGCGCGCCCGCTCCAGGGACCAGGAACAGGCGGAGGACCCGGGCGGGGCCACCCAGATGTTCGACGCCCGGGCCCTGGCCGGGGAGTCCTGGGGGGACGACGACGGGTCCCGGCGGGACGACCACCGCGGGAACGGCGGAGCCGGGTACGGCTACGACGACGGCTACGACGGTGGCTACGACGACGACGGCTACGACGACGGCCCCGACGGGCCGGAGTACGGCCGAGAGGGGGAGGCGGAGCGGCCGGAGTACGGCCACGACGACGACCCCGAGCCCCGCCGGGACGACCGGGGCGACCCCGACGACCCGGAGGACCCGGAGTACGAGGACGGGTTCACCCCGGCCGACTACGGCATGCCCGCGGCCGCCCCGGCGGGCCGCAAGCGCCGCAAGGACCCCATCGCCGACGACTTCCCCGGCTTCGACGACCGCCCCCTGGGCGGTGAGGCCGGCGACGCCTACCCCGGTTACGACAGCATCGACTTCCTCGCCGACACGGAGCGGGGGGCGACGCTCACCCTGTGGCTGGGCCTGGCCTCGCTGCTGCCCGGGGTGGGACTGGTCACGGCGCTCCTGGCCCTGTTGGTCACCGGACCCAGGGCCAAGAGGGCGATCCGCGAGTCCCGCGGGCAACTGGACGGACTCGGTCTGATCACGACCGGAACGGTGTTCGCCGTGGTCGGCATCCTGGTGACGGTGATCTCCGTCGCCCTCTGGCTGGTCCTGTAGCGCGACGGCCGCCTCTCGGGGACAATCGTCCCGGGGAGGCGGCCGTCCGCCTTCGGCCGCACTCTCGGAGAAAGCGGGCGCGAAGCAGCCGCGGGACCACGTAGACTGGTGGTGACCCACGGCTACGCGAGGATCCGGTTCCCACGGTTCTCGCCATGTCGCACACCGTTTTGACCGCCCTGACGGCAAGCGGTAGCCTGTGTGATTGTGCCCGTGAGTCGACGGGTCGCACATGTGTGTGCGGCGCCCGGTTCCGCAGACGAGGACCTACGGTGCGCGGCGCATGTGAACCCCCTCCCATAGTCCGGCCCTTCGGCCGGGTGTGAACGCCGTTTCGCCATGCGCGGGAACGAATGCGACACGCCCGACATCGGGGGTCGGGGAGGTTCGGGAAATCCAGCAGGTCAATAGCGATATCGGCTACGAGAACCGGCGTAGGTCACGAGGAAGACGGAGACGCGGTGCCCACCATCCAGCAGCTGGTCCGCAAGGGCCGACAGGACAAGGTCGCAAAGAACAAGACCCCGGCGCTGAAGGGGAGTCCGCAGCGTCGTGGTGTGTGCACTCGTGTCTACACCACCACGCCCAAGAAGCCGAACTCCGCTCTGCGCAAGGTCGCCCGAGTCAAGCTGAGCAGCCAGATCGAGGTCACGGCCTACATCCCCGGCATCGGCCACAACCTGCAGGAGCACAGCATCGTGCTCGTGCGCGGCGGCCGTGTGAAGGACCTGCCGGGTGTCCGTTACCGCATCGTGCGCGGCTCGCTCGACACGCAGGGTGTCCGTAACCGCAAGCAGGCGCGTAGCCGTTACGGCGCCAAGAAGGAGAAGTAAGCATGCCGCGCAAGGGCCCGGCGCCGAAGCGCCAGCTCATCACCGACCCGGTCTACGGCTCGCCGCTCGTCACCGCACTGATCAACAAGGTGCTGCTCGACGGCAAGCGCTCCATCGCCCAGAGCGTCGTGTACGACGCCCTGGAGGGTGCTCGCGAGAAGAGTGGCCAGGACCCGCTCGTCGTCCTCAAGCGGGCGCTGGACAACGTCAAGCCCGCGCTCGAGGTCCGCAGCCGCCGCGTCGGCGGCGCGACCTACCAGGTGCCGGTCGAGGTTCGCGCCTCCCGGTCCACCACGCTGGCCCTGCGCTGGCTGGTCTCCTACGCGCGCCAGCGCCGTGAGAAGACCATGACCGAGCGTCTGATGAACGAGCTGGTCGACGCCAGCAACGGTCTCGGCGCGGCCGTCAAGAAGCGTGAGGACACGCACAAGATGGCCGAGTCGAACAAGGCCTTCGCGCACTACCGCTGGTAATTCCGGCGGGTTCGAAACAGACCGAGGGACGACGAGCCTCATGGCTGCTAAGACTGTTCTTGACCTGGCCAAGGTCCGCAACATCGGGATCATGGCTCACATCGACGCTGGTAAGACCACGACGACTGAGCGGATCCTCTACTACACCGGTGTGACCCACAAGGTGGGCGAGGTCCACGATGGCGCTGCCACGATGGACTGGATGAAGGAGGAGCAGGAGCGGGGTATCACCATTACCTCCGCTGCTACCACCACCCACTGGGACGACCACACCATCAACATCATCGACACGCCCGGCCACGTCGACTTCACGGTCGAGGTCGAGCGGTCGCTGCGTGTGCTCGACGGTGCCGTCGCGGTCTTCGACGCCAAGGAGGGCGTCGAGCCCCAGTCGGAGCAGGTCTGGCGCCAGGCGGACCGCTACGGCGTCCCGCGTATCTGCTTCGTCAACAAGATGGACAAGATCGGCGCCGAGTTCCAGCGCTGTGTCGACATGTTCCGTGAGCGCCTCGGCGCCAACGCCATGCCGATCCAGCTCAACATCGGTGCCGAGGGCGAGTTCAAGGGCGTCATCGACCTGGTCCGCATGAAGGCCTACGTCTGGAACGAGGAGGCCGCGCTCGGCGAGATGTACGACACCGTCGACATCCCCGAGAGCCACGCCGACGCCGCCCGCGAGGCCCGCGACCAGTTCATCGAGACGCTGGCCGAGGCCGACGACGAGATCATGGAGATGTACCTGGAGGGCCAGGAGCCCACCGTGGAGCAGCTCGTCCCCGCGATCCGCCGCGCCACCATCGCCGGTACCGCGGTCCCCGTGGTCTGCGGCACCGCGTTCAAGAACAAGGGCGTGCAGCCCCTGCTCGACGCGGTCACCGCCTACCTCCCCTCGCCCCTGGACGTCGAGGCCATCGAGGGCCACGACCCCAAGGACGAGACCGAGGAGACCAAGCTCGTGCGCAAGCCGAGCAACGAGGAGCCGCTGTCGGCCCTGGTCTTCAAGATCATGAGCGACCCGCACCTGGGCAAGCTGACCTACGTGCGCGTCTACTCCGGCGTCCTGCAGGCGGGCACCCAGGTGCTCAACAGCCTCAAGGGCCGCAAGGAGCGCATCGGCAAGATCTACCGCATGCACTCCAACAAGCGCGAGGAGATCGCCGAGGTCGGCGCCGGCGACATCGTCGCCGTCATGGGCCTCAAGGACACCACGACCGGTGAGACCCTGTGCGACCAGGCGAACCCGATCGTCCTGGAGTCCATGACCTTCCCGGCTCCGGTCATCGAGGTGGCCATCGAGCCCAAGACCAAGAGCGACCAGGAGAAGCTGGGCATCGCGATCCAGCGCCTCGCGGACGAGGACCCCTCGTTCCAGGTCGCCACGGACGACCAGACCGGTCAGACCGTGATCTCCGGCATGGGTGAGCTGCACCTCGAGGTGCTCGTCAACCGCATGCGCGACGAGTTCAAGGTCGAGGCGAACATCGGCAAGCCCCAGGTGGCCTACCGCGAGACCATTCGCAAGAAGGTCGAGGGGCACACCTACACCCACAAGAAGCAGACCGGTGGGTCGGGCCAGTTCGCCAAGGTCAAGATCGACATCGAGCCCCTGGAGACCGAGAGCGGCGACGCCTCGGGCTACGAGTTCGTCAACGCCGTCACCGGCGGCCGCATCCCGAGGGAGTACATCCCCTCCGTGGACGCCGGCTGCCAGGAGGCCGCCGAGCTGGGCGTGCTCGCGCACTACCCGCTCGTCGGCGTCAAGGTGACGCTCCAGGACGGCCAGTACCACGAGGTCGACTCCTCCGAGATGGCCTTCAAGACCGCCGGTTCGATCGCCTTCAAGGAGGCGGTCAAGCTGGCCAAGCCGACTCTCCTGGAGCCGGTCATGGCCGTCGAGGTCACCACTCCCGAGGAGTACATGGGCGACGTCATCGGCGACCTGAACTCCCGCCGTGGACAGATCCAGTCCATGGACGAGCGTTCCGGCGTCCGGGTCGTCAAGGCCCAGGTGCCCCTCTCCGAAATGTTCGGCTACGTGGGTGACCTGCGCAGCCGTACGCAGGGTCGAGCCAACTACTCGATGGTGTTCGACTCCTACGCGGAGGTTCCGTCCGCTGTCGCCCAAGAAATTGTGGCGAAGGTCCGCGGCGAATAGTCGCGAACACGTAACCAGCCCGCTCCCCGTTCACGCGGGGAGCGAGCACCAGACAGCTCTGTACGTCTAGGAGACATCCAGTGGCGAAAGCAAAGTTCGAGCGGACTAAGCCGCACGTCAACATCGGCACCATCGGTCACATTGACCACGGCAAGACCACGCTGACCGCGGCCATCACCAAGGTGCTGCACGACGCGTACCCGGAGCTGAACCCGTTCACGCCGTTCGAGGACATCGACAACGCTCCTGAGGAGCGCGAGCGCGGTATCACCATCTCCGTCGCCCACGTCGAGTACCAGACCGAGGCGCGTCACTACGCGCACGTGGACTGCCCCGGTCACGCCGACTACGTGAAGAACATGATCACCGGTGCGGCGCAGATGGACGGCGCCATCCTGGTCGTGGCCGCCACCGACGGCCCGATGCCGCAGACCAAGGAGCACGTGCTCCTGGCCCGCCAGGTCGGCGTGCCCTACATCGTGGTGGCCCTGAACAAGGCCGACATGGTGGACGACGAGGAGATCTTCGAGCTCGTCGAGCTCGAGGTCCGCGAGCTCCTCAGCGAGTACGAGTTCCCCGGCGACGACGTCCCCGTCACCAAGGTCTCCGCGCTCAAGGCGCTGGAGGGCGACGAGGAGTGGGGCAAGTCCGTCCTGGAGCTCATGGGCACCGTGGACCAGTTCATCCCCGAGCCCGAGCGTGACACCGACAAGCCCTTCCTCATGCCGATCGAGGACGTCTTCTCGATCACCGGTCGCGGCACCGTCGTCACCGGCCGCATCGAGCGCGGCATCGTCAATGTCAACGAGACCGTTGACATCGTCGGTATCAAGGAAGAGAAGCAGACCACCACGGTCACCGGTGTCGAGATGTTCCGCAAGCTGCTCGACCAGGGCCAGGCCGGCGACAACGTCGGTCTGCTCCTGCGCGGCATCAAGCGCGAGGACGTCGAGCGCGGCCAGGTCGTCATCAAGCCCGGCACGACCACCCCGCACACCGAGTTCGAGGGCCAGGTCGTCATCCTGTCCAAGGACGAGGGTGGCCGCCACACGCCGTTCTTCAACAACTACCGCCCGCAGTTCTACTTCCGCACGACCGACGTCACCGGCGTCGTCACGCTGCCGGAGGGCACCGAGATGGTCATGCCCGGTGACAACACCGAGATGACCGTCCAGCTCATCCAGCCGGTCGCGATGGAAGAGGGCCTGAAGTTCGCCATCCGCGAGGGTGGCCGGACCGTGGGCGCCGGTCGCGTCACGAAGATCCTCAAGTAGTAACCGTGTGGGGGCGGTCCCTTCGGATCCGCCCCCGCCATGGTGGGTGGGCCGTGGGTCCACGGCCCGCCCGCCAGCACACAAGACGTCATCGGGCTCTGTGACGGTGACGCACCGCAGGGGCAAGCCCTGTTGCGGTTTCTCAAGGGAATAGGGGCTCACGGCTACACGGCGGATCCGCCGGGCCTGGGCGTCTGTGACCGGACAGCTCACCGTTACGGACACTGAAGCGAAGGACGAACAGGCCACATGGCGGGACAAAAGATCCGCATTCGGCTAAAGGCCTATGACCACGAGGTCATCGACAGCTCGGCTCGCAAGATCGTCGAGACTGTGACGCGAACTGGCGCACAGGTCGCGGGCCCGGTGCCGCTGCCGACGGAGAAGAACGTTTACTGCGTCATCCGATCGCCGCACAAGTACAAGGACTCGCGCGAGCACTTCGAGATGCGCACGCACAAGCGGCTGATCGACATCATCGACCCCACGCCGAAGACGGTGGACTCGCTCATGCGACTCGACCTCCCGGCGGGCGTTGACATCGAGATCAAGCTTTAAGGACGCACAGACATGGCCACCAAGCAGATCAAGGGAGTTCTGGGCGAAAAGCTCGGCATGACCCAGGTCTTCGACGACACGGGCAAGATGGTGCCCGTGACGGTTCTGAAGGCCGGTCCGTGCGTCGTGAGCCGCATCCGGACTCCGGACACCGATGGCTACTCCGCCATCCAGCTCGGCTACGGGCAGATCAACCCGCGCAAGGTCAACAAGCCGCTCGGCGACTACCTGCGCAGTCACGACCTGACCCCGCGCCGCCACTACGTCGAGGTCCGCACGACCGACGCCACCGAGTACACGCTCGGCCAGGAGGTCACCGCGGACAGCTTCGAGATCGGCCAGAAGGTCGACGTCACGGGTAAGAGCAAGGGCAAGGGCTTCGCCGGTGTGATGAAGCGCCACGGTTTCCGCGGCCTCTCCGCCTCGCACGGCACCCAGCGCAAGCACCGCTCGCCCGGTTCCATCGGCGGCTGCGCCACGCCCGGCCGCGTGTTCAAGGGCATGCGGATGGCCGGTCGCATGGGCAACGTGCGCAAGACCGTCCAGAACCTGACCGTTCACTCCGTCGACGCGGAGAAGGGGCTCATCCTGGTCAAGGGTGCCGTCCCCGGTCCCAACGGCGGTCTGGTGCTCGTCCGCACCGCTGTGAAGGGGGACAAGTAAGCCATGGCCCAGATCGAGGTCAAGAACCCCGAGGGCGGCGCCAAGGGCAGCGTCGAGCTGCCGGACAGCGTCTTCGCCCAGCAGGTCAGCATCCCGCTGATCCACCAGGTCGTGAACGCCCAGCTCGCCGCTGGCCGTCAGGGCACCCACGCCACCAAGACCCGCGGCGACGTCCGCGGCGGTGGCAAGAAGCCCTACCGCCAGAAGGGCACGGGCCGGGCCCGCCAGGGTTCCATCCGCGCACCGCAGTACACCGGCGGTGGCACGGTCCACGGACCCCAGCCGCGCGACTACAGCCAGCGCACCCCGAAGAAGATGAAGGCCGCCGCCCTGCGCGGAGCCCTCTCCGACCGGGCGCGCCACGGCCGCATCCACGTCGTCAGCCAGTTCGTGGCCGAGGACCTGGAGAACAAGTTCACGCAGACCGCTCTGAAGGCGCTGCGCCAGGTCACCGAGTCCGACAAGGTCCTGGTGGTGCTGGCCCGCGAGGACGAGCACAACCGGCGCGCCCTGCGCAACGTCGAAGAGGTCCACATCCTCGACGCGGACCAGGTGAACACCTACGACGTCCTGTACGCGGACGACGTGGTCTTCACCGAGGCGGGCTACGCCGAGTTCCTGGCCCACGCGGCCGGTGCCTCCAAGGCCGCGCAGTCCGAGGAGGACGACCAGTGAGGATCGCCGACCACCGGGACATCATCGTCGAGCCGGTGATCTCCGAGAAGAGCTACGGGCTCATGGACGAGAACAAGTACACGTTCATCGTCCGCCCGGACGCCAACAAGACCCAGATCAAGATCGCGATCGAGAAGATCTTCGAGGTGAAGGTCACGAGCGTGAACACGATCAACCGCAAGGGTAAGCGCAAGCGCACCCGCTTCGGTTACGGGAAGCGTCCCGACACCAAGCGCGCGATCGTCAGCGTCGCCGAGGGCGACCGGATCGACATCTTCGGTGTCTGACCTCTCCCGGGTCTGACCGCTACACACCAAGCAACACGTAAAGGAATGCGCGAAGAAGATGGGCATTCGTAAGTACAAGCCGACGACGCCGGGTCGTCGCGGCTCCAGCGTGAGCGACTTCGTCGAGATCACGCGCTCGGAGCCCGAGAAGTCCCTGGTGCGTCCGCTCCACTCCAAGGGCGGCCGTAACGGCCACGGCCGGATCACCGCCCGCCACCAGGGTGGTGGCCACAAGCGCGCCTACCGCGTGATCGACTTCCGTCGTCACGACAAGGACGGCGTGCCGGCCAAGGTCGCCCACATCGAGTACGACCCGAACCGCACCGCCCGCATCGCCCTGCTCCACTACGTGGACGGCGAGAAGCGCTACATCCTGGCGCCGGCCGGCCTCAAGCAGGGCGACCGGGTCGAGAACGGTCCGCAGTCCGACATCAAGCCCGGCAACTGCCTCCCGCTGCGCAACATCCCCACGGGTACGTTCGTGCACGCGGTCGAGCTGAAGCCGGGTGGCGGCGCCAAGCTGGGCCGCTCCGCGGGCTCGCAGATCCAGCTCCTGGCCAAGGAGGGCAAGTACGCCACGCTGCGTATGCCCTCCGGTGAGATGCGCATGGTGGAGATCACCTGCCGCGCCACCGTCGGCCAGGTGGGCAACGCCGAGCAGTCCAACATCAACTGGGGCAAGGCCGGTCGCTCCCGCTGGAAGGGCAAGCGCCCGACCGTCCGCGGTGTCGTGATGAACCCGGTCGACCACCCCCACGGTGGTGGTGAGGGCAAGACCTCGGGTGGCCGTCACCCGGTCAGCCCCTGGGGTAAGAAGGAAGGCCGGACCCGGGCCAAGAACAAGGCCAGCGACAAGCTCATCGTGCGGCGTCGGCGTAGCGGTAAGAAGAAGCGGTAAGGAGCACGTCTGATGCCACGTAGCCTTAAGAAGGGTCCCTTCGTCGACGGCCACCTCATCAAGAAGGTGGAGTCGCAGAACGAGAAGGGGACCAAGAACGTCATCAAGACGTGGTCCCGGCGGTCCATGATCGTTCCGGAGATGATCGGTCACACGATCGCCGTCCACGACGGCCGCAAGCACGTCCCGGTGTTCGTGTCCGAGTCGATGGTCGGCCACAAGCTCGGTGAGTTCGCTCCCACGCGTACTTTCCGCAGCCACGTCAAGGAAGACCGCCGTAGCCGCCGTTAGCGGTTGCAGCAGGAGAAAGAACCATTTTCTCCACGGTGAGTGGAGATGAATTTCCGTGAGCGAGGGAAAAGCGATGGGAACGAGGGCACAGGCACGGTTCGTCCGTGTTACGCCCCGGAAGGCCCGCCGGGTGGTGGACCTTATTCGCGGGTTGCCCGCTGACGAGGCACAGGCGGTGCTGCGGTTCGCGCCCCAGTCGGCGAGCGAGCCCGTTGGCAAGGTACTGGCTAGTGCCATCGCCAACGCCGAGCACAATGACAAGCTGGACCGCGAGACGCTGGTGGTCGAACGCGCGTGGGTGGACGAGGGTCCGACCCTGAAGCGCATTCGTCCGCGAGGCTTCGGCCGCGCCTTCCGGGTGACCAAGCGTACGAGCCACATCACCGTGGTCGTCGCTGAGCGCTCGGGCGCCTCGTCCAAGACGAAGGAAAGGACCCGATAGTGGGGCAGAAGGTAAACCCGCACGGGTTCCGCCTCGGAATCACCACCGACTTCAAGAGCCGTTGGTACGCCGACAAGTCCTACAAGGACTACGTCAAGGAAGACGTCGCGATCCGTCGGATGCTGACCCGTGGCATGGAGCGCGCGGGCATCTCCAAGGTGGAAATCGAGCGCACCCGTGACCGCGTCCGGGTCGACGTCTACACCGCCCGGCCGGGCATCGTCATCGGCCGCCGCGGCGTCGAGGCCGACCGCATCCGGACCGACCTGGAGAAGCTGACCGGCAAGCAGGTCCAGCTGAACGTCTTCGAGGTCAAGAACCCCGAGGTCGACGCGCAGCTCGTCGCCCAGGGCGTCGCCGAGCAGCTGAGCAGCCGTGTGGCCTTCCGCCGCGCGATGCGCAAGGCCATGCAGAGCGCCATGAAGAGCGGTGCCAAGGGCATCCGCATCCAGTGCGGTGGCCGCCTGGGCGGGGCTGAGATGTCCCGCTCGGAGTTCTACCGCGAGGGCCGTGTGCCGCTGCACACCCTGCGCGCCGACATCGACTACGGCTTCTTCGAGGCCCGTACGACCTTCGGCCGCATCGGTGTGAAGGTCTGGATCTACAAGGGTGACGCGCCCGCCACCCGCGCCGAGCGCGAGGCGGCCCAGGCCGCGCAGCGCTCCGCCGGCGGTGGCGGCGGCGGTGGCGGCGGTCAGCGCCGCGAGCGTCCCCAGCGTCGTCGCCGTGGCGGTGGCGCAGGTGGAGCCGGTGGCGGTCAGCAGCAGAACGCCGAGGCCAAGGCCCCGGCCGAGTCCGCGAAGTCCGAGGGGAGCTGACCAGTGCTTATTCCTCGTAAGGTCAAGTACCGCAAGCAGCACCACCCGGACCTGCGCGGCAAGGCCAAGGGCGGAACGACGGTCACCTTCGGCGAGTTCGGCATCCAGGCCCTGGAGTCGGCCTACGTGACGAACCGTCAGATCGAGTCCGCTCGTATCGCCATGACGCGTCACATCAAGCGTGGCGGCAAGGTGTGGATCAACATCTTCCCGGACCGCCCGCTGACGAAGAAGCCCGCCGAGGTCCGCATGGGCTCCGGTAAGGGCTCCCCGGAGTGGTGGGTCGCGCCGGTCAAGCCCGGTCGCGTGATGTTCGAGCTGTCGGGCGTGCCCGAGGCCATCGCCAAGGAGGCGATGCGCCGTGCGATGCACAAGCTCCCGATGAAGTGCAAGTTCGTTACGCGGGAGGGGGAGTGATGGCCAAGTCCGTGACTGCCCATGAGCTCCGTGACCAGTCCGTCGAGGACCTGGTCGCCAAGCTCAAGGAAGCCAAGGAAGAGCTCTTCAACCTCCGCTTCCAGGCCGCCACCGGCCAGCTCGACAACCACAGCCGACTGCGTACCGTCAAGCGCGAGATCGCCCGGATCTACACGGTCCTGCGTGAGCACGAGCTGGGTATCGCCCCGCTGTCTGGTGAGTCGGCGCAGGAGTCGAAGGAAGCAGCCGAATGAGTGAGAACCAGACCGCGACCCGCAACTACCGCAAGGTGCGCGAGGGCTACGTCGTCAGCGACAAGATGGACAAGACCGTCGTCGTCGAGGTCGAGGACCGCATCACGCACGCCAGGTACGGCAAGGTCATCCGTCGTACGTCCAAGTACAAGGCGCACGACGAGGCGAACTCCTGTGGCGTCGGTGACCTGGTCCGACTGATGGAGACCAGGCCGCTCTCCGCGACGAAGCGCTGGCGCGTCGTGGAGATCCTGGAGAAGGCTAAGTAACCCCAGCCTGTCGGCGGCCGGCACCCGTGTCGGCCGCCGATCCCAGGGGTGAGACCACCTAGCCGTGCGGCAGTGGACCGCACGCATCACATCAGGAGCAGACGTGATTCAGCAGGAGTCGCGACTCAAGGTCGCCGACAACACGGGTGCCAAGGAGATCCTCACCATCCGTGTTCTCGGTGGCTCGGGTCGGCGCTACGCCGGGATCGGCGACACCATCGTCGCCACGGTGAAGGACGCCCTGCCTGGCGCTGGAGTCAAGAAGGGCGACGTCGTCAAGGCCGTTGTCGTGCGCACCGTCAAGGAGCGCCGCCGGCCCGACGGCTCCTACATCCGCTTCGATGAGAACGCTGCCGTGCTCATCAAGGACGGTGGGGACCCGCGAGGCACCCGCATCTTCGGCCCCGTCGGCCGTGAGCTGCGTGACAAGAAGTACATGCGCATCATTTCGCTGGCGCCGGAGGTGCTCTAAGCGATGAAGATCAAATCTGGCGACGAGGTCATCGTTCTCGCCGGCAAGAACCGGGGTGCCACCGGCAAGGTCGTCAAGGCCCTGCCGAAGGAAGACCGTGTCGTTGTCGAGGGCGTCAACCTGGTCAAGAAGCACAGGAAGGCCAACCCGGCGGGCGGCCAGCAGGGCGAGGTCGTCACCAAGGAGGCCCCGATCCACGTGAGCAACGTCGCGCTCGTGGAGGACGGCAAGGCCACCCGGGTCGGCTACCGCTTCGAGGAAGACGGAACCAAGGTTCGCGTCTCCCGCCGCACCGGTAAGGACATCTGATGACGGTTACCAACGACATCACCGCCCCTCCGATGCCGCGGCTCAAGGAGAAGTACCGCAACGAGATCGTTGCCGCCCTCAAGGAGGAGCACGGCATCGCCAACATCATGCAGGTCCCCGGTCTGACGAAGATCGTGGTCAACATGGGTGTGGGTGAGGCGGCTCGTGACGCGAAGCTGATCCAGGGCGCGGTCGCCGACCTGTCGGCGATCACCGGCCAGAAGCCGCGGATCAACCGGGCCAAGAACTCCATCGCGCAGTTCAAGCTGCGCGAGGGCCAGCCGATCGGCGCCAGCGTCACGCTGCGCGGCGACCGGATGTGGGAGTTCCTCGACCGGCTGCTCTCCCTGGCCCTGCCCCGTATCCGGGACTTCCGTGGCCTTTCCCCGAAGCAGTTCGACGGGAACGGCAACTACACCTTCGGGCTGACCGAGCAGGTCATGTTCCACGAGGTGGACCCGGACAAGGTCGAC
Organism: Glycomyces fuscus; assembly: GCA_002529455.1. GTDB lineage: Bacteria > Actinomycetota > Actinomycetes > Streptosporangiales > Streptosporangiaceae > Nocardiopsis > Nocardiopsis fusca. The sequence goes on from NYMS01000048.1 coordinate 507,608, forward strand.
CGGCAGCGTGGGATGGACATCACGGTCGTCACCACCGCCACGAGCGACGAACAGGGCCGCAGCCTGCTCAAGCGGCTCGGTTTCCCGTTCAAGGAAGCCTGAGGGGTAAGCACACATGGCTAAGAAGTCCCTGATCGCGAAGTCGCAGCGGAAGCCGAAGTTCGGCGTTCGCGCGTATACTCGATGCTCGCGGTGCGGCCGCCCGCGCGCCGTCTTCCGGAAGTTCGGCCTGTGCCGTATCTGCTTCCGCGAGATGGCCCACCGGGGCGAGCTGCCCGGTATCACCAAGTCGAGCTGGTAGTTTCCGGCGGGGCCGACCGGGCGCTCACCCCTGAGCGCACGGAGTCGGCCCCCCGAAGCGCCACCGCTCGGCGCGCACAGCGTCCGTGACCGCACGATGCGGCACGGTCCGGCAACATCCAACCACCAGGGCACGGCAGTCCCGAAGGGGACAGCGGTGCCCACGACCACGCCGTAGGTCCGTTTGTGCATCTTCGCGGGAGTACCCGCGCAAGGGCAGGCTCTGGGAAAGCCCGCACTCGGAAACCGCGGTGAGGAAGGGCCAGTCGGCCATGACGATGACCGACCCGATCGCAGACATGCTCACGCGTCTGCGCAACGCGAATTCGGCTTACCACGACACCGTGGGAATGCCGTATTCCAAGATCAAGGCGCACATCGCCGAGATCCTCCAGCAGGAGGGCTTCATTCAGGGCTGGCGGACCGAGGAGGCCCCCGTGGGCCAGAACCTCGTCCTGGACCTGAAGTACGGCCCCACCAGGGAGCGTTCCATCGCGGGCATCCGCCGGGTCTCCAAGCCCGGTCTGCGGGTGTACGCCAAGAAGGAGAACCTGCCGCGGGTGCTGGGTGGCCTCGGTGTGGCGATCATTTCGACGTCCGGCGGCCTGATGACTGACAAGCAGGCCAAGAAGCGTGGCGTGGGCGGCGAAGTCCTCGCCTACGTCTGGTAACAGGGAGAGATTGAAGCATGTCGCGAATCGGTCGACTGCCGCTCTCGGTCCCCAAGGGCGTCGAAGTCACGATTAACGGGCAGGACGTCACCGTCAAGGGTCCGAAGGGCGAGCTGAAGCACACCGTCGCCGAGCCGATCACCGTGGCCCTCGAAGACGGGGTTGTCACGGTGGCGCGTCCGGACGACAAGCCGGAGAACCGCTCGCTGCACGGTCTTACCCGTGCGCTCATCGCCAACCTCGTCGAGGGCGTGGCCAAGGGCTACACCAAGACGCTGGAGATCCACGGCGTGGGTTACCGCGTCCAGGCCCGCGGCTCCAACCTGGAGTTCTCGCTGGGCTACAGCCACCCCGTCGTGGTCGAGCCCCCCGCGGGCATCAGCTTCCGCGTGGAGAAGCCGACCCTCCTCCACGTCGAGGGCATCGACAAGCAGCTGGTGGGCCAGGTCGCCGCGAACATCCGCGGTCTGCGTAAGCCTGACCCGTACAAGGCCAAGGGCGTGCGGTACCAGGGTGAGCACATCCGCCGCAAGGCCGGAAAGGCTGGTAAGTAGGCATGGGTAGCACCGTGAGCCGCAAGCGGACCACCAAGCGCGCCACCTCCCGTGCGCGCCGCCAGTTCCGCGTCCGCAAGAAGGTCGTGGGTACCGCCGAGCGTCCGCGCCTGGCCGTCTTCCGCTCCTCGAAGCACATCGTCGCGCAGGTCATCGACGACACCAGGGGTCACACCCTGGCCGCCGCCTCCAGCGTCGAGGCCGACCTGCGTGGCACCGAGGGCACCAAGTCCGACAAGTCCGTCAAGGTCGGCCAGCTCATCGCTGAGCGCGCCAAGGCCGCCGGTGTCTCCGCGGTCGTCTTCGACCGCGGCGGCAACCAGTACGCCGGCCGTATCGCCAAGCTCGCCGACGCGGCGCGCGAGGGCGGTCTGGAGTTCTAGCGATGACCTCTGCAACGGCCAAGATCAACCACGAGAAGAGGAACCACTGATGGCTGCAGCACCGCGGCGCGGCGCCGGTGGCGAGCGGCGTGATCGCCGTGACGATCGCCGCGGCGGCGCCGCAGACAAGGGTGTCTCCTACATCGAGAAGGTCGTGACCATCAACCGGGTCGCGAAGGTCGTCAAGGGCGGCCGTCGCTTCTCCTTCACCGCCCTGGTAGTCGTCGGCGACGGCAACGGCATGGTCGGTGTCGGTTACGGCAAGGCCAAGGAGGTCCCGGCCGCGATCGCCAAGGGTGTCGAGGAGGCGAAGAAGAACTTCTTCCGCGTCCCCCGCATCCAGGGCACGATCGTGCACCAGGTCCAGGGCGAGGACGCCGCCGGCGTCGTCCTGCTCCGTCCGGCCGCCCCGGGTACCGGTGTTATCGCCGGTGGCCCCGTGCGCGCCGTGCTGGAGTGCGCCGGCATCCACGACGTGCTGAGCAAGTCGCTCGGCTCGTCCAACCCGCTCAACATCGTGCACGCCACCGTGGCGGCTCTGAAGGGCCTCAACCAGCCCGAGGAGATCGCCGCCCGCCGTGGCCTGCCGATCGAGGACGTCGCCCCGGCTGCCATGCTGCGTGCTCGCGCTGAGGCGAAGGCAGGAGCCTGACCATGGCCAAGCTCAAGATCACGCAGACCCGCTCCAAGATCGGCGGCAAGGTGAAGCAGCACGCTGCTCTCCAGTCGCTCGGCCTGGGCCGGATCGGCAAGTCCACCGTCCGTGAGGACCGCCCTGAGGTTCGCGGGCAGATCACGATCGTCGCGCACCTCGTCTCTGTCGAGGAGGTTGCCGAATGAGCGACTACAGCCCCGACGAGCTGCTCAAGCTGCACCACCTGCGTCCCGCCCCGGGCTCCAACAAGGCCAAGATCCGCAAGGGTCGTGGCGAGGCGTCCAAGGGCAAGACCGCCGGTCGCGGCACCAAGGGCACGAAGGCTCGTAACACCGTTCGTCCCGGCTTCGAGGGCGGGCAGATGCCCCTCATCCGCCGGGTGCCCAAGCTCAAGGGCTTCAGCAACGCCCGGTTCAAGAAGACCTACCAGGTCGTCAACCTGGACCGGCTGAGCGAGCTCTACCCCGAGGGTGGCGAGGTCACCGTCGAGAGCCTGGTCGCCAAGGGCGCGGTTCGCAAGAACCAGCTCGTCAAGGTGCTGGGCACGGGTGAGATCTCCGTCGCCGTGCAGGTGAGCGCGCACGCGTTCTCCTCCTCGGCGAAGGAGAAGATCGCCGCGGCCGGTGGCTCCACCACCGAGCTGTAGGGGTCTTCCCCGCGATGAGCGACTGGGGGCGTCCGCCCGGCAGGTCAAGGACCGGCCGGCGGACGCCCCCGCGCGTTGTGAGCGGTGATCGTTATGTCTCACGAACTCAACTGCCGAGTGATCACTGTTACAGTGCCATCTGTTTGAGTTCACCGCTTGACGTACTGTGAATACTTCCGAGCAACGGGCGACCGCCCGGAGCTGACGTTCTACGAAGATTCAGGATCGGCCGCGATGTCTGGAACCCGTTCCGCCGCCGAAGCTGCGCAGGAGGAGACGTGCTAGGTGCGTTCGTTCGTGCATTCCGCACGCCCGACCTGCGTAACAAGCTGCTGTTCACACTGTTCATCCTGACGATCTTCCGTCTGGGCTCTGTGATCCCGGCGCCGGGTATCAACTCCGCGGCGATCAGGGACCAGATGGAGGCGATCACCTCCTCCGACCAGTCCGGTGTGTACGCGCTCGTCAACCTGTTCAGCGGCGGTGCCCTGCTGCAACTGGCGGTGTTCGCGCTGGGGGTCATGCCGTACATCACCGCGAGCATCATCATCAACCTGCTGACGGTGGTGATCCCCCGGCTGGAGGCCCTCAAGAAGGAGGGCCAGTCCGGGCAGAGCAAGATCACCCAGTACACCCGTTACCTGACGCTCATGCTCGGTGTCCTCCAGGCCACCAGCATCGTCGCCATGGCCCGGACGGGCGCCCTGTTCCAGGGGGCCATCCCGGTCAGCACCTACATGCCCAACCAGGACATCATGACCCTGGTGACCATCGTGTTCACGATGACCGCCGGTACGGCCATCATCATGTGGTTCGGCGAGCTCATCACCGAGCGCGGCGTGGGCAACGGCATGTCGCTGCTGATCTTCACCCAGGTCATCGCGATGTTCCCCTCCTCGATCATGGCGCTGTTCCAGGAGCGCTCGGTCTGGGTCTTCACCCTCATCTGCATCGCCGGCCTGGTGCTCATCACCGCGGTGGTCTTCATGGAGCAGGCCCAGCGCCGCATCCCGGTGCAGTACGCCAAGCGCATGGTCGGACGCCGCATGTACGGCGGCAGCTCGACCTACATCCCGCTGAAGGTCAACCAGGCGGGCATCATCCCCGTGATCTTCGCCTCCTCGCTGCTGTACCTGCCGCAGCTGCTCGTGGGCCTGATGGGCCAGGACTCCACCCACCCGGTGGTGACCTTCGTCCAGGACTACTTCCTCACCGGCACCCACCCCGTGTACATGGCGACGTTCTTCGTCATGATCATCGGCTTCGCGTTCTTCTACGTGGCGATTACCTTCAACCCCGCTGAGGTCGCCGACAACATGAAGAAGTACGGTGGGTTCATCCCGGGTATCCGACCAGGGCGTCCGACCGCCGAGTACCTCGACTACGTGTTGACGAGGCTGACGACCCCCGGATCCCTGTACCTGGGTGTGATCGCTCTCCTGCCGATGGTCGCTCTCGGCGCCACCGGCGCAAGCGCGAACTTCCCCTTCGGAGGGACGAGCATCCTGATCATGGTCGGCGTCGGGCTGGACACGGTGAAGCAGATCGAGAGTCACCTCCAGCAGAGGAACTACGAAGGTTTTCTGCGATAAATGCGAGCTGTATTGGTGGGGCCGCCTGGGGCCGGCAAAGGCACCCAGGCCCAGATCCTCGCGTCCGAACTGTCGATCCCCAAGGTGTCCACGGGTGACATCTTCCGGGCCAACGTCAGCGGTGGGACCGACCTTGGCAAGAAGGCCAAGGAGTACATGGACCGCGGCGACCTCGTCCCCGACGAGGTCACGAACGCCATGGTCAAGGACCGGCTGGCGCAGGACGACGCCGCGGCGGGCTTCCTGCTCGACGGCTTCCCGCGCAACGTCCCCCAGGCCGAGACGCTCAAGGGCATGCTGGCCGACCTCGACACCCGCCTGGACGTCGTCCTGGAGCTGAGGGTGGACGAGGACGAGGTGGTCAAGCGCCTGTCGGGTCGCCGCTCGTGCCCCGAGTGCGGCCGGGTGTACCACGTGGAGTACGACGCCCCCCAGACGGCGGGCAGGTGCGACAACGAGGGCGCCGAGCTGTACCAGCGCGAGGACGACCGCGAGGAGACCATCAGGCACCGCCTCAAGGTCTACCGGGAGCAGACCGCTCCGCTGGTGGAGTTCTACGAGGCCCAGGGCCTGCTGGCCACCATCGCCGCCACGGGGACCGTGGAGGAGGTGACGGCCCGCGCCAAGGCCGCCATCGAGAAGGCCGGGGCCGACTCCTGATGTTTCGCAACACCGATCCGGACGTGCAGATCAAGACGCCGGAGCAGATCGCCAGGATGAGGGCGGCGGGCCAGGTCGTGGCCCGCGCCCTGGACACCCTCCGGGCCGCGGTGCGGCCCGGGGTGTCGACCCTGGAGCTGGACTCCCTCGCGGAGAAGGTCATCCGCGACGCGGGCGCCGTCCCCTCGTTCAAGGGCTACCACGGCTTCCCGGGCTCCATCTGCGCCTCGGTGAACGAGGAGGTCGTCCACGGCATCCCCAGCGCGGAGCGGGTGCTCGCCGAGGGCGACATCATCTCCATCGACTGCGGGGCCATCCTGGAGGGCTGGCACGGCGACTCGGCGATCACCGTCGCGGTCGGCGAGGGCCGCCCCGAGGACCTTCGCATGATGGAGGTCTGCGAGGAGTCCATGTGGCAGGGGATCGCCGAGCTGCGCCCGGGCAGGCGCCTGGGTGACATCGGCCACGCGATCGGCGGCTACATCTCCCGCAACGGCGGCTACGGCAACGTCCGCGAGTACGGCGGCCACGGCATCGGCACCGAGATGCACATGGACCCGCACGTGCTCAACTACGGCAAGCGCGGCAAGGGCATGAGGCTGGTCGAGGGCATGTGCCTGGCGATCGAGCCGATGACCACCCTGGGCCGCCACGACGTGGTGCAGCTCGACGACGGCTGGACCGTGGTGACGCGCGACGGCGGGCGGGCCGCGCACTTCGAGCACACGGTCGCGGTGACCGCGGACGGGCCCGTGGTGCTGACCGCACGCGAGTCCAACCGAGATAAAATCGCTGACATGGGGTTCGTCCAGCCAACCTGGTAGGGGTCCGTCCCGCGGGGCGCGGGGCCGCTTCCGGGCGAAGATGCGAGGTGCGCGCAGTGTCCGACCCGGTGCCGTCGATGCGAACGTCCGACGTGGAGCGAGACCGCGTGGCCCAGCTCCTCCAGGAGCACTTCGCCCAGGGGCGGCTGGACCACGAGGAGTTCACCGACCGTCTCGGCCGGGTCTACAAGGCCAGGACCGCGGGTGAGCTGGCCACGGTCACCAACGACCTGCCCGAACGCGACCTCGCCGACTTCCGGGGGCCCGCCCCCCGGGCCGAGGAGTTCGCGGTGGCCCCTCCGCTCAGCATGCGCGACCCGGCGCTGTTGGTGCCGTGGGCCCTCTACGCCGGCGTCAACGTCCTGTGCTTCGTCATCTGGCTGATCCTGTTCCTCACCACCGACTACGACTACCCGTGGTTCCTGTGGGTCATGGGGCCCTGGGGCATCGTGATGGGTATGGTGACCGTGGGGGTCCTGGCCGGACAGAAGCACCACTCCGACGGGCCGCCGTAGCCGAGGCTCCTGAGGGGGCCTCCAGCGCGCCCGGACCCCGCCCCCGGGGCCCCGTACCCGCCCGCCGCCCGGTGCGGTAGGGTGCCCCGTTCGGCGGTTAGGAGTACTTGTCCGAAGGGGATAGACTGTCCTTGCCCATACGCGGGCTGTTGGGTCAGTCTGCCTTCTTTGCGCCACGTCCTCCAACCGACGTTCGCCTTTGCAGTTGGCCTGAACTTCCAGTGTCCCTCGGCGTCGGTGACGGCCATCCGCCGTTGCCGGGGCCGTAGCGTCATGCGGGGCCACTGGGGTCGCGTCGGGTTGTCCTGATCAACCAAACGATGAGCGAGGCGTGGAAGGACATGGCCAAGAAAGACGGCGCCATCGAGATCGAGGGTTCCGTTGTCGAGTCCCTACCCAACGCTATGTTCAAGGTAGAGCTCGACAACGGACACCAGGTCCTTGCCCACATCAGCGGCAAGATGCGGATGAACTACATCCGTATTCTCCCCGACGACCGGGTCGTCGTGGAGCTGAGCCCGTACGACCTCACGCGCGGGCGCATCGTTTACCGCTACAAGTAGCCCCTCACGGGCCTCACGGCCCGGGAGAGTATGAGTTCGGAGTCACCATGAAGGTCAAGCCGAGCGTGAAGAAGATCTGCGCGAAGTGCCGCGTGATCCGCCGTAACGGCCGGATCATGGTCATTTGCTCGGACCCGCGGCACAAGCAGCGCCAGGGCTGACACCCCGGTTCGCTCGCCGCGGCTTCACACACCGCGATCGGCCCGGCCGGTGCGTCAGCACCGCACCGGGCGCACGACACAACGAAAACCTGTTCCGACTCCCGCCGCCAGTGCGGCGCGGGAGGCACCCCCGGTCGGAGGCCGGGGCCTCGTCGATTGGGCGACGAGAGGGTGGGACGGGCCAGACCTCCGCATAGGGCAATTAGGAGTCTCGCCCACATGGCACGTATCGAAGGCGTTGACCTTCCCCGCGACAAGCGGGTGGAGATCGCTCTCACGTACATCTTCGGGATCGGGCGCACCCGCGCCCTGGAGACCCTGAAGAGCACCGGCGTCGACGGCAACACGCGCGTCTACGAGCTGACCGAGGAAGACCTCGTCAAGCTGCGCGAGTGGATCGGCGCGAACTACCAGGTCGAGGGTGACCTGCGCCGTGAGGTGCAGGGCGACATCCGCCGCAAGATGGAGATCGGTAGCTACCAGGGCATCCGCCACCGCCGTGGGCTCCCGGTCCGCGGTCAGCGCACGCAGACCAACGCGCGCACCCGCAAGGGCAAGAAGAAGACCGTGGCCGGTAAGAAGAAGGCCGGTAAGAAGTAGTCCGCTCGGACTGGACTGTACACACGCGTCCGGGAACGACAACGGACCGATGATCTCTGGGAGTTTCGCTCATGCCGCCTAAGGGCCGTCAGGGTGCCGCGCGCAAGGTGCGCCGCAAGGAAAAGAAGAACATTGTCCACGGACACGCTCACATCAAGAGCACGTTCAACAACACGATCGTGAGCATCACCGACCCGACCGGTGCCGTGATCTCGTGGGCCAGCTCCGGCCAGGTGGGCTTCAAGGGTTCGCGTAAGTCGACCCCCTACGCCGCGCAGATGGCCGCCGAGGCCGCTGCCCGCCGCGCCCAGGAGCACGGCGTCCGCAAGGTGGACGTCTTCGTGAAGGGCCCGGGCTCGGGCCGGGAGACCGCCATCCGTTCGCTCCAGGCGACCGGGCTTGAGGTCGGCTCCATCCAGGACGTGACGCCGGTTCCGCACAACGGCTGCCGTCCGCCCAAGCGCCGCCGGGTCTGATCCCGCATCGGCGCCCGCGCCCCTACCCGCGCGGGCGCCGCGCCTGGTCCCGTGCGTCCCCCCGTGGGGGATGCGCGGAAGGGGTAGGAATCCGAGTAGCGGACACCGAGGTGGTGTCCGCCGGGTGGCCGTCAAATAGCGGGCGGCCATGTGGAAGGGAAGACACGGACCATGTTGATCGCACAGCGTCCCACGCTCACCGAGGAAGCCGTCTCGGACCTGCGCTCGAAGTTCGTCATCGAGCCGCTGGAGCCGGGCTTCGGCTACACCATCGGAAACTCGCTTCGGCGCACCCTGCTGTCCTCCATCCCCGGCGCGGCTGTCACGAGCATCCGCATCGAGGGCGTCGAGCACGAGTTCACCACCGTGCCCGGTGTCAAGGAGGACGTCACCGAGATGATCCTCAACCTCAAGGGCCTGGTCGTCAGCTCCGAGCACGACGAGCCGGTGCTGATGTACCTGCGCAAGCAGGGCCCCGGTGTGGTGACCGCCGCGGACATCGCTCCGCCGGCCGGTGTCGAGGTGCACAACCCCGACCTGCACATCGCCACGCTCAACGGCAAGGGCAAGCTGGAGATGGAGCTGACGGTCGAGCGCGGCCGCGGCTACGTCTCGGCGACGCAGAACAAGCAGGCGGGACAGGAGATCGGCCGCATCCCGATCGACTCCATCTACTCCCCGGTCCTGCGTGTGACCTACAAGGTCGAGGCCACCCGTGTCGAGCAGCGCACCGACTTCGACCGCCTGATCGTCGACATCGAGACCAAGCCGGCCATCCGTCCCCGGGACGCGGTCGCCAGCGCGGGCAAGACCCTGGTCGAGCTGTTCGGTCTGGCGCGTGAGCTCAACGTCGACGCCGAGGGCATCGACATGGGCCCGTCGCCCACGGACGCCGCCCTGGCGGCGGACCTGGCGCTGCCGATCGAGGACCTCAACCTCACGGTCCGGTCCTACAACTGCCTCAAGCGTGAGGGCATCCACAGCGTCGGTGAGCTGGTTGCCCGCTCCGAGCAGGACCTGTTGGACATCCGCAACTTCGGTGCCAAGTCCATCGACGAGGTCAAGCAGAAGCTCGTCGACATGGGCCTGTCGCTGAAGGACTCCCCGCCCGGATTCGACCCCAGCTCGGCGGCCGACTCCTACAGCTCCGAGGACGACGAGGGCGAGTCCTTCGTCGAGACGGAGCAGTACTAACCGACCTTCGTCGCCCACATGGTCCCCGGCCGAGTGCGGCCGCGGACCGCATCACTAGGAGAACGACACCATGCCCACGCCTACCAAGGGCGCCCGTCTGGGTTCCGGGCCCGCTCACGAGCGGCACATCCTGGCGAACCTCGCCACCTCGCTGTTCCAGCACGGCCGCATCCGCACCACCGAGGCCAAGGCCAAGCGCCTGCGCCCGTACGCGGAGAAGCTGATCACCCTCGGCAAGCGCGGTGACCTGCACGCCCGCCGCCAGGTCCTGACCAAGATCACGGACAAGGCCGTCGTGCACGAGCTGTTCACCGAGATCGGCCCGCGCTACGAGAACCGCCCCGGTGGCTACACCCGGATCACCAAGATCGGTCCGCGCAAGGGTGACAACGCCCCGATGGCCGTCATCGAGCTGGTCGAGGCGCTGAGCGCCCAGGCCGCCAAGCCCGCTGCCGAGGAGCCCAAGGCCGAGGAGCCCAAGGCCGACGCGACCGCCGCGGCGGACGAGGCCGGAGAGCAGCCGGCGGAGGGCACCACCTCCGACCAGACCGCCCAGGCCGACGACACGGCCCAGGCCGAGGGCCCGGCTGACGACAAGTAGCGTGCGAGGCGCGGGTGCGGGGACGCGTCCCGCGCACGCACCGCTCGGCGAGTGCCCGATCCCCGCGGGGGTCGGGCACTCGTCTTTTTTCGCGGACGCGGAGAGGGGCGGTATGGACGAGACGACGGTTCGGGTGCGGTTGGACGTGGCCTACGACGGCACGGACTTCTCCGGGTGGGCCGCGCAGCCGGGCCGGCGCACGGTGCAGGGCGAGCTGGAGGCGGCGCTGGCGCGGGTGCTGCGCCTGCCGGAGGTGTCGCTGACGTGCGCGGGGCGCACGGACGCCGGTGTGCACGCGCGGGGGCAGGTGGCGCAGGCCGACATCCCCGCACGGACGTGGGAGAGCGAGGGGGAGCGCGTGCTCCGGCGCCTGGCCGGGGTGCTGCCCAGGGACGTGCGGGTGCGCGCGGCGCGGCCGGCGCCGCCCGGGTTCGACGCCCGGTTCTCTCCGCTGTTCCGGAGGTACCTGTACCGGGTGAGCGACGCCCCCTACGGGGTGGACCCGCTGCTGCGGCGGGACGTGCTGTGGCACCGGAGCCCGCTGGACGCCGACCGGATGAACGCGGCGGCGGAGCTCCTGGTGGGCGAGCACGACTTCGCGGCCTTCTGCAAGAAGCGCGAGGGCGCGACGACCATCCGGGAGCTGCTGCGCCTGGAGTGGACCCGGGTGGACGAGCACCTGCTGCACGGGACGATCCAGGCGGACGCCTTCTGCCACAACATGGTGCGCGCGCTCGTGGGCGCGCTCCTGGCGGTGGGCGACGGCCGCCGGGACGTGGACTGGCCGGGGAAGGTGCTCGGCGCCGGTACACGGGACTCGTCGGTGCACGTGGTGGGGCCGCAGGGGCTCAGCCTGGAGGAGGTGCGCTACCCGGCCGACGAGGAGCTGGCCGTGCGCGCCTCGGCGACCCGCCGCGTGCGGGAGCTGCCCTGCCGGGGCCACTCGGCCTGAGGAGGGCCGGGGCGGAGCGGAGCCCGTCGCGCGGACGAAAGGAGAGGGGCACCCGGCCGCCGGGTGCCCCTCGGAGTCGTTCGCGGCGGTTCAGCCGCGGTTCTCACTGAGGCTGGCGTGGGCCTCCTGGAGGAAGCCCTCGCTGATGGCGCGCAGCTCGGTGGCGGACTCGCTGTCCCCGCCCTCCTCGGTGCCGTCGCTGTTGGCCGCCAGGGAGAAGAGCAGGTAGCGGCCCCACTGGCCGCCGCTGCCGTGGCCGCCGGAGTGGCCCAGGCGCTCGGCGGGGCTGCCCTCCTCGCCGGGCAGGCCGGCGAACCACTGCGTGGCCACGAGGTCCTGGGCCTCCATCGCGGCGGCCGCCTCCTCGTCGGTGGGCATGGCGGCGACGCCGACGGTCACCGCGTGGCCCTCGTCCTCGCTGAGGTAGGAGGCGCGCACCATCTGGCGGCACTCGTTGTCGGCGAGCACCTGGCCGTAGTCGCCGTGGGCGCCGGCGGCGCAGTCCTCGGTGTCCTCGACGGCCACGCGGGTGAACGTGCCCTCCTCCCCGATGTCCATGCTCTCGGGGAAGAGGGACTCCGCGTCGAGCGCGCCCGGGTCGTCGGCCTCGTCGGCGACGGTCGCGGCGCCGGCGCCTCCCGAGCCCGTGTTGGTGGCGAGGAGGAACGTCCCGCCGCCCGCGAGGACCAGCAGCACGGCGAAACCGGCGATCATCATGACCCGGCGCTTGCGGGCGCCCGTGTCCGCGCGGTCGTCGCCGTACTGGTAGTCGTCGTAACCGTCGTAGTCGTCGTAGTCGTTCAGCCCCTGGGCGTCGAACTGCGCGGTGTCCACACCGGCGTCGTCGGGGACCTCGTCCCGGAACAGGGGGCGGTCGGCGGGTGAGGAGGGGACGGCGCTGATGTGCTGCGTGGCGCCCATCGCCTCGGGGGGGAACACGGGTTCCTCCCGGACGGGCGCCGGGGGCGCGGCGGCGGGGGGCGCGGGCGGCGCCTGGTAGGCCTGCTGGGCGGGCGGGGGAGCCGAACCCGGGTTCATGCCCGGGGGCGGGCCGACGGGCGCTCCTGGGGCACCGGGGGCGCCGGGACGGGCCTGCGGCATGCCCGGCGCGCCGGGAGGAAAGCCGGGACCGGGGACCTGGGGGCCGGACTGCGGGCCGGCCTGCCCGGGGGCGTGCGGCGGCAGGGGGGCGCCGTGCGGGGGCGGCTGGCCGGGAGGGAGCGCGCCCGGAGGGACCTGCCCCGGCTGGCCCGGGGCGGGGTTCTGCCCGGGGGGCGCGTGCGGACCCGGGGCCTGCCCCGCGCCCGGGTGGCCGCCGCCGGGCGCCTGGTACGCGGGGTGCCCTCCCGTGGGCGCCTGGTACGGCGGGTGGCCGCCGGTGGGTGCCCGCATCGGCGCCTGACCGCCGGTGGGGAGCTGGTGCGGAGGGAACTGGCCGCCGGTGCCCTGCGGGGGCTGGGGCTGGCCGGGGCGCACCGGGGCCTGGCCGCCGCCGGGCGCGCCCACCGGGCCGCCGGGGAAGCCCGGCCCGCCCTGGGGCTGCCCGCCCTGGGCGTACCTCGGGTTCTGCGGGCCGCTCGGGGGCTGCGGCGGGTTCTGCGGGCCGCTCGGCCCGCCCTGGCCGCCGGCGTAGCCCTGCTGGGGGCCGCCCTGGCTGTGCGGCGGGGCCTGGGGGCCGCTGGGCTGTGCGGGGGAGGGAAGGTGCTGCGGGGGCAGGGGATGCTGGCCGGGCAGAGGCGCGCCATGTGTCTGCTGTGGTCCCGATGTGGGATGCTGGCCCTCGGGGTGGGAGGGCGCTGACCCGAGCAGGTCCTGGCCGTCACCGGCCTCCGGTCCGACGGGTCGCCCGTCGGGACCGTACTGTGGCTGGTTCGGATGGGTACTGATGGGAGTCTCCGAGGGCTCTGGGGGTGGGGCTGGGCCGCGGTCCACCGGCACGTGTGCCTGGGCCGCGCGGTGGAGTCCGTTCCGGGTTCCCGTGGTGTCGGCGACCGTGACGGGCGTCTCCAAGGTCGCGTCGGTGCCCGTCATCGGGGGAGCAGACCGGCCTTTCGGTGCAAGCGTAACCAACGCGGGGGCGGGAACAGGACGAAGCACTCTCGGCAACGGGCATAATAAAAGACGGAGAGGTCACGGATGTGACCCCGTGCCGGTGCTTTCCCCACCGAGCGCGGTCCGGCCGGTCCGCCCCGCCGCTGGCTTTGACCTGCGCGGCGGTGGCCAGGTAGGATATTCCGTCGTTGTGCGTTGAGTTGCCGTGGGCCCCGACCGCCGGGCGCCGATCCACGCACCATCGTCTGCGCACTCACCACTCGGAGAGTCCTGTGACATGGCACGGGATATCCGGCCAGACACCCCGCAACCGCGGGTGTGTATACGAGTCCCCCATTCCCGCACGGGATGGGGCAGCCGACTGAAGAGCGAAGGCAAACGATCGTGCGCACATACAGCCCCAAACCAAACGATGTCCAGCGTCAGTGGCACGTTGTCGACGCTACCGATCTCGTGCTCGGGCGTATGGCGAGCCAGGTTGCCACGCTGCTTCGGGGCAAGCACAAGCCGTACTACGCGCCCCACATCGACACCGGCGACTTCGTGATCGTCGTGAACGCCGACAAGGTCGCCCTGACCGGCAAGAAGCTGGAGCAGAAGCGCGCCTACCGGCACTCCGGCTACCCGGGCGGCCTGCGCTCCGTCTCCTACGCCGACCTGCTGGAGAAGAACCCCGAGCGGGCCATCGAGAAGGCCGTCAAGGGCATGCTCCCCAAGGGCTCCCTGGGCCGCCAGATGGCCAAGAAGCTCAAGGTGTACGCCGGTCCGGAGCACCCGCACCAGGCCCAGCAGCCGGTTGCGTTCGAAATCACCAAGATCGAGCAGCCCGCCTAGGCGTTCGCAGACTTTTACAGAGAGCACGAGGAGAACCGTGGTCGAGCCCACCGGCATCGAAGACGTCGAGCAGGAGTACGTGGAGAACCCGGAGGAGTTCCCCTCCGAGTACACCAGCGAGTCCGACGAGAACGTCGCCGCCTACGTCCCCACCGCGTCCGGCCCCAGCGCCGGCACCGGCCGCCGCAAGCAGGCCGTCGCCCGCGTCCGCATCGCCCCCGGTTCGGGCGAGTGGAAGGTCAACGGCAAGCCGCTTGAGACCTACTTCCCGGACAAGGTCCACCAGCAGACCATCAAGGAGCCGTTCGTCTCCCTCGGGTTCGACGGCGCCTACGACGTCTTCGCCCGTCTGGACGGCGGCGGCACCAGCGGCCAGGCCGGCGCCCTGCGCCACGGCATCGCCCGCGCACTGGCGTCCCTGGACCCGGAGAACAACCGCCCGACCCTCAAGAAGGCCGGTTTCCTGACCCGCGACTCCCGTGAGGTGGAGCGCAAGAAGGCCGGTCTCAAGAAGGCGCGCAAGGCTCCCCAGTTCTCCAAGCGCTAGTGCTCATGCGCCGGCAACCGCTCGGCTGAGCTTCGGCCCGTACGTCGTTCCCACCACCGGGGGCGGCGTACGGGCCTTTGGTTTTCCCGGTGGCTTCTCTGGGCCACGCTGCTACTTCACCGGCGCCGTGATCAGGCGCCGCCTTCGAAAGGGGCTGTCCTCCTGTGGCTCGGCTGTTCGGAACAGATGGTGTACGCGGTGTCGCCGGTCGGGACCTGACCGCCGCCCTCGCGCTGGAGCTCTCCGTCGCGGCGGCGCGGGTGCTGACCCGCGGCGGCGACGGGTCGCGGCCCAGGGCCGTGGTGGGGCGGGACCCGCGCGCCTCCGGCGAGTTCCTGGAGGCCGCCGTCGTCGCGGGCCTGGCCAGCACCGGCGTGGACGTGGTGCGCGTGGGCGTGCTGCCCACCCCGGCCGTGGCCCACCTGACCGGCGAGCTCGGCGCCGACTTCGGCGTGATGCTCTCCGCCAGCCACAACCCGGCCCCCGACAACGGCATCAAGTTCTTCGCGCGGGGCGGCCAGAAGCTGGAGGACGCCCTGGAGGAGGAGATCGAGGGCATGCTCGGCGTGCCCTCCACCCCCGCCGTGGGCGACCTCGTCGGCCGGGTCACCGACGCCCGCGACGGCGCCGAGCGCTACATCGAGCACGTGCTGGCCTCGGTCCCCCACAGCCTCAAGGGCCTCAAGGTCGTGGTGGACTGCGCCAACGGCGCCTCCGCCCTGGTCGCGCCCGAGGCGCTGCGCCGCGCGGGCGCGGAGGTCGTGGCGATCGGCGACCGGCCCGACGGCCACAACATCAACGAGGGCTGCGGGTCCACCCACCTGGAGGTGCTCCAGGAGGCGGTCCGGCTGCACGGCGCCGACGCCGGTATCGCCAACGACGGCGACGCCGACCGCTGCCTGGCCGTGGACGCCGAGGGCCGCGTGGTGGACGGGGACCAGATCCTGGCGATCCTGGCCTCCGAGGCCAAGGACGCGGGGAAGCTCGCCCAGGACACGCTCGTGGTCACGGTCATGTCCAACCTGGGCCTGAAGCTGGCGATGGAGCGGGAGGGCATCACCGTGGTGGAGACCGCGGTGGGCGACCGCTACGTGCTGGAGGAGATGAAGCGCGGCGGGTTCGGCCTGGGCGGCGAGCAGTCCGGGCACGTGATCCTGCTGGAGCACGCCACCACCGGCGACGGCGTCCTGACCGGCCTGCACCTGCTGGCCGCCATGGCCCACCGCGAGCAGGGCCTGGCGGAGCTGGCCAAGGTGATGACCCGGCTGCCGCAGGTGCTCATCAACGTGCCCGACGTGGACAAGGCCCGCGCCAAGGACTCCGAGGAGCTCTCGGCGGCCGTGCGCGCGGCCGAGGAGGAGCTGGGCGAGACCGGCCGGGTGCTGATCCGGCCCAGCGGAACCGAGCCCAAGGTCAGGGTCATGGTCGAGGCGCCGGAGCAGCAGCAGGCCACCGCGGTGGCCGAGCGGCTGGCCGCCGTGGTGCGGTCCGCGCTGGGGTAGGGGTCCGGGCCCTCTCGGGGCTCCGCCTCGGCTACCCGCCGCCCGCCGACGCCCCGACGGACGCCGTGCGCGGGGTCCGTTCCTGCCCGGGCGTCTCCACGGCGGGAGCCGGACCGCGGCGGGCGCGGTGCCGTCCTCCGTGCGGTGACCCGTCCCCTCGACCGCGCGTCCGGCGCCCGGAACCCCGCCGGCGCGCGGGTCCCCTCCACGCGCGCCCGGGCGGCGGGGTGGGCGGGTGCGCGTTCTCATGTGTGGCTGACCCGCGGAGCGCGGGTCCGGGACGGTGGAGCTGGTCATGGTGGCGGACACGCGGTACGGGCACGCCCTGACGATCGGGGTGGACATCGGCGGGACGAAGGTGGCCGCCGGTGTGGTGACGCCCGGCGGGCGCATCCTGGCGCGGCTGCGCACGGAGACCCCCGAGCGCAGCAAGAGCCCGGCGGTCGTGGAGGACACGATCGTCTCGGTGGTGCGGGAGCTGCGGCGGGAGTTCCGGGTGCGCGCCGTGGGCGTGGGCGCCGCCGGTTTCGTCGACGAGCGGCGGGCGAACGTGCTGTTCGCCCCGCACCTGTCCTGGCGCCGTGAGCCGCTGCGCGACGCCCTGGCGCTGCGGCTGGGGCTGCCCGTGGTGGTGGAGAACGACGCGAACGCCTCCGCCTGGGCCGAGGTGCGGGCGGGGGCGGGCCGGGGCGTGGACAACGTCGTGGTGGTGAACCTGGGCACGGGCATCGGCGGCGCGGTCGTGCTCGACGGGAGCCTGCGCCGGGGACGGTACGGGCTGGCGGGGGAGTTCGGGCACATGACGGTGGTACCGGGCGGCCACCGCTGCGAGTGCGGGAACCGGGGCTGCTGGGAGCAGTACGCCAGCGGCAACGCGCTGACCCGGGAGGCGCGGGAGCTGGTGGTCTCGGAGTCGCCGGTGGCTGGAGCCCTGCACCAGGCGGTGGGCGGCGACGCCGCCCAGATCACCGGGCCCCTGGTCAGCGAACTGGCCCGCAAGGGCGACCGCGCCTGCGTGGAGCTGATGCGGGAGGCGGGGGAGTGGCTGGGCTCGGGCCTGGCCAACCTGGCCGCCGCGTTCGATCCGGAGCTGTTCGTCGTGGGCGGCGGCGTGTCCGAGGCGGGCGAGCTGCTGCTGGCGCCCGCGAGGGAGGCGTTCGGGCGCAACCTCACCGGCCGGGGCTACCGCCCGGAGGCCCGGGTGGCGGCGGCCGAGCTGGGCAACGAGGCGGGCCTCATCGGCGCCGCCGACCTGGCCCGGGAGGCCCTGCCCCGGTGGCACCAGCGGCGCCGCCAGCGCCGCCTGGGGCGTTTCGGCAGAAACTAGCCCGAGCACCCCACCCGGCCGTACCGGAGACGCGCTCTCCGTCCCGAGGTGCCCGAGGTGCCCGAGGTCCCGGGCGGAGCCCTGTCCGGGCCGGGCTACCCGCGATTAACCGAACCCGGTTCTAGTGTGCGGGTCACATCCTCTGTAGAGTGCGGCCATGGATCTCAACGGAATCTCCGCCCTCGTCTCGGGCGGCGCGAGTGGCCTGGGCGAGGCCACCGCCAGGGAGCTCGCCTCCGCGGGCGCGACCGTCGTCATCGCCGACCTCAACGCCGAGCGCGGCGAGGCCGTGGCCAAGGAGATCGGCGGTGTCTTCGCGGCCACCGACGTCTCCCAGGAGGACCAGGTCAAGGCCGCGGTCCAGGCCGCCGCCGACACCGGCAAGCCCTTCCGGGTGGCCGTGTCCTGCGCGGGCATCGGCTGGGCGACCCGCACCGTCGACCGGCACGGCAACCCCCACGACCTGGACAGCTACCAGAAGGTCATCCAGGTCAACCTCATCGGTACCTTCAACGTGCTGCGCCTGGCCGCGGCCGAGATCGCCAGGACCGAGCCGGTCAACGAGGACGGCGAGCGCGGCTCCATCGTCAACACCGCCTCCCTCGCGGGCATCGAGGGCCAGATCGGCCAGATCGCCTACTCCTCCTCCAAGGGCGGCGTCATCGGCATGACCCTCCCGGCCGCCCGCGACCTCGCGGCCGTCGGCATCACGGTCAACACCATCGCCCCCGGCATCCTGGAGACGCCCATCTACGGCGAGGGCGAGGGCGCCGAGGAGTTCAAGCAGCGCCTGGCCGCGCCGGTGCCCTTCCCCAAGCGACTGGGCACCGCCGAGGAGTTCGGCAGGCTCGCCCGGGCCCTGCTGGAGATCAGCTACGTCAACGGCGAGGTCGTCCGTATCGACGGCGCGCTGCGCATGCCGCCGAAGTAGGGGGACGCCATGTCCGACGAGGTTCTGTACACCGCTGAGGACGGCGTCGCCGTCATCACCATCAACCGGCCCCAGGCCAAGAACGCGGTCAACGCCGCGGTCGCCGCCCGCGTCGCCGAGGCACTCGACGACCTGGACGCGCGCAAGGACCTGAGCGTCGGCATCATCACCGGCGCGGGCGGCACCTTCTGCGCCGGGATGGACCTCAAGGCCTTCATGCGGGGCGAGGTCCCGCTGGTGGAGGGGCGCGGGTTCGGCGGCTTCGCCGAGCGCCCGCCGCGCAAGCCGCTGATCGCCGCCGTGGAGGGGTACGCCCTCGCGGGCGGGTTCGAGGCCGTGCTGGCCTGCGACCTGGTCGTGGCCGCCGAGGACGCCAGGTTCGGCATCCCCGAGGTCAAGCGCGGCCTGGTCGCCGGCGCGGGCGGTCTGCTGCGCCTCCACCACCGCATCCCGCGCAACATCGCGATGGAGTTCGCCCTGACCGGTGACTTCGTCGACGCCCCGCGGCTGGCCGAGCTCGGGCTGGTCAACCGGGTCACCGCCAGCGGCGGGGCCCTGGAGGGCGCCCGCGAGCTGGCGGGCCGCATCAGCGCCAACGGCCCGCTGGCGGTGCGGGTGTCCAAGGAGGTCATCACCTCCTCGGACGACTGGTCCACCGCGCAGATGTGGGAGAGGCAGAACGAGCTGACGGGCCCGGTGTTCGTCAGCCAGGACGCCATGGAGGGCGCGGCGGCCTTCGCCGAGAAGCGCGCCCCCGTGTGGAAGGGCGAGTAGCCCCCGGACGCCGTGCGGCGGCCGTCTCCGTGCGGGGCGGCCGCCGTCCGTGTCTTCGGACCCGTTCGTCCCCGTACACGCGGGCGCCCGCCGTGCGGTCGCACGGCGGGCGCGGCGGGGAGCCCCGTCAGCGGCGGGACGGCACCGCGGTCACGTGCCGGAACCGAGCATCCGGTCGACCACGCGGCGGGTGGCCAGCCCGTCGGAGGGGTGGCAGAAGTCCCGGACGAACTCCGCGTACTGCTCCCGGTACCGCTCGGCCACGCCGTCGATGTCGCGGATCGACTTGACCAGTTCCTCGGAGGTGCCGATCAGCGGGCCGGGGGCGCGCGAGGACAGGTCGAAGTAGAACCCGCGCAGGGTGTCCCGGTAGTGCTCCAGGTCGTAGGTGAAGAACAGCATCGGCCTGCCCGAGTGGGCGAAGTCGAAGAACACCGACGAGTAGTCCGTGATCAGCACGTCCGTGATCAGGTACAGGTCGGCGATGTCGGGGTACTTCGACACGTCCCAGACGAACCCCTGGCCCGCCCCGGGGATGCTGTCCAGCACCTTCGGGTGCTTGCGGAAGAGCAGCACGTGGTCCTCGCCCAACTCGTGCTGGGCGGCCTCCAGGTCGATCCGCAGGTCGAGCTTGAAGCGGGTCCCCCCGTAGCGCTGGTCGTCCCGCCAGGTGGGGGCGTACAGCACCACCTTCCTGCCCTCCGGGATGCCCAGGAGTTCGCGGGTCCGCCTGGCGCGCTCCTCCCTGTCGGGCGCGTGGAACACGTCGTTGCGCGGATAGCCCGACTCGAGGATCTCCGTCTCGCACCGGAACGCGTCGCGCATGATCGGTGTGGTGAAGGAGTTCGGCGAGACGAGGAAGTCCCACTGGCGGGACCGGTACGGCAGGCTCGCGATGTAGGCCCGGTTGGCCTTGGGCGTGCCCAGCAGGTCCGCGCCGATCTTCTTGAGCGGCGTGCCGTGCCAGGTCTGCACGACGGTCTGCCCCTCGCGGCGCGTGAACCAGTCGCCGATGCCGACGTTGGTCACCACGTAGCGGCTGCGGGCCAGGGCCTCGTACCACTCGCGGCTGTGCCACTCCACGGGGGTCACGCCCTCGGGCAGGCCGACCTGCTGGTCGTCCACCGACCACAGGTGCTCCACCTCCACACCCCGGCGTACCAGTTCCTCGTACACCGCGCGCGGGGAGTCGGAGAACTGCTTGCCGCCGAAGCTGTTGTAGAACACCGCCTCGCGCAGCGGCATCCGCTTGCACTCCTCGGTGAACGCCTCACGCAGGACGCGCTGCTGGTAGGCGCCCCGCTCGTCCTCGGACAGCGGATTGCCCGAACGCAGGAAGGGGCGGTCGTGGAAGCGCCGGTCCAGGGCGAAGGAGCGCCCGCTCCCCCGGTGCTTGAGCGGCAGGACGCCGACCAGGTCGGGGCGGATCTTGACCGGCACGTCCGCGGTGTGGTCCCAGCCGCCGCGCTCACGGAAGGTGAAGTACCAGCGCCCCTTGCGCAGCGGCAGGGGGTCGCCGTAGAAGTCGACCGCCTCGGGGTCCACGGCCGCCCGGAACCGGCCCCCGGAGATCTCCACCGGGACGGTGACCTCCTCGAACCGCTCCCCGTGCCGCAGCACCATCACCCGGTCCCGCTCGGGGCCGGTGTAGGAGCCCGACAGCACCAGGGAGCCGTCCACCCACTCCGCGGAGTCCACCACGGGCTGGCGCAGGCGGTCGTGCAGGACGAGGGTGTCCACGGAGCTGAGGCCGACCGAGACCTCCCGGTCCTCGCCGAAGGGGTGGGCCCCGGCGATCACGCCGGGGGCGACGGCCACCTGCACGCGGCCCTGCGGGGTGACCGCCTGGACGCGCAGCTCCCGGGTGCCGGCGGAGTCCGCCACGGCCAGGTCGGCGAGGGGGACGGCGACCCGGTGTCCCCCCTCGTCGGCGGCCGGGGCCGGGTACTCGCGCTCCACGGCCGCGTCGGCGGATCCGTGCGCCACCACCAGGCGCTCCACCGGTCCGCGCAGGTCCAGCCGCAGGGTGTCGTCGTCGACGGAGTACCCGGTCAGCTCGGCCGTGACCGGCTCGATCCGAAACTCCAGCCGCTTCTTGCGCAGAGCGCTGACCCACCGGGTGTCGCGGTCCAGCAGGTGCGCGTGGGAGTGCCCGGAGGATCCGACCTCGCCCGGCACGACGCCCGCCCTGCGCAGCTTGCCGTAGGCCCACACGCCCAGGGTCAGCGACCACGTCCCGGGCTGCCAGGCCCCGCCGGTGCGCAGCCTTGCCGGGTCGATCAGGATCTCGAACCCGGACCAGTCGTAGGAGTGCAGCGCCTGCTTGGAGTCACGGGTGGCGCGGGGCTCGCGCCGGGGGGTCACCCTCAGCGCGACGCGGCGGCGCGACCCGGGCGCGGTGAGCCAGGCGAGCACGGGCACGCGCGGCGCGGACTCCACGGGCACGTTGTGCACGTGGGCGTAGCCGCGCAGGCGCAGGCCGCCCTCGACCCACACCATCTCGGTCAGCTGCGTCACGAGGGGCAGTTCCTTGTCGCGCAGCCTCGTGACCTCCCTGGGCAGGGAGGACGGGGCCACGCCGGGCACCTCCACGGACGGCGACAGGCGCCCCTTCACCAGGTGGGCCCTGGGGTTGTCGCGCTCGTACCGCACCACCTTCTCCAGGTCGCCGAGCCGGTGCTCCTTGGCGAGCCACAGCTTCACGCGGGTCAGCGGCGCGAACCCGGACAGGTCCCCTGCGGACATGCCGCCCAGGAAGCCGTCCGCCTCGGCGAGGAAGCGCGAGCGCTCCTCGTCGTCGGACTCGGGCAGGTAGCGCATGAGGCGCTGGAGGTCGTCGGGGAGCTGCGGTTGTGCTCCGGCCATGGGTTCTCGGGTTCCTTTCACGTGTGCGGCGGTTCTCACACGCGCGCGGGAGCGGCTTCCGCGGTGTCCGGTGTGCCGGGCACGGCGGAGACCGGGTGCTGGGCGCTGGCGCGGTCGTAGAGGTCGTCCACGGCGGCGGCGAAGCGCGCCTGGGAACTGGGCTCTCCGGGGCCGAGCAGGTAGGTCTTGAGCTCGGTGCGCGCGTCGGACAGCTCGTCCTCGGCGAGGTGGACGGCGGCCAGGGCCGCGTCCAGTCCGCCGCCGTCCGGGGAGAGCATGTACGCGGCGCTGGAGGTGGGGTGCTTGGCCTGGAACTCCTCGTGCGTGATGCCCTCGCAGTTGGTGATCGCGTAGGGCTTCTCGGTGGCGATGAAGTCGGCCACGACGCTGGAGATGTCGCTGATGAGCAGGTCGGCCTGGTTGAAGCAGGAGTACAGCGAGGGCCTGGGGCCCTGGATGACCAGGTGCTCGGTGTCGGCGTGGCTGTCCCAGTACATCCGGTGCCACTCCTCCGACAGCTCCTGTACCCGGGCGGCGGCCTCGGGGTCGGCCCGGCCCTCCTCACGGGAGTTGTGCGCCTCGTCCGTGGCCCCGTTGTCGGTGTCGAAGTCGGCCAGGCGCCGCTCCAGGTCGGCCAGGCGCGCGGAGGAGCCGCCCTGGGCGGACCCGGGGCGGTTGGCGGCCTCGATCAGCTCGACGATGCGCCGGTGCGCCGTGCGGGCGGCGGCGGAGCGCATGCCCGTGAACGGGTGCGGCTTGTAGAGGACGCGCACGCCCGGTTCGGCGGACAGCAGGGCGCGGACGAGGGCGGGCCCGGCGTCGACCAGGGAGGTGTTGCCCGGCTCGTCGGTCCATCCCTCCCAGGTCGGGGCGTACAGGACGGTGCGTACGGCGTTGGGCGCGGTGTCGGTGCGGATGGCGTCGAGCTGGGGGCGCCCCACCTCGACGATCTCGTCGGTGCGCACGCCCACCTGGGCGCGGTCGTAGCGGTCCCGGCCCGCCCGGCCCGCGGTCCACACCTCGTCGTAGACCTTGCTGAACGGGTTGATGCTGGCGACCTTGTCGCTGTCCCCGTGCCCGATGAACACGTGCTTGATCAGCGGGTTGCGCAGCATGTGGATGTTCTTGCCGGTGTTGGCCGGGTACAGGGCCACGCGGGCCGGACCGAAGTCCAGCGCCATCAGGTCGGTGGCGGCGGGCACGCACAGCACCGGGACGGGGGTCGGCGCGAGCTGCGCCGCGATGGCGCGCTCGCGCAGCACCACCAGCGTCCGGCGCGGCAGGCGGGCCATGGTCTCCAGCCACATGTTCACCTGGTAGGCGGAGTCGGCCGACCCGGAGAAGTACAGGACCACCTCGGGACGGTAGGAGTCCAGCCAGGACTGGGCGAACTCCATGATCCGCTCCGGCTCGGGGATGGACCGGGCCAGCAGCAGGTACCAGCAGAACAGGGCCAGGGCCAGCGCGTTCAGGAACACCGAGACGACCGCGCCGGCGGCCACCGCCCAGACGGTGCCCACGGCGACGTACGCGATCGCCCCGGCGACGAGGAAGGCGTCCAGGGGCAGCAGACGGCTCATGGGCTCGCGGACGAGGGCCATGGGCGGGCTGTCGGGGATGCGCAGGGCGTCCAGGTTGATGTTGCGCGTGACGATGGGCAGGCGGCGCCGGACGCGCAGCAGGCGGGCGGCCACACCGCACACCAGCTGGAGGCCGAAGAGCACCAGGAAGGCCAGCAGGACCATGCCGATACCGGTGGAGGTGGCCGTGGGCGTGGTGATCAGCAGCCCCAGGGCCAGGAGCTGGCGCAGCAGGGCGCGGGGGGTGATGCCGAGGCGGATCTGCTGGATGAGCTTGGCCAGCTCGGGAAGGCGGTGCAGCAGGAGGGCGTCCATGGCGTAGCTGCCCGCCGCCCCGACCAGGAAGACCCACCACAGGCCGGTGATGACCCCGGCGAGCATCACCAGGTAGGTCAGGCCGAGCAGGGCGGACCAGGTGAGGGTCTCCCGGTCCAGGGTCCTCAGCTTGTTCACTTGACGCTCTCCGTCTCCGTGCGGGAGGTGTCGTTTCCGGCGGCGGGCAGGTCCTCGCGGCGTACGTCCACGACGTGGCCGGTCAGGTCCGACAGCAGGACGTCCAGGGATGTGCGGGCGACCTTCTCGGCGCTGAGCAGGCTTCCGGAGGGCTCCTCGCCGAAGGCCTTGGTGCGCATCGGGGTCTGGGTGCGCTCGGGGTTGATGCAGTTGATCCGTACGCCGTCCTCGGACCACTCGTCGGCCAGGGCCTGCGTCAGGTTGACGGTCGCGGCCTTGGTGGAGGAGTAGAGGCTGTACTCGGCCCGGCCCCGCGTGTAGGAGCTGGAGGTGTACAGCAGCAGCTGGCCCTTG
Organism: Glycomyces fuscus; assembly: GCA_002529455.1. Taxonomy (GTDB): domain Bacteria; phylum Actinomycetota; class Actinomycetes; order Streptosporangiales; family Streptosporangiaceae; genus Nocardiopsis; species Nocardiopsis fusca. The sequence continues at coordinate 532,174 of NYMS01000048.1, forward strand.
GAACGGGCCAGGTAGGGGAAGGACGCCCGCGCGATGTGCACCGGGGCCAGGTAGTTGACCCGCAGGGCCTCCTCGATGCCCTCGGGGTCGGTCTGGTCCAGGCGGCCGATGCGCAGGACCCCCGCGGTGTTGACCACGTGGTCGATGCGCCCCGTCGCGGCGTAGGCCTGGTCCAGGGCCGCGGCCACGTCGGCCGGGTTGGCGACGTTGGTGCGGGTGGCGCTGCGCGAGTAGCGGAAGACCCGGGCGCCGTACTTCTCGGCCAGGTCGGCCACCCCGGCGCCGATGCCGTAGCTGCCGCCGAAGACCACCATCGTCCTGCCGCCCAGCAGGCGGGTGTAGTCCGCGTCGGTGAACTCGGGGGTGGAGGCCGAGGCCAGCTGGAAGAGCTTGTCGGCGATGAAGATGTCCACCGGCTGGGTGACCTTCATGTTCTGCTCCTCGCCCGCGACCACGTGGATGGGCACGTCCGGGGAGTAGCGCAGGACGACCGAGCAGTCGTCGGTGGCCTCGAAGCCGGGGTCGTTCCAGGCCTTGGCGTAGGCGCCGCGGATGGCGCCGAGCCGGAAGCCCTGGGGGGTCTGGCCCCGGCGCAGCCGCGAGCGGGTGGGGACGTCGGTGATGACGTCCTCGTCCACCTCGATGATCGTGTCCGAGGACGGGATGGCCACGTCCACGGCCTCGAAGCGGTCCAGCGCCGCGACGCAGTCCTCGATCACCCGCTGGGAGAGCATGGGTCGCACCGCGTCGTGGAAGAGCACGTTGGTGGTCTCGTCGGGCAGGTGGGACAGGGCGTCCAGCGCGAGCTGGGTGGTGGCGTTGCGCGAGGTGCCCCCGGGCAGGACGCGCGACACCTTGGCCAGGCCCGCCTTCCGGACGATCGCCTCGGCGTCGGAGACGAATCCGGGGTTCATCATCACGAGGACCTCGTCCACACCGGCGGCACGCTCGAACAGGGTGAGAGTGTGCTCCAGGATGGTCTTGCCGGCGATCTTCAGCAGTTGCTTGGGCGTCGCCAGGCCGATGCGCTGGCCGCTGCCCCCTGCCAGGACGACGGCGACCGTCCGGGTCGCCGGGGTGAGGGGCGGGCGTGAAAAGGTTTCAGGCAAGGTCGTCTCCCTGTTCGCACAGTGGAACTCGTGCCCGACCGTGGGGGTACAGCGTGCCTGTGCTGCACGGTGAGGTCGAGAGGGCGGTAGGCGCGTCCCGGTCCGGGACGGTGAGGGGCCTCCGCGGTTGTTCTCCTGGTGTTCTTATCGCTTTCGCGGGACGTTCTGGTTCCGACGGTACACAGGACGACAGCGGCCACCGTCAGGTTGTCCCGTTTTGGGCGGTATTTTCCACCGGTTTCGACACCACAGAGGCCGATTTCTCGGTGGATGTTCTCTGAACAGGTCAGATGCGTACGTACGGGACTTTGTTCCGAAGGTACCTCCACCGGGGGACCGGTCACGACCGAGTCACACACGCGTCATACGCACACGCCAGGATGACGCGGGGGCCGCGCCAGGGGGGCGGCGCGGCCCCCGAACAGCGGAGGAGCCGGGGTTGCGCTCAGCGGGCGGCGGCCCCCTCCGCGTTCTCCGGAGCCCGCTCCGCGGCGCCCCGGTCGGGGAAGATCACACCCAGGCCCCAGTGCAGCAGCAGGCCGCTGGCGAGCCCCACGAGCCACCCGTAGTCCGCCAGCGGCGCCAGGAGCGGGACGAGGCCCTCCGCCGGGAAGGGGCCCGAGCCCTCGGGGGAGTGCGAGCCGCCCACGGCCAGCAGCGAGCCGACGCCGAAGGCCACCAGGGCGCGCCAGTTCCACCCGTGCCGGTACCAGTACTCCGAGCCGCGCTCGTACAGCGCGGGCAGGTTCATCCGCGTGCGGCGCAGCAGCCAGTAGTCGGCGAGCAGGATGCCCGCCACGGTGCCCAGGAGCCCGCCCACCGTGCCCAGCCAGGTGAAGATGTAGACGCTCTCGTTCTCCAGCAGCCGCCACGGGAGGATCAGGACGCTGAGCACGCAGGTGGTGACCGCCCCGGCGCGGAAGCTGATCAGCCGCGGCCTGAGGTTGGACAGGTCGTAGGCCGGGCCGACCAGGTTGGCCGCGATGTTGGTGGAGACGGTGGCCAGCAGCACGACGAAGACCGCGAAGAGCAGGCCGATCCCGCTGTCCATCCGCGCGACGACGTCGATCGGGTTCCACAGGGGCTCGCCGTAGACGGACGCGGTGCCCGCCGTGACCATGACGGCCAGCAGGGAGAACAGCGTCATCGTGGTGGGCAGGCCCAGGGACTGGCCCGCCACCTGGGCGCGCTGGGAGGACGAGAAGCGGGTGAAGTCGCTGATGTTCAGGGTCAGCGTCGCCCAGTAGCCGATCACGCCCATCAGCGACGGGAAGAACAGCGCCCAGAAGGACGGCCCCCAGTCCAGGGGCTCACCGGAGTCCAGGGACAGCATCGGGCCGAGGCCGCCGGCCTCCGCCGCCATCCAGGCCAGCAGCGCGACGCCGCCGAGGATCATCAGCGGCGCGGCCCACACCTGGATCCGGCGCACGCCCTCCATGCCCCACAGGATGATCACGAGCTGGGCGGCCCAGAACAGGCCGAAGGACAGCCACAGCGTCCACGGGTGGCCGCCCACCGCCGCCGCCTGCGCCCACCCGTCGCCGAGCAGGCGTCCGGCCAGGACGTACACCCCCTGGCCGCCGACCCAGGTCTGGATGCCGTACCAGCCGCAGGCGACCGCGCCGCGCAGCAGCGCGGGCAGGTTGGCGCCGCGCAGGCCGAAGGAGGCGCGCGCGAACACGGGGAAGGGGATGCCGTACCTGGCGCCCGCGTGTCCGGTCAGCACCATGGGCAGCAGGACGACGAGGTTGCCCAGGACGACGGCGAGCATGGCCTGGCGCCAGTCCAGGCCCGCGGCGATCAGCCCGCTGGCCAGGGTCCAGGCCGGGATGCTGACCGACATGCTCACCCACAGGGCGCCGAAGCTGCCGGTGCCCCAGGTGCGCCGGGACATCGGGACGGGCTGGAGGTCGGCGTTGACGTAGGGGCCCTCGGGCAGGGAGGCCCCCTCGGCCAGGGAGACCCGGCCGTCGGGGTGGGTGACGACGGCGGGTGCCGGCGGAGGCGGGGCGTGGGTCACGGGTCACCTGGTCTCGGTGGGCGGGCAGGGGTGCGGCGGTGCCGGGCCCACCGGCGGGTGGAACCCGGGGAGGGCAGGAAAAGTCCGGATTCGTTCCGGACCGCCGAACATCTTCGCACGTCACACGGAGACCGGTCACCGGGGCCGGTGGCGGGGCCGCCGTCCCCCCGGCGGCCCCGCGGCGCGGATCAGGACACGGCCGGGACGACGTGGCGCCCGTAGGCGTCGATGACCCCGTCCACGTCGTCGTGCATCGCGTACACCGCGAACTGGTCCACGCCCGCCTCCCGGAGCCGCTCCAGCCTCTCCAGGTGCGCCTCCACCGGTCCGAGCAGGCAGAACCGGTCGACGATGCCGTCCGGGACGAACGCGGTGTCGGGGTTGTCCGCACGGCCGTGGTGGCCGTAGTCGTAGCCGTTCCGGGCCCTGACGTAGTCGGTCAGCTCGCGCGGGACCGCGTCGGAGGAGTCGCCGTAGCGGGCGACCAGGTCGGCGACGTGGTTGCCCACCATCCCGCCGAACCAGCGGCACTGCTCCCGCGCGTGGGCCAGACCCCGCGCGGAGCCGTCGGTGACGTAGGCGGGCGCCGCGACGCACACCGTCACCCCGTCGGGGTCGCGCCCGGCGTCGGCCGCGGCCGTCCGCACCGCCCCGACCATCCACTCGGTCAGGTAGGGGTCGGCCAGTTGGAGGATGAAGCCGTCCGCCTGGCGGCCCGCCAGCTCCAGGGCCCTGGGTCCGTAGGCGCCCATCCACACGGGCAGGGCGCCGTCGCGCACCCACGGCAGGCGCACGGCCGCGCCGTCCACGTCGGCCTCCCGGCCCTCGGCGAGATCCTTGATCGCGCGCATCGCCCGGGACAGGCGGTCCAGGGTGGCCGGACGGCGTCCCGCCACCCGCATGGCCGAGTCGCCCCGGCCGATCCCGCACACCGTCCGGTTGCCGAACATGTCGTTCAGGGTGGCGAACAGGGAGGCGGTCACCTCCCAGGCGCGCGTGCCCGGGTTGGTCACCATGGGCCCCACGACCAGGTCGCGGGTGCGTTCCAGGACGCGGCTGTAGACGACGAAGGGCTCCTGCCAGAGCACGACCGAGTCGAAGGTCCACCCGTGGGTGAAGCCGTACCCCTCCGCGCGGACCATCCGCTCGACCAGCAGGTCGGCGGGCGGGTCGGTCTGGAGGACGAGTCCGATGTCCATGTGCTGTCCTCCCGTTCAGACCAGGTACTGGCAGGTGGACCGGGGCACGTACCGGCCGTGCCCGGCCTCGCCCAGGTAGGCGCCGCGGTCCACCACGACCCGGCCGCGCGAGAGCACGGTGCGGGCCCGGCCGGTGACCCGCCTGCCCTCGTAGGCCGAGTAGTCCACGTTCATGTGGTGCGTCTCGGCCGACAGGACCTGCTCGGCGCCGGGGTCGTAGACCACGATGTCGGCGTCCGAGCCCGGACAGATCGTGCCCTTGGCCGGGTACAGGCCGAACATGCGGGCCGGGGTGGCGCAGGCGATCTCGATCCACCGGCGCCTGCCGATGCGGCCGTCCACCACGGCCTGGTGCAGCAGGTCCATGCGGTGTTCGACCCCGGGCATGCCGTTGGGGATCTTCGAGAAGTCGCCCCGGCCCAGGTCCTTCTGCCCGGCGAAGCAGAACGGGCAGTGGTCGGTGGAGACCACGGACAGGTCGTTGGTGCGCAGCGCCCGCCACAGGTGCTCCTGGTGCTCCCGGGGCCGCAGCGGTGTGGAGCACACGTACTTGGCGCCCTCGAAGCCGGGCTCGGCGAGGTTGTCGGCGGACAGGAACAGGTACTGGGGGCAGGTCTCGCCGAACACGTTGAGACCCATCCCGCGCGCCCGGGCCAGCTCCTCCACCGCCTCCCGGGCCGAGACGTGCACCACGTACAGCGGCGCGCCCGCCACGCGGGCGAGCTGGACGGCGCGGTGGGTGGCCTCCGACTCCAGCAGGGCCCTGCGCACCTCGCCGTGGTACCTCGGTTCGGTCCTGCCCTCGGCCAGGGCCTGCTCGACCAGCACGTCGATGGCGATGCCGTTCTCGGCGTGCACCATGGTCAGCGCGCCGTTGGCGGCGCCGCGCTGCATGGCGCGCAGGATCTGGCCGTCGTCGCTGTAGAACACGCCCGGGTAGGCCATGAACAGCTTGAACGAGGTCACGCCCTCGTCGACGAGGGCGTCCGTCTCCTTCAGGGAGGACTCGTCGACGTCGGAGAGGATGGCGTGGAAGGCGTAGTCCACGGCGCAGTTGCCCTCGGCCTTGGCCATCCACGCGTCCACGCCCGCGCGCACCGGCTCCCCGGGGCGCTGGACGGCGAAGTCGACGATGGTGGTGGTGCCGCCCCAGGCCGCGGCCCGGGTGCCGGTCTCGAAGGTGTCGGAGGAGGAGGTGCCGCCGAACGGCATCTCCATGTGGGTGTGGCCGTCCACCCCGCCGGGGACGACGTAGTGGCCGGAGGCGTCGATGACCTCGGCGCCGCTGTCGGCCCAGGAGCGGGCGGCGTCGGTGCCGCGCAGCGCGAGCGCGGCCACCCTCTCCCCCTCCACGAGGACGTCGGCCTCGGCCTCCTCGGACGCGGTGACGACCAGGCCGCCGCGGATGACGGTGCGTCGTTCCATGTCCGGCCCCGCCCCTCAGCCCTGGACCAGCGGGCCGTAGGCGTCGGGCCTGCGGTCGCGGTAGAAGGCCCACTGCCGGCGGACCTCGTCGACCATGTCCAGGTCCAGGTCGCGCACGACCAGCTCGGGGGAGATGTCGGAGGCGACGTCGCCGACGAACTGCCCGCGCGGGTCCGCGAAGTAGCTGGTGCCGTAGAAGTCGTTGTCGCCGTACTCCTCCACGCCCACGCGGTTGATCGCGGCGACGAAGTAGGCGTTGGCCACGGCCGCGGCGGTCTGCTCCAGCTTCCACAGGTGGGCGGACAGGCCGCGGCTGGTCGCGGACGGGTTGTACACCAGCTGGGCCCTGGCCAGTCCCAGGGCCCGCCAGCCCTCGGGGAAGTGGCGGTCGTAGCAGATGTAGACGCCGATGCGCCCGGCGGCGGTGTCGAAGACCGGCCAGCCGAGGTTGCCGGGGCGGAAGTAGTACTTCTCCCAGAAGCCGTGGACCTGCGGGATGTGGTGCTTGCGGTACTTGCCGAGGTAGCTGCCGTCGGCGTCGACGACCGCGGCGGTGTTGTAGTAGAAGCCCGGGGACTCCACCTCGAAGACCGGCAGGACCATCACCATGCCCAGCTCCCTGGCCAGGGCGCTGAACCGGGTGACGGTGGGGCCGTCGGGCACGGCCTCGGCCCAGCGGTGGTGCGCGGGGTCCTGCACCTGGCAGAAGTAGGGGGCGTTGAACACCTCCTGGAAACCGATCACCCGGGCACCCCGCGCGGCGGCGTCGCGCGCGTGTTTCTCGTGGACGGCGAGCATGGATTCGGTGTCGCCCGTCCATTCGGCCTGGACGAGTGCGGCACGGACGTTGTGCGGCATGTGTTCCTCGTTCCTGAGTGTGCGCCGCCTGAGCGGGCGAGAACGGTTGGTACGTCCGCGTATGTCCTGCTGGCACGGTGGTGCGAGCGGGTGGTGCGCGTGCCGTCGCACCTTAGGTAACGTTGAATGGCCGGTCAATGTCCGACATCCGCGCTCTCCGAATGCGTCGGTGTGAAGGAATTGATCGACCATGCCCTTTCGGGGTGCGATGTCCTTTCTGGGGCGCGGAGAACTTCGGAGGAAGAGGCATGTTTTCCGGTCTTTTCCCGACGAATTTCGGATGGGGGCACACACCCCTCCCGGCCGCCGTGCGGTCAGGCGGCGGGGCGGGCCCCGCTGACGGACGCGCCGCCGTGCCCGAGGGGCCCGTCCGCGCCCTCGCTCCGCTCCCCGCGGTCGTCGAAGACGAAGACGACGAGCAGGACCAGGACCACCCCCAGGAGGAACAGGCCGCCGCAGCCCAGGCCCAGGAACAGCCAGGGGGAGCGCCCCCCGGGGCCTCCGGGCTCCCCCGGGCGGCCGGAGCCGTGCGGGGGCGGCGGACCCGCGGGGGGCTGCCAGCCGGTGGGCGGCATGCCCCCGGGAGGGGGGCCCACGGGCGGCTGGGGCTGGTCGCGGTCCGGGTGTCCGTCGCTGGGACCGTGCGGGGGCTGGCTCATGGCGGGGCCTGGCTTTCTGCTGCGGTCGGCGGTTGCGCGCCGGTGCCGGGTGGCGCCGTGCGGGAGGCGGCGGCGCGCCGCCGCCTCCTAGTGTGGGGGACATGGCACGACTGCTCATCGTTCACCACACGGTCTCGCCCGCCACCCAGGAGCTGTTGGGCGCGGTCCTGGACGGCGCCCGCGACGACGACGTCGAGGGGGTCGAGGTGCGGGCCGAGACGGCGCTGTCGGCCACGGCCAGCGACCTGCTCGGCGCCGACGCCGTCATCCTGGGGACCCCGGCCAACATCGGGTACATGTCGGGCGCCCTCAAGGTCTTCTTCGACACGGTCTTCTACCCCGCCCAGAGCGCGACCGAGGGGCTGCCCTACGCGCTGTACGTGCACGGGGACAACGACACCTCCGGCGCGGTCCGCGCGGTCGAGTCGATCGCCAAGGGCATGGGGTGGGAGCGGCACCGCCCGCCGGTCACCGTGACGGGCCGCCCGGCGGCGCGGGACCGCGAGGCCTGCTGGGAACTGGGCGCGGTCACCGCCCTCGCCGCCCTGGAGCGCGCCTGACCGGGCTCCGGCGCCGGGGCCGCATGTGTCGTGTCCGCTTCGGATAGCTTCGTGTCGTTCATCCCGCCGCCCCAGGGTGCGGCGCTCACGGTACGGAACGGACATCCCCCATGTACGAGGCGTCCACTGCCCAACCCCTTCCGGAGAGCGGCACGACCGTCCGCAACCGGGCCTTCGCCGCCCTGGGCGGGCTCCTCGCGGCCTCTGCTCTGGCTGTGAACTCCGTCCTGGCCACCATCGCCGTCGGGGACATCTGGATGGGCTGGCTGTTCGCCGGACTCGGCTGCGTCCTGGCCTACCTCCCCGGCTTCCGCCCCAGGGTGCGCCTGACGGAGGAGGGCCTCGACATCCGGGACGTCTTCCTGCGCCACTTCGTCCCCTGGAGGGACGTGGTGACGCTGGACGCCGAGGGCAGGGGCCGCTTCGTCGTCGGCCTCGGTGACGGGAGGGTGATCTCCCAGGTCCACTACGGGACCTCGCTCCACGGCGACCTGGTCCGCTACCGGCACCACCGGCGGGCGGTCCGCGAGGTCGAGCGCTGGCGTGCCCGGTACTCCGGCGCGGAGGCGACCGGGGGCGCCGGGGCCGGGTCGCGAAGGAGCTCTCCCGCGGGCGCCTGCCTCGCCGTGTTCCTCCTGGGGCAGATTCCGGTCCTCGTGGGCCTGGTGGTCCACCACCTCGGCGGCTGACCCCTGCGGCGCCCGCCGCGGCTGCGGGGGCGTGCGAGCGGCCGGGAAGCCGGAAAAGGGCGGGAAAGTCTGGGTAAGGGGTTGGCTGGGACGGTGTCGGACGCGGCGTGGCGTTTTCGCCGACTTCGACCACCAGGTCAGGATGGACACCGGTCGTCGGGAAAGCGGGGAGGCGCACCCGCCCCGTCCGGCGCCGCAGACCTTCCGTCCGCCCGCGAGCACCCTCCCCTGACAGGACCGAGCCCCCGACCCAGGCCCACCGCGTGGCCGCCCACTGGCCCAAGTCCTCAGGCCGCGCGGTGCTTCTTTCCGAGGTGGCGCCGGTCCGCGGACCGGCGTCAGTAGCCCCGCCAGGCCCCCTGGTGGTAACCGATGACCCTCGGGTACATGAGGGTCGACTCCTCCACGTCTTCCTCGCGGCGGTCCTTGGGGAAGACCTGGGCGGCCTCCAGCAGGGCCGTGTCCAGGAAGCGCAGGGGCGGCGCGTCCTCGGGGACGCGCAGTTCGGGCGCGGTCGCGGCGGCGGTGAGGTAGAAGCCCCAGTTGCCGAAGGAGGGTACGTCCACGTTGTAGGGGGTGGCCGCCAGGTCCGCCTCCTCCAAGGAGTCGCCCACGCTCCAGTAGGCCTCCGGGGCGAAGAAGGGCGAACCGGCCTGCACGACCATGCGCCCCTCCTCGGACAGGGCGTGGCGCAGGAGCGAGTAGAACTCGACCGAGTAGAGCTTGGCGGTGCCCACGTCGTCCCCGTCCGGGAGGTCGGCGATGACCACGTCGAACTCCTCCCGGTTGTCGCGCAGCCACTGGAAGGCGTCGGCGTTGACCACCTCCAGCCGCGGGTCCTCGAAGGAGTGCTCGTTGAGGCTGCTGAGCACCGGGTCGGTCGAGGCCAGCTCGACCACGGCCGGGTCCAGGTCCACGAGGGTCGCCGAGGACACGTCGTCGTAGGCGAGGATCTCGCGCAGGGCCAGGCCGTCGCCGCCGCCCAGGACCAGCACGTCCTCGTGCGGCCCCGCCATCGCCGGGTGCACCAGCGACTCGTGGTAGCGGTACTCGTCCAGGGTGGAGAACTGGAGGCTCCCGTTGAGGAACAGGCGCACGTCCTCGCCGTCGAGGGACCGGGTGAGCACGATCTCCTGGTACTCGGAGCGCTCGGCGTGCACGATCGGGTCCCGGTACAGCGCCTGCCGGGCGTCCACCTCGAACTGGTCGGCGTAGAGGTAGGCCAGGCCGAGCACCGCGATGATCAGCGCCAGGCCCACGCTCAGGCCCGCGTAGGCGCGCCGGGTCAGCTCCGAGCGGAACAGCCACAGCACCACCGCGACGCCGACGACCGCGTTGAGCGCGCCCACCATCAGCGTGCCCTTGGGCAGCCCCAGCAGCGGCAGCAGCAGGAACGGGAAGGCCAGGCCGCCGATCAGGCCGCCCACGTAGTCGGCGGCGAACAGGTCGGCCACCGCGTCGGAGGCGTCCTGCCTGCGGATGCGCTGGATCAGCGTCATCAGCAACGGGATCTCCATGCCGATGAGGGCGCCGATGGCGAACGCCAGCACCACCAGGGCGGGCTGGTAGGCGGAGAACCAGGCGAACGCCCCGTACAGCAGCAGCACGGACAGGCCGCCCACGAGCGAGAGCAGACCCTCGATCACCGCGAACGCCAGGGCCGGGTGCGCCTGGAAGCGCTTGGACAGCAGGGACCCCACGCCCATCGCGAACACCATCACCGACAGCACCACGGAGGCCTGGGTGACGCTGTTTCCCAGCAGGTAGCTGCCGATGGCGACCAGCGCGAGCTCGTACACCAGCCCGCAGGCGGCGCAGACGAACACCGCCAGCAGCACGAGGAACCGGGCCGCCCTGGCGGGTACCGGTAGTCGGGTCCGTGTGCGGACGGTGCTCTCAGTCAACGCGGGTGCCTTCGTCTGGTGGTGCGGTGGTGCGGGTGCCCGGGGCAGGGGGCCTGTGAGGGGAGGGGCGTCAGGTCAGGGCCGCGGCGATGACGACCGCGATCGCCACGTGCGCGGAGGCGCTGACCCAGGTGGCCGGGTGCGGCTCGTCGTCGCTGATCATCTGGGCGACCTTCGCGGGGACGAGGATGTCGATCAGCACGAACGACAGCGCCATCACGCCCAGGCCGATCAGGCCGTAGACGGCGGTCGAGAGCAGGCCGGCGCCCAGGCCGATCTCGGACTCGCTGGAGAGGATCGCCGAGGTGACCACGATGGCCGATCCCAGCGTGTTCGCGGACACGAGCAGAACCGCGTTGCGGTTGCGGTTCACCCAGATCAGCTCGTGCAGCTTGCCGGGGGTGAGGAGGTCGGTGAGCAGGTAGCCCAACACGAGGATGACGATGCCCACTCCGCCGTAGGCGAGGGCTCCGAGAGCGTTGAAGAGGATCTCGTTCATGGTCCTGTTCGCAGGTAGGGGATTGAGGTCGACGTGTTCGGAACGTGTGGGGAGGGAGGCTACTTGCCGAAGCCGCCGCCTCCGCCGCGGTAGCTGCTGCCGCTACCGTCGCTGTTGCTGTTGCTACTGCCGCTACCGCCCCCGGTGCCCCCGCCGAAGAAGAAGAACCCTCCGCCGGAGGATCCCGAGGATCCGTCGCAGTCGTCGTCGTCATAGCCCTCGATCTGGACCACGTCGTCGTCGGGGCAGTAGTTGTTGCTGTTGTTGGAACAGGCGCTGAGCAGGATCAGGATCAGCAGGATGACGCCGACCACGACGAACACCGTGATGATGACGTTCCTGTTGCTGTTGTCCGAGGGCTCCTCGTATGCCTTCATGGTGCGGTTCTCCCGGAAGTGGGGGGAAGGGTCACGGACGAGGTGGTGGTCACCAGCTCGCCGCTCTGGGGGTAGGCGTGCCAGGTGCGCCAGACGAGCGGTCCGCCGGGGACCAGGTGCAGCGCGGTGACCGCCAGCGGATCGCCGGGGAAGGCGACGAGCAGGCCGCCGGGGGAGTCGGCCACCTCCCGGTGGATCCCCTCCACCCGGCGGGCCAGTTCGGTGCGCGACAGGGACTCCACGAGCGAGCCGAAGCGGTAGCCGCCCAGGTCGGGGCGGTCGGCGCTGCCGGGCAGTCCGCCGGGGAGGCCGGGCAGGCAGGCCACCGTCTCCACCAGCGGTTCGTCGGCCACCAGCGCCCCGGCCGACGGCTCCGGCGTGACGACCACCTGGTGGGAGGCGCCGAGCACCCGCAGCTCGACCCGCGCGCCCGGCACCCGTACGGTGCGGGCGGCCAGGGGGTCGACCAGGGGGTGGTGCAGGGCCCAGACCAGGTCGCCGGCGCTGGTGTCGACGAAGGGGGCGCTGATGCTCGCGCGCACGTTCCGGTCAGCTCCCCGGGTAGATGGTGAAGGTGCCCGGGGCGACCTTGGTCCCCGTGCTGGCCTCCCAGCGCCCGTGGTCGAAGCGCTCGAAGGACAGCATCCTGCCGTCGTCGGACTCGTAGTCGGCGTAGTCCAGGCCCCCGGAGGCCTTGAGCCCGGTGGTGCCCTCGGAGCGGTAGGAGCCGGTGCCCTTCTCCTGGAGCCGGTAGACGGTGCCCTCCAGCTCGATGCTCTTGCCCTGGGGGATGATGTCCAGGTCGGGACGGCCGGTCCACAGGGCCAGCTCCACGTCGGGGTCCTCCTCCACCGAGAGCCAGCGCTTGCCGCCCTCGACCTCCAGGAAGTGCTCCGACCAGGTGTAGCCGCCCTCGGACAGGCGCAGGGTGCCGCGGATCCAGGTCCGCTCGGTGCCCCAGTCGATCATGTCGCCCGCCTTGATGGCGCGCGGGTCGCCCGCGGTGCTGTCGCCCGTGTCGGCGAAGGGGTCCCGCGGCGGGGCGGGGGGAGCGGAGGCCGGTTTCGGCTTCTTGGCGCGCTGCGCGTAGATCAGGATGCCGACCACGACGGCGACGCCGACCAGGATGAGCAGCAGCAGGAGTTCGATGGCCAATGTTCCTCGTTTCGCGGTGGGGCATGGGGGAGCGAGGCCGTGTACGTCCCCTGCCTGCGTTGTTCCCCGGAGCCGGGTAATCCTACTGACGCTCTGACGCCTCGGGCGAGGGGCCGGTTCCATATGTGACCAGATCAGGACATGAAGGACACGCCGTTCGGGAACTTCTCACGGACGGTGATCGTTGGTGGCATCCCCGTGTGCGGGACGCGCCGCGGGCGCGCTCACGGACGCGGCCCCCGGGCGCCGGCGGCCCGGGGCCGGGAGTGCGGGCCGACGCGTCCGGGCCCCGGTGCGTACGGGTTTCAGGCCCCGGGGTCGCCGGTCTCCACCGGGAGGGTGTCGTCGCCTCCCCAGCGGCTCCACGACCCCGGGTACAGGCGGGCGCCGGAGTACCCGGCGTGCTCCAGGGCGAGCAGGTCGTGGCAGGCGGTGACCCCGGACCCGCAGTAGGCGGTGATGGTGTCGGCGGAGTCGGCACCGAGGGCGGCGAAGCGTTCACGCAGGATTTCCGGGGCGGCCAGGAGGCCGTCATCGCCCAGGTTCCCCGTCCACTCGGCGCTGCGGGCGCCCGGCACGTGTCCCGGCCGGGCGTCGACGGGCGCGGGCCGCTCGCCGGTGTAGCGGCCGTGGGCGCGCGCGTCGACCAGCAGGTGCGCCGGGTCGCCCGTCTCGGCGAGGACGGTGTCGGTGTGCACGACGCGGTCGGCGGGCCAGGGCAGCGGGGTGCGGTGCACGGGCCGGGGCGCGACGTCGCCCCGCTCCAGCTCCCCGGTCCACGCCTGGACGCCTCCGTCGAGGAAGGCCGCCGGGGTCCCCAGCACGCGCAGCATCCACACGAGGCGGGCGGCCACGGAACCGCCGGCGTCGTCGTAGACCACCACGGAGGAGTCGTCGCCGATGCCGAGGCGGCCGAGCGCGTCGGCGAAGCCGGCCGCGGAGGGCAGCGGATGGCGGCCGTCCCCGGGGCCGGCCGGCGCGGCCAGGTCGGTGTCCAGGTCGGTGAAGACGGCGCCGGGCAGGTGCCCCGCGCGGTGGGCGTCGCGGCCGGAACGGCCGTCGAGGTACCACCGGGAGTCGACGAGGACGACCTGGTCACGGTGTTCGCGGAGCCAGTCGGCCGACACGGCCACCGGCAGGGTCAGGTGTTCGGACATGGGCACCACCCTAGGCGTTCGGTCCCTGCGGGGGACGTGCTCCCGGGGGCCGGGTCGGGCCTCGGCTCTTGGGGGGCGGCCCGGGCGCCCGCGGGGTCGCCGGAGGCGGGTTCGCGCGGGAGGACCGCGCCGTAGGCGTCGGTCGAGGGTGGTGGCGGGCGACGGGCGGGTACGGGCGACCCGCCGTGGGCGCCGAGGGCTCCCGGGTCGGAGGGCGCCCGGACAAGGAAGGTGCGGTGCGTGGCGTCCGTCGGGGTGGTAGCCCGCCTCGCCGTGAAGCGCCCCGGCGGGCGGTGGGCGGGCCGAAGCGGAGGTCCCGGGAAACCTAGGCGCCGGGGCCTTCGCGGTCCCGGTCCATGCGGTGGACGCGCAGGATCCACCACAGGCCCAGCACCGGCAGCACCAGCGGGATGAACAGGTATCCGGCCCCGAAGTCGGACCACACAGTGTCGTCGGGGAACACCCCCGGAAGGAGCACGCTGACCGCGCCCACCGCCAGCACCCCGACCAGTTCGACACTGCACGAGACCAGCGCGACCCTGCGCGAGGTCCGACCGGCCCGGGCCAGACCGACCGCCGCCACCAGGTAGACCACCCCGGCGAGCAGCGAGAGTCCGTAGGCCAGCGGCGCCTCGTCGAACCTGGTGGCCAGCTGGTAGCCCCCGCGCGCGGTCGCGGCGAGCGCGAACACCCCGTACACGGCGACGAGCAGCCGCCCGGGGCCGGTGCGCAGGGTCCTGTCCCGGGCCGGGGCGGTCTCAGACAACGGGGCTCCAGAGCTGTTCGAGGCGGACGAACAGGACGGGCAGGATCAGGCACGCGAAGGCGATCACCGCCGGGCCCCACCTGCTCCGCTCCATGAAGCCCCACACGGCGCACGCGGGCGGCAGCAGTGCGACCGTGGCCAGGTAGGACACGAACATGGCCGTCTCGGCGGGACGTTCGCCGCCGACCAGGGTGACGACGACGGCGGCCACCTGTCCGAGCACGAGCAGCCACAGGACCGCCATGCCGACGAGGTGGGGGACCACCATGGGCTGGTCGCGGAAGGTCGAGACGAGGCACCACCCGGCTATCGCCAGTGACACCATCTGAATCGTCATGGTCAGCCAGTCGACCACGCCGCCTCCGCTCGTCGTCCCCCGCGCGCCATGTCAGCGGGCTTCTACGACACAGCGTAGTACGTCAGTGCCACCGCATCGCACCGTCCCCCGTCGTCCCCCGTCGGAGGCCGGACGCCAGGGCCTCCGCCGGAGGCCGCGTCCGGTTCCGGACATCCCTGACATGGGGCTTACGAGACGGCGTTGCGCCCGGGTCGGATAGGGTCCTCGGAGCCGCACGTGTTCCAGCCGGTACACGGCTCAGGCCCGCGGCACATCCCCTCAGGCATCGTGTACGAGACCGGAGCACCCCGTTGTCCTATCCCCAGTACCCTTCCGGCCCCCAGCAGCCGCCCGGCGGTCAGCCCCCCTACGGCGACCCGACCGGCGGTCAGCCCGGCTACGGTGACCCGACCGGCGGCCAGCCCGGCTATGGCGCTCCCGGCTACGGTGACCCGACCGGCGGCCAGCCCGGCTACGGCGCTCCCGGCTACGGTGACCCGACCGGCGGCCAGCCGCCCTACGGAGGCCCGGGCGGACCGCCTCCCGGCCAGCCGCCCTACGGCGGTATGCCCCCCGGCCCTCCCGGAGACCCCTACGGCCAGCCCCCGAAGAAGGGCATGTCCACCGGCGCCAAGGTCGGCCTCGGCATCGGCGGCGGCTGCCTCGGCCTGGTGCTCCTCGTGGTCGTCGTCATCGTGATCATCGCCTCGATGGCCGGCGGCGACAGCACGTCGTCCTCCACGTCCTCGGCCCCCACCCAGCAGGAGGGCACGCAGGAGTCGGAGGGCGGCGCGGCGGAGGAGCCCGCCGCCGAGCAGGGTGTCAGCATGACCGCCACCACGGCGGGCACCGCCGGTGACACCATCGACGACACCGTCTACACGGTGCTCGACGTCGAGATCACCAACAACGGCGACGAGACGCTCGACGTCAACCCGCTGTACTTCACGACGGTGCTCTCCGACGGAACCGAGCGCTCCGACTGGGCCGACTCCATCTTCGCCGACATCCAGCACATCGAGGTCGGCACCCTCGCGCCCGGCTCCTCCGTCTCGGGGCAGATCGCCGTGGTCGGCGAGGTCGTGGTGACCGAGGTCCGCTACGACCCGAGCTTCGGCATGGAGGACCCGATCGTCACGACGGTCCAGTAGTCCACGCACGCACCACGAAGCCCCGGCCGCGGACCCCGCGGCCGGGGCTTCGCGCTGTGTTCCGGTGGTGCCCGGCGGAGGCAGCGGGTGTGGCGCCGGGCACGGGACCGGGACGGCGGAAACAGCTTCTTGTCGGAAAAGGGGTCTTTTCCACGGTCGGTTCGGATATCGTCGGCGCACGCCTGCGCCCCGCACGCACGCGCCCGTCCAGCGCGGTTCCCGCTCCACCGCTCCCTGCGCATCCCCCGGAGCCCTGTCATGTCCCTGCCCCCGCGACCCCCCGCCGCCGGCATGTCCACCGGCGGCAAGATCGGCCTCGGATGCCTGGGGTGCTTCGGCGCCCTGGTGTTCACCGCCATCATCGGCTCCTGCGCCAGCGCACTGGCCGGGGGCGGCTCCGACCAGGCGGCGCCTCCGCCCCCGGCCGCGACGGTGACCGCGACCGTGTCCGAGACGGTGGAACCGACCGCCACCGCCACCGCCACCGAGACCGAGGAGGTCGAGGTGGAGGTCACGGTCACCGCCACGGAGACCGTCACGGAGACGGTGACCGAGCGCCCGGACAGCGGCGGCAGCGGTGGAGGCGGTACCGGCGGTGGTGGGGGCGGCGCCCCGGCCTACTACGAGAACTGCGACGCGGCGCGCGCCGCGGGTGCGGCGCCCGTGCGCCGTGGCGACCCGGGTTACGGCTCCCACCTGGACCGCGACGGCGACGGCGTCGGCTGCGAGTGACGCGGGTCGCCTACCGCGGCTCGGGCGCCTCCTCGCGCCCGGGGCCGTCCGCGCGTTGGAGGGCCTTCTCCAGGGCCCGCCTGGTGACGGCGGCCTCCACCTGGTCGACGGCGTGGGCGGTCATCTCGTCGCCGTACCCGGGCAGCGCCCGGCTGCCCGCGTACTCGCGGCACAGGCGCACGCCCTCGGCGGTGGAGGGGCCGTAGGAGGCGTCGACGCCCGACTTGCCCAGGGCGTCGCCGAAGCCCGCCCGTGTGATCCTGAGCTGGAGCAGCTTGACCGCTTCTCCCTCACTGCCGATGCGCAGCCCGAGCATGTCGTGTACCTCCGTGATCTCCCCGGGGGGCTGTTCGAACGTGCCGTCGCGGACGAGGGCGTAGGCCTTGTCGCCCGGGCACGAGGTGGAGACGAAGTCGCGGTGTCCGAGCACCGTTCCGGCGATCGAGGTGTCGGGCTCCATCAGCCACTGGCGGAGCGCGCGCACCGCGTTGACCTGCTCCGGGGTGATGACATCCGTGGGACCGGTGGCCAGGGTCGCCGAGTAGTGGGAGGTGTTGCCGCCCGGCTGCGCGGCCTGGGTCCTGTACAGCCCCCGGCCCTCGATGACGTAGCCGTGCGCACAGCACATGAACGAGTTGCCGGTGAAGTACACCGTGCCACCGCGCCTGGCCAGCCACGTGGAGTTGGGCGTGCGCACGCACCAGATCCGCCCCTCGTGGGGCTCGCGCGTGACGGTGAGCTCCGCCTTCCCGGCCGCCGCCGTCCGGGGAGCGACGTGGGCCCTGCGGCGCAGTTCCACCTCCCACGTGGGGCAGGGGGTCGAGGAGGTGGGGGGCCGACGGCGCAGGGAGGTCGCGTACCCGGCCAGGATCGCGGCGAACTGGAACGCCTCGGCGGCTGCCCGGTCCTTCTGGCCCAGGGCCTGGGAGTCGTTCGTGCGGCTGCCGTGGCCGCCCCCCGACAGCGACGCCTCGATGAACAGGGCGAGTTGCGCCCGGGTCAGCGAGCGCAGGAAGGCGTGTGTGGGCACCCGCCCGGGAGCGTGTTCGAGCAGGACCCGGCCGGCGTCGGAGGACAGGTGGAACCAGGCCGTCCCGCGGTCACGGGCCTCGCGCCAGCGCGGGACGCCGTCCGTGCTCCTCCCCGCCCGGGGGAGGTGCTCGCAGGGCGGCCCGAAGACGCCGTGCAGCGCGTCGCGGATCCTGGCGGTGCGGTCGGGGTCGCCCACCGCCGACTGGTGGATGGCCGCACCCGTGCCGGGCGCACGGCTCCCGCCCCGTCGTTCGACGCGGCCCCCGGTCCCGGTCCAGAACCAGGCCACCAGTTCCACGAGGTGGTCGGGCCACTTGGGCTCCGCGGGCAGGTGCGCGCAGGGAGCGGCCAGGGGGATGCGGTCCCCGTGGGCGAGCGTGTCCGTGGTGGCCCACAGGCGTTCGCGGCCGCTGACGCCGCGCGCGGAGCGCCCGGTCCGCGCCCGGGTCCCGTCGGCGTCCTTCCCGCGCTCGGTACCCGTGCGCCGGTGATGGCGCTCCACGGGCCAGCGGTGGCCGGGGGTGGTCAGCGACGAGTGCTCGCGTCCCTCCATCCGGACGAGTTCGCGTCGCATGGCGGGGAAGACGAGGACGTCCTGGAGGGGTTGCCACTCCGACAGCCCCGTGCCGTGGTCGAGGGTGAGGACGACGTCCCCCGGCGCGACCTGCTGGAAGGTGCGCCACCCGTCCTCGGTGAGGATCTCCGTGGCTTCGTCCACGCAGTATCCGATGTCGGCCCAGCCCCTGGAGGGGCCGGTATGGAAGGAGCGGGTGTCACGCCAGTACCGGAGGCAGGCCGAGTGGTTCTTCGCGGCCAGCCCCTGGTCGGCGCTGTCGTAGTGGATGACCAGTCCGGATCGGGGATTGGCCCGGGTCGCGGGCGAGGAACCCCATCCCAGATCGGACCGAGAGACGTACTTGCTCGGTCGAGGCATGGACCCATTGTGTCAAGGCGACACTCCGAAGGGTAGGGGGTTGGTTACTTTGGGTAGAAAAGTCCTTGTTGTCGGCCACCAGGTGTGGCGGAGCCCCCGTGCCCGGTGCCCTCTGCGGCACGATGGTGGCCGATCCGAACCCGGGAGGTCACCAGTGCGCTCCGCACACACCGCGAACGCCGTCCGCGAGGCCGAGCACGCGCTCATGGCGCGCCTGCCCGACGGGGTCCTCATGCGCAGGGCCGCGACCGGGCTCGCCGTCGAGTGCGCGCGGCTCCTGCCCCGCGTGTACGGGGCGCGGATCGTCCTCATGGTCGGCGGCGGCGACAACGGCGGCGACGCGCTGTACGCGGGCGCCGCGCTGGCCGCCCGCGGCGCGGCCGTACGTGCCCTGATCGCCGGGCGGCACGCCCACGAGGGCGGGATCGCCGCGCTGAGGGCGGCGGGCGGGCGGGTCCGGTGGTTCACCGACTCCCCGGCCGACGAGGGCGACCTGTTCGGGGCCGACCTCGTCGTGGACGGGCTCGTGGGCATCGGCGGAAGCGGCGGCCTGCGCAGGCCGCACTCCACCCTGGCCCTGCTCGCGGCCGACGCGCCCGCCCCCGTGGTCGCCGTCGACCTGCCCAGCGGGGTGGACGCCGACACCGGCGAGGTGGCCGGGCACGCCGTCCGCGCCGACGTCACCGTCACCTTCGGCACCCACAAACCGGGCCTGTTCGTCGATCCGGGGGCCGAGCGCGCGGGCCGGGTCCACCTCGTGGACATCGGGCTGTACCCCGAGCTGCCCGGACCCGACCTGGTCCGCCCTCAGGCCGTGGACATCGCCTCGCTCCTGCCGGCCGCCGGGGCGGAGGCGGACAAGTACCGGCGGGGCGTCCTCGCCGTCCGGGCGGGCTCCGACCGCTACCGGGGCGCCGCCGTCCTGTGCGTGGGCGGAGCGCTGCGCACCGGGGTCGGCATGGTGCGCTACGGGGGCGGGCCGACCGTGGTCGACCAGGTGCTCGCCCACTGGCCGGAGACCGTCGCCAGCCTCCTCGACCCGCAGAACAGCACCGACCTGTCGCCCGGGCGGGTGTCCGCCGTCGTCGTCGGCTCCGGCCGGGGCACGCATCCGGCCAACGCCGACGAGCTCCGCGCGGTCCTGGACAGCGACGTCCCGGTGCTGGTGGACGCCGACGGGCTCACCCTGCTCACCGGGGACTGGGGCGAACCGCTGTGCGAGCTGCTCCGGGAGCGGGAGGCGCACACGCTGCTGACGCCGCACGCCGGGGAGCTGGCCCGGATGCTGGGGGCCGACCGGGAGGACGTCGAGGCCCGGCGTCTGGAGCACGTGGCCCGCGCCCGCGACCGCTTCGGGTGCACGGTCCTGCTCAAGGGCTCGACCACGGTGATCGCGCACCCGGGCGCGCCGGTGGTCGCCAACCCGACCGGAACGCCGCTGCTGGCCACGGCGGGGACCGGGGACGTGCTCTCGGGGGTGGCCGGTGCGCTCCTGGCCGCCGGGCTGCCCGCCCGGGAGGCGGCGACGTGCGGTGCCTACCTGCACGGACGCGCCGCCTCGCTGGCCCGGGGCGGCGCCCCGATCAGCGCGTCCGACCTGCTGGAGGGACTGCCGCTCGCGATCGCGGAGGTCCGCGGGGCGGCCTGAGGAGGAGCCGGGCCGCGCCGGTCCGTGGCGCGGGCGTCGTGGATGCAGCGGCCTGCTCCGTCGCACCGCACGGGCCCGCTTCGCGGCAGCCCCCGTGCCGGGCGGACGGCGCCGTTCGCGGCGGGCTGTCCGGCCGCGGGGGTGCGGGACCGCCGTGGGATGCTGGGACCCCCTCACCCGAACGGACGGGCATCCCCCATGTCTCCCGCCCCCGCGCCCCCGGCCGGTGCCGCGTGATCACCGCGGCGGTCCTCCTCACGCTGTTCCTCGTCGGAACCCCGATCGCGCTGTACGCGGAGACGCGCCGCGTCGCCGCCCGCCGTGACGGCGGGGCGGATGTCCGCGCGGGGCTGTGGCGCGCCGCCGTCCGGGTCACCCGGTTCCCCCGCTCGTACGCGCGGTTGTGGTGGGGGCTTCTCGCCGGTGCGTGCGTCGTCCTCTGCGCGCGCGAGGGCACTCCCGCTTCCGGGGCGGCGGGGCTCGTCCTCCTGGGCGTGTGGGGGCCGCCCTCGGGGCCGTCCGACGGTTTCCTGTTCCGCCACCGGACCGGCCGGGGGACCGGCGACCGGTCCGCATCCTTCGCACCGGTCGCCCTGTACCGCCGCCGCGTCCGGGTCTGGGGCGTCGCCGCGGTGCTGGCGATGGCGGTGCTGTCCGCCGTGCTGGTGACCAGCACGGGGGAGAGCGGTTGGTACGCGTGGGCGGCGGTCCCCCTACCGGTCCTCGGACTGGTGCTCTGGCAGCGGACGGTCTATCCGGAGGTCCGCCTGTCCGGGACGCGCCTGCTGCTGAAGCGGTACGCCGCCTGGGTCTCCGTACCCGTGGAGCGGGTCGCGCGGGTGGACGCCGGGAACGGGGTCGCCGTCCACTTCACCGACGGAGGGGCGTTCTGTTCGAGGGCCTGGGGGAGCACTCCGGCCCGCGACGAGGAAGCGGCCCGGCGGATCACCCGGTTCGTCCGGGAGGCGCGTGGGAGGGTGTCCCCGTCCGCCGACCGTTCCCTGGAGTGGGGCAGGGACCTCGTGGCGGGCCCGTTCTGGGTGTGGCTCGGGCTCGTGCTCGCCTGGTTCCCCGTCTGATCCGCGCGCCGCTCAGAGCGCGCGGGCGGCGTCGAGGCCGCGCTGCACGATGTCGGTGATGAAGTAGTCGCCCGGGTCGCGGTCGTCGCGCAGCCGGTGCACCAGGGAGTCGTCCACCCACAGGAACTCGGTGTGCTTGCCCGGCTCCAGGCGGGGCGCGTCCAGGTCCCCCTCCACCCGCACCAGGTAGTCCACCTCGTGCCGGGTCACGCCGTCCCCGGGGTCCCAGTCCAGCCGGAACAGCTCGGCCAGCACTCCGGTCAGCCGCCAGCCGGTCTCCTCCCCGACCTCGCGCGCCAGCCCCTCCAGCATGGTCTCGCCCTGTTCGACGTGCCCGCCCACGATGTCCCAGCAGTGCGGGAACACCTTGCGGGTGGGGGACCGGCGCTGGGCGAAGACCCTTCCCCGGCCGTCGGCGATCACCGCGCCCGCCACGTGGGTCCGACCGTCGGCGGTGTCGGGGAACCCGATCCCCGGGGCCACCGTGATGCCTGTGCTCATGCGTCCTCCTCGTCCGCGGGCAAGCCTACGTCCCGGCCCCGGCGGGGCAGGCGCAGCGTCAGCAGCTTCGCCCGCGGGGCCAGCCCCCGGGCCAGGTCGAACACCGCCTCGGTGCGCGAGTGGTCCTCGTCCAGCACCGAGAACAGGTTCACCCCCAGGTAGAACGTGATCGCCCCGTAGGCCACCTCGCGTGCGGGCAGCAGCCTGCCCAGGGCGGATCCGCCCAGGACGCGGTTCCACTCCTGCTCGATGAAGGCGATCCACGGCTCGGAGCGGTCCCGGATCTGCGTGCGCAGCTCCGGCTTGGTGACGGCGGCCGCCACCAGCTCGGAGAACTCGGTGATGTAGCCGCGCTCCAGGTCGGTCCGGTAGATGCGCATCGCCGCCTCCACCAGCTCCTCCAGGGTGTTCGCCCGCGCCGCGACCTCCCGGTACATGGCCATGCGCTCGGCGCTGGAGCGGTCCAGCGCCGCCAGCAGCAGCTGGTCGACCCCGCCGAAGTGGTAGAAGACCAGCGCCGAGTTGGCCTCCGCGCGCGCGGCGATGGCGCGCGCCGACGCCCCGGTGTACCCCTCCTCGCGCACGATCTCGCTGGCGGCGGCCAGGAGCCGCTCCCTGGTCTCCTCGCTCGTGCGCCGTCCTCCGCCGCCCTTGGCCATGGCCCTCCTTGCTCCCGGGAAGGTTTTCAGCATACGGTTTAATCAGGTGATTAAACCAAGCGATTTAATCGCATGCCGAAGGAGTTCCCCCGTGCCCCGAAGCGACTCCCCGCCGCCCTCCCGGGCGCGTTTACTGCTCGCCGCCCTGGTCCTGGCCGCCTTCGCCGCCCTGCTGGCGCTGCGCGTCCACCACTGGGGCGGCCTGGACCAGACCGCCCTGTTCTACGTCGGACTGCCCGCGACGATCGCCCTGCTCGTGGTGCTCACCGTGCGGGCCCGCAGCGCCATGGGCGTCACCATGGCCGCCACCACCGTCTGCCTGGCACTGGCCGGGCCCCTCCTCGGTGAGGGCATGGTCTGCCTGCTCATCGCCGCGCCGCTGGTCTACGGGGTCGTCGCCGTGGTCGCCTGGACGGCCGGGGCGCTCGTCACGTGGCGGAACCGCTCCCGGCACGCCCTGCTCGCGGTGCCGCTGCTGTTCGCGCTGGCCCTGGAGGGCGTCGCCGGAACCTCCCTGCTGCCGCGGGAGGACCGCGGGGAGGGCCACGTCCTGGTCGCCGCCACCGCGCAGAGCGTCGCCGCCGCCCTGGCCGCCCCGCCCGAGTACGCCGCCCCCGACGCGCTCCTCCTCCGGGCCGTGCCCTTCCCCGAGCCCGTCTCGGCCTCCGGCGAGGGCCTGGCGGTCGGCGACACCCGGCTCGTCCGCTTCACCCCGCGCCGCACGCTGGAGTTCGGCGCCGAGCCCACGCCGCGCCACATGGCGCTCCGGATCACCGAGAGCGAGGTCCGCGAGGACGGCGGGCGCGTGGTGTTCGAGGTGGTCGAGGACACCGCCTTCGCGAACTGGATGGACATGCGCGGGGCCGAGGCCGTGTGGCACGCCGACGGCGAGGGAACCCGCCTGGCCTGGTCGATCGACTACGAGCGCACCTACGAGCCCTCCTGGTACTTCGGGCCGGTCCAGTCCTACGCGACCGACCTGGCCGCCGAGTACCTCGCCGCCACCTTCGGCACCGCGGCCGCCCTCGGCACCTCCGCTCCGGAGGGCTCCCGATGACCCCGGAGCTCCCCGCGGCGCTGGTCCGCGGCGTCGGCCTGTTCGCCCCGCTGCTCCTGCTGGCCGGGCTGTGCCTGTGGCGCGCGCCCCGTCCGCGCGAGGTCGCGGCGATGCTGGTGGCCGGGACGTGGGCCCTGCTCACGCTCGTCCCGCTCAACCTGTACGCGCTGCGCGCGGGCTGGTGGTCCTTCCACGCCGAGGGAGCGGTGTGGCTCGGCATGCCGGTGGACCTGCTGCTGGCCTGGGCGGTGCTGTGGGGGGCCCTGCCCGCGCTGCTGCTGCGCCTGCTGCCGGTCCCGCTGCTCAGCGGCCTGCTCGTGTGGGTGGACGTCATCGTCATGCCGCTCGCCGAACCCGTCGTGGTGCTCAGCCCCCTCTGGCTGCTCGGCGAGTTCGTCGGTTCGGCGCTGTGCCTGATCCCCGCGCTGCTGCTGGCCTACTGGACGCGCACGGGCCAGCTGGTGCACGCCCGGATGTGGGCGCAGGCGCTCCTGGCCTTCGGGGTCATGGTGGTCCTGCCGCTGGCCGCGCTGGACGCCCTGCCGGGCCCGGCCGCGGCCTTCACCGCCGCCCAGCTCCTGGCCCCGGCGTGCCTGCCGGGCCTGGCGGCGGCCCGCGAGTTCGCGAGGGTGGGCGGCGGCACCCCGCTGCCCTTCGACCCGCCGTCGCGGCTGGTCACCAGCGGCCCCTACGCCTACATGCGCAACCCGATGCAGGCCACCGTCGTCGCGGTGTACCTGGTCCTGGCCCCGGTGACCGGGAACCCCTGGCTGCTGTTCGGCGCGCTCGCCGCGCTCGCCTACGGCGCCGGGTTCGCCTCGTGGCACGAGGGAGGCCAGTTGCGCGCGGCGTTCGGGAGGGAGTGGGAGGACTACCGGGCGGGCGTGCGCTCCTGGCTGCCCCGGTGGCGTCCGTGGCCCGGCCGCGCGCCGGGCACGCTGTACGTGGCCGCGGACTGCGCCATGTGCCGGGGCCTGGGCGGCTGGCTGGCCGCCCGCGCGCCGGTGGCGCTGGAGCTGCGGCCGGCGGCGGAGCACCCCGAGGTGCTGTACCGCCTCGCCTACGAGGCTCCCGGGGGCCTGCGCTGGAGCGGGGTGTCGGCGCTGGCCCGGGCGCTGGAGCACCTGCACCTGGGATGGGCGTTCGCGGGGTGGGCGCTCGACCTGCCCGGGGCGCGGCACTTCGCGCAGCTGTGCGCGGACGCCTTCGGCGCCGGGCCGCGGCCCTCGCGCGGACCCCTCGGCGAACGGGGCGCCGGGGAGGAGGCGCCCGCGCGCCGCGCGCGGGTGTGAGGACGGACGGCGCCCGTACGCGCCCCCCGGCCGGTGGACCCGCCGCCGGCCTCCGCCGCGGTCCGCGGGCCCCACGGCGGCCTCCCCGGCCGGGCGGCCCACCGTTATGCTCGGTCGGGCCGATCCGTCCGGAAGGCGGCGGAAGCGGCCCCGCCGCCCCCGCCCCCCGAGTCCGCCCCCAGGCACGAGGTGACCCATGGAAGAACAGGCCATGCTCGCGCGGGACCTCGTGCTGCGCGTCTGTGCCGGAGCGACCGAGTTCGACCCCCACTGGATCCGGGCCGACGGCAAGGTCACCACCCCCTTCCTGGTCCCCCGGGACCGCAACCTCATCCGCGCGGTCGTCGCCGCGGGCCGCGCCATGGGCGTGGACCGGCTCCTGGTCTGCCGGACCCGCCCCGAGTTCTCCTACGACCCCGTCACCGAGGTCCCCCTCGACACCGACACCCTCATCGACCTCATCCGCGGCTGGGGACCCGCGCCCACCGACTTCCTGGTCTGCGTCGAGGACTTCTCCGCCGCCGTCCTGGTCACCGCGGACGAACTCACCGTCGCGGCCGGTCCCGCCGACTTCGTCCGCGAGCTCGTCGGCGCCGACATCCCCCAGGCCCGCAGCCACTTCGCCTCGCGCGCCCGCAAGGAGGGCGGCCCGGTCCTCACCCGCGCCGCCCAGCTCTACCACTGCGCCGAGACCGGCGCGCGCCACTCCCGCGCCCCGCGCGGACCCGGCCCGGACCCGGCCGAGCTCCTGGACCGCAGCGCCGAACGCGCGCGTCGGCGCTCCCCGCGGGCGGTCCGCTCCCTGCGGGCCCTGCGCGGGGCCTGGGGGTGGCTCATGGTGGCGGCGCTGCTCGTGGCTCCCCTGGCCCTCCCCGCCCTGGGCGCCGTGTTCCCGGCGCTGGTCGCCGCCTTCGTGCTGCTGTTCCAGCTGGCCCTGGTGGCGCGCTCCCGCACCGTCTCCTTCGCCTCGCTGCTGCGGGTGGCCGCGTTCGGCGCGCTGCTGCTGTGGCCCCTGGGGCTTGCCGAATCCGCCGTCGCCGGGCTGCTGGGCGGCGACCCCTACGGCGTCCTCGGCTACACCTACGTCGCCGTGACGGTGGAGGAGTCCGGCAAGCTCCTCCCGCTGCTGTTCCTGGCCCTGCTGGCCCGCCGACGGCTGCGCCGCCTGGCCGCCGTGGACTTCACGCTGCTGGCGGCGGCCTCCGGAGCCGGGTTCCAGCTGGCCGAGCGCCTGCTCACGGAGGTGTCCCTCGGAGGGCCGGACCTCTCCGCCGGCACCGGCCTGCTCCTGCCCGGCGGCAGTACCGTCACCGACCCCGCGGGCGAGGTCCTCGCGGTCTTCTCCGGGCACGCCGTCACCACCGGCCTGGTCGGCGCCGCGCTCGGCCTGGCGGTCGTCGGCCGCCGCTACGGGGCCTGGCTGTGGCTGCTGCCGCCGGTCGCGCTGACCCTGGCGTTCCTGGAGCACCTGAACCTGAACGCACGGCTGGCCAACGCCCAGCTCCACCCGGCCTCCGACCTCGTGCACGGCCTCCTCGGCGGCGGGGTGCTCACCCCGTGGCTGCTGGTGCTGCTGTTGCTGTGCGCGGTGGCCATGGACTACCGGATGATCGCGACGGCCGCCGAGTCCACGCCGCCGCTGCCCGGGCAGCCGCCGCTGGCCCGCCTGCGCCGCAGGGCACGGGGGCGTTCGGTGGCCATGCGGGTCCGGGTGCCCGCCGACATCGCGCCGCTGTTCCGCCGGACGGCGCTGTCCTGGGTGGACCTGCCGATCACCCTGGCCACCACGGTGTCCACGATCGCCCACGAACTGGCCGTCGCGGCCGTCGCCGCGCGGCGCGGGCCCTCGGTGCTCTGCGACACCTGGCGGTTCCTGCGCCGGCGGCGGGCCAACGCCATGGGCGAGGCCCGGTCGATGGGGCGGCCCTGGCGCCACCACCCCCCGCAGGAGGAGCTGCCCCGGCAGGCGCGCGAGCTGGCGGCGCGGCTGGGACTGGCCGCGACCGGAGGGGTCACCGGGGCGATGGCGGCGATGGGCGCCGCGGCGGCGGTGTTCGCCGCCGTCCCCGCTCCCGGCACGGCCGAGACCGGTACGCCCGCCTACGCGTTCGTGGCCCTGGACCGGATCCAGGGGTGGCTGGGCGGCCTGACCGGCGCCGAGGCGGTCTGGGCGGCCGTGGTGCTGGTCGCGGTGCTCACGCTGCTGCTGTCGGGGAACGGCGTGCCGCACGCGCACCCGCGGATGCGCGAGTTCCTGCGCGCGCCGACCGCGAACACCGGGGCGATCCTCGGCATGCTCGCGCCCGGCCAGGTGGGGTACGCGCTCCTGGGCTGGGCGGGCCTGCTGCTGCCCGGGCGTGTGGACCGCTTCCTCGTGCGGTGACGGACGCGGCCCCGGGGCGCCTTCCCACCGGGGGCCGTTCCCCGGGCAGGGAGGGGGCGTGTGACCGCCCCGCCAGGGCCGGGGGGCCGCCCCGGCGGATCCGGGCGCGCGGGGCCCCGGAGGCCCCGCCGACCCCGCGCGGGGCCGGAGCCGGACCGGCCCGGGGCCGCGGGAACGGCCGGCCGACCGGACCCCCGTGAGGCCGGACGGGCGCCGCGGACCGCTCCGGCGGGGGCTCCGGCGTTCTCAGACCGCGGTGACGCCCCTCGGCGGCTCGAAGGCGCGCACCGGCGGCACCTCACCGTCGAAGCGCTCGACGCGCACCCGCACCAGCTGGCCCGTGCACCCCTGGCTCAACGCCGACGCCCCCACGTCCTCCGTCAGCGCGTTCGGGTTCCCGTGCGCGCACGTCACACCCTCCAGGGAAGGGTCGTACCAGGCCCCCGTGGACAACTGCACGACCCCCGGCCGCAGCGCGTCGCTCACCACCACGCCCGCCAGGCACGAACCCGTGGCACTGGACACCCGCACCACGTCCCCGTCGGCCACACCGCACGCCCGCGCCTCCTCGGGGCGCATCCGCAGCGGCGCCCGCCCACGCACCTTCTGCGACATGCTGTGCGCGCCCATGTCCTGCTGGCTGTGCAGCCTGCCGCTCGGCTGGTTCGCGATCAGCACCAGGGGGAAGTCCCCGGAGCCGGTCACCACCGGCCCCGCCAGCCACACCGGGTGCCCCGGGCAGTCCTCGTACCCGAACGAGGCGATCGTCTCCGAGAACAGCTCGATCCGCCCGCTCGGCGTGCGCAGGGCGTTGGCCTCCGGGTCGGCGCGGAACTCCCCCAGCAGCGCCTCGTCCTCCACCCGGCCGGGCATCTCCACCCGCCCGCGCTCCCAGAACTCCTCGAACTCCGGCACCTCCAGGCCGCGCCGACCCACCAGGGACCGCCACCGCCCGTACGCCAACCGCATCCACTCGCCGCTCGTACGGCCCTCGGTGAACTCCTCGCGCACCCCCAGCCTCCCGGCCAGGTCGGCGTAGGTGTCGTACTCGTCCCGCGCCTGCCCGTGCGGCGCCACCGCGCGCGGCATCGCCCGCACGCTCAGGTCGCCCTGGCTGGCGGCCATGTCGTCGCGCTCCAGCGCCGTCGTGGCCGGGAGGACGATGTCGGCGTGCCGCGCCGTCGCCGTCCAGTGCGTCTCGTTCACCACCACCGTCTCCGGCCGCCCGAACGCCTCGGTCAGCCGCCTCAGGTCCTGGTGGTGGTGGAAGGGGTTGCCCCCGGCCCAGTACACCAGCCGGATGTCCGGGTACCGCCGCTCCTCACCGTCGTGGTCGTAGCGCCCGCCCGGTTCCAGCAGCATGTCGGCCACCCGTGCCACCGGGATGAACGAGTCCACGGGGTTGTCGCCCTGCGGCATCCTCGGCAGTCCCAGCGGCGTCGAACCGCCCCCGTAGTTGCCCATGGACCCGTACCCGGACGCGAATCCGCCGCCCGGCAGCCCCACCTGCCCCAGACAGCACGCCAGCGCCAGCCCGGCCCACAGCGGCTGCTCGCCGTACCGCGCCCGCTGCACCGACCACCCCACGTTCACCAGCGTGCGCCGCCCCGCCATCCGCCGCGCCAGCGATCGCAGCTCGTCGGCCGGGACCCCGCTGATCCGCTCGGCCCATTCCGGGGTCCGCGCGGTCCCGTGCGGGCCGCCCCGCTCGTCGCGCCCGCCCAGCACGTACGCGCGCAGCACGTCCGCGCCCACGGTGTAGCGGTCCAGGAAGGCGGTGTCGGCCAGGCCCTCGGTGAACAGCACGTGCATCAGCGCCAGCATCACCGCCGTGTCGGTCCCCGGCCTGAGGGAGACCCACTCGGCCTTGACGTCCTCGGAGGTGTCGTCCAGCAGCGGCGACACCGACACGAACTCCACCCCGGCCCCGGACGCGTCGCGCATCGCCGGACCGGCGGTCTGGGCGGCGCGCCCGCCCGAGGAGGTCCACGTGTTGGACACGCGCAGTCCGCCGAAGCTCACCAGCAGCTCGGTGTGCTCGCGGATCTGCGTCCACGCCGGGGCCCGGTGCAGCAGCCGGTTCGCCGCCGGGACGCCGAGGATCCGGGGGAAGAGCACCTCCACCGCGCCGTGGCTGTAGGTGGTGCGCGAGCGCGTGTACCCGCCGATGGTGTTGAGGAACCGGTGCAGCTGGCTCTGCGCGTGGTGGATCCGCCCCGCGCTGCCCCAGCCGTAGGAACCGCCGTAGATCGCCGCGTTGCCGTACGCGCTCCGCACCCGGTCCAGCTCACCGGCGAGCAGGTCCAGCGCCGTGTCCCACTCCACCTCGACGTAGGCGTCGTCCGGGTCGCCCCGGAGCGGGTCCGGGCCGGGGCCGTTCTCCAGCCAGCGCCGCCGCACCGCCGGACGCGCCACCCGCGAGGCGTGGTGCTGGGCGGCCGGGGTGTTGGCGATCACCGGGGACGGGGCCGGGTCGTCCGGGTCCGGGCGCGTCCCGACCACCCGGCCGTCCTCGACGACCACCCGGTAACTGCCCCAGTGGGCGCTGGTCGGATACGACGACGTGCCGGACATGTTCGTTTCCCCCCTGGAATCGCCTTGTGTCCCACCGGGGACCCGAAACTCACTCTATGCACCTCACGGTGCGATGATGGGCGGCGCGGTCCCGCCCGGAGGGGGCGGAGGGGCCGGGTCGGACGACCCGGCCGCACAGGCCGCACAGGCCGGACGGCCCGGTCGGCCGACCGGCGGTACGGCCCAGGTCGTGCGCGGCCGGCGCCGGCCGCGCACGCGGACGAGTGGAGCAGGGGGACAACGGCGATGGGCGAACTCAGGTCGCGGCGGTCGGTACTCGCGGTTCCGGGGTCCAACCCCCGGTTCGTGGACAAGGCGCGGGGACTGGACGTGGACGCCTTCTTCCTCGACCTGGAGGACGCGGTCGCGCCCCTGGAGAAGGACTCCGCCCGCGGCACCGTCGTCCGGGCGCTCAACGACGGGGGCTGGGACGGCAAGGTGCGCTCCGTCCGCGTGAACGACGTCACCACCGCGTGGGCCTACCGCGACGTCATCACCGTCGTCGAGGGAGCCGGGGCCGCGCTCGACTCCCTGGTCCTGCCCAAGGTCACCGCGGCCCGCGACGTCCAGTGGCTCGACACCCTCCTCACCCAGGTCGAGCGCGCCGTCGGGCTGGAGGTCGGCCGGATCGGCATCGAGGCGCAGATCGAGGACGCCCGCGGCCTGGTCGCCGTGGACGAGATCGCCGCCGCCTCGCCCCGCCTGGAGGCCCTCGTCTACGGGCCCGCCGACTTCATGGCCTCCGTCAACATGAAGAGCCTGGTCGTCGGCGAGCAGCCGCCCGGTTACGACACCGGCGACGCCTACCACTACGTGCTCATGCGCATCCTCATGGCCGCCCGCGCCCACGGGCTCCAGGCCGTCGACGGCCCCTACCTCCAGATCCGGGACGTGGACGCGTTCCGCCGCTCCGCCGGGCGCACGGCCGCCCTCGGCTTCGACGGCAAGTGGGTCCTGCACCCGCTCCAGGTGGAGGCCGCCAACGAGGTGTTCGCGCCCTCCCAGGAGGACTACGACCACGCCGAGCTGATCCTGGACGCCTACGCCCACGCCACCACCGTGGACCGGCGCGGCGCCGTCATGCTCGGCGAGGAGATGCTCGACGAGGCCTCCCGCAAGATGGCGCTCGTGATCGCGGGCAAGGGGCGTGCGGCCGGGATGAGCCGGACCCGCGGGTTCGACCCCGGGGCCTGAACCGCGGGGCCGGGTTCCGGCGGGACCCGTGCGGACCCGGACGGGATCCGCCCGACCCGCGCGCCCCGACGGAGGCGGGCTCCGACCGCCACGGGCTCCGACCGGCGCGGGGTCTGACACGCGCCCCACCGTGCTCTTACCGCCCTCTCACCCTCGTACGGAACCATGGACGCCATGGAAGCCACCGCCACTGTCCTGGTCGCCGACGACGACCGCGCGATCAGGGACTCGCTGGAACGCGCGCTCCAACTGGAGGGCTACAGGGTCAGGACGGTACCGGACGGGGTCCAGGCCCTCGCCGCCGTGCACGCCGACCCGGTCGACCTGCTCGTCCTCGACGTGATGATGCCGGGGGTGGACGGGCTCGGCGTGGCCCGCGTGCTGCGCGCCGAGCGCGACCGCACGCCCATCCTCATGCTCACCGCGCGCGTGGAGACGCCGGACCGGGTGGCGGGGCTCGACGCGGGGGCCGACGACTACCTCGCCAAGCCCTTCGAGCTGGAGGAGCTCCTCGCCCGGCTGCGCGCCCTGCTGCGCCGGGCCGCGCCCTTCCACGAGGAGGCCGCGGAGGAGGGCCCGCTGCGCGTGGGCGAGCTGTCCCTGGACCCGCTCTCCCGCCGGGTCTGGCGCGGCGACCGCGAGGTCGAGCTGTCCAAGACCGAGTTCGACCTGCTCGAACTCCTGGTCCGCAACGCCGGGATCGTGCTGGACCACTCCACCATCTACGACCGCATCTGGGGCTACGACTTCGGCCCCGAGTCCAAGAACCTCGCCGTCTACATCAGCTACCTGCGCCGCAAGCTGGAGGGCGGCGGGCCGCCGCTGATCCAGACCGTGCGCGGGGTCGGCTACACGCTCCGGCCGCAGGGGTGAGTCCCGTGCGACCCGACGACGGCACCCGGCCCGGTCCCGGGACACCGCCCGGGCCCGAGTCCCCGCCCGCCCCCGGGCACCCGTCCGGTCCCGCAGCCCTCGTGTCCGCGGCGCGCGCCGCCGTCCCGAGGTGGCGCCGCGTGCTGCTCCATCCGGGCGACTGGCGGCTGGGCACCCGCTTCGCGGTGATCTTCGCGCTGGTCGCCGCCGTCGTCATCACCCTGGTCGGTACCCTCGCCTACACCACCGCCGCCGCGCTCATCCGCGCCGACGCCCGGACCGAGTTCGAGAGCACCGTCACCGCCCTGTCCGACGAACTCGTCGAGTACCACGAGCAGGGTCGGGGCGGCTCCGCCGGACCCGGCCCCTTCCTGCCCAGCGACAAGTTCCAGCTCCAGCTCCTCGAACCCGACGGCAGCAGGACGGTCAACATCGCCGACCCGTCCGAGATCATCCTGTTCGCGCCGTCGGAGAGGGACCTGGAGGTCGCCGCGGAGGACCGGCCGGGGATCGTCGACATGCGCGAGCAGGACATCGGCGGGCAGGAGTACCGGCTGGCCACGGTCTCCCTCGGTGACGGCGCCGGTGCCCTCCAGCTCCTCCAGCGCATGTCCCCGACCGAGCTGATGATCGACCGGCTCGCCACCCAGATCCTGTGGGTGGGCCTGTTCGTCGCCCTGTGCGCCGCCGCCGCGGGCTGGCTGGTGGGCCACCGCACCACCGGCCGCCTGGCGCGCCTCACCGACGCGGCCGAGTACGTCAGCTCCACCGGACGGCTCGACCCGGTCGACCCCGGGCGGGGCGGTGAGAGCCGCGACGAGGACGTCGGCCGCGACGAGGTCGGCCGCCTCACCAGCGCGTTCAACGCCATGCTCGCCCGCCTGGCCCGTTCCAAGGACGAGCAGCGCCGCCTCGTCCAGGACGCCGCGCACGAACTCCGCACCCCGCTGACCAGCCTGTACACCAACGTGCAGGTGCTCGACAGGGTGGACCGGCTCAGCCCGCAGGCGCGCACCAGCCTCATCGAGGACCTGCGAGGCGAGACCCGCGAACTCACCGCCCTGGTCAACGAGCTGGTCGGCCTGGCCACCGGCGACCACGAGGACGAGCAGATGAGCGCCGTCCCCCTCGCCGGGATCGCCGAGAAGGTCGCCAAGCGCACCCGCCGCCGCACCGGCCGCGACATCCTCGTGGACGCCGACGACAGCGTCGTGTGGGGCCGCCCCGGCTCCCTGGAGCGCGCCGTCTCCAACCCGGTCGAGAACTCCGCCAAGTTCGACCCCGGCGGTACCGCGCCCATCGAGATCCGGGTCCGCGAGGGGACGGTGGAGGTCTTGGACCGGGGGCCCGGCATCGACCCGGCCGAACTCGACCACGTCTTCGAGCGCTTCTACAGGGCCACCGTCGCCCGCGGCCTGCCCGGTTCGGGGCTCGGCCTGTCCATGGTCAGGGAGATCGCGCAGGCCCACGGCGGCAGGGTGTTCGCCCGCAACCGGGAGGGCGGCGGCGCCGCCATCGGCTTCCGGCTGCCGCTGTTCACGCCGCCGCGGGACGGGGAGCCGAACGAGCAGGGGTGAGTGCCCGGCGCGGTCCGTTCCGGGACCGCGCCGGTCGGGGCCCGCCGCTCAGGCGGACGCCGCGCCCAGACCGCCGGCCACCGCACGGCCGAGCACGGCCGCCGCCCCGGAACCGGCCCCCGCGCCGGCGGACGCCTCGCGGTAGATCCGCTCGAACCGCTCCAGCGAGTCCTCCAGCCGGTGCCGCTCGGCCATACCGCGGCTGCACGCGCCCATCCGCAGCCGCCGCCCCTCGTCGGCGACCACCGACTCCACGCGCGCGGCCAGCGCCTCGGGGCTTCCCGGCGGGTACAGGTACCCGTTGGCGCCCTCCTCCACCAGGTGCGGCAGCGCCATGGCGTCCGCCGCCACCACCGGCAGACCGCTCGCCATCGCCTCCAGGGTGGCGATGCTCTGGAGCTCGGCGGTTCCGGCGATGGCCCACACGTCCGCGCACCGGTACACGTCGGGCAGGTCGGCGTGCGACACGAAGCCCAGGAACACCACCCGGTCGGCCGCGCCCACCTCCGCCGCCAGCTCCTCCAGCCGCGCCCGGTGCGCGCCGTGTCCGGCCAGTACGAGCTGGACCCCGTCCGTCAGGGCCACGGCGCGCACGAGCTCGTCCACGCGCTTCTCCTCGTCCAGCCGCCCCACGAACAGCACCGTCCTGCGGTCCGGCACGCCCAGCCGCGCGCGCAGCCGCCGTCGGGTGACCGCGCCGCCGTCCAGCGGGCTGAACCGGCCCAGGTCGATCCCGCACGAGACCGGCTCCACCGGCCGGGTGAACCCCTGGTCGACCAGCAGCCGCGCGGCCGCCGGGGTGGGCGTGGTCACGTGCTCGGCCCTGGCCAGCACCGCGCCCAGGTCCCACCAGGCCAGCCGGGCCGCGTACGGGCGCAGCGGCCCGGGCACGTGCACGTAGTCGAAGAGGTTCTCCGGCATGAAGTGGTTGGTGGCGACCACGGGGACGTCGCGGGCGTGCGCGGCGGCGGCCAGCATCCGTCCGACGAGGAAGTGGTTCTGGATGTGGACGGCGTCCGGGCGCAGACGGCCCAGGAGCCGGTCCAGGTGGCCGCGCACGCCCAGCGGGACCGCGAGCCGCACGCTGTCGTGGACCAGGGAGGACACCGAGCGCAGCCGGTGCTCGACCACCCCGCCGCGTTCCACCGTGTACGGGGCGCCCCCGGGAGAGGGGCACACCACGTGCACCCGCGCACCGCGCTCGGCCAGGCCGCGGGCGAGACGGGCGGTGAAGTACGCGGCGCCGTTCACGTCGGGGGGGTAGGTGTCGGTACCGATCAGGACCCGGGTGCGGCGCGTCGCGCCGACGGCGGGTCGGGGCGGTGCCGCCACCGAGGGGGAGGCGAAGGACGTGGACATGACCTGATCTCCTTTGTCGGGTCGCCGCGTACGCCCGAGTGTGGGTCACCCGCGTTGACCGCCGCCGACCTTCCGGTGACCGCGGGGCGACCGCTCGGTGGCACACGGCGCGGGGGAGGGGACCTCCCCGTGCCCCTTTCCGTCTACCCACGAGCCGGGGAGAGCCGACGGCCGAGGGCCCGGACGGTCCCTGCGCGACGGGCGGCCCCGGACCCTCGGGTCCGGGGCCGCCCGTGTACGGGAGCCGGGTCCGCGCCCGTCAGTTCCCGCCCTCCCCGCTCTGGGCCGACGCCGCGCTCTGTTCCCCGAGCGTCACCGTGACCTCCTCCTCGGAGCCGTTGCCGCCGGGCAGGACCCCGAAGGTCACCTCCTCGCCGGGCTGGCGGATCCGGATCTGCGCGATCAGCTCGTCCGGCGTGGACACCGGCTCTCCGTCCACGGACACCACCACGTCACCGGTCCGGAGCCCGGCCTCGGCCGCGGCGCCGCCCTCGGTGACCTCCACGATCTCCGCGCCGCCGACGCGGGAGTTGGTGATGGTCGCCTCGATCGCCGGGTAGCTCGCGCTGCCGTCCTCGACCAGCTGCTCCGCGATGGGGCGGACCTGGTTGATCGGGATGGCGAAGCCCAGTCCGACCGATCCGCTGTCCTGCGAGACGCCCGCGATCGCGGTGTTGATCCCGATCACCTCGCCGTTCATGTTCACCAGCGGACCACCCGAGTTGCCGGGGTTGATCGCCGCGTCCGTCTGGATCGCGTTGATCACCGTGGAGGTCTGTCCGGCCTGGCCGGTGTTCACCGGGCGGTTCAGCGCGCTGACCACACCCGTGGTCACCGTGCCCGACAACCCCAGCGGGGAGCCGATCGCGACCACCTCGGCGCCCACGCCGACCTGCTCGGAGTCGCCGAGGGAGGCCGGGGCGAGGTCGTTGCGCCCCTCCGCCTGGATCACCGCGATGTCGGAGACCGGGTCGGAACCCAGGACCTCGGCGCGCGCGGAGCTCCCGTCGTTGAACAGCACATCGATCGGACCGCCCTCGGCGGCGGCCACCACGTGCGCGTTGGTGAGGATCTGGCCGTCGGAGGAGATGACCACGCCGCTGCCGCCGCCGCTGGCGGTGCGGATGGACACCACGCTCGGCAGGACCGTGTCGGCGACCTCGCCCACCTCGCCCTCGGTCCGCGTGCTCTCCTGGTCCTGGTTGAGCGAGCTGACCGGCCCGCTCAGGCCGTTGGGGAACAGGT
Source organism: Glycomyces fuscus (assembly GCA_002529455.1). Lineage (GTDB taxonomy): Bacteria > Actinomycetota > Actinomycetes > Streptosporangiales > Streptosporangiaceae > Nocardiopsis > Nocardiopsis fusca. Next base: position 568,178 of record NYMS01000048.1, read on the forward strand.
AGGCGGTGCCCAGGGCCGTCATCGGGCCCACGATGAGGCTCGTGACCAGGGCGGTGATCGCGGCGACGGTCACGATCCTGCCGGAGCCGCGCTTCCTGCCGTCTCCCTGCGGGGGCACCGCCCCGGGGAGCGGGGCGCCGAACGGGGGCTGGCCGCCGTGGCTTCCGTGGCCGCCGGCGCCGCCCGTCCCGAACGCGCCGCCGTCACCGTAGGGGGGCTGCCCGGGCCCGGCCGGCCCGTGGGGGCCGTTCTGCCCGCCGTACGGGGGAGCGGGGTGGTGGGCGGAGAGCTGCTCGTGCCGGCCGTCGGCGGCGGCGCCGTAGCCGCCCCCGGGCGGGGGGAAGGTGTAGGGGGCGCGCTCCGGGTCGTTGGGCCCGGTGGCCCACCGCGGCGGCTGCCCGGGCGGGGAGAAGGTCGGCCCGGTCCCCGAGGGGCCGGTCTCCGTCCGCCCGTGCTGCTCGGGCCCCGGGTACCCCTCCTGCCGGGAGGGGAAGCCCTCGCCGGTCCGTCCGGCCGCGGGGTACCCGCCGCTCCGGTGGGACGCGGCGTCCCCTCCGGGCTGCTCGTCGGCCTGCGGTGCCCCCGGGTGCTCGTCGCGCTGCCACACGCCGGTGTACCCGCCGGTCCCCCGCGCCTCGGAGTGCCCGAAGGACTGCTGCGGCCCGGCGTGCCCGGTTCCGGCGGCGGGGTCGTCGGGTCCGGCGGGGGCACCCCCGTGCTCCCCGCCGGACGCGTCGCGGACGCCGGCCCCGTCACCGGCGGAGGAACCCCCCTCGTGCGGGCCGGAGGGCCCCGCCTGGTCGGCGGACTCGGCGGGACGGTGCCCGGGAAGCCCGCTCCCGGCCGCCGCACCGGGCTCGGTACCTGCACTCGGTTCGTTGGGGTTCAACTCATCCTCCGACTGGCGGGACGATGTTCAGTGACGTTTTCCATCATGCGGCGCACGGGTTAGAACAGGGTGAGAGCGCGATATGCCGGGGTTTCGAGTCCTTCCGCCCCTGCCGTGCCCCGTCCGGTCCGCGTCCGCGGCCCGGCGGTGCGCCGTCGGACCCGGCCGGCCGGCACCGGCTCCGGAGCGCGTGAGAGCATCCAACCCCCGACGCCGCCGCGCCCCGACACGTCGCCCGTTACCCCGGCGCACTCTCGGTAGGCGCCGTATGCACCACAATGCCCGAAACGATATCGTGCCGAAGCCAAAGCGAGACACCGGAGAAGAGCCGACCTTGATCAAGATCGTGCTGGCCGATGACGAACACCTCGTCCGAGGGGCCATCGCCGCCCTCCTCGGCCTGGAGGACGACCTGGAGGTCGTCGCCGAGGTCGGCCGGGGGGACGAGGTGGTCGACGCCGTCCTCCGGCACGGCGCCGCGGTCGCCGTCCTGGACATCGAGATGCCCGGCGCCACCGGACTGGAGGTGGCGGCGCGGCTCCGGAAGGACGCCCCCGACTGCGGCGTCGTCATCCTCACCAGCTTCGGCCGCCCCGGCTACCTGCGCCGCGCGCTGTCCTCCGGCGCGCGCGGCTTCCTGGCCAAGGACGCCCCCGTCGACCAGCTCGCGGGCGCCATCCGCCGCGTCCACGAGGGAGGGCGCTACATCGACACCGACCTCGCCGCCGCCGCGATGGTCGGCGGAGAGAGCCCGCTCACCGACCGGGAGACCGAGGTGCTGCGCGCCGCCTCCGACGGCGCCACCGTCGCCAGGATCGCCGCCGCCCTCCACCTGACCGAGGGCACCGTGCGCAACTACCTCTCCAACGCCATCGGCAAGACCGGCGCCGACAACCGCATGTCCGCCATCCGCACCGCCCAGGACATGGGCTGGCTGTAGGCCCCGGCGGCGTTTCGGCCGCCCCTGGCCCGTGTTCCTCGGATCGTTCCGGGCCCGCGCCGCCGGGCCGCCTCCCGCCGCGCCGGTTGCGGCTGAAGAGCCGACCGGGCCGGCCCGAGCGAACCGTCGTGCGAGAGACGGCCCGGACGGCCGCCCGCTGGTCCGAAGGCCTCCGCGGAAGACCCCCTAGAGGAAGCGCAGCACCAGCATCGCGGTGTCGTCGCTGCGCCCGCCCGGGGCGTACTCCTCCAGCTCCCGGTCGATGCGGCTGATCACCGCCTGCGCGGTCAGCCCGGCGCAGCCGGAGAAGATCTCCATCAGCCCCTCGTCACCGAGCATGTCCGTGTTGCTGCGCCGTTCGGTCACGCCGTCGGTCACCGCCAGCACCACCTCGCCGGGGCGGATGTCCACGTTCTCGGTCGTGAACCCCACGTCCTCGAACGCGCCCAGCAGCGGCTGCGAGGCCCCGAACGCCGACACCTCGCCCTTCTGGTTCAGCCGCAGCGGCAGCGGGTGCCCGGCGGAGACCATCCGCAGCCGCATTCCGCCCCCGCCGTCCGTCGCCGGGGTCATCTCCCCGTACAGCATCGTCAGGAACCGGGTCGAGGTGTTCTCGTCCAGGATCGCCATGTTCAGCCGGTGCATGATGTGCGAGGGCGTGAAGCCCTCCTTGGCCAGCGCCCGCAGCGTGTGCCGCGCCAGACCGGTCACGGCCGCCGCCTCCGGGCCCGTCCCGCACACGTCGCCGATCGCGAAGCACCACCGCCCGCTCGCCGCGAACACGTCGTAGAAGTCCCCGCCCACCACGTTGCGCTCGTCGGCCGGACGGTAGAACACCGCGTGGTCCACGTTCGGGATCACCGGCTCCTTCTCCTTGGCCGGCAGGAGACTGCGCTGGAGGGCGTCGCTCATCGCGGCCTGCTTCTCGTGCAGCCGCGCGTTCTCCATCGCCGACGCCACCCGGCTGCTCAGGTCGTCGGCCACGTCCACCTCTTCGCGGGTGAAGTCGTCCGACTCGTTCTTGCCGACCGTCATCCGCCCCAGCGCGCGCCCGTGCGCCACCAGCGGGATGCAGATCGCCGGACCGCTCGCCAGCTCCCGGACGAGCTGCTCGTCCAGTCCCTCCTTGGCCAGCTCGGCCGGGGACCACAGCGGCTGCGGCTCCCTCTGCTCGTGCGGCGGCAGCCCGGTCAGCAGCGCGCGCAGGATGTCGTTGTAGTTCTCGTCGCTGTGCACCACGTGCGTCAGCTGCGAGACACCCATCTCGTTGATCGTCTCGATGGCGCACCACCGCCCCAGCCGGGAGGTGATCAGCTGTGCCGCCAGCGCGCCCGTCATCCGCTCGTCCAGCGTGCCCGCGAGCAGGTCGCTGGCCTCGGCCAGGAAGCTCAGCGAGGCGCGCCTGCTCAGCTCCACCTCCGCCAGCCGGGCCCGCTCCACCGGCAGCGCGATCAGGTCCGCGCCCTCCTGGAGCCGCTTGGCCGCCGACGCGCCGAAGTGCCGGGCCCGCCGGGAGGCCACCCCCAGCAGGCCGGTCACCCGCCCGTCCACGATGAGCGGCGCCGTCACCAGCGAGCGCATCCCCGCGCGCGACAGGCGCCCCCGGCTGGTGCGGGCGATCATCAGGTCGTCGTTGATCACCGCGCCCGGCTCCGGCGCCGAGGACGGGAAGATCTCCTCCGTGCGCACGCGCAGCGGCCGCCACGGGGCGCCGCCCGAGGTCAGCCCGACCGCGGCGCGCACCTCCCACATGGTCTCGTCGGAGGTGGCCAGCGTGATGTAGGCCGCGTCCGCGCCCAGCGCCGTGGTGGAGTACTCCACGGTGCGCTCCAGCAGCTGCGGCAGGGTCAGCCGCGAGCCCAGGGCGGAGTCCAGAGCCGACCACGGCGCGGGGCGCACGGGACGGGAGGGACTCCTGCGCACCGGCGGGGACTCCAGGGAGGCGCGTTCCCCCGAGCCGTCCTCGATGCGGAACCACACGGCCTTGTCGTTGCGGCCGTAGCTCACGCCCCAGCTCGACGCGATCGCCGACGCCAGGGCCAGCCCCAGGCCACCGGTGCGCCCGTTCTCCCGGGACGGGGAGGCGTCCACCGACAGGGGACCGGCCTGCGGGACCGCGCGCTCGGGCACCGAGTCGGTGACCATGACCTCGGTCGCCCCCTCCGTCCGGCGCACGGTCACGTCCAGGGACGAGCGCGCGTGGATGACGGCGTTGGTGACCAGTTCGCTCACCAGCAGGATCACGTCGTCGAAGGGGTCGGTCACACCCCAGGACAGGAGGGTGTCGTGAACGAACTCGCGGGCCGCCGCCGCCGTCTCCGGGGCGGGAGGGAACTCGCGTCGGGCGACCTTCAACGCGTCGTGTGCTGGCAAGCCGTCGGTGTCCTTCGTCGCTGGGTTCGTACGCGGGGGTGGTGGTCACTGCCACGATACGCGTGCCGCGGCGACCGGCGCCGCGCGAACCGTCATTCGGTCCCGGAGGGGCGCCCGCACGGGGCCGCGCCGACCCCGGTCCGACCCCGGACGCGGCGGCGACGGGGCAACATCGCCAAGCCTCCCGTGCGGGTCGGCCCGGACGGTTAGTGTAAGTCGACACATCCGCTTCTTTCGGGTGGTACTCCGCGCCGGTAGCGTGACGGGGTGCCACAGGGGGTCAGCGCGGCGGACACCGCGAACACCCCCTGTCCCGTGCGCCCGGCCCCCGTGGACCGGACGCCCGCGGGCGTCCGGTCCACGGGGGCCGGGACGGGACGCCGAGGTGGCAGAGCAGGCTGAGGAGGGGGTTCGATGCCCGAGGCGGTCAAGGAACTGGCGGCCGACGACCAGCTCGACGAGATTCTGCGTGCCCTGTACCGCATGCGCGACGGCGACTTCAGCGTCCGCCTGCGCAAGCGCGGCGGCGGCACCATGCGGGAGATCGCGTCCGTCTTCAACGAGGTCGTCGACCACAGCGAACAGCTCAGCGACGAACTCCAGCGCGTCGGCGACGTCGTCCGCAACGAGGGCAGGCTCAACGAGCGCGTCAACGTCAACCCCGCCCGGGGCGCCTGGGGCGAGAGCGCCCAGGCGCTCAACGTCCTGCTCGACGAGGTCTCCGAGCCCGTGACCGACGTCGCCGGGGTCCTGGACTCGGTCGCCGAGGGCCAGCTCAGCCGCCGCGCCTCCACCGAGGGCCGACGCGGCGAGCTCAAGGGCGACCTGCTGCGCCTGGCCACCACGGTCAACCGCATGGCCGACCAGATGAGCGGTTTCGCCGGGGAGGTCACGCGTGTGGCCCGCGAGGTGGGCACCGAGGGCAAGCTCGGCGGCACCGCCCAGGTCGAGGGGGTCTCCGGCGCCTGGCGCGAGGTCACCGAGTCGGTCAACCAGATGTCCTCGCGCCTGACCGACCAGATGCGCGACATCTCCGAGGTGACCACCGCCGTCGCCCGCGGCGACCTCAGCCGCAAGATCACGGTGGACGTGCAGGGCGAGATGCTCGACCTCAAGGACACCGTCAACACGATGGTGGACCAGCTGTCCACCTTCGCCGACGAGGTCACCCGTGTGGCCCGCGAGGTGGGCACCGAGGGCAAGCTCGGCGGCCGCGCCAACGTGCGCGGCGTGCGGGGCATCTGGAAGGACCTCACCGAGAACGTCAACTCGATGGCGGACAACCTCACCAACCAGGTGCGCGACATCTCCCAGGTGACGACCTCCGTGGCCCGGGGAGACCTGACCCAGAAGGTCCAGGTCGACGTGCAGGGCGAGATGCTCGCCCTGAAGAACACCGTGAACACCATGGTCGACCAGCTCGACTCCTTCGCCGACGAGGTCACGCGCGTGGCGCGCGAGGTCGGCACGGAGGGCAAGCTGGGCGGCCGGGCCAACGTCAAGGGCGTGTCGGGCATCTGGAAGGACCTGACCGACAACGTCAACTCCATGGCCAACAGCCTCACCTACCAGGTCCGCAACATCTCCCAGGTGACGACGGCGGTCGCCACCGGTGACCTCACCAAGAAGATCACCGTGGACGCCCAGGGCGAGATGCTCGACCTGAAGGACACCATCAACAAGATGGTCGACCAGCTGGACTCCTTCGCCGGGGAGGTGACCAGGGTCGCCCGCGAGGTGGGCACCGAGGGCAAGCTGGCCGGCCAGGCCCACGTCCGCGACGTGTCCGGGGTCTGGAAGGACCTGACCGACAACGTCAACTCCATGGCCAACAACCTGACCTACCAGGTGCGGCAGATCTCCATGGTCACGCGCGCGGTGGCCGCGGGCGACCTGACCAAGAAGGTCACGGTCAACGCCAAGGGCGAGATCCTGGAGCTGAAGGACACCATCAACGTCATGGTGGACCAGCTCTCCGCGTTCGCCGACGAGGTCACGCGCGTGGCCCGCGAGGTCGGTACCGAGGGCAAGCTGGGCGGCCGCGCCGACGTCAAGGGCGTCTCCGGCATCTGGAACGACCTCACCGAGAACGTCAACTCGATGTCGCACAACCTCACCACGCAGGTGCGCAACATCTCCGAGGTGACCACGGCCGTCGCCGCGGGCGACCTCAACAAGAAGATCGACGTCAACGCCCAGGGGGAGATCCTGGAGCTCAAGACGACGGTCAACACCATGGTCGACCAGCTGTCGGCGTTCGCCACCGAGGTCACCCGCGTGGCCCACGAGGTGGGCAGCCAGGGCCAGCTGGGCGGCCAGGCCAAGGTCGAGGGCGTGACCGGCACCTGGAAGCAGCTCACCGACAGCGTGAACGGCCTGGCGGGCAACCTGACCACGCAGGTGCGGGCGATCGCCGAGGTCGCCAACGCCGTCGCCAAGGGCGACCTGACCCGCAACATCCAGGTCGACGCCCGCGGTGAGATGGAGCAGCTCAAGCACAACATCAACCTGATGGTGTCCAACCTGCGCGAGACCACCGCCACCCAGCGCGACGCCGACTGGCTCAAGTCCAACGTGGCCCGCATCTCCGGCCACATCCAGGGCCACCGCGACCTCAAGGAGCTGGCCCGCCTCATCATGACCGAGGTGACGCCGCTCATCGGCGCCCAGCACGGCGCCTGCTACCTGCCCGAGGACCAGGACGACCAGGAGAACTTCCTGTTCTACGCGGGCTTCGGCTTCGACCCCGACGAGAGCCGCCGCCGCGTCCGCAAGGGCATCGGCCTGGTCGGCGAGGCCCTCGCCCAGCAGGTGGAGCAGCAGGTCGCCAACGTCCCGCCGGGCTACGTCAAGGTCGAGTCGGGGCTGGGCGAGGCCTCCCCGCGCAACCTCTACATCCTGCCGATCGTCTCCGAGGGGCGCTCGCTGGGCGCCATCGAGTTCGCCTCCTACGACGACTTCCGCGAGATCCACAAGAACTTCCTGCGCCAGCTGGTGAGCCTGCTCGGCACCACCATCAACACCATCCTGGCCAACAACCGCACCGAGGACCTGCTCGAACAGTCCCAGCAGCTCACCAGCCAGCTCAGGGAACGCTCCAACGAGCTCCAGCGCCAGCAGGAGGAGCTGCGCGGCAAGAACGCCGAGCTCCGCCAGAAGGCCACCCAGCTCGCCAACCAGAACCGGGCGATCGAGCTCCAGAACCAGCAGATCCAGCGCTCCCGCAACGCCCTGGAGGAGCGCGCCCACCAGCTCCAGGTCTCCTCCAAGTACAAGTCGGAGTTCCTGGCGAACATGTCGCACGAGCTGCGCACGCCGCTGAACAGCCTGCTGATCCTGGCCCGCCTGCTCGCCGACAACGCCGAGCAGAACCTGTCCCCCAAGCAGGTCGAGTTCGCCCAGACCATCCACAAGGCGGGCAGCGACCTGCTGCTGCTCATCGACGAGATCCTCGACCTGTCCAAGGTGGAGGCGGGGCGCGCCGAGGTGCAGCCCAGCGAGGTCTCCATCGCCCAGCTGGTCGACTACGTCGAGGCCACCTTCCGCCCGGTCACCGGGGACCAGGGGCTCGCCTTCGCGGTGGACGTGTCGCCGGACATCCCCGGCACGCTGTGGACCGACGAGCAGCGGCTCCAGCAGATCCTGCGCAACCTGCTCTCCAACGCCGTGAAGTTCACCCCGCAGGGAGAGGTGCGGCTGCTCATCGAGCCCGCGTGGGCGCTGGAGGGCGCCGACCTGGAGATGTTCGTCGAGAACGAGGAGGTCATCGCCTTCACCGTCGCCGACACCGGCATCGGGATCGCCGAGGACAAGCTCCAGGTCATCTTCGAGGCCTTCCACCAGGGCGACGGCGGCACCTCGCGGCGCTTCGGCGGCACCGGCCTCGGCCTGTCCATCAGCCGCAACTTCGCCCGCCTGCTGGGCGGCGAGATCCGCGTGCAGAGCGTGCCCAACCAGGGCTCCACCTTCACGCTGCTGCTCCCGGTGCGCCTGCCCGACGACGCGGGGGAGCGGGCCGAGGAGGCCGGGTCCCCGATCAGCGCCCTGGGCGGTATGGAACCGGTGCCGATGCTCGACTCCGGCCGCGGCGCGGACACCGGAGGCTTCGCCCCCTCCTCGGCGGACGACGGCTTCTCCATGCCGGACGAGGACTTCGACGCGGCCATGGCCGCACTCACCGACATCAGCGACGAGCCGCTGCCCACGGTCCCGGTGCTCAAGGCGCCCGAGCCCCACACGGCGGCGGCCGAGGGAGGGGTGCCCGAGCAGAAGGCCGAGTCCGAGCCGCGCACCGACCCCGAGCGGCGGGCGGTCCTGAGCGGCCAGCGGGTCCTCATCGTCGACGACGACGTCCGCAACGTCTTCGCGCTCACCAGCGCTCTGGAGGCGCAGGGCCTGGAGGTCCTCTACGCTGACAACGGGCACGCCGGAATCGCCAGGCTGGAGGCCAACGAGGACATCGCGCTCGTCCTGATGGACGTGATGATGCCCGAGCTGGACGGCAACCAGACCACCCAGCGGATCCGGGAGATGCCGCAGTTCGCCGACCTGCCGATCATCTCGCTCACCGCCAAGGCGATGCAGGGGGACCGCGAGCGCAGCCTCGCGGCGGGCGCCACGGACTACGTGACCAAGCCGGTCGACCTGGACCACCTGCTGGACGTCATGCGGCGCTGGCTCACCGCCGGACGCGAGGAGACCATCGCCGGAGCGGCGGCCGACGCCGTCGACGGCGGGGGCGGCGCGTCCCGGGAGGCCCCGGACGGGCACAATGGCGCGACGGGCGGGGCGGAGGAGACCCGCACCGGGCATGACAACGATCCGAACGGGGAGACTGGCACCAGCACCCCGAGCGAAGACCTGGAGTAACCCGACGTGACCCAGAAGGCCAACATCCTTCTCGTCGACGACCGCGACGAGAACCTGATCGCGCTGGAGGCCGCACTCACCTCACTCGACCAGAACCTGGTCAGGGCCAACTCCGGTGAGGAGGCGCTCAAGCACCTTCTGGGCACCGACTTCGCGGTCATCCTGCTCGACGTGGTCATGCCGGGGATGGACGGCTTCGAGACCGCCGCGCACATCAAGCAGCGCGAGAAGACCAAGGACGTGCCGATCATCTTCCTGACCGCCCAGGAGGTCGACCGGCACCAGGTCTTCCGCGGCTACGCCTCGCGCGCGGTGGACTTCCTGCTCAAGCCGTTCGACCCCTGGGTGCTGCGCTCCAAGGTCGAGGTGTTCGTGGAGCTGCACCAGCTCAAGGCGCAGATGCGCGAGCAGGCCCGCGCCCTCCAGCGCGACCTGGGCCAGGAGACCGGGGAGCCCGGCAAGGTCCTGGCCGAGCAGCTGGCGCAGCGCTCCCACCAGGTGCAGGCCGACCTCGCCCAGCTGCGCGAGCACATCGTGACCAACTACCAGGACGTGGACCAGACGCTCGTGGACGGCGTGCGCCGGGTGGACAGCTCGGTCTCACGCCTGTCCACCCTGGTGGACACCCTGCACGGCCCCGAATGACGAGGGCCCTCATCCTGGGAGGATTCCCCTGTGGGGGTTGGCTCGGGCGCCCGCGGGGTTCTGGAGGTGGCGGAGGCGGGTTCGCGAGGGACGAGTGAACCCGCCGTAGGCGCCGAAGGTTCCCGCTCTTCGGGCGTCCGAGCACGGGGCGAAGCGGAGCGGAGCCCCAAAGAAACACCCCTCAGGCGGAGGGCCGGGGCGGCAGGGCCAGGCCGATGTGCTCGCCGATCTCCTCGATCAACCCCAGGTCGGCCAGGCGGAAGCTGCCCCGGTTGCTGCGGCGGATCAGGGTGAGCGCCCCGCGCACGCCCCGGCTGCCCCGCAGGGGGACCGACAGCAGCGAGCCCGCGCCCAGCATCGACAGCAGCGGCGCCCCGGAGGGGCCGTGGCCCAGCACGGCCTCGTCCTCGATCAGCGGGAACAGCAGGGACTGGCCCCGGTCCAGCACCTCGCCCGGGATGTCGGAGTCCCCGGGCGCCGCCGAGGCCACCGCCTCCCTCTGCCCCGGGGGCGCGTCGGCCGGGCCCGCGACCACGGCGCGGCGGGGCGCGTCGGAGGCGATGGGCAGGTCGCACACGTCCACGACCACCCAGTCGGCGTAGGAGTCGGCCAGCAGGTCGGCGGCGTCGGCCAGCGCGAGGGGCTTCCCCGCTCCGCCGGGCCCGGCCGAGCGCAGCAGCAGCCGCGTCATCCGGGTCAGCACGTCCAGCCTGCGCGCGGCCAGCACCACCACCTGGTCCTCCACCTCCGGCTCCAGCGGGGCGGGGCCCTCCTCCTCGGTGCCGTTCATCGGCGGCGACATCGCCACCAGCACCAGCGGGTTGGGCTCGGTGGGCAGCTCCAGGCGCGTCAGGGTCAGGTGCACGTCCTCGGCCCAGCCGCGCTGGGCCAGCCGGGACTCCAGCGCGGCGTCGCCGTCGCCGCGCAGCACCGCGGCCAGCCAGGACTGCATGGCCGCGCGCTTGCGCAGGTCGACGAAGTGGGCGAAGGGCTTGCCGGTGAGGTAGCCCGGCGCGCTGCCCAGCCGCGAGGCCCCGGCGTTGTTGATGCGCCGGATGTAGCCCTCGTGGTCCAGCAGTACGGCGGGGACGCTCAGCTCCTGGAACATCGCGCGCAGCAGGGCCCGGTCGCCGTCGTCGCCCTGGCGGCGCGGCTCCGGCTGGGCGTGCGCCCGGGCCAGCTCGGCCCCCGCTTCGCCCAGCAGGCGTTCGGCGTATTCCAGCTCGGCCAGGGCCGCCTCGGCGGTGCCCTGGGCATCGTCGGGATACATGGTGTGCGTGTTGCGCAGGGCCGCGATGCGTTCACCCAGTGCGGTGATCTCACGCTGCAACCCGGCGAGGTTCTCCGACACGCTCAGGTCTCCCGTCGTGGATGGCGTCTTCCCGAAGCTAGCGGATGTCCGCTCCCGCGGTCTCCCAAGGTTACGGTTAGTCCGAGCCCGGAAGCGGAAGGAGGCCCGACTGTGTGGATCGAACGCCTGGCCCGGGACATCGGCGCGCTGGGACAGGCGGACAGCACCACCCTGGAACGGGCCCTGGACCAGATGAGCAGGGCCGCGGCCCTGGGCGTCCCCGGCTGCTCGGCCGCGCTCATCGTGGTCTGGCGCGAGGTCGAGGGGGCCGACGGGTCCGTGCGGCACGTCGTCACCGACTACGGTGCCTCCCACGCCGACCTGTCCGCCGCCTTCGAGCACCAGTACACCACCGACCAGGGGCCCACCGTCGAGGCCGTCCGCGAGATGAGCCGGGTGCGGGTGGGCGACATCCTGCGCGAGCCGCACCGGTGGCCCCGCTACACCAGTATGGCGGTCCAGTGCGGCGACCGCTCCTCCATCACCCTGCCCAGCCCGCTGCCCGGCGAGGGCGACGACCGGGTGATCACCTTCGGGGTGCACTCCGGCCGGGCCGACGCCTTCGACGAGGAGGTCGTGGCCCCGCTGACCGCCCTGCTCGCCGAGCACGCCGCCGTGTCGCTGTACAGTGCCGGACGCCAGGCCGACGTGGCCAGGGAGACCGCCCACATGCGCCGGGCCATGTCCGCGCGTACGGTGATCGACCAGGCCAAGGGCATCATCATGCACGCCCGCGGCTGCGACGCCGACACCGCCTTCGCCGCCCTGCGCGAGGTCGCCCAGCGCAACCGCAAACGGGTGGTGGACGTGGCCCGCGACCTCGTGGAGGAGAACACCGGCCCCCAGCCCCGGATGCGCCCCGGCCGAAGGTGAACGGGCGGGCAACACCCGGCGATGAGTCCCGAGCGTGATCGAAAAGCGCCATGATGAGGGCTCGGGGCCGTCCCGGAACAAGAAGGAGAAGTGACCGTGACGTCAGACATCTCGATCCGTCGCGAGGATGGCGTCGTCATCGTCACCCCCGTGGGGGAGATGGACGCGGTGACCTCTCCCGCGCTGGCCGACGTCCTCGACGGCGTCCTGTCCGTCGAGCCGCCCCGGGGTGTGGTGGTCGACCTCGCCAAGGTGGGCTTTTGCGACTCACGCTGCATCGGCGTGCTCGTCTCCGCCTACCGGCAGGCCCGCGACCTGGGCGTGGGGCTGGTGGTCGCCGAGCCCCAGCAGCAGGTCAACCGCCTGTTCGTGATAGCCGGAATCGACCAGGTCATCCCGATCGTGGCCGACACCGGCACCGCGGCGGAGTCCCTCAGGGGCTGAGCGGGGCGCGCTTCCCGATCTCCTGGACGGCTCCGGCCTCCCCCGCCCCGTCCACGAAGTGCAGCCGCACCAGGGAACCCTCACCGCTGCCGCTGATCTCCAGGAAGTCACAGGTCTGCCGGGTGATCCACAGCCCGTACCCGCGCGGGCGCATGCTGTCGGCCGGGCGGTACCCGGCGAGCGGGTCCAAGAGCCCGCCGCGCTCGTCGAACACGTCGCACACCCACCGCCCCGGGGCGCGCCAGACCTGGACGGTGCCCTTGCCGGCGCCGTGCTCCAGCACGTTGGCGGCCAGTTCGTTCACCGCCACCACCAGGCTGTCGATCCGCCCGGGCGGGAACCCCACGGCCTCGCCGAGCGCCGTCAGGTCGGCGCGCAGCCGCGGCAGGGACAGCCCGATCTCCAGCCGGTACACGGGCCCGCTGACCGGCAGCGGTTCCGGGGCGACCGGCCGCGTGCCGAAGGCCGCCGTGCCCAGGTAGGCGGGGTTGGGCCGAGGCCCGTCGGGCTCCACCAGCACCGGGTGGGTGGCCAGGACCGCGGACCGCGTCCGCGGGGTCAGGCCCCGGTCGTCGTGGACGCACAGCAGCCGCAGCCGCTGCGGGGCCAGCGCCGTGCACAGCACCGACTCCAGCCGGTGCCACTCGCGCAGCTCCATCCCGGAGGCGGGCAGCGAGGGCTCGGCCACCACGACCACCGGCACGGGGGCGTGGGCGAGCGCCAGGCGGTGCAGGGCGGCCAGGGTGCGTCCCGGGGCGTCGTAGAACCGGTCCCGCTCGATGACGTGCACGCGTTCGCGCTCGGAGGCCGACAGCGCCCGGAGGAGCTCCGCGGCGCGGTCACCGGCGACCGCGAGCACCGCGTGGGCGTTTTCGCGTACGGCTGAGCGCAACCGCTGCCGGGCCACCTCGTGGAACTGCTGCCCGCGGCGGAAGAGCAGTCCCTGGTGTTCGAAGGTCATCGCTTCGTGGCATCCGCGCCCGGGGCCGGTTCTCCGACCGCCGGGCGCCACTGTCTGTGTACCCCGTCCGGCCCCTCGGGGGGAACCCCGGGGGACCGGTGGGATGGGCGCGCTGTCAGGACGGGCACGGCTCAGCGTGCGGTCCCGGACAGTAGCAGACTGTCCGTTTCGTCCTCGTCGGCGCGGTCCTGCTCCGCCTGCTGCGGACGGGAGCGCTCGTAGGCGAGCTCCGTCTCGACGGCGATCCGCTGCCAGGTGAACCGGGAGCGGGCCCGGTCCACCGCGGCGATGCCGTACGCGGTGCTCATGGTCGGGGTGTTGAGGACCGCGCGCACGGAGCGCACGACCTCGTCGGGGCGGCCGAAGCGCATCAGCACTCCGCTGGTGCGGTGCAGGACGGCGCCCGGGGTGGCGCCGGTGGCGGTGGCCACCACGGGGAGGCCGCACGCCATGGCCTCCAGCACGGCCCCTCCGTAGGGGTCGTAGGAGGCGGCGGACACGTACACGTCCGCGGAGCGCAGCAGGCGGGGAAGCTCCTTGCGCTCGACGGGCCCGGCCAGGTGGACGCGGTCGTCCACCCCGGCCTCCTTGGCCAGGAGCTCGATCCGGCGGGCGTTCTCGTCGAGGGCCACGTCCAGGTCCTCGGAGGTGGAGACGAGCAGCAGCTCGGCCTCGGGGAGGCGGGTCATGGCCTCCACGAGCCGGTCGGCGCCGCCGGCCTCGGTCAGGGAGGTGACCGAGACCAGGCGGGCGCGCTCCTCGCGTCGGGAGTGCCAGTGCTCGGCGGAGGCGCTGCCCTCCACGCTGAAGTGGTCGGGGTCCACGCCGAAGGGCACGACGCTGACGTGGTGGCGGGGGACGCCCAGGCGGGCCAGCTCGCCCTGCTGGTCGGTGGAGTTGACCAGCACGTGGTCGGCGCGCGAGGCCAGGATGGTCTCCATGCGGGCGCGCTCGGGGTGGTGGTCGAGGCCGGAGCGCTGCTCGCTGGCGTTGAGGGAGTGGAAGGTCTGCACGATGGGGGTGCCGCTCTGGTCGCGCTCGCTGTGCGCCTGGGCGTGCAGGGCGGCCAGACCGCTGGTCCAGCCGATCGCGTGCAGGACGTCGGGGCCGTCCTCGTCCAGGACGGAGGAGAGGGCGCTGCCGAAGGCGCCGGTGTGCTCGGCGTGCTCCTCGGCGGACAGCGGCCGGGCCGGACCGGCGTCCAGGTAGGCGACGGAGACACCGCGCGCCATGCGGGTGCGGCCGTCGGGCTGGTCGGGGTCACTGCGGCGGACGTAGACCGTCACCCGGTGCCCCCGCTTGGCGAGCTGCCGGGACAGGGCGCACACGTGCAGGCTCGCGGGGCAGGCGGGCTCGCCCCTGTGGGCGGGAAGGGGGTTGGCGTGTTCGGCGACCATGGCGATTTTCACTGGACTGAACTCCTTGGACACGGTTTCGTCCGGTGTCCGTCGTAGGTGCGCCCGAGGTGACTCCGGAGCGGGGATCGGAATCTCCCGGGGCGGGGGTTGGATCGTCGCGCCGGTCCTCGGGCCGTGGGGCCGGGTCCGGCGGAAGGAGGCTGCGGGGAGGGGGCGCGGTCAGGCAAGGGCGGCACACGGTGCCGGCCGACGCGCCGGAGGAGGCCTCCCGGCAACACGAGGAGCCGTAGGCGCGTGGCGCATACGGCTGCCGCTGAGCGGAGGAAGAAGAGGAAGAAAGAAGGGAAGACGCACGGAGATCACACCAAACGACCGGTCGGGGAGGACTGGGGCCACCGTGCGTGACAGGATGATGCCGCACGGGGCTGGTCGTGTGTGTCTGCGTCTTAGACACCCAACGGGGTTCATTCTGCCAGACGGTTCGCGTCTCGACAACGTGACGTCGATCCGACACCAAAAACACGGGGTTTCGGTGCTGTCCGTAACCCGGGAGCGATCTCTTTGGTCTGCTGTTTCGCGGTACCCGTGGGTGGCCCCTGTCGGGTGGGCGGCACCGCCGCTACTGTCGGACCGGAACACCGGGAGCGCGCGGCGCGCACCGCGGATCGTCCGGCACGACACTTCTGGCGGCGAGAACCGGGGCGGGAACTGCGTATCCGGGTGTTTTCCGCCATGATGTACGCGGATTTTGACCCACTCCGGCAGTGGCTCGGTACGGTGACAGAATCCAGACGTTGAACGGGACTCGACCAAGGTCCGGCGCGGGGCGCCGGGCAACCGGCCACGGCCGATGAAACGGGAGGAAGGGCGTATGGGTGTCGCTGGTGGGGAAGTCATTGTCACGGCCCTCACGCACCGGGGCGCTATCCGCCCCGCCAACGAGGACGCCGTCGTCATGGGTGCCCTGACCGTCGCCAGTGCGAACATGACCTCGCCGGTGCGCTGCGTCCTCCCGGTCGGGGAGCCCGTCATCCTGGCGGTCGCCGACGGGATCGGCGGCCAGGCCGCGGGGGAGATCGCCTCCGAGCACGCCGTGCACCGCATGGCCGAGATGGGGCCGCGGCTCAACGGCCCCGAGGAGATCGCCCAGCTGCTGAGCAACATCGACGAGGAGATCAAGGACCACGCCACCCAGCACACCGAGTTCTCCGGCATGGGGACCACGGTCGCGGGTGTCCTGCTCAACAACGACGGCAACTTCTGGTTCAACGTGGGCGACTCCCGGACCTACCGCCTGGAGGGGCGCCGCCTGCGCCAGCTCTCGGAGGACGACTCGCCCGCGCTGCCCCCGTCGGAGGACGGCCGCCCGGTCACCACGAACTTCATCACCCAGTCCCTGGGCGGCAGTTCGGGCGGCACGATGGTCCCGCACGTGGGCAGGGACGACGCGGCCGACCCCAGCGCCTGGCTCATGTGCAGCGACGGCCTGTCCGACCTGGTCCTTCCCGAGGAGATGGAGCGGATGATCGCCGAGGCGGGCAGCGACGAGGCGGCCGTGTACGCCCTGTGGCAGGCCGCCATGGAGGCCGGCGGCAAGGACAACATCAGCATCCTGCTGGCACGCCGCGTCTGACCCGTCCCGACGGAGTCGGCCCCGGCGGTCGGTTCCCGGTCCCGACACCCCGCCCTCCACCGCGAGCCCCCGGACCCGCCCTCCAGCCCGTGAACCCCTCCCACCGGTATCCCCCGACGCACCGCCCCGGTCCCGCGTGAGCGGACTCCGCCGACGAACACGACGAGGGGCCCGTACACCCTCCCCCGCGGGGGAGGCGGCGTACGGGCCCCTCGGCCTTCGCCCGTGCTACCTCTGCCCGGCGTCCCCGCCCGGGCGCCTGCGCATGCGCACGGCCACGAGCACGACCGCGGCGATGCCCGCGAGGGCTACGACGGCCACGACCGCCAGCGCCACCGGCGACACGCCGCCGGACTCCTCCTCGTCCGCGGCCTCGTCCGCGTCCGCCCCGTCGGCGGGCTCCTGCTCCTGCGCCGTCTCCTCGGCGGGCTCCTGCGCGGTCCCGGTCTCCTCGGGCGTGGGGGCCGCCGCGGCGACGGCCTCCTCGGTCACCGAGAACGTCAGGGTGTCCTGGATCGGGTGGCCGTCGGAGGAGACCACGCGGAACCCGATGGTGTACTCACCGGCCTGGTCCAGCGGGGCCAGTCCCACCGACACGTCCGTGCCGTCGAAGGCCAGCTCCCCCTCCTCGTAGGTGGTCTCCTCGTCCGGCCCCGTGACGACGACGGCGCTGCCGCTGCCGCCCTCCATCGGAGCGTTGTTGAAGCTCAGTACGACCTCCTCGGGCACGGTGTCCAGGGTGGCCCCGTCCTCGGGGCTGGACCCGGTCAGGACGTCGTGCGCCAGCGCGGGCGAGGGGGCCAGGGCCAGGGCGGCCGCGGCGAGGGGGGCCAGCAGGGCGGCGGCCGCGCGCGGGAGCGCGCGGTCGGCGGTGGCGGGGGTGCGGGTACTGCGGGTGATGGCGGTCATGTCTTCTCTCAGCGGTCGGTGCGTTCCGGCGTGCGCGAGGGGGCGCCGCGAGGGGGCGCCCCCGTGGGGGGAGGGCCGCGCGGGCCGTGCGCCGAGAGCGTGACGGGCGGGGGAGCGGTCCGGGAGGCGGGGCCCGTGGCCCGTACGCGGGTGCCGAACGCGAGGTCGGGCACGCGCAGCAGCGGCAGCGCCCGGGTGAGCAGGGCGGTCAGGAACCACACGGCCTCCTCGCCGTGGGCGAGCAGCGCCGACGCGAGCAGGGCCGCCCACAGGTGCGCGAAGAGCATGCCGGGCGCAAGGCCGAGGGCGTGGGCGAACAGGCCGTGGCCGGTGTGGTCGGCGCCGGCGCCGAGGATCGCGGGGGCGGGTTCGCCCGAGCCCTGGAACACCAGGTGCAGCAGGATCTGCACGGAGGCCATGACGGCGAAGATGTCGCCGAACCCGCGCATCGCGCGGGTGAAGTACCACAGCAGGGGGAACAGGACCGCGGTCGCCGCGGCCAGTCCTCCGGGGGAGGCGGGGGAGGCGGCCCACAGGTTGTGCCCGCCCCAGGCAAGCCCCGTGCACGCAGCGGCGAGGAGAGCCGTGCGCAGGAGGCGGAGTGTGCCGTGAGCGGGTCGCACGAGAAAGAACCTAGGCCGTGCCCAGGAGGGTCGCAAGATCCCCCGGGGGACGGCGGTCGCGCGGCCCGGGCGGGCCGGCGCGGGGCGCGGCCGCACGGGCGGCGAGTGGGAAGGGCCGAGGGGGCTGGGCCGCCGGGAAGGGCTGACGCCTTCCGGCGGCCCCCGTCGCCCCTCGTCAGTGACGACCGGCCGGGACGAGCTCGCGACGCATGTAGCGGCGCTCCTCGGGGGTGGTCCCACCCCAGACTCCGTGAGCCTCTCCCGCCCGCAGGGCCCACCGCAGGCACTCTTGGCGAACAGTACAGCTGCGGCAGACGGCGATGGCCTGCTCGGTGTCGGCGCGCCCGATCCCGGTGCTGCTCACCGGGAAGAAGATCTCCGGGTCCTGCGAGCGGCAGTTGCCCTGCTGGACCCAGTCCTCGCTCTCGTGGTACAGGCGGTTCACGGGCGCCTCCGATCCGTGGCTGGTGGTCCCTGACCCCGCACCGTGCTTCCACGGCCGGGTCAGGGGGCTTCTCCGCCCCACCGCCCACGGGTGATCGACCCGGGAACTGCGGCGCGGCGATGCGACCAATTGTAGTACGACCCGATGTAGTACTACACGGAGTCTGCGCGAAAAAGCCGGAAATCTCAAGGCCGCTCCCGGGGGCGGGCCCGCCGTGTTCCGCCGCCGCCCCCGGGGCTGTGCACCAGGGGGCGCGGGCCGGGCGGGCGCACGGCCCCTCCCGCGGCCGCGCCGAAGGCCGTAACCTCCGGTGTACCGGCGTTGCGTGTGCGCCCCGCGGTCCTCCCGGCGTACCGTGTGGCGCGAGCCGGGAGCCCCCAATGGCGTTATGTCGCGAGCTTTCCACCGTATTGGTGTGACTTAACGCACGCTTAATATTGCTTCGCGAGGATCTATGTTTGACCCCGACGGTTGTCGGCCCCCCGCGTGGGAACGGCCGCCGCCCCCGGCGGCGCCCGGCGCCCGATCCGTACGGCCGCGGTACCGAATCCCCTGTTGGGCGGGGCATGAGCGCATCAGCCGTCCGCTCCCGGACGCCCCCCGAACATGCTGGTCAGAGCTTTGGGGCGCTGCTAAATAAACAGGCCCTACCCATGAGCGGTCTGCCGAAACATCCGCGAACGGCCTCCACGAAATGTCATTGACATTCGTTCGCTAAGTTCGATCGACGTGCCACATCTACGAACGAACCTCCAAGCACGCGACCGGACTGACACCGGGGCCACGGCCCCGGGAGCCCCGGGCGCCGCGGGCCGTGGAGGCGTGCGCCTGTCGCACCCGTCCCTGGAGGACGGGCCGCACATGTGGCGGCTGGCGCGGGAGAACGGCATGGACGTCAACTCCCCGTACGCCTACGCGCTCTGGTGCCGGGACTTCGCCACGACCAGCGTCGTCGCCCGCGACGACGAGGGCCGTGTTGCGGCCTACGTCACCGGCTACGTGCGGCCCGACAGCCCCGACACGTACTTCCTCTGGCAGGTCGCCGTCGACTCCGCGTACCGCGGACAGGGGCTGGCCCGCCGGATGCTCGACTTCATCGGTGACCGGATCGCCGACAGGGGTCTGCGCTACCTCGAAGCGACCGTCACCGCCGACAACACCGCCTCCCGCGCCCTGTTCGCCTCGTTCGCCCGCGACCGGGACGCCGAGGCCGTGTGGAGTCCGCTCTTCAGCGGGGAACACTTCCCGGAGGGGGACACCCCGCACGACCCCGAGGACCTCGTGCGCATCGGTCCCCTCGGAACCGGGCCCGGAGCATGACCGACCGTCCGCACCGGACCCAGCTCGACCCGACCCACCCCGTCGCCCAAGCCATGAGCCCACGAACCTGGGATAAAGGAACCGAGGAACACACGATGGAGACCTTCCAGCGCCTGGAGTCCGAAGTCCGCGGATACTGCCGGAACTGGCCGGTCGTGTTCGACCGGGCCGTCGGTAGCCACGTCTACTCCGAGGACGGCAAGCCCTATCTCGACTTCTTCGCGGGAGCGGGGTCGCTCAACTACGGGCACAACAACCCCGAGCTGAAGACCTCGCTCATCGAGTACCTGACCGACGACAAGATCGTGCACAGCCTCGACGCCTACAGCGTGGCCAAACGCGAGTTCCTGAAAACCTTCGAGGAGATCATCCTCAAACCCCGGGGCCTCGACTACAAGGTCCAGTTCCCCGGCCCCGCGGGCAACAACGCGGTCGAGGCGGCGCTCAAGCTGGCCCGCAAGTACACCGGTCGCGAGACCATCGTCAACTTCACCAACGGCTTCCACGGCATGACCCTGGGCGCCCTGGCCGTCACCGGCAACTCGATGAAGCGCGGCGGCGCGGGCGTGCCGCTGGGCCACGTCGCCACGATGCCGTTCGACAACTACCTGGACGGCAAGACGCCGGACTTCCTGTGGCTGCGCAGCCTGCTGGACGACAGCGGCAGCGGCCTGGACAAGCCCGCCGCCGTCATCGTCGAGACGGTCCAGGGCGAGGGCGGCATCAACGCCGCCAGCGCCCAGTGGCTGCGCGAGCTCTCGGAGCTGTGCCGCGAGTACGACATCCTCATGATCGTCGACGACATCCAGATGGGCTGCGGCCGCACCGGCGACTTCTTCAGCTTCGAGGAGGCCGGGATCACCCCGGACATCGTCACGCTGTCCAAGTCCATCAGCGGCTACGGCCTGCCCATGGCCCTCACCCTGTTCAAGCGCGAGCTGGACGTGTGGGAGCCGGGTGAGCACAACGGCACCTTCCGCGGGTTCAACCCGGCCATGGTGACCGCCGTCGAGGCCCTGCGCCGCTTCTGGAGCGACTCGGCGTTCGCCGACTCCGTCAAGGCCAAGGGCGACATGGTCGCCGCCCGCCTGTCGGAGATGGCCGCCGAGCACGCCGAGTTCGGCGCGCACGTGCGCGGCCGCGGCCTGGCCCGGGGCCTGGCCTTCGAGCAGACCGACATCGCCAAGAGGGTCGCCGCCGAGTGCTTCGACCGCGGCCTGCTCCTGGAGACCTCCGGTCCCGAGGACGAGGTGGCCAAGCTCCTGCCGCCGCTCACCGCGAGCGAGGAGGAACTCACGGCCGGTCTTGACATCATGGCTGACGCGGCCCGTGCCGCGGTCAAGGCGGCTCAGCCCGCCTAGGGCTCCCCGCAGGGGGATCCCACACCACACGGTGCGGGGCCGGGCGGCGACCCTCGGGACGTCGTCCGGCCCCTCCCCGTGTGTCGCACCACCACAGGAGCGCCAAGAGCGCGTAGAGGGGGACACAGTGATCGTTCGCAGTATGGACGAGGTCAACGACACCGACGCTGACATCAAGACGGAGAACTGGCGCAGCCGTCGGATCGTCCTGGCCAAGGACAAGGTCGGCTTCTCCTTCCACGAGACCGTGCTCTACGCGGGCACCGAGTCGACCTTCTGGTACGCCAACCACGTCGAGCTCGTGCACTGCATCGAGGGTGAGGCCGAGCTGACCAACGAGGAGACCGGGGAGAAGCACATCATCACCCCGGGCACCCTCTACCTCCTCGACGGCCACGAGAAGCACACCGTCCGCCCGAAGACGGACTTCCGCGTGCTGTGCGTGTTCAACCCGCCCGTCACCGGGCGCGAGGTGCACGACGAGAACGGCGTCTACCCCCTCGTGGTCGAGGAAGACGCCTAGAACGCCAGGACTGAGGGAACCACGCGGGCGGGGCCGAACGGCCCCGCCCGTTTCGCGTCGGCGGGCGGGGGCTCCGGGCGGATCCGGGGCGTCCGCGCGGTGTCGCGGGGGTGGCGCCCCAGGGTGACGGGGATCCGGACCCAGGGTCACGAGTTCCAGGTGACCCGCCCTGAGCAGGCCAAAGGCGGGGTCACTCCGAGACTGCACGTGCATAACCAGTGCATAACGGACTAAACGTGTCTTGTTACTGCCGGAGCTGCCCGGGGAGGGAGACTCCCGTACTTACGCCGCCGTGCCCTGCCCCCGGGCGGCGGCCGCAGCCGCGGCCCAGTACCGCGGACCGCCCACACCAGGCGTCCCGATCCGAATGCGCGGCGCTGTCGTCCGACAGGACGAGGGCGCCGTTCCCGTGAGTCTTTCGAGGAGCAGTCGTGAAGAAGCAGGTACCCGCAGTACGCAGAGGAGCCTGGGGCCGCCGTGACGCACTCCGACTGGGAGGCGTGGGGCTGGCCACCCTCGGCCTGGCCGCCTGCAGCCGCGTCGACGGCGGAGGGGAGGGGGAGGAGGGCGCCTCGATCCTGGACCGGCTGCGCGAGCAGGGCTTCGTGGCCGTCGGCCTCGCCAACGAGATCCCCTTCGGCTTCGTCGACGACGCCGGCAACCCCGCGGGGCAGTCCCCCGCCGTGGCCCAGGCGGTCTTCGAGGAGCTGGGCGTCCCCGAGATCCAGGCCTCCTCCGTGAGCTGGGACGGGCTCATCCCCGGCCTGAACGCGAACCGCTTCGACGTCATCGCCGCCGGCATGTTCATCACGCCCGAGCGCTGCGGCCAGGTCGCCTTCAGCGAGCCCACCGCCACCTCCCCCGAGGCCTTCCTGGTCGCCGAGGGCAACCCGGAGAACATCCAGCACTTCACGGACTTCGCCGACAACTCCGACCTTCGGCTCGCCGTGCTCAACGCCTCCGTCGAGCAGTCCTACGCCGAGCACTTCGGGGTCACCGAGGACCAGATGGAGCTCATCCCCGACCAGACCACCGGCTACGAGCTGCTGGAGGCGGGGCGCGTCGACGCGGTCTCCATGCTCAGCGTGTCCCACACCTACCTGCTCCAGGACCGGGGCGGCCCCTTCGAGGTCACCGAGGCGTTCTTCCCCGAGATCGACGGCCAGGAGGAGAAGGGCTGGGGCGGACTGTGCTTCCGCCAGGAGGACACCCAGCTCCTGGAGGAGGTCAACCGGGTGATCGCCGAGTTCAAGGAGAGCGGACGCCTCCTGGAGCTGGGCGAGGAGTGGGGCTTCACCGAGGCCGACCTGCCCGACGACACGACCACAGCCGAACTCTGCGAGGGATGAACCCGCAGTGGACTTCCTGATCCAGCGACTACCGCTCTACGCCGAGGGCGCATGGGTCACCATCCAGCTCACCCTCGGGGGCATCGCACTGGCCTTCGTCCTCGCCATGGTCTTCGGGATCATGGGGACGATCCGCCACTGGCTCCCCAGGGCCGTCTCCACGGTCTACGTGGAGGTGTTCCGGGGCATCGCCGCGCTGGTGCTGATGTTCTGGATGGCGTTCGCCCTGCCCCAGCTGACCGGTTTCCAGCTGGCCGACACCTTCGCCGCCATCCTCGCCGTGGGCCTCAACCTGGGGGCCTACGGGGCCGAGGTCGTGCGCTCGTCCATCAACGCCGTGCCCAAGCCGCAGGTCGAGGCCACCGTCGCGCTGAACCTCTCCTGGTTCCAGCGGATGCGCCTGGTCGTGCTGCCCCAGGCCTGGGCCCAGATGCTGCCCACGTTCGGCAACCTCAACATCGAGCTGATGAAGGCCACCGCGGTGTCCTACCTCATCGGCGTGGCCGACCTGACGGCCGTCGCGCAGAACATGCGCCAGGCCACGGGTGAGACGGTGGCGGCCTTCGCCGGCGCCTTCGTCCTCTACTACCTGATCGCGCAGGTCCTCATCATCGGCATGCGACTGCTCGAACGCCGCGCCAACCGCAAGCTGGGCCGCGCCGCGCCGGGCGGCGGAGGCCTGACGTCCCTCCTGCGGCCCCCGGCCGTCGGCACGAAGGCGGGGGTGGCCAAGTGATGTTCTGGGACTTCCAGTGGACCTTCGAGGTCATGCCCGACCTGCTGGGCGGGCTGTGGGTGACCGTCCAGATCACCGTGCTGGGTTACCTGATCGCGCTGGTCCTGGGCCTGCTGATCGCCATCGTCCGCAGGACGCCGGTCGTCGGTCCCGTCCTGCACGCGGTCATGGAGTTCGTCCGCACGACCCCGCTGGTCATCCAGCTGGTGTTCGTCTTCTTCCTGGCCCCGTCCACCGTCACCGGGTTCGTCGTGGGCGTCGTGGTCATCGGCGTCCACTACGCGGCCTACACCGCCGAGGTCTACCGCTCGGGGATCGAGGGCGTGGCCAAGGGGCAGTGGGAGGCGGCCCGGGCGCTGAGCCTGCCCACGAGCCGCACCTGGGGCGCCATCGTGCTGCCGCAGGCGATCCGCAAGGTGATCCCGGCGCTGGGCAACTACCTCATCGCGATGTTCAAGGACACACCGCTGCTGCTGGCGATCAGTGTGCCCGAACTGCTCACGGAGGCCCGACAGGTCGGCAGCGCGAGCTTCCGCGTCGTCGAGGCCTACACCCTGGTCGGGATCCTGTTCCTCCTCGTGAGCGTCCCGTCCGCCATCCTCATCCGACGACTGGAGCGACGCTATGCCGCCGTCTGATACCCCCGTGAACGAAGAACCCCAGGGTGTCGGGAGCGGGCCCCAGGAGCAGTCCCTGATCGTCTTCGACGACGTGGTGAAGCGCTTCGGCGACCTCACGGTGCTCGACCACCTGAACTTCTCCGTCGCCCCCGGTGAGCGGGTCACCCTCATCGGCCCGAGCGGTTCGGGCAAGACCACGATCCTGCGCCTGCTGATGACCCTGGAGAAGATCACCGAGGGCGTCATCTGGGTGGGCGGCGAGCCCTTCAGCCACATGCGCAAGGGCCAGGGCCTGGTCCCGGCGAACGAGTCCTACCTGCGCGCGCGCCGCAAGCGCATCGGCATGGTGTTCCAGCAGTTCAACCTGTTCCCGAACATGACCGTCCGGCAGAACATCACCGAGGCGCCCGTGCACGTGCTGGGCACCCCCAGGGGCGAGGCCAACGCCAAGGCGGAGGAACTGCTGGACCTGGTCGGGCTCGGCGACAAGGTCGACGCCCACCCGACCCAGCTCTCGGGCGGCCAGCAGCAGCGCGTGGCGATCGCCCGCGCGCTGGCCATGCAGCCGGAGATCCTGCTGCTGGACGAGGTCACCTCGGCCCTGGACCCGGAGCTGGTGGCCGGGGTCCTGGACGTGCTGCGCGAGATCGCCGAGACCACGGACATCACGATGCTGTGCGTGACGCACGAGATGGGCTTCGCGCGCGACGTGTCGCACCGGGTGCTCATGTTCGACCAGGGCCAGATCGCCGAGGAGGGCACGCCGGACCAGATCTTCGGCGACCCGAAGGAGGAGCGGACCAGGTCCTTCCTCCGCTCGGTCCTGGACAACGGTTTCTGAGGGCGCCCCCGCGCCCGCGTACCGCCGGGGCCGCTCCCTCGGGAGCGGCCCCTCGGTGTGACGGGACATGTCGAGGCGAGTGGCGACATACCGTAGTCATTAAGTAGCTTTTAGTTTCCCCTTGGGCAGAATGAGAGTTCTGAGACAGGGGGGACTCTTGTGACCATGGTGCGAAGATGGGGGCTCGTCTGGGGGGTGCTGGCCGCACTGGTGCTCGTCACGGTGCCGATGCTCTCCGACCCCGCGCTGCGCTCCGACGTCCTCGACGACTCCCTGGTCCTCTTCCTGGTCTCGTGGTCCCCGATGCTGATCGGCGGGATCCTGGCCTGGGCCATGGTCAGGGGCTTCGGAGCCCGCGAACAGCTGGACCGCCGCGTCGTCCAGGCGATGGACGGCCACCCCATCGTCCGTGAGCTGGGCTGGCTGGGGCTGTTCCTCACCGGCTTCATGGTGTCCATGGCGCTGCTGTCGATGATCTTCGCCACCTACGAGGCCGTGTTCGGCGCCGACCTGGCCATGTCCGAGGCCCTGGTCTCACGCCTGCTGTTCCTGTTCACCCTGCCGCTGCTGGTCATGGACCGCTCCGGCATCACGGTGGACGGCAAGGGCACCGCCATGCCCGCGGTCGCCCTGAAGGTGTCCGAGCCCTGGCGCTGGCTCGGGATGGTGCCGATCGCCATCGCGCTGATCCTGATCGGCTACCTGCTCATCCCGCGCATCGGACTGCCGGAGCCCTCCCTACAGCTGCTGGGCTACGTGCTCGCGTTCACCGTCATGGCGGTGTGCGAGGAGATCTTCTTCCGGGGGATGGTGCAGACCCGCCTGGAGATCCTCATGGGCCGGTGGGGCGGCATCGTCACCACCTCGGTGGTCTTCGCCGTCACCTACGCCCTCATCCAGCCCTTCGACGCGGTGTCCCAGCTGCCGGGGACCGGACTGGTGTACAACACCGGCCTGGCCCTGCTCACCTACGCCACGGCCAGCCTCCTCTACGGCTACCTGTGGACGTGTTTCCGCAACACGTGGATCCAGGTGGTGATGCGTGTCGGCATGTTCCTGATGCTCATGCCCCCCGAACTCCAGGGCGGTGTCGGGTGACCGGCGCCCGCCCCCCGGCGAACGGTGAAACCCTTGGTCAGGGGGAGGAATCTTCGCCGGGAGCGGGCATAAGACCACAGAGAGCCCACACCGGTCGTGTCGCGGTCATTTTCCCCTCACGGGGTTGTCACCTTGCGGTCATGGAAAAGGGGGAGTCTGCCCACTGTGAGCACGGAAACAGCGCCAACACCAGAGGAATCCGCCGCCGATACGCCCGAGCTTCCCGCCGACAGGTTCATGGACCGGGAGGAGGGGTGGCTGCGCTTCAACCAGCGTGTGCTCGAACTCGCCGAGGACGAGGACATCCCCCTCCTGGAACGCGCGCGGTTCCTGGCGATCTTCTCCAGCAACCTGGACGAGTTCTTCATGGTGCGCGTAGCCGGGCTCAAACGCCGCCTGGCCACCGGCCTCTCCGTCGCCTCCTCCAGCGGGCACCGCCCCCGTGCGCTGCTCGAGCGCATCTCCCGCGTCACCCGCGAGCTCATGCTCCGCCAGGCCGCCTGCTTCCAGGACAGCGTCGCGCCCGCACTGCGCGAGGTCGGCATCCGCATCGTGCGCTGGAACGAACTGGAGACCGTCGAGCGCGAGAACCTGCGCGGCTACTTCCAGCGCTCCGTCTACCCGCTGGTGACCCCCTTCGCGGTCGACTCCGCGCACCCCTTCCCCTACGTCTCCGGCCGCTCGCTCAACCTCGCGGTCGCCGTCTGCGACCCGCAGGACGGGCGCCGCATGTTCGCCCGGGTGAAGATACCCAGCTCCCTGCCCCGCTTCATCGAGCTGGGCGACCGCGAGGGCGGCCGGTTCGTCCCGGTCGAGGACATCGTCGCCGCCCACCTGCCCCAGCTCTTCGAGGGCATGCAGATCATGGAGCACAACGCCTTCCGGGTCACCCGCAACGCCGACCTGGAGGTCGACGAGGACGAGACCGACGACCTCGTCACCTCCCTGGAGAACGAGCTGCTGCGCCGCCGCTTCGGCCCGCTCGTGCGCCTGGAGGTCGAACAGGACATCAGCGACGAGGCCCTGGCCATCCTCACCCAGGAACTGGGCGCCGAGGAGGAGGAGATCTACCGGGTCCCCGGCCCGCTCAACCTCGCCGGGCTCTCCCAGATCGCCGACACCGACCGCCCCGAACTGCGCTACCCGCCCATGGTCCCCGTCGAGCCGCTCGCCCTGACCTCCGGCGACCTCTTCGCCGCCGTCCGCGAACGCGAGATACTCGTCCACCACCCCTACGAGTCCTTCGCCACCACCACCGAGCGCTTCCTGGCCCTGGCCTCCACCGACCCCGAGGTCATGGCGATCAAGCAGACCCTGTACCGCACCAGCGGCGACTCGCCCATCGTGGAGTCCCTCATCGAGGCCGCCCGCGGGGGCAAGGAGGTCGTGGTCCTGGTCGAGATCAAGGCCCGCTTCGACGAGCAGAACAACATCCAGTGGGCCCGCAAGCTCGAACAGGCGGGCTGCCACGTCGTCTACGGCGTCGTCGGGCTCAAGACCCACTGCAAGCTGTCCATGGTCGTGCGCCGCGACGACGACGGGCTGCTGCGCCGCTACTGCCACGTGGGCACCGGCAACTACAACCCGAGCACCGCCCGCATGTACGAGGACTTCGGCCTGTTCAGCGCCGACCCCGAGGTGGGCGAGGACGTCAGCGACCTGTTCAACAGCCTCACCGGCTTCTCCCGCAAGAAGCACTACCAGCGCCTGCTCGTGGCGCCCTCCTCCCTGCGTGAGAGCCTGCTCCAACAGATCGCCGTCGAGATCGACAACAGCCTCAAGGGCGAGCCGGCGCGCATCCGGATCAAGGTCAACTCCCTGGTCGACCGGGAGATCATCGACGCCCTGTACCGGGCCTCCCAGGCCGGGGTGAGCGTGGACCTGTGGGTGCGGGGCAGCTGCGTCCTGCGCGCCGGGGTGCCCGGGCTCTCCGAGAACATCCGGGTGCGCAGCATCCTGGGCCGCTTCCTGGAGCACTCCCGCATCTTCGTCTTCGCCAACGGCTGGCGGCCCCAGGTGTGGATCGGCAGCGCCGACCTGATGCCCCGCAACCTCGACCGCCGGGTCGAGGCCCTGGTGCGCGTGTCCGACACCGAGCAGTGCCGCAGGCTGGTACGCCTCATGGACCTGGCGATGGACGACGGCACATCGTCCTGGCGGCTCCAGCCCGACGGGACGTGGACCCGCTTCACCCGCGACGGTGACGGGCGGCCGCTCACCGACCTCCAGGACAGCCTGCGCGGCGACCGCCACCTGCGCGTGGTGGAGGTCGGATGACCGCCGGACACAACGGGGGCGACGTCGAGGGATCCGTCGAGGGCGCCCGCGGGGCCGGGCCCCTGCGCGAGACGGCGGTGGGCGGCTACCTCGAACCCATCCGGGCGGCGGGCGCCCTGCTGTGGCGCGAGGGCCCCGACGGCACCGAGATCGTCCTCGTCCGCAGGCCCGACCGGGGCGACTGGTCCCTGCCCAAGGGCAAGCTCAAGAGCCGCGAGCACCCCGTGACCGGCGCGGTCCGCGAGGTGGTCGAGGAGACCGGTCTGACCCCCGTGCTGGGCCGCAGGCTCCCCCCGCAGCGCTACCTCAAGGACGGCTGGCCCAAGCAGGTGGAGTGGTGGGCGGCCACCACCGCCGACCCCGCGGCGGGGATCGACTACCCGCCCAACGAGGAGGTGGACCTGGTCGAGTGGGTGCCGGTGGGGGAGGCCCGCGACCGGCTCACCTACGACCACGACGTACGGGTGGTCGACAACTTCCTGGCCGGGCCCGCGACGACCTTCCCCGTCATCCTGCTGCGGCACCTGTCGGCGGGGGAGAAGCGCGCCTGGTCCGACGACGACCTCCTGCGGCCCCTGGACGGGACGGGGCGCGCCGACGCCCTGGCCCTGCCCCGGGTGCTGAGCGCCTACGGGCGGCCCCGGGTGGTGACGTCGGCGGCGGCGCGGTGCACCGAGTCGGTGCTGCCCTACACGGTCGGGTACGACGTGCCGACGCGCACCGAGCGGGCGTTCACGGTCCACACGCCCCCCGGCGGGTCCTTCCCCGGCGGCTCCCCGTACGGGGCGGAGGAGGCCCGCGAGGCGTTCGCGCGCATCCTGGCCGAGGGGAGGCCGACCGTCGTGTGCACGCACGGCGAACTCGTCCCGCAGCTGATGGCCGAGGCGCTCACACGGCTGGGCGCCCCGGTCTCCCAGCAGCTGGGGCTGCGCAAGGGCTCCTTCTGGGTGGTGCACGTCACCTCGGTGGGCGGAGGGCTGGCGGCGGTGGAGCGGCACTCCGTCCGGGCCTGAGCCCCGGATCCGGCGGGGTGCCCGGAGCCGGGCCGCACGGCGCTGTCATGATGCGGTCATGGCCAAACACAGGGTTGCGCGGAGCGTCGTGGTCGACGCTCCCGCCAAGCGGATCTTCGACATCATCGCGGAGCCGGCGCGGCACGCGGAGTTCGACGGCTCGGGGACCGTGCTCTCCAACCTCTTCGGCCCGCAGCGGCTGGAGCGGGGCAGTGAGTTCGGCATGGACATGAGGATGTTCGGCGTCGGTTACCGGATGACCAACCGGGTGGTGGAGTACGAGGAGGACCGCCTCATCGCCTGGCGGCACTTCGGCTCGCACCGCTGGCGCTACGAACTGGAGGAGCTGCCGGGGGGAGGCACCCGGGTCACGGAGACCTTCGACTACTCCAGGGGCCTTCCGGCCTTCTACGTCCTGATGGGGATACCCGCCAGGAACGCGCGGAGCATCGAGCAGACCCTGGTACGGCTCAAGGCCGCGGCGGAGTCGCGGGAGGACTGACCGAGGCCCGTGCGGGCGCGCGCACGGAAGCGCCGCCCGCGGATCGGGGGCCGCGGGCGGCGCTGCGCTGAGGAGAACGGGTCCGCCGTGGCTGCGCCGTGCGCCCGCCCCTCCGCGGGCGCGTCGGGCTCAAGCGGACGCGCGGACCCGGGCGGGGCGACTAGCGCCGGTCGTGGTCCTTGTCGTCCTCGTCCTCGTCGTCCTCGTAGTAGCCGTCCTTGTGGTCCTCGTCGTCGTGGTCCCCGTTGTCGCGGCCGTCGCGGCCGTTGCGGTCGTCGCCCTTGCGGTCGTCGCCATTACGGCCGTCGTGGTCGTCGCCGTCGCGGCCGTTGCGGTCGTCGCCCTTGCGGTCGTCGCGGTCGCCGCCCTTGCGGCCGTCGTGGTCGTCGCCCTTGCGGTCGTCGCGGTCGCCGCCCTTGCGGTCGTCGCCGTCGCGGCCGTCGCGGCCGTCGCGGTCGTCGTGGCCGTTGTCGTCGTCCTCCTCGTAACCGTTGTCATCGTGGTCGTGCCCGTTGCCGCGGCCGTCGTGGTCGTCGCCCTTGCGGTCGTCGCGGTCGTCGCCCTTGCGGCCGTCGCGGTCGTGGCCGTTGCGGCCGTCGTGGTCGTCGCCCTTGCGGTCGTCGCCGTTGCGCCGGTCGTCGTGGTCGTGCCCGTTGCGGTCGTCGCCCTTGCCCTTGCCACCGCGGTCGTGCCCGTTGTCGCCGTGGTCGTGCCCGTTGTCACCGTTGTCGTGGTGCCAGCCGTGGTAGCCGTTGTGCTCCTCGTCCGCGATGGCGGGGGAGGAGGCGCCGATGACGGCACCGGCGGTCAGGGCCATGAGGGCGAGTCCAGCGATACGCTTCACAATAATCCTTGCTGTGAGTAGCGGAAAAATAACTGCCAGTGATGAATGTAGGCTGGCGGTCCCCGTTTGGCCAGTTCATCGGTGCGAGGAAGTCACATTGACCTCGGGGAACGCTCGGATTTCGCGACAGAACACGGAACGTCCCCACATGCCCTAAAGTTCGGCAAGGGTCCCTGTTCCACGCGTCTCCCGGCAACCGCGGCGCGCACCGGTGGGGCCCGTGCACGGTCCGGTCGAACCAGAGTCGGGGGCACACGTGGGAACAACCTTGGGTGACGTCTGGCAGGAAGTGCTGTCGGTCCAGCCCGAACCGGAGCGGTGGATCATCGTCACCGCGGCGGTCCTGGCACTGGCGGCCGTACTGCTCGGCCCGCCCTGGCGGATCGGACGCAACGTCGTCACCATCGCCCACGAGGGCGGACACGCCCTGGTCGCCCTGCTCAGCGGTCGTCAGCTCACCGGTATCCGGCTCCACTCGGACACCTCCGGGGTCACCGTCTCCCGGGGCAAGCCGACCGGCGTCGGCATGGTCCTGACCGTCTTCGCGGGCTACGTCTCCTCGTCGGTCATCGGCTTGCTCGGCATCCTCATGCTCATGTCGGACCGCATCACCGCCCTGCTGTGGCTGAGCATCGTCGTGCTCGCCGCCATGCTGCTGATGATCCGCAACGTCTACGGCGTGGTGTCGATCGTGGCGACCGGCGCGGTGGTGTTCGGGATCAGCTGGTTCACCCCGTCGGAGGTACAGGCGGCCTTCGCCTACCTGTTCATCTGGTTCCTGCTCTTCGCGGGCGTGCGGCCGGTCGTCGAACTCCAGTCCCAGCGCAGGCGCAATCCCTCACCGCACTCCGACGCCGACCAGCTGGCCCGGCTCACCGGTGTGCCCGGGACCCTGTGGGTGGTGGTCTTCTTCCTGGTCAACGCGGCGGTGACCGGCCTCGGCGTCTGGTTGCTGCTCTTCTAGGGGTTTCCCGCCCCGTGTACGGCGAAGGGGCGCGACCGTGGAGGTCGCGCCCCTGGCGCGTGTGCTGTGGACGTCGTGCGGGAGAGTGCCCGGGGGGCAGGCGGTGTCGGCGGCACGGGGGTACTACGCGCGCGGAGCCGTGAGCGCCTCCGCGACCGTCGGGAAGACGGGGATGCGCGTGTCGAGCGAGGTCACCCGCAGGGTCTGCACCACCCGGTTGATGGGCGAGGCGATGGCCAGGAGCGCTTTTTGCTCCTTGGCCGCCTTGTGCGCGCGGATCAGGACGCGCAGACCGCTGGAGTCGATGAACCGCAGGTCGGCGCAGTCCAGGACCACACGGCCGAAGGGCTGCGTGGTGAGAGCCTCGGTCACCGCCTCCTGGAAGCGGTGCTCGGTGGCCATGTCGATCTCCCCGTCCAACGCCAGAACCCGTCCGGCGTCGTGCAGGGTGGAGGAGATGGTCAGGTCGGGCATGGCGACTCCGGCGTATTCGGGCCTCGCCCGACGGGTCGGCGCGGTGGGCCGCACGCGGCTCCACGAGCGCGTGCCGACCGGGACGTTCGTCGTGTTACCGCGGTGGCCAAGCTGATGGTTCATCAAGTTCCTTGCGTGATGCCCCCGGAAAGGGGGAGAAGCGCCCTTCTCGCCTGGGTTTGTCGGACAGACCCGCGCGAAGCGGGTCGTCGGGCAAACGTGCAAACCCGGGCCGGAAGTTCCTGCGTGTCCGTGCCCTGCGATGGAGGCGGTGGAGACGGACGGTGCGCCGGTGGCGCCGAATCGCTGCTTCGGGCCACTCCCGCCCTCGGCAACTGTGCAAACTCGCCCGCGGGGGCGGGCATTCCCCGCCGGTGCGGGCGGGGGCCGTCGGACGGCGGGTCCTGGCCTCTCCCGAGCGGTCGGTTCGGCCGGCTCGGTGCCCTGTGGGACACCGGATGTCTCCTACGAGAGGCCGCCCAGCCACGGACTTTACCACAGGGCTGTGGCCGATTCGTGACGTGAGCGACGCAAGGTCGTGCTCGCGTCCTTTGCTCCCCGTGTGCTCTATGAGGTATGCATCACATGCACTGGGCGTTCTCGACGGGTTCGGGATCGGCTGTCCGGTCCTCGTCCCTCTGCTGGAGGGCCCACACACACGCCGACAGGGTGAGCGGTACCACCACCGTCAGCGCGATCGCCGGGATCGCCACCCCCGAGTCGTTGACCGCGAAGCCCACCAGCGCGGTCACCAGCGAGCCGGTCAGCCCCGCCCGCAGCGTCGGCGCGTACTCGTAGGCCACCTGGAGCGCACCGATCCGCCAGTGGGTCGGCCGGTGGAGCATCACGAACAGGAACACCAGAGCGCACGCCGCCAGCAGGGTCAGCTGCCAGTTGCCCAGCGTCCCCAGCATCGCGCTCAGCTTGCGGGCCACCACCGCCCCCGCCTCGCCGCCGACCACCTGGGCGGCGAAGGCACCGAGGTGGCTGCGGTCCCCCGGCGGGCGCAGGTAGTCCAGCCACGAGATCAGTGAGATCGCCGTCACCGTCACCAGGGCCACCACGGCCAGGCGCGCCGCCGTCACGCGCACCCCGGCGATCATCATCGTGGTCACCGCCAGGCCGGGGATCAGCGCGATCACCCCGCCGAAGTCGGTGCCCAGCCCCGGCCAGCCCACGATCAGCACCGTCGACGCACCGACGACCAGGGTCACCGCCACGGCGGAGCGGCGCCACCCCCGTGAGACCAGCTCGTGGGAGATCCCCGCCACCGTCATCAGCATGCCGGTCGCGAACGTCGCGAACGCGATGTTGCCGACCCCGTAGAACCGGCCCGCCACGATCGGCGAGTACCCCGTGGGCGAGTTCATCTGGAGGTAGGCGCCGAAGCACAGGTCCAGGAAGAGCACCGCCGTGGTCGTGCCCGCCACCACCGTCATCGGGCCCAGGACGGTGCGCCGCCACGGCCCCGCCATGGCCAGCGCCACCACCAGGGCGTCCGCGGCCAGGACGCACACCAGCAGCGGCAGCAGCGGCGAGGGCGCGGCCCACCACGGGATGAGGTTGGCCAGGTAGCTGGCCACCGGGAAGGCCGCCCCGGCCAGCGCCACCACCCGCGTCAGCGTCAGCACGCGCGCGCGTTTGCCGCGCTGCCGGTTGGAGTAGCGGTGCAGCGCGTAGGCCGCGGCCGCGTAGATGAGCAGCTGGAAGGCGACCAGGCCGCTGAAGAAGCCCGGGATGGCGGCGCCCACCACCACCGCGGCGGTGTTGAACTCCACCAGCCGCCCGACGGCCTCGTCGGTTGTCGGGGGCCGGCCGGTCAGGTGCCAGGACCGGCCGCTGGTCGGCTCGGTGGCCCGCATCCCCAGGGCGGTCAGGACGGTCGGCGTGGTGTCGGTGAGCACCACCAGTCCGGCCCGGCGGGTCGAGTCCGAGGCCAGGAAGGACCCCTCCCCGGTGAACCCCGACTCACCGATCTCCCCGGACACGGCCACCGTGAGCTGGGAGGGGCCGGTGTCCATGGAGACGCCGACCACCATCAGCGACGAGCCGACCGGCAGCACGCGCTCCAGCGCCCTCAGCCGCTCGTCCAGGGCGGCCAGCGCCTTGTCGCGCTCCCACTCGGGGACGTCGTCGGGGTCGGGCTCGGGCGGGCCCCCGGCCTCCCCGTCCGACTCGCGCTCCTCCTCTGCGTCCTCCTCCCCGACCGGTTCCTGCGCGGCCTCCCGGGCCTCCTCGTCGGTGATCGGCGGGTCCGGGTAGTCGGGGTAGAGCCGGGTGAGCCCGGCCAGCTCGACCGCCGCCAGGGAGACCCCCTCCAGGCGGTCGGTGGTCAGGTCGCGCACGTCGTCGACGTAGTGGTCCACCCGCCCGGAGGCGTCGGCCACGCCCAGGGCGGCGCCGTGGCCGACGGCGAGCGTGGTCCCGCCCTCCTCGTGCACGGTCTGCCCGAGCAGCCCCACGGGCGCGTCGAAGAGCGTCCTCGCGTTCTGGCTGACGTAGGCGTCGAAGCCCGGGACGACCGCGCCCGAGCCGGTGCGCTCGGGCTCCGGGGCGGCCTCGCACACCGTGAAGCGCTCCCGGATGGACAGGGCGCGCTGCCCGGCCGACACCGACAGCCAGCCGTCGGTGGGGCAGGTGCGCGAGGTGGCCGTGCGGATCGACACGTTGCCGATCGAGCCCTCCTCGGCCATCTCCCACAGCGTCGGTGTGGTCTCGGGGCTCACGTCCTGCCACAGAAGGCCCGGAACTCCCACGAGCACTACGGGACCCTCACGCCGGTCGGCCGGCCCCTCGGGGCCGGGCAGGGCATCGGACTCGGCGAGACCCATGGCGGACGCGGCGGGCGCGGTACACAGCAGCACCGCCGCGGACAGCAGCAGGGCACCCAGGCGCCTTCCCCAGTGCGCCCCCGGTGTGACGAGCCGTCGTGGCATGGCGGACCCCCCGTCGCGCGCTCAGCCGGACTGGTCGCTCACCCTAGCCATTCTCCGCGCCGCGTAGGGGGATCCGCGGGTCCCGGCGCGTGGGACGGTGTGCGCGGTGGCTCCGGCCGAGGGCCGGGGCGGAGCGCGGACGGGGTTTCGGTCAGGAGGTGAGGCCCCACTGCCGGAGGGTCTCCGCGGTGTCGGGCTGTTCGGCGCCCCGGGTGACCCCGCCCGGAGTGCGGTCGAAACGGGGTGCCGGACCCGGGACGATCCGGTCGCCGTCGCGCACGAGCGAGCCGCGGGCGCGCACGTGCGGGTGGTCGGGGGCCTCCTCCAGGGACAGGACCGGCATCACGCAGGCGTCGGCCCCCCCGAACACCTCGCCCCACGCGTCACGGGTGCGGGTGCGCAGGACCTCGGCGAACCGCTCGCGCAGCCGTGGCCAGCCCGACCGGTCCCACTGGTCGGGCAGTTCCTCCCCGGCCAGGCCGGTGCCCTCCAGGAACGCGGCGTAGAACTGGGGCTCGATGCAGCCGACCGATACGTACCGGCCGTCCGCGCACTCGTAGACGTCGTACCAGGGGGCGCCGGTGTCCAGGTAGTTGGTGCCGCGCTCGTCGTTCCAGGAGCCGCGCGCGCGGTCCTCGTGCAGCATCGACATCAGGAGCGCGCTGCCGTCCACCATCGCGGCGTCCACGACCTGGCCGCGGCCGGAGGACTGGCGCTCGACCAGCGCGCCGAGGATCCCGGTGACCGCGAACATGGTGCCCCCGGCGAAGTCGCCCAGGAGGTTGACCGGGGGGACCGGCGGGCCGCCCGCGCGGCCGATGGCGTGCAGGGCGCCGTTGACGGAGATGTAGTTCATGTCGTGTCCCGCGGTGCGCGCGAGCGGTCCGTCCTGGCCCCAGCCGGTGACCCGCGCGTAGACCAGGCGCGGGTTGAGCCCGAGGCAGTCCTCGGGTCCCAGCCCCAGGCGCTCCATGACCCCGGGGCGGAAGCCCTCCAGGAGCGCGTCGGCCCGGGAGACCAGGTCGCGGGCGAGCGCGAGGCCCTCCTCGGACTTGAGGTCGGCGGGCAGGACGGTGCGCCCCTCGCTCATGTGGGGGCCGCCCGCGCCGGCGTTCATCGCGTCGGCTGCCGCGGGGCGGTCGAGGCGGATGACGCTCGCGCCCAGGTCGGCGAGGAGCATCCCGGCCATCGGCGCAGGGCCGATCCCGGTGAACTCGACGACGCGGATTCCGTTCAGTGGTCCCATGGGCGGTCTCCAAGGCGGTAGAGGGGAGCGCGCACGACTAGAACGTCGCTCGGTTCATTGTGCAGGCTCCGGTCGGGCCGTGCCACGGCGGCACCCCCGCGGCACTCCGAGGGAGGGGTGAACAGAAGCGGAGGAAAAGGGGAAAAGAGAATTCTGGTTCGGAAAGCCGCGAAATGATCCGCCTTTTCGGTCAACTGCAAAAGCGTTCCTTCAATGGGCGTTAACGTGTCGGTGTTCACCGGGGCGGGAGTGGGTTCCCGACTCCGGAAAAACCTTCCCCCACCCCCGCCGACAGCGGTGGAGAGCTGGAGTGCACCCGTTTCGGGCAGAGCGCGGGAAACCCGCGCCGACCTTTCCGGAAAAGGACGGGTCCGTCATGCCCGGCGCCCCAGGGAAACGCCCCCCGCCGCCCCGCCGAGCGGGCCCGGAGCGGCCAGCAGCCGTACGGCGGCGTCGGTGGCGGCCGGCGGAGCCGACGGCCCCACCGCGGCACGCACCTGTTCGGCAGGGCGGATCCACCGGAAACGGGACAACAGGCGGGAGCTGGCAAGATGTGGGGGTGACACAGACACCCGCACCCGACGACCGCTCCCGCCTGCTCACCCCCGCCGACGTGCGGGCACTCGCGCAACGGTTCGGTATCCGGCCCACCAAGACGCTGGGCCAGAACTTCGTCATCGACCACGGCACCGTCCGCCGCATCGTGCGGGTCGCGGGGGTCACCGAGGAGGACACCGTCGTCGAGGTCGGTCCGGGCCTGGGCTCGCTCACCCTGGCCCTGCTCCCGCACGTGCGCCACGTGACCGCGGTGGAGATCGACCCGGTGCTGGCCGAGGCGCTGCCGGACACCGTCGCCGACCACGCGCCCGACCTCGCCGACCGGCTCACCGTCGTCCACGGCGACGCCATGCGCGTGACGGGGCTGCCCGGCCCCGAGCCCACGGCGCTGGTGGCCAACCTGCCCTACAACGTGTCCGTCCCGGTCCTGCTGCACCTGCTGGAGCTGCTGCCCAGCCTGCGGCGGGTGCTGGTCATGGTGCAGGCCGAGGTCGCCGACCGCGTCACCGCGCCCCCGGGCGGACGCGTCTACGGGGTGCCCTCGGCCAAGGTCGCCTGGTACGCCGGGGCCCGCCGCGCGGGAGCGGTCGGCCGCAACGTGTTCTGGCCCGCCCCCAACGTCGACTCCGGACTGGTCGAACTCATCCGCCGCCCGCAGCCCGCCACCACGGCGAGCCGCGAGGAGGTCTTCCGGGTGATCGACGCCGCCTTCGCGCAGCGCCGCAAGACCCTGCGCGCCGCCCTGGCCGGGTGGGCCGGTTCCCCGCCCGCCGCCGAGGCCGCCCTGCGCGCGGCGGGCGTGGACCCCTCGGCGCGCGGCGAGTCGCTGGACGTGGCGGCGTTCGCGGCCATCGCCGAACACCGCCCGCGGCCCTCCGCGCCGACGGACTGAGCCGGGGCCGGGCGGCCGGACGGTGCCCTTTTCGCCCCGTGCCCGGGCGCACGGGGAGGCGGAAAGCGGGTCGAGGCAGACACGGCGGCGTCCTCCCCGTGACGGCGCTTCCCCGCGACCGCGCGTCCGGCGCCTCCAGGACCCCGGGGCACCCGGACAAGCCGCGGGGCGCCTCCCCGTCCCGGTCGGCGCCCCGCGTTTCCCGCGTCCCCAGCGGGTCCTTGTTGTTCTTCCGTTGTGGCTTTCGTGTGCCCCGCGATCGGGGCGTGCCCGTCACTCCCGGGCGTCGGAGCGACTCTCCGTGGAGGGCCGGCCCGGTCGGGGCCGGGTGAGCGCGCGGGCCGTCCCGGCCGCGGCCAGCCCCGCCAACAGCACCGGCAGCACCCACAGGACGTTGAACTCCCACTCGCCCGTGCCGCGCATGACGAACGAGACCGCCAGGCCGAGGAACAGCAGGCCCGCGACCAGCGAGCCCCAGTCAGTCCTACGCTCCGCCACGCTCCACCTCCACAACCCCGAACAGTGAGTCGGTGCTCACGTTGATCCGCGGGGCCCCGCCGCTGCGCGACCCCTCGTCCTGCGCCCCGGAGACCGCCACGGCCTCGTGGACCTCCTCGTACCTCAGGGAGACCCCGACCATGTCGTCCCGTCCGTCCTCCCGTGTGAAGTCCACCATCCCCACGCCGACCTCCGAGTCCACCGCGACCTCCGCGTCCTCGGGCAGGACCAGCTCCACGCGGCCCACTCCCACCCGCAGCGACACGTCGACGGTCCCGCCGGGCTCCAGGTCCTCCAGAGCGGTCAGGTCCAGGGTCCCCGAACCCACGGTGAGCCGGTGTTCGCCGGACTCGGCCTCGGCCACCGTGGTCGGCCGCCACGTCTCGTCGCCGATCCGTACCCGGGTCAGGTCGGTCACCGACGCCAGCACCAGCAGCAGAACGGCCGCCGCCCCCATCGGGGCCAGTCCCCGCGGATCACCCGCCCAGGCGCCGACCAGCGCGTACACGCCGACCACCGCCAGGGACCCGGCGAGGAAGAACACCCCGGTCTCCGGACCGAACAGCAGGGCGGCCGTCCGCCCGCTCCACAGCGAGGAGGACCAGCCGAACTCCAGCACGGACACCAGGACGGCCCCGGCCACGACCGTCCACAACGCCAGGGAGGCCAGCGGCAGGCGCCTGCCCCTGGGACGGGAGCCGCCGCCCTCCCGCTCGCCGGACCCCCCGGCGCCACCGGAGCGCTCCTCCTCGTCCCCGGGCCCCCGCGCGGCGGTGCGCTCGGACACCACCGCCAGGTCCACCGGACCCTGCGGCGCGGACGCCCACGGCTGGGCCGGGTTGTAGTAGGTCGCGGTCGGCCCCGGGGACGGCGTCGCCGGCGGCGGGTCCGTGGCCCGCAGGTCCTCGCGCAGCCCGGTGAACACCGACCGCAGGTCCACGCCCCGGTTGCGCGCGGTCAGCAGTCCCAGCACCAGGGGCACCGCCAGCACCAGCGTCGACCACCCCAGGCCGCCGACCAGGCTGAACGTCGTCGCGACCGCCAGCCCGACCGCGAGCAGCTTGGGCACCGTCCGCGGCGGGATACCGCGGTCGAGCATCTGCTCGAACGTCGCCGGAACGCCCTGGGCGTCCCGCATGAGCATCCACGCGGCGATGTAGAGCAGCAGGCCCGTCGCCCCGGCGAACGAGGTCAGCACGAAGGCCGCCCGCCACACCACCGGGTCGATCCCGGTGTACCGGCCCAGGCCCGCGCACACGCCGGTGAGGACCCGGTCCTCGTCCCCCTTGCGCAGCTCGCGCACGGGAGCCCCGGAACCCGCCCCGGCCGTACCGGAGGCGGACGGGGCGCCCTCCGGCACCGGGTCGTCAGTCATGGTCACTCACCGCGCTCTCCTCACCCACCCATGGTCACCCGCCGCCGCCCACCAGCACATCGGGGACGACCCTGAACCCACCCTGACGGGGACCCGGCCAGGACCAGGGGCGCGCCCCCGATGCCCGGCCCGCACCGGAGGGGGCATCCTGGACAACACAGGACCCACGAACGCGGCGGGTGCGTACATCCTCCCCGCCGCACGGACGAAAGCGGTGATCGGGCGGTGGCAGCAACGGCCGCGGACACCCCGCGGCTCACCCGCGCGGTCAGGGGCAGGCTCCTCGGCGGTGTCGCCGCCGGACTCGCCAGGCACCTGGGCCTGGACCCGGTGGTGGTCCGACTCGCCTTCATGGCGCTGTCCGTGGGCGGTATCGGCATCGCGGTCTACGCCGCCCTGTACTTCTTCGTCCCCGCCGAAACCGTGGAGGAGGAGAAGGCCGCCCCCGACAGCCGCCGCAAGGGCCGCGACCTCTCCCAGCTCGTCGCCTACGTCGGCCTCGCCGTGGGTCTCGGCCTCCTGTTCCTGCTCTTCGGCGGTGTCTTCGACCCGCTGCTGTGGTTCGTGGTCTTCGGCACCCTCGGCGGCATCATCCTCTGGCAGCAGGCCAACCCGTCCCAGCGCGACCAGTGGATGACCAGCACCGTCGGCCGGTCCACTCCCAAGGGCATCATGCGCGCGGGCGCGGGCGTGCTGCTCGTCGTCGTCGGAGCCATCGGCTTCCTCGTCTTCCAGGAGCAGCTCCAGAACGCCCGCGCCGGCCTGACCTTCGCCTTCACCGTGCTCGCGGGCATCGCGCTCATCGTGGCCCCCTGGATCATCGGCCTGATCCGCGAACGCGACCAGGAGCGCCGCGAGCGCATCCGCAACGCCGAGCGCGCCGAACTCGCCGCCCACATCCACGACTCCGTCCTGCACACCCTGACCCTCATCCAGCGGCGGGCGGAGGACCCCCGCGAGGTGCAGCGCCTCGCCCGGGTCCAGGAGCGCGCCCTGCGCAGCTGGCTCTACCAGCGGCCCGCCGACGCCGACACCACCGTCTCGCCCGCGCTCGAACGCGTCGCCGCCGAGGTCGAGGAGGAGCACGGCGTCCCCATCGAGGTGGTGTGCGTGGGCGACTGCCCCACGGACGACGCGCTGGCGGCCATGCTCCGCGCCGCCCGCGAGGCCATGGTCAACGCCTCCAAGTACGCCGGGACGGACAGCATCTCGGTGTTCGGCGAGGTCGACCAGGAGGAGGTGCTGGTGTTCGTCCGCGACCGCGGCGCCGGGTTCGACATGGACGGCATCCCCGAGGACCGGATGGGCGTGCGCGGCTCCATCCTGGGCCGGATGGAGCGCCACGGCGGCTCCGCGCGCATCCGCACCGGTCCCGGAGAGGGTACCGAGGTGCAGCTGCGCATGCCGCGCATCCCCGACCTGTAGCGCGGGCCGGGCGGGAGGGGAGGGCGGTTCCGGCCGCGTGACCCGCCGCCGGAGCACCCGCCGGAACCGCTGCCGGAACCGCCGCCGGCGTCGGGAGGCGGCCGGAAGCGGACAGCCCCGGAGGCGGGTGCCACCGTCCGCGCCGACGTGGGTAGAGTCCACGGTGTGGCAGACGAGAGCACGACCTTCAGTGGCGGTGACGCGGTTCCCCGCGTCGTGATCGTGGACGACCACCGGCTGTTCCGCAGCGGTGTGCGCGGTGAGCTCGGCGACGCCGTGAACGTGGTCGGCGAGGCCGGCGACGTCGACAGCGCCGTGCACGTCATCGGGGAGAAGCAGCCCGACCTCGTCCTGCTGGACGTCCACCTGCCCGGGGGCGGCGGCGTGGAGGTGCTGCGCCGCGTCCTGGCCCAGCACCCCCAGATCCGCTTCCTGGCCCTGTCGGTCTCCGACGCCGCCGAGGACGTCATCGGCGTGGTGCGCGGCGGAGCCCGCGGCTACGTCACCAAGACCATCTCCGGCAGGGAGCTGGCCGACGCCATCGTGCGCGTGGCCGACGGCGACGCGGTCTTCTCCCCGCGCCTGGCCGGATTCGTGCTGGACGCCTTCTCCGCGACCGACGCCCCGCCGGTGGACCCCGAGCTCGACCGGCTCACCCAGCGCGAGCGCGAGGTCCTGCGCCACATCGCGCGCGGCTACGCCTACAAGGAGGTGGCCAAGGAGCTGTTCATCTCCGTCAAGACCGTGGAGACGCACGTGTCCTCGGTGCTGCGCAAGCTCCAGCTGTCGAACCGCCACGAGCTGAGCCGCTGGGCCACCGCCCGCAGGCTGGTCTGACACGCCCCCGGGGCGTGTCCGCCTAGCGCAACGAGTCGAGCATCCG
This sequence comes from Glycomyces fuscus, assembly GCA_002529455.1. Classification (GTDB taxonomy): domain Bacteria; phylum Actinomycetota; class Actinomycetes; order Streptosporangiales; family Streptosporangiaceae; genus Nocardiopsis; species Nocardiopsis fusca. Next base: position 610,226 of record NYMS01000048.1, read on the forward strand.
GCCCAGGAACTCGGCCTCGGCCACCTCCGTGACCACCCGCGCGGGGCGGCGGTCGTCGCCCTTCGGGCGCGGGCGCAGGTCCGCCACGGTCATCCCCCGCGTCAGCGTCCCGGCCAGCTCCACGCGGACCGGGGCCTCGAACGCCTCCGTCACCAGGTGCGGGTCCACCAGCACCGCCGCGGCCAGCGGGTCGTGCATCGCGCACTGGCGGACCCCGAAGATCCCCGAGTAGAAGTCGGCGTAGAAGTCCAGGAACGCCGACGTGCGCTCGGCGCGCTCGCCCGGGACCGTCCCCAGCTCCGCCAGCCACTCGGTGGTGGCCACCGTCTTCATGGTGATGTCCAGCGCCACCAGGTCCAGGTCGAACCCGGCCGCGAACACCGCCTCCGCCGCCTCGGGGTCGTTGCTGATGTTGGCCTCGGCGTGCGAGGACACGTTGCCCGCCACGCGCACCGCGCCGCCCATCACCACCAGGCGGCGCACCAGCCGCGGCAGCTCCGGCTCCAGAGCCAGCGCGATCGCCAGGTTCGTCAGAGGCCCCACGGCCAGCACGTCGATCCCGCCCGGGTTCTCGCGGACCAGGCGCACCAGCAGCTCGGCCGCGGTCTCCGGCACGGGCCGGGCCGCGGGCTCGGGCAGTTCCACGTCCCCCAGGCCGTTGCCGCCGTGCACGTGCGCGGCCAGGTGCGGCGGCTGCACCAGCGGACGCGCCGCGCCCACCGCCACCGGGACGTCCGGACGGCCGTACAGCTCCAGCAGCCGCAGCGCGTTGTCGGCCGTGACGTCCACGCTGTTGTTGCCGAAGACCGCCCCGACACCGACGATCTCCACCTCGGGCCGAGCGGCCAGGTAGGCGAGCGCGACGGCGTCGTCGATCCCCGGGTCGCAGTCGACGAACACACGCATGCTCAAGGAAACTCCCTCTCGGAAACACGAGGCCCCCGATCGGGGACCCGTACCGAAACAGGGTAAGTCGCCGGTCAGGCGCTTTTGCCCGACAAACCGGGCCTGTGGCGGGCCGTCCCCGTGGACGGGGGCGGCGGCGTCACCGGGCGGCCGTAACCTGGATGCCGTGTCCTCCCAAGAACAGCTCCTCGAAGGTCTGAACGGTCCCCAGCGCGACGCCGTCACCCACAGCGGATCCCCGCTCCTGATCGTGGCGGGTGCGGGGTCCGGCAAGACCCGCGTCCTCACCCACCGCATCGCCCACCTCATGGCCGCACGCGGTGTCCGCCCGGGGGAGATCCTCGCGATCACCTTCACCAACAAGGCCGCCGCCGAGATGCGCGAGCGCATCCAGGCGCTGCTGGGCGTGCGCGCCGCCAACAGCATGTGGACGATGACCTTCCACTCGGCGTGCGTGCGCATCCTGCGCAGGGAGGCCTCCCGGCTCGGCTATCCGAGCAGCTTCACCATCTACGACTCCGCCGACTCCGCGCGCCTGATGCAGCTGGTGTGCAAGGAGATGGACCTGGACCCCAAGCGGTTCCCGCCCAAGGCCTTCTCCGCCCAGGTGTCCAACCTCAAGAACGAGCTGGTCGACTACGACACGTTCGCCGGACAGGCCCAGACCGAGCAGGAGAAGAAGCTCGCCGAGGCCTACCAGCTCTACCAGCGCCGCCTGCACGAGGCGGGCGCGATGGACTTCGACGACCTGATCATGGTCACCGTCAACCTGTTCCAGATGTTCCCGGACGTCGCCGAGTACTACCGGCGCCGCTTCCGGCACGTCATGGTCGACGAGTACCAGGACACCAACCACGCCCAGTACGTGTTCATCCGCGAACTGGTCGGCGTGGCCGAGGGCTCCGACACCAGCGTGGTGCCGCCCGCCGAGCTGTGCGTGGTCGGCGACGCCGACCAGTCCATCTACGCGTTCCGCGGCGCCACCATCCGCAACATCCTGGAGTTCGAGCGCGACTTCCCCGACGCGCGCACCATCCTCCTGGAGCAGAACTACCGCTCCACCCAGACGATCCTGTCCGCGGCCAACGCGGTCATCGACCGCAACGAGGGGCGCCCGGCCAAGAACCTGTGGTCGGAGCAGGGCGACGGACCGGCCATCGTCGGCTACGTCGCCGACAACGAGCACGACGAGGCCGCCTTCGTGGTCGGCGAGATCGACAAGCTCACCGACGACGGGACGCTCACCCCGGGACAGGTCGCGGTGTTCTACCGGACCAACGCCCAGTCCCGCGTGTTCGAGGACGTGTTCATCCGCACCGGGCTGCCCTACAAGATCGTCGGCGGCGTGCGCTTCTACGAGCGCAAGGAGATCCGCGACATCCTCGCCTACCTGCGGGTCCTGGCCAACCCCGAGGACACCGTCAGCCTGCGGCGCATCCTCAACGTGCCGAAGCGGGGGATTGGCGCCCGGGCGGAGGAGGCGGTCGAGCTGTTCGCCGCCCGCGAGCGCATCTCCTTCTCCCGGGCGCTGCGCCGGGTGGACGAGGTCCCGGGGATGGCCACCCGCTCGGTCAAGGCGGTGCGCAACTTCACCGCCCTGCTGGAGGAGCTGGAGGAGACCGTTCCGGAGGGCACGCCCGCGGAGATCGTCGAGGCGGTGCTGAGCAAGACCGGATACCTGTCCGAGCTGGCCGAGTCCAAGGACCTCCAGGACGAGAGCCGGGTGGAGAACCTGGAGGAGTTCGTCGACGTCGCCCGCGAGTTCGAGCACACCTTCGCCGCCCTCCTGGAGGAGGAGCCGGCGGAGGAGGGCGAGGAGGTCACCGTCGACCCGGGCCCGCCGACCCTGGTCGACTTCCTGGAGCGGATCTCCCTCGTCGCGGACACCGACCAGATCCCCGACGAGGACGACGAGGGCGGCGTGGTCACGCTGATGACCCTGCACGCGGCCAAGGGCCTGGAGTTCCCCGCGGTCTTCCTCACCGGGCTGGAGGACGGGGTGTTCCCGCACACCCGCACGCTCGGCGACAAGACGCAGCTGGAGGAGGAGCGCCGCCTGGCCTACGTGGGCCTCACCCGTGCGCAGCGCCTGCTGTACGTCAGCCGCGCCGCCGTGCGCAGCGCCTGGGGGACCCCCTCCTACAACCCCGCGTCCCGCTTCCTGGACGAGATCCCCTCGTCCCTGGTCGACTGGCGCCGGGCGGAGTCCACCCTGGCCGCCCCGCCCAGCCGCAGCATCGGCGGCCGGAGCCCGGGGGGCTTCGGAGGCGGAGGAGGCTTCGGCAGCACCTTCGGCGGCGGCTCCCGCCCGCGTGCGGGAGCGAAGGCGGCCAAGGAGGCGCCCACGCTCGGCGTGGGGGACCTGGTCAACCACGACTCCTTCGGCATGGGCCGGGTGCAGCTGGTGGAGGGCTCGGGGGACCGGACCAAGGCCCGCATCGACTTCGGCGCGGACATCGGCGAGAAGGACTTCCTGGTCAAGTACGCGCCGATCGAGAAGCTCTGAGGCCTGCGAGAGTCTCTGGGGCCAAGATTCGGCAAACGTGTCCCGAGCACTCCGAGCCGGGGGTAAGGTTGGGGAAGACCGAGCGAGACGGACGCGGTTCCCGCGGACGGGCCGGTCAACCCCTTCCTCCGAACGGCCGTTCCGAGCACTGCTCCGGACCGGTTAGGCTCGGGGGGTGCTTCCGGGGAAACGCGGAGGCGAAACGGGCTTTACCCCGATCAGAAACACCGCAAACCGCCGATTTGGCGGGGCGCGGAACACCTGAT